>CAWDRK010000035.1:0-186661 GCA_963804635.1 Candidatus Acidiferrales bacterium
AGAGGCTAGTGGGAGATGTTTGCGGCAACGATCACGAGTTCCGGCTTGCTGTTGTTCTTGGCAAGTTGTACCTGCGTCTTGCTCATTGGGAACTGGCGGCCAGTGGTATTGCCCTCGGTCCAAATCTGGTACAGGAAATAGTTGTCGCCGAGCCGCTGGAATACAAGCGTTGTTCCTTCGGCAGGGTTGAGGTTACGGCATGTGTGAGCGAAGGTGATGCCCTTCTCGGATTCGTCCGCATTGTCGATGCGAACGGCTGGACTATTTTGCGACATGGATTTAACGGTGTATTCACCGGCAGAGTAGGAATGATCCCCGACGACAAAGTCAAACGGGATCGTAGCCTTTACGTTTGTCGTCTGTGCCTGCGCTGCCGTAGCGAGCAACAGGACTGTCAAAGCAAAAAGCACTGACCGTAGGTTTTTCATAAAATCTCCTTTGAGTCGGAAGCGGAGAGAGGCAGAAAGGAAACAACAAAAGCTTTTCCACCAACCGCCGATGTGCCCTTTTCTGCTTGCCCGACTCCTGTCTGGTTTTCTTTACTGCCGACGCGGGTAGCTAATGCAGGTGCCGTGCCATTCGCGCTAGCAAAGGGGAAACGCAACGCAACGAACGCGAAGCGGCAGATTCGCTGGGAATTAGAAGCGCAGGAGAAAATGCATGAGCGGCCGAAAAGTAATAATTACACCCTAGTCCTAACCGAACGGATAGTAATGCACTCTCCTTTTGGTTAGTCCCGCCTTGTGTTTCGCTTGCCGTTAGTGTTGTTTTCGGATGCCGTTCAGAATCATGCGCAGAAACACCTGCTTGATGCGATCAGGCCCGGAAATCTGGTCGATGTCATACCAACGGTATAGCCAATTGCACATGCCAAGGATCCCGTTAACGATCAGCCACGGTTCGCCATCGATCAGCTTTCCCTGCTGCTGCCCGCGCCGCACCAGTTCGACGAATCGCGAATTGTAACGCGACATTACGGAGATGAGCTTGTGCTGGCGTTTGCCCGAAAGTGAATCGAATTCGTGCAGGAACAACCCGAAGGGCACTTTGTTCTGGATGATGTAATCGATCTGTGCGCGGATCGCTCGCTCCAGTTGCTCGACGGGATCACCGCTCGCATCGATTTGCCGCGCGATGAATGCATCGCCGTCCTCGATGCCGGCCAGAAGCAGCTGAAACAGCAAATCATCTTTCGACTTAATGTAGTAGTACAGCGAGCCTTTCAGCATCCCCACGTCTCGCGCAACGTCTTCGATGCTTGTCGCGTGAAACCCTTTGGCGAAAAAAATGTTGGCCGCGCTCTGCAGCACCTCTTCCAGGCGCGTTGCGGGCTTGGACTGCGATCCCGCCCGTGGCGCATTGCGCGCCTTCAGCGGCTTGGGAGCAGAGCTACCTTTGTTCTTCTTGCGCGGCACGGAATCCTCGAGTCAAGCGAAACCATGATAGCAGAGGCCAGGACGCCCATCCTGCGGCCAAGAAGTAACTACGGTGAGACCAGATGGCAAGAGTGCGTCTTGAGCACCAGCCAAACGGCGCAGCCGGCGGAGAGCCGCAGCGAACGCACCGCGCCGGGAGTTATGTGCACAATGAAACGGGAGCCAGCGTTCACCTCTGCGATGACCAGAGTGCCGCGCGATTCCAGTGACAGCAGCGTACCCGGCAGAACGTTGCGCGCGCTGAGGAACTGCGGCGGCTGCGTCGCCAGAAGAATGTCGCCGGCGCGTACCGCAACATGAAGTTGCGCGCCTGCCTCGTTGGGGCCGAGCGGAATTTCCAGCTCGCATTTTGAAGGAGTCAAGGCCACGCGCATCACGCCGTCCTCCACGCGCGTTTCCAGGACCGTGGCGGGCATGATATTTTCGAAGCCCGCGGCGCGAGCAAGGGCCAGCGAGCGCGGAGCATCCAGAACATCACGAGGAGCGCCGGATTCCTGCACTCGGCCCTGCAGCAAAGCGACCACGCGCTCACCAACCGCGTCGAGCTCTTCACGATTATGCGTAACGTACAGGATGGGTATGCGATTCGCGTCATTCCAGTCGCGCAGGTCTTGCAGGATGGCGCGGCACAACGGCGAATCCAACCCCGTCAGGGGTTCGTCCAGAAGTAGAACCCGGGGCTCCGTGACAAGCGAACGCGCCAAAGCGACGCGTTGTTTTTCGCCGCCTGAAAGTTCGGGAGGTTTGCGTCGCCGCAAGCTCGCGATGTGGAACGCCTCCAGGATTTGCGCCACGCGCAAATCGCGCTGCGAATGGCTATTCGAGAACAGTCCATAAGCAACGTTTTCTTCCACGCTCAGATGAGGAAACAGTGCCAGAGATTGAAAGACGTACGCAATCCGGCGCCATTGCGGTGGAAGGAAGATTTTCCGGTCTGCGTCAAAAAAGATTTCTTCGCCCAGAGTGATGCGCCCGGTGTCGGGAGTCTCCAAGCCCGCAATGCAATCGAGCAGACTCGACTTGCCTGCGCCGGAAGGACCGAACAGAACAGTGATGCCCGGCACAAACTCCTGCGTAACCTGCAGATCGAAATCTGGCGCGCCCGCCGCACGAAATTGTTTGCGAATGGCGACTCGAAGCATTACCGGCGTCACCTCACCGTCCAGGGAGACCACACGCGGCGATTGATCGCGTAAACGATGGACAGCACGACAAACGAAATGAGCAGAAGCAGCAGCGCCATGTGGTGCGCGCCAGAGTAATCGAGCGCCTGGGCACGATCATAGATGTCGATGGACACGGTACGCGTGATGCCGGGAAGATTCCCTCCCACCATCAGCACAACGCCAAATTCGCCCAGGGTGTGCGCAAAGCTCAGCACCAGCGCGGTGACGAGGCCTGACCACGAGAGCGGAAGAATCACGCGGAAGAACGTGCGAACGCGGCCGGCGCCGAGAACCGAAGAAGCGTCCAGTAACCGGCGGTCCAGCGATTCGAACGAGGCAATCAAGGGCTGCACCGCGAAAGGAAGGCTGTAAACCAGCGACGCCAGCACCAGCCCAGTGAATGTGAAGGCCAGGGTGTGTCCGAAAAACGATTGCCACACCTGCCCGATGGGGCCGTGCGGGCCCAGCGCGATGAGCGCGTAGAAGCCGAGCACCGTCGGCGGGAGAACCAGAGGCAGCGCGACGATGGACTCAAGGAGGAATTTCCCGCGCCAACGCGAGAAAGCCAGCCAATAAGCCAGCGGCATCGCGATACCAAGAAGAAGCAGCGCAACGGTGGCCGCAAGGCGCAGAGAGAGAAACAGCGAGTCGAGGTTCATGGCTTTTGTTTTTGCACGTCGCGAGAAGTGCGGTTGGGAAGCGTGAAGGCGTGCTGCGATAGCACTTCGCGACCGCCCTCGCTGTTGACGAATTCGAGGAACGCACGCGCACCGGCTTTGTTCGCGGAAGAATTGAGCAGAACGGCAGCCTGATCAAGTGCTGGATAGATCTCAGAAGGGATCAGCCATCGATCGCCCGATTTCATGTTGGGCGAAAGCGCGAGTGATAGCGCGAGAATCCCCACCTGGGTGCTCCCGGACTGCGCGAATTGCGCCGCCTGGGAAATGTTTTCACCGTAGACCAGTTTGGATTTGAGCTGCTCATAGAGTCCTGCGTGCTGCAGCGCAGCGACCGCGGCACGTCCGTAGGGAGCGTGAGCAGGATTGGCGATGGCAATTTTCTGGCCGCGCGAATCGCGCAAGACGGCGAATCCCGCTCGCGAAAGATCCAGTCGCGCATCAGAGGGAGCCCACAGAGCGATTTGGCCGCGCGCGTAGATTACCAGCGAAGTGCGGTCGGCAAGATGCGCGTCGATCAGTTTTTGCGCGCACAGGATATCCGCGGAGAAGAAAATGTCGAACGGCGCGCCGCTCTGAATTTGGGCATGGCAATTGCCACTGGAACCGTAGCTCGCGGATAGTTTGTGGCCGGTTTGCTTTTGATAGCGCGAAGCAGGATCGTCCATGGCAAATTGCAAATCGCAGGCCGCGGCTACTCGCACGGTTTGCGCGCGAGTGGCTGGCGCCGCAGAAGGAAGCCGACGAGGGCGAAGAAACAGCTCCAGCGGCGAACGCGACCATTGCGGAATGCGCATTGTGCAAAAGAATTCATGACCCAGTCGGATGGGTGTCAGACGCGGAGAATCATGACTTCGGTCGATTTGATCAGCGCAGCCGCTCGCTCGCCGGGCTTCAGGCGCATTTCCTTCGCAGCGTCAGCGGTAATGATGGAAGTGATGTGCTGCTCGCCGATGGCGAGAGTGATTTGCGCCAGCAGGCCGCTGTACTTGATGGCAACAACGCGGCCGATGAGCTGATTGCGGCCGGAAATCTTGCGAAAGTTGAGTCGACGCGTGGCAATATCGCCGCGATCGAGTTTTTTCGGGATCAGGCGGTCGATTTCCGATTCCGGGACCCGGTGATGGCCGCCAGGAGTTTTAGCGGTCTTGATTTTCCCGTGGTAAATCCACTGTTTCAAGGTGGGATAGCTGACGCCGAGGATGTTAGCGGCTTCGCGCGGTGCGAGGAGTCTCTGCATGCGCACCTCCAGCCAATGATATTAGCCGAATCATGAAGGATAGACAATACGGATCTAGGCGGTTTATGGTGATCGGCGTCATCAGGGCCGGGAATGCGGAAAAAACTATACTGCCATGTGCGCCGGCTAATTGCGCAGTGGCTTGCCGGTTTTCAGCGTGTGCGCGATACGCTGCTGGGTCTGCTTTTCGCCGCACAGGGACACGAAGGCTTCGCGCTCCAGGTCGAGTACATATTGCTCGCTCACAAGCTGCGGCGCCGATAGCGCCCCACCGGCCAGGATATTTGCCAGTTTGCGCGCAACGTGAGCGTCGTAGTCGGAAGCGTAACCGCCGCGCACCATCAGATGGATCGCCATTTTCGCTGCGGCGAGGAACGATTCGCCCAACACCTTGATTTGCGTAGTCTGCGCGCCTTCCTGCCACGAAGCCGCCGCAGGCTTCCAGCCGCTGCGCGCAAGCGCCAGAGCGGTTTGCTTGGCCTCGGCGACAAGTCGATCGCGATTCATGGAATACGTATCGCTGCGGCGCAAGTAGCCCAACTCGCGGCATTCTTCGGCGCTGGTCCCGACTTTCGCCGTGGCGATATTTTCGAAAACTGGCCTCAGTGTGTGAAAGAGATCTAGGTCGTCGCCGGACGCCGCGTTTTCATTTGCGCGGATCAGCATCTCTTTCGTACCTCCGCCGCCGGGAATCAGTCCCACGCCAGCTTCCACGAGGCCAATATAAGCTTCCGCAGCGGCGTGAATTTTTGCGCCGTGCAGCCCAATCTCGCAGCCACCACCCAGCGCCATGCCCTGCGGTGCAACAACCACCGGTTTAGGCGCGTATTTAATGGCCATGTTGACATTCTGAAATTGCTTGACCGCCATGTGCAGCTCGTCCCATTCTTGCTCCTGCGCCCCCACCAGAACCAGCATCAAATTCGCGCCAACGGAAAAATTCGTGGCCTGATTGGCGATCACCATGGCATCGAACTCGGAATCCAGTCGCTTGATGCCTTTGTGGATCATGGCGATCAGATCGGAGCCGATGGCGTTCATCTTGGAGTGGAATTCGCAGCAGATCACGCCGTCGCCCAGATCGATTAGGCTCGCGCCGGAATTCCGTTCCACTTCCTTCCCCGCGTCTTTCAGATTCTTCAGGATGAGAATGCTGGAGGGCTCTCCGACTTTCGTGGTCGCCGCAGTGGCAAAATCAAAAACCGAGGTGACTCCTTTTTCCGATTCGTAAAAACTCTTGCGCCCGGCGGAGAGCGCTTTCTCAAACACCGGCGGCAGCGCACGCCCTTCTTTCCTGATTTGTTGCGCGAACGCCGGTAACCCAAGCGCGTCGACGGTTTCAAACGGGCCAAGCTCCCACGCAAAGCCCCACTTCATGGCGCGGTCGATATCGGCGATGTGGTCGGAGATTTCTGGAATACGCCGCCCCGCATAAAGACACATTTCCGACAGCCCGCCCCAGATGAACTGCTGCGCCTTGTCGATCTTTTGACCCTCGAACAGCGGTGTGATCAGAGTGCGTAGCCGCTCGCGAGTATCCTCGACCGCCTTGCCTGCTTCGATCGACGCGAAGCGGGCTTTTGCGCGCGGCCGATACTCCATCGTCCCGACGTCGAGGGTCAGAATCTCTTTTTCCGCCGACCCCTTCACGCGTTTGTAAAAGCCCTGCCCGGTTTTGTCGCCAAGCCAATTGCGCTTGAGCATTTCTTCGACCAGCGAGGGAACCTTGTAAGCTTCGCGCGACTCGTCGTGGGGCGCAGTGTCGTAAATGTTTTTGACCACGTGCACAAGCACATCCAGTCCGACGATGTCCGCGGTCCGGAACGTCGCGGATTTGGGCCAGCCAACGGCCGGCCCAGTGCACGCATCGACTTCTTCAATGGTCATGCCAAGCGTCGACATCAGCCGCAACGCATTCAGCATCGAATACGTTCCAATGCGGTTGGCGATGAAGTTCGGCGTATCCTTGGCGACCACGACGCCCTTGCCCAGACGTCGGTCGCAAAAATCAGCAAGCGTGTCGAGCACCTCCGGCGAAGTCTTCGGCCCGGGAATGATCTCCACCAGCTTCATGTACCGCGGCGGATTGAAAAAGTGTGTCCCGGCCCAGTGCTGCTGGAATTCCTCGGGCAGACCTTCGGCGATCAGATGCACGGGCAGCCCGGAAGTGTTGGTGGTGACGATAGATCCGGGCTTGCGGAACTGCGCAACCTTACCGAGTAGATTGCGTTTGATTTCAAGATTCTCCGCGACAACTTCGATAATCCAATCCGCGTCGGCCATGCGCGGCAGATCGTCTTCAAAGTTGCCGACGGCGATGCGGGAAGCCAGGGCCGGGCTGAAGAACGCCGCGGGCTTGGATTTTTTCGCGGCGTCGATCCCGCCGCGCACCAGTTTATTGCGATCGCCTTGCGCAGCGTCTTTCGGCACGATATCGAGCAAAAGGCAGGAGAGGCCGGCGTTTGCAAAATGTGCCGCAATGCGCGCGCCCATGGTGCCCGCACCGAGCACAACCGCTTTCTGAATTCGAGAAGTCATAAGATTGCCTTGTGGAACGAAAATGGGACCACCGAACAGGCTAGGTTACAAAACCAGCAAGCGCCGGTCAAACAGGTGTTTGGTAAGACGCGGTGACAAACTTAAAATGGAGGGATATGGGTGAGGAAAAGCAGCCGGGGTCGCAGAGGTTCCTTCAGACTGCGAAAGAACTATTCCGCTCGTTTGCCTATGCCGGAAACGCAAAAACTCCCGGGCGTCCACGCGTAGGACTGGCGCTGGCCGGTGGTTTCGCCCGCGGCATCGCGCACATCGGCGTGCTTCGCGTGTTTCGTGAAGCCGGAATTCCCGTGGACGTCGTAGCCGGCACAAGCGTCGGCGGGCTGATCGGCGCGGCCTATTGCGCCGGAACTTCCCTGGAAAAAATGGAGGGCATCGCCCGCACCACCAAGTTCACGGACTTCGGCAGATGGACGCCGTCGTGGCTGGGCCTGGCCACCAATCAGCGCCTGGAGCAATACCTGAATCGGCTGACCCCCGCAAGACGATTTGAAGATCTGCAGAAACCGCTAGCGCTCGCAGCCACCGATATCAACGCCGGTCTCACGGTCTACTACCATGCCGGGCCGCTCGGTCCTCCGTTGCGTGCCTCCTGCGCCTATCCAGGATTGTTCGTGCCCATCCATTATGAAGGGCGAACCCTGGTCGACGGTTTCCTCACCGCTCTCGTCCCCATCGAAGGAGCGCTCCTGCTGGGCGCCGAGCTCATCATCGCCGTGTATCTCGAAGCAGGAGTTGTGGATGAGCCTCGCACGTTCACTGATATTCTCAGCCGCTCGTTCAACATCATTCAGAAACACGCGGACCTCGAATGGCGTCGCAACGTCGACGTCATCATCGAACCGGACGTAACGGGTTTCGTCTGGGACGATTTCACCAAAACCAGCGAAATGATTCGCGCCGGCGAAGACGCCGCGCTAAAAGCGTTACCGGCGATCCGCGCAGCCCTCGAAAGCAAGAACACCTCAACACTGTAGCTCACTCCTGGTAGCTCACCCCCTTCACGGGTGAGGCTTTTCCCCCGTGTAGCGCTGGTTTTTTCTGCGCCGTTGTGAACGTACGATTGGCAACGACGAAACCAGGAGGGATGCGGACGGTTCCACGCGCGGTGCTCGCGGGAACCGTCCGCCGGTGAGGAGCTACTGAAGAACGTTCAGAGTGTTGGAGCCGTCGTCAACAAACACCAGGCCCACTTGGGGATCGAACAGCACGCCAAACAGCGTGCCTGCCCCGGGAGGCGGCCCGCCGGTGTTGTCCAGCAGCGTTTTGGCGATCTGCGCGCCCTGCGCGGTAATCTCCGTTGCGTAGCCGTCATTGCCATTCACAGTGATGATGTGGCCGTTGGGAGCCACGGTCAGGCCAAGCGGATCATTCAAGCTGCCGCCCATGGTGAGCGTGCGTCCATTCCAGGAAGGAGTGGAGCGGGTCAATGGATCGGTGATGACCGCGATGCGATTGTTCAGGCTGTCGGCAACGTATAGCACCGGCTCATCCTCGCCAAACGCAAAGCGGCAATCGGAATCGTCGGAATCTTCGCGATGATGGCAGTTGGGAGCCAGGCCCACGCCGGTCGGCCCGATCACCAACGCATTAGGATCCGTCCGTTCCGCGAAACCGGCGCCGATCACGGTCATGCTAACCAGAAAGGGCATCTGCTTTTCGGACACCGCCAGATTCACACGCACCACCGTTGCTTGATTGACGACGCTGCCACCCGCCGCCACCGTCCCATTCAACACATTGGTGACGAACAACGCTGCCTCGTCTCCTCCATCCGCCGCGGTCATATCCCATGGCCCGTTAATCAGTGAACCGTAAATCGTTTCCACCGGCACCCCCGAACTATTCAGCACGATCAGACAGCCCGCCTGCGCCGTGGCGGCCATGCCATTGGCGGTTGGAAGACTGCCAACAATCACCCACCCGCTACGGAGCACCGCGAGCGCCGTCGTAAGACCGACGCCACCCGGGCAGGGGCCGGGCAATTTCGTGGGATCAATCTGCGAAAAGAGGGACAGCGCCCCGCCGGGAGAAACGTCCACAATTGTGGTGCCGGTTCCCTGAAGGTTGGAACTGGCGTTGAAGTTGCTTACCAGATAGTGGCCTTCCTGCAGATTGCCGATCGTCCGCGGCACACGCACCAATCCGTAAGGATTGACGTCGCCGTTGGTCGGTACCGTGGAAGAAATCGTCTTTATCGTTTTCAGTTTATTCAGAATGGAGCCGTCGCCGTCACCGCCTGCAAGCACAGGGCTGGCAGAGACGCTGAGAACGACGAGTAACCCGAGAAGAGCCTTACGCAAAGCAATCGAGTGCCTTGTCATTACTGCCTCCTTGCAATTTTTTGTTGATAGACCCGAGTCGAAACGATTCGCTGGCAGATTCGGCTGGGGCAATGAACAACGCGATCAGAACTGCCTGAAAACGAAAGGGACACCGGAAACTTTCCAAAGATTCAGGGATGGCAGTGGACAGGCCAGGTATCCCTGAGTACGACTGAGAGCAGCCAGACTCTCAGAACGCTTCCGTTTTCCCTGCAATTCCCGCGTCGTTGTTCCGACTCCGGAGCTGCAAGCGAGCCCAGACAGTACAAGGAGACGAAACGCGGTTTGTCATTGAAATATGACCTGAATGTAAAGAGATTGTCTCCGGGCCGCAGACTCTGTGTGAGGCCCCTCCTTGTGCCGGGAGGGCATGGTTTTTGCAGCTTGCGGAAAAAGTCAGCTCGCTAGGCGCCGGAGCTTCAGCTCCGACATTAAATGCGTGGCTATATTGGGGCTTCAGCCCCTGAGGACAAACTCTTCGGCCAGACCAGAAAACCGTAGGTCATTCCGAGGAAAGCGAGGAATCTCTCCGGCCAACATCACCGCGGTTGGACAACAGACGCGGACTCGAGCGGAATGACTTCCACCCGCACCGGCTGGCCTTCCCCTTTGCCACGCTGCGTCAGCCAGGCGGACAGCCCTTCTCCGAATCGTTCGGGGGTAAGGCGAAAACTGGCTTCCACGCGCCCGTCGGCGACGGGCAGCGTGTCGTCGAAATCAGCAGAATTCGTGAAGTTGCGCATGCAAAACTGGTCTAGCCAGTCCAGAGGGCAGGCTTTGCGCTCACCGCGAATGAAGACGTCCACCTGAAATTTCTGCGCGTACACGCAAATGATCATAGCACCCGGAATGAGTCTCTCGATGCTATTCTGGCTGCCAAGCGGCCAGGCCTGAAACGTCTCACAACTTTATTCCATTCGCAGCGCAACAGCCGGATCCGCGTTCGCCGCGCGCTTCGCTGGCAGCAGGCACGCCAGCAAAGCGGAGAGCAGTAATATTGCCACCACCACCGCAAACGTCAGCGAATCGGTCGCCCTGATACCGAACAGCAGCCCTTGCAAAACGCGAGTCAGCCCGACACTCGCGAGCAAGCCTATCCCGATTCCAATGGCTACAAGCACAAAGCTCTGGTGAAGCACCATCCGCAAAATATCACTAGGCCGCGCACCGACGGCCATGCGCACGCCAATCTCATGCGAACGCAACGCAACCAGGTAACTAGTGACGCCAAACACGCCGAGCACCGCGATCCCCAGCGCAGCCAGACTGAACGCTCCCAGCACGCTTGCTGCTGAATCGCTGCCGCCATAAAGAATCGCGCAGTCGTTGCTCCATTGACGACACGTCGGCCACAGCCAGTTCCGGATCAATCCCGCGAATCATTTGAGTCACGGACGGCAGCGCGTTTGTGGGATCGATTCCCGTGTCAGCGACCAAAAAGAGGTTACGCCAGATGTCTTCGCTCACATTTTGTTGCGCCATGGGGACCCACGCGGAGGCGTCAGGGTCCCGCTCGAGTGCATACATATGCGTATCCGCGACCACGCCGACAATGGTTCGTGGAGAGGACGAAGGCAACGACTCCGCATGGCCGATCCAGATTTGTTTGCCGATAGGATCCTCGCCGGGAAATTGTTGCCAGGCCAGCTTTTCATTGATGACCACAACGGACTGCGCATCGTGCGCGTCCGCATCAGTCACCGTGCGGCCAGCTTTCAGCGGGATGCCCATCGCTTCGAAATAACCAGGCGTGACCACGGTGTAGCGCACCAAAGGAAGTTGCGAGAAATTGTGAATCCCTTTGGGATCCGTGCGCGTAAGCGCCTGCAACCAACGTGCGCCAGGAGAGAAGGGAATCGCCTGGGCAAGCCCAACTTGACGCACAACGGGCAGTTGCAGGCTCGCTTCGCGAATTCGTTTTGCCAGCGACGTGATCTCCGATGGTCCTGCATACCGGCCTTTTGGCGCGCTAAGCGCGAGTGTCAGTCGATGCCCCGAAGCAAAGCCCGGCGCAACTTCCAGCAAACGCACAAAACTGCGGATGAGCAGACCTGCCCCACACAGCGGCACCAGAGCTAAGGCAATTTGCGCCACGATAATGGACCCCCGCAACCGCCGGCCTAGGCCAGCAGTGCCGGTGAGCGCTCCTCCCGAGCCCAGATTCGCGGCCAATGCAGAGCGAGACGCGCCCAGAACCGGGATCAATCCAGTCAGAACAGCTCCCAGCATTGTCACCGCCACCGAAAAGAGCAACACCGTTCCGTCGATTTGCGCGTGCAACCAGGGAATCTCACGACCCGGCACGGAAGCGAGCAGCAGATGCACTCCGAACGGGGAAAGCCAAATCCCGATACCCGCGCCAATCGCGAACAGCAGCAGCGTGTCCATCAATAATTGCCGGATCAAAATCAGGCGGCCCGCGCCCAAGGCCGCGCGCAAAGCGATCTCTTTCCTGCGCGCTTCCAGATGAACGCGCCTCAGGTAGCTTATGTTAATGCACAGCAACAACAACGCGAAACCCAGCGCCCCTGACAAAGCGATCACCGGCGTACCTGAATCCGTCGTGAAAACTCACCGCAAATTTGATTTTCCCCTTATTTGACGGGCTTTTTACCGAGTTTGGCGTTCTGACTTTAACTTCACCATATGCTATGTTGAAGTCAGCGTGCGAAGATCGCCTAGAAATGTGAAAATCGCCTTTAGTCATGCGGGCCTGACGCACTACGGCGGAATTCTGTTTTTCAACGAATTCAGTCGAATGCTGCAATTGCGCCGCTTCCTAACTCGGCGTTTGCGCTATCCCCGGCGCAACCATGACTACCAGCTTTCCCAAATGATCCTGTCCTTGGTCTACCCGATCATCCTGGGCTTGGATCGTCTGGAGACGGCGTCGCTCTTGCGTTCTAATGGTACCTTTCAGTATTTGACCGGTCTTCCGACTTACCCCACTCCGCAAAGCTTGCGGCGATTTTTGTTGCAGGCCGCACCCGATTTTCGGGAGCAACTCCACCGCGTCAATGACTATCTGTTGCAGCACTTCATTCACCGGCCCGATCATCGATCGCGATTAATTCTAGATCTGGATAGCACCGTCATTACCGTTTTCGGCCATCAAGAAGGGGCGGCGGTTGGCTACAATCCTCGCTATCGCGGCAAGCGGTCCTACGACCCGCTACTCTGCTTGGAAGCGAACTCCTGTGCGCCGGGATAAACCGGCAGGAAGGTGTGGATGAAAGAGCCATACGGTGAAGGCCTAGCAAGCCGCACCGGCCCCGAGTCATGCGCGGACAGCCGTAAGACTGGGCGTGAAGCGTTGACAGGGGCACATGCAGGCGGGGTATTGAGCCGCGAAATGCTTGGAACTCAGGGTGCCAACGCCGTAGGAGTAGCGGAAGGCAACACTGGAGAGGGCGATACTGCGAGCACTCTCTGGACCCTGCGAGGTCGAAGACCCCCGCATGTATGGAACCTTCATGCGCGAGAACCGGGAGGCCCTACCAGTGCCCTACACGAAGTTGTGTGGGCCGGTTGGAGAAGGCGATGAACCATAATTCCAACATGAACACTGATAGGGAGTCGGACGGTCGTGTAGTACCTGCGAAGTGCCCGAACAATGGTGGAAGTACCTCATCGGCGGAAGGCATGGAGGGAAGACGACCGACCAAGGAGAACACGGGGCAGACGACCGCGTCCCAGATGCAAAGCTGGGGGAGCGCGTTGGACGGGCTGGACCGTGTGCGGGAAGCAGCAAAGAAGGATAAGCGGCTACGATTCACCGCGCTATTGCACCATGTATCCGTTGTGCTCCTCTCGAACAGCTTCTATGCCTTGAAGCGGGAAGCTGCTCCGGGAGTGGACGGACTCATGTGGCAGGAATACGAAACGGACCTGGACAAGCGGCTGGAGGATTTGCACAGTCGCGTGCACCGGGGTACGTATCGAGCGCTACCCTCCAAGAGAGCCTATATTCCCAAGCAGGATGGACGAGAGAGACCTCTAGGCATAACAGCCTTGGAGGATAAGATCGTCCAACACGCGGTGGGAACGGTCCTCAATCAGATTTATGAGGAGGACTTCTTAGGGTTCTCGTATGGTTTCCGAACTGGGCGCGGCGCGCACGGTGCGTTAGACGCGCTGTGGGTTGGGATCATGAGGAAAAAGGTGAATTGGGTGCTGGATGCCGACATTCGTGACTGCTTTGGTTCTTTTTCGCACGAATGGATGGTCAAGTTTCTCCAGCATCGCATCGGGGACCGACGGATCCTCCGCCTGATCAAGAAATGGCTGAGAGCCGGCGTTCTCGAAGATGGAGAGTGGTCGGAGACGGAAAAGGGGACTCCGCAAGGTTCGGTGATTTCACCGCTGCTTTGCAACGTCTACCTTTATTATGTTTTCGACCTTTGGGTACAGCACTGGCGTACGCATCGAGCCAAGGGTGAGGTCATCGTGGTTCGATACGCGGACGACATGGTGCTGGGGTTTCAGCATCGAGCGGAAGCAGAGCGTTTTCTCCAGGATTGGCGAGAACGCCTGCGGAAGTTCGGGCTGGAATTACATCCGGATAAGACACGCCTGATTGAGTTCGGGCGATATGCAGCCGAGAACCGAAAGCAACGCGGAGAGGATAAGCCGGAGACGTTCAACTTCCTCGGGTTCACGCACATCTGCGGGCAGTCCAGGAAGAACGGCAAGTTCCTCGTGCTGCGCAAGACCATCCGAAAGCGACTCCTCGCTAAGTTGAAGCAAGTGAAAGTCGCGCTTTGGAGGCGCATGCATCAGCCACTGGCGGAAGTCGGGAAATGGTTGAAGAGCGTGGTACAAGGCTACTTCAACTACCATGCGGTGCCCGGGAATCTCGCCAGTCTTCTGAGCTTTCGGCTCGAGGTGTGCAAACGCTGGCTGCGCGTCATGCGTCGTCGGAGCCAGAAGAGCCGGATTACATGGGAGCATATAACTCGTTTTGCTGAGCAATGGCTCCCTCGCCCCAAAATCCTTCATCCGTACCCTAATTTGCGCTTCGACGCCAAGCATCCGCGGTAAGAGCCGTGTGCGCTAATCAGCGCATGCACGGATCCATGCGGGGGGCGCTGGGTAACCGGCGTCCCTACCGCGACCGTTCCTCTGGGATGTGGAATTGCGACGCGGCGATGCGGGGACCTGGGCGGGCAGCGAGGAACTCTTGGCCTGCTGTTTTCACTCCGCCCCTTCCGACATTCGGGAACTTCGAGTGCGGGCCGATGCAGGCTTCGGCTACGGGCCCGTATTGGAGATGCTGGAAGCGCGTTTGGCCCAATACGCCGTGGTTGCGCGCATGACCCCCTCCCTGAAGCATGCCCTCAAAGGTTTGCGTTATGAACAGATGAATCCGCGTTGGGAGATTGCGGAATTTGAGCACCATCCGTACGATTGGTCTCAAGCACGGCGTTGCATTGTGGCGCGGAGGAGGATCGAGGAGACCGATCCGGAGCCGACTTTGTTTACCTTGGAACGTTACGCGTATCGAGCCTGGCACACGAATCTGCCGCTGACGCCGGCCGGGGTGTGGCACTTCTACGACGGCCGCGCCGGAATGGAGCCACGCATTCGGGAGCTTCGGGAGGACTTCGCGCTGAGGAAGATTCCCACTCGTGCTTTTGCGGCTAACGCCCTCTATCTGGAAGTAGTTCGGCTGGCCTACAACTTGGTCACGGCTTTTCAGCGGACATGTCTCCCGGAAGAATGGCAAAGCCTGACCTTGAGCAAACTGCGCTCCAGACTCTTCTGGTTGCCGGGCGAACTTACACGCCCGCAGAACCGACCTACTCTTCGGTTCGCGAATTCGCCCCTCATCCAAAAGTGGGTGAACGAGATACTCCATCGGATTCGTAGACTAAAATCCCTGGAGGGCTGAAGCTACGTTTGTGAAAATCGAGCGACTGCTGCAAATATTTTGGAGACAAATGCCGGTTTTTCGGGCCATTTCGAACGAAAACACTGAAATTCACGACGGATCCGAGGCGTACGGAAGTCGCCAGCCACGCCTTCGCGCATCGGTATCACCACGGCCCCGTACTGTTTGTCTTCCGCATAAAGGCCCGCGAGACGCTCGGTGACGACATCCAGCGAAGCCTGCGCCGCCTCTGCCGTCACACCCGGGCGAAGCTTGGCGGCAACGCGATAGGCGCGTTCTGAGCGGTTGGCCGAGGCAATCGCGGCCTGGGGAAGCGCGGTCCAGACATCAACTTGATCTTCCGGCGGAAAAGAAAACCCCGGCGGAGCGATGCCCACGACCGTATGACTGGCGCCATTCAAAGTAATCTTCTTGCCCATCAGCGACGGGTCCGCACCATACGCGCGCTTCCAGAACTCGTAGCTCAGCACCACCCTGCGATCGCCGCTTGAAGTGTCTTCTGGGCTCAGCAAGCGTCCCGCGGCGGGCACTACCGCCGTCGCCGAGAATAGTTCCGGTGAAATCACCGCCGCTCGTACACGCTCGGGATTGCTGACCCCTTCGCCAGAGGCCGTGTAGCTCCACGGCAGCCAAACGATCACTTCTGAAAACGACGAAGAGCTCTCACTTTTCCAATCGCGAAAGTTCGGCATGGAAACGCTGATCTGATTCAGCGATGACGATTTTGTGCGATGTTCCCACAGGTACACCCACTGATCCGTAGCGACGGGCCCGTAGGGCTTCAACAGAACCGCATTGGCCACGGAAAATACCGACGTGAATGCGCCGATCCCGAGCGCCAGCATCAGAATGACCGTGATGCTGTAGGCTCGCTTGTTCCACAATAACCGCACGCTGTAACGCACATCCGGAAGCAAAGTGCTCATAATTTGCCAGGAACTAACGAGCCGCTCCGCAGTGGAACGCCGAACACGTGAAAGGTGCGCTCGGTAACTGCTGCGGTTGCCTCACGGCCGAGCATAACCTGCCCAGCAAGCAGTTGGGTTGCGATCGCAGCCCCGGTGCTCATCAGGAACTGTCTACGCTCCACGATCGCGCTCCCATGCCATAACTGCTGATTGCCCCAAGAGCAGCACAAATCCTGCCACCCTGATTTCCTTAGACGTACTCCGTGGAATTGCGCGTCATTCCGATGGGCTAAACTTGCGCGCAAACGCGCGGCTAACATACACTGGGCGAAGCAAAAAACGCGAAAAAAAACCTCGCCGCCAGCCCAAAAAAGCCTCGCTTGAGCATTAGGACCGGTCGGAAGGGGCATTCATTTATAATTGTAATGCAGCGCATTAGCTTCTCCGGGGGATACGCGTGGCAACACCAATGGAAACCTGGGTGGATAGCGCAGCCCAGCTGACCAAGCCCGATAAAATCGTCTTCTGCGATGGCTCGGAAGCCGAAAATCAGGTCATCCTCCACGAAATGCTCAAGCACGTGGACTCCTTCCGCCTGAACGAGCAGACCTATCCCAACTGCTACCTGCACCGCAGCAGCCCGAGCGACGTGGCCCGCACCGAACATCTGACCTTCATTTGTTCCCGAAATAAAGGGGACGTTGGCCCCACCAACAATTGGATGGACCCGGACGGCGCAAAGTACAAAGTGGGATCGCTGCTCGACGGGGCGATGCGCGGCCGCACCATGTACGCGGTGCCCTACATCATGGGTCCAGCGAATTCGCCGATCAGCCGTGTAGGCATCGAGGCAACCGACAGCCCGTATGTCGTTGCGAACATGCGTATCATGGCACGCATCGGCAGGGTCGCCACCGAGCGCCTGGGAAATTCCTCGGATTTCGTGCCGGGTCTGCACTCCCTGGGCGACCTCGATCCTCTGAGACGCTACATCGTGCATTTTCCCGAAGAGCGTCTGATCTGGAGCGTGGGCTCGGGCTACGGGGGTAACGCGCTGCTGGGGAAAAAATGTTTTGCTCTGCGCATTGCCAGCTACATGGCGCGCCAGCAGGGCTGGATGGCGGAGCACATGTTGATCCTCGGCCTGGAATCGCCCGGGGGAAAAGTCACGTACATGGCCGCGGCCTTTCCCAGTGCCTGCGGGAAGACGAATCTGGCCATGATGGTGTCTGCACTGGAAGAGCAAGGCTATCGCGTCTGGACCGTTGGCGACGACATCGCGTGGATGCAGATTGGGGCGGACGGTTATCTGCACGCCATCAATCCCGAAGCGGGTTTCTTTGGCGTGGCCCCGGGCACGGGGATGAAAACGAATCCTAACGTGATGAAGGCGCTGAACCGCAACACTATCTTTACGAATGTGGCAGTAACGCCGCAAGACGAGCCGTGGTGGGAAGGCATCGGCGGCGATGCTCCGCCAGGACTGGTCACGTGGCGCGGCGAAAAGTGGGATCCGTCCAAGGGCCCTGCGGCGCATCCAAATTCCAGATACACAGTGCCGGCCGGCCAGTCACCCAGCATTTCACCGCAGTGGGAAGCCCCAGAGGGCGTGCCGATTTCTGCGTTCATTTTTGGGGGACGACGCGCGCGCTTGGCTCCCTTGGTCTACGAGTCCTTCAACTGGCAGCACGGCGTCTACGTGGGTGCGACCATGGCCTCGGAAACAACCGCCGCAGCCACCGGCGACGTGGGCATTACTCGCCGCGATCCCATGGCCATGCTTCCGTTTTGCGGCTACAACATGGCCGACTATTTCCAGCACTGGCTCGACATGGGCAAGCGCATTCCGCATCCGCCGAAGATCTTCCATGTGAACTGGTTTCGCAAGGGCGCCGATGGAAAATTCCTCTGGCCGGGCTACGGCGAGAACGTCCGCGTCCTGAAATGGATCCTAGAACGCGTCGAGGGCAAGGGCGATGCGGAAGAAACGCCCATCGGCTACGTGCCAACCAGAAACGCGCTGACTCTGGATGGATTGAAGCTTACACACGAAGCCCTCCACGAATTATTCCGCGTCGATCCGGATGATTGGGAAATTGACTTGGCGGATGTGCGAGAGTTCTTCGCTAAGTTTGGCAATCGCTTGCCCGAAGAATTGCGCGAAGAGCAGAACAAGTTGGTCCAGCGCTTGGAGAGAGCGCTGCCCGCGTAGCTAAGCTAGGGCGCAGCAACGTCAGCGCCAAAGAGTCCGTGCGAAACGTCTGCTTCTCGTGCTCTCTTTTCTTGGGTTTTTGTAGCCTCGACCGCCTAAAGCATAAGATTCTGACTCTCGAATGCCGCTCGTCCTAGAGCAACGCTCGGATGGCCAGGTCCATGAACAAATGCGTGACCGATTCCCCGCGGATCACGTAGCTCTTTCCTTCTCCGTTGGAAAAATGAAGGAACCGGCTGATGTGGTAGTCGTCGTCGAACGCCGTGAACAACCTTTGTGTTTCGTCATCGCCGAGTCCGAAAGCGGAGAGCGACACGGGTTCGCCGGATTGATGCGTCAGATGTTCGTAGCGGTCAACGAGTTCTCGAAGCGTCAGCATAGGACCGCGGCCCGCTCCAGCAGCACGCGTGACTCCTCCGGCGGGAGTGTAGCGCCTGCACTCGCGAGGGGGAAGCGGGAAAATTGGCAGAAACGCCCGGATTCGGTAAGATGCTTGCCGGAACTTATCTACTTTTCTGCTGGAGGAGCGGACTATGAGCCTGGCTGTCGGACAGAAGGCGCCGGAATTTACGCTGAAAGATCAGAACCAAAATGAAGTGAAACTCTCGGATTTCGCCGGGAAAAAGAACGTTGTCCTGGTATTCTACCCGCTGGACTGGAGCCCGGTTTGCACTAAAGAACACGTGTGCATCGTAAATGCCATGAAACCGTTTGAGACGCTCGACGCGCAGGTGCTCGGGGTAAGCGTGGACAGCGGGTGGTCGCACAAGGCCTACGCCGAAAAAATGGGCATCACATACCCGCTGCTCGCTGATTTTCATCCCAAAGGCGCGATGAGCGAGAAGTTCGGAGTGTACCTGCCAGAAAAAGGAATCACTGGCCGCGCGATCTTCATCGTGGACAAGAACGGTAAAGTGGCGTGGGCCAAGAACTACGACATTCCCACGGTGCCGGATATCAATGAAGTTGCGGCAGCCCTGGGAAATGTGAAATAAGCAAGCCTGTAGTTTGCTCCTTTCCTGTAGCTCGCCCCTTTAGGGGCGAGGCCATTCCATGACGTTGGTGTATCGCGCAAAAATCCACCACCGGCGTTGCACGCGGAGGAGGACATCCTTTGTGCGCCTTTTATTTGGCGGCGGAATCGTTACGGATCACGGCGCCGCCCTTCAGCACAAACGTCACGGATTCCAGGACTTTCACATCGCTCAGCGGATCGCCGTTCACGGCAATCAGGTCGGCGTAACTCCCGGGAGCCAACACACCGATTTTGCCGGGCAAGCCGATCAGCGCTGCGGCGTTAATCGTAGCTGCTTGAATCGCGTCCACCGGTTTCATCCCCCACTCCACCATTTTTGCGAATTGCTTGGCATTGTCGCCGTGCGGATACACGCCCGCATCGGTGCCAAACGCCATCTTCGCGCCCGATTGGTACGCGTGCCGAAAATTTTCCCGCTGCAGCCGCCCAAGTTTCTTTTCCTTCTCGATGGATTCGGGCAGCATCCCGACTTTCTCTCCCTGCGAAAGAATGTAGTCATCATTGTAAATATCGAATACCAAATAAGTGCCGTGCTGCTTGGCCAGCGCAATGCCTTCGTCGTCAATCAGGCTGGAGTGTTCGATGGAGTCGATTCCGGCGCGAATGGCGTCTTTGATCGATTGCGTGCCATGCGCGTGGGCCGCCACTTTGCGACCCAGTTTATGCGCTTCTTCCGCAATGGCTTGCAGTTCTTCCGGCGTGTATTGCGGCGTGCCGGGAAGATCGCCTTTGCTCAGCACGCCGCCGGAAGCGCACACCTTAATGAGATCGGCGCCGTATTTCACCACTTCGCGAACCTTCGCGCGCGCAGCCCACGGTCCATCCGCAACGCCGCCTTCCTTGTAATGAAATTCGTAGGGCAGAAGATTATTGTCGCAGTGGCCTCCGGTGATCCCCAGGGGAGGTCCGGAAACGAACATGCGCGGGCCGGGAACATCGCCGTCGTTGATGCCATCGCGCAAGGCCACATCGGTAAAATTGCCGGCGCCCACGTTGCGCACGGTAGTGAAACCGGCGCGCACAGTTTTGTTGGCGTTCTTGGCGCCGGTGATGGCCTCGCGCGGAATGGAAACGCCTAGCCCCGCATACCCGTTATCCGTGGGATCCGCGGTGAGATGCGTGTGCACATCAATTAAGCCGGGGAGACACGTGGAACCCGAGAGATCGATCGGCGTCACGTCCTGCGGCAAGGTGGTTGAGGTCACCGCACCCACCGCGGTAACCATGCCGTTGTCATCAAACACGATGACTTGATCGACGAGCAATTTCCCGCTGCTGACGTCCACCAACTTTCCGCAGTGAACCGCGCCCGGTGCAGCGAAACCAGCAGGCGCCAGAACGAGAGTCAACACCGCAAGACAAAGAGCAAGCTTCATGATGTTCCCCTGAATGAAATCGAAGAAGTCAGGATACACGGAATTGCCGCATTCAGAAACCACAGGCAAGAGTAGAATAAGATGCAATCTGCATTTGTGTCATCGTGGCTAATCGGCGGAGCTCGCAGGTCTCGCCGAAAAGAAGGGACCCAATCTTATGAAATTGCAAAGAAGTGCATCTCTTTTTGTTGTCGCGGTGTTGGCGTTGGGTGTGGCTGCATGTTCGCCGACCGCGGACAGCAGCAAGACTGCTTCTGCCACCCCCGCAGTGCCGGTCGAGTCATATCTTGGCCGCTGGGATTTGACCCTCAAGGCCCCCGACAAAGAATACCCGTCGTGGCTGGAGTTGACCCAGGAAAATGGCCAGCTGAAAGCAGTAATGGTTGGGCGTTGGGGAAATGCGCGCCCTCTGCCGAAAGTCGAAATCACCAATGGCCACTTGAAATTCGTTTCTCCCAAAGAACAGGAAGGCGCCAACAGCGATATGGTTTTCGATGGCACGTTGACCGGCAACACGCTGTCAGGCACGACCTCGGCGCCAGACGGTACTACCTGGACGTGGACCGGAGAAAAGGCGCCGTCCTTGAAGGAAAGCGGCACGCCAAAATGGGGGAAACCTGTCGCACTGTTCGATGGAAAAGATCTGTCCGGATGGACGATGAGCAAATCAGACGCCAAGACCCTTTGGAAAGTGGAGAAGGGCAACCTCGTGACGCCCGGCGAAGGCCCCGAGCTGATCAACGATCAGAAATTCCAGGATTTCAAGCTGCACGTCGAATTCAAGTGCGATCCCGACTCCAACAGCGGTGTCTATCTGCGAGGCCGTTACGAAGTGCAGATCGAGACTGATTCGCCCAACGACCCTCCGAATCGTCGTATTGGCAGCGTCTACGGCTTTTTGGCCCCATCACCGGAACTTGCTCGCGTGCCTGGAAAATGGCAGGCCTACGACATCACCTTGATCGGACGAAATATCACCGTGGTGCACGACGGCAAAACCGTCATCGACAATCAGGAGATTCCCGGCATCACCGGAGGCGCCCTCGACAGTCACGAAGCTTTGCCGGGTCCCATCTATCTGCAGGGTAGCGAAAAAGGACACGTCTACTTTCGCAAGATCGTAATCACTCCGGCTGAACCGGCCAGTTAGCGAGACGGCGGAGGCTCCGGCTTTTTGTCGTCCGGCACGTCTGGGTTTTTCGCCGGCGGCGGCGCGGAAGGTGAGCCGGCGAACGAACGCACCAGCAGCACGAGTTGCCAGCGCTGCTCTTCGGTGAGGCGCTTCTTGAAAGAAGGCATGGGCTTGCGGCCTTCGGTGATCTGGTAGTAGATTTCGCCGTCCGTCACTTTGCTCATGCGCGCTTCATCGGTCAGGTCCGCCGGAGCAGGGTCGTACATCATGGCATCGGAGCCGTCGCCTTTGCCGGTGTCTCCGTGACAGTTGGCGCAGTGATCCATGTAAATCTGCTTTGCGGCCGTGGTGTTGGCATCGGAAGCCGTAAGCGGATTCTTGCGCGCCTTTTCCGCCGCCGGAACGATCCAGGGAGTTTTCTGGAAGGCGGCAAAACCAATCGACAGAAAAATCAGGGCGATGGTGCAGGCAAAAAGGATTTTGCGCATCTTGAAGCTCCGTTGCGGGTTCGCGCTCATGGCCTAGGCAAAATCTTCGCACAAATCGGGCATGCGGAGGAAGCGCCGACGGGGCGCGGCACGAGCAACGGTCAGTAAGAGCGGAAAGTCAACCAGAGCAGTTCGGCGTTGAACAAGAGAATGGCAGCAGTAACGCCCCAGGCAATCACAGTGGTGACGCGCGAATTAACGAAATCCCCCATCTTCGCGCGCTCGCTCGTGAAGCGCACTAGCGGGATCACCGCGAAGGGCAACTGAAAACTTAGGACCACCTGGCTGAGGATCAGCAGTGCCGTGAGTTTGCCTTCCCCGGCGATGCCGATAACCAGGACGGCAGGCAGAATCGCGATCAGCCGGGTCACGAGCCGGCGAATCCACGGCTTCAGCCGAAGCTGCAGAAAGCCTTCCATCACAATCTGGCCGGCAAGAGTTCCGGTAAGCGTGGAATTTTGCCCCGAAGCGAGCAAGGCGAACGCGAACAGCGTGCTTCCCAGGCTGGCGCCGAGAACCGGACTGAGCAATTTGTAAGCCTGCGAGATGTCGGCCACTTCATGTAGCCCGCGGGTATGGAAGGCGGCGGCGCCGAGCACCAGAATGGCCGCATTGATGAACAGCGCAAAAGTGAGGGCAACGGTGGAGTCGATGACGGCGTACTTGATCGCTTCGCGACGCTCCGGGTTGCTCTGACCAAAGGCGCGGGTCTGCACGATGCTGGAGTGCAGATAAAGATTGTGCGGCATCACGGTCGCGCCGATGATACCGATCGCGATGTACAGCATTTCCTTGTTGCGTAGAATTTCCAGGTGCGGAACAAAGCCGTGTGCCGCTTCCAGCCACAGCGGCCGCGCCAAAAAGATCTCGTAAGCAAAACAGACCGCGATTGTCCCAATCAGTGTCACCACAAAGGCTTCGACAAACCGGAAGCCCCGGCCTTGCAGCGCCAGCACAAGCAAAACATCGAAGGCCGTCAGGAGAACGCCGGCGAGAAGCGGCAGCCCGAAAAGGAGTTTCAGGGCGATGGCGGAGCCCAGAACTTCGGCGAGATCGCAGGCGGCGATGGCGAGTTCACAGACACCCAAAGAAAAATGGAAACCGGGCGCGAATAGTGGTCGCGGCAAGCTTGCGCCAGGTCGCGGCCGGTGGCGACGCCCAGTTTGGCGGAGAGCCCCTGCAGAAACATCGCCATCAGATTGCTGATTAAAACGACGCTGAGCAGGGCATAGCCAAATCTCGATCCGCCGCCAATGTCGGTGGCCCAGTTGCCGGGGTCCATGTAACCCACGGCGATCAAATACCCCGGCCCGGCAAAGGCCAGGATCTTGCGAAACCACGAGGAACCCTGGGTGATCCTGATGGTGCGATGGGATTCGGGCAGCGACGGGAGGGTCCGGGCGTGGCGCCAGCCGGAAGTTCCCTCGCTGTTCAGAGGTGCCTGCGTTGCGAGGTGCTTGGAGAAGCTGTTGCCCATTTGTATGTTAACTATAGTGAACTCTGCGTATAAACTATACTTAATGACGAGCGCAACTGTCAATTGATCTTCGGCAGAAGGTGACGCGGCGTTGCTTTTTGCGTTGTCCCCGACAACCCGGTTTCGCAAGCAATTGGAGTTGGGATTCCTCGGCGCACGCAGGACGGTGCTGCGCCGCTAAAATTCGCACCGATTGTGCGTGACTTGACGCGGCAACCCCTAGCGCGATGAATGTAGAAAGGCCATCGGCTCATGGCGGCTGTGCTATTTTGGATGTGGCAATTTCGGGGAGAACAACATGGACGAGAAACAGGCACCGCCGCCGGGACAAGTTCAAATCAAAGCGGACGAAAAAGAGTTGCAGGGAATGTACAGCAATCTCGTGATGGTCCATCACCACGCGGAAGAGTTCACGCTGAATTTTGTTTATGTTTTCCCCAATGGCACACAGGGAAGACTGTTGGCCAGCATGATCGTCAGCCCGGGGCACGCCAAACGCATCTGGCGAGCGCTGGGAGAAAACATTTCGCGTTTCGAGGCCCAATTTGGACCCATCAAGGAAGGTCCGGAAGGAATCGTGCCGGGCACAAACATTGGATTTGTGCAGTAGCGCATAGTAGACGGGGAGGAACGGTGCGATTCCGCGCGGCGAGTGACCAGGCGCTCCTTGTATACCTCGGGGAGGGAATTGGACTCCGCGCACACCATCGAATTGTACGGCTGCTGAGACTGTTGCAGCATGAGCCGCTACCTTGGATAAACAACTTGCAACCCGCGTATTGTTCCCTGTTGGTTTCGTTTGACGCCTGTGCCGTCGATCACGCCCAGGTCGAAGCCACGCTGCGCAATTACGAAAAGCGCGCGCAGGAAATCGCATTGCCGGCGCCTCGCCTCCGCGAAATTCCGGTCTGCTACGGCGATGAATTTGGCCCGGACCTGGAAAAAGTGGCGGCGGCGCATGGATTGAAAACGGAACGCGTCATCGAATTGCACTCCTCGCAGACTTATCACGCCTACTTTTTGGGATTTGCGCCCGGCTTCGCGTACCTTGGTGACTTGCCGGATTTGCTCGCCACGCCGCGGCTCGCCACGCCACGAAGAAAAGTTCCGGCCGGAAGCGTCGGCATCGCCGGAAAACAGACCGCGGTGTATCCGTTCGCGACTCCCGGCGGTTGGAACTTACTGGGCAGGACGCCGCTGCGCATGTTCCAGGTCGATCGTGAGCCGATGGAGCTACTGGACGTGGGCGATCAAGTACGCTTCCGTCCGATCACACTCCAAGAATTTTCTGCGCTGGAGAATCGATGAACACCCTCGTGGTCGCGCATCCTGGTCTGCAAACCAGCGTGCAAGATCTAGGCCGCCACGGCTATGGGCCAATGGGGGTATCGCCATCAGGTGCAGCCGATGCGGTGTCACTGCGATTGGCAAATCGGCTCGTGGGCAATTCTGCAACGGCCGCCGCGCTCGAGATGACTTTGCTCGGCGGAAGCTACGTCTTTCCCGAGGGTGCCGTGGTGGCGCTGGCCGGCGCGGATTTTGGCGCGACGTTGAACGGGCGCCCTCTCGAAACCGATGTGCCGAATGCCGTGATGCCCGGAGAAAAATTGAGCCTGGGGCAAACGCGCAACGGCGCGCGGTGCTACCTTGGCATTGCGGGTGGCGTCCGTGTTGCGCCGGTGCTGGGCAGCGCTTCGACTCATTTGCTGAGCGGCCTGGGCGGATTCAGCGGCCGCGCGTTGCAAAAGGGTGATGTGTTGGAAATTGGCGCGCCCACGAAACGACTGCCGCGCAGAAAACTTTCAAACAAGGCGCGGAACGCGTTTCAGCCAAGTAAAATACTTCGCGTCACGGAAGGCCCGCAATTCGACTGGTTCCTTGACGCGGCGCAACGCACATTGTTGCAGAGTCCCTTCCGTGTTACGGAAGAGGCGGACCGCATGGGCTTGCGGCTCGAAGGCCCGGCGCTGGGGCTGCGAACTGCCAAAGAAATGATCAGCGAGGGCGTATCGCTCGGGGCGGTGCAAGTCACGCCGTCGGGTCAGGCCATTCTCCTTTTCGTCGAGCAACAAACCGCAGGCGGCTATCCCAAGATCGCCAACGTGATCGGCGCGGACCTGTTCTGCATCGGCCAATTGCGCCCGCGCGACGAAATTCGCTTCGCGCGCGTCACTTTTGCAGAAGCGCGCCAATTGTGGATCGAGCAGCAACAACTTTTGAATTCGGAGGAGTTTCTCTTCGCATGAAGCGCGTCGATTTGAATTGCGATATGGGTGAAGTCACTGCAGCGGTCATCGGCGGCGCACAGGAAGAGTTGCTGCGCTATATCACTTCGGCGAACGTCGCTTGCGGCGGACATGCGGGTGATGCCGCAATGATGCAAGCGACCATCGAACAATGTATGCGGCACGGAGTGATGATTGGCGCGCACCCGGGATACGAAGATCGCGCCAACTTTGGGCGCATTGAACTGAAACTCAGTCCGGAAGAAATTGCCGCCTCGGTGCATCAGCAAGTGCGGGCGCTGGCAGAAATCGCGGCTCGCTGCGGAGCGCGAATCTCCCACGTGAAGCCGCACGGCGCGCTCTACAACCAGGCGGCACGCGAGCGCGAACTTGCCCAGGCAATCGCTGAAGGCGTGGCACGCTGGCGAACAGAGGTGGTGCTGGTGGGACTGGCAGGATCCGCAATGCTGGAGGAATTTCGCGCCGCGGGATTCAGCGTGGCCGCGGAAGTGTTTGCCGACCGCAGGTACGAGTCCGACGGGAGTTTGCGCTCGCGCAAGTTTCCGGATGCGCTTTTGAGAAACCCGGAAGAAGCCGCGGCGCAAGCGCTGCAAATCGTCGAGCAGTGCAGCGTAATTGCTGCAGACGGCAGCACGGTTCCGCTGCATGGGCAAACCATCTGCGTTCATGGCGACACGCCCGGCGCAGCGCAAATGGCCGCGGCAGTGAATCGAGCGTTGCGCGCTGCAGGTGTTGCACTTAAGCCCATCGCGCAGACTGACCCCGCCCGGCCCGTGTAACCTTCCGCCCGCCCCGCACTCTAATTGCTGTGAGCAATTCCTCCATGCAAAGCCCCATCATCGGTCGCACCATCGCCATTGCCATCATTGTTCTTCTCGTCGGCTGGACCGCTTTCCGTTTACTCAGCGCGCGCCCCGCGGCTTCGCCCTCCGTGGCCATGCCTGTGCCCGCGGTTGACGCGCCTCTCGCTCCCGCAACAGCGCAGGAGACTGCGGTCTTCGCGGGTGGTTGTTTCTGGGGCATGCAAGCGCTCTTCGAGCAAGTTCGTGGCGTCAACGAAGTCGTTTCCGGCTATTCCGGCGGGTTCCTGAAATCTCCGTCGTATGCAGCCGTCAGCATGGGTTTGACCGGCCAGGCGGAAAGCGTGCGCGTCACGTTCGATCCTTCGCAAGTTAGCTACGGCCAGCTTCTGATGGTTTATTTTTCCGTGGCGCATGATCCCACACAGTGGAACCGCCAGGGGCCGGACACCGGTTCGCAGTATCGCTCCGCCATTTTCTATGCCTCCGAAGAGCAGAAGCGCATCGCCGAAGCCTACATCGCACAACTCACGGTCGCCCGAGTGTACTCGCGCCCCATCGTCACAAAAGTTGTGAAACTCGACGCCTTCTATCCCGCCGAAGCCTACCACCAGGACTACGTGAAGAATTACCCCGGTAGTTCGTATGTAGTGATGAACGACCTGCCAAAGCTCGCCCGCCTGAAACAGGATTTCCCCAACCTCTGCCGTACCAACTAGCAAAACGCGTTTTTCGCTGCATTTGCAGTAGCCGACCGTGAGGTCGGTGATTTCTTCTCCGCTCTCGCTCCCTGCATCTTGGACAGGGGTGCGGTTTGCCCGATTTTGTAGGGCATGCCTTTTGTGGCATTCCAGGTCAAAAAACTGTCCGCCGTGTCACTTTGACAGGATTGTGATCTCGATCACATATATGCCTTTCAAATATCCGCAGACTTAAAGAGCGATGTTCCAATTCTGACCAATCACAGAATTACCTTTGTCAGAAACTCCTTTCTCTTGGGAACATCGAAGTATCTATTCAATAGTTGCATAGGCTGCTGCGCTCCGGCAGACAGACATCCATGCTCGCAGTTCGTCTCCGAGTGTCCGTATCAACCATCTACCTGTTGGCCCTCTTCGTTTTTGTCGCGGGCACGGTTCGAGCGCAACAGTCGTGTTCGGTTACCGTGCCGATCAGCATTCCAACGGCCGTCAACATCTTCAGTGTTCAGCAGGAACGGACGCTTGGTGACGTCGAAGCGGAAATGGTGCAAAGTAATTATCACCCGGCTGAGGATGAGGAACTGGCGGCTCATCTCAACGTTATCGCCGGTCGGGTTCTATCTCAACTCCCCCGCGATCAGCTGCTCGTTCACGTCATTTTGATTGATACGCCTGAACCGGAGTCGTTCAGTGTCGGTCCCGAACGAATCTATATCTCGCGAAAAATGGTTGCTTTGCTCAGGAATGACGACGAACTTGCCGGGTTACTGGGCCATGAACTCGGCCACATCCTGATGCACCAAAACGCCATCATCGTGAGCCAGTTGTTTCACGAAATTCTGGCGGTTAACGCGGTCAGCGATCGCGAGGACATTTCAGAGAAATTAATGCGCCTGTTCAACAGCATCGATCGCGATACAATGTTGTTGAGGAAGACTGCTCAACTCATCGACCGGCAGGAAGGGATCCATCAGAATCAGGCGGACCGCGTGGCGCTGTATGCCTCGGCCGCGGCTGGCTTCTCGCCCCAGGCATATGCGGAACTTTTTGACCGTTCGGCGGGAACTAAGGGCAGCAGTGGGAGTGTTCTCACCGATTTCTTCGGGTCGACAACTTCGAATCTTAGGCGCCTTCGAGAGATCAAGAAAGGTCTGAAGCAGCTCCCGCGACCCTGTCAGGAAATTATTCCTGTCGTCTTGCCAGAGTTCCGCGCATGGCAGGCCGCGGTGATTGCGGGCCCGGATTTGGCCCGCCGATGATGGATGTTGGCAGGGGTGAAAGCAGAGAAGCTCTCTCGGTCAGGTTGCAACCAGGGAATGTGTGTGCGCTCCCGTAAACTCGTATGAGTCAAAAAATGTATCCGTCTCCAGGTCGTTGCCATCTTGCGTGGTTTGCCCGCACAAGCTATTGCAGGTCACGTGTGCCCTGGCAATGCTTGTTGGGCTTGGCTGCCGCGCTGGTCTTTTTCTTCGCGCCCTCCTCCATGCCTGCGCAGACCACAACTCCTAAAACCAATGACCATTTAGTCGCCGCTCTTCGCGGGACGGTCACGGCGCAAAATGGTTCCCCGATGGCCGGAGTCAACGTGAAGCTCGCGCCCAAGACACCCACCGGCACTTCCGCAACAACGGATACGGACGAAAATGGCCACTATGAATTCCACAGTCTGGAACCGGGGAACTATTCGCTTTCAGTGGAGGGCCAGGGCTTCAAAGGAATAGACCGAGAGGTGCTTCTCAAAGCGGGAGATCAGGCCATTCAGGATTTCACAATGGATGTCGAGGCTGTCTTTGAGAAGGTGGTGGTGAGTGGATTGGCGACGATCATCTCTACGGAAAGCTCGTCGGCGCCAGCCGCCATCGTCACGAATCAGCAGTTGATTACCCTGCCCACCTCGCAAGAAAAAGTGAAGGAAGTTTTTCCTATGACGCCGGGCGTGGTGCAGACACTCGACAGCAAACTGGTGTTCAAAGGTTCGGACGAGAATCAAAGCCTGCTGATTATCAATTCGACCCGCAACACGGACCCCGTGACCGGCAGCTTCGGCATCACGGTGCCAACCGACGCGGTCGAGTCCTTCGCCGTTTACAAGACGCCCTATGACGCCAGTCTCGGCAGTTTTTCCGGAGGACTGACCACCATCGATACGAAGCCTCCCTCGGATGGCTTTGACTTCAATGTGAACAGACTCGGGATCACTATTTTGGGAAAGAACGGCCATATGGTCGGACTTGGTGGGGCCACTCCTGCCATTTCTTTCGACGCCGCTCTCATTCCTCACAAATTGCTCCTCTCGGAATCGTTCCAGTACGAAATGAAAAAGACCACCGTTGAGGGATTGCCCTGGCCGTACGACATCAGCAAGCGTCAAGGATTTAATTCCTTTACCACAGTGGAGGCAATTCTCTCGAAGACCCACATTCTCACCATGACGGTGAATGCGTTTCCACTACGAACCGAGCACATTGACATCAGCGCCCTGGTTCCCCAGACAGCGTCGAACAATTTGAATCAAAGCGGCGTGGCCGTAGCCATGTCTGATCGATATGAATTCGAGTCCGGAGATATTCTTTCGACGGTGGCGCAGTACACGCGATTTGACAGCAATGCCCAAGGGCAAGGCATCGCGGACATGCTCATCACACCGCAAGGCTGGGGCGGCAATTACTTCAATGCGTGGTCCCGGCGAGGTAAGGAGTTTCAGTTTCTGGAAAATTATGAATTCGCAAAGAAGCAGTGGCTCGGATCGCATCAAATCCGCGTGGGAGCGGATATTGACTGGCGTAGCTTCTTCGGCACGACTGGATCGCGTCCAATTCAACTCTTGCGGGAAGATAATTCCCTGGCACAAACGATCGATTTCAGCAGCGCGACCGCTCAAGCTCCCTCCGACAGCATTTTTGCCGAATTCGTGCAGGACCATTGGCTGCTAAATTCCCACCTCAGCGTGGACCTGGGATTACGGTTAAGCTCGGAAACGTCCGGCTGGTCGGCGATCTTGGCGCCCAGGCTGGGCCTGGCGTACTCACCAGCCAAGGACGAGAAAACAATCATTCGCGCCGGCGCTGGTTTCTTTTACGGAGTCTTGCCTTTGCTGGCGGCAAATTGGGCGGCAAACCCGTCGCGGACGATCACGGACTACGACCCCAACGGCCTGCCGGCTGCGCCTCCCGTGACCTATACCAACGCTTACACCGCAGGCTTGAATCCGCTGGTCTCTCCAGCGTTGCCCTCGCAGCCCGGTACGACGCCCCGGAACTTCACCTGGAATGCAGGCGTGGTACGCGAACTCCACAAGGATTTGCAGCTTGAACTGAGCTACCTCAACAGCCACACAAGCTATCTATTCATGGTGCAACCCTTTACAGCGGCCGCGGTTACTGACCAATCTTTTACGGCCCTCACCAACACCGGATCGTCCATGTATCGCGAATTCGAAGCCTCGGTGCATTACAAGTTTCGTCAAAACGATCAGCTGAAGGCGTCCTACATCTGGAGCCAGTCGCGTGGTGACCTCAACAGTCTTTCGAATGTGATGATCCCCTTTACCGCTCCCGTCTTTCGGCCCGACGTTTACGGCATTCTGCCATCCGACATTCCGAATCGCTTCATCGCGTGGGGAATCTTCAACTTCCGATGGAAGATCACTTTCAGCCCGCTGGTTGACGTTCACACCGGCTTCCCTTATTCGCCTGTCGATGTCACCCAGCAGTATGTCGGCGCGCCCAATTCGATGCGCTTCCCGGAGTTTTTCTCACTGGACCTCAAGGCTTACCGCACGTTTAAGGTACCGTTCCTCAAAGGCAAAAGCGGCAAAGGACATCATTTTCGCCTCGGGGCCTACACACTGAACCTCACCAATCATAAGAACTACAATGCCGTCTACAACAATGTGGCATCGCCCGACTTTGGCAAGTTCGCAGGATTTCTCTACAGACACGAAGGCATGACCCTCGATTTTGTCGATTGACCTGCCCGCAACATCCCTTGTTTGCAGTCTGACACAGAGCAAGGCATTGAACTGTGAGTGGGAAATTGGAGCAGTTGAGGTGCGCTATGGGAATGAACGCATCGATTACGAAGATCTGGTGTTGCGGCCGAGCGTGGCCACGGCACGGGTGCTGGCAAGGCCTTCCATTTCACTGCGGCCACAACAGGCCAGCTGAACATATCGCTGACTACGACTTTCCGCGCACACGCAACCCCCGCTTCGATTGCTGAGCGCATTTGCCTTCTTCTCCACAGATTTCATTTGGACGATCAGCACTCGCCGAGATCGCCGTCAGTGATCGTTGGTGGGATCGGGCGTGCCGTCGGACCATTTGGCGACCGGAACTAGAAAAACGGTTAGTCTGTCCTCGGTGGCCTCGGATCCCAAGACTGGGGAACCCGGCAAGTTTGCGCCCCACGCGGCAGAGTCCGTTAGTGGAACGAAAAACATCAGGTGGGGATGCCAGTGCCCGTCGTGGTCGCTCAAGTACGATTGTCTGGACATCATGTAGCACATAGCGCCAGATTCCAGCGCCGGCAGTTCCTTTTTGTCGAAAGCGATTTTGACACCTTCAAACATCTGAGCTTTTGATCGTCCGGCCAATACCAGTTCGGTCTTCTTGCTGGTGATGGGAAGGTAGGTTCGCGCGGCAGGCGCGTTGAAGCAGATCGCAGCGCGCAGCTTGGGATTCCAAAAATCGGGATCGTCGATTCCAGCGGTCCAGGATCGTTCCACCATGCACACGAAGCCGTTGTTGCCCTTGACGGCGCTTTCGTAACCGTGCCGTCCGAGGACCAGGACTTGGGCATCTCGCGAGATGGATTCCGGGGCAGCACTACGGGCCAGCAGTATTTCCGCATTTCGCTCCATCAGGTATTGATCGAGCGGGGCCATGCTCGGATACCGTGTTTTGGCGTCTTGAGCACGTGCATGTGCCTGCCAAGCCGCGCTGAACACGACCAGCAGCACAAGTCTTGTTAATGCGCTCGTCCGGCGAACGGTTAGCTGCATTGGTTTTCTCCTGAGATAGGATTTTGTCGTTATACCACCGAAAGGCCGGGCCCTGCTCGTTCTAGAAATTTCTCGTTGGGCCACACGGCCAAGTCCGATTTCTCGGTCTCAGCACCTACTTGCGCGAATCGCTGGGCGGCTTATGTCCCTGGTAGCGCGTTCAGCGGGCAGCAGCGATGGCATGGCTGACAGATGGCCTGGCGGTGTGCTAAGAGTGTTTTTGGTTGAACGACGGGAAGGAGGACCTTATGAAGAAACGACGCGGCGGAATTTTGCTCGGCGCTTTGCTTGCTCTTCTGAGCATTCAGAGTCCGCAATTCGCGCAGGATTCTCCCACGGACCCGGCAAGTGCTGACCACGCAAGGCGTGCGATGGCAATCGGTCTATTGAGGACCATCAACACGGCTGAAGTAAGCTATCAACAAAAGAATGGTTCGTTTGCAACTTGGCAGACGCTGCTATCGACTGAACCAAAACTATTCGATGGGTTTCTGACCGTAGCTAACCGGCGAGGGAATCCCAATCTTCACTTCGCAGACCTTCCGGAAGTCTTGCCTGGCTGGGATCTACGGCTGAATGTGCATTCCGATGGCCGAGGTTTCGACGTCATGTTGAAGGATATGACCGACGAGAAATGCGGTTACGCGGCGTTAAGCGACGAAAGCGGGCTGATTCGCCAGAGTAAGGTGATTGACTGCCAGATTTAAAAGGTCCAGACAAGCAGGAAAACATTCTGGAGGAAGACAAGAGAACAGTGGCCGTTGTGGCTACTGCTGCGGTACTGCTTTCGGCCGCGGCGACGGTGACGTGGAGGTCCGGACTTGCGGCGGTAGCGCCAGAAAAGGCCACGGCGGAGACGCTGAAGCACATTGAAAGCGAGTTCATGAATGCGGCGCTGGAGCGCGGATCAGCGGGATATATGGCCTACTACGCGGGCGACGCGGTGGAGTTACCGGATGGCGCGCCGGCGATCGTCGGCAAGGCCAACATTGCGAAAGGAATGGGCTTCCTGGACGACAAGAACAACCGCCTGACGTGGTCGGCGATGGGCGCCAATATAGCGAGCTCGGGGGATCTGGGCTACACGTGGGGCAATTACGAATTTCAGAGCAAGGATAAGGACGGCAACCAGCACGTGGAGCGCGGCAAATATACGACCGCATGGAAAAAACAGGGCGACGGGAGCTGGAAGGTTGCGTTGGATACGGGAAATAAGAGTGAGGCAATGAAGTAACGACGTAATGAAGTAAGGAAGCACAGACAAGACGCAGGGAAGCAACGGCGGCAGCTATGCAGCTAGGGCTGCGGGATGAACGGCGCTGAGGCCGGAGAAACGGTTGAAGTCCATTACGTTCCGGGTGAGGAGAGCGACATCGACTTTTTGTACCTGTGGCATCAGAGCAAGTAGCGTGAGGCAACGGAGCAGGCTGCCATTTTGGAATTGCCCGCGACGGCCGGCCGGGGTTGCACATTCGCGCGGCGTCGTGAACAATCTATGGGAAGACCATTCCCGTTATTCTGAGCCCTGAATGAAGCAAAAAGTGTTTTCTTCTCTCGATGCTGCGGTGGCGGATATACCCGACGGCGCGCGCATCATGTTCGGCGGATTTGGCGGCGCCGGATTTCCCAACAATCTGATTCAAGCGTTGTCGCGCAGGGGCGTGAAGAACATCACCGCGATCAGCAACAATTGCGGGACGCGCGAAGGCGAACTGGGGATCATGTTCAAGAATGGCCAGGTGAGCCACGTGATCGCGTCGTTTCCCGGCCCGCACTCGAACTATTTTCAGGAGCGCTTCGCGAACAAAGAAGTGACCTGCGAACTGGTGCCGCAGGGCATCCTGTGCGAACGGATGCGTGCGGCGGCCGCCGGGCTGTTGGGCTTTTACACCAGCGTGGGCGTGGGCACGGAAGTCGCAAACGGAAAAGAAGAGCGCGTGATCGATGGCAAGCGGTGCATGCTGGAAAAACCGATCCACGCGGATTTCGCGCTGATCAAAGCGCAGAAAGCGGATGAGCTGGGGAATCTAACGTACCGGCTGGCGGCGCGGAATTTCAATCCGATCATGGCTATGGCAGCGAGGACCACGATTGTGGAAGTGGACGAGATTGTGCCGGTGGGAGCGATCGAGCCGGAAAATGTGATTACGCCGGCTATCTTCGTGCATCGCATCGTGCAAGCGAAAGGAGTGCGCTTCGCCGGGTGAGGGCGAAGTGGAGCCGCTATGGGCGATAAACCGCGGTTGACGCGCGAACAGATTGCGCAGCGCGCTGCGCAGGAGTTGACGGACGGGGCATTCGTGAACCTGGGTTGGGGGATACCGAACCTGATCGCGGATTATTTGCCGAAGGGCGTGACTGTCTATTTTCACAGCGAGAACGGGATTCTGGGGATGGGAAGGCGGGCCAAGGCAGGCGAAGAAGATTACGATCTGGTCGACGCCATGAAAGTGCCGGTGACGCTGATTCCTGGCGCGTCGTTCTTCCATCAAGCTGACGCGCACCTGATGACGCGCGGAGGACATCTGGACGTGGCGGTGCTGGGTGGATTTCAAGTGTCGGAAAAAGGGGATCTGGCGAACTGGAAGATTCCCGGGGCGAAGGGCAGCGGAAACATCGGCGGAGCGATGGACATCGCCACGGGGTCGAAGAACATTATTGTTTGCATGGAACACAACACCAAGGATGGCGGGGCGAAAATCGTGCACAAGTGCAGCTATCCGCTGACGGCGATTGAATGCGTGAACACCATCGTGACGGACCTCGCGGTAATCGACGTGAAGAAGAATGGGTTGGTGTTGCGAGAAGTGGCGCCAGGATGGACCGCGGAGGAAGTGCAGCAGTGCACGGAAGCGAAATTGAATGTGCGCGGCGGGCAAGTGGCGGAGATGAATCTCGCGTGATCGGCGGCCGCTACATGCGGGCGGCGCAGCGGGCCACGATTTTGCCTTCGGGGGAAAGCATCACGAGGACCAGACTGTCTGTTACGGGAACGCCGGCGCTGGGCACATCGAACTGGAACCACCATTCATACTTTACAGGTAATGGCTCACTGCTGAGCCCGCGGGCAAACGGCTCGATGGGGATCATCTCCGCGTGCTTCAGCATGATCTTCGGCGCGGGGCGAACGGAGAGGCCGCGCTTCCAGTAGAAGTTCACGTGCAGAGTGCGCAGGATGGCTTTGTTGAGGTAGATGCGCGTGACTCCCGCATCTTCGAATTTGTCAGAGCACGGCAAGTCATAAAGTTCAAAGCTCAGCTCCATGCGTTCCGGGAATTCGGTGACGATTTCGTTGCCGCGGCGGAAGAGTGTGCCGGTGCTGGTATCCACGCGACGGAGATTGTCGAAGAATTGCGGAGCTTTCAGGCGGCCGGTGAGACGGAAGCAAGGACCGTTGGCAATTGCGCCGTCGGTAACGAGTAGCACTCCGCCGTCGTAGTTCCAAACGGATTTTTCACGCGGAGGTTGAGCGTCGCCCACTTGCGGAGTAGCGGCGAGCAGAAGAAGGCAGGCAGCGGAGAAAAGGGAAAAAGCCCTGATAACCATAGCCCATCCTCGGCGCTGGAACTAGTCTACTACTCAGGACGCGGCGTGCAGCAGAAAACTGAAGTCGCCCACTTGGCAGAGGCGCTTGCCTTCGCCGGCGGGTTTGCATACACCTTTGCCGGCCTGAAGAGCGGCGAAAGCGTCGACCAGGTTGGGGAGGACGGAAGGCGGAGCGACGGGCACATTGTGCTGGCCGAGTACAGTTTTCACCTGAGGAGCGAGGGTGGAGAGGCGTGCGATGGATTTTGCGTACGCGGCAAGATCGGTTTCGGGGCGGTAGAGCCAGATGGCCGCGGGATAGTAGGTGTCTCCGGTGAAGAGCAGGCCCGTGGCGCGGTCGAAGAGGCAGATGGCGTCGGGCGTATGGCCGGGCGTGGAAAGAATCTCGATGCTGCGGCCGCCGAGATCGATGGTGTCGCCGTCATGGATGTACTTCGTGATGGTCCAAGGCTTGGTGCGATAGGTCCTTGCGTCGAAACCGCTTGGAAGATCGCCGCAGATTTCACCAGGGGCGACCTCCGCCTGGGCGTCCGCGGTGGAACCCTTGGCATTGGTGCGGCTGAAATCGGTGTCCATGGAATAAACGATGGGGAATTGCCAGTTGCCGCCAACGTGGTCGTCGTGGGTGTGGGAGTTCACCACGATGATGGGAAAAGACGTGAGTTCGCTGGTAACTTTGCGGATGTCGCTGATACCCATGCCGGTATCGAGAAGAAGGGCTTTGTCTTTGCCAAGGATGAGGTAAGAGATGGTCTCTTCGGATTGATGCGGTTCGTAGATGGCGATGGTGTTGGGGGCGACTTTGTAGACTTCAAACCAGGGATCAGAAACGGTGATGCGCTGGAGAGATTTGTATTCGGGGCGGGGAAGCGGCTTGCACCAGTCGGGAATTTGCGCCGGCGAAACAGGACAACGAGATAGCGTGCCTGCTAGCAGAATGAGGGCAATGGAGCATCTGTTCATCGGCGACTCAATGAGAAGGCTTCGCGACAAAAATGGATTTGGGAATCATCATGTGAACACCCTTATTACCATCCACCAGTTCGGTGATGTGCAGGTCGGCGGCAACACTGGCCAGCATGTAGGCGTCATCGCGAGAGAGATGCTTCTCGTTCATCAGGAAGTCGATCATTTCACGTACCGCGAGTTTTGTGGCTTCGTTGAGATCTTCGTGAAGACCCATGGTAATGAAATGAGTCGGGGTTTCCGCGCGCGGCCAGTGCAGGTGCATGTCTTTACGGACAACAAATTGAAAGGTACCCACGAGCGAGGTCTCTAGTGCGGTGATGTCGACTTCACCATCGCCCTGGCCGGCGTGACCGTCACCGACTTGAAATAAGGCGCCCGGTGCATGAACGGGAATATAAAGAGTGGTGCCAGCGACGAGGTCCTTGTTGTCCAGGTTGCCCGCTTGAATCCATGGAGGAGCGCTGCTCAAGCGTCCGCTGGACTCCGGCGGGGCAACGCCCATGCTGCCGAAGAAAGGATGCAACGGAATCTCAATGCCCTCGGCGAAGCGCGCCACCATGCGTTTTTCATCCAGAGGAACAATTTTGATTTTTGGGTAAGGAAAATCTTCCGGGAGAAATCCGCGGCCGGGACCAAAAGCGTTGTAAGCGTAGGGAATGGCGAGGTGCGCCGCAAGGATTCTTACTTCGAGAACATCGCCAGGGGAGGCTCCCTCGATGAAGACAGGGCCGGTGAGGATGTGCCCGCCGGGGCCTTTGTCCTTCACCTGATCGTAGATGTCGCGTAGGGGTTGCTCTACCTGATCGGGAGGAACGCCTGCTTCTTCGAGGCGCTTTGGGGAACTGGTGATCAGGGTTTGGATTTCGACACTGTCACCCGACTTTATGCGCAGGACGGGAGGAGTCTTAGCATCGTAATAGCCCCAGACGACGCTGTTCGGCGTGGGTTTAAGCGACAAAGTCGCGAGAGGTTGCTGTGCATGGGTGCAGAGCGAGTTCAAGCACAGGGATGCTACAAGTAAGCAGGGTGGGCGGATGATGGTGGGCACTCTGCGTTTCCCCCGTGTGATGGGATGCGTGGTGATAACAGCAGCGTAGAATTTAACACAGCGGGCCCGCAGCCGGTGGATACGATTGGCGATTTCCAGCGGGGAAGCGGCTTGCAACAGTCGGGGATTGAGCCCTGTTGAGCCTGGAGTCAACTGGCCAGAACGAACATACAAGTGCAAGCGCGAAGACTCGAGAGATCAAGTCTTACCCACCTTCACCGTTGGGACAGAATCTGACTTGCCAGGGTTGCAACTTCAGCTTTGAACGAGTCGGTATTGGAGACCCAAAGAGCGTAAAGTTCGCGATAACCCATGTAAGCATCGCCAGAACCTTCGCGCAATGCCTTCAAAATAGCAATGGCATGTTCTCTATCTCTCCCTCCTGACCGGGCTCACGAGGATTCCTCAGCGGCTAAACCAAGTTCATCGATTGCGCGAAATGTCGGAGCTGAAGCTCCGGCCCCCTGAATTCTTCCAGATATGTCACGGATGGGTCATGTCTTCGGGCTTGACGAGAGCGTCGAATTCTTCGCCGGAGAGGTGACCGAGTTTGACGGCGGCTTCGCGGAGGCTGGTTTTTTCCTGATGCGCGGTCTTGGCGACTTTGGCGGCGTTGTCGTAGCCGATTTTGGGGGCGAGGGCGGTGACGAGCATAAGTGAATTCTTGACATAGCTGTCGATGACCTCGCGGTTCAACTGGATGCCGACGACGCAGTGGTCGACGAAGCTGTTGCAAGCATCCGCGAGGAGTTCGACGGAGTGCAAATAGTTGAAGATCATCACCGGCTTGAAGACGTTGAGCTCGAAATTGCCTTGCGATCCGGCGAAGCCGATGGCGGCGTCGTTGCCCATGACCTGGACAGCAACCATGGTGACGGCTTCCGACTGCGTGGGATTCACTTTGCCCGGCATGATGGAGGAGCCGGGCTCGTTTTCGGGAAGCGTGAGTTCGCCCAACCCGCAGCGTGGGCCGGAGCTCAGCCAGCGGATATCGTTGGCGATTTTCATCAGGGAAGCGGCAAGGGTTTTGAGCGCGCCGCTGGCGAAGACGATTTCGTCGTGCGCGGACAGGCTGGCGAACTTGTTGGGGTGGGAGCGGAAAGACAAGCCAGTGAGTTCGGCGATTTTTTTCGCAGCGCGGTCGGCAAATTCGGGATGAGCGTTCAGGCCAGTGCCAACCGCGGTGCCGCCGATAGCGAGATCGAGCAGACCGTCGAGGGCCACGGCGATGCGGCCGCCATCGCGATCGAGGAGACTCACATAGCCGGAGAATTCCTGGCCGACGGTGAGCGGTGTGGCGTCCTGCAAATGGGTGCGGCCGATTTTCACGACGCCGCCAAATTCCTTCGCTTTGGCGTCGAGCGCGTCGCGGAGTTTCTTAACAGCAGGAAGCAAGCGGCGCGACGTTTCCATGGCGGCAGCGATATGCATGGCGGCGGGAAAAGTGTCGTTGGAAGATTGCGACATGTTTACGTCGTCGTTGGGGTGAATGGGTTTTTTGGTGCCCATCTCTCCACCAGCAATCTGGATGGCGCGGTTAGAGATGACTTCATTGACGTTCATGTTGGTTTGCGTGCCGCTTCCGGTTTGCCAGATGCGCAAGGGGAAGTGCTCGTTCAATTTTCCGGAAATCACTTCGTCGGCAGCATGGGTTATCAGGTTGGACTTTTCCTCGGAGAGCTTGCCGAGATCGCGATTGACGAGCGCCGCGGCTTTCTTGAGGATGCCGAAAGCGCGAATGAGTTCCGTCGGCATGGTGTCCTTGCCAATGGCGAAATGGATCAAAGAGCGGGCGGTTTGCGCGCCGTAGTAACGATCCATGGGGACATCGATTTTGCCCATACTGTCGGATTCGGACCGGGTGGGAACCGACTTGGCGAATTGCGTAGCTTCAGACATGTAGGACTCCTCGAGCGAACGAAGATAGTTTAGCAGGGAGAGCGGGGTAGGGTGAGGAGGGATTGAAGATTGCAGTTCGAGCGAATGATTGCGGAGCGTTAGGGTTGAGGTCTTTCGGACCGCAAAAGGCGCGGTCGTCAGGATGACAAACTTGCGAACCCGATGCGGTGGTGCGTAGGGGGAAAAGCCTCACCCCTGAAGGGGCTGGGATGGCAGGGACTCCGGGTAAGGTATAATTGAAGGCTGGGGGAAAGTTAAGAAAAGATGAGTTCAGGTAGGAAAAAGGGGAAGGCGTCGGCCGAGACCTGGAGGCGGAGGCGTTTGCGTTTCTTGCGGACGCGGGCGCGGGAGATTCGAGGCATCGCGAAGGCGCTGGCGTCGACGAAACACCCGTTTCTCGTTCACATCATTCCGATGCGCCGGTGCAACCTGGATTGCGGCTACTGCAATGAGTATGACACCGTGTCGAAACCGGTGCCGCTGGAGGAGATGAAACGGCGGCTGGATTCGCTGGCGGACATGGGCACCTCGATTATCACCGTGAGCGGCGGCGAGCCGTTGATGCACCCGGAACTGGACGAGGTGATCCGGCACATCCGGAAACGCGGAATGATCGCGGGGCTGATCACTAACGGATTTTTCCTGAATCGGGAGCGGATCGAGCGGCTGAACGATGCCGGGCTGGAGCACCTGCAGATCAGCATTGATAATGCCGCGCCCGATGAAGTTTCCAAGAAGAGCCTGAAATCGCTGGATGGACGGCTGGAAATGCTGTCGGAATGGGCGGAGTTTCAGGTCAACATCAATTCGGTGCTGGGCAGCGGGGTGAAGAATTCCGAAGACGCGCTGAAGATTGCGCACCGCGCACTGGAACTGGGGTTTACTAGCACGGTGGGGATCATTCACGACCACGACGGCCAGCTGAAACCGCTGGCGCCGCGGGACCAGGAAATCTTTGAAGAGATTATGACCCTGGGGAAACGGTCGTTTTCGCGGTTCAATCAATTCCAGCACAACGTGGCCATGGGGAGAGAGCACGACTGGAAGTGCCGGGCTGGTTCGCGTTACTTGTACATCTGCGAAGACGGGTTGGTGCATTGGTGCTCGCAACAGCGCGGATATCCCGGGATTCCGCTGGCGGAATATACGGCGGGGATGCGGCAGCGGGAGTTTTTGACGCACAAGAGTTGCGCGCCGATGTGCACGGTGAGCTGCGTGCAACAGGTGGGAATGCTGGACAATTGGCGAGGGGCGCAGACGATGAAGCCGCGGATTGTAGGGCCGAGGAAAGAGCAACTGGTGCAGATTGCGAAGTAACAAGTAAATGAGGCAATGGAAGTAATGAAATGAAGCCAAGACGCAATGAAGTAACGAAATAGCGTGGAACAAAGCGTTTGGAAATTCCTGCGGGTTGCTTCCCACGAAACATGATGTTGTGTAGCGCGTTGACGGTGCGGGCACGGCGCGCGAAGAATAAGGCATGTCCAATCCAGCCATTGAGATAGAGAATCTTACCAAGGAATACCCGTTCGGGTTTCTGAATCTGAAAAAGAAAAAATCGCTCGAAGACCTGAGCATGCAGGTGGAGACCGGGGAGGTGTTTGGTTTCCTGGGGCCGAACGGCGCGGGAAAATCGACGACGATCAAGCTGCTGATGCGGTTGATCTTTCCAACGGCCGGGACGGCGCGGATCCTAGGCAAGTCCATCGATGATGTTTCGATGCACCGGGACACCGGCTATCTGCCGGAGCAGCCGTACTTCTACGATTATTTGACCGCGCCGGAACTGCTGGACTATTTCGCGCGGTTTCACGGTTTGCCAGCGAGCGAGCGCCACGAACGCGTAAACAAGATGCTGAGGAAGGTCGGGCTGGATACGGCGAAGAAAATTCAGTTGCGCAAATATTCGAAGGGAATGCTGCAACGGGTGGGCCTGGCTCAGGCGATCCTGCACGATCCAAAAGTGGTGGTGCTGGACGAACCAATGAGCGGATTGGATCCGCTGGGAAGGCGGGAAGTGCGGGACATCATTCTGGAGTTGAAAAAGGAAGGGCGCACGGTGCTTTTCTCCACGCACATCTTGTCGGATGCAGAGATGCTTTGTGACCGCGTGGGCGTGATAGTGGGCGGGAAGCTGCGCGGCGTGGGCGCGCCGGAAAATCTGCTGGGGATTGCGGCGCAAGGCATGGAGATCCTGTTTGAGCTGGAAGGGGAAGGGAAGCGACCGGACCTGCTGAAACGCGCGACGCGCACGGGCGAACGTTACCGCGTGCAGCTAAAGGAAGAGGCCTTGTATGGGGCGCTGGAGGAGCTGAAAGCGGCGGGGGCGCGAATCCTTTTGGTGACGCAGATCAAACCGACATTGGAGGAATTTTTCGTGGACCTGGTGGAGGCGGACCGGGCGCAAGCGTGCGCGGTCGAGGTGCGCGGGAAATGAAAAACGTTCTGACGGTGGCAGCGAATACCTTTCGCGAGGCGGTGCGCGACCGCGTGCTGTATAACCTGGTGGTTTTTGCGCTGCTGATGATCACGGCGGCAATTTTCGTCGGGCAAATCTCGATTGGGATCGAGCAAAGCATCATCGTGAGCTTGGGGCTTACGGCGATTTCCGTGATTGGTTTGTTCATCGCAGTGTTCATCGGAGTGGGGCTGGTTTCGAAGGAGATGGACAAGCGCACGTTATATGCGCTGTTGGCAAAGCCGGTGGAGCGCTGGGAATTTCTGCTGGGGAAGTTTTTGGGGTTAGTGCTGACGCTGGCGGTAAACACAGCGGCGATGGGGATCGGGTTATTTTTGGCGTTGTGGGTGGTGAAGCATCCGCTCGAAAAGGCCGATTTGTACATATTCGTGGCGGTGTACCTGATCCTGCTGAAGCTGGCACTGATCGTCGCGCTGGCGCTACTGTTCTCGTGCTTCACGACGCAGTTCCTGGCAATTCTGTTTACGGCCCTGTTGTACGTTGCGGGCGTGTTCGCGGCGGGTTTGCGCACGATGCAGGGAGTGAACCTGACGCCGAGCACGACGGCGATGCTGCACGGGATTTCGTATGTGCTGCCGAATTTTGGGAATTTCAATGTAATGGCAGCCGTGGCGCACGGCGGCGGCGTTCCCAGGTCGCTGGTGCTCTACGCTACAGTGTATGCATTGGTGTACGGCGCGATCGTGTTAGCAACGGCAGCGATGGTATTTTCGCGGCGGGACCTGAAATGAACCGGAGAGCGTTGGGCGGATTGGCGTTGGCGATGGTCCTGCTATTCGGTTTAACCGGGGTGTGGAAACTGCAACGGAAAATTGACGGCGAGCAGCAAGCTATACATCTGGACCGCGATAACCTGGCGCTGCGCTCGGGCAAACTGCTGAAGGGACTGAGCTTGGAATATGCGCCGTTGATGGGAGCCATCTATTGGACGCGAGCGGTGCAGTACTTTGGCGCGAAGCATCAAGTGAACGATCAGAACCTGGAATTGTTATGGCCGTTGCTGGATATCGCGACGACCCTGGACCCGCATCTGATCGTGGCCTACCGGTTCGGTGCGATTTTCCTGGGTGATGCGCCGCCGCGAGGAGCGGGCCAACCGGATCAGGCGGTGCAGCTACTGCAGCGAGGGTTAAAGGAGAATCCGGAGTATTTCAGGTTTTACCAAGACTTGGGGAACGTCTATTACTTCGACAAGAAAGACTATGCCAAGTCGTCGGAGGCATTCCGAACGGGCAGCAGCTATCCGGGAGCGCCGATCTGGATGAAAGTGATGGCGGCGAAAATTGCCGAAGAGGGTGAGTCGCTCGAGACATCGTATTTTCTGTGGAAGCAGGTCTACGACACGGCTACCGACCCACAGATCAAGAAAAACGCAGAGACGCACCTGAAACTGGTGAGCGCACAGATGGCCATGCGGGAAATAAACCGGCTGGCCGCGGTGTACGAGACGCGAACAGGGAAACAGGCGACGCATTTGAGCGAACTGGTCGAAGCAGGACTGCTGAAGAGAATTCCGCTGGATCCCCAGGGCTATCCGTACGTTCTGGGGAAAGACGGAAAAGCGGAACTGAGCGTGGACAGCCCGTTGATGGAGCAGCAGCAGGTACTGGAAAAGAAGCTCGCGCCGTAGGACGCGGCGCGCGGCGCGACACGGCGCGGGAATTTCCTGGCGGATTATTCCGGAACACAAAGAAGCGTCATATACGGATCGATGAGCAACTTGTGTGGCTCGGTCTGGGCGGCGAAATTGAACGAAGTTTCGTCGCCTCCGGTGACCACGGTGCCAAGAAAGACGTTGTGCCCCCCGCCGGCGTTGATGTAGAGCGGAACCGGGGCAATGAATGAACGCGGAACGTCGGATTGCAAAAGTTTGCCGCGAACTTGAAAACCCTTGTCGGTGCGACGGGTGGTAAATTCCACCTTATAGTGCGGGACGCCCGTGCCGCTGACGTACTGATCAAAAAACCAATCCATGGAGTGGCCACCCTCGAGATCCATTTTCGGGGTCATGACCGCTTCGACTTCACGCTGGAACTGGGCGGTGCTGAGGGGAACCTGGGCGTATTTCGCTTCGATGGTGCGCATGAGCTTGGTGAAACGAGCGTCGGGATCAGGGGAATTGGGCTGGCGCAGCATTTCGTAGAGCATGTGGATGACCCAGGCACCTTTGGCGTAGACGATGACGTCGTAGGCGTCGGGTGACTTGGAGGAGTTGAGGCGCGAGCCCAGGGTCAGGGGACCGATGTCGGCAGAAGGAAGATCTTCGTTGGGGGCTTTCGTCACCAAGCGCTTGCGATAGTCCTCCAGCCAAGCATGAGCGGGGCGGCCCGAATGTTTCTGCGAGTCCGCGAATAAGAGAGAGTAATAGCTGGCGACGGCTTCGCTGAGCCACTGGTCGTGGTAACTGGACCAGCCAACAACGTTGCCCCACCACTGATGAGCGACTTCGTGGAAGGGAACGATGTCGGTGAACTGTTCCTGGCCGGTGGCGCTGAGGCCGGCGCGTTCCTGGGCTTGCGAGGGCAGAAAGGAAAGTGTGGAGAGATAGAGAAGGCCCGGCCAGCCCTGCCCGAAGGTTCCGGGAATCTGGGAAACACCGAGGTGGTGGAAGGGGAATGGCCCGGAGAATTGCTCGTAAAAATGAATGGAGGCGTCAATCTGGCGGGCCAGCTGTTTGAGGGCATCGGCAGGGCTCGGAGCAGCGGGCCGAATGGCGTTGTGAGGAGCGATTGCGCCGGCCTCGCCTGGCAAGACGCGGGAACGGATGTCGTAATCGAGTTGGGGAGGAGCGACGCGTGCGAGGATGGCCTGTTCGAGTTGGCGATTGGCGTAGACGTCGACGGTGTGGTCGCCGGAGGTGATGGAAAAGGCAGCGTATTCACCAAGATTGAAGCCCGCCTCCGGGACAGGCTGCGAGGTCTTCCACTGAGCGGTGCGGAATTCGCCATCTTCGCGTTCATCCGATTTTTCGCCGGTAGCCACCAGACGGAGGCGTTTGGGCCAGCGGAAGGAAAGATCGTAGAGAGCAAACTCGGAAGCGTCACCATAGTGGGGATACCAACTTTCGCGAGCGCCGACATAGAGGACCCCGTTGCCGGCGTCGGTGATGACATTGCCGCGATAGTGAAAGTGAAGAGTGAAGGACGTGCCGGCAGCGGGAGTTTTGGGGAAGAAGACGCAGAGGGTGTCGTCACCGCGAGTGCGCAGCTCCTGCTCCGTTAAGCCTTCGTTCTGGAAGAAGGAAAGCGGAGAGCCATCGTCGAGGGAGATGGAGTCGACCTTCAGGGAGCGAGCGAGTTGAATGAAGAGCAACTGATCCGTGCCAGTGAGGGCGCGAAAATCGACCGCCGCCGAACCGACCAGGGAGTTATCGGGCTGAATGGCGGTGTCGACGTGATAGTGCGAAGCCTTGAAGGAAATGCGCAGCGGGACGGAATCGGGAAGAGTATAGGAACTCCAGACATCGTAGTAACCGATATTGTTGACGCGGCGAGGCTGCCCGATGAACATGTTTTCGTTGCGGGAATCGTCGAGAAGTATGTCAAAGGGACCGGTAATCATGCCATCGATGCCGGCATGGAAGAAGTGGCGAGGCGAGCTGTAGAACTTTTCCATAAGGATGCGGACAGAGTGGTTGGGATTGAGGCGTTCGAGTTGCGGGCTCCAGCGGGCAATGAAGTCGCTGTCGGTGGTGGGGGTAATGCCGGCGTGCTGTAGTTGATCGAGGAGGCCCTTCGCGGCGTCGCTCGTGAAACGCACATACATGGAGAGGAACTGCTGGTCGAGGACCGGCGCGTCGAGGAAGCGCGCCAGTTGCTGCTTTTCGACAGGATCGCGAGGCAGAGCCAGGGCGTGCCCGAGGCCGGAAAAGACGAAACCGGTGATGCGGCCTTCGAAAGGCTGAAAGAAAGCAATTTTTCCTTCGGTGAAATAGAGAGTGACATCCGATTGGTGGATCTCGATGCGGTCTTTGGAAGAGATGGAATAGACCGCCTGGCTGTCGAGCTGAAGAGCATTGAGAGCAGCTAGCGTGTCGCGAGGGGAGGGACTGGTGGCAGGGGAATCGGAGAGAATTGCGCGCGAGGCTGGTGGAAACAGCGACACCAGCAAAAGAAATACCAGGAGCGAGGGGCGGAACTTCATACACGAGTGTAGTCACATTCGGCATTTGGGAACAAGGCCGCCCGAATACAAATGATGGAGTGGATTAAAATGAAGGGATGCGAGTGTGGAGCAGGGCGAAAATAATCTGCGCGCTGACGGTGCTGCTGATGGCAGCGGCGCAGGCGACAGCCGACAAGATTGTCCTGAAGAATGGCAGGAAGATTCTGGCGTACAACGTCGTGGAAGTAGGAGACAAAATCCAGTACGAGACTTCCGCGGGGACTTTGACGATTCCGAAATCGATCGTGGATCATATCGAAAAGGGTGGGTTGATGCCGATCGCGGAGTCGCCGGCGGCAGCCGCGGCAAGCCTGAACATCGCGCCGCCTGAAGTGGAAGCAACGGCAGCTACGGTCGAGATTGATCAGGCGGTGGTTCACGACGGGTCGATCGACCGGGCGTATATCGCAGGATTGGAGTCCGAGGCGAGAGCAGGCGGAGCGAATGCGAGTGAGCGCGCTGCGCTGGCGCATCATGACGCGGCGCAATTTGAGCTGGCGCATGGAGACATGGAGCACGCGCTAAGCGACGAGCAAACGGCGCTGAAGTATCAGCCGGAACAGGTAACGTTCCTGATGAGCATGGCTTATCTGCATTTGCGGCGGAGCGAATTCAAGCAATCGCTGGACTATCTGGAGCGCGCCAAGAGGATGGCCCCGAAAAACGCGGACGTCTACAAGTTGGCGGGATGGGCGTACTCGGGAATGAACCGGCCCGAGCAGGCCGTGGCGGAATGGAAAAAAGCCCTGGAACTGCGGCCTGATGCGGACACACTGGCGGCGCTCGAGAAGGCGCAGCGCGACAAACAGGAGGAAGAGAACTACAAAGAAAACGAGAGCGCGCATTTTCAGCTGAAGTACAACGGCGCGGCTGCACCGGCGCTGGCGCGGGAAGTGCTGCGATCGTTGGAAGGGCACTATGAGCAGATCGAATCGCAATTGAACTATTCGCCGCCGGAACCGATCGGCGTGATTTTGTATACACAGCAGAGCTTTGCCGACATCACGCGAGCACCGGGCTGGGTGGGAGCGCTGAACGATGGAAGAATTCGCGTACCGGTGCAAGGACTGAGCGGGGTGGATTCCGAATTTTCGCGGGTACTACGGCATGAGTTGACGCACAGTTTTATTCAGCAGAAAACGCACGGGCGGGCGCCGACGTGGATCCAGGAAGGCATGGCGCAATGGATGGAAGGGAAACGCAGCGATGAAAACGCGGCGGTGCTCATGCAAATTTATGATGCGGGGCAGGCGGCGCCGCTGGGACGGCTGGAAGGATCGTGGATGGGCTTGTCGGGAGACGTGGCGCGGTATTCGTATGCCTGGTCGCTGGCCAATGTGGAGTACATCGTAGAGACACAGGGCATGGGCGATATGGAGAGAATCCTGGACCGGCTTGCGGCGGGGAGTGAGACGGAAGCAGCGCTGAAAGAAGTGTTGCGGGATGATTATGGGGAATTGATGAAGGCGACGGAACAATATCTGAAGAAGAATTATGGCAGGTAAGGTGGTCATAGAACCGGAGTCTTCAGGGGGCTGAAGCCCCATTCTCGCCTGAGATGCAATGTCGCAGTTGAAGCTCCGACCCCCTAAAGAGGTACCTAGGAGCGGACGCCCTCAGAAAGCGGCAGCTACACAAGAGAGTAGCGTGCGCACAACTGAGCCAACAGCCGCACGCCTGAAGGAGTGAGTTGTACCGCGCCACTTAAGAGCTGGCCAGAATGGCGGCCAGGAGGGCAGCGCGCTGGGGCATGGTCTTGAATAGCACATGTTCGTGGGCGGAGTGAGCGCCTTCGCCGACGGCGCCGAAGCCGTCAAGGGTGGGAACGCCGAGGGCGGCGGTGAAATTGCCATCGGATGCGCCGCCAGCCGCAGCCTCGCCGAGGGCAAAGCCCATTTGTTTGGCGAGAGATTTGGCGCGAGTGTAGAGTTCGGCGCTGTGCTTGCGTTCGAGCGGAGGGCGATCGAAGCCGCCGCGCAGTTCCAGTTTGGCGCCGCGTCGAATGGGTTCCAGAGTGCGGAATCTCTTTTCCAGGGCGTGCATATCGGCGTGACGCCAGGCGCGAAGATCGAAATTAACTTTGGCGCTGTCGGGAATTACGTTGGTGCGCGTGCCGCCATCGACGAGGTCGGCATTGACGGTAACGCCGTGACGGGGATCGTTCCATTTTTCAATGCGAGCGATTTGCGCGGCTAGTTCGTGAATGGCGTTGATGCCCCGGTCGGGATCCAGGCCGGCATGAGCGGAGCGCCCATGAACGAGGAGCTTGACCTCACCGACGCCCTTGCGGGAAGTCTTGACCATGCCACGCGGTCCGAGCGACGGCTCAAGAACAAAAACGGCGTCGCTGCGCTTCGCTTCCGTTTCGAGAATCTGGCGTGAAGACTCACTGCCGATTTCTTCATCGGAAGTCCACAGGAAAACCAGCCGCTTGCGAAGCGGAACTTTCGTCTGCTGCAAAGCTTCGAGAGCATAAAGAGCCTGGACGATACCGGCTTTCATGTCGAAGGTGCCGGGGCCGTAAGCTTTATTGCCAACGATGCGGAACGGCATCTGGGCAAGTGTGCGAGAAGGATAGACGGTGTCGTAATGGCCGAGGACCAGCAATTGCGAACTGGTGCGCAGAGTATCGGGAGACCAGGAAATGCGGAGATGATCGCCGCGATGCCGCTGCTTGAGTATCTGAACGGTGCCGCCGCGGAGCATCCACTCATCGGCGAGGTGATTGCAGCAGCGATCGGCGGGCTCTTTTTCGAGACTGGGTGATTCAATGAGAGTGAGCTGGCGCAGGCTCTCGAGCATGCGAGAAAGGCGCGGACGCAACAGAGCAAGGAGGGTACGGGGAAGAGAAGTTTGGGCCATAGTGAGGTTCATCCTAGCAACGCCATAAAATTCCGGCAATGATCCTCGTCACTGGGACGCCAAGAGAAGTCAAGAGAGATGGCGAGTGCGCGTTTCAGTGCCCGGTCAAGGCGTTGCTGAGGGCCGTGGATTCGACATTGTACTCCTTGCGATTCCCGTCGAAGGAGACCAGAACGGGCCGATCAGGCAACACCTTTTTCAGGGCTTCGATTTCGGGTTCGCCGGCGGCCAGAGGCAACGCAATCTGACCGCGCTCGACGACGGACCGCAGCATCGCCATGGTGATCTCGAATCCTTCGTAAGCACGTTCGCCATTGCAGGGATGGACCTGCTTGTCGTCGTCGAGCCAGCGAGCCATGTCTTCGACGTAGGGGGGCATTTCGACGTCGTAGTTCATGCAGCCGGTGCCGGAAGTTGCTCCTTGTTTAGTGACAGCTCTCCAGCCGCCGCCGGTGAGGACTTCGGCGAAACCTTCGGCGCCGAACACGCCGATTTTGTTTTTGCGCCACCAATAATCGACTTCGGGAACATCCGGGGCGCCCGCACCACATTCAATGATGCCGCGGACACCGTTGGCGAATTGAATAAATCCCGCAATGTAATCCGGAGAACAGTGAAGGTCGGAGAATTTACCGCGCCCGGCAGCCTGGCCCATCACCCATTCAGCGGGCGCGTAATTGTTGTACCAGCGCATGTATTCGAGCAGATGAGTGAAAAGATGAAGGAACCAACCTGCCGAGTGCGCATGGATGGTGTGCACGCGGCCGAGCGCGCCGCTTTCGATGATTTCCTTGACCTTCTGATAGTGCTGGTCGTAGCGGTGCTGGTGGGAGACAACGGTTTTGACGCCCGCGTCGTTGACGAGCTTGCGAATTTCGATGGCCTCGTTCATGGAAAGGGCCATGGGCTTCTCGTAGGCGATCAGCTTTGCGCCGCACGCGATGCCCGTTTTGATCAGCCCCAAACGGATTGCAGGAGGCGTGCAGAAGCAGAAAACATCCGGCTGGATTTCTTTAGCGAGAGCGAGAGGCTGCAGCGAGGTTTTCTGGACACCGAGTTCGGCGGCGGCCTTGGCCAATGGTTCCGGGCTGACATCGGAAAGTCCGGCAAGTTCAAAGCGTGGATTATTTTTGAAAGCCTGGGCGTGGTGCTTGCCGCGCTTGCCTGCTCCGACAACCAAAACCTTATAGACTTTTTTAGCGCTCACAGCGATCGCTCCTGGTGTGCGTTACGTTGCATTTACCAACCGAACTGCGCGTCCCATTCTTTGAGTTTGGCAATGGTGTAGTCGACTTCTTCGGCGGTAAGTTCGGGGAACATGGGCAAAGAAACGCATTGCGCGGCGTTGCGCTCAGCATTGGGCACGTGGGGCTTCAGGTCAGCGAGTTTGCCCCAGGGATATCCCTCTTGCTGGTGAATGGCGATGGGATAGTGCTGCTTGGCGTCAATACCATGATCGACGAGGAACTGAGTGAGATGATCGCGCTTGTGATGTTCGATGACATAGAGATGGTAGACATGACGGTAGCCGGGCAATTCCGAGGGAAGGCGGAAGCTGTTGCCCTTGAGGCCGTCGGTGTAGCGCTTGGCCCAGGTGCGGCGCTGATCAGTCCACTTGCCGATGTGCTTGAGTTTGACGCTGAGGAACGCGGCGTGAAGATCATCAAGGCGGCTATTGAAACCGAAGGAGTGCACCGAGCGTTTCAGGGATCCGTGATTGCGCATGCGGCGAACGGCTAGTTCGATGTCGGGGCGATTGGTGATGAGGGCGCCACCGTCGCCAAAGGTGCCGAGGTTTTTCTGGATGATGAAGCTGGTGCAAACCGCGTCGCTGAGTTCGCCCTGCTTGAAGCTGCCGCCGTGAGCGTCGATGGACTGGGCGTTATCTTCAACGACCCAGAGCTTGTGCTTTTTGGCGATGGCGCTGACGGCCTTCATGTCGGCGCAATGGCCGTACAGATGCACGGGTACGATGCCGACGGTGCGCGGCGTGATGGCGGCTTCGATCTTCGTGGGATCGATATTGTTGGTGACCGGGTCGGAATCGACGAAGACAGCTTTGCCGCCGGCAATCCAGATGGCTTCGGCGGTGGCGAAAAAAGTGTTGGCGGTGGTGATCACTTCGTCGCCGGGCTGCATGCCAAGGGCGAAAAAGGCGAGCCAAAGAGCGTCGGTGCCGGAGTTCAGGCCGACGGCATGCTTCATGGCAAAATACTGGGCCAGCTCCTTTTCAAAGCGAGCGAGAGCGGGGCCCATAACGTAAGCCTCGCTTTCCATGACGGAATGGAAGGCGTCGTCGATTTCGCGTTTGATGCTGTGGTATTGACGGGCGTGGCCGTAAAAAGAAACTTTCATTTTTGCCGATATTGTGGACGCAGGCATAGCATCCTCCTCGCTGGTGAAAAATGCGGAAGCAAAGGCTCGTGGCGTTCCTCGGAGGCCAGGCATGGGGGCTGGTCGGATTGTTTCCTGATGAGCCGAATGGTCCCGGAGTCCGATTACTCGTCTCGCGCGGATTTATTGTATCCCGGATTCGGAAACCCTGCACTGAAACGTTTTAATGACGTGAATGCAGGGAGCCAGGGCCGGTTCCCGGTTAGCAACTTGCGCTGGAGAAAGGGCCCGTCGGAGCGCAGGGTGGCTCCCGCGGATCGGGGTAAAAATGAAGCCGCCACAAAGAAAAGAGCCAGCAGCTGCGATTGATGTAGACTCAGTTAACGAACACGCTCGCCAAGCTGATGGTTCGGAAGTTTTCCGTCTCAAGATTCTTGTGCCAGAGGAGAGATCGGATGCCGCCGTTTACGAAACGACTCATGTTTGTCGTTGTTGTGATTTCGGGATTTGTCGCGGGAGGTTCGCCACTGCTGGCGCAAAATGCCGCGCCTGCGTCCAATGCTCCCTATCTGAATCCATCGCTTCCTATCGATCAGCGGGTGAATGATCTGGTCTCGCGGATGACGCTGGAGGAGAAAGCGTCGCAGTTGGTGAATCAGGCGCGCGCGATACCACGGCTGCAGGTGCCTGCCTACGACTGGTGGAGCGAGTCACTGCACGGCGTGGCGGTGAATGGAACGACGGAGTTTCCTGAGCCGATTGGGCTAGCCTCTATGTTCGACGCGCTAGCGATACACGAAATGGCTATCGCCATCAGCACCGAAGCGCGCATCAAGCACGCGCAGGATGTCCGCGCGGGGCACAGCAACATTTTTGAGGGACTGGATTTCTGGGCGCCGAACATCAACATCTTCCGCGATCCGCGCTGGGGCCGCGGCCAGGAGACCTATGGCGAAGACCCGTTTCTGACGGCGCGCCTGGGCGTGGCGTTTGTGACCGGGATGCAGGGCGACGACCCGCGCTTCTACCGCACGATTTCTACGCCGAAGCATTACGCGGTACACAGCGGACCAGAGCCCACGCGGCACACCGCCGACGTGAAAGTGAGCAAGCACGATGAGGAGGACACGTACCTGCCGGCGTTTCGCGCAACGGTGACGGAAGGCAAAGCGGGATCCGTGATGTGCGCGTACAACAGCATCAACGGACAACCGGCTTGCGCGAACGAGTTTCTGCTGGTCGACCAGTTGCGAGACAAGTGGAAGTTTCAGGGTTACGTGGTTTCAGATTGCGGCGCGGTGCAGAACATCTTCGACGGCCATCACTTCAAGCCAACGCAACCGCAAGCCTCAGCGATCAGCCTGAAACTGGGGATGGACAACGAGTGCATCGACTTTGTCGACAAAGTCACGGACAACCACGACTACGTTGCCTATCTGGAAGCGGTCAAGAAAGGCTACTTGAAGGAGAGCGAAATCGACGTGGCGCTGAAGCGTTTGTTCACCGCGCGGATGAAGCTGGGAATGTTCGATCCGCCGGAGCTGGTGCCGTTCACGAAGATTGATGAGTCGCTCCTGGATGGGCCGCAGAATCGCGCGCTGGCTCGCAAACTGGCCAATGAGTCGATGGTGCTGCTGAAGAATGACGGAGTTCTGCCACTGAAGACTTCGGGCGTGAAGATAGCCGTGATTGGGCCGCTGGCCGATCAAACCAATGTTTTGCTTGGCAACTACAATGGGATTCCTACGCATTCCGTGTCGGCTCTGGAGGGGATGCGTGCGGAGTTTCGCGGGGCGCAGATTCGCTTTGTGCCGGGCACGCAATTCTTGAGCAAGGAGATGTCGCCGGTTCCAGCCGACCTGTTGACCACGGATGGCAAGCCCGGCGTGCGAGCCAGCTACTACTCGATGAAGAATAAGTTCGCGTTTGGGCCGTCAGCGACGAAGCCGACGCCTCTCGTGACGCGAATGGAACCGGGCATAGGCGTTGCTGCCTCGGCATTGCCGCCGGAAGTTGCCAAGAGCGACGCGGTGATCGTGAGTTGGGAAGCGACGTTTACGGCCAAGGAGACCGGCGAATACGATCTTGGATTGAAAGGTGATGGGTTCTTCCGCGTATCGCTGGATGGCAAAACGGTGGTGCTGGCGTACCACACCAACGGCGTGGAAGCGAAGGTGGGGCGCGCGCACCTTGCGCAAGGTAAGGCGTACGCGTTGAAAGTGGAGTACCAGAGATCTGGGGGTGCGACAGAGCCAGGGCAGTTGGTGTGGAACAGGATCGATCGGCGCCCGTCACCGGAAGCGCTTGACGCAGCGAAGGAAGCGGATGTAGTGGTGGCGGTGGTCGGCATCACCAGTGAACTCGAAGGCGAGGAGATGCCCGTGAGCGAGGAAGGTTTCAAAGGCGGCGATCGCACTAGCCTGGACCTGCCGAAGCCCGAGCAGGATTTGCTGGAAAGCGTGGCCACCGCAGGCAAACCGCTGGTTGTGGTGCTGATGAATGGCAGCGCGTTGAGCGTGAATTGGGTGAAGGAACACGCCAACGCAATTCTGGAAGCGTGGTACTCGGGGGAGGAAGGCGGCGTGGCCATCGCGCAGACGCTTGCGGGCGAGAATAATCCCGCGGGCCGTCTGCCAGTCACGTTCTATACGGGTGTGTCGCAGCTTCCGGCGTTTGAGGACTATTCAATGGCGAACCGCACGTACCGCTATTTCAAAGGCACGCCGCTGTATCCGTTCGGTTATGGGCTGAGCTATTCGAAATTCGAATACAGCAACGTGAAACTCTCGGCCAACAATTTGCACGCTGGGGATCCGTTGAATGTGGATGCAGATGTGAAAAACACCAGCGCGCGCGATGGCGACGAGATCGTGGAGCTTTACTTGAATTATCCCAAGCTGGCCGGTGCGCCGATCCGCGCGCTTTGCGGCTTCACGCGAGTGCACGTCCCGGCCGGGGAAACGGCACACGTGCACGTGCCACTGAACCCGCGTGACCTGAGCCACGTCAACGAAGCAGGCGATCGCATCATCGCTCCAGGATCGTACAAACTCTCTGTCGGCGGAGGACAGCCGGGAACGGGCGCGCCGGTTGTGGAGACGAACCTCACGATCACGGGCCAGGCTCATCTGCCGGAATAGCGCCGAAAGTCGTACATTCCGACTGAACCCCCATGACCAATTGGCCTTCTGACGTTCGGAGGGAAGACGCATATGCCCAAAATTGTTCGTTTTCATGAGGTTGGGGGACCCGAGGTTTTGCGGATCGAAGAGGAGCCGCTAAAGCTGCCGGGTAAGGGAGAGGTGCGGCTAAAGGTGCAGGCGGTAGGGTTGAACCGTGCGGAATTGCTGTTCATGCACGACCAGTACGTCGAACATCCAAGGCTCCCTGGTGGTCTTGGCTATGAAGCGGCGGGCGTGGTGGAAGCGGTCGGCGCCGACGTGGACAAGAGCTGGATCGGCAAGCGGGTGTCGACGATTCCCTCGTTCTCTATGAACGACTACGTCATGCTGGGCGAAGAGGTGATTGCTCCGGCTGCGGCGGTGAGTGAGTATCCTGCGAACCTGTCACCGGCAGAAGGCGCAGCAATCTGGATGCAGTATATGACGGCGTATGGGGCGTTGATTGCGATTGCGCATGTCACAAAAGGCGATTTTGTGGTGATTACGGCGGCGTCAAGCAGTGTGGGGCTTGCCGCGATCGAGATTGCCAAGGCCGAGGGCGCTGTTTCCGTTGCGACGACGCGTAAGAGCAATAAGAAAGCAGAGTTGCTGTTTCTGGGCGCGAATCACGTTGTCGTCACGGAGGAAGAGAACATCGTGGCGCGTGTGAAGGAGATCACCGGCGGTAAAGGCGCGCGCGTGACCTTCGATCCGGTTGGTGGGCCATTGCTGGAAAAGTTGGCCGTGGCTGCTGCAATCGGCGGAACTATCTTTGAGTATGGCTTGCTTTCGATGCAACCCACACCGTTCCCGCTATTTTCGGCGCTTCCCAAGGGGCTATGCATTCGTGGCTATTCGTTGATGGAAGTCACGCGCGACCCGGCGAAACTGCCAGCGGCGAAGAAGTATGTCTACGACCGATTGGCGGACGGGCGGTTCCATCCGAAGATCGCGAAGGTATTTCCGTTCGCGCAGACCGTGGAGGCTTACAAATATCTCGAATCGAATGCGCAGGTGGGGAAAGTTGTGATTACGGTTCCCTAGTTCACGAATTCACGGGGATGGATAACTGGCAGGCCCGCCGGTCTCGATGCATGTGGGAACTTGAATTACACTCATCATGAGTTCGGCCGCTGCAGCGTTCTGAAGAATAATCGCGGAGCGCCTCCTTTTCTTCTGAGTTCGAACTCAAGATGAATGAGGTTTTCGCGGAATGCCGAGGGACACGAAACGAACAGTCGCTTTTCTTTTGATTGCTATCGCAGCGGCGGTCTTCATCCCGCGGACCATCGTCACGAATGCTGCGAGAGGATCGAATCGCAGTGACAGCCTGGAGCAGGGGAAGTACCTGGTGGAGTCGGTGACGATATGCTTCGAGTGCCATTCGGAGCGTGACTTTTCAAAACCGGGCTGGCCCATACCTCCGGGGCGAGCGGGTAGCGGACGGATCTTGTGGGGTGAAGGCAGCGCAAACCAAATAGTTGCTCCCAACATAACCCCGGACGCGGCTACGGGAATCGGTGAGTGGAGTGACGAGGAAATTGTCAGAGCGATCAGGGAAGGCATAGGGAAGAAGGGAGAATTGTTGAATCCCGAGATGCCGTCGCGCTATTTTCGCAGCTTGAGCGACGACGAAGTACATTCCATCGTGCTGTACCTTCGCTCAATTCCAGCTGTCAGAAATCCGTTGCCTGAGATGACCAAGTACGTTCCGGGAAAACATCCACCAACAATCGCCATGGATGGGATTCGCCTTACCAAATTATCCAGCACGATCACGCGGGGAGCACATCTGGCAAGGCTTGCCGGCTGCGAGACTTGCCACACGCCGTCCAATGAAGAGGGTTTTATACCTAGACTGGATTTTGCCGGCGGGAAGGTTTTTCGTCACGGAGAGCAGGCGGCCGCCAGTTCCAACCTGACTCCTGACCCGTCGGGCATTGGTTACTACAATGAGGAGCTATTCCTGAAAGTAATGAAAACAGGAAGAGTGGGAGTTCGCGAACTGTTTTCAGCAATGCCGTGGCATTTCTATCGCAATCTAACAGACGTAGACCTAAAGGCCATATTCGCGTACTTGCAGGCTTTGCCGCCTGTAAAGCACAACGTGGACAACGCTGAGCCACCGACACAATGCGCGAAGTGCGGCAACCTACACGGTTTTGGAGATCGAAACTGATTTCAGATAACCGAAAGGAATTTGTGGTCGTGCGCGGTGTCCCGAGACCTGATTCGCGCCGTTCCCGGAGACTGCATTTGCCTTGAGCACGTCGAACATTGGAGCGTATCGCATCCCGCGGCCGACCGGCCTTCTGATTCCATCTGACAAGCTCCCAGCACGAAGATGATTGCATAACAATGTCGGCTCCCTCGACGATAAACTCTGCTGGCATGACGACCGGAGATTCGGAGGCTGCTGCGCTTTCCCCTCTTGACCAACTCCTGATAAGCGCGATCACCGGTAAAGTTCATTCCGGTACGCGGCTTGCGGAGTCGTAACTCCGCGAGTACAGCTACGCTCCACTCATTGAGACGGACACTACGGGTCGTGCTTAAATAGGCGAAGGGCAGCTCCGAAGGAGGTTGCCACCGCGTACGATGCGGTCTTTCGGTGTCACCAAATCGACAAGCGGCTTCGAGCTGTATTTGCGCCTGCCCATGCGGAATCGTGAATTTCTATGGAGCATGATCGCGATGATTGTGGTATTTGCTTTTTCTGCGATTATCGTAGTGATGGCATGGTCGGATATTTGGGTCTGTGTAATCGGATGGATCGCCTTTTCTATCTTTTTGGGAGCTCCGACTGCTGCGCACGATGGCACGATTCCACGGGTCCGTGCAGACGCTGCTCGCAACCCAGCAGGTGGACCGGAATGACGACAAATCGCCGATTGGAGCGGTTCTTGATCGGGTCGTGGATGTTTCAAATCAAGCGTTGATTTTAAATTTCTTGACCGTGTGCGGCTTGTTACCGGCCGTTGCCTATGTGTTGTCTCATCGTTGATCTCAGTGAATGCCGGTTCGATTGCAGGTTAAGTCCTGAGTTTTATAGCCATGAAGCGTCGCAAGCGAAAGCGGAAGCTCAGACAAGACTCGAGGCCAGCGCAGCAGGTCGTGAGCTACGGAGAGGGCGCGGAGCCTGCGCGTCGCGACGAGATACGGGTGGAAATCGAAAACTCCGCGGGTCCCGAGGAGATTCGCGAGGAAACCGAGAATCCCGCAAGTCCTGTCGCGATATCCGCTGATACAAGAAAACTTCTCCCGGATTCCGCGGCGCCAGCCGGGGCCGACAGGCGCGCGCATCCACGATATGCCTTTAGCGCGGCCGTCGAGGTCGTCGCAGCCGAGCCTGGCGAGCGGTTCAAGACGCGGGTGCGAGATTTAGGCCAGCAAGGCTGTTACGTGGACACGGATAGACCACTCGCTCTAGGAACAGCCACGGATATTTGCATCACCAAGGGCGCAAAATCGTTCAAGGCCCGCGCTAGAGTCGTCTACAACCAGCCGGGCAAAGGCATGGGTCTGACGTTTACCGACATGGAGTCGGAACAGGTCGGGACATTGAACATATGGATTGCCGAGTCTCGCGAAACCTCGTGGCTCGCGGACAATCGCCGCAGGAGTCAGCGGGTCCTGATGAAAATCCCGGTGCGAGTCGCAGGTCAGGCCGGTGCTGGGTTGCCCTTTGAAGAAGAGACTCACACTTTGTCGATCAGTGGCCATGGAGCATTGATTGTCGTCGCGGGGCCGGCGTACCGAGGGCAGCGATTCACCCTGTTGAACGTCCAGACGAAGGCGGCGATGGAGTGTATTGTGGTCCACGTCGACAGGTTCCCGGGTGAGCAAACTCAAGTGGGAGTGGAGTTCCTGTTGCCCAATCCGTCGTTCTGGCGCGTGGCCTTCCCGCCGAAAGACTGGACCCCCCACCACCCCGACGCGAAATCCGGGTAGAAGCGGCGACTGGTCAAGTGCCTACCGAGGTGGAGCGCTTTTGGCTGAGAAAATCGGCGCCAATCCACGCCGCACCGGTTGTCGCCAAATTCTGCGCATTGCCGGCCTAATTGATCATTTTATGTGGATCGGCGAAAGGCGCGGGCTGCCATACCAACAGGCCGAAGCCGATGAGCATGGCCGTAAGTAAGCGTGCGGCCAGGAGGGCCGAACGCCCGGAGAGTAGAGCGATGGCCGCGAGCGCGGTAGACTTCACAAATACCACCCGCGCCTAAGGGAGATAGTATTTCGTACGGACCGAGCTTAGTACCTGGAGCGAGGGGCATGGTTGGACGAGATTATAGAACGGAATACGAGGCCAGCGTTCACCGCTGTGGAATATCCATCCGACCACGAGGCTAGATCGTCGCGACCCGTCAGTCTTGAGAGGCGGCGGAGAATATAATCTCTACAACGGCTTGGGGTGCTCGGCTAGTGCCTCGCGATACCGCTTGAGATTATTCTTGTCCACAACCACGATGCCAGTATCGACCAATGTAGGCATGGGCGGGGCGAGGGCGGTATGCCAGTCTTTGAATTGGTGAACGGCGTTGTGGTGCAGGTCGTCGAGAAACTCTAGCCCGTAGTAACTCATGACGTATGGCTTTTGCGTGATCGTGGCCGAGATTGCGCCGACGTCGATCCAATCAAGTGCCTCCGGATCGTCGTCGAAAGCCACAATCGGCAGCTGACCTTCCATGTGCAGGCCATGCAGCGCTCCGGCAGCGCCGGAACCGCCTGCCGCCTCCAAGCAAATAATCCCGTCTAGTTTTTCTTTCTTCTGAATTAGCTCGGCAACCTGGTCGGACGCACTTTCCACATTGCCCTTGTCGTCCAATATTCTTGTCAGCTTGATAGCAGGAAAATTCTTTAGGGCGTCCGCCACGCCGGCCACGCGATCATCGAGGTTACGCTGTCCCGGAATGGTGATGACCGCAATGGTTCCATGATCCCGAATGAGCGCCGCCATCTGTTTCAGGCTCTCGCGACCCGCCTTAACGTTATCCGTTCCGATGTACAGTACGCGCCTGGAATCCGGCACATCCGCATCGACGCAGATGACCGGGATGCCCTGCGCCACTGCCTTGTCAATCTCCGTCTGGAAAATCTCAGGCCGCGCTGCAGAGAGGCAGATTCCGGCGGGGTGCTCGTCCACGATCTGGCGAAACATCACTAGTTCCGCGTTTGGGGCGTACGCCGTGGGGCCAACAAGTTCACCTTTTACCCCAAGAGCTTTGGCCGCGTCCAAAAACCCTGCTTGCGCTTCTTGCCAGTAGGGCAGGTTAATATTCGTGGCCACAAACACGTAGCGTTCGTTTTCCTGGTGGTAGGGCTTCGCACACGACGCTATGAGCGCTGCAACTAAGAAAATATAAACAGCTACAAGACTGGCCCCAGGTCTCCTCATTGAAATTCTCGTTTCGCGGCGTAACGAAGATCCCACAGCCGCACTCCCTGAACCCTAGAAGGATACATCGGAATCCCCCAGATGTTCCCACCTTGTGCCACCTATTGTTAGCAGCGTTCATCTACTCCGTTCTAGCAGGGATCATTAGCGATGCAACTGCAGCACTTGCCAAAGACAGACCTGCACAGATCAACATTACAGTTCGGAATCCAAAAACAAACGCATGGGAAATGGAAGCGTGGATCAGCGTAGCCACGTCAGAGTCCAGGCCGTGCGGTAGGTCAAGGCCGGCTAGCTTGATCTGGTTCGACCGAATGTACTGGAGAACACCGGGCGGAAGCACTACGCCCGTCAAGCTGCGATTCAAGCTGGAACTGAATACTTTCACCATGACGATCCCGAGGACTGCAACGGCAAGTACCCCCGCAACCCGGGCAACTGCGTTGTTGATGCCCGAGGCGGTGCCGGCACGGTCCTGCCCTACTGAGCTCATAACCACGGTGGTGAGCGGGGCTATGCTAATTGCCATTCCCAAACCAAGAACAATGAACGCCGGGAAGAATGCTTTCCAATAACTAGCTTCCACACCGGCCACCGCGAACAGAACGAAGCCTGTTGCCGCAATCAGCGGCCCGATGACCAGCGGGGCTCTCGGCCCGTAACGCGCCACCAGTCCGCCAGACCAGCGCGAAAGTGAGAACATCAGCAGAATCAGGGGGAGCGCGGCAGCACCGGTCGCAGTTGTCGAGTACCCCTGCGCCTGGATAAGGTTCATCGGGAACAAGAAAAAGAAGATTCCCAGAGCGGCGTAGAGAAATACAGTGAGCAAGTTCGCGCCACTAAAAGTGCGAGACCGAAATAGCGTTGGCGGGACCATGGGCGAGCTGGCCCTGGCCTCAACGAACAGGAAAGCAATCAGACCGGCGAAGCCGGCACTCAGGCTTCCGAAAACCAGAGGATGGCGCCAACCGAAACTGACAGACTCGATGAACCCAAGGACCACGCCACCTAATCCGAGAGTTGCCAACAGCGCTCCCAAGCAATCTACATGTTTTGCAGTGGCGCTCCGGCTTTCGGGAATATGCCATAGCGAAATTGCGATCACGGCGGCCGCAATCGGAACATTGATAAGGAACGCCCAGCGCCAGGAGGCATGCTGAATAAGCCAGCCGCCCAGAAGCGGCCCCACTGCTGTGGTGATCGAAGTGAAGCCCGACCAGCTACCGATCGCTTGGCCCCGGGTTTTCTGGTCATAACAGGCGCTGATGATCGATAGGCTGCCTGGCACGAGAAAGGCAGCTCCTATGCCCTGAACACTTCGTGCAATCACGAGTTGCTGTATGCTGGTGGCCAAACCACAAGCGACAGACGCCGCCGCGAAAACCCCTACGCCAGCCAGGAACATCGACCGGCGGCCAAGCAAGTCGCCGAGGGACCCCCCGACCAGAATCAGTGCGCCCAGGAACAATCCATAAGACTCGACAACCCATTGCACACCGACGACGGTTGCGTGCAGGCTCGCTTGCAGCGCCGGTAAAGCGACATTGACGACGGTGCTGTCGATAAAGGCCATGCTGGAACCGAGAATTGTCGCTGCCAGGATCCAGCGTCCGGCTTGTGCTGTGCATGGAACATCAGCGTTGACCGATCGGACCACGGCTTCGTCGCAGGGCGGTTTCATGAAGGATAGGGATGCATTCTTCGTCCGGATTAGATTCTGGCAACTCCCCGATCGTTTTCCAGTTACCGGCGACACGCCGGCAGTCGTTGCGTCAACTGCAAGCGAGGAACGACGAGAATTGGGTAAAAGCGGTCAGGATTCATATTTCCAGATTCCGCCAACCATGGTGCGCTCCACCTGGATCTTGGCCAGTTCGGATGGATCAGCCTTGAATGGATCTTGCGCGAGCACCACCAGGTCTGCGAGTTGTCCCGCCTGAAGGGAGCCCTTCACACCTTCCTCGAAGGCGGCATACGCGCCATGGACCGTGCCGCAACGTATAGCCTCTTGCAACGAGATACGCTGATTTGCACCCCAGACGTTGCCCTTCATGTCCGTGCGGGTGAGTTGTGATTGCAGCCACATCAGGGGATCTGCAGGGCTGGCCGTGTAATCAGATGAATCCGTTGGGCGCAATCCGGCGTCAAGAAAACTCCGCATGGGGAACATGTGTTGAGTCCGCTCCGGACCGTAGAAATGCATGACATCGCCGTGAAAGTAGACGTAACTGGAAAAGGGCGCGGGAATAACCTGCAGCGTTCGCATGCGTTTGATCAGCGCATCGGTAGGCAAGGTGCAATGCTCGATGCGGAAGCGCGGATCTTTTTTTGGAAGTTCCTTGTGAATTTGCTCGTAGACTCCCAGGATGCGGTCTATGGCCAGGTCGCCGTTGGCGTGGGTGGCCAGTTGCCATCCTGCGGCGTGCGCCTTGCGCCCGATTTCGTAAAGCTGCTCGCGGCTGAAAAGCTGCAAGCCAACATAGTTATTTGGTATCCCGATGTAGGGCTGAGAGAGCCACGCCGTTCGTTCCGAGATGGAGCCATCCGCGTACATCTTTACGCCGCCGATGCGCACCCATTCGTCGCCGAACCCAGTATGAATCCCGGCAGCCATAAAGTGATCGAGCGAATGGGCAGAGACGTGACAATACGCGCGCACCCGGAGTTCGCCGGCATCCCGCGCGTCCTGGTACCCCTGCACGTCCTCAGGCGTGGCATCGGCATCGCACGCGGAGGTGATTCCCTTGCTGGTAAAGAGCTTGGAGATCAACGTGGCGGCTTGGCGATAGTCCTCGCGCGTGCTCTTGTTCGGAATGAGATTGAGAAAGGGCTGCATCCCGGCATCGCCTACGAAACCGGTGAGGTGACCCGCGGAGTCGCGCTCGAAGCGGCCACCGGCCGGATCGGGTGTTTGGTCGTTGAGGTGCGCCAATTGCAGCGCCATGGAATTCACGAAGGCGGTGTGGCCGCCGCGATGGTGCACGAACACCGGGTGATCGGGCACTGCCTCATCCAGATCATGCCGGTTGATAGGGCGCGGGGTTTTCCCGTCGTCGTACAAAAATCCAAGCACCCAATCTCGCGGCGGGGTTTGCATCGCGCGCCGGTGCAAAGCAGCTTTTATTTTTTCGATGGAGTCCGTGTCGCAGGCCACTTTGTGCAGATGTTCGACGCCCGACTCCACAGGATGGGCGTGCGCGTCGTTGAAACCGGGAAGCACACACTTGAACGCGAGGTCGATCTTGCGTGTGCGTGCGGTAGCCATGGGAAGCACGTCGTCGTTCGAACCCGCGGCCAAAAGCCTGCCACCGCTAATCGCCACGGCCTGAGCTCGCGGCTGGGCTTCATCCTGCGTCCAGATGTTTCCGTTATACAAAACGATTTCCGGCTCTTCCGCGCGCAACAGCGGCAGCAAAAGCAAGCTGCTCAACCCTTGCACAAAATGGCGTCGGGAGACTGGTTGCACTGCGGCACCTCCAGGAATTCCAGCGTCATTTGCGCCTCAGCTGCGGCGCTTGCAGAGCTCCAGTTTTCATCAGGCCTGCAAAGCCTACGCAACAAACAGCAGCGATTCCTGCCCTTGTGAGACTACGGCGCGGCTGCAGCGTCGCGGGCGCGTTCCAGCAGAAACTCAGCGAAGTCCGTGGCGAGAGGACGCTATTTTGAAAAGCATTTTTGCGAACGTTGCTTTCCCACCGCATTTTAGAATCGTGCAACTTGGCGGCAGTGAAGCTTGGCAATTCTACTGTGTTGCCGGTTGACCGACAATCGCGAAGGAACAGATCGTAGCCTCTGGGTTCACCGGCCGGTTGATTCGCGATGATTCCTGGTTCTTCGCTTGACACCCCGGAAGCAAAGGAGCAGTATGTGCCCCTGCTGTATTAAATGGATTTAATACAGGCGATCCCCGCGGCAAGGAGGAAGTTATGTTGCCTTCCAGCGCCCGCCTTTCGATGCCAATGCGACTTGTTTCACTCGGGATCATGTTGACCGCAGTGCTTGCGTGGTCTTCTGCCGCGCGAGCGCAGTCGGCGCACGTGCGCGTCAGTCAGGTTGGCTACGAAATCGCTGAGGCGCCATTTCGTGCGTATCTGATGTCCAGCGAGGCGGAAACCGACGCGACTTTCAAGGTATTAAACTTGAAGGGCGCCAGTGTATTTTCGGGACACGTCGGTAGCTTGCTTGGTGCCTGGAGCCACAGTAAGACGGTGACGTACGACGTGTACGCGCTCGACTTCTCCGTACCGGAGAGTGGCCTCTACAAGATTTCGGTGTCCGGTCCAGTGGCGGTGGATTCACCGCGTTTCGCCGTGGATTGTCCGGAGGTGCTGTACTCCGGCTTGCTGCTGAACACGCTTTTTTTCTATGAAACGGAACGCGATGGCGCGAAATTTGTTCGCAACGCGCTGCGCACGGGACCAGGGCACTTGAAGGACGAGAACGCTCACGTTTACCAAACGCCTGTACTTGACTCTAACGACTTCATCAACAACGTCCCTCCCGCAGCCCCTTTGGTTTCCGCAAAGCTGGCGAATATCGATGCGTCCGGAGGGTGGTGGGACGCCGGCGACTATGAGAAATACGTCGAGACGACCAGCTATACGGCAGCACTCATGCAGATTGGCATTCGCGATTTTCCGAGACAGATGGGCGCGTTCGCCCAAGTGAATCCTCCCGCTCCTCCTGGCTCCATTTCTTTTGCCGGAACTAGCGGGCCGGGAGCGCCCTCTTCGTCCGACTTCACCGCCGAAGCTCAGTTTGGCGTCGACTGGCTGTTGAAAATGTGGAATGAAAAGACGCGCACCCTCTACTATCAGGTCGACAATACGCAAGAGTGGAATTACTACGGGCAAGGTGCTCCGGCTTCGGCGATGGCCAACTGCGGCGGTACCTATCCCTCTCCGTATTGCCTGATCACGGAGTACGACATCTGGACTCTTCCCCAGGCAGCGGACAACTACCTACAACCAGGCGACCCGCAGCCCTGCGACCCGTTCACGACATTCTTTATCTGCAATCGGCCGGTGTATGTAGCGGGACCGGGCGGCTCGCCCATCAGCCCGAACTTGGCGGGCCGTCTGGCGGCAGATTTTGCGCTTTGCTACCAGCTCAACCGCAGCACAAATCCTTCTCTCGCCAATCGCTGTCTCAAAAACGCCGAGGACATCTTTGAGCTCGCCGATACTTCCTTTCCGGATCCCGCTCCGACGGTAGGTTCCGGCACTTGCCGCAACTGCCTGCTCACCGTTGCTCCCTTTGACGCTTATCCCGAAAACGTGTGGGAAGATGACATGGAGCTTGGTGCGACGGAACTTTACTTCGCGCTGCAATCCGCCGACGGAGCCAAAAATCTTCCTCCGGGGTTGCCGCACTCCAATCCCATGGACTACCTGCGGCAGGCCGCGCAATATGCCAAAAACTACATCACAAATATCTACGACGCAGGGTACGCAGACACGCTGAACCTCTACGACGTTAGCGGCCTCGCGCATTTCGAGCTTTATCGCGCAATGGAGACGGCCGCTGATCCGGGCGGCTTGACAATTTCGTCGTCCGACATACGCAAACAACTCCTGCAGCAGGTGGAAGACGCAATCACCCAGGCCGGCACGGATCCCTGGGGCTTCGGATACCAATGGAGTTCCGGCGATAGCACGTCGCACGGCGCTGGTCTTTCGGTGATGGCCAGCGAAGCCCACCACCTCACCGAGGCCGAAAGATATGAGACCTACGCGCAGAGATGGCTGGCCAACATTCTGGGTACAAATCCGTGGGGTTCTTCGTTCATCGTCGGGGACGGCAGCACGTTCCCGAATTGTATTCAGCATCAGGTTGCGAATCTCGCGGGGGCACTCGATGGAACTTCTGGAGGCACGCCGGTTCTCTGGGGCGCAGCTTCCGAGGGTCCGGGAGGTTACACCACTTCCGGCACGCTCGATGGCATGATCCTGTGTCCGGCAAACGGAACAGACACGTTCAAGAAGTTCAACGGCAACGCTGGCGCATTTGACGCCTCGCAAACAGCGGTCTATCAGGACAACGTGCAATCCTTCAGCACCACCGAGCCTGCCATTGACCTCACGGCGACTTCGTTCCTTATGTGGTCCTGGAGATTGGCCCAACACCCCAATTTCTGAGGCGACGGTCACTTGTGCTTCCAGTTGAGCGAACTTCTGAAAGACACCGATGTTGCAATATAGGAAGCAAACCGGCCCGGCTCTGACGGGGCAAGCAGTCCCATTGTGGGCGTCGTGGTTTGCCGATCGCGGACGAACGACAGACAGTGGACTCGCTTGTTAGTAAAAGTAGGAGACGCGGGCTAGCACCAGTCTTTGGTTATCGACTTCGAACTGAATCAGGATTTTTCCATCTTTGCTCTTAGCCGTGAAGTAGACCTGATCGCCATTGGCGTATTTTCCGCCGTTGAAATCGAAACGGTCGGCGCGTTGAAGGACTTCGTTGACATCCAGATCATCGGCGCGTGAGGCGACTACGGCGAAGCCGACGATTTGGCGCTCGGGACCAAACAAGAATTCGGCGCGCTTACAAAAGGCCGGGGCGTCGACTGAGGTCAACAAGAGGTGATCGGGAGTGCTCGTGATTTTGCGCGGGCCCAAATCGGATTTCGCAAGCGCCTGTTCTTGGGTGAGCTGCGCAAAGCCTGCGTAGACGGGGGTGACACTGCACATCAGAATGTCGTTCAGCGTCCAGTTCGCGATCTGGCCTTCGATTTGCGCGCGAAGTTCGTCGATCAAGTCCTTGGTGGCGCTGCTGACGCGCCAGCTACCCCAGCGTCTTGAATCGGTCCAGAGAGTCTGACCGGTGTGCGGGTCGATGACCGTCATAATCGTAAAATCAACTACGACAGGGCGTTCATCGGGGCCGTCGCGGGTGATGTAATCGCCCAGATAGGGATTCCCGGAAAAGAGAAAGACCAGATCGGTTTGCCGGCGGTTGTCGGAAATCTGAAAGCGTCCCCAGCGGCGGAGCTGCTGCAAAGCGGTTTCGCGGGCGGCAGCCAATCCTCGTGGGCAGACGCAATCGACGTAAACGGAATAGGCCTGCAAGATTTTCGCGGGAAGAGCCGGCCGCCCGGTGTTCCGGCCAACTGCTGGGGGGACAAAAGCCGCCGCGCAGAAGAGAATCGCGAGGGGTGCAATCAACTTTCTCATGAAGGCGCAGTCTCACCGTACATTAATAGGCGCCCGCTGGCGCCGTCAATACCGGGCAAGCCGCGCAAGATTTCGCCCCGTGCGGCGGATTACGGTGCATTCGGAAAGCATTCTTGGGCCGGCTAAATCTGATCACGCGACTGCAAGGCCTTCTTCGGGCCGCTGCTCATACATCCATGTGCCATATGCTCCGGGAATGCGCAGATGGGCGCTCGTGAGAGCGTTGCGCAAGTAGCTGTTTGACTTCTGAGAGTAGCGCATGGGCAGCGTCCTTTCGCAGGGCTATAGAGAGGAGGATTGCGATGGAACCGTATGACTGTGACCACGACGATTTGAACAACGCTATCTTATGCGTTTGGAAGAAAGCGCGAGGCGACGGATACGCGGCGATAAATGCGGTTGCTCATGTGATTTCTAACAGGATCGGCGCCCGGGGTTTTGTAAGCACTCTTTACCAAGTGATCTACGGGAAGTACCAATTCTCGTCGATGAGCATCAGCACGGGTCCCGAGTACAACCTCGCTGCTCCGAGGCGTGACCGACCGTGAGTACGCGTCTTATCTAGCGGCCACGAACATCGTCAATGCGGTTGCGCTGGAACCGATAGCGATCCGACGAATGGCGCGTTGTATTATGCAAAGCACGAGCGGATGGTTCTTTCGCCACATCGTGAATGATCCGGTGAATCATCCATTGCGTGCAACTGTCGGCCGACAGGTATTTTACGCCTAAGCGAGAGGTTGTCTACGCGCATTCTTCGAGGTAATTGATGCTTTGTTTTGGTATTGATAAGTTCTAGAATGGGCACCCATGAACGCAGCGATTCCGAACTCAGTTCCGGATCCTATCATCGAGCGCCTTGAGGACCAGATCGGCTGGTACGACGTACGCAGCAAATCCAACATGCGATGGTACAAGCGGCTCAAAATTTCGGAGATCGCCGCCGCAGCGATGATTCCGTTCCTGGCAGCGTCCGGGATTCCGCGTGCGGTCATCTTGACCGGCGTTCTCGGCATACTGGTTACGCTGTTTGAAGGAATGCTGCAACTAAACCAGCATCATGAGAATTGGATCAGGTATCGTTCGACGTGCGAGTCCCTTAAACACGAGAAACACATTTTCTTGGCGAACGCGGGACCGTACGCGGGTGTGGACAATCCTCGCGCTATGCTGGCGGAGCGGGTGGAGTCGCTGGTCTCGCAGGAGCACGCGAAGTGGGCTACGGTTCAACAACAGGAACCCCAAAGAAAGCCGGGAGCCTAATGGGTGGAACGACGATGATGCCGCCTAGACTAGCTAAAGTAAACTCGCTAAACCGAAGCTGCCCTCCGCACCAGTTAAGAGATCCTGGGGTCCCATAGGGAATCGCAAGTTGGGCGGCATCTTTGTCAGCTATCGGCGCAGTGATTCGCAAGGCGAAGCTGGTCGTTTGTTCGATGACCTCGTCAAGCACTTCGGCGAAGGCACGGTATTCATGGACGTCGCCGCTATCGAGGCGGGACGCGACTTCCGTAAAGCGATTGAAGAAGGCGTGACGAAATGCGGCGTGCTGCTGGTGGTAATCGGCTTGGAATGGCTCGAAGCGAAAGACGAACGCGGGGCACGCCGCCTGAACGATCCCGCGGATTTCGTTCGTATCGAGACAGCTTCCGCCCTGAAGCGTGACATCCCTGTTATTCCGGTTCTGGTGCGTGGCGCCAAGATGCCAACCGCGGAGCAGCTACCTGAGGAACTCAAGGAGCTGGCTTTTCGCAATTGCATTGAGTTGACGCATGCCCGGTGGAAATCCGACATTCAGTTGCTCGTGGAGTCGCTGCGTCGCCTGTTGGGAAATTCGAGTCGAGCCGGAACAAACGCTGAACGCAACGAAGCAATCGCTGCAGCGCATCCAGGCACTCCTCAACAGGAAGCGGCGACAGTCTCATCGAAACTGGAGGCTGCAGGTTCAGCGCGATTCGATGCCACCACGCTGCAACGAATGAGCCGGGAACTTGCCGTTTGTATCGGACCGATTGCCAGCATCGTAGTGAAACGCGCAGCCTCGAGTTGCAACTCCATCGACGATCTATATCTGAAAGTCGCAGAGGAGATCGACTCCCCGGAAGAGCGAGGGGAATTCCTTCGAAGAAGAACTGAGGCGCCGTCGAGTCCGATCCTCAAGGCGGCGGAAACCACAGCCCTCCGCGATCATTCGTCAAGAACTTCGGAATTGCCTCGGCCTTCAGAATGCGATGATGTACGGCCTAAGACTGCTCTCCCCGCAACCCGTGTCCAATCGTCGAAACCATGGAAATATTGGCTACTCGCGGCCGCGGCGGGGATCATCTTGATCCTGCTGGTCGTTCGCCTTACACATTTGGCCTCATCAAAATCACCAGATTCGCCTAAGACCTCCCAGTCCGTGGCCCAAGAGGCGCACATTGCGGAGTCTGCTTCCGCAAAAACGGACACTTCTACTCCACCCGCGGAAACGCCCCCCGAAAGTGACAAATCTATACCGTCGCGTGCGACACCTGGCACCGGCAAAGGCGAAGGGGCACCTTCCCCACCGGTCCATATCTCAGAAGAAGTGGCCAGCGGCCTCCTGATTAATAAGGTTTCGCCTGCTTATCCAGCCCTGGCGCAGCAGACCAAGGTCCAGGGAACGGTAGTTCTCGACGCCAATATCTCCAAAGAGGGAACTGTCGAGAGTCTCAAAGTGCTGAATGGACATCCACTGCTAATCCAGGCAGCGATCGATACCGCTAAACAATTGCGATACAAGCCTTACCTGCAAAACGGCCAGAAGGTGGCGTTCAACACTCGAATAGCGGTGCGCTTCACTCTTATCGATCAATAGAGCCTGTGGCAGATTCCAAAAAAATGCCGGTGCTAGCCCAGCATCTTGAACGCCTTCGCCAGACTGAGCTGCATGCGATTGAATGACGCGGTCACCGCAGCGATCTCATCGCTCCCCTTCACCGGCAACGGCGGCTGGTTTGTTTCTCCCTTACTGACGCGGTCCGCCGCGTCCGACACCAGCCGGAGCGGCCGGATCACGATGAAGTACACGGCGGCATCGAGAACAATGATCGTCGCGATTAGAGTGACGATGAGGTAAGTAAGCAGAAGACGAAACGCCTGCTTCGCTTTTGCCAGCGGCACCGACATGGGAACGGAAACAATCTGCGCACCTACGACAGAACTTGGCTGCCATCCAAAGCCATTGTTTGACCCGTAGGTAGCGAGCATGCCTGGCGGAGCGGCGGCGGGTGTGCTGTGGCACTCGAGGCACGGCGGAGCCGCAGAGATCGGGGTAGCCAGGTACATCAAAGGTCCCATCGGTGTCTCGCGCTGTCCTTGAAATTGCTTCTGGTCCGGATGGTCCCGCAGATAAGCAATGATGTCGCGTTCCCAGTCGGTGGCACGATGCTCGGGATTGGTGGGGTTCAGCGTCGCTTCCCGGTACGTGTAGTCCGGGTAGCTCTGCTTCAGTTTATTGAAGGTACTCATCGCTCCGAAAGCCGGCACGGTCTCCGGCAAGAACCTCTTTTTGTGTTCTGGGTTGAGCTCCAGTAAGGGCCTTAAATCGGAAGAGGTGTAGTCCCGAACCGACGTAGCACTGGCCATCATTAGCTCCGCCTGTTGCCGCACTTCGCGTTGGGCGTTGTCGATAAGGAAGCGATAGATGACCTGCGAAATAATCAGCCCGCCGGCTCCGAACAACACCAGCAAGATGATATTGAACTTCGTTAGCAGTTTCATTGTCGGACCTCTTCGAACCTGGGGAGTCTGGTCAACAAGTATCACCTGACCAATTTGTTCCGCCAGAAAAATGTTAGCGTAACCTCGTTACGTTGCGTGGTCGATACTTGGCTGCAGTTTCGTGAGGCGGGCGAGAAGCCCGGTTCGAGGAGCTGCGGTGGCGCATGAATTTTTCAAGCGACCTGGTCTCGAGTTGCAAATTAACGGTGAAGGCGCGTTAGCGATAGGGATTGAATTCGAGCGAAACCGTTGTGGTGGTAGCGGTTTCGGCGGACGCATATTTCCATTTCTTGACGGCTGCGACCGCGGATTCCCCGAGGATGGGGTTTCCTCCAAGCACCTTTGCGCTTTCCACAGTTCCTTTGGGCGTGATCGTAACTTGCAGGCGCACCGTCCCGCCAATCTGGCGCATCCGCAACACCGGGGGATAGTCAGGCTCTACGCGAGTGACGAGTTTTCGATCGGTCTTGGAATCTTGCTGAGCCTCAGATGGAGGGGCGAAGCAACAAGTCATCGAGAAACAAAGTAGAAGCCACAAAGAGAGATTCTTCATACTCACGCACCTCCGTGCCACGCGAATGCTGTTCCTTTTGCCGCACGCCTGGCTATGGCAGATCCACTTGAAGTTCGTAAATTTCACGAACGCTGGCCTCCTGGATGAAGAGTGCCGAGCCATCTGGAGCGCGGCCAGACCAAAGTCCAAATGGGCCAAGGTATCGCTCGATACCTTTTTGGAGAAACACATGTTCGTAGTGACTCTCGCCGACCTTCGCGCGGCAATAAGCGCCCTCGCCGCTCACGAGGTCATCGAAGTAGATGGACTTGCTGTCCGGGGACCATACAGGATAATTCAGTGCTCCCGACTGTAACGTCTGCCATTGCGACCATTTTTGGGTTCGCGTGTCATATAGCATCAGCTTGGTCAAGTTTGCGGAAAGAGCTGCGATGTGGTGGCCATCGGGCGATAAGCGCGGACTGAAGAGGCCCTCAGAACCAGGAACCGCGGAAAGTTCGTGGGTCTTCAGGTCATAAACCTGTATGCGGAGACCTTCCGGCTTGCGCTCGGTAATACGCCCAAAAATGATCTTGTCGCCGTCAAGAGACCAGTTGACGTCGATCTGCGTGAGTTTCTCGGAAACCAGAATCCGGGACGCGCCGCCATCCGTAGGCACTATATAAATCGCCCAGGGTGTCCCTTCTCGTACATTTACATAGGCAATCTGCTTTCCATCCGGAGACCATTTCGGAAGAGCGGCCCTGGCAGGCGAGAAAGTTAACTGCTTTTGTTGCGATCCATCGATGCGGCAACGCCACAGGGTGCCTTCCGGAATAGAAACGTAGGTGACCCATTGGCCGTCGGGCGAGAAATCCAGGTCGCTGGCAGAAATGCCGGTGAGGAAGGGCACGTATTTGCCGGATGCCGGATCGTACTTCACGACCGCTCCACGGATACTTAGCCCTAGAGTCCAGATTCGTTTATTATCCGCGGCAGGTACGGGGCGCGAAAATGAGATTGAACCTTGGGTGAGTTTGACCGGCTCGACAACTCTTTTCCTCTCGAAGTGACCCGCGGGTTCCGCGAGCCCAAAAAGGTTTCCGCTGCTGCCCATGGCGTTTTCGGTGGCCTGGAAGATGTAATACCGCCCATCGGCGGTCCAACTGCCGCAGCATTTGGACGAAACATCATGCCAGTCCGGGAGCAAGGCATGGAGCCCTGAACCGTCGCTGTTCACCTCCCAGATCGAGGATGTGTTCTGAGAAATATCGCCGATGCTGAAGCGGACGCGATTGCCATCAGGTGAAAATCGCGGGTAGTAGGGCGTGCCCTGTACGCTCACAAGTTCCTTTGCCGGTCCGCCGTTGGCATCCGCAATCAATAGACCCGACCCTCTCACCAGCAGGAGGTGCTGCCCATCTGGGGCCCATACAGCGTCCTGGCCAGTCAGATCGCCAAAACGCTGAGCAGGGCCGCCATTCAGCGGACACATCCAAAAGGGATACTCCGAGGAGGGTCCCACTTTGTTTTCAGCCGCCAGCAAGGAAGAATGCACAGCTGAGACGTCGAGTAATTGGACGCTGGGAAAGTTAACTTGAAATCTGGAAATGTCGCCGCCCTTGGCCGCTACTTTTGAAATGATGGAACTCTTTTCTGACAATTCCGTGAAATACAGGTTCGTGCCATCGGAAGCCAAATTGCTTTTCACTAAGCCGTCGTGAGTTATTTGGTTACTCCCAGTGACGCTCGGTGGGACCGGGGCAGCATGCGACCACAAGAACCATGATCCAACGGCGAGTAGTAGAACTACAACGAAAAAGAGCGCGGAAAAGGGTTTTCGCGGCACAGGGCGGTCTCCGTTAATCTATGTCTTCCAATATGCGCCGGTATGCCCCACAGTCAACAAGAGTTCCCAATCTCCAATAACCGATATGGCACCATCTAGTGGGCATAAAACGACAATGGATTTGCCGCCCTCTCCTCGTGGCCGACGGTCCATGCTGAACTCGTTTTCTTGGTTCTTGCAGACTCAGTTTCGCGCGCCTGGTTTTGGGCAACAATGTGGCGATGCAGCCACAGTATAAGTACGCCAGGGTAGAGCGCGAGCGCCGGTTCCTTCTGAAGCGGTTTCCAAGCGCTGTCAAGGTGCTGCGAATTCGCCGCATTACCGACAGCTACATCGACGGCACGACTTTGCGCTTACGGCAACAGAATGGAGACAACGCCCCAACCATATTCAATCTAACCCAGAAGGTTCCAGCGCAGGCAAACGGAGCACAGCAAGCGTTAAGCACAAGCATGTACCTCACCCCGAGACGAGTTTTGCGTGCTCGCACAACTTCCGGCGAAAAAGAGGACGAGCACCTTCTTGCGAAGAATGCCTGCCGACACCAGAGTGACCAGCAGGCCAATCGGGAAAACCTCCAGGAACGTCATGGCCACGTTGATCGCTGGATTGGCGTACATTTGCTTGAACTGATCGGCCTGCCGCTGGGTCTCGTCCAGTTTCTGTTGGGTCGCCCCGGAGGCCTTCGCGCGCTCCACCATGTGGGCGGCATATTTCTCGGAAAAGTTGGGCATGAGTTTGTAGTAGACAATTTCCCACGTGCCGACGTAGCAAGCGCTGGAGATCAGCGTAATAAGGATGCCGGCGGCGAAACCACGGCCGAACGTCAAGCACCCGCCGGCGACATTCTCGCGATACGAACGCACTCCGAAGAACACCAGGAGCGCCGAGAGCACGATGGTGGTATAGCCAAAGATTTCTCCTTTTTCCCAACCGACCTTGTCGACGAACGGGATGGTAATCAGCATCATGGTGGCGGATATGGCGCCGGAAATAAGCCCAAAGGTCAGAACGGTCTTTTTCATGGAATTGCGAGTCTCCTTATTCGTGAAGTTGCGTCCACGCGCGGGGAAAGGTAGCGGGGAACGGGCGCGCTGTCGTCACACTTTCGGATGATTCTGCATTGAGGAGCGAAAAATCACCCTTTTGGGTGGGGCGGACGCGTCACGGGATTAGCCGGGCAGTCTTGCCGATCTGCACGGCCTGGGTGCGCCGTTTTGCGCCGAGCTTATCAAATAGCCGGCTCGAATGGGTCTTTACCGTGTTTTCGCTGACGAATAGCCGGCCAGCAATCTCCCGGTTGCTCAAGCCGGCCGCGATGAGCCCGAGAATCTCCAGTTCGCGGGCGGTGATGCCGAGCTGGTTCAGGCCCGCCTCGTCGACGACGAATGGTTGCGCGGTCTGCGCTGGGACTTCCTTGATGATCGTGACCAGTTTTTTTCTGGTGAGGGTCAGCCCTAGCCAGATGCCGAGCGCGGCAAACAGCACAGCGACCAGCGCGCCGTAAATCTCCACCGAATGCTGGATGACCAGGAAGCGGTACTCGGCGAGTTTCAGGACTACGATAAGCACGCCGCCGCACACGCCATAGAGCAGGCTGTCGCGCAGGGCGCGGCGGCGCGAACGGGGGGCGGATTCGGTTGGCAAGCTCATGAAAGGGCCATGATATCTGAAGACTGCAACGTTGGGGAGCGCCCAGCCACCCGTTCATGACCCGGGACATATAGTGGATATGGTGCGACCGGGGAGACCGAAAAACAAAGTTCCACCGATCCTGCGCGTAAAGCATCTATAGGGCATGAATTCCCGCCCGGAAACGGACCGAGGGCCAGCAGCGGTTGAGTCAATCCGGCCAAGGAGGAGGAGTCATGACCGTGAAACTAAATAGGCGAGGCTACGACCACGCCAAGAAGCTCATACAAGAAGGCCGCTCCGTCTGGGATGAGAGAGACGCGTGGAGCGAAGACCAACCGTCGACCGAAACAGAAAATCAGCTCATAAGCGAGCACGGGATTGGTGAATATGCAAAATGGCATCTCGGGATCAACGACGAGAAAAGTGAGGACACCAAAGGCAGATACGAGTTTCCCTACGGCGATTTTCAGAAGTCCACCGCTGTGGAGTGATTTCGGCCGAGAGCCGCGCCGGCCAATACAAGCATCCGGACATCGAAAAAGCGGCGGCGCACCTACACGAGATGATCGACGAGAAGCAAGGAAAAAAGGCGGGAAAGACGCACACTGGAGGACACGCGTAACGCGGCACCCTCGAGAATTTTCCCCCTAACATGCCGACAAAACCGGCGGCGCTTCACAGTCTTTCTGCGTCCAGCATTTGACCGGACAACTCTTCTTCGGCCCCGCCGATAGCACGCTCAACCGTGATGGGCGCAGAACAAGATCCAGATACGCGCGCGCCGCAATAATCAGCTCCCTGCCCAAGGGGTCGAGTTGCTTTTCGGGCGCGCCGGATTCGAGCATTCTCCGGCTGACGCCGGTTATTACGCCTAGTAGCATGGAGCCAACAACTTGTGGATCGGTCGTGAGCGGTTCGCGTGCGGTGGCTAACATCCGGACGATCGCTTCCTGAATGTGGGTTGCCATTTGCCCGGCGATTTTGGCTCCGTCCACGTGGCAGCTTACGGTGCAGGGAGCAACGCTGGTTTTCGCTTCGCGCACGTTGACTTGAAGAAATGGTGATGAGAGCGGTTACCATTCGGCGGAGCGTTCTACCGTGCTGTTCCTTGCCGGCGAGTTCGACAGCTTCCGGGATCTCAGCCAGGTGGCGCTTTAAAGCCGCGGGTAAGAGCGCATTTTTGTTGGGGAAGTATTGATATAAGGTTCCGACCGAGACGCCGGCTCGCGAGGCCACTCTTGTGCTGGTCAGCCGCTCTTTTCCCACGTGTAGCAAAACCTGAAGAGTGGCCTGGAGAATCGCGTCCACACTGGCGGCCGAGCGGGCTTCGACCGGCGGCTCCAAGGGAGGTTGGGAACGCTGAGCCAAATGCGAACTCACAATCTGAAGCTTCCTTCATCTGATTACAAGCGGTGCAATTACTCCTGGCGATGACAAATTTGAGGAGAAAAGGAATGACGACGAAACGGATGGAACTTGGCGGCAGGTTCACGCTGCCCGGCACTTCGATGACCTTGAACCGCATGGGCTATGGCGCGATGCAACTTGCCGGTCCGCAGGTGTGGGGACCACCGCGTGATATGGAGGGGGCGGTTGCCGTTCTGCGAGAGGCCGTCGCGGGCGGCGTGAACCACATCGATACCAGCGACTATTACGGTCCACATGTGACCAATCAGATTATTAAGAAGGCGCTGCATCCGTATGCAGATGACTTGGTGATCGTCACCAAGGTGGGGGCGCGTCGTGGTGAAGACAAGTCGTGGTTTCATGCTCTTTCGCGGCAGGAACTGGTCGATGGCGTTCATGACAACTTGCGGAATCTGGGGCTCGAGCGGTTGGATGTCGTCAATCTTCGGGTGGGAGGAATGATGGCACCGTCGGAGGGCTCGATCGAAGAACCGCTGACGGTGCTCGCTGAGCTCAAGCGTCAGGGATTGATTCGTCATGTCGGTTTGAGCAACGTAAGTCCGAAGCAGTTGGGGGAAGGGCAGAGAATTACGGAGATCGTCTGCGTGCAGAACTTTTACAATGTGGCACAGCGGAACGATGATGGATTGATTGATGACCTCGCCAGGCAAGACATAGCTTATGTGCCATTCTTCCCGTTGGGAGGGTTTACTCCGCTGCAGTCGTCGGAGCTCGACGCTGCGGCAGCGTCGTTGCAGAGCACGCCAATGCAGGTCGCGCTGGCATGGCTTCTGCAACGGTCGCCCAACATCCTGCTGATCCCGGGCACATCTTCAGGCCAGCACCTTCGTGAGAATCTTAACGCCGCAACGCTACGACTTCCCTCTGAATTACTCGCCAAGCTTGACGCCATCGGCAGAGGTTCTGCCCGGGGATGACGGAAAGAACGTTCCCGGCCCGGCCGCTTGCGAAATGATAAGGGATCCCTTTCGGTGGGCTCGACCGTTTACCGAGGCGGTGCATCGTGCAACAGCTTCAGCACATTGTTGGTCGTGTCAGTTTCGCCGAGACGCGGAAAAATCTTCTCGATGCAATGACGGTGCGCGTGGGCGTCGCGGTCCGTCATGGCATCGACGACAAGCACGACGTTGTAACCGTAGTCGTAGGCACTACGGGCGGTCGATTCCACACCGGCACTGGTCGAGATGCCCGCCAGGAGGATCTGGGTTACGCCACGTTGGCGCAGGTAGTCATTTAATGATGTACCAATGAACGCGCCCCATCGTTGCTTTGTGACGGTGTGGTCGCCGGGGTGATGTTGCAACTCAGGAACAAGCTCGGTCCAATCGGCAGGGAACGAAGACAAGTTGCGAGATCCGGCGTCGGTGCGACCCGGAGACGCGCCCGTCACGTTGACGAGAACGACCGGCAGGCCTCGCTCGCGGAAAGTGCGCGCGAGTTGAGCAGCGCGGCCGATGATCTCGCCGGCAGAGTGCACGGTCGGGAAACCGACCGTACCTTTCTGCAGGTCAATCACGACCAAGGCGGGAATGGTATCGAGTTTTGTGAGTGGCATGGTTTTTTCCTTGCAGGTGGTGTGATAAATCGCGCCGGTTGTCGTTCAGGTGGCCAGGTTGGCTTGTTTCTTCGCAAATCGCACGCTCGAGATCGTGCTTATTACAACGATGCCGGCAAAGAAGATGACAAGCGTTAGGTTGCCTCCGCCTGAAATCTTTCCGGCGCGAAACAGGAAGCAACCGACGATGAGATTAAATAGCGCCCAGACGACGTTGACTGTTGGCGATGACAATCCTTTTCCGGGCGGGTTGGCGAATGGCGTGGGGAAACGGTCGCCAGAGATGCCATGCACAAAATGAGGGACGAGATTCGCCAGAAACATTCCGGCGAAGAAACAAGCGAGGTAGTTATACCAGTGCACTGTGATTTTCCTTTCGCTGCAAGGCTCGGAGGAAGGTCATATTGCGGGTTCCTGGATGTTCGCAATCCGGTCTGCGTCGTGCACAGGAAGCAGACCCATTTCCTGATAAATCGGTCGCATCACCGCTCTGACTTTGGGCAGCTCCAGCGTGAACCAAAGCGAGCCGGCAACGCAGAACGCGCCGGTAAGAATGACGCTGTGCGGCGCGCCGATGCGGTGACCCAGCGCGCCCGCCAGCAGGCTGCCAAACGGAGCCGCGCCGAAAAATGCCGTGCTGTAATAGCTCATAACGCGGGCACGTTTGTCCTCGGGCACGAGCGACTGGATGATGGTATTGCTTACGGACGCGCCTTGGATCATGCCGAAGCCCACGAAGGCCATCAGTACAAGCGACAGCCACAATGTATGCGACAGGCCGAAGAGAATCAGCGCGCCTCCGAGGATCGCGATGGCGATCTGAAGCATGCGCGCAAGACCAACGACCGACTTGCGGACGGCAAGGGAAAGCGACGACACAAGGGCACCAATGCCCGAGGCCCCCGTCAGCCAGCCGAGCGTAGCAGGACCGCCGTGCAGTACCTGGCCGGCGAAGACAGGCAGCAGCACAGCATAGGAGTAGCCCATCAAGCTGATCAGAGCGAAGAGCAAAAGGATGGAGCGGATGGGCCGAAATGTGCGCACGTAGTCCCAGCCCTCGCGCATTTGTTCGAGCATGCTGGTGGCGTTGCGGCGGATATTCAACGGTTTGATGCGCATCAGCAGCAAGGATGCGATCACGGCAAAGTAGCTGACTCCGTCGACCAGGAAACACCAGCCTTCGCCGACGGCTGCGATCACCAAACCGGCAAGGGCCGGGCCGATCAGCCGCGCACCGTTGGCCATGGAGGAGTTGATGGCGATGGCGTTACTGAGGTCGTTGCGATCTTCGACCATCTGAACGAGGAAGGATTGGCGCGCGGGCATGTCGAACGCATTGATCAATCCCTGCAAAACGGTGAGAGCGATGATTTCCCAGAGAGTGATGACATGCGCCAGGGTGAGCGCAGCGAGAGCGAGTGACTGAACGGCGGCAGCGGCTTGCGTCCACACCAGCAACTTGCGGCGATTGAGTCGCTCGACCCAGACGCCCGCAAATGGTCCGAGCGCAAACGAAACAATGTATCCAGCGAAGCTGACTACGCCAAGCAGCAGCGCCGAATGGGTCAGACGATAGACCAGCCAACTCGTTGCCAGGCGCGTCATCCAGGTGCCGATTAACGAGATGCTCTGGCCAAAGAAGAAGAGTTTGAAGTTGCGGTGTCGCAATGCGCGCCAGGCCTGCGAGATCGCAGCAAGGAGAGAGGCGTCCGGTGTGCCCGAACTGGTCACTTTTCCGCCAGGCGCTTGATGATTTCGCCAGCCTGGAACAGCGTTTCCCGTTCCTGTTCGTCGAGTTGGGCGATGGCCTGCGCCAGCCAGGTCCGCCTTGCATCTTTGGCGCTGTTGCGCACGGCGGCGCCTTTAGCGGTCAGCGCAATATTCATCTGGCGGCCGTCGCTGGGATGCGGCTTGCGCTCGACCATGCCCATTTCCTCAAGCGCCGCGATGGTGGTGCCCATCGATTGCGGCTTCATGCCTTCCGCGCGCGCAAGGTCGGCAGTGGTTGCAGGCCCCTCTCTGTCGAGGCGCGCCAGGACGGCGGCCTCGGTCAAGGAAAGCTCGTGCGACGCGGCCGCGGCGCGCACACGGCGTACCAATAGCCCAATGGCGTGAGTAAGATCGATTACGGCGATTTCGAGAGTCTTTCGCGGCACAGCCTGACAATAGCAAATAGCATGTAAACTTGCAAGTGTATCTTGCAAGATTAACTGCCTAGGTGGATCGATTGTGTTGCCGCACGTCAATCTGTGGCGCTCTCGCCTGCCTGCAGGCCATTTCCTGTACTGACGGGGATCCATCGAGCAAGCTGCTTGATGTTGAAACGTAATTCGCGTGGCTGCGCGAGATTGGCTTGGTGGATGTGGGCCGCCACTGCAAGTGGCGTGAATTGGCATTGCTCGTGGGCGTGAAGCCGGCCGTCAGCGATCGCCCTTGAAAGATAGGCGAGATGGAGAAATCCCGCGACCTTATGTCCCCTGGCTGCACAAATCACCATTGCTGCAGACTTCCGCGAATATAAATTGTTCAGAAGGCGATGTTCACACTCGATCAAGTAGTTTCCGTGGGGCCGGTCCTTCGAGAAATGTCGGCGCATGTTCGCTCTGAGTGACGCGGACCTGCAGGTGAGGATTGTCGGGTGCGCGGACGGGCGAGCGAGCTTCAACGCCGAAGCGACTCGGCGCGGCATCATCGTCACGTCGATTGATCGGTTGTATCGATTCGATGCCGCAATTTCGAAACCGATGCCTTCGCGCACGCCCGCCTTGTCGCCAAGGTGGCCACACGGGCCACAAACCGCCCCAGAGATTTCATGACAGATCTCCCGCCTTCACTTCAAAGAACCGAGTGATGATCGCTGAGGTTTGTTCCCAACCTTGTGTTTCGGCCTGTAGCTGCCTACGTCCTTCGCGCGTCAGCTTGTAGAAGCGCGCCCTACGATTATTTTCCGAGGCGCCCCACTCGGAGGCGATGGCGCCTTCCTGCTCCAGCTTCAACAGCACGGGATAGAGAGTGCCTTGGTTCACGGCCAGGACATCTCCGCTGATCTGCTCGATGCGGCGGGCAATTCCATAGCCGTGAAGCGGACCGAGGACCTCGAGAGTCTTGAGGACCATCAACGCCAGAGTGCCTTGGAGCACGTCGATTTTTTGTTTCATAGCCTCGCCATTTTGGATACCAACAGGAGGTTGGCATATCTCCTTTGGGAAAGCAACAGGTAAATAACCGGCGATCTCGTGCGTTGGTCCGCCGCCCGGAAATCGTGAAATGCTGTGAGACTTGCATCCGGTAGCGGGGTTCCTGGCGCGTAGGGTAAACTCCCACCAATGTTGCTCAACGCTGCCGTGGAAGCGGACTACCCTGAGATTATTGACCTCGTCAACCTGGCGTTTCGAGGCTCTGGTGCCTCCGCCAGTTGGAACGTCGAGGCAGGAATCATCGAGGGACAAAGGCTCAACGAATCGCTGCTGAGAGAAGACTTGGCGGCAAAGCCGGCGGCGCAGTTGCTGATTCAACAGCCCTAGGCTCCACAGGCCGTCTTTTCCGGGATCCAGCCACACAGTTCCCAGAAGCGCTTCACTCGCATGACGGTCAGGCCCGATCTGCAGAATAAACAACTAGGCCGCAGGTTATTAAATGCCGCAGAAGAATTCGCCAAAGAACGCGGCGCGCATCGTATGCGCATGACAGTTGTCAATGTACGAAAGGCACTGATCGCTTGGTATGAACGGCGGGGTTATACGCTGACCGGAGAAACGCGACCTTTTCCCTACGGTGACGAACGTTTCGGCAGACCACTGCGGGATGATCTGCACTTTGTGATGCTTCAGAAGGACCTCTAAACGAGTCTTGGTTCGCGACGAACTTGAACCGCACGGAAAACCCGGACACCGGCGGGGGCCATACTCTTGTAGCTCAGGCCTTCAGGCCTGAGGTTTGTTCGCGCCGCGGCGGGGCCGCGGTGGGAGCGAAAACCCTCATCCCGGGAAGGGGTGAGCTACAGAATCTGGTGCACTACTCGTAGCGCGGTGCCTCGGTTGGCGCAATCATCGATGCGCGGTGCGAGGGGATGTAGCATGCTGCGACAGCGACCAGCGCCAACAAAACTGTAACGACCGCAAACGTAAGCGGGACGGTGGCGGTGACGCCGACGAGCAGGCTCGATAGGAATCGAGTCAGGGCCGCGGAAACCACCAAGCCAATCGTCAGACCGATCAGAATCACCAACACACCTTCGCCCAGCACGAGACTCATCACATCTTTGCGTTGGGCGCCAAGAGCCATACGAACTCCTATTTCGCGAGTGCGCTGCGATACGGAATAAGCCGCGACGCCGGGAAGGATACCATCCGCAATCTCCGTGAGTCGCTGGAACGTCTGGTCGGCGAGTCCACGGCGAGCCAGTCACCGTTGTTCCGCGGACTCGAGCCCTACCCCGACGGTTGGCGGGCCTGCGTTCCAAAGCCCGACGTGCTTCCGCACTATCCGATGATCACGCACCGCGGGGGCTTTCCGGACGGCAGTTAGCCCGACGCGCTTTATTTCTTTCCTGGTGGCGCGCGGCGTTCGAGCTCTTCCGACCAGTTGAGTATGACGTTTAGCTCTTTGGGGTTGGTCAGCGTGTCTTCTTGCTTGATCATCAGGAAATGCTGGCCGTCGGGCGCTACGTCGTAGTTTCCCGCGGCGAGGTAGCCGTTGGTCGAGAACAAGGGATGGGGCGTCCCGGCCTTGAAGGCAGGCTGAGTCTCGACGTCGACGCTCATCAATTGATTCAATTGGTCTCCACTGACAAAGAAAATCTCGTGGCCGTTGCGCGCCCAGCGCGAATACTGTCCCCCTTCCGTGGAGATCAACCACTTTCCGCTGGCGGCCGGAAAAGGCTGGACGCAAACCTCCCTTCTGCCCGATTCGTCCGTGGTGTAGGCGACCCAGCGGCCATCCGGGGAAAAGTGTGAGCCAGTAAGATTGGCTGGGGTTTGCAAGAAAGGCTGAATCGTATCACTGCCGTCCAGCGAGAGCGCGTGGATGGCCTGCTTCCCAGCAGGACTGTAAGCACTGAACAAAAGAGCCTTGCCATCGGGTGACACCGATACCGGAGCAGCGCCGGGATCGTCGAATTCCTTGCTGTAGAGCGTTTCTTCCTTGCCGCTGCCGTCCGCCAACTTGGAACGGAAGGAAGGTGGAGAAGAAGTAGTGCGAAAGTTATAGATGACCTTGCGGCCGTTGGGGGTCCAGAGCGGAGACGAGCTACTACCCAAACCAAAGGTGAGACGCGTCAGGGTATTTCGCGCGAACTCGTAGATCCAAATAGCGAGGAGACCATTATCGTTTATCTGTACGGCCAACAGTTTTCCATCTGGAGACAGGGTTGGCGAGGAATAAACCCTGGGCGGAGCAGGAAGAGTTTTGGCCAGCCCCTTGCGGTCGACCCAGACCAGTGAGCGAGCAGGAGGTTTTGCGTTTCCGGAAACGTAGGCAAGCACACCGGACGGCGTCACGTCATACTCGGCACCTCCACTGGTCAGAGCGCTGGTGACCACGCCTTCCTGAACGGGCACGGGTGATCCTGAGACTTCCATGTGCGACAAATCAAAGGCCACGGCGACGAGCGATCCGGCGTGGGCATAGACAATGTGACCGGAAGGCACATAGCGAGCGTAGAAGCCGCCCTGCAGGATCGTGCGCCACTTGCCGGTTTGCAGAGAAAGCACGGCGATGCGGGCGTCATCGTAGGCGACGGCGCTGCCCACTTGAATTGTAAACAAAACGTCCTTTCCGCCGGGCAGGATCTGCGGCCAGCGATGACTGATTTCCTGCTCCTTGGGGTTCGGTGTCGTCAGCGTTTGAGGAGTGCCGCCCGCCGAGGAAATTCGCAGCAGACCAGAGCCGAAATTCGGTGCGTAGATGATGGTGTCGTCGAAGGCCCAGCTGGCTCCGTGAGGAGTGGGAGCATCGCTGAGCGGAGTCGCCGGGCCGCCACGGAGTGACACCTTACGTATCTTGCCAAGGGCGAAGAATCCCACCGACTGACCATCAGGCGAGAAAAACGGCTGCGCGGCATTCTCCGTGTTCGGAATGGGAGTGGCCGCTTGCTGGTCGAGAGGGCGGAGATAGAGCTGCTGAGGTTTGCCGGCAACGGAGGCGACAAAGACAACCTGTGAGCCATCCGGAGAGAGCGCGAAAGGAGACCCGGGATTGGGGTCAAAAACGCCGGCCAAAGGTTCGGGAAGCGCAAGGGATAGTTGCATCACGCGATGCGGCTCGGGTTGGCTGGCCCGCCAATAGAGCGAGCCGAAACCGATGGCCAACACAATTGCTATTGCCGCAATGGCCCAAGGTAGCGCGCGGCGCCACAGCGATTGTGGCTGGACGGTCGCTGGTGCCGGCGCGACGATGTCTTGGGGAGTTCCGGAGATGGCGGCGTCCAGGGCGATGCGTGCTTCGCCAATATCACGGAGCCGCTGGCCGGCGTCTTTGGTCAGGCAGCGGCGCAGAAGCCGGACGATCGATGCCGGCACGCTGCCGGGAAGGGCGCTCCAGTCGGGCTCGGCACGAATCACTGCGGCCAGCGTGTCTGAAATTGTTTCTCCCGCGAATGCGGGTTTGCCCGTCAGCATCTCGTACAGGACAGCGCCAGACGACCAAATGTCCGCGCGGCGGTCGACTTTCTTCCCACGGGCTTGTTCCGGGCTCATATACGCGGCCGTACCCAGCAGAATTCCGGCCTGCGTTGCCGCGTGGCTCAGCGTCGGCGAAGTGGATATGTCTGTGGCGCTGAAATCGTCGTCCAGAGCTTTCGCAAGACCGAAGTCCAGTACCTTGGCTGTGCCGTCCGGAGTGATCTTCACGTTGGCGGGCTTCAGGTCGCGATGAATGATGCTGCGCTCGTGCGCATATTCGAGCGCTTCGGCAATTTGCTTTGCGATCGGTAGTGCTTCATCGACAGCAAGCGGGCCCTTGGCGATACCCTCGGCAAGCGTCGGCCCATCGACGAACTCCATGACCAGAGCGCGCACGCTGTTGGAATCTTCAAGGCCGTAGATCGACGCGATATTGGGATGATTCAGCGATGCGAGGACCTTGGCCTCGCGGTCGAAGCGAGCCATGCGCTGAGCGTCGCGAGAAAACTTGTCGGGTAGAATTTTGATGGCCACGCGGCGGCCCAGACGCGTATCTTGCGCGAGGTATACCTCACCCATTCCGCCCGCTCCGAGCGGGGAAATAATCTCATAGGGACCGAGTTTTGTGCCCGTGGGCAGCGGCATCAGTGGCAGGATTATAACCTTGGGACGCGTTCACAGGGTATTTTCTGCGGGCGATGTTGGCGCTTGCCGCTGGTGCGTGCGAGCGAGCGACGGAGGACTGGAACTCGTGGAGGCGCGGACCGCAAGCACGACGAGGCTTTGGTTGCGAGTTGATGTGCTATCTTGTGTGCGCTAATGATATTCCGCCTAACGATAATTCTCGTGGTCGCGCTGGTGATTTCGGTAGCTGCCCTTGCCCAATCGGTTCCTGTCCAGACGCCCGACCCGGACTCCTTCTACCAGCTCGGGCCTGACTCGCTGAGGCAGGATGGCGTCCCTAAAGGCGAAATCCGCGGGCCGTTCACGCTTCCGAGCAACGCATATCCAGGCACGCAGCACACGTATTGGGTTTACGTCCCCGCCCAGTACGATGCTGCCGTGCCGGCCAGCCTGATGATTTACAACGACGGCCAGGCCTTCATGGATCCTGACGGCGATATGCGCGCACAGAACGTGATGGACAACCTCATCTTCCGGCGCGAACTGCCGGTGATGATCGGCGTATTCATTAACCCCGGCCGCCGCCCCGATCAGCCCGAGCCCAACGCGAGCGAGTGGGGTGACCACACCACCAACCGGCCCACCGAATACAATTCACTGGACGACAAATACGCTCGCGTGATTGTGGATGAACTGATGCCGGTGCTGTACAAGGAATACAACATTTCCCAGGAGCCCGAACGCCACGGCATCGGCGGATCCAGTTCCGGCGCCATCGCGGCGTTTACCGTGGCTTGGCAGCGTCCCAACGAATTTCGCAAGGTTCTGAGTAACGTGGGCAGCTTTGTGGACCTGCGCGGAGGAAATGCGTATCCCGATATCATCCGCGCGAGCGACAAAAAGCCCATTCGCATCTTTCTTTGCGACGGAAGAAACGACAATCGCGGCCAGCGCGCCGGGGAAGCCTACAACGCGGCGCGCGACTGGTTCTATCAAAACGTGCGAATGATGCAGGCGTTCAGCGCGAAGGGCTACGACCTGAATTACGCCTGGGGGATGAACAAGCACGGCCAGAAGATGGGCGGGACAATTCTGCCGGACATGATGCGCTGGTTGTGGCGCGATCACCGGTTTTCAAGCGATCCGAAAGACACGGTGGAGCGATCCTTCAACGTTCCGAAAAAGAGAGAGAGAGTAGATTCGCCAGCAACACGAGGCCACCCTGGCCTCCTGCGCGTGAGTTGTCGATCAATTCGCCTTTTGGAAAGTAATGCCGCGGGCCGGTTGTGAGAACAGCGTCAGTCCGGCGACATGAGAATTGCTGGCAACGTGGAAGACAATCGTTCCGAGATCGCCGGCCTGGAACTCGTTTGCCGCGACCGGATTGAGGTTCACTGCCGGTTGATCGCCAAATCTTAGTGCCAGAACTCCTTTGACGAGAGCTAGCTGGTAGGTCGCATCCAGTTCGTCGCTGTGATAATTACCGGCGAACCCGCTCAGCGCTGATTCGCTCAGATGAATGTCAGGAACCCGATTGCCCGAAAAGAATATCTCGCTTTGTAAAGTGAGCGTAGCCGTCATGGTGCCGTCAGCGCTTTTGAATACAATCGGGTTTCCGACAAGGTCGGAGAATTCATCCGCGCCTAAGCGGTGCAATTTCGAACCCCATGCCATCAAGTTTCCGTTGGCAGCCGTGAACGCGAAGATCGTATGTGTGCGCGGGTCTAGATAGGTGCCGGCGAAGGGTGCAGGATCGGGAAATGTCCGGGATTCCGTGCCGGTGCCTGCTTCGGGCTTTAGTTGCGTTTCGAGATAAAGGTCAGAAATCTTTCGCGCGAGAGCGTCGACATCGGCGCTCGCGACATTGCAAAGAGTTATTACGCTGAACCGCTGCTCGGGAAAGCGCAGAAGTTTAGTCCGGTATCCAAACGTAGCTCCGCTGTGTTCCACGGTTCTCAAACCGCGATACTCACCGAGCCAAAGCCCCAGTCCGTAATTGATCGAGTGGTGGTTGTTCAACAGTCCGTGGGTTTCAAGTTCACTGCCCAGCGTGCCCTTCCCAACCTTGTTGGAGTAGAAGTTCCGATCCCACAGGAGCAGGTCGTTCACATTGCTCATCAGACCACCGCTGCCGACCATATCGAAGATCGTGGACCAGTCGACGCGAAAGCGGCCCTCTTTTCCGGGTTCGTAAGCGGCAACCCGATCAGGTACGACGACGCTGTTATCGTCGTAGAAGAGCGTATGCGTCATGCCGAGCGGCTGGAAGATATTTGCCGCGGCGAATTCCGCGAGAGACTTTCCGGTAGCGCGTTTTACGACTACGCCGAGCAAGAAGTAGTTCGAGTTGCTGTAGACATATTCTTCCCCGGGGACATTGTTCAGTCCCTTTTGACGAGCGATCAGTTTCAGGACGTCGTCGGGCGAGGAAAGGGCTCGCGTATCCCGGCCCGAGAGATAAGTCAAAGCCAAGTAGTCACGGAACCCGCTGGTCTGGTGCAACATCTGTCGCAGCGTGATGGTGTTTCCGTACGACGGGAGTTCTGGAATGTACTTCCGCACATCATCATCGAGCGAGAGGAAGCCTTGTTCTGCAGACAACACGATGCTGGCGGCGGTGAATTGTTTTGAAACCGAGGCCATGTAGAACACCGAGTCCGAACTTAACGGAACGCCGAGCTCCAGGCTGGCTTCACCATAAGACTTGCGAAAGATGAAACTGCCGTCGCGAATTACACCAACAGAGCAGCCTGGGGAATGCGCGTTGTTGTAGGGAGCGAAGAGTTCGTCGATCTTCTGTGGAGCAACGTCGGTTGAGGATGCGGAAATGGCCGGGACAAGGGAAAGGATGAGTACGATTATGGTCCGCATGACAAAGGTGCTTTCGCCCGCAAATGAGTATAGCGCCGAATCTCCGAATCGAACCTGGAATGTAGGCGGCCGGGGACCATGCTCGCGGAGTTACAGGACGGCGGATCGGTATGTGAAGATTTCTTTCAATTTTTGCAATAAGATTAATTGCCCATCTCAGCCGGAGCTTACGATTTATCGGTGAGGTGCAGATGCCACCACAAGGTCCAATTCAACACGTTGTCATTTTGTTCAAAGAGAATCACGCCTTCGACAACTACTTCGGAACGTTTACCGGCGCAAACGGCGCTACTATGCCGCATTCGCCAAATCCGCCGACGCACGACCCCGACCACACTCACAAAGGATGGTTGAATCGCGCTACTGGCGCTGTCCGTCAGCAGTTTCTGGAAGCAGACATCCCGACGTACTTCGCCTATGCCCGCCAGTTCGCGCTCTGCGACAACTACTACACGGACGTTGCCGGCCCTTCTACTCCCAATCACCTGATGCTGCTCACGGCGGACTCTCCCATCATCGACAATCCCTCGGGAAACCCGGTGTATGATCTTCCGTCCCTGCCTGCCAGCCTGGACGCCGCGGGCCTAACTTGGGGCAACTATGGTGGCTATGCTTTCGGAATGATTAAAGCTTTGGCGGGGCGGCCGCAGCTACCTTCCCCTCAGTTCGCTACGGACGCCGCGGCAGGAAAGCTCGCGGCCGTTTCCTGGGTCTATGCGCCTCACGCTCTCAGCGAGCATCCGCCCGACCCGCCAGATAAAGGCGCAAACCCTCCGGTTGGAAATGTAACCAGCGGAATGCAGTGGACCGTCAGCCAGGTGAACGCCATAGTCCAGGGTGGTCTATGGCCGCAGACGGCGATCTTTATCACCTGGGATGACTGGGGCGGCTGGTACGATCACGTGATCCCGCCGGAGGTAGAAAAATGGACGGACGGCACGCAATTCCGCTATGGAACGCGGGTCGGCTGTCTGGTGCTGAGTCCGTACGCCAGAGCTGGATACATTTCGAAGACACTGCACTCCCACGTCAGTCTCATCAAATTCTGCGAGACTATTTTTGGTTTAAAGAATTTGAATGCGCGCGATGCTGCAGCCGATGGCATGTCGGACTGTTTCGACTTCACCCAAAAGCCGCTGCCGCCGCCATCGGCAACCTAGCACGCGGCTTGCGGAATGCGCGAGCCATCGCTCCGGCCACGCTGACGCTCAATAATGCAAGCCGAACTTAAAGGGGAATAGCGGGGACTGCGAGTCGTGCGGAAGATCGCTCTTCTGCCGTCTCACGTCCTCGACCGAAGAAGGCAACTCGAACGGGAGATGCCCGCCGGGTGGTATCTCTCCGGTGACTACCGCGAGCAGCGCTTCGTCGGATATGCCGAAATCGCCCAGAAGCGCGGTTGCCTGCGGACGAATGTTGCTGAGGATCAACGGCCGCTCGAGGGTTGTCAGGAAGACGGTCGGAACAATCGGACTCGTGCGAAGCAGCTCCGCATAGGCTGCATCTTTCTCCGTGAACACCAGCCTTCCCTCGTGCTGCCGTGATCCAAAGAAATAGTTTGGATGCTCGCTCTCGTAGGGCGCCGGAGCACGAATGATCGCCAGATCAGCTTGCGCAGGATCCGTCACCACGATAAATCCAATGGCCTGCGCGGCCTTGGCGGATACGCCAGACAGGTAAACCTTCTTTCTCTGCGGAGCGATGGGCAATAAAGGCCTGCCCGTCGAGGCAACGCGCTTATTCTCCAATACAACGACCGCCCTGGCTTGCGCAGCTCTTCCCTCGTTCAAAAACTCTTTGTTGCCGGCGATCGCCGCGGCTTTGGTCTCATCGACGTAGGGCTGTTCGAACAGACCCAGCTGAAACTTCTGCACAAGGATGCGGGTTGCGGCCTCGCGAATGCGTGCTTCCGGGATCGAACCGTTATGAACATCCTCGACGATGGTTTTCGACTGCTCGGTTCCGCCCACCTGATCCACTCCCGCGTTGATGGCCTTGGCAAAGCGCTGCGCCACGGTCAGATCTTCCACTCCCCACGGCATGCCGATGTCCTGGGCGACGGGCTTGTTCCCGGCGCTGGCCCCATTGCGGCAAGCTTCCGGGCAGTCTTTGGTAATCGCCCAATCGCTTAGAATGACACCACGAAATCCGTATTGTTTTCGCAGCAGCTCGCTCAGCAGTTGACGATTGAATCCGGCTCCTACCTGTTCCAGCGGCTTTCCATCAATCGTCACGTCCTGCAGAATCGAATAAGTTGGCATCACGCCGCCAACCTGGGCAGCAAATGCGCCGGTAAACGGAATCAGATGTTGCGGGAAGTTGTGCCCAGCAAAGTCTTCATAGCGTCCGTAGTAGTTGTGGCCGTCCCAACCGTCCTTTGCCGCTCCATACCCTGCCCAGTGCTTTACCACCGCGATCACACTGCCGGAGTTCAAGCCGCTGGCGCCGTTTTGCACCCCGGCGATGTAGGCTTCGACCAGGTGTTTTGCGATGTCCGCATCTTCGCCGAAAGTTCCATTGGCACGCGCCCAGCGCGGTTCTGTGGCCAGGTCCGCCTGCGGCGCGAGGGACTCGCGAATGCCAACCGATTCGTATTCCTGGCGGACGACGTCGGCGAAACGGCGCGTAAGATCCGGATCATTTAGCGCCGCAAAGCCGAGAGGCTCCGGCCACATGGAGAAGGCGCGGTCCTGCATGGTTGCTCCCAGCACTTGCTCAAAGTGATGCCGCGGATCGGAGGAAATGATGACGGGAATGCCTAACCGCGAGGTCTCCGCAATCGCCTGTACCTCATTGTTCTGCTTGGCAAAGAGCTCGGCGCTGCCATTCAGCCGGGTAAGGAAAGTGGAAACGTGGTCTTCGTCGATGAACTGGCGCACTTTCACCAAGTCGTACTCTTTGCCGACACCGAGCGGCGCCATCGGGCCACCGCTCGGCAGCGTGCCGTGGACCATCACTCCGGCGAGCTCTTCGAGACTCATCCGTTGGACTAAGTCGGCAGTTCGCACGTCTGGCGGTAAACGCCAGTCCTCGTAGGGATCAAGTTTTCCATTGCGATTGAGATCCTTGAACGTCAGTCCATCCACCGTAAGCAATGCTGCGGAACGATGGCCGAGGACCGCTTGCTTCGGTTGGTCTTCAATAGCCCCGATTGAGCAGACGAGCAGGACGAAGGCGAAAGATCTTAGCTGCATTTGGGGAGCACCCCCCGTGGACAACAGGCATCGTACTCGAGAAACGGGGCCCTTGGGAACTGACCACCGACAACCGAGGAGAATCGCAACTTTTCAAAAAACGCGGCCAGTAATTCAGCAACCCAGGAATTGCCACGGCCTCTTCAAACACGGTTGAAACCGTGACATGTCACCATTTCTCGGCCTCGCTCGCACCCGCCGCGAATCCCGCCGGCAGTTTGCGCAGCGCTCCGCGCTCCCCCGGTTCAGTCAATGTTGCGTCAACGGCGACGCGCTCGCTGGCCGTTCTCGTCCGTATTGCTGGCCTAATCACATCGGACCCGTTCAACGGTACCGAATCCTTGCGTTTCTGAGGAAATTCGATAGCCCATCGCGATACCGGGACCAAACATGCCGCGCGCGACGCTGCAGATGCCCATTATGCGGGAAGTCGGAGTTTCTCCTCGCGTAGACTTCGCTCTTCAGCTCGACATAAAGCTCGTTCAGCAGCTCTTTCTTGTTCGCGAAATAGGCGAAGAGCGTGCCCGAGGCGAGGCCCGCTCGTCGGGCCATCTTCGCCCTCAGGCCACCCAGTCCGACCTTGGCAATCTCGTGGACTGCCGCGTCGAGGATGACGCTGCGTTTCTTAGCACTTCGGACTCGTGCCACACCATGGATGAGAGTACAGTGGTTCGCCGTTTGGAGTCACGGCAATGATGTGCTTGCAGCCGGGCCTCTCGTGCAACTCCCGGGGCCCCTTGCTTTTAGGCTACCTGCCGAGTGACGCGGGCCATCCGGGCGCATCGCCCAGCGAGGAGAATGCTTCAGTCGCGGGTGTAAACTGTCTATAATAGTAAGTTTGCGAGAACACGGAGGGCGCTGCAGAAGGGCCAGCGGCGCGGGAGCGTGCATGATCCTGGACATCAACGAAATACAAAAATTCTTGCCACACCGGTACCCGTTTCTGCTGATCGATAAGGTTGTGGAAATGGAGCGCTACAAACGCATCGTGGCGATCAAGAACGTGACCATCAACGAAGCGTTCTTTCAGGGGCATTTTCCCGGCAAGCCCATTATGCCCGGGGTGCTGATCCTGGAGTCCATGGCGCAAGCCGGCGGATTGCTACTGCTGCAGGAAATTCCTGACCGCGACAACAAGCTGCTGTACCTGGCGTCGATGAACGACGTGAAATTCCGGCGGCCAGTGTTGCCCGGCGATCAGTTGCGGGTGGAAGTGGACATCCTGGCGTGGAAAGGCGACTTGTGCAAGATCCGGGCGAAGGCGTTTGTGGGCGAGAATCTGTCGACGGAAGCAACGCTGATGTGCGTGATGGTCGACCGGAACAAAGAGACAAGCGCGGGGAAATGAGCGGAGAGCCGATTCATCCCCAGGCAGTGGTTTCGCGGAAAGCGAAACTCGGGAAAGGTGTGCAGCTCGGAGCGTTCGCGGTGGTGGGAGCGGACGTGGAGCTGGGCGAAGGTTGCGTGGTTCACGATCACGCGGTGTTGCAGGGGCCCGCGAAATTTGGCACGGGAAATGTGTTTCACCCGTTCTGCGTAATTGGCGGTGACCCGCAGGACTACACCTACGCAGGGGAGCACGTGGAATTGGCAGTTGGCGACGGAAACATTTTCCGGGAGTACGTGACCATCAGCCGCGGAACGAAAAAAGGCGGGGGCACGACGAGGATCGGCGACCACAATTTTTTTCTGGCCTACTCGCACGTGGGGCACGATTGCCAGATTGGCAGCGGGACATTGTTCGTGAACGGTGCGACGCTGGCGGGTCACGTGGCGGTGCAGGACTACGTGACGATTGGCGCGTTTTCGCCGGTGCACCAGTTTTGCCGGCTGGGGCGGTATGCGTACATCGGGGCGTGCACGGTGATCACGCAGGATGTGCCGCCATTTTCGCTGATCGTGACGGAGCGGGAGACGAGGTGCTATGGGGCAAACACGATCGGGCTGGAGCGCAAAGGTTTTTCGCCGGAGCGAATGAAGAAGCTGCAGAAAGCGTTTCGTATGCTGACGCGTTCCAAGAAAAATACATCGCAAGCGATTGAAGAGCTGCGAAAAACCATGGGGGAATCGGAGGACGTGAAAGAGTTGATCGAGTTTGTGGAGCAGGCCGAGCGCGGGATCGTGAAGTAGGTTCAAATTAATGCCGGAAACTTGTCAAAACAATTCAGGCTGGGGACTGATCGCGGGAAACGGGCGATTCCCGTTCCTGGTGCTGGAGGGCGCGCGGAGCCAAGGAATCGAGATGGCGGTAATCGCGCTGAAGGAGGAAGCTTCGCCGGAACTGGAGCAGGTGGCGAAACGGCTGCACTGGGTGAGCCTGGGAGAATTGAGCAAGGCCATCGAGTTGATGCAGCGGGAAGGCGTGAAGCGGGCAGTGATGGCCGGGCAGGTGAAGCACAACAAGATTTTCAGCGCGATCCGGCCCGACTGGAAATTGGCGAAGTTGCTGTTTTCGTTGCCCAGGAAAAATACGGATTCGCTGATTGGCGCTGTGGCGGAGGTTCTTGAGGAAGAGGGCATTCAGTTAGTGGATTCAACGCTGTTTCTGAAGCCGTTGTTGCCCGAAGCGGGAGTGTTGACGCGGCGCAGCCCCGACGAGCACGAGGCGGCCGATATGGAATATGGGCTGGAAGTGGCGCGGCGGCTGGCGGGCATGGATATTGGGCAGACGGTGGTGATTGCCGACCGGGCGTGCGTGGCGGTGGAAGCGATGGAGGGAACGGACGAGACGATTGCCCGGGCGGGGCGCTTTGCCAACGGCAAGCCGCTGGTGGTGGTGAAGGTGAGCAAGCCGCAGCAGGACATGAGGTTCGATGTACCTGTAATCGGCTTGCCCACCGTCAAAAGCATGGGTGAGGCGGGTGCGACGGCGCTCGCCATCGATGCCTCGAGAACTCTTTTGTTTGACCGAAACAGGTTAATTGAAACGGCGGATGCCGCTGGAATCGCCATTCAGGCGTTTCCTGTGGCCCAGGTTGTGGAACCAAAGGGCAGTTCCGCGGGAATGAATAGAGAATGAGTGTGGGCGCGGGGACGACGGGGGAATCCCGGAAAGTTCGTGTGGGCGTAGTGGGTACCGGTGAATTTGGCCGTAACCACGCACGTGTGTATCGCGAAGTGCCGGGCGTGGAACTCGCCGGCGTGTTCGATCAGGACGCGGCGCGGAGCGCAGAAGTTGCCAGCGAATTTCAGACTCGAAGCTTCCGGAACATCGAGGAGTTGCACGGCGCGGTGGATGCGGCATCGGTGGCCGTACCGACGGTGCTGCATGCGGAAATCGGCTGCCACTTGCTGGAAATGGGCATTGATGCGTTGATCGAGAAACCCATGGCCAGCACACTGGCAGAAGCGGATCGGTTGCTGGAAGCGGCCAGGCGGTGCAGAAGAATTTTGCAGGTGGGGCACGTCGAAAGATTTAATCCCGCGGTGCTGGCGGTTGAGCCAATTGTGAAGCGCCCGCTTTTTTTTGAAGTGCACCGCTTGGGAGTGTTCACGCCGCGCAGCCTGGACGTGGACGTGATTTATGACTTGATGATCCACGACCTGGACATTCTGCTGGCATTGGTGAAGGAATCGGTGACGGAAGTGAAGGCCGTGGGCATTCCGGTGCTGACCGACAAAGTGGATATCGCACACGCGCGGTTGGAATTTGCCGGCGGCGCTGTTGCTAATGTGACGTCGAGCCGGGTCTCCACGGAGCGGGTGAGGAAGATGCGCTTCTTCCAGCGCCATGAATACATTTCGCTGGATTATGCGCGGCGTGACGCGCTGCGAATCGGCGTGAAGCGCCCCGGGCCGCAGCCGGAATTCGCTTTCGAGAAACTGCCCGCTCCGGCAGTGGAACCGTTGCGGGCTGAACTGGAGGCATTCGCGCAGGCGGTGCGGACGCGCAAGGCACCCAGGACTGATGGAGAGGCAGGGAGAGCGGCACTGGAACTGGCGGCGCGAGTGATGGAAAGCATCCGGGAACATGAAGCGCGCGTCCAACCAGTAGCACAGCAACACGCTCCCGAACACAGGAACCGATGATCCCCAGGATTCTAGTTCCCCCAGGTGCGCGACTGCCGTCCAAGGAAGAGACGGCAACGACCAGGAGACGTCCGTCCACGTTGGATGAGCGGACGCTGGTTCCTTCGACATTGCCGATTGTGCAGTTGGACGGGCATTCAACGATACCAGCGAATTTGCCGTTGGAATCGATTGCGGCCCGCATGGTGGTGCCGCGGGATGTGAACGTCGAGCTGGTGCAGAAGGCCGAGGAATCGGAACTGCCGCTGCAACCGACGGACATGGACGAGCGGATTACGGTGCCGCAGGGCTCCGCTCCGCCGGAAATAAGCACCGATATTCCGCTGCGCGTTTCGGAAGATCTGGTTGAGCCGGATGTTATTCAGACCGGCGAGGTAACGTTCCTCCGGCCGGAAGGCGCGGACAGGCGGACGATTGGTGAGCGCTTAACATCGATAGGTTCGGTAGCGCTGCACATCGCTTTCATCCTGCTGCTGATTTTTGAGCCAAAGCTTTTCGGACCGCACGTGCGTTCGAATGAAGAAGAGGATTTGGCGCGGAGACAGATTACGGTCCTGCTGCCGCCGGGAGCGCTGGAATCGTTGAGGCCGACGCCGCAGCGAGCGCCGGCGCCCCACGCACCGATGAATGTAGATCCGAAAGTGTTACGCAGGATCGCACCGCCGATTGAAAGACCTGTGCCTCCGCCTGTTCCCACGCCGCAACCGGAACCGCCCAAGAGAGAATTGCCTAGTGCGCCAACGCCGAAACCCAATGTAGTGGCGCCCACTCCGCAGCCGGCGCAGGGGAGCAAGGGCGATTTACCGAAGACCCCGCTGAAGCTGGAAACGCCGGATATGCCAGTGCCGCAGCAAGGCTTGATTCTGCCCAAGCAAGGCTCTTCGCCGGGCGATGCCATTCGTGACGCGATGAAGGGCGCCAAGCCCAATTCGCCGCGCGCGATTGGTGGAGGCGGACAATTGCCGGGAGGTGCTGGCGGGGGCGGAGGCAGCGGTCGAGGCAGCGCCGGCGCAGGCCTGCAAATGCTGACCGACACGCAAGGGGTGGATTTCAATGATTACCTGCAGCGTGTGTACATCCGGGTCAAGCAGAACTGGTTTTCGGTGATGCCGGCGTCGGTGCAGTTGGGTGACCAAGGTGTTGTGTCGCTGCAATTCAAAATCATGAGAGATGGCAGTGTCCCGGATGGGGATCCTGCGCAGGTATTCAGTTCTGGCAAAGAGCCACTGGATCGTGCGGCGTATTCTTCGATTCGCGCGTCGAACCCGTTCCAACCGTTGCCTTCGGCGTTTACAGGTCCTTACATCGAGCTGCGTTTCACGTATTATTACAACATCCAGCCGCCGAACCACTAGGATTACAAATGAAACTGGCCGGTTCACAGGTGCTTGGCAGCGTACTGCTGGCGCTGGTGGTACTGGTGGTGGTGTGGCCGCTGCTCCTTGCCCAATGAACGACAAACAAGACTCTCCACTGGTCGCCATCTTAGGCCCAACCGCATCCGGAAAATCGGCGCTGGGAATCTGGCTCGCGCAGCAGCTGGGGGGCGACGTTGTGGCGTGCGATTCGACGCAACTCTACCGGGGATTCGATGTGGGCACGGCGAAACCCACAGCGGCGGAGCGCGGCGACGTAGCGCATCACTTGATTGATGTGTTGGACGCATCGGGAGAAGCGACGGCCGGGGATTACCGGGCGCGCGCAATCGAGGTGCTAGCGAAGTTGCGAACAGAGCGACGATTGCCGATTTTTACCGTGGGCACGGGGCTGTACTTGCGCGCCCTGCTGGAAGGGCTCGCGAACGTGCCGGTGCGCTCGGAGCCATTGCGCCAGAAATTACGCGAAAGCGCAGCGAAACGTGGGCCCGGACATCTGCACAGGGTCCTGCGGCGCCTGGATGCGGCAGCGGCAAAAAAGATTGCGGCAGCGGATGAGCAGAAATTGATACGCGCGGTAGAAGTGTGCCTGTTGACGCGAAAGCCGCTGACCGAGGTGTATCAGAGCGGCAGAAAACGACTGGAGGATTGGCGGGCGATCAAGATCGGGCTAGCGCCTGAGAGAAAGGCGTTGGGCCAGCGCGTGAATGCGCGGACCGAGACGATGCTTGCGCGTGGCTGGATGGAGGAAGTGCGCGGGTTGATGGAAAGTGGACCAAGCGAAGATGCCAAGCCCTTCGACTTCATTGGTTACCGGGAATTGCGGCTGGTACTGCAAGACAAGTTGACGCTGGAGGCAGCACGGATGGCCATTCAGCAGGCTACGCGGCAGTATGCGAAGCGGCAGATGACGTGGTTCCGGCGAGAAGCAGCGGTCTGCTGGCTGGAAGGATTCGGCGACGATCCCGCGATCCAGCAAGCGGCGCTGGGACGGATCCGCGAGCAAGTGGGAGCGGCGGTACCTTGAGAGTGGCGAAAGGACGTATAATTCGATTGATGAGGCACGACTCTCGCACACTCGAAGTGCTGCTGCATATGAGTCCCACCTGCTTTTGCGCATGAAACTCCAACACGATACCTCAACTGCGGAACGCGTCCTGCTGGTCGGGGTGGGATGGAAGCGCGCGCCGCGTTTTCCAGGGATGCCCGCGGGAGAACAGGGCCGGGAATCGTTGAGCGAATTGGTGGAGCTGGCGAAAAGCGCGGGCGCCGAAGTTGCCGGGACGCTCTTCCAGGTTCGCGAAGCCGCTGATCCGGCCACGCTGGTGGGGCGAGGCAAACTGGACGAGATTCGCGCGGAGGCGAACGCCTACCACGCGCCGCTGATTATCTTTGACAGCGAGCTGACACCAATGCAGCAACGCAACATCGAAAAGGCCACGGAACGCCGGGTAATCGACCGCACACAACTGATCCTGGATATTTTTGCCAAGCATGCGCGAAGCCGCGAAGGGCAGTTGCAGGTGGAACTGGCGCAACTGAATTACATGCTGCCGCGGCTCACCGGGCGCGGCACGGAAATGTCGCGGTTGGGCGGCAAGAGCGGCGGAGGCGGATCCGGGGGCGCAGGCGGGGGAGCTGGGCGCATCGGGGTGCGCGGCCCGGGCGAAAAGAAACTGGAAACCGACCGGCGAAGAATCCGTGACCGGGTGCGCAGAATTCAGGAAAACATCGACGAGGTGCGCCAGCAAAGAGCGTTGCGGCGGGAAGCGCGGAATGCCGTGCCGTTGGGAACCGTGACGCTGGTGGGCTATACGAACGCAGGGAAGTCGACGCTCTTCAATGCCTTGAGCCGGGCGGAAGTGTTGGTTTCTTCACGCATGTTCGCGACCCTCGATCCAACCGTGAGGGCGATTCGCTTGCCGTCGAACCGCCGCATTCTGGTGTCAGACACGGTGGGATTCATCCGCGCGTTGCCGAAGGGACTGATCACCGCGTTTCGCGCGACGCTGGAAGAAGTGCAGGAAGCAGCCCTGCTGCTGCAGGTGAGTGACATTTCGAATTTGCATCACGACGAATTGGATCAGGAAGTAGACAAGATCCTGGGAGAACTCGGGGTACTGGAGCGGCCGCGGCTGCACGTGTTCAACAAAGTCGATCGGCTCACGCCGCAGCAACGCGAAGAATTTGCCGCCGCCTGGCGCAATTCGAGCAGCACAGGAGAACCGCCGATCTTTGTTTCGGCGCTTACCGGCGAGGGCATCGAGGAATTGCTGAGGAGAATCGAGAAAGCCGTGCCGATCGATCCGATCGTCCGGCTTTTGCTGCGCATTCCGCTGAGCGAAGGGCGAACGCTGGCGTTAATCCATGCGCTCGGCCGGGTGGTGGAGTCGCACGTAAATGATTCCGAGATGGAATTGAAGGCGGACGTGCCGGAAACCATCGCGCGGCGATTGAAGCTCAAAGACTTCCTGGCTAAGGAAACATCCAGACGCGGGTCTTCGTATAAACAGATAGGGGGGTAAGACCATGGCTTCCTTTTTCCTGTGGTGCATCTTGCTGATCATCTGCTGGCCGTTGGCGCTGCTGGCGCTGGTGGCTTACCCGTTTGTGTGGCTGTTGCTGCTGCCGTTTCGACTTGTGGGGATCGCCGTAACTGGAGTATTTGAGTTGCTGCGAGCGATCTTATTCCTGCCGGTACGGGTTTTGCGGGGGCCACACGCGATTTGAAAACCTGCAGAGGATTCAGGCCAGTACTTTCCGGTAACCCCTACGAAATCCCCAGTAATATGAATAGGATGTAAAAGAGATTTTGCTCTTTGCGGGCAGGGCGAAGGGGGCAATTTCTGTGGAAAACGCTGTGGAAAGTGCAAGGCGGTCTGCCACCGCAAAGAGCGGAGGAAAGAAAGATGAGACGACCCCGAGCGTATTTGAGCCCTGTAAGTAGCAGGCCTGTATGAATTTAGCGGAGTTTACTGGATATTCATCAACGCCTTCATGCATATTTCTCGGGCCTTTTGGTGCCGAAGTTTTGCACAGCTTTGCAGCAACAGTGTTACGAAAGAGTATTCAGCGATTGCGGGGAAAAGGGGCCACCCCGTAACCCAGAAGTACCGCCCAACGTCCAGCATGCAGGCGCCCCTATCAGCGTTGACGCGTGGTTGGGTGGAGACTATAGTGAGCCAAGAGGCACTAGCTGGCCTCCGAAGAGCGCGCCAAACCTCATTTCCCTTATGAACCTTCCGAACTCACTAACGCTGCTACGAATCTTCTTCGTACCGCTGCTGATTGTGGTCCTGCTGACGCGCAGCCCGAATGTGGAGCTGTGGGGCGTGACGATGCGCTTCGAGTTTTGGGGAGTGCTGATCCTGCTGATCGCCGCGGCCACGGATTGGGCGGATGGATATTTAGCGCGACGGAATTCGCAGATCACCACACTGGGGATTTTGCTGGATCCCATTGCGGACAAGCTGCTGATTACGGCGGCATTTATCGCGCTGGTGGATATGCACCTGGTTCCCGCGTGGATGGTGGTGATCATCATCGGCCGGGAATTCACGATCATGGGTCTGCGGAACATCGCGTCCGCCGAAGGATTTACGATTGCGGCTTCGACGCTAGGAAAAACGAAAATGGTTTTGCAGGTGTGCGCGGCATCCGTGTTGATCGGCGGGGTGCACCGTCCGCGCTTGCAGCCGCTGGGCCTGATTTTGTTGTGGCTGGTGGTCATCAGCGCGCTGGTTTCCGCGGGACAATATTTTTACCGGTTCTGGAGTCATCTGGACGACCGGATCAAGCAACGACGCAAGTTGGACATACTCGAGTCGCGGAAGAAGCCGCAGGATGCAGTGCCTCTCTGAAGAGGAACGAAGGGCCATCCTGGCTCTTGCTCGCCAGGCACTAACCGAAGCCGTCTGCGACGGCCGCTTGCTTGCGCCATTTCCTACCGAGGGTATTTTCTCCAAGCGATGCGGAGTGTTCGTGACGCTGCATGCGCGTGGGAAACTGCGCGGATGTATTGGAGTCATCGACGGCCACGAACCACTGGGCGAGAGCATCGTACGCTGCACGGCATCGGCGGCGCTGCAGGATCCCAGGTTCACGCAGATGTTGCCTCAGGAAGTGGTGGAGAGCGAAATCGAAGTGTCGCTGCTTTCACCGCTACAGCGAATTCTCCCCGAAGAGATCCAGGTGGGGAAACACGGTCTGGTGGTGGAACAGGGAATGAGGCGGGGACTGTTGCTGCCGCAAGTCGCCGTGGAACACCATCTGGATCGCGAACGATTTCTTGAGGAAACCTGCTGTAAAGCGGGGTTTTCGCGAGACGCGTGGAAGAATCCGGAAACGGCGATCTACGGGTTTACGTGCGAAATCGTGAGGCGGGAAAAGTAAACGGCCGCCCCCAAAGAAAAAGCCCGCGCCGAAGATGATGACGCGGGCTGTGGTGCGAAGACCGGGCTATTCGATTTCGACGTAGTCGCCGGCGTAAGTGTCGATGGTGGTATAGGTAACAAACATGGTGCAGGAATTGGGGCTGACGTTGATGACGACGCCTTCACCCAGAATTTCGCGGGGCAGATCATTCCACTCGAAGCGCTTCGGAGTGCTTCCGAAACCGTAGATCTTGTAGGCGTAGCCCTTGGTGTTGGGAGCAGTTTCGTTCAAAGATCCCTGGTAGCGGAAGATGCGCAGATAGTCGCCGACTTTCACGCCCTGGTTGTTGCCCAGGTTAACGTAAACAATCGAGTCTTTTCCGTAGGTCTCGGTAAATTCCGGGCCGATCACCAGCATGCCCACGGGCTTTCCGCTGACGGGCGCAAAGTGATCGAACTTTTCCGCAGGCTTATAGGGAGGAGAGGGACGTTCCACATAGGGACGGACGATATCGCCGCGCTGCATGTAATCGCAGGAGTGCACGATTTCCGCGGTGGAAGTGTTCGGCTGGACATTGACGACCTTGACCTGGCCGGTATCGCGATAGAAAGTGCCCATAGCTTTGGTCAGCTTGGCCTGCCACTTGAACCACTGCACCTTGTCGGGATCGTCTTCCGGGCGAATGACGTCAAAACGGTCGCCGACTTTTACGCCTTGAGCTGAGCCCCTGCTGAGATACACATAGTCACCGCGAGCGAAAGTTATTTTGTCATTGGACTGTTCGCCGGAGGCGATATAGATCGTGTCGGGCGCTTTCTCGCTGCTGAAAAAGCTGGAGCAATATACCGCGGTGTAATCGGGAGAAGAGGCCTCTGCCACACGCTGGGTGGAGGACACGACTTGGCTCTGCGGATTCCCTTGCGCCCAGGAACCGGCGGCGGCCAGCATAATTCCGAGACATAATCCTGCTGCGTTTGCGCGCATCATTGTACTCCTTAGATCACGCCAAAAAGGGCCGTGCGGGGACTTGCACCTTTGAAGCTAACAAGCGCCCCGGGTGGCGTCAACAGAATGGGGGAACACGCTTTACACATTTGCAAAGGCATGCTACAAGCTTTGTTTTCAGTGGATTAGGAGGCATTTTTGGCGGAGCCCCTGTTTGGTGATGCGACACATCGCATTTGCGGCGTGGCGGCGGCTAGTACCGCTCGGGAAATGCAGGTATTGGTGCGGCAAGCTCTGCGACTGACCGGAACCGTGGAACTGCGCCTCGACTGGCTGCGGAATGATCAAGAACGCGAAAAATTCCTGAACTGGCTCAAGCAAGCGCGGCTTCGAAAAGCCGTTTTGCTGGCCACTTGCCGGCGACGGATTGGCGGTGGCGAGTTTTCGGGCGATTCCGGGGCGGAACTCTTTTGGTTGATAAAAGCGCGCGAGGCGGGATGCCAGTGGTGCGACCTGGAAATCGAGACGCTGCGCGAATTGCCGGGAGAAACGGTGCGCGGCTATGCGGTGCCGGAAAAAGTGCTGCTCTCGATTCATGATTTTCGGCGGACCCCGCGCTTGACGAAAAAAGTGAACGTTCCTGCAAGCGGCGGCGTGGACGGCGTGAAAGTGGCGGCCATGGCGCGGAGTATTGGCGACAGCGTGCGACTGTTGGGATGGGCGCGCAAATCGCGGCAGGCAGTGGCAATACCGATGGGGGAGATCGGAATGCCGGCGCGCATTCTGGCTTTGCGCGAAGGGAGCGCCTTGTCCTATGCGCCGGTTGCCGCGGCCACGGCCCCCGGGCAAGTGCATCTGCGGGAACTGAAGGAGTTGTACCGCGCGCATCGACTGACGCACAAGACACAAGTTTATGGAGTGATCGGGAATCCCATCGGACATTCCTTGTCGCCGCTGTTGCATAACACCGGGTACATCGCCGCCAGGAAAGACGCGGTGTTTTTGCCGTTCCTGGTGGAGCGGCTGGAAGATTTTTTGAAGGCCGTGCCGGCCTTTGGGGTTAGGGGATTCAGCGTAACGCTGCCGCACAAAGAGGCGGTGTTCCGACGGCTGGATGCGTGCGAACCGCTAGCTGCGAAAATCGGCGCGGTGAACACCGTGACGGTGCGGCGGGACGGGTCGTTGTACGGAAGCAACACGGATTATCTCGGTGTGCTGCACGCGCTCGAGAAGAAAATGAAGTTAGCCGGCAGCCGCGTGCTGATCCTCGGAGCGGGAGGATCGGCGAGGGCCGCAGCGTTCGCGTTGGCCAAGGCCGGGGCGCAGGTATTTGTGTGTGCGCGACGGGAAAATGCCGCTCGATCGCTGGCGCGCGCCGTTGAGGGCGAAGCTGTGCCGCGACGCGCAATGCGCCAATCGAAGTTCGACGCGATCCTGAATGCCACGCCGGTGGGGATGCATCCGCAAGTCGGAGCTTCGCCTCTTGCGACAGGCGAGTTAAACTGTTTTCTGGTGATGGACCTGATCTACCGCCCGATGCAGACGAAGTTGCTGCAAACGGCCGCTGAGCGGGGCGTCAAGACAGTTTCTGGCGTGGAAATGTTCCTGGCACAGGGGATGGCGCAATGGGAGCATTGGATGGGGAGGCGCGCGCCGGAAGCAGCGATGAGGAAAGCGGTGTTGGCGGCGTTGCAGGGGAAAGAGAGAGCGCGTCGCTAGTCGAGCGGCGATGCGAAAAAGAATCCGCGCGGAGTTCAAATCCAGATTGAGAGCTGCACGTCCGAACCCAGCCCATGATCCAACCCACTTTTCAGGAATTCAAGAAGCTCGCAGAGCGCGGGAATCTGATCCCGCTGTATGACGTTTTTTCGGCGGACCTGCTGACGCCGGTGAGCGCGTATCTGCGCGTGGCCCAGGGAGCACGATATTCGTTCCTGCTGGAAAGCGTGGAAGGTGGCGAGAAGATTGCGCGGTACACGTTTGCGGGCGCCCACCCCGAGGAAGTGTTTCGCTATGCCGGCGGCGCGTGCGTGCTGGAAAGTCCGCAGCGCATCATTTGGGAAGAGCGCGACCCGATTTCCTTCTTGCGCGAGCGCATGCAGCGATTCCGGCCGGTGCGCTTGCCGGGCTTGCCGCCGCTGGTTGCGGGTGCGATCGGCTACTTCAGCTACGACATGGTGCGGCTGATCGAGAGACTGCCGAAACGTTTGCGCGACGACATCGGTTTGTACGATGCGATGTTGATGTTCTATCACGGGATTATTGCGTTCGATCACGTGCAGCACCGGTTGTGGATCGTGCGCAATGTGTTCACCGATGGCCGGGGCAGTTTGCGCGCGAAGTATCTGGCCGCGGTGAAGGAAATCCAACGCACTCGCAAGCTGCTGGAGGAGCCGGTGGCAGCGGAGCGCCCGAAGATGCCAGCGAAGGGGAAAACGCACGCGCCAAAAGTGACATCGAACTTCAAGCGCGCCGAGTACCTGGAGGTGGTCCGGAAAGCGAAACAGTACATTCGCGCGGGCGATATCTTCCAGGCAGTCCTGAGCCAGCGATTCTCCGCCAAAACGAAGGCGGCGCCATTTGACGTGTACCGCGAGCTGCGCGCGCTGAATCCCTCACCGTATCTTTTCTACCTGCAACTGAACGATGTCTATGTGGTGGGAAGTTCGCCGGAAATGCTGGTGAAAGTGCAGGGGCGCGATGTGTTTTACCGGCCGATCGCAGGCACGCGTTGGCGCGGTGAAAGCGACGCGGAAGATCAGCGGCTTGAAAAGGAGATGCTGGCCAGTGAGAAAGAGCGAGCCGAGCACATCATGCTGGTGGATCTGGGACGAAACGATCTGGGCCGAGTGTGCGAGTACGGAACGGTGCGCGCCGAAAAGCTGATGACCGTGGAACGCTACTCGCACGTGATGCACCTGGTGTCCAGCCTGCGCGGACAGTTGCGCGAAGACGTGGATTGCTTCGACGCATTGATGGCGTGTTTTCCTGCGGGCACGGTTTCGGGGGCGCCAAAAGTTCGCGCTATGGAAATCATCGAGGAATTCGAGAAGACCAGGCGCGGCATTTATGCCGGAGGAATTTTGTACCTGGATTTTGCGGGGAACCTGGATTCGTGTATCGCGCTGCGCACCATGGTCATCAAAAATGGAGTAGCCTATGTGCAAGCGGGCGGGGGCATTGTGGCGGACTCAACGCCGGAAGGTGAGTTCGATGAGTCAGTGAACAAGTCGAAAGCCTCGCTGCGCGCACTGGAAGCGGCGCATGCCGCCGGCGTTCCTGCGAAGGAGAAACGAAAGCGGTGATCCTGCTGCTCGACAATTACGATTCCTTCACCTACAACCTGGCGCAGTATCTGGGCGAACTGGGATGCCAGGTAGAGGTACACCGCAACGACAAGATTTCCGTGGACGATATCGTCCGCCGAAAGCCGGAGAAGATTGTAATCTCGCCCGGCCCGTGCACTCCGCAGCAAGCCGGGATTTGCGTTGAATTGATCCAAAAGCTGGCGGGGAAGATTCCCATCCTGGGTGTGTGCCTGGGGCATCAGGCCATTGGCGCTGCGTTTGGAGGAAAGATCATCCGAGCGCCGAAGTTGTTTCACGGCAAGACCAGCGAAATCGCGCACGACGGGAAGGGCTTATTCCGCAAACTGGCGAATCCGTTCACGGCAACGCGCTATCATTCGCTGATTGTGGAGCGCAAATCGCTGCCGCGCGAACTCACTGTAACTGCGGAGACGCAGGACGGCATCATCATGGGAATGCGCCACAAGCGCTATCTGCTGGAAGGTGTGCAGTTCCACCCGGAATCGGTACTAACCGTGCCGGGCAAAGAGCTTCTTCAGAATTTCCTGTCGCTGTAGCCGGTGGCCCGCCTGCTTCTCGCCTTTTGGTTGTCAAATAATAACTTAATAATAAGTAATATGTCGCCGCGGGTCGCTCCCCCTTCCTTCCCAGCCTGTTGCGGGCATTCATGTTTTCTCCCCGTGGTTTGTGAGTTGCATTGCTTGGCGTCCTGATTTTTTGCACAGCCTTTGGCGCGCCGCTACCTGAGCCCGCCTTGGATGTGCTGACGCGCGTGTGCGGCGCGTACCTGAACCAAAACCTGCATTTGGTGGGATTGTCGGTTTTTGAGGCAGAGCGTCTGCACCGAAGAGGAAGGAAAACTGGGAGTTCGAATCGGAAGCGCAATGCTGTCGGGACAGCAGTGCGACGCTGCACCGAATCTGCGGCGGAACTCACGTCGCCATGGAGTCGGGAGGGTTGTATTTTTCGTCGCCCGCAAATTCCAGCGTGCAAGTACACGCCATTGCTGCGCCGTCACGAAGTAAGATCGCGATTTTTGCCGCCTCCGCTCGTCGAACCCCGTAACGGCCCGGAGAGTCCGGCCAAGTCGTGAGGAATGAGTTGGGTTCGCCAGCCCAAGAATCGGCTAGGCGGTCGGCTATGCGCAAGGCGAGCAGCCTCAACCACTATTTTGCGAAAGAAACAAGCTGGTGGAGTTTCTCCTTGGCCGCGCCGGAAGCAATGGCTGCCGCCGCCATTGCTGCGGCTGACCGGAAATCCTCGGCGTTGTCTGTGACAACCAGCGCGGCGGCGGCGTTCATGACCACGGCGTCGTGCGGCGCACCTCGCCGTCCCTCAAGAAGCTCGCGAATCGACTTTGCGTTTTCCTCCGGAGTTCCGCCGCGAATCGCGTGTAGGGGCGTGCGCTGCAAGCCGAAATCCTCGGGTGCGACGGTGTAACGCCGGATGGTTCCCACGCGGACCTCGGCGATTTGCGTTTCGCCAGCGGGTGAAATTTCGTCGAGGCCGCCGGCGCCGTGGAGCACCAGGGCTCGCTCCACGCCGAGTTCGGCGAGCGTGGCCGCGACCAAATCCATTACGTCGGCGGAAAACACCCCTAAAACCTGGCATTGGGCGCCCGCCGGATTTGTGAGCGGGCCGAGCAGATTGAAGATTGTGCGCGTGGCGATCTGTTTGCGCGCGGGAACCGCGTGGCGCGTTGCGGCGTGGGCCGCGGGCGCGAAGAGAAACCCAATACCGATTTCGCGAATCGAGCGTCCCGCGTGTTCCAGAGGCAAGTCGATGCGCATGCCCAGGACTTCCAGCACGTCGGCCGAACCGCACCGCGAGCTCACGGAACGATTGCCGTGTTTCGCGACGCGCGCGCCTGCGGCTGAGGCCACGATCGCCGCAGCCGTGGAAATGTTGAACGTCCCGCTGCCGTCGCCACCCGTGCCACAAGTGTCCACCATTTTTTCTGGAAGTGCAGTGCCCGGAGGGAAAACGGGAGCAGCGTGCTGCCGCATGACGCGCGCAAAGCTGGCGAGTTCCGCGGCATTCACAGGCCGCGAGTTCAGCGCCTGCAGCAAGCGAACAATATCCGACGTGTCCAGCCTTCCGGTCAGGAGTTCCTCCATCAACGATTCGGCTTGCGGAGGCGTGAGGTGCCTGCCCGCTTCCAGGTTTTGTATCAGCGTCAAAGCGGCGTTCATCGTGTCGGTCCAAGGGAGGCAAGGTGCTGCCTTGCTCGATCCCCAGGTCTCAAGTAAACTTTATTGTTTGACGAAGCGCAAATTCTAGCATCTGTGCACGGTTCTATCGTCGCACAGTCCGTCGGTTCCTGGGACTGGGACCGCTCCAGAAGGCAGAACCTCAAATGAAGATCCATGAATACCAAGCCAAGGCGATTCTCGCGCGCTACGGGGTTACCACCCCTCGCGGGGAAGTGGCGTTCACCAAAGAGGAAGCGCGAGAAGCTGCGCGGCGCCTGAAGTCCCAGGTGTGTGTGGTGAAAGCGCAGATTCACGCGGGAGGACGCGGCAAAGGCGGGGGCGTGAAGCTGGCGCGGTCGGCCGACGAAGCTGCGGAAATCGCTTCGCAAATCTTGGGCATGAACCTGGTGACGGCACAGACGGGTCCGCAGGGGCGCATCGTGAAGCGCTTGCTGATCGAAGAAGGGCTGGACATCAAGCGCGAACTCTATCTGGGATTGTTGATCGACCGTGAGACCGGGCGGCCGGTGTTTATGGCCAGCGCTTCGGGCGGTATGGAGATCGAGCAGGTGGCAAAAGAGAATCCGGGCGCGATCCTTCGCGAGCACATTCATCCGGCTGTGGGGCTGCAACCGTATCAGGCGCGCAAAATCGCGTTTGGCCTTGGCTTGACCGGAGAGCAGGCTGCGGCAGCGACGCCGTTTTTCCAGGCACTGTATCGCGCGTTCATCGACACGGACGCGTCGATGGTGGAGATCAATCCCTGCGTGGTGACGGGTGATGGGAAGTTGGTGGCCCTGGACGCGAAAGTTACGTTTGATGACAACGCGTTGTTCCGGCACAAAGATTTGCGGGAACTGCGGGACCTGGATGAGGAAGACCCGTTGGAAGTGGAAGCGTCCAAGTACGGGCTGAATTACATCAAGCTGGATGGAACCGTGGCATGCATGGTGAATGGCGCGGGTCTGGCGATGGCCACGATGGACATTATCAAGTACACGGGAGGCTCGCCGGCGAATTTCCTGGACGTTGGTGGCGGCGCAACGGCGGATCAGGTGAAGAATGCGTTTCACATTTTGCTGAGTGATCCGGAAGTGCGGGCCGTGTTCATCAATATTTTTGGCGGCATCCTCCGGTGCGATGTTCTGGCGACCGGAGTGGTGGCGGCGGCAAAAGATTTGCATGTAGAGATTCCCATCGTGGTGCGCATGGAAGGAACGAATGTGGAGCGGGGGCAGCAGATCCTGAGGGAGAGCGGCTTGAATTTTACGATTGCGGACGGAATGAAGGATGGCGCCCAGAAAGTGGTTGCGCTGGCGGGAGGCGCGCGATGAGCGTTCTGGTAAACGAAAAGACGCGATTGCTGGTGCAGGGATTCACGGGACGAGAAGGCACTTTCCACGCACAACAGATGATTGAATACGGCACGAACGTGGTGGGCGGCGTGACTCCCGGCAAGGGTGGCACGAAGCATCTGGAGCGGCCGGTATTCAATACGGTATCGGAAGGTGTGAAAGCAACGGGCGCGGATGCCACGGTGATTTTTGTGCCGCCGCCGTTTTCCGCGGACGCGATTCTGGAAGCAGCGGACGCGAATGTGCCGCTGGTGGTGTGCATTACGGAAGGCATTCCAGCGCTGGACATGGTGCGTGTGATGGAAGTGGTGGGCAAGTCGAAGACGCGGCTGATTGGTCCCAATTGTCCGGGGATCATCTCGCCGGGAAAATGCAAAATCGGGATTATGCCCGGGCGGATTCACAAGCAGGGAAACGTCGGCGTGGTCAGCCGCAGCGGCACCCTGACGTATGAAGCGGTGCATCAATTAACGCAACTCGGCATCGGCCAATCGACGTGCATCGGAATTGGCGGCGATCCCATCATTGGCACTACGTTCCTCGATGCCATCAAAATGTTTAACGATGATCCGGACACGCACGCCATCGTGCTGATCGGTGAAATCGGGGGCAACGCGGAAGAGCGCGCCGCGGCGTGGATCAAGGTGAATGTGAAGAAGCCGGTGGTGGGCTTCATTGCCGGGCAGACCGCGCCCCCGGGCCGGCGCATGGGGCATGCGGGCGCCATCATCAGCGGAGGTCAAGGCACCGCAAAAGATAAATACGCGGCCATGAATGCGGCAGGCATTCACACGGTAGAGACTCCGGCGGATCTGGGCTCAACAGTTGCAGTAGCATTGAAGTAAGGAAGCAATGAAGCAACCAAGCAACGGAGCAAAGATTCCGCGAGCGCATCGCGGAAATAAAACTTACGAGGACCTTGACGTCTTTCGAGAGGCTTACACACTGGCTCTGGATGTTTCCCGAGCATCGCAGTTGTTCCGAGTCATGAACAATTTGAAATTGGGCGGCAACTGCGGCGGGCGGCTCGCTCGATTCCAGCGAATATTGTGGGAGGCCGGGCCAGGCGAGCTTCGGCTGCCGAGTTCAAGGCCAGCTGCGAGTGGCCATTGGTTCTTGTGACGAATGCAAATTGTGGTTGGAAATGAGCCGAGACGAAGGTTTTGTGAGTACCGCGACAGAGCGGGAACTGTCGATCGTTTTAACGTTCTCGGAGCGATGCGAAAAAGTCCTTGGAAGCGTTGGCAAAGCTTTTCGAAGTAAAGGGTCTTTCATTACTTCCTTACTTCTTTGCTTCATTACTTCATTTTCTTAAGGAGCTTACTTTGGCACTCGAACGCACTTTCGCCATCATCAAGCCCGACGCGGTTGCTCGCGGGCAGCAGGGAGAAATTCTGGCGCGTATCCACAAGGCGGGTTTCGCCATCGTCGCCATCAAATCTATGCGCTTGACCAAAGAAGAGGCAGGCGGGTTCTATGCCGTGCACAAGGCGCGGCCGTTTTTTGGCGAACTCACGGAGTTCATGAGCTCCGGAAAAATCTTCGCGATGGTGCTGGAGGCCGAGGGCGCGATCAGCAAGTGGCGCGACACTATGGGAGCGACGGATCCAAAGAAGGCCGCACCGGGAACGATTCGCCACGACTTGGGTACCAGCATCGGCACGAACTGTACGCACGGATCGGACGCCCCGGACACGGCGGCATTCGAGATTGGCTATTTCTTTTCGGGCTTGGAACTCATCTAGCGGCGCCACAGTCGAGATTCCTCGTGGGCGCTCAGGGCTGCCCTTCGTAGGCCCGAATTGATTTGTTGCTCCCCTATGCTGACCGCCTGCGTCCATGCATAATAGAGGCTCCGCACAGCCCCACCGGGGAGGTAACCATGTCTCGCTTCACTCGTCGGGAATTCCTGCATTGGATGGCCGCTGCGTCAACCTTTGCCTGCTTTGGCCGAAAGACGTTAGCCGCGCGCCTTGCTTCCTTGCCGGCTTCCGTGCCGCCGTTAAATCAAAAATTCTCTGCCACCGATATGGTGGCGATCGGCCAGACGGGAATCACGACCTCGCGACTGGCCATGGGCACCGGCACGGTTGGCTCGGGTCACCATTCGAATCAAACGGCGCTAGGAATCGATGGGCTCTCGCGGCTGCTTCAGAACGGGTATGACAGCGGGCTGCGTTTTTTCGATGCGGCAGACTCCTACGGCAGCCATCCGCATGTGGCGGACGCGCTGAAGCATGTTGACCGTAGCAAGGTAACGCTGCTGACGAAATCGTGGGCGCGCAGCGCTTCGGAAATGAACGCGGACTTAGAGCGCTTCCGTCGCGAGCTGGGCACGGACCATCTGGACATTGTGCTGATGCATTGCGTGACCGAGGGCGACTGGACTACACGCTATCGCGGAGCGATGGACGCGTTGTCGGAGGCCAAGCAGAAAGGGATTATCCGGGCGCATGGTTGTTCGTGCCATACCATTGAGGCGCTACGGGCGGCTGCCAAGTCACCTTGGGTGGAAGTCGATCTGGCGCGCATCAATCCCATTGGCTCACACATGGATGCTGAACCGGAGACGGTTGTGAGCGTGCTGCGCGAAATGCGCGCTGCGGGGAAGGGCGTCGTGGGCATGAAGATACTGGGCCAGGGCGATTTGCGGAACCGCCAGAACGAAGCGTTGAATTACGCACTGGGATTGGGAGTATTGGATGCGTTCACGATCGGCGCTGAATCGATCAACGAGCAAAGCGATCTGATGAAGCGCATCGCTGCCGCGTAGTTCGTCCGTTTCGCTGGGCTTTTGCGAAAAGCAGATCCCTCGCTCCGCTCGGGATAGAATTCGGCTGGTTCATCGGACGGCGGATAAGGATTTCCTCCATAAGGGTCTCCACGATGGACGCGTTTCGCGAACTCGGCAGATTGCTGTTGATGCTGGGCGGTCTGCTCGTAGTTGTGGGCGCATTTTTTTATTTTGGCGGCAAGCTGCCGTTTCGGCTGGGGCGTCTTCCCGGCGACATCGTGTACAAGGGCGATCACACGACGTTTTACTTTCCAATTGTCACGTGCATCGTGCTGAGCGTTGGCCTGTCGCTGTTTTTTTGGTTGCTCTCCCGATTCCGCCGGTGACGGATTTGCGTCATCGGACGCCGCATGCTTCGTTGCCAATGAAAACGCAACTGTCTTTGCGGAACTCGCTGCGCTAAACTCGGCACGGGTCGGAGGACCAAATACATGAAGGGTTCACCTAAGGTGATTGAGGAACTGAACAAGGCACTGCGCGAAGAACTTACCGCCATCAATCAATATTTCCTGCACGCGGAAATGTGCGAAAACTGGGGCTACAAAAAGCTTTCGGACTTCATCAAAAAGCAGTCGATTGGCGAGATGCAGCATGCCGAAGCATTGATGGAACGAATTCTTTTTCTGGACGGCGCACCCACGATGAAACCGTTGGAGCTGACCGTAGGGAAAGACGTGAAAGAGATGCTGGAAAGCGATCTGGGACTCGAACTAGGTGCTGTAAAGGATTACAACACGGCAATTCAGGTTGCGGTGGCCGAAAAAGATAATGGGTCGCGCGATCTGTTCGTCACGCTGTTGAAGGAAGAAGAAGGGCACGTCGACTGGCTGGAAGCGCAGATGCACATGATTAAAGAACTTGGTTACGAACGCTACCTTACGATGCAGATGGGCGAGGATGAAGAAGCATAGCCGTTCATTATGCCGTCGACGCCATGAGCCAGCTTACGTTTAATCTGCAGCCAGAAAAGCGAATCTACACGGTCAGCGACTTGACGGCGCGGATTCGCGACCTGCTGGTGAAAAACTTCACCGACATCAGCGTGCAAGGAGAAATCTCGAACTGCCGCAGCGCCACCTCAGGGCACTACTATTTCACGTTGAAAGACGAGCGGGCGCAGGTGCGTTGCGTGCTGTTCAAGAACCAGCAACGCGGCATGAAGTTTCGCCCGGAAGACGGCCTGAAAATGGTGGTGCGAGGTACGCTGAGCGTGTATGAGCAGCGCGGCGAATACCAGATTTATGTGGAGACCCTGGAGCCGGTTGGCCGTGGCGCGCTGCAACTGGCGTTCGAGCAGCTGAAAAGGCAGCTCGAGGCAGACGGATTGTTCGATGGGGCGCGGAAAAAGCCGTTGCCCCTGCTGCCGAATCGCATCGGGCTGATCACGTCGCGGACCGGGGCCGCGGTGCGCGACGTTGTGCGCATCCTGACGCGGCGTTTCCCCAACGTGCATTTGACGCTGTATCCCGTGCGCGTGCAAGGCGAAGGCGCGGCCGCGGAAATTGTCGAGGCGCTGCGCTACTTTCAGAAGAAGTTGACTGCCGACGTGATTCTGCTGGTACGCGGCGGCGGCTCCATCGAGGATTTGTGGGCGTTCAACGAGGAGAGTGTGGCTCGCGCCATTGCCGCGAGCGCGATTCCGGTGATTTCCGGCATCGGGCACGAAACTGATTTCACCATTGCGGATTTTGTCGCCGATATGCGCGCATCTACACCATCGGCGGCCGCTGAAATTGTGGTGCAGACGCGCCGCGAGTTCGACAAGCACGTGAACGATTTGCGAGCTTCGCTGGAAAGCTGCATGCGCTACCGTCTGTTGGAACTTTCCCGCCGTGTGCATGAACTGGCGGGGCGCCGCGGATTCCGCCGCCCGCTCGACTTGTTGCGGCAGCAGCGCCAGCGCGCCGATGAACTGACATCGCGTGTCGCGCAGGGCTTGCGTGCGCGGCTGGAACACTCTCGCCGGCGCTTTACCGCCGCGCACCTGGGGGTGCGCTCATTCGATTTTCGCGCAAAGATCTCCGCATTCGAGCTGCGCCTGCAGAAAGGCACGCTCGATTTGGGGGTGCGCGCTGAACGCGCCGTGCGCCACAAGCGCGAACGCTGGGAGAGGCTTTCGCTGCAATTGCTGGAGCGCGGACCGCTGAAGGCGCTGGAGCGCGGATACGCCATCGCGACGGACTCAGCCGGAAACGTGCTGATGGATGCGGCGCAGGTTTCCGTGGGCGACACCGTGAACCTGCGATTGCACCGCGGAAAGCTGATCACCGAAGTACGGCGAAAAGAACCGTCGTAGACTGGGTTTTCTCCCGACGCGATGTGCGCTGGCTACTGCTCTTCGTCGCCGGAAACTTTGAGGACGGCTAGGAAGGCTTCCTGCGGAATGTCCACCTGGCCGACACGCTTCATGCGGCGCTTGCCTTCTTTTTGCTTCTCGAGCAACTTGCGTTTGCGCGAAATATCTCCGCCGTAGCACTTGGCGAGCACGTTTTTGCGCATGGCGGCAACCGTTTCGCGAGCGATGACGCGGCTGCCGATGGCGGCCTGGATGGGCACTTCAAACATCTGGCGCGGAATCAGTTTGCGCAGACGGGTCACGAGTTCGCGGCCCCGTTCATAGGATTGATCACGATGGCAGATGAGCGCTAGCGCGTCCACCGGCTCGCCGCCGACCAGCACATCGAGTTTCACGAGGTCGGATTCTTTGTAGCCCGCCAAGTGATAATCCAGCGAAGCGTAGCCGCGGGAAACGCTCTTCAGGCGATCGTAGAAATCCAGAACGATTTCGTTCAGCGGTAGTTCGTAAGTGAGCATCACGCGAGTGGGCGAGAGATACTCAAAGTTTTTCTGCGTGCCGCGCTTGTCCTGGCAGAGCTGCAGGATTCCGCCGACGGAATCATCGCTGGTGATGATCATCGCCTTGATGATCGGCTCCTCGATTTTCTCGATGTCGCTGGGATTGGGGAATTTCGCGGGGCTATCGACTTCGACCGTCTCCCCGCCAATGCGCGTGATGCGGTAGCGCACGCTGGGAGCGGTGGTGATCAGGTTCAGACCGAATTCGCGTTCCAGGCGCTCCTGCACGATTTCCATGTGCAAAAGGCCGAGAAAGCCGCAGCGGAAGCCGAAGCCCAGGGCAACGGAATTTTCCGGCTCGTAGAAGAATGCGGCGTCGTTCAGTTTCAGCTTGCCGAGCGCATCGCGCAAGGGCTCATAATCATCCGCCAGCACGGGAAACAATCCCGCAAAGACCATGGGCTTGATGGCTTCAAATCCGGGCAGCTCGGTTGCCGGACTGCCGGCTTCGACGATGGTGTCCCCCATGCGTGCGTCGGCCACTTGCTTTATGTTGGCGATGACGAAGCCGACGTCGCCTGCTTCCAGTTCCTGCAGCACGATGGGTTTGGGCGTGAGCGTGCCGAGCTGTTCAACCTCATAAGTTTCATTTCCTGCGCAAAGCCTGATCTTCATGTGGCGCGAGATGCGCCCCTGCTTCACGCAGACCAGAACGACTGCGCCGCGATACGGATCGAACCAGGAATCGAAGATGAGCGCTTGCAGGGGATTCTCGGCGCTTCCTTTTGGCGGGGGCACGCGCTGCACGATCGCTTCCAGGACTTCTTCCACGCCGATGCCGCTCTTGGCGCTGATCAGCAGTGAATCATCCGCGGGAATCGCCAGCACGTTTTCAATTTGTTCTTTGACGAAATCCGGCTGAGCCGCGGGTAGGTCGATCTTGTTGATCACCGGGATGATGGTGAGATTGTGGCCGGCGGCAAGAAAGGTGTTGGCAACGGTCTGCGCCTCCACGCCCTGGCTGGCATCGACAACCAACAAAGCGCCTTCACAGGCAGAAAGCGCGCGCGAAACTTCATAGGAAAAATCGACGTGACCTGGGGTGTCGATCAAATTCAGGCGATAGGTGTTGCCGTCCTTGGCCTTGTAGTGCAGGCGAATGCTTTTGGCCTTGATGGTGATGCCGCGCTCTCGTTCCAGGTCCATAGAATCGAGAAACTGCTCGTGCATTTCGCGCTCGGTCAGCGCGCCGGTCATTTCGAGCAGGCGGTCCGCCAAGGTGGACTTGCCGTGATCAATGTGCGCGATGATACAAAAATTTCGTATGAACTTTGGGTCCATTCGTGTCCACAACCGCCAGGATTTTTCCTGAGGGTAGATCGAGATAGCCGGCGGGCCGCAGCGCCGGGCGAAACCCGTGTCACTGCGGTCGAAACCATGCCGTGTAAACCTCTAGTTTGCCACAAGTGGGGGGAGCCGTCAGCCAGCTAGGGCTGCTCAGGGTTGGGGCCGTCGCGAGCGCGCTTCTTAGTTGTCGTCTGATCCCGGAAGCTCGCGTCCCGTCGCAAAGCGCAAGACTGGGTCAACATTTTCGTCCTTCTTCCACCTGTGCGTTGGGCTCGTCGTTAGAAGCTCTCCTGTTTAACGGCAGCGATTATCTTTGATGGAACCTCCGTCCACCGCACGACGTATCTGCATCTGTGTCTTTGACCACCTTCACATGCGAATTTGCGTTCTGCTAGTCCTGATATTTGGCCTTTTGGCTGCCAGTAACAGCTTGGCTCAGGAAGCTAGCGCGCAGGAAGATCGCATTGCCAGGTTGGCGAAGTCGCTGGTCCTGGACGGCAAAATGGGAGACCCAGGCTGGAAGTCGGCCACCAGGTACCGGGGATTCAGTAGCGTGGGCCCAAACCGGGGCAACCCGCCTTCTGAGCGAACTGAGGTCTATCTCGCGCAGGATTCGAGGACGCTGTACGTTGCCGTTCGCAGTTTCGATGATCATCCCAACGGGATTCAGTACGCTACCGCGACCCCCGGCAACCCGGGAAAGGATGATTGGGTGGAAGTCTGCCTGGACACGTACAACGATGGGCTCAGCAGTTTCTTCTTTTTGGTGACTCCGGGAAACGCACAAGCGCAAGGTGTTCTCGACTCGAACGGTGAGCCCTTCCTGTCGCTGAGCGTCAACTGGCAAAGCTCCGTCAGCATTGACAAGGAAGGTTGGATCGCGGAGATGGCCATTCCGCTGCGCGGCCTGCCGTTTAGCGGAAGCGCTCGCGTCAACATGAGCTTCAGAGTGGTCCGCTTCGTGAGCCGAAAGGGCGAGGCATCGGACTTTCCCGAAATCGATCCGAATCAAACGAATCTGGAACAGTTTCGCCCACTGGTTCTGTTTGACGTCAATCGCTCCACGGTCAACAATCGAAATGTCTTCCGGCGAGCTCTGGAAGACAAACGGCGAGAGAGGCTGCAATTGCAGTCGACGCCCTACGACCAACGCGGCGACAAATGGGGCCGCGCATCCGTTCTTGACTATTTGGCGTTTCCCTCTCGCGAACTAACGGCCAGCGATCATCCCTTCCGTTTCCACCGGGCTCCAGAAGATCGCAAGGTGGCAGCGCTGCTCGAGGAGATGGAGTATGCGCATGGAAGGCGAGTCGAAAACCTTGAGCGATTCCTGACCCGCAGTTCCACAACCTCCCTCATCGTAATCAAGGACGACACCATCCGTTACGAAGGTTATTTCAACGGCTCGAAAAATGACTCGATGTTCAGCTCCTTCTCGGTGGCAAAGTCGCTGGACTCGGCGCTGGTCGGGGTTGCCATCGACGAAGGAAAAATTGCCAGCGTTCGTGATCCCATCACCAAATATCTGCCTGAGCTCGCGAAGCGCGATCCACGATTTGCCAGCATTACCATTCGCGATTTGCTGCAGATGTCGGCCGGCATTCGTTACAGCGAAGATCCGCCGTATCACGATGACGATGTAACTTATCGAGGCGCTGACCTGCGCAGGGCCGCTCTAGAGAACACCGCGATCGTCGATCCGCCTGGGAAATACTTCCTCTACAACGACTACCTTCCGCTGCTAATTGGTCTGATTCTCGAACGAGCTACCGCTGAACCGGTAAGCCAATATCTCCAGGAAAAGCTGTGGGGTCCGCTGGGCATGCAATATTCGGGCTCGTGGAGCACCGATTGGGAGCAGCCTCCCTTCGAGAAGATGCTCGTCGGCATCAATGCTCGCGCAATCGATTTCGCGAAATTCGGCAGCCTGATGCTCAACGACGGCCGTTCGGATGGTCGCCAGATCCTATCGGAACGATGGGTCCAGGAATCCACCCAGAACGAAGAAAAACCTCCAGAATACTACCGCCAGGATGCAGATTTCTTTGCCACTGGCCACTACTACAAATATTTCTGGTGGGGAGACAGTCGTTCGAGCGGCAAAAGTGATTTTCACGCCGCGGGCAATCGAGGCCAGATCATTTACGTCTCGCCGCAAAAAGGGGTGGTCATTGTCCGCACCGGATTCGATTCAGGGATTCCCACCGGGCGCTGGGTGCGCCTGTTCCAGCAACTAGCTGACAACTTGTGAGAGACGCAGGTTCCGATGCCGAACTCATGGACCGTGAGCGCAGCCATCATTTCTTGCTCATCGCGACGCTGCTCCATTTTTCGCTTCTTGGCGGCGGGTTTGCGTGGCATGCTGGTCTGTTTGGTTGCACCCCAGGAGGCTACATGTCTGATCCCAGCCGTCGCGATTTCCTTAAGCTTTCCACCGCAGCCCTTGCCAGCGCCGCAGTTTCGTCAAAGCTGTCCGCCATACCGAGCGCGACCTCGCCCAGCGGCGAAGTGCGTGCCTGGTCCACTTACGGAACGCGGCGCTTCGCTCCGGAAAGCGCGCTTCGTTGGCAGGTGGCCAGCGGATCTGCTGCAGACGCAATCACGCTCGATCCCTCCCAGCGCTTTCAGGACATTCTCGGCTTCGGCGGCGCGTTCACCGACGCTTCGTGCTACATGTTCAACGCCATGCCCGCAGCAGCGCGCGAAGAACTACTGCACGATTTCTTCTCGCCTGAAGCGATGAACTTCAGCGTATGCCGCAGCTGTGTGGGCAGCAGCGATTACTCGACGAAGGCCTACACTTACGACGACACACCGCAGCCCGATCCCACGCTAAAGGGCTTCAGCATCGAGCCGGACCGCGCGTACATCATTCCGACAATGGCCGCGGCGCGCAAGGTGAATCCCGATCTATTTCTTTTCGCCTCGCCGTGGAGTCCGCCGGGATGGATGAAAGCGAACAACTCTCTGCTGGGCGGCTCAATGCGCAAGGCGAACTACGCTCCCTATGCGCAATATTTCCTGAAATTTCTTCGTGCTTACCAGGGAGCGGGCGTCAAGATTAACGCCGTCACGGTGCAGAATGAAGTGGACACCGACCAAGATGGGAGAATGCCCGCGTGTCTTTGGGGGCAGGAGTATGAGATCGAGTTCATCAAGGGCCACCTGGGACCGGCGCTTCGCGACGCAGGGATGGACACGAAGATTTGGGCGCTGGACCACAACTACAACCTGTGGGGCCGCGCGATCGGTGAACTGAGCGATCCGGATGCGTATCGCTTCATCGACGGCATCGCCTGGCACGGATACGTTGGCGTGCCCGCGGACATGACGCGCGTCCACGATGCGTTTCCGGAAAAGTCCGCCTATTGGACCGAAGGCGGCCCCGACGTTAGCGCGACGGACTACCAGACCGACTGGACGAAATGGAGCAGCAACTACGCTGAAATCCTGCGCAACTGGGCGCGCAGCATTACCGCCTGGAATCTGGTGCTCGACGAACAAGGCAAGCCCAACATCGGCCCATTCCCATGCGGCGGAACCGTCAGCGTGGATTCGCGCAGCAAGGCGGTCACGCGCAGTGGGCAATATTGGGCGTTCGCCCATTATTCGCGGATGATTCGTCGGGGCGCGCGGGTGTTCTCCACCGGAGGCGGCACAAAGGATGTGGCGCACGTGGGTGCCGAGAATCCCGATGGCACGCGGGTTGTTGTGCTGGCGAACAGCGGCGCCGAACGCAACGTACAACTGCGGCTGGCGGACAGCGCCCTGACCGTGCAGATGCCTCGCGACTCGGTGTTCACGCTCGCCTGGAAGTAGCACAACTCTCCAAGACCAGCAGTTTGCCCTTGGCAGATTCCCATCCTGCGGGCACACTCGTTTTGCCCGATTTGTGGGCAGGTATATATTGGAGGATGGGTTCGAACCACCCGCGAGCCCACGATCCAAACGACAGCGCAGCCGAAGGCAAATCGAGCAGATGGCCGCAGACGTCAGTAAGCAACTGGAACGCGCGAAGAAGCTCCTCGAGAAGAACCGCGTCGAGGACGCCATCGAAGCCTATCTGGGCGTCCTGGAACTATCCCCGCAGCATACCGAAGCGAGCCAAGCGCTTGGCGATCTGTACTTGCGACAGGATCAGCCGGAGCGCGCGGCGGTTTATTACGGCTATCTGTTTGACCTGCTGGTCGAACCCAAGGACGAAACGAAGGCGCTGGCGATCTTCAACCGGTTTCTGAAGAATTCGCAATCTCCGCAACCGCCGGAGCGCATCGCGCGATACGCGTTCCTGCAACAGAAACAGAACCGTCCTGACGAAGCGATGGAACAATATTCCAAGGCCGCGGAAATGTTCAAGGACCTTGGGCGCGGAGAGGACGCGCTGTTCTGCTGGGAACGTACGGCGCAACTCGACCCCGACAACATGTCGCGGCAGTTGCGAGTGGCGGAGACGGCGGCGCAACTGGGAAAGAATGCGCTGGCCGCGCGGGGTTTTCTGCGTGCTGGACAAATCGCGACGACCAGCGGCGCCGCGCAGGACGCCTTGAAACTTCTGGGCCGTGCCCACGCACTCGCGCCGCAAGAGCGCAGCGTGGCGCTGTTGTATGCCGAGGCGAAACTGCGAAATGGAGAATCCGCGGAGGCCGCCGCGCTGCTGGAGCCCTTTGCGGCGAACGAGAGCGACGTCGCGTTTTTGGATACATTTGCCGACGCGCTTCGCCAGGCCGGCCAGCTGGACCGGGCGCGCGCAATTCTGGAACGGTTGCTGCGCGAAAAAAACGAAGGCATCACGCGGCTATTCGATTTGGCTGACGCGTATTCGGACACGGGCCAGGATACGAAATCCGTCGAAATCCTGCAGACGCTGAAGCGACGAATGTTCGCCGACAAGAAACAGACCGGCTTCATGACACAACTGGAAGAGTTGGGAGCCAAACACCCGGAATCGCTGCCGATCCTGGAATTCTGGGCGGCAATGTACAGCGAACTGAATCGCGAATCGCAATATTTCGAGACGCTCATCCGGTTGTTTGACGCGAATTTCAATTCGGGCAGCTTTGACAAAGCCAGCGAGATTCTGGATCGCCTGGTGGATATCGACGCGTACGACTACCGAAACCAGCAACGCCTGGAAAAGCTGAAAGGCCACGTGGATGAAGGATTCTTGCGGACGGTGTCCGGGCGCATGGCCAAGAGTGCGACCGTCACAGCAAATCCGGCTCCGCCGAAGACCGTGGCGAGCCCGGAAATTGCGGAACCCACGCCGGTAAGTGAAGAAGGACGCAAGATGCAGGCGTTGGACGATCTGATTGTTCAGACCGAGATCTTCCTGCAATATTCGCTGCAGAGCAAAGCCGTGGAACGCCTGCAGAAAATTGCCTCCATGTTTCCGGGGGAGGAGGCGAGAAACCCGCGGCTGCAGAATCTCTATCAGATGGCCAACTGGTGGCCGCCAACAGTGGAAAAACGCGAGCCTCCCCGAGTGGCGGCGATTCCGGTAGAGGAAGCCAAGCCAACCCCGCCCACAGGCAGGACGGGCACGTACACCGCGGAAACACTGCGTGACTTGACCAAGATTTCGGAAATCAATCAGAAAATTTTCCGCCAACAGACTCCGCGCGCCATGCTGAACACCACGGTGAACGAAGTTGGCACGTACTTGAAGGCGGGGCGAACGCTGGCTGTGATCGGTGCGCCGGGGCGTCCACCGGAAATTGCCGCGGAACATTGCACCTCGGGGTTGAAGCCGGCGCCCGGGGCACAGGTGGTGTTCCTGATTGCGCAGATGGAAAAGGCGATCCCCGATGAACTGGGCGGGTTGGTGGTCGACGCCAGTGAGGGGTCCATTCTGACAGAACTGGGTTTGGAGACGGCGCTGGGAGTGACGATTACGGATAAGGAGACGCAAGCTCCGGCAGGAATGCTGATCGTCGCGCACCAAACCGCGCACCACTGGAAGGCAAACGAGACATATTTTCTGCAAGCGATTGGCGACCAGATGCTGATGAGCGTGAGTCACACGCGCTTGCGCTCGCTGGTGCGCCGCATGGGCGTTTCCGACGACCGCACGGGATTGCTGAGCAGGACCTCTTACGTGGGGTGCCTGTTAAACGAGGCCGATCGCGCGCGCACGCAGGGCACGCCGCTGTCCCTGGCAATCCTGCAAATCGATCGAGGCGCGGAGATGTTGCGGCAGCAGGGAGAGTCGCCGCTGGAGAGATTTCTGGAGCAACTGGCGCGGTCGCTGCAGCCGATGGTGCGGCAGAATGATATGGCGGTGAAATACACCTCCTGGGCGCTGGCGTTCATACTTCCCGACACATCGCTATCGGGAGCGCATAACCTGGTGGAAAAATTGCGGCGCGCCGCTGCCGGCGTGCGGCCGCCATGGGATTCCACGCAGATCACCTTGAGCGCCGGAATCGTGGAAGCGGCGGCGAGACAGGAATATGACAGCGAAGACATTGTGACAGACTTGATCAATCGCGCGGAATTCAGCATGGAAGAAGCAAGAAAGCGCGGCGGAGATACGGTAGTGGCGGAAGAGCGAAAGACCTGAAGCGCGTACCAGCCAGCGCGCGCAAGGCATCTCATTTCCCGGGACAAAATAAGAAAGGAAGATCATGTTTCCAACGGACATTGTAATTGTGGCAGGCGCGCGCACGCCCATGGCCCGATATACGGGGAGTTTCTCTGACGTGTCTGCAATCGAACTGGGCGCGCTTGCTTCCAAAGCGGCGATTCAGCGCTCAGGAGTGGATGCTGGCGATTTTGATCATGCCATCTTCGGAAATGTGCTGCAGACCAGCGCCGATGCGATTTATGGAGCGCGGCATGTGGGTCTGAAAGCGGGATTGAAAGTGGAAACGCCCGCGGTGACGGTGAATCGTTTGTGCGGGAGCGGCATTGAAGCGATCGCGCAGGCGGCGCAGCGTCTTCTGCTCGGTGAAGCAACCATGGTTCTGGCGGGAGGCATGGAGAATATGACCCAGGCGCCGTTCGTGATTCGCGGAGCGCGCACAGGACTGAAGCTTGGCGGCGGCGCCCTGGAGGATGTTCTTTTTGTGGGGCTGACGGACAGCTATTGCGGGCTGCCGATGGCGCTGACCGCAGAGAAACTTGCGGAACAGACGGGAATCACGCGCAAGGATTCGGATGCCTACGCGCTGCGGAGTCAACAAGCCGCGGACGTCGCGTACAAGGCCGGCCATTACAAGGAAGAAATCGTTCCCGTCGAAGTGAAGCAAGGAAAGAAGATCATTGTGGTGAGTGAAGACGACCATCGGCGACCGGAAACGACAATGGAAACGCTCGAAAAACTGCCGCCGTCGTTCAAGAAAGACGGAATGGTAACGGCAGGCAACGCGAGTGGGATCGTGGATGGAGCGGCCGCGGTGGTGGTGACTCGCGAAGCTGCCGCCAAGGAACGCGGCTTGAAACCGATTGGAAGAATTGTTTCCTGGGCGGTGACGGGCGTGGATCCCAGCATTATGGGGATCGGTCCGGTGCCGTCGACGAGGAAGGCGCTGCAACTGGCGGGACTGAAACTGGAGCAGATGGATCGCGTGGAAGTGAATGAGGCGTTCGCGTCGCAATATCTGGCGGTGGAAAAGGGACTGGGCTTGCAGCGCGATAAGACCAACGTAAACGGAGGAGCGATTGCTCTCGGCCACCCGCTCGGCGCGTCTGGCACGCGCCTGGTGATCACGGTGCTGAATGAATTGCGCCGTAAAGGCTTGCGATATGGACTTGCCACTGCGTGCATTGGCGGCGGGCAGGGCATTGCCATGATTGTGGAAGCAGTTTAGCCGAAGCCGGCTGAGTCTATGGAATACCGTTTTCTAGTTCACAATCTGAATCACACCACACTGCTTGTAGATATCACCGCCATTGAAACACCGAGCGAAGTCGATCCACCCGAGGGAAAACCGCAGACTGTTTCCTCTCTTCGTTTTCCGAGTTGGGCCCCGGGGAAAAGCACCTAACCGGGCATGGCGCAAATAAGATCGCGCTCCAAGGCCTTCAGGAAGTTCTATAGAAGAATGGTGTGGAGCTGTGACCATCACCGAACCATAGATTCTCAGCGGTCTTGCTGCTCACAAGTACCGCTCGTCTTTGGTACACTCTTGCGGGTAGATATTTCCCGCCAGATTGGCACGAATCCGCGGATTTGAGGAAAGGGAATGACGATACAGAGAATTGGCGTTGTGGGGTGTGGGCTGATGGGGGCCGGAATTGCGCAGGTGAGCGCGCAATCTGGATTCACAACCGTTGTGCGCGAGGTCAGCATGGAGTTGCTGGAAAAGGGGATCAAAAGCATCGAGAAAAATCTGGCGCGGCTGGCGGAGAAGGGCACTATCAGCGAAGCGGCAAAAAGCGAAATTCGAGGCCGGCTGAAAGGGACCACTTCGCTCGAGGACTTTAAGGACTGCGACGTGGTTGTAGAGGCGATCATCGAGCAGTTGCCGGCGAAACGCGAACTGTTCACGGCACTGGACGCCATTTGTCCCGCATCCACGATTTTTGCTAGCAACACCTCGTCGCTGACAATCACGGAAATTGCCGCTGCCACCAAGCGGCCGCAGCGATTTGTGGGATTGCATTTCTTCAATCCTGTGCCGGTGATGAAGTTGGTTGAAGTGGTCAGAACAATCGCGACGGACCCGGCAGTTTACGAAGAGATGGTGGCCTTCGGCGCGAAGCTTGGAAAGACGCCGGTGCGAGCCAACGACAGCGGGGGCTTTATCGTGAACCGCCTGCTGGTGCCGTACCTGCTGGACGCGATTCGCGCGCTGGAGGAGCGCGTGGGTTCCGTCGTCGATATCGACAATTCCATGAAACTTGGCTGCGGATACCCCATGGGGCCGTTTACGCTGCTGGATTTTGTGGGGCTCGACACCACGCTGTACATTTCGCAAATCATGTTCGATGAATTTAAGGAGAAGCGTTTTGCCGCGCCGCCGCTTTTGAAGCGCATGGTGCTGGCAGGATGGCTCGGAAAAAAGTCCGGTCGCGGATTTTACGACTATGCGGACGCCGCGAATCCGAAGCCGATGCAGCCTTAAGGAAAAAGAGATGGCCTACGAGAATTTGATTTACGAAAAGAAAGACGGGATTGCTTGGATTACCTTCCATCGGCCAAAGGTGCTAAACGCGCTGAACCGCAAAACGATTGAGGAACTTCAAGCCATTTTGACGGATGCGCGCGATGACGCCGCGGTGCGCGTGCTGATTCTGACCGGCTCGGGCGAAAAAGCGTTTGTGGCCGGCGCGGACATCAACGAACTCGCGCAACAAACTCCTGTTCACGGAAAAGAGTTTTCGCTGTTCGGCCAGGGGGTGTTTCATCTACTGGAAACGATCGGGAAGCCTTCCATCTGCGCGATTAATGGCTTCGCACTGGGCGGCGGCTGCGAACTGGCGCTGTCCTGTTCGATTCGACTGGCGAGCAAGACTGCCAAGTTGGGCCAGCCGGAAGTGAAGCTGGGAATCCTTCCCGGCTATGGAGGCTCGCAGCGCTTGGCGCGATTGTGCGGAAAGGGATTTGCCCACGAACTGTGCTTGACGGGCGAAATGATCAACGCGGAAGAAGCGCAGCGAATCGGATTGGTGAATCACATTTGCGAGCCGGCCGAATTGCTGCCTGCCGCGGAAGCAATGGCCAAAAAGATCATCGAGAAAGCGCCGCTAGCTGTGAAATACTGCATGGAAGCAATCGAACGCGGTGTGCAAATGGCACAAGAAGAAGGACTGTTTCTGGAGGCGACGCTGTTCGGCGTTTGTTGCGCCACCGAGGACATGCGCGAAGGAACGAAAGCGTTCCTGGAGAAACGGCCGCCGAATTTCCAGGGCAAATAGATATGACCACCGGGGAAAAACTTCAGCCTACCAGGATTGCTGGCGGACTTAGCGCCGCCGGGTTGCGCTTTGCAATTGTGGTGAGCCGTTTCAACAGCTTCATCACCGAACGGCTGCTGCAAGGGGCGTTGGATGCATTGCAGCGGGCGGGCGCGACGGATAAGGACGTGGACGTGGTGCACGTTCCGGGTTCGTTCGAATTGCCGCTGGCGGCGAAGAAGCTAGCGGCTGCGGGCCGGCACAATGCGTTGATCGCGATCGGCTGCATTCTGCGCGGCGAAACAGCGCACTACGACTATGTTTGCTCGGAAACGGCGCGCGGCCTGCAACTGGCCCAAATGGATACCGGCGTGCCGATAATGTTTTGCGTGCTGACCTGTGACACGCTGGAGCAGGCCATTGACCGCGCGGGATTGAAGGGCGGCAACAAGGGATTTGAAGCGGGCCTCGGCGCCGTGGAAATGGCGCAGCTCATGAGCAAACTGCACGCGCCCTCTAAATCTCCAGCCGCCGGCAAAAGGCGGGGCAAGTAACGTGTCCTTGCGAACCAAATCACGCGAATTTGCCATGCAGATGCTCTTTCAGTGGGATATGAGCAAGCAGGACTTGACGAAGCTGGAAGGGAAATTCTGGAAAGGCGCGAAGGCCGCCGAGCAGACGCGCAGTTTTGCGAACCAGCTGTTTGAGGGCGCGGCACACGATTCCACGCCGCTGGATGAATTAATTTCGAAGCACGCGGACAACTGGCGACTGGAACGGCTTGCGGCCATCGACCGCGCCATACTGAAGCTGGCGCTGCACGAAATGCGCGCTACGGATACACCGCCGAAGGTGGTCATTAATGAGGCCGTGGAGTTGGCAAAGAAATTCTCTTCCCCGGAGGCCGGGAAATTTGTGAACGGAATTTTGGACGGCTACCGCAAATCGCTCGAGGCGAAGCCGCAAGAAAAGTAGATACGCTGAGCGCCAGTTTTACGTACGGATCACTCCCTCAAATACTTTCACGGCGGCGCCGCTGACACGCGGTGTGAGTTTTTTGCCGGACCGCGTCACTTCCACTTCAATCTGGCTGGGGCGCCCCATCTCGACGCCCTGCAATACGCTCAGCGTTTGCGCCGCGCCCAGTTTGCCATGTTTCACAAGGTAGGCGCCCAGCGAGCCTGCCGCCGAACCGGTGGCCGCATCCTCATAGAGTTCCCAAGGCATCATGCCGCGCGCGTAAGCGAGATGACTGCCGCCCAATGTGAAGCAATAGGCGAGGGCGCCTTGTTTGCCGAGGAGCCTGGCAAGCTCGATCATGTTCATCTGAATTCTTGCCAGCCCCGCGCGACTGCGCAACGGCACCATTAGATTGTAAATCCCAGTGGACACGAACTCAGGCTCGAGTTTGGGATCGAAATCCTTTGGCGAAAGACCGAGCGCCGCCGCGAGTTTGTTTTTCTGAAGTTTGGCAGCCTTAAAGGCCGCTTCCTTCTGCGTCATGGTTACACGTAGCGGCCTGCCATCCTTGAAACGAATTTCCACGGGCAGAACGCCAGCACCAGTCTGCTGCAAAATGTGGACGCCGCCTTCCTGCGCGGGCACGACGCCAAGTTCCGCCAAAAGAAACCACGTTCCGATCACCGGATGTCCGGCGAGTTTCAGTTCTTCTTTGGTGGTGAAGATGCGCAGACGCGCCAGTGCGCGGTCGTCCGTCGGTTTTTGCACGAAGACCGTTTCCGACAGATTCATCTCGCGGGCGATGGCAAGCATCTGGTCGTTGGAAAGACCGTCGCCATCGGTAATAACTGCCAAAGGATTGCCCTGGAATCGTGTGGTGGTGAAAACATCCAGCGTGAAGAAGCGGTGATTCATTTGGTCTCCGTGATGAGTTTCAGGCAATTCTGAACAAGCCCTTCAGATGCACTCCAGTTGGCTGACGGTCCTTTCATTTACGATGTTCCCGGTGTTTAAAAGGGTCTTGGGCTCCAGCAAAAGAATGTGCACCTCTTCATCGGCGACCGGCAAGTGTTCGACGCCGCGCGGCACGATGATGAATTCACCCTCATTCACGATGGCTTCGCGATCGCGGAATTTCATGCGAAGGGTGCCCTTGACCACGAGAAACAGCTCGTCTTCGCTAGCGTGATGATGCCAGACGAATTCGCCTTTTAGTTTCACGGCCTTCACCTGGCAGTCGTTCAGTTCGCCGATTATCCGTGGGTTCCAGTAGTCGCTGAACTTGGCAAACTTGTCCCGTAAATTCACCGTGTGCATGTGCTCACCCTAAAGCTTCTGAACCGTTTCTGCGACAACTTGCAAAACCCGGCGTGTGGTCGCAGGATCGTTCGTTTCGGAATAGAGGCGCAAGAGATTTTCCGTGCCCGATGCGCGCACCATGGCCCAGCCGAAACCGTCGAGATAGATTTTAATGCCGTCCATGTCCTCGCGGCGGGTAATTTGCCAATCCGCCAGGGTTTTGAGTTTTTGGTCGGAGAAATAGGCGACAGCGCGTTCTTTCTGTCCCGCTTTAACGTCGAGATCCACGCGGCCATAGTGGTGCTCGCCCAATTCCGCATGCAGAGTGTTGATCAGTTCGCCGAGGGATTTGCCATGCCAGGCCATCAACTCGGCGAGCAGCAGCGCGGACACCGTGGCGTCGCGTTCCGGCAAATACAGGCTGGTGCCGATGCCGCCGCTCTCTTCGCCGCCGATCAGGATATTGCGCTCCAGCATGAGTTCGCAGATGTACTTGAAGCCGACGGGAACTTCGTAAAGCTTGCGGCCGTATTTTGCGGCGAGCTTATCGATTAATTTGGTGACAGAGAAAGTCTTGGCGATATCGCCCGGCAGATTGCGGGTGCCAATCAGGTGCCAGACCATCAAGGCGAAGATTTGGTGTGGATTGATGAAGCTTCCGTCGCGATCGATAGCGCCGATGCGATCACCGTCGCCATCCGCAGCCAGACCCGCATCATATTTCCCCTTTAGCACCGCTTTGCGAAGCCCGTCGATGTGCGGCTCGATTGGCTCCGGGTGAATGCCGCCGAAGTTGGGGTCGCGCGTGCCGCGAATTTCGTGGCAGACAACGCCGTTGCGCGTGAACAATTCATGTAGAAGCCCGGCGGCCGAGCCGTACATCGGATCGGCGACAAAACGGAACTTAGCCTTGCGGAGACGCTCCCAGTCAATGAGTTTTTCCACCGTGTCGAGATAAGGTGCCCGCGGCTCAATAGACTGGATCAGTTCTTTGCGAGGCGGCAGGGAAGGCAAGCCATTCGCAAGCACGATGGCCAGTTCTTTTTCGATTTGCGCCACGATCGAGGGCAGCGCGCTGCTGCCGTAGCTGGCTTTGTACTTAATGCCATTCCAACGTGAAGGATTGTGGCTGGCGGTAACCACAACTCCGCCAGCAGCCTGGCGCTGGCGAACCAGAAGCGAGATTGCCGGAGTGGGGCAGGGCTTGTCTGCCAGCCAGACGGGAGTGCCGCTGGAACTCACAACCTCGGCGACGGCAGCGGCGACGTCTTCGCTTAGATGGCGGTGATCGTAGCCGATCAGCACGCCTTTGCGTGCATCTTCGCCGCGCACCACGTAGCGGGCGATAGCCTGCGCCACGATCCGCGCATTTGGCAGAGTGAAGTCCTCATCAATTACGCCGCGCCAGCCATCCGTACCAAATTTGATCGTAGTCATCGCTTGGAAGTATACGCGAAGCGGGAGTGGCGCTAAAACAGCCAAGGGAACGGATGCCAAAATGGCGTGGTTGCTCGTGGGACATCGCGACCGTGGAGTTTTGCAAGGCGCCGCGGCGGAGTTATGACTGCCTGGCGTCTCGTGAGGAACGCAGGCTAAAGGAGTTTCTTGTGCTTGCGTTCTTCGAGGGCCTTGACGATTTTACCGACGTCCTGCGCGCGCTCGCGCGGGCAGACCAGCAGCGCGTCGGGCGTATCGACAACTACCAGGTCTCGCACACCGATGGCGGCGACGAATTTGCCCGGACTCCAGAGGTAATTGCCTTCCGCGTCGAGGGATTGCCCCGGTCCGTCAAAAATATTTTCGCCGGCATGTTTTGCCAACAACTCATACACTGCACTCCAGGAACCTATATCGCTCCAGCCGATCTCGGCGGGGATCACGAAGACGCGAGGATCGCCAGTTTCGCGGGTTGCCGGCTCCATGATGGCGTAGTCCACGGAAATGTTTTCCAGCTTGGGGTATACCTTCTTCAGGTTTGCTTCGTAGCTGCGCTTCCCAATATGCGAAGCAAGCCATTCCAGCAGTTGGTGCGTTTTAGGAAGATAACTTTTCAGCGCGTCCAGGTACGTGGAAGCGCGCCAGAAGAACATCCCGGCATTCCACTGGTAGAGCCCTGTAGCAAGATACTCTTTAGCCGCGGCAAGTTCTGGCTTCTCCGTGAAACGGCGGACCGCGAAGACTGGAAATCCTTCGGCGTTCATTGCATCGCCCATCCGTTCGATGTAGCCAAATCCGGTCTCCGGCCGGGCGGGGGGAATGCCCAGCACAACCATTCGGGAAGAATCGCCGGCGAGATGGAGAGCGGCAGTCACGATGCTGCGAAAACGATCGGGTTGCGCAATGTAGTGGTCCGCGGGTAGCACAGCCATCACCGCATCGCCGTTCGCCGCATGGCGTACGTGAATGGCCGCGAGAGCAATGGCGGCTGCGGTGTTGCGCCCAACCGGCTCGGTGAGAACGCGCTTCCTCGCCGGCGCCGGGATCTGCTTGCGAAGCGCCAGGGCCTGGTCCGCGTTGGTCACCGTCCAGATATTCTTAGCCGGAATCAAGGGCTGCAGCCGGGCTACGGTCTGCTCCAGCATGGTTGTTTTGCCGATAATGTTCAGCAATTGTTTCGGAGTGCGTGTGCGGCTGCGCGGCCAGAATCGTGTGCCCCGGCCCCCGGCGAGGATGACAGCGTGCGTCTGCAATGGTTTTTCTGTCATAGGCGCTTACTCCACGAAGACCTGGGACACGGCTTTTTCATCGAGGCCCTGGTTCAGCAATTGTTTTCGAAGCAAATCGGGCTGCGGCACGTAAACGCGCAGCAGCGAGGTTGCTTCGTCCGGCTGCAGGTACAGGGTCGGCAGGGACGCGGGCAAAAACCAAGCCGTGCCGGCTCGATAGGCCATCGACACGCCATCATAGAGCCGACCCGTGCCTTGCAGAATGATCAGCAACTGGAAATGGCTTGGGTCCGGCTCGATAGCCGTGGTGCGGTCGCAGTCCCAGCGTTCGGTAGCGAAGAACTGGCAGGCGGCCAGCAGCCGAATGTTGGCGTCAGGCGAATGCAGGGCGAGCGGGGGAACCTTGCCCGCGCGAGTGCCTGCAAAACTCGTAACCTCCAGGGCTTTCTCGATGTGCAGCGCGCGAGCTTTGCCGGAGGCGTCCACGCGGCCAAAGTCATACACGCGGTAGGTCAGGTCCGAATACTCCTGCACTTCGCAGAGAATCATGCCGGGCCCGATGGCGTGCTGGGTTCGTGCCGGAACAAAGTAGGTTTCGCCCGGGCGGACCAGTTCGTGAACCAAAAGATCCTCGAGCGTATTTTTCGACAGAGCTTCCAGAAATTGCTCGCGCGTGACGCCGGGTTCCAGTCCCAGAAGAAGTTCTGCGCCGGGCTCCGCCGAGAGGATATGCCACATTTCAGTTTTGCCGCGCCCTCCGGCGGCCTGCTCGTATTCTGCGGCATAGGCGTCGTCTGGATGCACCTGAATGGACAATTTGTCGTGTGGGAAAATGAATTTCACCAGAAGCGGGAAATCAGGATAGCGATTTACGCGCGTACCGCGCCACTCGACCGGCATGGCGTGCCAGCTTTCGCCCAGCAATTTTCCCGCGAACGGACCGTTGGCGACGCGACATTCCTGCCCGGTGAGCCATGCTTCACCAATGAGTTCCTGCAAGCTGGTCTTTTCCGGGAATAAGGGGGCCAGGGAACGGGCGCCCCAGGGGCGCGGACTGAAGATCGGCTCAATGCGTGATAGGACAGGTTCGAGCACGGTCACGCAGCAGCTTCGACGCGCGAAAAGAACTTTTCCAGCCGCCGTAACCCTTCGTCGATCCGCTCGATCGACGTGGCATAGGAAAGCCGGAGGAAACCGGAAGCACCGAATGCCTCGCCGGGCACCACCGCGACGTGCGCTTTCTCCAGCAGCAGCTTGGCGAGATCCGTGCAAGTCCTCGCGTGAGCGTTATGGCCATCGCCCAGGTGCGCGGAAACATTCGGGAAGGCGTAGAACGCGCCGCCGGGCCATTCGCAGGTAACGCCGGGAATGGCGCGCAATCCTTCGACGATGCGCTTGCGGCGCTTGGTGTATTCCGCGAGCATCGTTGGAACGCTGTCCATACTTCCGCGCATGGCTTCCAGCGCAGCGTATTGCGCGATGGAGGTCGGGTTGGAAGTGGACTGGCTCTGCACCTTGGTGATCGCCTGGATCAGCGGTTCGGGAGCAAGGGTATAGCCAATGCGCCAGCCGGTCATCGCGAAGGTCTTGGATACGGATCCGACGATGATGACATTCTGTTTCGAATTCTTGGCGCTGGCGATCGAGAAGGACTTGTGCGGTTCATAGACGAAATGCGAATAGCATTCATCGCCCATCAACCAGATGCCGTGCTTGTTGCACACCGCCAGAATACGCTCGAACTCTTCCGCATCGACCACGCCGCCTGTGGGATTACTCGGTGAATCGATGATCACCATTTTCGTTTTTGGCGTCATGGCTTTCTCGATTTCAGACGCCGTCGGGACAAAGCCGGTCTCCGGAAATGTCTGGATAATCACCGGAGTGCCGCCGGCATACTTGACGATGTCCGGGTAGCTCACCCAATAGGGAGCGGGAAGAATGACTTCGTCGCCGTTCTGGATCAGCACCGAGATGCTGTTGAAGATCGAATGCTTGCCGCCCACCGTGACGACGCATTCCTTCGCCGAATAATCGGAGCCAAGTTCGCGCTTGTGCCATGCGGCGATCGCTTCGCGCAGCGGCATGATGCCGCCGGTGGGGGTGTACTTGGAGCGATTTTCCTCAATCGCCTTGATCGCAGCTTTCTTGATGTGGTCGGGAGTAGGAAAGTCCGGCTCCCCGGGGCCGAAGTCGGCGATGTCCACGCCCTTGGATTTCAGTTGTTCGGCGGCGCTAATGACCGCGGCAGTCGGCGAGATTTGAATGCGATTGATGCGATCGGTGAGTTGCACGGGCTCTCCTTGGAGCGAAGCAGCGGCTGTAACCTAGTAGTTTTCAGGAAATCGCGAAGAAATTCAATGACAACAATGCGTACCGCACGGGCGGGCTCAAGACACTTTGGCCCGCAGTCGTTGCTCGACCGTCGGAGGTACCAGGCCAGCCAACGGGCCGCCGAAGTGGGCGATCTCGCGGACAACTTTGGCGCTCAGGTAGCTGTACGTTTCGCCGGGCATCATGAATACGGTTTCCAGGCGGGGTTCGAGTTTGCGATTCATCAGCGCCATTTGCAGTTCGTATTCATAATCGGAAACCGCGCGAATCCCGCGAAGGATGACCGCGGCGCCGCGTTTGCGCGCATAGTCGACCAGCAAACCCTCGAACACGTCGATTTCCACGGCGTCCCATTGCCGCGTGACTTCGCGGAGCATCTCCACGCGCTCGGGCACGGAGAACATCGGCTCCTTTTCCGTGTTTTTCAAAACCGCGACAATCAGCCGGTCGAACATTTTTTCCCCGCGCTCGATCAAGTCAAGATGGCCGTTGGTGACGGGATCAAAGGAGCCGGGATAGATAGCGACAGAGGTTTTCATGCGTGCGAGTTAGTGCCCGGGCCATTCTACTCTAAACAATCTGCAAAGCGTGAGGAACTTGACCCCACGCATGGGACGGAGCCAAAGAACAGAAACATTTTCCCTGGAAAAGAAAACCGGCCTGCGATTTAGTGCGTGTTATAACGATTTAATAGAGCTATATTGTGCACTGAGACTTCGGAGGATACCAGATGAGCCGTGGTTTGTTTGCAGTGAGGACGATTTTTGCAGCAACGATTCTATGGATGCTAGGGAGCATGCAAACAGGGGCGCAATCTCCATCGGAGTTAAATGTGATGCCACTGCCCGCCAGGGCCCAGCTGGGTAGCGGCTCGCTGAAGGTCGATGCCAGTTTCCTGCTGGCGTTTACGGGATATCGCGAAGCGCGCCTGGATCGTGCGGGACAAAGATTCCTGGTGCAACTCAATCGGGAAACTGGACTCGTGTTTGGGCAAAACGCGGCGGCCGCGGATGCGGCAAAAGCGACGCTTGTAGTAACGACCGATCACGCAAGCAAGCCGGTTCAGGAACTGGGCGAGGATGAGTCTTACACGCTGGAGGTCACGCCAACCGGCGCAAAGCTGCACGCCGCCACTCCCCTTGGCACCATGCATGGCCTGCAAACCTTCCTGCAACTGGTTTCGATCACCGCGGATGGATTTGCGGCTGCGGCCGTCAGCATCCAGGATCAACCGCGATTTCCCTGGCGCGGCCTGATGATCGATGTCTCGCGGCATTTCATTCCCGTGCCGGTGTTGAAACGCAATCTGGATGGAATGGAAGCCGTGAAGATCAACGTCTTCCATTGGCATCTTTCCGATAATCAAGGGTTTCGTGTGGAAAGCCACAAATTCCCGAAGCTTCAGGAGCAGGGTTCCGACGGTCTGTACTACACGCAGGCTGAAATCCGCGATTTGATTGCCTATGCGCAGGATCGCGGCATTCGTGTGGTGCCGGAGTTTGATATGCCGGGCCATAGTACTGCCTGGTTTGTTGGTTACCCGGAACTGGCCAGCGGACCCGGCCCGTACCAAATCTGGCAGCAGTGGGGCGTGGCGGATCCAGCCATGGATCCCACGAATGAGAAGACCTATAAGTTTCTGAACGACTTCTTTGCCGAAATGGCCAAAATCTTTCCCGATCAGTATTTCCATATCGGCGGCGACGAAGTGAACGGCAAACAGTGGGACGCAAACCCGCAGATCCAGGAGTTCATGAAGTCGCACAACATCAAGAACAACGAAGGCTTGCAAGCCTATTTCAGTCAGCGTGTTCAGGAACTGGTGGTCAAGCACAAGAAGACGCCGGTGGGCTGGGATGAAATCCTTGTGCCCGGAGTACCGCGGGACATCGTGATTCAGTCCTGGCGGGGAGCGGAGGCGCTGGCCACGGCGGCAAAGGAAGGCTATCGGGGGATTCTGTCCAACGGCTACTACATCGATCTGGGATGGAGCGCCGCGCGACACTACGCGGTCGATCCGATGGGCGGAGCCGCAGCCGGTCTGACGCCGGAAGAGAAGCAGCGAATCCTGGGCGGCGAAGCGACGATGTGGTCGGAGTACGTCAACTGGGAGAACATCGATTCGCGCATCTGGCCGCGAACCGCCTGTATCGCAGAGCGCTACTGGTCTCCTCAGAGCACCACGGATGTGGCTTCGATGTACGCGCGAATGGAAGCCGAAAGCACACGCCTGGAATGGCTGGGGCTGACGCACCGCACTTACCAGCGGCAGATGGTGCAGCGCATGGCGGGTTCCGGCACTCCCGAAGAAACCGCGGCGCTCAGCACAGTTGCAGAGACCCTCGAACCAGTGAAGGATTATGAACGCGAGGAGGACAAGGTTCCGCCGTCGAACCAAACGCCTCTGAATCGTGTGATTGACGCCGTGCATCCGGAGAGCGAAGTATCCCGGCGGTTCTCGGTCGCTGTGGACCAGTTCCTGGCTTCTTCCTGCAGAGACGCTGGGAAGGCAGCCGAACTGCGTGCCCAACTTACCCAGTGGGCCGGAAATGACGCACGTATGCAACCCTTGGCGCAACGGTCTTCCCTGGTTAGGAATGTCAGCCCAGCTTCGGAAGCCTTGTCGCAAGCGGCGGAGCTTGCTCTCGGGGCGCTAGACCGGATAGCGCAGGGCCTTCCCTCGCCGCCCGACTTGGTGAAGCAGCAGGTGGCGGGGCTCAACGCCTACGAGCAACAGGCGCACAAGTCGCAACTTACCCTTCCGGCGCATGCTGCATTCCAGAAGCTGATCGAGGCCGCCGGCTCGGGCGGTGTCTGCAGGAACGGAAAGTAGCAGAAGCCTGGCCGAGGCGATACCTGCAGGGCTTTTGCCTATCTCCATTAACTGTGAATATTCAACCATTGAGCCGCGAGAAGGTGCCGGTCAGCACAAGAATGTGGAAATCCGACCAAATTAGTCTTATTCTAAGTGCCGACAATTTAATAGTTTGCCTTTGCTGCACACGCCGTTGACAATGGCGAGTGTCCCGGGTATAGTTAATTGCGACTTATTCAGTCGGATATGCATCCTACTGAATGCCGGGAAACCACATGTTCAAGCTTTCAAAAAAGGCGGACTACGGGTTGATCGCCATGAAGCACCTCGCCAACCACCGTGAAGAACACGCTTGCAGCGCAAGCGAGATCGCCGAAGAGTACGGCATCTCTGGGACGTTGATGGCCAAGGTGCTGCAGAAGCTGGCCAGGCAAGGTTTAGTGGTTGCCAAGCATGGATCGAGCGGCGGGTACCAGTTGGCGAAAAACGCGGCAAAGATCAGCGCGCTGGAAGTGATTACGGCGATCGATGGACCGGTTCTGATCACCTCGTGCGTGACGAATCACGGAAATTGTGACGCGACCGACCGCTGCTCCATCAAAGAACCATTGCAGCGCGTAAATGAGAGCATCCTGGGAGTTTTGAGTACCGTAACCATTGCGCAGTTGAGCGAGGATAGGCCGGAACCAGCCGGGCTGGTGGAATTAAAAGGCATTGACCGCATAGCCGCAGTTCGCTAAGCGGGAGTTTTGGAGTTGGAGGAGAACAGGGAAATGGCCGTTAAGCTGCCGATTTACATGGACAATCACGCTACCACGCCGATGGACCCGCGAGTCCTGCAGGCAATGCTGCCTTATTTCACGGAGAAATTCGGCAATGCGGCCAGCCGCAACCATTCGTTCGGCTGGGCCGGCGAAGAAGCGGTGGAGACGGCCCGCCAGCAGATCGCTTCGCTGATCAACGCCACCGCGAAAGAGATTATTTTCACCAGCGGGGCGACCGAGTCTGACAACTTGATGATCAAGGGCGTCGCGGAAATGTACCGCGAAAAGGGCAATCACATCATCACGCAGGCCATCGAGCACAAAGCTGTGCTGGACACCTGCAAGCGCCTGGAGAAGAACGGCTACGAAGTGACGTACCTGCCCGTGCAAAGAGACGGGCGCGTGGATCCTGAGGATGTGCGGAAGGCCATCAAGCCAACCACCATCCTGATCACGGTCATGTATGCGAACAACGAAATCGGCGTGATCAACCCGATCGCAGAAATTGGCAAGATCGCGAAGGAGCACGGAATCATTTTCGCGGTCGACGGCGTACAAGCGGTTGGCAAGATTCCGGTGGATGTGATCAAGGACAACGTCGATCTCTTGGCGATTTCCGGGCACAAGCTTTATGGTCCCAAGGGAGTTGGCGCGTTGTATGTGCGGCGCCGCAATCCTCGCGTGCAGCTTTCCGCCATTATCGACGGCGGTGGCCACGAACGCGGCATGCGCTCTGGCACCCTGAACGTGACGGGCATTGTGGGGCTGGGCAAGGCGTGCGAGCTTTGTCAGCAGGAAATGGCAGAAGAAGGCGCGCGACTGGCTAGGCTGCGCGATCGCCTGAAAGCGGGTCTTGAGGCCAAGTTGGACGAGGTCTACATCAACGGTTCGCTGGAGCATCGCCTCCCGAATAACCTCAACATGAGCTTCGCCTATGTCGAAGGCGAATCGCTGCTGATGGGAATTAATGACGTAGCGGTTTCGAGCGGTTCCGCGTGCACCTCGGCAACCCTTGAACCCAGTTACGTACTCAAAGCACTAGGCGTAGGTGAGGATCTGGCACACACCTCGATCCGCTTCGGTCTGGGACGCTTTACTACCGAGGAAGAAGTCGACTACGTGATCGACAAGATGGTGCAGGTTGTTACTAAGCTGCGCGAGCTTTCGCCGCTCTATGAAATGGCCAAGGAAGGCATCGACATTTCCAAGGTTAAGTGGCAAACCGCGTAATTCAAGGGATGAATGAAGGGAAATAAAATGGCTAGCGTTATTGCAAGCGAAGGAACTCTCAGGATTCACCGGTCCATCGCTGGAACTTCGGCGCCGTTCCGGGTGACGTACCAGCCGTATCAGGACAGCGATGAGCCGGCGCCAGCGGCAGAGAAGGCGTTTTATCACCTCCAGGACGTTCGGGAATTCCTGCACATTCTGGGACTGGGCGCGGATTACATCCGTGAAGCGCTGCGCGAACTGACCGCGGGCCGTTCGGCTTTTTTGACCAATGTTGGTTTGACGGAGAAAGCAATTAAGAATGCGGGTTTTGCAGCAACTCTCGCCGCGGCGAGGGGATAAGTTTCATGAGCAGGAATTTAGAGAAGGAGCAACAGGTCCATGGCATACAGTGAAAAAGTGGTTGATCACTACAACAATCCTCGCAACGTCGGCAGCCTGCCCAAGGAAGATCCCAATGTCGGGACCGGCCTGGTTGGCGCGCCGGAGTGCGGCGACGTGATGAAGCTGCAGATGAAGATCAATCCGGAAACGAATGTCATTGAAGAAGCCAAGTTCAAGACCTTCGGCTGCGGGTCGGCCATCGCCAGCTCGTCCCTGGCCACCGAATGGGTGAAGGGCAAGACCGTTGAAGAGGCCCTCTCCATCAAGAACACGGACATCGTTCGCGAACTCTCTCTTCCTCCGGTCAAGATTCACTGTTCCGTGCTCGCGGAGGACGCCATCAAGGCGGCCATCGGCGATTGGAAGAAAAAGCACGGAGTAGAAGTTCCCGCGCACGAAAAGTCTTCGCACTGAGCGAAGGATTGCGCGGCGTTAGTGGCGTCCTTCCGGCGGCAGCAAGTTGACCGTCGGGGGATGCTGTCGAGTGATTCGCTCCGGGAAGGTGTCAGGGAAGCGCGTTATGACGACGGAAGTTACAACTCCACCTACAACCAAAGCTGGCGCGATGATTCGCCTCTCCGAGCATGCGGCGAAGAAGATTATCGCGCTGCTCGCCAAGGAAGGCGTGTCTGCGGAAACCGGCGGACTGCGTGTGGGTGTGCAAGGCGGCGGCTGTTCCGGCCTTTCCTATGCGATGAGGCTCGATACGCAAGCGCGCGACCGGGACAAGGTTTTTGAGGAATTTGGGGCACGCATCTTTGTCGACCCGAAAAGCCTGTTGTATTTGAATGGCACGACGCTTGAGTATGAAGAGACGCTCATGCGCCAGGGTTTTGTGTTTCAGAATCCCAATGCTGCGAGAAGTTGCGGCTGCGGGAGCAGCTTTACGGCGTAGCGGTTGCACAGCTTTCCGTCTGTGCCTTGAGTGGATTTCAGCCCGGTCGGACAAGTGGTTGGCCACCGCAATTGCCAGCCACTTTTTTTTGTCCTTGAGGCCGACAGAATTTGAAGAGAGTTTGATGGCCACGCCACTTCCCATCTCGAATCCTCCTCTCGTGTGCTGGAATTGCCACGAGCGCACCATCGGCACGCACTTTTGCCCGGGTTGCGGCAAGGTGCTGCAAGTTCCGGAACATAGCGACTATTTCTTAATGCTGGGATTGCCGCGCCGGCTATGGCTCGACATGGGCATGCTCGAGCAGAAATTCCTGGAGCTGAGCTGGAAGCTTCATCCCGACAACTTTGTGAATGCGACCCCAGAAGAGCGTGAGATATCTCTGAAGCGCAGCAGCGAATTGAATGATGCGTACCGCACGCTGCGGGATCCGGTCTCGCGTGTGGAATATCTGTTGGCCATCGAAGGAACACGCAAAGAAGGCCAAACCAAGCAGCAGGCGCCGCCGGAATTACTCGAAGAGGTCTTCGAGCTGAACGAATCGCTGGATGAATTGCGCGAGGCAAAGGCTGCGGGCAGCGATGTTGGGTCTTTACGGCAGCGTTTGACCACGGCGGAGCAAAGTTTCGGAGAAAAATTGCAAGGCGTGGATGGCGAGCTCCAAGTGGCGGCCCGGAAATGGGATAAAACGCTCGATGCCAACGCCGATGAAGAGGCAAAGAAGAGAGTAATGAGCCAGCTGAACGACCTCTTGAATCGCCGTTCGTATATTCGCAATTTGGTAGTTAACGTTCAAAAGGAGTTGCTCGGTTCGTGAACCGCGGGTCACGGGTCACGACACCGCCTTCGGGAGTCAACCGCTGATGGGCAAGATTGTCGGAATCGATCTCGGAACAACCAATAGCCTGGTGGCGTATGTAGACCCGCAAACCGGACAGCCGAGGTGTATTCCGGGGCCGTCGGGCAGCACGCTGTGCCCGTCGGTGGTTAGTATCGATCCGGATGGCGGAATAATTGTGGGGGAACCGGCGCGCCGCCGCTTACTGACACAGCCGGAGCGGTCCATTTATTCCGTGAAGCGTCTGATGGGGCGCGGCCCTGCCGATGTGCAGAGCGAGCTAAGGCTGTTCCCGTTTCGCATCGATCCTTCAAGCGATCACGTAATTCGCGTGAAGCTTGGCGAGAAGGTGTTCACTCCGCCAGAGATTTCTTCGTTCATTCTTCGCGAGCTGAAGAACTGGGCGGAAGCATTTTTCAGCGAGGCCATCGATCGCGCCGTGATCACGGTGCCGGCGTACTTCAACGATGCGCAACGCCAAGCTACGAAGGATGCGGGCAAACTGGCCGGTCTGGAAGTTGTGCGCCTGGTGAACGAGCCGACCGCGGCGGCGCTGGCATACGGTCTGCACGAGAAACAACGCGGGAAGGTCGCCGTCTACGATCTGGGCGGCGGCACGTTCGATATTTCCATCCTGAAGCTGATTTCCACCGCTGAGGGCGACATCTACCAGGTGCTTTCGACCAATGGCGACACGCACCTCGGCGGCGACGACATTGACAATCTCTTGCAAGCGTTCGTCCACGAACAGATTCTGCAGACCGACCAGATCGACTTCTCGCCTCATGGCGAAATTGCTCAGGAACTGCGCAAGGAACTGATCGCCATCAAGCACAAGCTTTCCGAGGTGAATTCCGCGAGGCTGCTTTTCCCTTTGCCGAACGGCAAGATGTTCGTGCACGAATTTACGCGCGGCGCCTTTGAGGCATTGATCCGGCCGGTGGTCGATCGCACCATGGGTCCTGTGAAGCAGGCGTTAGCGGATGCGCAATTGAAGCCTACCGAGGTGGACGAAGTCGTTCTGGTGGGTGGCACCACGCGCATGCCGCTGATTCGGCGCACGGTTCAGGAATTCTTTGATCGCAAGCCGCACACGGAGCTGAACCCGGACGAAGTGGTGGCCTTGGGCGCGGCGGTGCAAGCCAATATTTTGCATCGCGGCGTGAAGAACATGTTGCTGCTCGACGTTACGCCGCTTTCCCTGGGCATTGAGACTTATGGCGGGGCGGTGGCCAAGATTATTCCGCGCAATTCCACGATTCCGGCCAGCGCGCAGGAACTTTACACCACCGGCGTAGACAATCAGACCGGCATCGACATCCACGTGCTGCAAGGCGAGCGCGAACTGGCCAAGGATTGCCGCTCGCTGGCTCGGTTCACGTTGCGCATTCCGGCTGCTCCCGCCGGGCTTCCGCGCGTTGAGGTGAAGTTCCTGATCGACGCGAACGGCATCCTGCAAGTCGGCGCAAAAGACATTCGCACCGGCGAACAGCACACCATCGAAGTGCAGCCGAGCTACGGCCTGAACGATTCGGACATCGAGCGCATGCTGGAAGAATCCATCGAATATGCCGAACAGGATTTTGCGGAGCGCCAGGTGATCGAAGCGCGCACTGAAGCCCAATCCATACTGGGCGCGACCGCTAAGGCGCAGAGTAATCCTAGTGCGGGAGCGCTTTCATCGCCGGAACGCGCGAAGATTGAAGCTTCCATGGCGGCGTTGCAGGAAGCGGTAAAGGGCAACGATTACAAACTGATGCGGCAAAAGATTGATGAATTGAACCGGGCCACGGAACAGCTGGCCGAACTGCTGATGAACTCAGCCGTGCAGTCGGCGCTGGAAGGTAAGAAACTGGCTGAGGTTTAGGGAGAGACTTATGGGCGGCAGCAATCCTTATATCGAAGAAGTTAAATACAAGAAGGCCACGAAGAAATTCAAGGTGACGTTTTTGCCGAGCGGCAAGACGGTAGAGGTCGATCCCGAGAAATTTCCTTATGGCCACAACGGATTGCCCGGCAGCATCCTGGATATTTCTGAGGGCTTCAAGATGGGGCTGGATCACGCGTGCGGCGGAGTGTGCGCCTGCTCGACCTGCCACGTGATGGTAAAAGAGGGCCTGGAGTCGTGCAATGAAGCCACCGACGCGGAACTCGATGAACTCGACGAGGCTCCCGGAATTACGCCGAAGTCGCGCCTGGGCTGCCAGACTGTCCCGGATGGCACGACCGATGTCGTGGTCGAGATTCCCGAGTGGAATAAGAATTACGCTAAGGAGCTGGATCACTGATGGAAGCAAGTTATCAGTGAGCGGGTATCACTAAGCAGGAAGCCAGGGGGTCTTGCGGCGGCCGCTTTCCGAAGCGGGCGCCCTACGAATAGGAGCATGAGGCATGCCGCCGAGTTTTGATTGGGACGACATCGAAGATATCGCCATTGGATTGACGGACAAATATCCGGACATCGATCCCTATACCGTGCGTTTTACCGACCTGCACAAGTGGGTCACGGAATTGACGGGATTTGCCGGCGACCCCATGAAGTCCAACGAGGGCAAACTCGAAGCTATCCAGACGGCGTGGCATGAGGAATGGGAAGATCGGAAGCGATAAGAAAGTTTCCAGTTGTCAGTTTTTGTCAGTTCTAAGTTTTAGGTGAAACATAGTTCGTCGGCGCATGGTTGAGCACTCTGCTCCCGCTAAGGAGCCGAACACGTGCAATCCAAACAAGAATTGCTGCTTGCCGCGTACCAGGCATTCAATGCTCGGGATATCGATGCGATCCTGGCGGATGCATCCGGACGTCGATTGGCCGAATGGCATGGAAGGCGGGCGCGTGAACGGGCGAGAAAATGTGCGCCAGTACTGGACGCGCCAATGGGGCATTTTTGATCCGCACGTCGAGCCGGTGAGCATCGAGGATGACCCAGCGGCGCACAACGTTGTGCGTGTGCATCAGGTAGTTCGGGATCTCGCGGGAAACCTGGTTGTCGACCAGTTTGTCGAGCATGTGTACACCATTCGCGATGGTTTGATCGAGCGCATGGACATCCGCGAGGCCGACACGAAGCAGCGCTCCGCGGGCACCGGCTGACTCGTTGGTCGAGTAAAATCTCAGTCTTCAGTTGTCAAACACACAGCTCACTCGAGCGCCCGTTTATGGCTGAGAGGCTCTTTTTCTGAAACTTACAACGTATAACTGAGAACTTATAAATTTTGGCCCGCGTGGCGCAAACCGGGCGTTTCCCGTATAATTTTAGACTGTAGTTTCCCCGGTGGCGCTATGGTGCAACGGTTAGCACGTAGCCCTTTCAAGGCTAAAATACGGGTTCGATTCCCGTTAGCGCTACCAAACTTGCGTTTCCGCTACCATAAGACATCTCCCACTCGTCTCGTCGCCTCAATGAGTTTTGGGACTCTCGTCTTGCCGGATCGCGCGAAGAGGTCCCTTGGGAAAAAGTATTGCAGCTACTGGTGGTGAGCCAACTGCTGGATCCGGGCAGCGAGTTTCGTGTACATCGCCAGTGGTACCTGACCACCGCCATGGATGCGCTGCTGGGAACCGATTTCGCCGTGGCCGAAAAGGATCGCCTGTATCGCTGCCTGGATCGTGTGCTGGACCACAAGCAAGATCTCTTTGTATGGCTGCGTCAGAAGTGGGCTGATCTGTTTAAGGCGGAGTTCGAAGTGCTGCTCTACGACCTGACCAGCACGTACTTTGAAGGTGCGATGGAAGAGAACCCCAAGGCCAAGTACGGTCACAGCCGGGACAAACGGACGGACTGTTTGCAGTTGGTGATTGCGCTGGTGATCACCACGGATGGTTTTCCGTTGGCCTACGAAGTGATGGCCGGCAATACCAGTGACCGCACCACACTGCGCGGGTTTCTGGACAAGATCGAGAAGACCTACGGAAGAGCGAAACGGATGTGGGTGATGGATAGGGGAGTTCCGACGGAAGAGATTTTGCAGGAGATGCGAGACCCGACACGCGAGATTTTCTATTTGGTGGGGACAGCAAAAGGCAAGATCCGGGAGTTTGAAAAGAAGTGGCTCGATCTGCCGTGACAGCAGGTCCGCAATTCGGTGGACGTGAAACTGTTTGAGCAGGACGGCGAACTCTATGTGCTGGCCAAGAGTGAAGGAAGAAGAGCCAAAGAAACCGCCATGCGGCGCAAACGCTTGGCGCGCTTGCTCAAAAAGCTCCGTGCTATGCGCCGGAGCCTTCCTTCACGTGACCAGTTGTTGATGCGCTTGGGCGCCGCGAAATCGCAAGCGGGCCGCTCATTCCATTTCGTGCTTCTGCAAGTGCCCGGGGAAGACCAGGAAATCACGCGCGAGACCTTTCAGTTTCGCGTGGATAAGAAAAAACTCCAAGAGGCGGAATGGCGTGACGGACACTACTTGCTGCGCTCCAACCTTACCGCCGGAGATCCCAGCGTCCTGTGGACGCGCTACGTACAATTGACCCAGATTGAATCGGTATTCCGATCGCTCAAGAGTGAACTCTCCATCCGTCCGATCCGCCATCAACTGGAGCATCGCGCCGACGCACACATTCTGATCGCCTTCCTCGCCTACTGCTTACAAGTGACGCTGAAGCAGCGTCTGTTGTTGCACGCCCCAGGGTTGACGCCTGCGGCGGTGTTGGAGAAGTTGGCGGAAATCAAAATGATTGATGTATGGATTCCTACGGTCGATCAACGATGGTTGATTCTGCCGCGCTACACACAGCCTGCTCTCGACACCAAGCTGCTGATCGAGAAGCTGAAATTGCAGCTGCCAAGCCAGCCACCACCACGCCTGGTCGCGCAAAAACAGAGCTTCGAAATCGAGGTACCAACCGTCCGGTAGGAGGCTATTTTGTGGTGGAGACCTTTCCCTAACCTTGACTGATTCAAAAATTAAGACTATCGACTCTCTGCCTTCGAAGCTGGCATCATCAGAATCGCCTTCGCGCTTGACGCCCGGATGACAACGATGGCGCGGGCAGCATCCATGAACGGAACGTCATAACCGGCATGGAGTTTGCCAACAGTAGAGTTTGGCACCCTGGCCTATTGCTATTCGATGGGCAAACTTTGTCACAGCAGCCGCAGCGTATCGCTGCTGACGATGCCATCCTCACTTCCCGGGGCCCAGCGCTGCCGGGCGGGCTCAGATCTCGTTCCTCTCTGCGTATTTAGCCGGTTGATGATATTCTGTGTCCTTACCGCCCGTTCAAAATCGGAGACTCTCCCAATGGCAAACATACTTCGCTCCAACAATCCCGTTCTGAAGGAAAGTGCATTCGCAGGGCAGATCGCTGCCGGAGAAGCGATGACCATGCAGGGCACGGCCAACAAGACAGGCCTGTTGCTGTTGTGCGTGGTGGTCACCGCGGCATACACGTGGGGCCTAAGCCATTCGCAAACACCAGAGGCGGCCCGTCCCTGGATGATCGGCGGCGCGATTGGCGGATTCATTCTCGCGTTGGTGACGGTGTTCAAGAAGACGTGGGCGCCGTTTACCGCGCCCGTTTACGCGCTGCTGGAAGGTTTTTTTCTGGGCGGAATCTCCGCGCTGTTTGAGAAGTCGTATCCCGGCATCGCGACGCAAGCGGTGATGCTGACATTCGGGGTGCTGTTTGTACTGCTACTGGCGTACAAAACGGGAATTGTGAAGGCCACGCGTGGCTTCAAGCTGGGAGTGATCGCCGCGACCGGAGCGATCGCGCTGGTGTACGCGGCGAATCTGATCATGAGCCTGTTTTTTCATACCTCGATGTCATTCCTTTATAGCAGCACGCCGCTGGGAATCGGCATCAGCGTGGTGGTAGTGATCATTGCTGCGCTCAACCTGATTCTGGATTTCGACATGATCGAAAGCGGAGTACGCATGGGCGCACCAAAATATATGGAATGGTACGGCGCGTTCGCCATGATGGTGACGCTGATCTGGTTGTACTTGGAAATTCTGCGACTGCTGGCCAAGACGCGCCGCCGGTAAATAACCGTTGATTTGACCGATGGTCCACACGCTGTCCCACAAAACGAAACCGCCAAAAGGGAAAACCTTCTCGAAGAAATTTGTTGCCGCATTGTGTTATGCGGCTGAGGTGCACGCGAAGCAGTTCCGCAAGCGCACCGGCCGCCCATACATCGGTCATTTGCTGGGCGTAACTTCCGTCACCACCGAATACGGCGGCGACGAGGAGATGGCCATCGCGGCCCTGCTGCACGATGCCGTGGAAGATCAAGGCGGATTGCCGCGGCTACGCGCAATTCGCAGGAAATTCGGGAAGCGCGTTGCGCGCATCGTGGACGGCTGCACGGATTCGTACACGCAGCCAAAGCGGCCATGGCTCGAACGTAAGCGAGCCTATATTGCGCGCTTGGAAAAAGAATCAGCGGAGGTTCGCCTGGTTTCGGCGGCCGACAAACTCTGCAATGTGCGAGAGACGCTGCATGACGTGCGAGTGCAAGGCGAAAACGTGTTCGAGCGATTTGATGGCCAGAAAGAAGGCACGCTGTGGTACTACCGCGAACTGGTGCGCGTGTTTCGCAAGGCTGGAGAAAATCCGTTGATCGAGGAACTGGATCGCGCGGTCACGGAACTCTGCAAGCCGAGTCTGCCGCTAGAACGTAAAGCGCAGGCGCGCGGAAATCATCCGCGGCACTCCGACGGCGGTTCCTGAAAAAAGACTGGCAAAGTTGATGACGTTCATGCGATCGGTGACGTTCGCGGCTTCAAGCTGAAATTGCAGCGCGCGAAGTTCCTTGCGATAAAGCTCCGCTCCCATCGCCAAATCCAGCGATGAATTGGGATTCACGCGCGCGCGGTCGAGGTTCACGCGCGACACGACTTGCGTTCCGAATTGCGCGATCAGCGATGGCACATTTGTATTGTCTCCAAGATCCGCGGGCAACCCGCTGCCATACTCCGTGGCCACAGCAAGCCACAAGCGCGTCGTGGCCTGAAAACGGACCCGCGCCCGCAGCGTATTTCGTTGGTCTTGCGAGACCGCGAATTTGCTGGTGTTCGTCAGCACGCCTTGCGCGTCGCTGCCGATGAACAGCCCGCCGGTGATGGGCCCCTGACCCAATCCAGACTGATTGGCATAACTCACAAAACCGGAAAAGCGGCCCCAATGCGGCACTTCAATGCGCACTTCTTCGCCGGTGACGTGCGCACTGGAATAGGAGATCGGGAAACTCACGCCCGTCTGCAGAAGAACGTCGTCGTCCGAATAATTGTGGAAATCGCGGCCAAACACGTTGGCGTCCAGGCGCAACTTGCTGAAGAGCGCCTTCGTCAAGCCGATTTCATAGAAATTCCCCTGTGCAGGAGGCACCGGCACGCGCAAGACTGCCGGACTGACGGAATCAAGTTGCGGAGAGCTGGCCAGCAGCAGATTTTCCATCGCCGGGGTCTGAAAGACGCGGTCGTAAGCGGCGTGCAGCAGGAGGTTCCACGAGGGAATGAAATAGGATATGCCCAGGCGCGGGCTGAGCGCCGCTTTATTGATTACGAACGAGTAGTAGTCGAAGCGAAGTCCAGCGCTGAAATTCCAGTGTCCATGGTGCATCTGGTCCTGAACGTAGAAGGAAGGCTCGGTGTCCCACTTTTGCGCCTGGAATTGGAAATTGATTTGCGTGCCAGGGTCGAATTGCGAGGGATCGGTAATGTGGTATGCCAGCGCTTCGTGAACCGGCGTGAAGAACGAATCGACACCGGCTTTCCAGTCGTGATGACCGTGCTGGCCGGCAATATCTCCGCGCAGGTAGCCTTCGGTGTATCCGCGGTTCTGATCGACGATCACCGGCGTCGAAAATAAATTGGAGCGAAGAGCGAAGCTCGATTCGCGCACGCCGCCGGACACGGTCAGGAACAGCGTCGGAGAGATCGAGTGCTGGAAATAAACCTGGCCACCATTCTCCGTGCTGGAGGCGTCTTGCCGCTGCGGCCCGACGAGTTGATTCTGCTGCACCAGATCGTTGGGAACAATGTACCCAAGCGTGTCGCGCAGGAAAGTGACGCGCAGTCGATCGTTGGCGCCAAACTCGTGTTCGTATTGCGCCAGGATTCCGCCCGAGTTTCCCTGGTTGGTGTAGTTCTGGAATACCGGCGGATCGAGGTAGCGATCGGAATGCAGTCCGGAGGCGCGAGCGGAGAAGCGATCTTTAGCAGTCGAAAATGAAATGCCTGCGGTCCCGCTCAGGTGATCGAAGCTGCCGCCGGTGGCGTCAAGCTCGCCGTGCCAACCCATGGGGACAGATTTGTCGGTGGTAATTTCCACCACACCGCCAAGTTTTCTGCCGTACTCCGCGGGAAAATTCGCCGTCAGCACGCGCATGGATTCCACTTCGTCCGAATCCATGTCCGGTGCGAAGGCGGGCGAGCGGTTTTGCGTCAGCGGCTGGCCGTCGACGACAAACTGCACATCGTACTCCGAGCCGCGAGGATGAAGAACACCGTTGGCTTCAAAGAGCCAGCCCGGTTGAGACGCCGTCAAGTCCAGAAGGTCGCGTCCGGGTTGCGCGCTGAGGTTTTCCTGGATAGATTGGCGCCCGATGGAAAACAGCGAGCCCGTTGCGGTTGGGTCCACCAGTGTCTTTTCATCATTCACCTGGACTTTGGTCGTAAGGGGAGCAACGCCAAGCAGGACCTCCACTTTGACCGGCAGGATGGAGTGAACTTCAACGACATCGCTCCAGGCGGCAAAGCCCTCTGCCTGAATGCTGAGCCGATACACGCCAAAGGGAAGGTCCTGCAGCAGGTAGTTGCCATCACTCGCGACCTGAAACGACCGCTGGAAATCGTTGCCCTGGCTGAGAATCTCTCCGCGAGCCGCGGCTCCCGCGCCTGCCGGGTCGCGCACTTCCAGACGCAATTGTCCGCGTTGCATTTGCGCAGCCACCGGTGGGGCGCCAGGTAGACAGAGAATTGCGATTAACGCGAGGAAGGCGCGCAATCTGCCAGCGCTTCGAACCAGGGTCATCCAAGAAACTCCTGGGCTACCCCCGTCATCTAAACGAGTGCGGTCACGTTGCCGAATTTATTCAAAGTACCATAAGGTTGATGATTGGCCCTATCGGGAGCAGGTTGCGCTGGGTATCCATAACTCTTTCTCAGGGAAGAATGAATCGCCTGCCGGAACGCGCTACAATTCTAGTGTCCCTGAGTCTCGCTCATGAACCCTTCGATGCCCTCATCTAATGGATTATTCACGCTTGGGCATTCCAACCAGGAGATGTCGGACTTCCTCGGCACGCTGCTGCGCCACGAAATCAAGGTGGTGTGCGACGTGCGCAGCCGGCCCGGCAGTTTCCGGTTCCCTCAGTTCAATCGCGAGCCGCTCGAAGCGCGGCTGACGGGGGCAAAAATTCGCTATGAGTTTTGCGGCGAGCAACTGGGAGGGCGGCCGCTGGACCCTCAATTTTATCTGGCGAACGGATTGGTGGATTATTCCAAGCGCCGCCGCGCACCCCCCTTTCTGGAAGCGATCGACAAGGCCATTGCATTGGCCCGTGAACGCAAGACCGCGATCCTTTGCGCCGAGGAGGATCCGCTGCACTGTCATCGCTTCCTGTTGATCTGCCCGGCGCTGGTGGCCCGCGGAGTGGCGCCAGTGCACCTGCGGCGGGGCGGATCGGTGGAAACGCAGCGCGATGCTGAGGATCGTTTGCTGCAGCTCCATGGCTTCGCGGATGTGACCAGTGATTCGCTCTTCGCACATGGCCGGGAATCGGCGCTGGAAGATGCGCTGCGATTGCAATCGGAGCAATACGGCTTTCGCACCTCGCCGGAAGCCATCGAATATTTCTGATTGGACAAATTCCCTCGCTCTTTTGGGGTTCACCACTGGCAATTCGCGGTGAACTGCCGGATGATGTAAACTGCTAGCATTTGGGTCACCCGGCTGTTCATGCACAATTCTTCTTCCGCCGAGATTTAAGAGGATCTTTCTTTTGAAGCCTGCAGATGTCTACATCATCGGATCCAACAGCGCGTTTGGTTCACGCGTGGTCGCTTCGGAAGAAGTCGATCAGGCATTTGGCATGCCGCTGGGGAAATTGAAGAAGCGCGCGGGAATTCATTCGCTTGCTTATGCCGGCGAGCACGAGGATGAAAGCACGCTGGGAGCGCATGCCGCCTCGCAGCTTCTGGAACTTGCGGGCGAAGACGCAAAGAGCATCGATTGGATCGTGGCTGCAAGTGAGACCTATCACGTGTACCCTTCGCTCTCCGCCGTTCTTCACGGGCTTCTCAGGCTGCGTGAGGACTGCAGCGCATTGGATGTGGGCAGCGGCTGCCTGGCGTTGGTGCAGGCACTAGCGGTGGCGCAGTCGATCCTGGCGGCCGGGCGCGGGCAGAAGGTGCTGGTCGTGACTTCCGATGTTCATAGCCGAACCCTCGGACCGGGCCGCGCCAAGGGAGAATTCGGCGGATTGTTCGGCGACGGAGCGAGCGCGTTTCTGTTGACCAGTGGGCCTGCGAAGCCGAGCCGTTGGGCCTATCGTCTGGGAGAATTCTTCTTTGGTTGTGCGGCAAAGTATGCGGAAGCGATTCGCGTCAGCGACTCGGGCGGTGGCGGGCAGCTGGATGTGCAATTTGACGGCGAAGCCCTTTCGCGTGCCGCCGTCAGCCGCATGGAAAAAATTCTGCGTGAAGCGGAACGGCGCAGCGGAATTTCGCGATCAGAAGTGGGAGCATTTGCCACGCACCAGCCCAATCCGCGGCTGGTCGCTCTTCTGGCCAAACAATTTGGCGTGCCCGCTTGCTCTTTTCCTTCGATTGCCGCCACGCGCGGGAACCTGGGCTCTTCGACCTGCGGCGCTGCGCTGCACGCGGCGTTGGTGGAAGCTTCGGCGCAGCCGGTTGCGGAACGGAAGCCGGTTTTTCTGGCCTCGCTCGGACCGGGACTGGTGTTTGGCGGCGGCTGGCTGGTTCCTGCGACTCCCTGAACATTTCAGCAACATTCCTGTGCGTAACCTGTAGCTCAGGCCTGCAGGCCTGAGGCTTTCCGCAACGGCACCAGTGAAAGCCAGCGTCAGGGCCGGGTGCGCGTAGCGAACGCGGTGTCAACGTTCGGCACGACGCAGCCTTGCAGCGGCGGCCAGCCAAGATTGGTTGTGGCATTGCGGCAAAGCGTGACGAGCGCGTTGCTCACTTCCGACGGCGCTACCGCGCCATCCAACGGTTCGGCGTAAACCTTGTAACTGCGGCCCACTGGAAGGCGAGCGATTTCGTAATTGCCATCAAACTGCGCAGGCCCCGGCGTCGTGCAACTCCACCCTCCCATGCTGCCGGCGATCACCGATCCGCTGGTGGCATCCACGGCAACAACATGCGCGCCGAAAACCCCGGTCACACCCGGTGGCGCCGCAAGGAGGGAAATGGGATTTGCGGGAATGATGTGTCCCTGGATCGAGCCGACATAGAGAGTATCGCCCGGGTCAGGATAGAGAATGCGCAGGCCGGTCCGATCGTCGTCGGCCAAAGGCGCATCGGGCACTTGCGAAGACGGGCGTACCGGAACCCTGCAGGAATTTGAGACGGCAACGCCGCTGGAAACGGTCACGCTGGCGCTGCTGGATTTCCTTCTGTCGGCGTGGCTCGTGGCAGTCACCTGTACTGTTCCGCCCGACGGCAAATCCGCGGGCGCCATATAGACTCCATCGGCGGTTTATGATTGCAACTTGAGGCGACCCGCCGGAAACGCTCTGCGCACTCCCGGCGACGGCGGTGTGCGATGTGTTGGAGACGGTCGCGGCGAAGGCGAGTGTTTCACCCGGGAACACTGTTCCAAACTCGACGTGATGCTAATGGAGGGAGGTAGCGGACAGGGGAGGCGTTAGTGAGCCTGCGCCTCCCCTGTCGTGAGGAGAGCGCTAACCAACGGAAGCTGACGCAAGACTGGCTCACCATTATTCACCGCGAAACGATGCTTGCGGGTTTGCGGAAGGGGCCGGATGAAGCTTGTAAAAGCAGGCGCAAGGAGCAGCGAACGCCGCACGTGAGATAGCTGGATTCGCGCAGCGCGATTGCAACCGTGTTCGTGATAACAGCCGCAGATCGAATGGTTTACGTCTCACGGAAAATGAAGCTGCGGAGCACATTGGCGTCGGATGTGAGCTCAGGAAGCGTGCCGCGCGTTCCGAAGTCGAATGACGACTTTGCTCTCATCTTGAAAGGGGACTCGCCGCCTCGACATTGACTTTCCCCCGCGCGCCTCCAATAATCCGCCCATGGCGCGACCGGATGCTGTTCGTCGAGTAAAGAGCTATTCCGCGGCAAATGGTTACGTGTATCAGTATTGCTTCTACGAAGTGAATCGCATTTCACATCAGGGCAGCCCTGCCGGGGAGTTCATTTACGCAATTTCGGCCGACCGGAAGACTTCATTTCCATTGAGCATTTTGGTGCTGCAAACGGCTCTGGAGTCATGGGCGCAGACCAATGGGCGAGCCTTGAGCAGCAGCGAAGAATACGCCGTCGCAAAGATGCGCCTGTTTCAGGCCTTCGACGAAGGGGATGTGCCCATCACGGCAGCCGATGCCGCGGAGAGCGCGCGTCTTCTGGTGGACGAATCCAACCTGGAATCCTTGCTGGAGCAACTCCACATCTGAAAGCCACGGAGCCATGAACCGAAACCATGCCCGTGGCGTCTAGCTTATGTATAGGGCGGCGGGAGCCGGATTCCCGTCCAAGAGGCAGAATGCGGGAGCTGGTTCTGGTCCAGCCGGGACAATCCTTGGAAAGCACTGTATCGCCCGACGCTGCGGCGGAACCGGTGCCACACGAACTGGAACGCCTGCTGGCAGAGAACGCTCCGCTGGCCTACCGCGTCGCACTAGGTGTTTTGCGCAATCCTGCAGAAGCCGAGGACGTCGCCCAGGAAGCTCTGATTCGGGCGTGCCGGAAATTTGACCGTTTGCGCGATGCGCGGAGCTTCCGAAGCTGGCTGGTGCGCGTCAGCTTCCGCTTGGCGCTGGACCGCTCGCGTTCGGCGCGACGGCGCGAACAGCGCGAGACGCTTTGGGCACGGCCGGAACTGCGGCCACCCGTGCAATCGGTTGAGGAAATCGCCGCCTCCAGGCAGTTCGAGGAGCGATTAGCCCGCGCGTTGGAAGAATTACCCGATCGCCTCCGGATGGTGATCTTACTAGCGGCTATCGAAGGGTATTCCACGGACGAAGTTGCGGCGCTGCTCGACGTGCCCGCTGGAACGGTGAAGTCGCGGCTATTCGCCGCAAGGAAACGGTTAGCGGAGAAATTGCGATGAATTGCAAGAGCGCACAAGAAATAATAATCGACGCGATGGCCTCGCGCCCGGGGGAATTGCGGGGGGAACTGGATCAGCACGTGCGAGGGTGCGCCAATTGCAGCGCGTTCTTGGCGAATCAGGCATCTCTTTCTACAGCCATCGATTCGCATCTTCGGCTCGTTGCCAACGAGCCGGTGCCTGCTTCGTTGCTGCCTGGAGTACGGCTCCGGCTCGAGCAGGAAGCAGCTCCTCGGAGGTGGATTTTTGGATGGCAATTCGCGGGCGTTGCAGCTGCGATTGTTCTTCTGGCGGCTTTGGGAGTTCGCATGCGCAACTCGCATGAGCCTGAACGCCCAACGGAGAGTGCGGCGCAGGTTGCACCCGAGACGCCGAAGGTGAGTCTGCAGGTTCAGCAGCTCGCTCCCGAAACCTCACGGGTCATTCGGAAGGCCAGCGTTCCAGCGCATTCTTCAGCGTCCGAAGTCCTAATCCTGCCGGAGGAGCAGCAAGCCTTCCGCCGTTTTGTGAGCGACGTTTCCAAGGACCGAGCCTCTGCCAATGCGGCAATCTCCGTGGCGTCCGACAGTGGCGACGTGCCCGTGGAGATCGCGCTTCTGAGCATCCAAAACATTGAAGTGAAGCCCTTGGAGGGCACGGATAGCGAATAGGTTGGCAAGAAGTTTGCCGGTGGTTCGAGTACCCAATAACGCAGCAACGGAGGATTGCATGAAACGAGTACGAGTATTGCTGGTGATGTGGACTGTCCTTGCGGGTATTCTCGCGCCGCTATCCGCGCAAGAAAAATCCGACACCAAACCGCCCGCGACGACTCTGAAGGTTCAGGTCAGCATCGCGGAAATGGAAGGCGAGAAAAAAGTCGTCAACCTGCCGTACACCTATTATCTCCGGGCTGGGGAGGCAAGTCCCGTTTCGCCGTGGACCAAACTGCGCCTGGGCAGCCGTATACCGGTCTACGTGGGCAAGGACTCCGGGATGCAATACATCGACGTCGGGACGAACATCGATTCGCGCGCGATGAGTTCGGAAGCCGGGCGGTTTGATCTGACTCTCAACCTCGAACGCTCTTGGGTGGAAGGCGACGTTTTGGTCCCGATCGAAAAAGCCACGGCACAAACCAGCGATGGGCATGTGGGTCCATTCCGCGAGCCAGTGATTCGTCAGTTCAAGACGGAGCTGACCTTGACGATGCGGGATGGGCAGACCATGCAAAGCACCCTGGCCGCTGACCCGCTGAGCGGCAAGGTTGTGTCGATCACCGTTACGATCAACGTTGTGAAGTGAGCCGTCAGCTTACGACAGCACCGCCGCGAGCGCGTCCGGCAGATTCGGATAAAGGAAACGATAACCAGCCTTTTCTAACTGGGCAGAATGGACGCGTTGGCTGGAAAGTAGCAGCGCGTCCGCCATTTCGCCCAGTGCCAATCGCAACGCGAATGCCGGAGCCGGAAATAGGGTGGGGCGGTGCAGGGTCTTTGCCAGCGCCTGGGTGAAATCGGCATTTCTGGCGGGTTCCGGAGAAACAACGTTAACCGGTCCGCGCAACGTGCCGTCCTCGAGCGCCAGGCGCAAAATTCCCACAACGTCGACCAAGGTGATCCAACTCATCCATTGCTGTCCGGAGCCGATCTTCCCCCCCACTCCGAACTTGAAGGGCTTGACCATTTTGGGTAGCGCGCCGCCATTTTTTGCCAGAATGATTCCGAAACGAATACACACCACGCGAATGCCGAGTGCTTCTGCCTTGAGGGCTTCTGCTTCCCATTCCTTGGCAATTTCGCTGAGAAAATCCGCGCCCGGGCCGCTGCCTTCGTTCAAGAGTTCATCGCCGCGATTGCCGTAGTAGCCGATGGCGGAAGCAGAGACCAGCACTCGCGGTCGTATCGCCATTTTGGCTAGAGCCGCGACGAACGCACGCGTTGTGTTCACGCGGCTGGCGCGGATAACCATTTTGCGTTGCGCCGTCCAGCGGCCTCCGGCAATTGGCGCTCCGGCAAGATTCACTGCGGCATCCGCGCCAACAGCGGCGCCGCCTAACTGGCTCGTTTCCGGATCCCAGCTAACGTCGAAGCCTTCCGAGCTGCGGACCGACTCGGCCGCCGTGCCGGGACGAATCAGGCGGCACACTGTGTGCTCCGTGTTCTTCAGGCTCTGCGTCAATGCGGTGCCGACAAGTCCCGTGGATCCAGTGACTAGGATTTTCATAGTGAGATCTTTTCTGCCCCCAACAACTTCAGACTGCTATTCCAATCATGCTCCTCGCCAAGCCTTCGTACGCCAGCCGATGACGCCGACACTCTGGCAGGGCATTACGCCTCAGGTTACAATTTCCAGGTGCCACAAGTCTCGCCTACTTTTCGAGTGAAGGTGCTTTTCTTTGGCCGCGTCCGCGAGCTCGCCGGCCACCGCGAGCAAGCCGAGGAATTGCCCGAAGGCGCCACAATCGCCGATCTCTTCGAGCGCTATACGCGGCGCTTTCCCGCTCTTGCCGGATTTCGCTCTTCTCTCGTGGCTTCGCGCAACCAGGAATTCGTCGCGTGGGATACAAAACTCGCCGAAAGCGACGAAATCGCGTTCCTGCCACCCGTGAGCGGGGGCTAAGGCGACTTCTCCATGACCACGATACCTCAGGAGGACCTATTCGAGCTGGTGCAGGCTCCAATCGATGTGCCTGGTCTGCACCGCCGCGTGCGCGGGCCTGAAGATGGCGCGATTGTCATTTTCGACGGCTTTGTGCGCAACGAATCGCACGGCCGCGCCACAAAGTATCTCGATTATGAAGCCTATGAGCCGATGGCCCTGGGCAAGATGCGCGAAATTGGCGCTCAGTTGCACCAGAAATTTGCCATCCACCGCGTGGCCATCGTGCACCGACTAGGGAGGCTGGAGATTGGCGAAACCAGCATACTTATTGCCGTCAGCGCCGCCCACCGGTCAGCCGCTTTCGATGCTTGCCGATACGCCATCGACACGCTGAAGAAGACCGTCCCCATCTGGAAGAAGGAGTACTTTGAAGATGGCGCGGTTTGGGCGGATGGGGAATTGCCTCCGGCACCGCCCGCCGCAAAACCTGCATCCTAATAAGGGGCTGGCAAATCGGCAGCATCGATGGCTGGGCCACGAAACTTTCATTCGGCGCAGGGGTTAGGAGTAGGCAGTGACAACGGCGGTATCGGTGCGTGCGGCGACGGATGCAGTGAGGCGAATCCTGCTGCTGCTTATCACAGCGGCCGGTTCATGTTTCAGCGAGACAGATTCTAGATGACACCCAGCCTCCGGCGAAAACTGACTGCTTTCTTTGCCGGGCTTGCCTTTCTGCCCGCAAGCATTGTGCTGCGCGCGCAGGAAAAGCCCGACCGTCCTCCCTGGGCGCAACCTGCTGGTAGCGGGCAAGGCAAGCCGGCGGACGCCCCGACGAAAGACAAGAATCAGGACGCCGGTTCGCCGCGTGGGACGATCAAGGTCAACGTCAACCTGGTGAATGTGCTGGTGAGTGTGTTGGACGACCACAACCGCCCGGCCCCGGATCTGCCCGTGGAAGCCTTTCAGGTATTCGAGGATGGAGTGCAGCAGAAAATTGACATCTTCGAGTCGGAAACCAAGCAGCCGCTGGACATCGCCATCATGGTTGACTCGAGCCTAAGCGCGCGCAAAGAAATTGCCTTCGAGCGGGAAGCCGCCTCGAACTTTATCAAGCAAGTCTTGCAGACCGACGACCGCCTGGGCGTCTTCTATTTCGACGAGACGGTGACACAGAATGGCGCCTTTTCTAACAACGTGCCGGCGCTGCAGGATGCCGTCCGCCGGATTCCCGAAGGTTCGGGCACTTCAATTTACGACGCGGTGCTGCTGGGCTCGCAGGCATTGGCAAGGCGTCCCGCGGACCGCAGGCGCGTCATTATATTGGTCACCGATGCGGGCGAAACGACCAGTAAGTCGGATTTCGACACCGCGCGAAAGGCCGCTTTGCGCGCCGGGATCCTGCTGTACACCATCGTGATTCGCCCAGTGAAGAACGAGAACGGCCGCAATACGGCAGGAGAACATGCCCTGCAGACCATCACCGAAACAACCGGCGGCGCGATGTTTTTTCCTGATACCCCTCCGGAACTAGCCATGATCTTCGACCGCATTGACCACGAATTACGCACCCAATACCGCCTGGCTTACTATCCCAATCCGCGCGGCACGCCGAATACTTACCGTACAATAGAAGTGAAGGTGCTGGAGGGCTACACCGCGCGACACCGCACGAGTTACTTGTCGGGAGCGCAGTGACCGCCCTGGACAGAGAGTGCGAATGACAAAGAATTATCTGGAAGCGGCGGTAGAGATTGCGCGCGAAGCCGGCAAAGTGCTGCGCGAAGAGCTCGAGCGTCCTCCCGACATCGCCTACAAGGGCGAGTTTGACCTGGTGACCCAGGCGGACCGGCGTTCGGAAGCCTTGATCGTCAGCCGGCTGCAGAAGTACTTTCCGGGGCATGCGGTTGCCGCGGAAGAAGGCACCGGCAAAGATACCGGCTCGGAATTCCGCTGGCATGTGGACCCGCTGGACGGCACCACAAATTTCGCTCACGGCTATCCGTGCTTTTGCGTGTCCATGGCGCTGGCGCAGAAAGATGAGTTGCTTGCGGGCGTAATCTACAATCCCGTGTACGAAGAATTGTTCACCGCAGCGCGGGGCGAAGGCGCGATATTCAATGGCAAACGAATCCAGTGCTCGAAGATCGCGGCGATGAAAAACAGTTTGCTGTGCACCGGGTTTCCGAATCGCAAACGCCATGAACATCCCAATATTTACTACTACTGGGATTTTACGCTGCGATCCCACGGCGTGCGGCGCGACGGCTCGGCTGCTCTGGACCTAGCGTATGTCGCTTGTGGGCGCTTCGACGGCTTCTGGGAGTTTGGTCTGAACCCTTGGGATACCGCCGCAGGCGTTCTGCTGGTGGAGGAAGCCGGCGGCAAGATTAGCGACCTGGAAGGCCATCCGTACGTGCTCGGCGGCAAGTCCCTCCTGGCGTCAAACGGTTTGATCCACGATGAGATGAAGCAGCTTGCGGCGGAGATCGCGAAGCGCGGAACTCCGCCTCTGTAGAACACGCCCCGTTGTTGCAGCTGAACGCGGCCGCGGATATCGGAATCGGTTCGCGGCCAGCGCGCCGGCCGAGCCTGCGACGCGCTGAGAAGGAATCGAGCAGAGACGCTTTTACCTGATTCGTTAGCACCATGAACAGTAATAGTGGGTCAAAGAAAATCGCAAGCCTGACTCCACATCTTTCGATTCACTCATAGAACCACCAGTCGTTCGAACGAAGTCGCGGCTGAACTCCACTGCTTTTCTCAAGCTCTGGGACAACTCCAATCCCCGCGCTGACATCCGACCGGGCATGGCACGAATCCTTCAGGAGAGGTCTTCGCGATGCCAGTACACCGATCCCTACCCCGGTGGTGTTTCTTAACGTGTGCGTTGGGTTGTGCGGCTGTGCCGGTGGTGCGCGGCCAGAGTCCGAATTCGCGATTCGAAGTGGGCGGCCAGTTTTCCGACATCAAGTTGATCGATACAAACGGAAACGCTTCATTCAGCCCTGGCTTCGGTGGCCGCTTCGACTGGAACATTACGCCGCGAATCGCCCTGGACACGCAAATCGATTTCTTCCCGCGCTCTTATGCGTCCTCGACGCAGCAGGGCGGACACACATTGCAAGTGTTTGCAGGTGTGCGCGGCCGGTTTGTGCAACGAAGACACTACGCCATCTATGGACTGGTGCGGCCGGGATTCACCTACTCAAGCAGAGCGATCACGAGTTTTACTGCCACAACCTCAGCGGGCTCTCAGCCAGGCTTCCTGATCACTCCCAATTTTTCCGGAGCCACATATTTCACGCTCGATCTGGGCGGCGGAGTGGAATTCTACCCCTCCGACCGATGGATTCTGCGCGCGGAGATTGAGGCTAGCCCCTATTTTGTCGGGGATAGCGCAGTAAGCTACGCTTCACCACCGACACCGGGAAGCCTCAGGGTCGCCTCCAGCCCAGGAACAGTCACGGATACCTGGCGCGTTAGCACCGGAATGAGCTACCGTCCGGGCGAGGTGCAGCCAAGTGGAGGCACGGAAGGGGTTCGGCCGGAGCGATTTGAAGTTGGGGCGCAATTCAATTCGCTGAATTTCACCTGGATTAGTGGAGTCGATCATTCATCCACGCAACTGGGTGTTGGGCTGTTTGGCTCCTACAACATCTGGCAATTTGTCTACCTGGATGCCTCGCTGAATTTCTTTCCGAAAGACGAGGACACTGGTGGGCCGAATGATGGCGGCCGCATCCTGCAGGGATTCTTTGGAACCAAGGAAGGGTTCCAGGTGCAGCGGTGGGGATTTTTTGCCAAGGTGCGCCCAGGATTCATGAACTATTCGAGGACTTTGACGGGCGTCTCATTGACTGGGCCGATGTCTTTCCGGTACGCGCGAGCCACGGACTTCGCGCTGGATGTGGGAGGAGTTGTCGAGTATTACTGGACACGCCACGCGCTTTTGCGCTTCGACGCGGGGGACGCGGTGCTGTACAAAAGTCCGCGGCCCTTCGACGTCGACGGGATGGTCTCTTACCCGCCAGTCCCCGGGCGCAGAAACTCCCTGCAGATCGCGATCGGGCTGGGCTTCCGTTTTTAAGCGGACCAAGCACTCGCGCAGGTACGGCCTGTTTCGCCGCCAGCCATCAGAAAACAAATGAGATAGAAAACAGTGCCGAAACCGGGAGAGCCGGGTCTTACACAAGGCTCACCGGGGCTTCACAAATTCCTTATGCCCGTGACGCTATCTTTTATTGGCAACGGAACTTCGTTGGTTGCATCCGAAGGCAGTGGGTAACTGCCATTCCCAGGAAAAACTCGTTGCCCGCAATTGTAAGGGGAGGAGTCATGCGTACTCACGTGAAGAGAGAGTGGATTTGCGCCTTTGCGCTGTTGGCGTTTTTCAGTCTGGCCTTTTGCGGCAAGGGGCTTGCCGACGATGCCGGCAAGTCCAGTGGTTCCACGAAAACCGATGCGGATACGACTGCTTCGACGACTGCCGCAAAGAAGCCGGTCCCGGTCTCGCCGGCGCCGGGATTGACAGAGCGCGAGCAGTGGTTGCTGAACCGCGTCGAACAGCTGGAAAAGCGCGTGGAAGAACTGGAAGCCAAGGAACATGCGGGGAGTCCGAGTGCAACTCCGGCGAATGCGACGGTTGCGGCGAGCGGACCTGCCGGAACTCCCGCAGGCGCGCCGGGCAATTCCGCTGCCCCGGCGACCACCGCATCGGGAAACGTCGCGAGTAGTGGAGTTGCCTCCAGTGCAGGAAACGTTCAACCCGGCGCCTCGTCGTCCGTCCAGCCCAAGCAGGACCAATCGACGGCAGCATCTGCGAGTGCAGCCGCAAGCGAGCCGCAAAAACCGGTCGAGCCTTTTTCTGATGCGGATTGGACTTGGCTGAACGGGAACGCGCGCACAAAAGATATATTTTGGGACACGAAATTCTTTACCCCAGAGATCAGAGCCGACACCCACTATGTCGCGGACTTCAACCATCCCACAGATCATTCCATGGGCGGTTCGAGTGAGCTGTTTCGCACCTACGAAGTTCAGTTGGAACAGCTCGGCGTTGGCGGTGACTTCCACTACGACAACGTCCGCGCCAGGCTGATGACGCAGTTCGGAATGTATTCGGAGACGACACCACGCAATGACCCCAGTCCGGGTCATGGGCAGTGGGATCTGTCAACCGCCTACCGCTACATTTCCGAAGCCTACGGGGGATATCACTTCAACGTGCTGCACGGAATCAACGTGGATGCGGGCATCTTCATGTCCTACATCGGCTTGTTCAGCTACTACAATTTCGACAACTGGGCCTACCAGCCTTCGTATGTTTCCTCGAACACGCCATGGTTCTTTAACGGTGTGCGCGTGCAGATTTTCCCGACGGCGCATTTGAAGATTGAGCCATGGTTCATCAATGGCTGGCAGTCCTACGCGTCGGCCAACCACACGCCAGGCATCGGCGGGCAGATTAAATGGACACCGAAGCCCTGGGTCAACATCATTTCCAACAATTACGGTGTGGGCGAGGATGACCTGTTTATCAGCGGGCGTCGGCGCATCCACACCGACGACAGCATCGAGATTAAATACTACGACCGGCCGGAAAACACTCTCGACAAAATGGCGTTTTCGCTCACCGGCGATATGGGTTGCGAATATGGCGCCGGCGTTAGCTGCTACACCAACAAAAGCGGCGGGCCCAAGCAGAGCTTTATCGGTTACATGTTTTACAACCGCTTCTGGTTCCACCGCGACCTCTTCGGTCTAACCATCGGCGGCGGCCAGATCAACAACCCGGGACGCTATCTCGTGCTGATTCCACCTATCAACGGTGAAACCGCTGTCACCGCAGCGACGAATTCGCCCTACTTTACCGGGAATCCCGGGGATCCTTTCAAGGCTTGGGATTCGTCGATCACCTTCGACTACATGCCGAAGCAATACATCACCTTCCGCGCGGAGTACGACTATCGCCACGCCAACGTCCCGTACTGGAGCGGCGCCGGCGGCATTACGCCACCCGGCGGAAACAACGGCTCCCCGCAATTCTACGCTTGCAGCAACGGCGGGTCCTCCGGGCAAGGGAGCCTGGCCGCTGCGGAAGCGGCTTGCGGCGGCGGTCTCAGCAGCGTGTGGTTTCCGGACCTGCGCAAGAATGAGTCGTTCATCGACTTGGCGATCATGGTGAAGTTCTAAGGTGCAAGCCTAGGCGTTTCTGGTGGCGAGAGCCTGCACCGAGGATTTCGCCTCCAGGTAATCGTCTTCGGTGTTGACCGCCCAAATGTTGGATTTGTCGGTGATACCGGCCATTAGATTATCGACCGCTGTCATCGCGGTCAGCATGGAGTGATCCTGGTTGTTGTACTTGTGCATGCCATTGCGGCCGACCAGAAACAGGTTTTCGAACTTGTCGAGGTAGGCGCGCAGTTCGGGGAAGCGGGCGTAGGTTCCGAAGTAGGCGGGATAGGCTTTCGGCATGCGCGCTACGGCGGAGTCGAGGACTTCCGCTTTCTCGATCACTTGAATTTTCTCCAGCTCTTCGATTGCGAAGTGGGTGAGTTCGTCATCCGATTTCCGCCAAAGCTCATCGTCCTGGTAGCAAAAGTATTCCGCGCCAAGCCAGACTTTTGAGGAATCTGCGACCACATAGGGACTCCAGTTGTTGAAGATCTGCAGGCGGCCAACCAGTACGTCCGGCTCCTGAATGTAGATCCAATTGTCAGAGATGAGTTTGCCGGAAGTGTCGCCGGGCTCGCGAAGCTTCAACTTTTTCAGCAGCAGCCCTACGGTGATGAAGTCGCGGTACTGCAAACCTTCGGAAATCGCTCGCAGCTTGGCGGGTATGGCCTCCCCCAATCCGCGAACGAGTTCCTGCACCGAAGTGGTGGAGAAAAAATAGTCTCCCGTGAAGCGCCGGGCGCTGCCATTCGCATCCAGCGCAGTGACGGAAACAATCCTCCCGTCGCGCGTTTCCACTCCGGTCACATCGCAATCGCTAAGAATCTCGCCGCCCATAGAGCGAACTTTGCGTGCTACTTCTTCCCACATTTGCCCGGCACCAAATTTGGGATAGAGGAACTGCTCGATAAGCGAAATCTCCGTCTCTTTTTCCGAGGTCCGATCCCCAGGTTGATTCGTGGAGCGCTTCAATGCGTGACGCAAGGCGCTGAGGATCGACAATCCCTTGACGCGTTGCGCGCCCCATTCCGCCCCGATCTGAGTGCATGGAACGCCCCAAACTTTTTCCGTGTAGGCCTTGAAGAACGTGCGGTAAAGTTCACGCCCGAACCGGTTAATGAAAAACTGCTCCAGATTCGTTGCCGGCTTGATCGGAAAGAGCGTGCTGCGCAGGTAGCTGAACCCGATTTTCACCGTGCGCCACGGCCCCAGATTGCCAAACGTTTCCCAGCTGGGCTGCACGGGGTACTGGAAAAAACGACCCAGGAAGTAGATGCGTGACTTTCGCGGGCGCAGCAGCATGTGTAAATCCCCGCGCTCGGCCTCGTCGCCCCTTGCCAGCGGGAGATGAGAAAACCACCAGTCCATCACGCGATCGCTCTTGGAATAAAAGCGGTGCCCGCCGAGATCCACGCGATTCCCGCGGTAATTGATGCTGCGGGCGATTCCGCCCATATACGAGCTGCGTTCCAGAACGATGGGATGAACGTCCGTGCGCGCCAGAAGTTCGTACGCGGCGGTCAAGCCGGCCGGACCGGCGCCGATGATAATGGCTGTTTTTTTGGACATTCCTTGGCTTCACAAGCTGCGCGGAAGCAGCGGAAACGGCTACTTGGCGCCCCACTCCGCGTAGAGCTTGCTGATGGCAGGGCCGATGCAGAAACCCCAGGCGAACAACCCGAGACCTTTGAATTTGTCGGGAATCACGTAACGATCGGTGGCCTCGGAAACCGGGACGCCAGCTTTGTACAGTTTCTCCGCCTGTTCGGCGATATCGTCAAAAACTTCGCTCAGCCGCTGTACTCCTTCCTGGCCGCACAGTTGTCCATGGCCAGGAACGAAGATGGTGTCTTTGTCCCACGAGGCGAAAGTTTTCAACGTGGCGCGCCAGCCGGAGATGGTGGCTCTTTCGTCAAAGCAGGCAGGGTATGAACCGTTGAAGATCAAGTCGCCCGTATAGACAACTTTCTGATCGGGCACGCGCACGACCAGGTCTGTGCCGGAGTGCCCGGGATAGGTTTCGATTACGATGGGGAAATGGCCCAGATCGACGTTCAGCGGCAGCTTCGCGGGATCGAGCGGGCGGTTCGGCAAGGCCAGCACGGATCTTTTTACCATGCCGAAAACGTTGCCAAAGGCGGTGAGATCACTTTGCGCGTGTTGCTTCGCCGCATCGGACTTCGCGTCCTGCAAGCGCTTCTCGAGCGGAGCTAGGACCGTGGTGCGATCCGCGCCCTGCAATGGCCCATAAGTCTCCGCAATGCGCTTTGCGACGTCGGCGTGGGCCCAAAGCTGGATGCCGTTTGCTCCGTAGAAGGAATTCCCCATGGCATGATCGAAGTGATAGTGGGTGTCCAGAGCACCGGCAGGAGGAACCTGCGCGACCTTGTGCAGCGCGTCGAACTGAAAAGAAGCCCCGGCCGGCGTGACGAAGCCCTCAATGAGCAGCGCCGCATCTTTGCCAAACAGGAAGCCGCCATTGCACATCGTTGAGAGACCCTTCGTCGGATCGGAAATCGTGGCATAAAGACCGTCGCCGATTTTGCGTACCGATGCGAAGCCGGCGTCGACCAGCGGAGTCGGCGCGATGCGCGGATCGTCTGAAAGCGAAGCCGCCATTGCCGGAAGAGGTGCCCGCGCCGCAAGGGCATAAAATGCGCCGAAGTACGAGGCTTGCGCGAGGAAGTCTCGGCGAGAAAACGCGGCAGTCGCTGCGGACATGATTCCTCCAGGGGAGTGTCGGGTCGCGGAAAGCCCTACTAGTCTAGCAGAACCCCCGGATCGCGTTAAAAGAGGGAAGGCGGCGGGTAAACAACGAGTGCAGCTTGACCAACTTACCCTCAGAATCAGCGCCAAACTGTTTGCACCGGGTGCCGCGCCATTTGCTATTGCGCTTTGCGTTTCTCCGGTGTAGGCTCTACCCGAAAATTCCAAGGCCCCTCCTAGTCTTCCCGCCCGGAACGGAGAATCCGCACACCGCCCTTGAGTGATTGTGTCTGTGTAGCTTTGCAGCCGTGCGGTACGGACTCATTCGGCATTTCCTTCAGTAACGAACTCAGACGCCCACTTAACATCTATTCATTTCAGGAGGATTCCATGGCCAGCCCAATAGTCACTTGGCTTTTGACTCTGATTTCCGGCGCCGTTGGCGGAAATCTCGGCGGCGCTCTGATCAAGGACCAAAGCCTCGGCCCGATCGCCATACGATTCTCGGCCTAATCGGCGGGGTTGGTGGCAGTCAATTGCTCGGAGCGCTTGGCGGACTGCAATCTCTTGGCCAGATTGGCAACATCGGGGCTTCCGGAGTTGTCGGAGCGCTGCTGCCAATTATCATCGGTGTTCTGAAGAACAGGTTCGCGAAGGCATGAGTGAACAGAATTTATTTCGGTGTTGAATTTCGGTCCAAAGGAGAAATGTTATGGCAGATCGATTCGAGCAGCTGAAAGCGAAGTATCAGTCGGTATTGAATTTCATTCAGTCTCAAGGAGTTCAGCTTCAAAACTTGAACATGGAAGGCGATAAGCTTCTGATTCGGGCTTCCGCGCCTTCTGCGGATCTGAAAAACAAGGTGTGGGACCAGATCAAACTGGTCGACCCCAACTTTTCCGACCTCATCGCAGACATCCAGGCGCCGGCGGCAGCGGCAGCGGCTGCAGCAGGGAACGCACCTTCAACCACGGCGGCGAGAACGTACACCGTGCAGGCGGGCGACAGCCTCTCGAAAATCAGCAAGCAGTTCTACGGCGACGCCAACAAGTACATGAAGATTTTCGAAGCCAACAAAGACAAGCTCAGTGATCCCGACAAGATCAAACCTGGAATGGATCTCGTGATTCCGTAGTTTTCCGGTTCGTTTGGCAAACCCGGCAGCGAAACGATGAAAACAAATTGAGGAGGCAAGAAATGAGCTGGACAGATAAGGTGGGGAGTCTGCTGAAGCAGTACACATCCGGTGGAGCAGCAGCAGCGGCACAGCCTGCCCCGGACGTTCACGCGCACTTCGATGAGGTGGCGCAAGCCGCTCCAACCAGTGTGCTGGCGGAAGGTCTAACGGCTGCGTTCAATTCGGACAAAACACCAGCTTTTGGACAGATGCTCTCAACATTGTTTAACAACTCAACCGGCGACCAGAAGGCCGGCATCATCAATCATCTGTTGTCTTCCGTCCCTCCCGGCACGGTCACGCAGCTTCTGTCGGGCGCCGGACTTGCCGGGCTAATGGGATCGGGAAACACGCAGTTGACCCCGGACCAGGCTCAGAAGCTATCGCCTGATGTGGTGCAGCAGCTCGCCACTCATGCGCAAAACTCGAATCTCTCGGTCGTCGAGTCCGTCAGCAACTTCTATGCCCAGCACACGACACTCGTGAAGACGCTGGGCGGGGCCGCATTGACGATTGCCCTCGCAAAAGTTGCTGAACGACAACGGCAGGCCTAAGACAATTTGAATTCGCCATGGGTGCAGACGAGATGGACGCTCGGTACGGTTAGGTTGCCGAGCGCCAAGCGATATCTGTGGCCCGGACCGATCCGGGCCTTGATGGCGCAGGAACCCCCAATGGACTATGGACGTTTTTGTGCGTCGCCACTTGCTGTGGCGCGGGCCCAAAGGAGAGGCTAATGAACAAACGCTGTATGTCCTTTAGTTTTTTCTGGGTTCTTACCGCTGTCCTTTGGTTCTCCACATCCGCCGCCGCACAGAACCAAGCTGCCGTCATGCCAGGACCCGGTTGGCAGGTGATCAAAGCCGACTGGGGCTCGGGCAATCGTTGGATGGATGTTACGAACCGCGTCCGCGTGTTGCTATCCGGCAATGGCATGGTACAGGTCACCAACAGCAACCTCGGCGGCGATCCCGCACAGGGTTCCGTTAAAGTCCTGCGCATTCAGGCGCGAAACTCTCGCGGTCAGTCGCGCCAATTCACCTTCAACGAAAACGATTCCATTGATGCCAGCCAGTTTTATAACTATAGCGGTGGCACCGGCGGGGGCAACGGTTCGGGATTGCAAGTGATGCAGGCCGACTGGGGCTCCGGGAATCGCCGCATGGACGTCACTAATCGCGTCCGCACCCTGCTCTCCGGAAACGGCATGGTCAAAGTGAACAATGCCAACCTGGGCGGCGATCCCGCCGTGGGCGCGGATAAGGTTCTGCGCATCTCCGCGCGCGACATGCAGGGGCAAGTTCGCCAGCTGAGCTACAAAGAAGGCTCCAATATTGAAGCCAGCCAGTTTTACAACTACGGCGGCGGAGGCTACCCAGGAAATCCTGGGAGTCCGGGCTATCCTGGCAATCCCGGCATTCCCGGTGGCGGAAACGGCAATCTGCAAATCGTCCGCGCGTACTATGGCTTGAATAATCGCACCAACGACGTCACGCAACTCCTGCGCGGCCGTGTGCAGAACGGCACGCTTGTCATCCAGGTCAATAACAACAACATGGGCGGAGATCCCGCCGTAGGAGGCGACAAGGTGTTGACGGTCATCTATCGCTATCAAGGGCGGGAACAGACCTCCACGGTCAAAGAAGGGAACACGCTTCGAATTCCGTGAGGACTCATTGCTGCAGGCGGGCCAATTGGGAACTTCCAAGTAGAGTGATAAGCCAAAGCAGAAAAAAAGGAGCACTCGAATGTTGAGCCTTCTCTGGGAAGCGATCATCGGATTGATCGTCGGAGCCGTCGCAAAGCTGTTGATGCCGGGAAAAGACCCTGGCGGCATCTGGATCACCATGGCCCTGGGAATTGCCGGCTCCATTATTGCCACATGGTTGGGTCAGGCAATTGGCTGGTACCGCGCGGGACAATCAGCCGGCTTCATCATGTCGGTCGTCGGCGCAGTGTTGTTGCTGTTTATCTATCGGCTGATTCGAAGCAGAGTCGCCAAAACCTGACGGCTCCAAGCCGCACCGCCTAGGTGGATGCCCAGTTGGTGCGTTCGACGAATGTGGGTGGTTCGTAGGTTTTGCCGGCGGCCAGGCGTCGTTCTTCGCGGCGGGCCATCCACAACATGAACGGCCCCAGGATATGTGAGCTGAAGCGCGCGGACACGCCGAATTCGTTTTCCACTTTTTTGCGCAGCGATTGAATCTGCTCGCTCACCGTGGAGTTGATGGACCGGAACTGGTGTTCCATGGCCCATAGCGCGGCATTGTATCCGCTGCGCAGCTTCACGACCTCCCGTTCGAAGCGTTCCCGTACGCGGGGATCGGGATAGTTCCGATAGCGCTTCCAGCCCTTCAGCATGGTTTCGCACATGCGGTAGAGGCTGGGGCCGTTGCGCTCGAAATCGTGCCAGAACGCGAAATCCAGGAAGCGCTGTGAGTCGTCGCGGGAAATCGCGGCGTGCTTGAAATTAAACTTGAACTGGCCGTGGATATCGGCGAGATCGATGGAATCCAGCATGCGCCCCTGCGCCTTCATCTCGGCATACAGAGGAGTGCCGGGAACGGGGGTGTACAGCATGAACTGGTGGAAATCGGTTTCGTGACTGATGGCGTGCTCGATCTCTGCGGCAATGTTGGCGGGCGTGTGGTGTTCCAGGCCAATGATGGTGGAACCTTGCACGCGAATGCCGTGCTCGCGCAATTCGTGCGTGAGTTCGTGGGTGTCTTTGCCTTCCAGCTTGGCGTACTTGGAATTTACCGATTCCAGGCCCATCCAGATCCACGACACGCCCAGCTCGACGAGTTCCTGCATGGAGTACTTGCGAATCGCGTTGGCCGAAGCGAACACCGCCAGACCCCAGCTTTTTCCCGCGGCTTTCATGCGTTCCAGTAACTGCATGGCGCGCGCGCGATGCAGCAGGAAGTTCTCATCCATCACAAAAAAGGTCTGCACCTTCATGGAGTTTTCGAAGCCTTCCATAAGGTCAAATAGCTCGTCGCCCGTCTCGTAGAAATTGTGGAACTTTCCCTTGCCGCCGAAGAACGAAGACGTGGTGCAGAAGTTGCACCCCATGGGGCAGCCGACAGAAGGAATGATAGTGGCCGCAGTAGCTCCACGGCGTTCCGGCAGGCGCACTCCCATGGAACGGGTCCGCAGACCGGAGACGATTTCTGGATGCTTGATGGGGGCGTTCTCGTCTTCGCCAAGGTACCGGCGCATCCAGGAGATGCCCTCGCCACGCACGTAATGGTCAGCGTCGGCCAGTGATTCGATGGCCGGTATAGCAGCAATGTGGCCACCCAGAATAATGGTTGAATTGGGGGAGAGCTTGCGAACCATGCGGCACATTTCACGGGCTTTGCCGATGTTGGTGATGATCGATGAGATGCCGACGACGTCGTAGTGCTGCGACGTCAGTTCGTGCGCGAACGCTTCGCGGGTTGGGAAGTCCAGCACCGTGCAAGGCGCGGAAATGTTCGCCTGGATCATCATGATGCCCCAGGAGCGGTGGAACATGCGCAAAGAAAAGGCGCCTTGGGCGCGCGTCACCTGGTTGTGGTACAGCTCCATGGGATTCGAGGCCCGGCTGCCGAACTCGTCGTCCTGAGCATAGGGTCCGAACACGGAGGCCAGTAGAACACGGGCCTGCGTGCCCTTGGGATGGGGTGTGAGTACCGGTAAGGCTGGAGTCTCAGTGAGCAAGAATTAAGGTTAGCACGAAGGAAAACGAAAGCTGTGTGACGAATGACCATCAAGCTGTGACGTCGCAACCCAATTCGCGACGCGGGGAACAATTTTCGCTGACAGATGCCCTCGGTTTCCGTAGCGTTAGCGCGGGCGAACGCCCGTGATCTTTAGGTCGATACGGTACACACTACTGCTGGCCGTGATGAACAACGACTTGCCATCGTCGCCGCCCCAGTTGAGGTTTGCGACCACCTCCGGCATCAGTATCGTGGCAATGTGCTTTCCTGCCGGCGAGAAAATCCAAAGGCCACCCGGACCCGCGCCATACAAATTTCCCCGTTCATCTACTTTGATCCCATCCGGACTCCCCGGGCGAGGGTCGGATGTGGCGTCGTAGAAAAGGTCCCCGCTGGCGAGGGTACCGTCGGCCTTCACGCGGTAGCGCATCCAGGTTTTCTGCGGCTCGGAATTGCTGACGTACAGGTATTTCTCATCGGGCGAAAAGACGATGCCGTTGGGCCGCGGCAAATCCTTGATCAGGAGCCGCAATTTATCGCGCTCAGGAGGTGCACCGGGTTTTTGTTCCGCTGCGCCCGCAAGGCGATAGACGCCATTGACCTTCAATTCCTTCTTAGGGTCAGTATCTTTTTGCGTGGGCAGACCGTACGGAGGATCCGTGAAGTAGAGTGAGCCATCGGATCTGTAAACGAGGTCGTTGGGACTGTTCAGGCGTTTCCCTTCGAACGTATCCGCCAGAATTGTCGTTTGCGCCGGATTGCTCAGCGATTCGATGCGGTAGACGTCGCGCTGTCCATGTCCAGCCACCGTCAATCGGCCATGCTCATCCAGTGTCATCCCGTTCGAGCCCGGCTCGCGACCGCCAAAGGGCGCCGTTCCCTGATAGCCGCTGGGTTGCAGCAATATGCTCGCGGTGCCCGCTGGCGGCAACTTGCGAATGGTGTTGCTGGGAATGTCCGCGAAGAGCAAATCGCCATCTCGAATCCAAATGGGGCCTTCGGTCCACGTGTAGCCCGTGCTCAGCTTCAGCAATACGGCGTCATCGGCGATGATGTCGTTTGCGGCTGGATCGAGCCGCTCAACTTTTGCAGGGCTTTGCTCAGAGGCGTATGAGGTATCGCCCGAATCGTGCAACAGCGCAAGGCAAACACCCACGACTATCAGAGTGAGTAAACCGGCGACTTTTGCTGGAGGCAAGGAAATTCTCCCTTTTTTCCGTTCGTTCTCGCACGCAAACTTTAACTCCGGCTCAAACCAATTGCCACTGCTTCTGCTCGGCGCAACCGGTGCTTGACTTCATTCCTGCCTGCGTCTACCGTAGGAGCGTTCTCAAAGGAGAACGCCTTTGCGGATGAATACCATCCTCCATTGACGCATTCGGCTCCCTCGGCCGATTGCTCGCTTGCCTGCACCTGCTGTTCGAGCGGGTGAGGCTCCGTTTCCTCTCAACTTAAAAAGAAGACAGTCGCGCCGGAGTTGTGCGCGTGCGGTGAGGCTCTATGAATACCCATGCTTTGGAAGTAGAGAACCTGGTGAAGGTGTACCGCCGGCGTGGCAGCTTGTTTGGCCCGAGAAGCGAGCCCGTGCGGGCAGTGGATGGGCTGAGTTTTCAGGTGCCGCGCGGGGCCATCTTCGGATTGCTGGGGCCCAATGGCGCGGGGAAAACCACCTTGCTGAAAATCCTCTCCACGCTGCGGGCGCCCACCAGCGGTTACGCTCGCATTGAAGGATATGACGTGGTGGCGCAGCCCCTGGAGGTGCGGCGGCGGATCTGCATGGTGCTGCAGGAAACTGCCGTGGAATTATTTCTAAGCGTTCGCGACAACTTCCTGACCTTCGCCAAATTTCACGGTCTGGATGGACAAGTGGCGGCCAAGCGGGCCGCCGAAGCCATCACGCTGTTCGACCTGGGCACGGAAGCCGAGCGCAAAGTGCAGGACCTCAGCGGCGGCTACAAGCGTCGCGTGCAGGTGGCCAAGGTGTTCATCGCCGACACGCCGGTATTGTTTCTCGACGAATTTTCCACCGGCATGGACCCCATCCTGAAGCGCGCGGTGATGGATTCGCTGCGCAAGGAAGCCGCGCGCGGCCGCACCATCGTCTTGACCACACAGATTCTCAGCGAAGCGGAAGAACTCTGCGACGACATCCTGATCCTCGACAAAGGGCGGCAGATTGCCCGCGGCGATTTGAACGCCCTGAAGTTGCTGACGAAATCCGTTTCCGAAATCGTCATTACCTTCGACCAACTTCCGCACGGAATCGAACAGGCCATCGCAACGCTGCAACCGTGGCAATCGAAAATCGCAGGCAGCACCGTGGAGCTGGTTCTAAAGACCGAAGAAGCTCAGGCGCTCGACGCGGTGAGTACGCTGGCAAGAATGGGTCGCGTGCTGCGTGTGGAAATCGGCGGCGCGAGCCTGGAAGACATTTTCGTGGAATTGACCAGGAAGAACTGAATCGCTGACCGGAAAATAGGGAGCACGTATGTCGGCCATATCCGCAATTCTTTATCGCGAAGGAAAGATCCGCGCCACCAACATGATTTTTGTGTTCTGGGACTTTTTCTATCCACTGTGTTACCTGCTGGTATTCGGGGTGGGCATGTCGGCTGCGCTAGGTGCGCCCGTCTCGATACCGGGGGTGAATTACAACTCGTTCTTCCTCGCCGGCGTTTTGGGCATGGCCAGCTTCGGGATTGCCTCGAACAGTTCGTGGTCCTTCTTTATGGACCGCGACAATGGCATCTTCTACGAAATGCTCACCTATCCGATGAGCCGCGCGGAATATCTGTTGGGCAAGGTGGCGTTCAACCTCTTCATCGCCGTATCGCAGGCGGTGATCACGCTGGGGCTAGGCGCGTGGCTTCTGGGAATTCGCTTGCGCCTGGATTTTCTGCCGCTGCTCTTTGTGACCGTCATCGTGGGAACTGCCGGCTGGTTCTTCTTCTATACAATTTTTGCGCTGCGCATCAGCCGCAACGACGTCTTTAATGGCGTGACCTCGGTGCTGTACTTCGTGTTCCTGCTGGCCAGTTCGATGTTTTACCCCATTGATCCGCTGCCGCGAGGCTTGCGCATCGTCGCGCTGTGCAACCCCATCACCTGGGAAGTCGACGTGCTGCGCTTTGCCACGATCGGCTACGGTCATTCGGCGAAACTGGCACTGGAAGCCGTCGCCTTCACCATTTTTGCCGCCATCTGCTTCGCCATTGCCGTGCGCAGCCTGCACAAAGAGTGAAACGCCAATCAATCAATTACAAAAACAGGTAAGTTGCAGGTGTGGGCTGAGCATGCGAAAATGATCAATTGTGGGTTGAGCGCGGCTTTGGGCCGTGCCGCTCGCTTCGTTGGCGATATCGTCTAGGGGTCCAGGACGCCGCCCTCTCACGGCGGAAACCCGGGTTCGAATCCCGGTATCGCTACCAACTCTTTCTAACTGATTCATTCGAGCACGGTTGATAGCCTGCCTTGGGCTTGTCCCAAATTTGTCCCAAACACTCGAGGTCTTGCCCTGAAAGTGAGTATTGGTACAGGGTATGGCTAACACGACTGTAAGCATTCGGGAACGACTGAAGAATCCTGAAGGGCGTTGGTGTTGGAGTTGCAATCTCCGACCCTCGGACGACAAGCTGAAACCCACCGAAGCAGAGCGAAAGGGCAAGTTCTACTTGGTATGGACCGAAGGCGGCAAGAAGCGCGAGCAGAGGATCAAGGGGAATTTGGAGGCTGCGGCAAAGGCTGCAAGGGCGAAAGAGCGGCACCTCGAAGACGCCGCTGATGGCTTTGAGCGGCCCGATCCGCTGAAGAAGAAGGCTGAACGAATCACGATTGCCGACGCCATCGAGACGCGGCTGCACAGCATTGAGGTCACGTTTGAACGGGACACATTGAAGTCGCACAGACAGGCTCTCCGGCAGTTCGAGAAATGGACAAGCCGGCACTTTGTGGATGAAATTGACCACGACCATTTAATGGAGTTTCGAAACTGGCTCATGAAGCACGGCAACGAGCACAGGTTTCTGAAGAACCCCGGCAATGACAAGCGCACCGCAGATCGGAAGGCCTCACACGTAAACCAACTGGTCAGAATCACCCTCGGTCTACCCGAGGGGAAGGGGCCAATCAAGAAATCAGAACTGGGAAAGATAAGGCGGATCGGCTCCGTAAAGATTTACTCGAAGGCGCAAAAGGAATCGTTCTTTGATAATTGCGATCCTTACGAAGAGCTACGTTTCAGGACGCTGTATGAGCCTGCTTTTCGCAAGAAGGAGTTGGTATATCTGGAAAAAGACGACGTACTTAGGGATCGGCAGATGCTCCGTGTGCAATCCAAGACCCGTTACGATGAAAACGGAAACCTCCTCTACAAGTTCAAGGCAAAGGCGAATTCGGAGCGAGAAGTTCCAATCTCAAAGGAGCTAATGGAGCGGATCGTAGCGCACATGAACCTTCCGACGCATCCGAAGTCCCGGCTAGTTTTCTGCACCCACACGGGCCGTCCAGACACGCATCTGTGGGATAAGATTCAATCAATCGCAAAGCGAGCAGGGATGGACGGCTTCGATCTAAAGACATTCAGGGCCACACGTGCGACTGAGTGGTTGCGCCCCAAATGGCTGGGTGGATGCGGTTATGACGTTCCGACCGTTCGAAACTTGCTGGGCCATGACGAAGAATCAGAGAGCATTTGGTCGTACGTCAGTTCGATAGAGAAGGAAGTCCTGATTGCGGAGATGAACAAGAAAGATGAAGAGGAAAAATCCACTATGAGCAAGCCAGCCTCTCCGAAGACTGCAAAAGTCATCCTCAACGACGCTGACGCTGTTGTCGTGACGGGGACGCCCTCGCACTGATCTGAGACATCCATTGGCACCAAGGACAGTTATGTGCAAGCCGGGAATCCTCGCAACGATCCGCGCAGTTGAGCCTCAAAACACCTCAACTTACAGAACAGGGCTTCGAAAAGCCTCGAACTAGCTACCCGGCTGTAATTCGCGGCTAGAAAAGGTCGAATTCTGAGCTTTGTATTAGTACGAAAGCATCATTTCGCGAGATGGTACGAAGATTCTGAATCAAAACCCTTGTCGGCGGCAGCTAATTAAGTAGAGCCGAAATCATCGGCGCAAGGAGATGAGCAAATGACAAGGGCTAATGGCAGGAAGCAGGCAAACCAAACGATCAGGGAACGGGTCAGGCCCGTCGAAGGAGGCGGCATGATGCGCGTGTGCATGTTCTGCGGGCGGCAGGTCAGGAAGAGCGAGTTCGACTGCGAGTGCTTTCGTGGGGAGAGGAAGCCGTGGAGTCCCCCCGCCAAGAAGAGCGCCATCTGGCGAAAGAACGAAAAGGATTGGGGCGAGTACGCAGTCGTCGGCATAGCAGGCGAGAAAATGACCGCGTTCCAGCGCCTTCGAAAGTTCGGGCTGGTGCGCGAGATGAATTTCCCGCACTACAGGCTGACCACGAAGGAGAAGGCGCAGGAGCTTCGCTCCCTGTTCAAGTATGGCCCCGCCAAGATCGTCGGCGGCGAGAACGGACTGGAGATCGCCCAAACGATGCACGCGCTCGGCACCTGCTGGTCTTACTTCCCGCACGCGTGGGAAGTCAGGAGCGGCGACGCGCTCACGCCGATGGAAGTGTTCATGGACGACGAGATGCTGATGAAGGCGCTGGACAAGCGTGCGTACAACGGGAGCGTCAGTTCGCTCACGGACTCCGAAGTCAGGAAGGGGCTGAAGTACGTCACCGGGGCGCAGGGCGTGTCGAACTTCCGCCCGACCGCCGCGTGGGCGCTGTACGACCGCCACCTGCCGGACGGCGGTCGCACGGCTCAGCGCGGTGGCTACGCGGAGTACGAGGGCGCGGGCTACACGGTGTACGACCCAAGCATGGGCTGGGGCTGCAGACTCGTCGGCGCGGTCGGATGCCTCAAGGTTGCGAAGTACATCGGCTGCGACCCCTCGACCAAGACGTTCGCCGGGCTGAGAGCGATGGAAGCCGACATCAGGCGCATGATGCCCAACCGCAATTTGCAAGTCGAGATTCACATACTCGGGTCGGAGAACTTCTGCCCGGCCCCCGGCAGCGTTGACATTGCGTTCACGTCGCCTCCCTATTTCGAGGACGGCGGCATCGTCGAGCGATACAGCGACGAGCCGACGCAGAGCCACATCAGGTTCCCGACCCGCGAGGCGTGGCTCGAAGGCTTTATAGGTCAGACCATCCGAAACTGTCATGTGGCGCTCAAGCCGGGTGGAATTTTGGCGCTCAACGTGAGCGACGAACTTGCCGAAGCTGTGACCGATCAGGCTGTCGAAAACGGCTTCGTCCCCCTCGAGACCCTGAGGCTCAGGCTTTCGAAGATTCCGGGCAGCACAAAGTACAAGAACTGCCGGGAATGCCAGCGCCTTACCGGGGAAGCGAACGGAACCGACCCGGTCGTCCCAACTTTCGGCGGCAAGTGGAAGAAGTGCCCGGAGCACACGCACAAGAGGGAGCCGATCTTCGTCTTTAGGAAAAAGTCATGAAGCATGCGAGGCTCTCCGTGGCGCGGGGCTAATTTCAACGATTCTTCACGAGGGGCGGTATTTCTAATATGGCAGAGCGTTAGGTCAGAACACGGGTCTGGCATCCGCTTGGAAGACTATTGGGAGGAACAATGAAGTACGTAATTGCAGAAAAACACGGGCGCAGAGTGTGCGATGTGATACAGATGCTGGAGTCGTTTGCTGTCGCATTCAACCACCGGGAAGATGACAAGCGCCTGCAACAGGTGGTATCGCCGATGATGAAAGTGAGTGCGCACCTGCTGGGTGAAACTCTTCAGGTCCTAAACTTCGAAGCGATGACCAGCACGGAAGCCATGGCTGCTTACAAGAAAGCCGCAAAAGAGGATTTGGACGACGAAGCGAGGCGGGGAGACGAGGAATTTCACCGCAAACACGCTGAGTCGGACTAGGGCCTTCATGAAAGCGGGACCGGAAGCCAGCAACTGTTGCGAGCGCCGCGGCTTCCGGCGGACACAAGTTTCCCGGCGAGGGACGGCAAGCGGCAACGCCCCGGTTCCGCCACCAGCCGTGACCTCTAGTGGCAAGGTGGCGGTCCTAGAGACCCGCGCCGGGGAAGTTCTGGGTTGATCCACTTTCCTCAGTGCGCTTGGTGCCTCATCTATTCCCCCCAAGAGCTTTGAGCGCCTTTCACTCACCCGTGCACTCACTTACCCAAATACTCTGCTACTTAGAGCTATAGATTATTATTACCAACCTCCACCTTCAGGCAAAGACTCTCGGCAACGACTCAGCAACGACTACGGATCGGCAACAACGGCGACCTTGTTTTTGAAGAATTCTGGGAGGAGGAGTGCCTATCTCATCCTCTCTTACAAACTCTCCTTGTCTTTTCTTATATATATGCGAGCGAGGAAGGCTCTGCTCGGATTGAGGACATTGAGGGCATTGAGGACATGGAGGCTCTCCTCGGGTTGAGGGCATCCCGCCAGCCGCGCGCCGAATAATTCGAAAATCCGCCAGACCACGGTATTTCCCTTAAGCAGCGGTAGCGGCGGGTCATCCGCCGAGATCGAGGGTCGGCTGGTTCAGCCTAGCCGACCCGAACAAAGGCTGAACCTCCGTTCGTCTCCATTCCCTGCAAATCCCAAGGCTGTTTGAGAAAGCTATGAACCAGTCAGTGTTCGAGAACGAAGCCGTCGCGTCCGAGACGCCTGCCGCGAAACCCAACGGCAAAGCGAACGGCGCGATGGTCACCAAACCGCAGTCGAAGTTCGCTTCAGTCGGAGCCGACACCATGCGCAAGGCGAAGAAGGGCGGCGTCAACAAGAGCCGTACCGGAAAAGCGCGCCAAGTGACCGTTGAGTTCGGCAAGCCACCCAAGCACTTGTACGTCAAAGTCCACCCATCACCCACTTACCGTCAGTACGGCGTCCCGGTCTTCTTCGACAAAGACCGCGACACGGCGCACTACGTTCCGGCGGAAATGTACGAAGGCGACGTGCTGCCCGAACGCTTCAAGCGCGCTTGCACGATCACGAATGTCTTCACCGCCGCGTTGGCAGACGGTTCGTTCATTCTGTGGACGATCAACCAATCGGCTACGAAGTGGTTCAAGGCTGCCATGCGCGCGATGGAAGCTGCGACCCACGAGTTCGTTCTCGTGGAAGCGGTGAAGGCTCGCTCAACCTACATGATCGAACCGAGCGATGGGACCGTTCCCGAACCGAAGTGGGAGACGTTGCCCACGTTCGAGGCACTGCTCGAAGGCGCGTTCGACTCCACCATCATCGGCGCGAACGATGAAGTCGTTGCGCGCTACATGTCCGGTGGGCACTGGGAAGACTTCGACGGCGAGGAGAACTAACCATGCCGTCTCAGGTAGCAATCGCAGAGGGGCTGACTCTGTCAGCCCTCATCCCGGCCCGCTTCACAGAAGTCTGGTTCGTTGACACCGAGTTCATCTCGCTCGACGGTGAGCCGAATCTGCCCGTGGCGCTCTGCGCGTTTGAACTCCGCTCTAAAAGGAAGATCGAACTCTTCTTTGACCGTCCGCACGAGAACCCCTTCGCGAATCCCGACGCGCTCTACGTTTGCTACAACGCGGTCGCCGAATGGAAAACCTTCCTCGCGCTCGGCTGGCCCATTCCGAACCATTGCGTTGACCTGTTCATTGAATACAACCGCATGGTCAACGGTGTGTGGCGCGGCGCTACTAGCCTCAAGGAACTTGGCACAGGTTTGGTGGATGCCATGCGCGAACACGGTCTAGACCCGATCAGCGCGGGCTTAGACGGCAAAGAGACCGAGCGCGCTTACATCCGGGACTACGGAGTCACAGCCCCGGTAGAAGAACAGACCACCACACGCATCAATCGCGACGGCAGCACCACGCACCTGCGCGCGGACGGCAGCGAATTTATCGGCGTACCCGCTGGGCCATGCAGTCAGGAAGAGCACGCAGCGCGCATCATGAAGTATTGCTGGGCGGACGTGCGCGGAACTTACAAGCTGGCGCTGCGCATGTTCGCCGACTTGGACTTCACCACGGACGGCGGCAGTGGAAGTCAGGCACTTTGGCGTGGACGTTATCAGGAACCCACCGCCCACTTTGAACACAACGGGCTGCCCGTAAACGTCGAGCGTTACAACCAGATCGCACAGTACCGCTCCGAGCTAAAGATCGAAATCGCCGAAAAGGTCGAGGAGAAAAACGGCTACGGAGTTTTCGTCATCGAAGGGACGAAAAAGAATCCGCGTGAGAAAGCCGTATTCAAGATGGCGCGCTTCACGGATTTGCTGGCGCGGCTCGGTCTGCTTGAATCTTGGCCCAAAACCGACAAGGGGCAGCCTAGCACTGACGATGAAGAAGTGTTCGGTCCTCTGGCGAAGGCGCATCCCTACCTTGAAGACCTCCGGCAAGCACGTAGGTCAATCAACGACCTTGGACGCTTCGGCTCCTACGTCGGCAAGGACGGCAACAACCGCGCTGCGATGTGGTCGTTCGGCACAGCCACTGGACGCAACAATCCTAAGGCGCGTGCGTTCCTACTGAGCCGCCCGCACTGGGTGCGAAATTTGGTGACGCCACGCGAAGGTTACGCGATTGTCCACGGCGACATTGTTGGCGCGGAAAGCTGGCTGGCAGCAGGAATCTCCCGCGACCCGGAACTGATGCGCATCTATTCGTCCGGCGCTGACCAGTATATCGAGTTCGCGATGGTCACAGGCGCGCTCCCTCCCGGCAGCACGCGCGATAAATCCAACCGCGAGATGGAACGAATCCGCGCGATGCACAAGACCGCGCTGCTCGCCATCAACTACGGCGTCCAGTCAAAGACCCTCGCTTTGTATTTGGGTGTGCCGGAGTGGAAAGCAGCAGCCATCATCAACGCACACAAGGCGGCTTACTTCCACTACTGGAACTGGGCGGAGGAGAACGTCGCGGCTGCCAAGGAGCGGGGTTATATCGAGACGTTCTTCGGCTGGCGCTTGGACGTTGAGCACGCGCCGTTCAACACGATCCTGAATTTCCCGCAGCAAGCCTCATGCGCCGAAGTCCTGCGCGCCGCCTGCGTCGAACTTTGCGAGCGTGGCTGGGGACCGTATCTCGCAGCACCGCACCACGACGCCATCTACATGCACGTACCAATCGAGCTTGCTGAGGACGCCAAGCGCGACTTGGAAGAGTGCCTCATCAACGCCGGGGACGCGGTGATGGACGACCCGGACTTCAGGCTGCGCGTGGATTCCGACATTGAGGCTTACCCCGGTCACTACGTTGACCCGGATGGCGCTGCGCTGTGGAAGATCGTGAGCGAATTTTTCAAGTGGGATGGAGTAATAAACAATCAGGAGGCAGCACATGCGTGACCCAGAGTTGTTCTACGACGGTGAAGGTGGCGTCGGCTACGACGGTCCAGAAATCGAGGAAGAGGAAATTCCAGAGGACGAGGAATTTCAAGAGGACGAGGAATTTCAAGAGGAAGAAGAAATCGAGGAAGACGACGGGTGGATGCAAGGTTGGCATCCGAGTCGGAACAAGCCCGAAAATCTCTGCAAGTACCTACGACTGGATCGCATGAGGCAAAGAAAAAGTCGCCTGCTCAAGACAAAGAAACGTGAGAAGTATGCCGTTTGGATTGATAATGACGATCTGGATCGTCTCAGGGGGTATCAGCAGACGGTGGGAGTGCCGGTCTCAGAGAGCGTCAGGCGCGCAATTAAAGCGTATCTGGAGATCCTGCCGAAACGCAAAAAGACTTGAATTTCAGGTAGACGCTAGCTCGTGCTGTTACGAGTTTGGCCGATCAGCTTGAGGCCGGAATCTTAGACTTCTACCGTGTCAATCTGTCGTGATTAGGCTTTACAACAACTTACAAGACCGCGGGGACTGCCAAAACACGCGGAAATCATACAAGACAGCTCTCACTGTGGGGTGGATTGTGGGTGGGAAGTAACTCAATTGTACTGTTGGATGCAGCATTTGATTTTCGACTTCAGCGGTAACGAATCCCGTTAGAGCGTCGAAAGAAGTGCCTTGACCATTCCACAACGGATTAGCAAGTTGAAAAGTCTCAGGTGGACGAACACCAGGAGAACCCGCGGTAGTTACCAGAGCCACTCCGAGCATGCTAACTCAATGGCTCGTCAGCTAGACCAATATGGGACGTTTCGAACTCTTGTTGAGCAGGAGGGGCGAACCTGTGCCAAATGACACGCAAGGAGGCGACTAACGGCACAGAAAGATAAATCCCCACGATGCCCCCGACCGCCCCACCAATCATTACCGTGAAAATGGCCAGCAGTGGATGGATCTCGAGTTCATGGCCCACAACGCGCGGGGAAATTCCGTAGTCCATGATCATCCGCCAAAGGCCCAGCAGGGCCGCCATCCAAATCCAGTGGGAGTGCGTAAGCATCCCAACTGTAGCGATGGCGATTAACGCGGTGATCCAACCGGCAACGGGAATGAATTCAAGGACTCCGGCCATGAGCCCCAGAGCAAGTGCGTGCGGGTAACCCAGGAACAGCATGGCAGCGGAGCAAAAGATGAGCGACAGGACGGCAAGGATGACCTTGGCCCGAATGTAGTGCCGCAGCATGTTGTTTAGGTCAGCGGCTAAGGCCTTGGCTTCCTCGTACGTTTCCCTGGTCGAGACGAGTTGAATGACTCCATTCGCCATTTTCTCGCCGTCACTCAGGAAAAAAAGGCCGAGAATCGGAATCAGGACAATTCCACCAAACGCAACGGATACAAACCGCCGAGTGGATTCCACTAAAGCGCGGACAGTTTCCTTACGTTGGTGCAAAAAAGCTTTTGCGCGAAGCGACTGGCCCTCGTCCCAACCATTGCGGTGTCCAATGTCAATGGCAATATCGCCTGAATAAACATCTTCCATCACTGCCGGTGAGTCCCGGAAGAGCTGCTCGGCCCGCGGGATCAGTTGCGGAGCGAAATTATGGGCAATGAACCCGAGAAGAATCAGCATCGCCAGGTAGGCTTCCGCAACGTGCGGGCCCCTCAGATTTTTAAAAAGCAGCGAGTGGCTCTGCAGAAATCTGACGATGGGATTAATCAGGTAAGCGAACAGAATCGAGAAAGCAAAAATCACGATGATGGCGCGTGCGACGTACACAATCGCGAGCACTAGTCCGAACAGCAGCGCGGTCATCAGTATGTTCAGGGTGCGGCGATCCGGGAACGCCATATTCATCACCTTGCGTGATTCGATGACTGCTTTTGAGACTCGAGCTTCTGCTTGATAGAAGCCAGGGCCTTTTCCAATGAAGAGCGGGTCTTATCCACTGCGACTTTCCGCACAATTCCGCCCTTCAAGCCGGTCAGGCCCGCCTGTTGTGATCCCTTCATGGTTATCAGGTAGAAGCCGGGATGAAGTGGGTTTTCGTCGTCTTTGACGCACACCGTCAGGTCCAGCGCGCTTTCGAAGTAGTGGCTTGCATAGAGCTGTTTCACGGCTACGGCATACGCGGGCCGTTCGGGCGACTTGCCTTGATAAACGATCGCTTGGACGACGCGTAGGGTCGGCTTCAGTCCAAAATTCACTTTTTCCCAATAGAACTCGGATTGGATATTGCCGGAATCGGCCTTGGGATAGTTGAGGAGGTATTCATGCAATTCGGGCAGATACACAGGGAGGGCCTTCGAGCGGCTAAGCAAAGTAGCAAACGTTTCCGCCACAGCAGCTGGGTGATCTTTGTCGCGATAGGTTCCCAGAGCCGTGTTGCCGCCCTGCTCGTAGTTGAGGAGGGCTTGCAGAACCATTTGCTGAGCCAGGCGATTCGCCTGATCGTTGGCATCCGGCGCAGACCAATTCACGGAACGCTGAAACTGTTGCATTGCTTCGGTCGGCAGTTGCACTTCGCAATGGCCTGACGTGCACTTTTTCAGTTGCTTGAAATCCTCTTCATCCATCGTGAATTCGGTAAGATCCGAAAGCTGCGGCGGATCACTGAACTTTCGGATTGCGATGTAACTCGGGAGTTTGCGCAGCGCATCGATGTCCGATGCGAATTCAAGGTAACGCTGCGGCGTCGAATTTATGTAGACAGAGCCAAAAACGAATACCTGATCCGCAGTCGGGGAGTCCAGTATCTTCGCGATTGCCTTTCCTTCGCGGATTTCTTTGATTTGATCGTCGCTGAGGCCAATGAACTCGCGGAAAAACTTATCGGGTTCGGCCAGCTTGTCCGGCGACGGAATTCCCGAGCCGATAACGGGAGAAAGTAGCAGGGCGAGCAGAACCACAGTTGCGATTCTTCCATGCATGAGTTGATTCTCCGACATCCGAATTCAAAGCGTCTTGGCTTATGCCGCCGCGTCGCGCTCTAATTCTTCAGCCAAGAGCGTGACGCCAAGATTGCAGGCCAGCACTCCCTGCACCACGCCGAGCTTTAAAACTTCCATGATTTCTTCCACTGTTGCACCGGCCCTGAACGCGTTCTTGATGTGGCGCCGCGTGCCCGGGCCATAAATGTGTACGTAAGCGGCGTCGAAAGCGACGAGCAGGAGTTCCAGTTCTTTGGGAGGAAGAACGCTTTCGGCGTACAGAGATGTACACATGGCCATATATTGATCGGTCCACACGGGATCAAGAAATAGAACGGAATCCCACTCTTCGCTCCAGTGCCCGATTGCTTTCATCTGTTCCACGGACGGGATGGCTTTTCCAAGTCTTTCCAGCTGTTTCTTGCGCCAGTCACTGAAGTCGTCCAAGCTACCCATGCTGGCTTCCTGGATCAGGAGGGGAGCATTAAAGCTAAAGGAATGAATGGACATTACGGACGCGCACTTGAGAACGAATAAGATCTCGTGACGGGTGGCACCCGCGGCAAGGGCAGCTCGAATGTGGCGGCGCGTGCCCTCCGGGTTCAGGTTTGTGCGGGAAGCATTCAAGCCGACGCTGACCAATTCAATGAACTTGATGGGCAAGATCCCGTCCGTCCGCGGATTCGTGGTCATCTTCACGGCGTGTTCTGCCCAGGCTGGATCCCATTCTTTGAGTTGGTTCAGTGCCGCGGCCCAGAGGCTTACCGATTGCTGATTGGCTGAGGCTTTCGCCTGACCGCTTTCCGTTGTCATCTTTTTTCCTTTTTATCCGTCTATTGACAGACCGGATTTTCTTCTGAAGTATTGGATAAACGAGTGAACTAAATGATGCTTTCCTTCAATTCCGATTTCACAAATTCACCTAATCTCGATTAACTACAAGCGATGGCGCGGGCCGACCAGCCAATACCGCGTCAATGTTGTCCAACGCAAGCATACCCATCGCCGTCCGAGTCTCGACGGTGGCACTGCCAATGTGGGGCAAGAGGAATGCGTTCTTAAGATCAAGATAGCCCGGATGAAGTTTTGGTTCGCCTTCAAAAACGTCGAGCCCGGCTGCGGCAATGTGACCACTTTTCAGCGCGGCGATCAGCTCCTCATCCACAACCAATCCACCCCGAGCCGTGTTGACTATGATCGAGCCCCTCGGCAAAAGCTTGATTGTTTCTGCATTCAGAAAATGACGGGTTTCAGGCGTCTCCGGAGCGTGCAAGCTGAGGAATTGACTTTCGCGAAGTAAATCCCGGGAACTTTCGTGAAATACGGCGTCGCCTACCACCGAGTCTGGCAATCGTGATGAATTCGAATAGTGAATCTTCATTCCAAAGCCCCGTGCCCGTCGCGCCACGGCTTGACCCACGCGTCCCATTCCAAAGATGCCTAAGATTTTTCCGCCGACTTGCCAGCCCAACAACACGTTGGGACTCGACGGTCTCCATGCTCCCGTGCGAAGGATTTCTTGCGCCTCGTAGGCTCGCCGTGAAGCGCCGAGCATCAGTAACATGGCGATGTCGGCCGTAGCTTCCTGGTTGATGCCCGGAGTATAGGCGATTGCAATCTTTCGACGGGCAGCCGCGGCCAAATCAATGTGCTCGAATCCCACCGAGAAAGTCGCAATCACTTTTACCGATGGTGAAATGCTCTTGAAGAACTCCGAATCGAGTCTGTCAACGGGCGTGATGAACAACGCGTCTGCTCCTTCCGCTGCCGCGAGCAAAGCTTGCCGACTGAATGGAGCTTCGTTTGGATTACGGCGTGCGTCGAAATCCCGGTCGATTCGCTCCTCGACCTCTTTAACGTGCCGGGTCGTCACAACGAGAACCGGTTTGCTCATAGTGGATTCGCCCCTTCGGTCAAATTCTTCAATCGGCTCTTCGCGAGTGTCCAGCTTAGTGCCTCACTGCGGAGTCGCGCCCATGGCACGCACGAACTCATCGTGTGCGCGTGCATAGTCTAACTGTGATTGCAGTAGGAGGGCTTTGGCGTCGAACTCTTGAGCGCTGGCCGTGGCTGCCTGCGACTTGAGCGCGGCGCCACGTAATAGTTCCTGTTGTTGAACGCGGTTCGATTCGTGTCGAAGAGCCAAAATCTCTTCCGAGACTGTGAGCATCTGCTGGGTTCGTTCCAATTTGTTATAAGCGGTTTGGACCTGTAGTTCGACTTCATCCGTAACTTTCGCCAGGTTTTCCTTCGCCTCGGACAACTGGGATTCGCGCTCATGCAGAATGGCACGTTTATGGCCACCATCAAACAAGTCGTAGCTGAAATGAACGCCGAACGTGCCGAAATTGCGAGCGAGAAACGGAACATTGTTCTGGTAGCTGTAGCGGCCAAAGGCGTCAACGTCGGGCAGCCAGATATCGGTCTTGGCTAAACGGACAGCGGCCACCGCTTTCTCGAGCTCGGCGCGGGCGGCTCGTATTGCCGGGTGCGAGTTCTTCGCCGTGGCAACACAATCCTCGCGTGGGCAACTGTCCTGAACTTCGCCAACCATCGGATCGAGATCAAGCGTGGTGCTCAGAGGCAGGCCCATAAGGTCATTGAGTTTCAGCTTGAGGTCTGTCACTTGAAGATCCGTGGTCAACAATTCCTGCTTCGCCTGCAAGAAATTCGCGCGGCTTTCGATCGACTCCTGTTCGAGAGAAGCGCCGAACTTAACCTGCTCGATGCGTTCACTGGCAAGGTCCTGAGCGGCTTGGACTCTTGCCTCGGTGGCGCTGCGATGCGCTTGGGCAATGAGAACCGCATAGTAGACCTCATGGACCGCCAGAGCTACGTTATTGGTGGTGAGCTGTCCCTTCGCGCGTGACGCTTCTACCTCGGCCTGGGCTATATCGTTCGCCCGCCTGATTTTCAGAAGCGAGGTGAGCGGCTGAGTGATCTGGGTTCCGCTGGTCGTCAGGTTGCGTCCACCTTGATTCAGGATGGTGTTTGCGGTGGGGATCGGCGTACCGCCGACCGTACCCAGGCTGCCGCCCTGAATCTCAATCAATTGCGTATCCGTCACCCGGGCAAAATTGCTGTCGTTGTGTATCGAGGGGAAGTAGGAACTTTTTTCGGCTTCTTTGGCGTGCTGTTTATCGTCGACGGAGAATCCGGCAAGTCGCACATCATGGTTATGTTTTAGGGCTAGTTCAACGGCTTCGCGCAGAGCAATGTGGCGCGGTTCTGCCGAATTTGTTGCCTGAGCGGGCGCGCCGGGAGAAGTCCAAAGTGTCGCCGCAATTAGCAGAGCAAGCGCCTTTCGGTTCATGATTTTGACTCCTTGTGCAGAGACAATGTTTGCTGGATGGTCTTAAGATCGCCGTAGTCCAATGGCGATTTGCGCAGCAACGCCACCAACACCAGGGCGCACGTGCAACTCCAAGCGATCAAGAGAAAGCCGTCGACAATACTCAGACTGAAGGCTTGGAGACGTACCCGTGCCGCAATCAAATCCACCGC
>CAWDRK010000036.1:0-176103 GCA_963804635.1 Candidatus Acidiferrales bacterium
TATGATTTTTCTACGAGCAGAAGGAGTCCCTTCTGCCTAACCGTTGAACTTCTCCGCGCTGCCCGGAGGCTCTCGTCTGGTGCCATTAGTCCGGCGTTAAGGGCGAAACGCTGTTAAGCGCGACGATTCGTCTTCTTCGCATCCCTCTTGGCGGCCTTGCGTTGCGCCTTCTCGTATTTTTTCATTGCTTTCTGCTGCTTGTTGGCCGCCTTCCTATATGTCTTTTGCTGTTTCTTGGCCGCCACCGCCGACTGGCGTGCATATTCTGCGACGCCGGGGCTTTGCGCTTTGGCCGGTATCGACCATGCAACAATTAAGGCAACAAGCAATGTGAAAACAGCGGTACGTTTCATCCGTAAATTCCACTTTGATCGAACGTAGATAGTGTATACGCATTCCGCCCGTCCGCCACATCCCCACAAACTCTTCACTAGTGTTGCGTCGACCCACTAAGACCGCCGATGTTTGTGGGCACACATCCTAAGCGTTTAGGGTTACTGTGACAGGAAACGCTTAGCCGTGGTACGCAATAGAGCGTCAGGCTGAGCTTCGCACTATGCCACATGGCCCACGTCTAATGCATGGCACAAAATTCCTGGTGGTGTGTAGACTCGGAATGGCGGGGCAGGTTTGGAGGTGAGCATGGAAACCAGAAACAATTCGCGATTTGGAGCGGTCGTTCTGGCAGCGGGGATGTCATCGCGAATGGGAGAAGCGAAGCAGCTTCTACAACTGGGGGATAACACCTTGCTCGGCCAGGTGTTGGAAAACGTCCGCAGTTCTCGGGTAAAGGACATCGTTCTTGTGCTTGGTCATGAAGCACAGAAGATCAGGGAACGGATTTCCACCGACAATCTGAACGTGGTGCTCAACGAATCCTATCAGCGGGGAATGGGGACCTCATTACGAGCTGGGCTTGCCGCGTTGCCTCGCGGAGTAGACGCAGCACTCATTATTTTGGCGGACCAGCCATTCATTCGTCCGCAGACCCTGGACCTCCTTATGGATCAGTACATGCGATCAAGCGCTCAAATTGTGATCCCAACCTATAAGGGCTTCCGGGGCAATCCGGTTCTTTTGGATCGCTCTGTGTTTTCCGAGGTCATGGCGATCACGGGCGACATCGGCTGCCGAGCCATATTCGGGAACCACTTGGAGGGCATCGCAAAACTCCCGGTTGGGGATATTGGAATTCTTCTCGATTTGGACAGCAAGGATGACTTTCAACTTCTGAACGATTTTCGCAACGCCGGCGTGAGCGAGAAAGTGCTGATAGAGGTAGCCAATCGGGGCGGAAGAGCCGATCCCGGCGCAGACTCTGCGCCCGGACGCGAGCTAATCATCGTCGGTACGGAGCCGGTGGGGCTCGCGCTGGCGAAATTGGGGAAATTGCTGCATTTCACAGTGACCTTTATAGATCCCCTCGTGAAACTCACCGATTTGCCTGAAGCGGACAGGTTGCTCAATTCACTGGATTTTTCGCACTTGGCCGCCGGCCCGGCACGGTACGTGGTGGTGGCCAGCCGTGGAAAATTCGACGAGGAAGCTGTGGAACAAGCTTTACTCGCAAACTGTGACTATATCGCGCTGGTGGCAAGAAAGCAGCGAGCACAGGAGATTCGGCGTAGCCTGCAGTTGAAAGGCGAGTCTCCGGAGAAACTCGCCATGGTGAGGGCACCAGCTGGACTCGACATCGCGGCGGAAGGGCCGGAAGAGATAGCCCTGAGCATTATGGCCGAGATCGTGGCTGAGAGTCGAAGTCACCGTGAAAGAAAGTCAGCCGCCGGTTCCTAATAATCCAGGCGTCAGCCAGTGCCGCCACCGTCGCACTGCTGAATTACCTTATCGGTGACGCCGTTCTTCGATTTTGAGCCGGACTCCTTGAGAGCTTTGGCGCTGCCGCCGCGATGCAACGCTACCATTTGACTTACGATGCTCAGCGCTATTTCTTCGGGAGTTGAAGCGCCAAGATCGAGACCTGCCGGCGCCCAGACCCTTTCGATTTTCTCGGCAGGCATTCCGGTCGCAAGAAGATAATCGAGCACAAGCCTGGATCGATGGCGGCTGGCAATGAGAGCAACGTAGGCGGCATTGCTTTCCAGCGCCTTTTGCAGCCACACGTGGTCCAGCTTGTGCAGCGTTGCGATGACGACGTACGTTCTGGAATCGATGGGAGTTTGTGCGAGATCGAAATCCTCAGTGACCAGACGAGTCGCTCGGGGAAACGCGCCGCGTTCGGCCCCTGGATCATTGACGGTGACGGAAAAGTTCATCAGGTTTGCGATCGTGGCAAGCACCTCTGCGATCCGCCCGTGGCCCACAATCAACAATTCTGGCTGCGGGAGAACGGGCTCGATATAAACATCCATTTTGCCCCCACAGGGCATTCCGACCCCGAGCAGTTCGTCGGTCATGTCTAGAGTAATGAGCTCGGGCCTGCCCCGTTCGATACATTTCAAGGCTTCGTTTCGCACCGCGCTCTCGGCGCAACCTCCGCCGACCCATCCGGCAGCGATCTTCCCATGTTCGTCGATGATGGCTTTGCAACCCGGCTTCGCGGAAGAAGAGCCCTCCACACGCACGATCGTAGCCACGGCAAAGGATTTCCTCCGCCCGGCGAGTTCGGCAACCTTGGAGTAAAATTCGGCCGACATAAGCAATGGCATATCATATACCCTGTTTTTCAAGCCCGGCTAGGGAGCCCCTTTGTATAGCGACCAAATTCGCGAGCATTTTGCTAATCCGCGAAACGTGGGCAGTATAGAAAACCCATCTGGCAGAGCTATGGTGCGAAGTCCAGTGGACAGTGACACGGTCCTAATAACGCTGCATGTCGAGAATGACGTCATTCAGGAGGTCAGATTCAAGTGCATGGGCTGCGCGGTGGCCATCGCCTGCTCTTCGATCGCAACAGAAATGGTTCTTGGCAAACACGTCCAGGAAGCTTACGAGATAACCAAGCAAAGCGTCGCCGAATCGTTGGGCGGCATTCCCGAATACAAGATGCGGTGCAGCAATCTGGCTCCCGACGCCATCCGCATGGCCATCGACGACTGGCGCAGCCGTCAACGGACCAAGCAGGACACGGCTACGTAGACTTCCTGGTCCCCGGCGAATCAGGGGTTCTGCCAGTAGCCGAGCGCTTAATGTGTCCGGCGCCGGGGTGACAAATTTCAAACTGGACAAGACGGCTTTGGAGGACTATAAAGTCTCGACGCGGGCAAGGCGTTGGCAGCGGGGGAATCGCTGATAAGGACGGCAGTTTTTTCCTTATGGAAGAAATGGAAGTCCCGCTTGCCGCGATAACCAGGGAGGTTGATTTCAAGGGGCGCCGTAGCACAGAAAAGGCTCTCGGGATCCTTCACTGAAGCGAGAAAGAAGGCAACCCAGTCAAGGCATCAGATCAGGCGAATCATTTTCACGGACAATCGGGTTCCAAGATGCGCTTGGGTCATGAACAGATCGATACGCGGTACGGACTCGTCGGGAACGGGCCCAGGGCTCAGACGGGGCACGAGTTCCTTGTTTATTTCCGAGTCAACCTTTCTTCACACGGTACCCATCTGTTCCAGAATTCAACAACATCCCAGTGGAGATGAGAGGCGAGCATGATCCCCCCATCATTTGAATATCTACGGCCAAAAACGGTTCCGGAAGCGGTTGCGATGCTGCAACAGTACGGCGACGAAGCGAAAATTCTGAGCGGTGGGCAGAGTCTGATTCCCATGATGAAGCTCAGACTGGCCAGGCCGGGCTTTTTGATCGATATCAATCGTATTTCTGGTCTCTCGTATGTCAAGGAAGAAGGCGGTTATCTGAAGATCGGCGGCTTGACGCGAGAGGCCGAACTGGAAGCCTCGCCCTTAGTGCACGCCAAGTATCCGATTCTCTTCGATACTGCCCATGTAATCGCGGATCCGCAGGTGCGGAACATGGCCACCGTAGGTGGCAATCTGGCTCACGGCGATCCTGCCAACGATCATCCCGCCACGATGATGGCCCTCGGTGCCCAAGTCGTGTCGACCGGGCCGAAAGGCGAAAGAGTCATTGCCATTGAGGATTTCTTCGTGTCCTTATTTGCCACCGCACTCCAACACGAGGAAATACTCACGGAAATTCGCATACCGGTACCACCGGCGCGGAGCGGCGGTGCCTATTTCAAACTGGAGCGCAAGGTCGGAGATTTTGCGACCGCGGCGGTGGCGGCTCAACTGACGCTGGACGACGGGGGCGTCTGTCAAAAAGTGGGCATGGGATTGACAAATGTCGGACCAACCCCAGTCAAGGCACGGAAGGCGGAAGAATTCCTTCGCGGCAAGAAGCTGGATGAGGCCAACATCAATCAAGCGGCGCAACTTGCGGCAGATGAGTCGGCCCCGAGTCCAGATTTGCGCGGCCCGGTTGAGTACAAGAAGGGTTTGGTCAAAGAGCTTGCAAAACGGGCACTGACTCGCGCATTCGAGCGCGCTGGCAAGTAATCGCGTCGGGCGATCGGGAGAAATGAAATGGCGAAAAAGCAAACAGTATGCGTCAAAGTCAATGGCCAGCAGCGGGAAGCCGATGTCGAACCCCGGCTTCTCCTCGTTCACTTCATCCGTGAAACACTCGGTCTGACCGGCACGCACGTTGGCTGCGACACCAGCAACTGCGGCGCTTGCACCGTCGTCATGAACGGAAAAACGGTGAAGTGTTGCACGATGTTTGCCGTCCAGGCGGATGGAGCGGAGCTCCTTACGGTGGAGGGACTCTTCCAGGAAGGGAAGCTACACCCGCTGCAGGAAGGCTTCAAACAGGAGCATGGTTTGCAATGCGGGTTTTGTACGCCCGGCATGCTGATGTCTACTTATGCGCTCCTGCAAAAGAATGCTCAGCCCACGGAAAACGACATTCGTTGGGGGATCTCCGGTAATTTGTGCCGCTGCACGGGCTATCAAAATATTGTGAAGGCGGTTCAATACGCCGCAGGCAAGATGGCGCAAGGAGGGGCAAGATGATTGCGAAAACTTCGCCCGAAATCGGCGGAATGGGCCACTCGATCAAGCGCAAAGAGGATTCGAGATTCATTCAAGGCAAAGGCAATTACGTGGACGACGTGCACCTTCCTGGAATGGTCTATGGACACATGGTGCGCAGCCCCTACGCGCACGCCCGCCTCAAGTCCATCAACAGCGAGAAGGCCAAGCAACTTCCTGGCGTCCTGGCCATCATTACGGGCGAAGACCTTGCCAAGGCAAATCTCGCCTGGATGCCGACACTATTCTTCGACAAACAAATGGTGCTGGCGACGGGCAAAGTGCTCTTCCAGGCCCAGGAAGTCGCGTTCGTGGTCGCGCAGGATCAATACACCGCGGCAGACGCGGCCGAATTGGTCGAAGTGGAATACGAAGAACTTCCCGTCCTGGTGGACCCTCATAAGGCAACGGATCCGAGTTCACCCATCCTTCGCGAGGACCGGGAAGAGAAGTCCAACCACATTTTTCATTGGGAAGTGGGCGATAAAGATGCTACCGACAAAGCGTTTCAAAGCGCGCCGGTCAAGGCCAGCGTGCATGCCATCTCCCAGCGATGCCACCCTGCTCCACTCGAAACCTGTGGCTGCGTTGCCGACTTCAATCGCGCCACGGAAAAACTTACGATCTACCTTACTTCCCAGGCGCCCCACGCTCACCGAACGCTGTTTTCTATCGTCGGCGGGATACCCGAGCAAAATATTCGCGTTGTTTCTCCGGATATAGGTGGTGGCTTCGGAAACAAGGTCCCAATCTATCCCGGCTATGTCTGTGCCGTGGTGGCTTCCCTGACCCTGGGCTTGCCTGTGAAGTGGATTGAGACGCGGTCCGAGAATCTCCAGTCCACGGGCTTTGCGCGCGACTACCACATGACGGCGGAGATTGCGGCCGATCAGAATGGCAAGGTCAAAGCCCTACGCGTAAAAACGTTGGCGGACCATGGAGCGTTCAACGCCGCCGCACAGCCTACGAAATTTCCCGCCGGTCTGTTTAGCATGTGCACTGGCTCTTACGACTTTGCCGCGTCATTCTGCGAAGTGGACGGCGTGTATACCAACAAGGCCCCCGGAGGAATCGCCTATCGCTGTTCGTTTCGAATCACCGAGGCCGCTTATCTGATCGAACGAGTCGTGGACATTCTTGCCAGTCAGCTGAAGATGGATCCGGCCGAATTGCGGCGCAGAAATTTCATCCAGCCGGACCAGTTCCCCTACAAAACTCCACTGGGCTGGACGTACGACAGCGGGAACTACGAAGGAGCGTTGAATAAAGCGCTCGAAATGGTGGGTTATGCCCAACTACGGAAAGAGCAGGAAGAGAAACGGAAGAAGGGCGAGTTGATGGGCATCGGCATCTCCAGTTTCACGGAAGCGGTTGGAGCTGGTCCCGCTCACACATTCGACATCGCCGGCATCAAGATGTTCGACAGCGCTGAAATCCGCGTACATCCAACGGGAAAAGCAATCTGCCGCATGGGTACCAAGAGCCAGGGACAAGGCCATGAGACTACCTATGCCCAGATCGTCGCCCAGGAACTGGGGATTCCGGCCTCCGATGTGATCGTTGAGGAAGGCGACACCGACACTGCACCTTACGGCCTTGGAACTTACGCCAGCCGCAGCACTCCCACGTCAGGGGCCGCCACAGCGATGGCTGCGCGGAAAATTCGAGACAAGGCGAAAAAGATTGCGGCTCATTTGCTGGAGTGCAGCGAGGAAGATCTCGAGTGGGAAACCGGCAAGTTCTTCGTGAAAGGTGCGCCCAGTAAGTCCAAAACCATCCAGGAAATCGCGTTCGCTGCTTACACCAATATTCCCGCCGGCCTCGAAGCGGGGCTGGAAGCGGTCAATTATTACGATCCGCCGAACCTCACTTTCCCTTTTGGGACGTACATCTGCGTGGTGGATATCGACAAAGGAACGGGAGAGATCAAGGTCCGTCGTTTTGTGGCCGTCGACGATTGCGGCAACGTCATCAATCCGATGATCGTTCAAGGGCAGATCCACGGCGGGCTCACGGAAGGTCTGGCCATCGCCTTTATGCAATTGATCGATTACGACGAAAACGGAAACGTCCAGGGCGGCAGTTTTATGGACTATTTGATCCCCACTGCAGTGGAAACGCCGCACTGGGAAACAGGCAGCACTTGTACGCCATCCCCGCATCACCCTTTTGGGGCCAAGGGCGTGGGGGAATCGCCAAACGTTGGATCTCCGGCTGCTTTCGTGAATGCGGTCGTAGATGCCCTTTCGCACCTCGGTGTGAAGCATATCGATATGCCAATCACGCCTTGGAAAGTGTGGAATGTTTTGCAGGAGAAAGGGGTGGTGAGCTAGAGCCGTGGCGCTGAAGATCGAGAAAAGTTTTCAGGTGAAGGAACCGGTCGAGAAGGTATGGAGCTTCCTCAGCGATCCCCGGAAGGTCGCGTTGTGTGTGCCTGGCGCGCAGATTACAGCGCAGGTGGATGACAAGAATTACAAAGGTGCGATCAGTGTAAAGGTCGGACCGAGTGTGACCGATTACAAGGGGGAAGTGCAGATCGTTCGCATGGACCCACTGAACTATGAAATTGAAATTCTGGGCAAAGGACAGGACGTCCGCGGCCGCGGCAGCGCCTCCATGAAGATGACGGGCAAACTCCGCACGCTCGAGGATGGCGGCACCGAGGTCACGAGTATTTCTGAGCTGAATGTGGTGGGCATTCTGGCGCAGATGGGATCGCGGGTCATCAGCGAAGTCTCAAACATCATGTTCGGCGAGTTCACCAAGAATCTGCAAACCCGGCTTTCCCAGCCCGACCAGCCTTCCGAAACGCCCACGGATCCAGCCGGGAAACCAATCAATGCTGGTTCGTTGGCATGGCAGGCGGCAAAGGGTGTATTTCGCCGCGAGAGTTAACTTACGTTATCTGAAGCCGACCTATCATGCCCACTGCTCCAACGTTTCCCGAGGACAAGCAAATCAACGACGTGGATGATCTGATTCGGAGCTTCGAAGGGTTGGGTTATGTTACCGACCGCGCCTTGGCCACCGCTGTTTACCTTGTCATCAAACTGGGGAAACCGCTGCTTATCGAAGGACATGCTGGACTGGGCAAGACAGAAGTGGCCAAAGTACTGGCGGCCATGCTGGGGACTCGTCTCATCCGTCTGCAATGCTATGAAGGTCTGGATGTCAACTCCGCCGTTTACGAATGGAATTATCAGAAACAGTTACTGGCCATCAAAATCGAGGAAAAAATCGAGCGAACCGTCGAAGAGAAGGGAAAGCACATTTTTAGCAAAGAGTTCCTTCTCGAGCGCCCCTTGCTTCAGTCCATTCTTGCCGAAGACGCTTCGCCCGTTTTGCTCATCGACGAAATCGACCGCGCGGATGAGGCGTTCGAGGCTTTCCTGCTGGAGTTACTGTCCGATTTTCAAATTACTGTTCCTGAGATGGGCACAATCAAGGCCCAGCATGTCCCCTACGTCGTTCTCACTTCCAATCGCACTCGCGAACTGAGTGACGCGCTGAAACGACGCTGCTTCTATCACTGGATCGACTTTCCCAGCTTTGAAAAAGAAATGAAAATAGTTCGCGCCAAGCTGCCGGGCATCGAAGAACAGCTTGGCAGCCAAGTAGTGCGATTTCTTCAGGCCGTGCGGCAACTGGATCTCGCAAAGCCGCCGGGAGTGACCGAAACCCTGGATTGCGCCCGGTCCGCGATGTCCTTGGGAAAACACCGGCTGGATGTCCAAACGGTTGAGGAAACCCTGGGTTGCGTAGCGAAATCCATGGAAGACGGCGCGAAGCTCAAGGCCGCGGGCATAGAGAAAATGCTTTCGTAAACGCCGTGCGTAGGAAGGAATCAATGCCCCAGGCAGCACGCGATCGCTCGGCGGCTTCCATCGTTCAGTTCTGCCAGTTCGCCAGAGATCACGGACTGTCCAACGGCGTTGGGCAGACGCTGACCGCGCTCGAAGCGGCCAAATCCACTGCACTTGCCGATCGACAAGTGTTCGCTTTGGCTCTGCGGGCGGTCCTGAGCTCATCGAAAGAGGAATGGGATCTGTTCAGCAAGATTTTCGAACGGTTCTGGAGCCATTCGCAGAATGCCTCAGGGCCTGATTCGCAAGAAGGCCAGGAACCCAGATTCAATACCCACAGACCAGGAGCAAGTTCCCGGGCGCTGCTGGGCTTGTGCGGGAGCGACGCCTCGCCGTCAGAACGTGACGGCAAGGCTGTTTCGGGCGCAAGCGCCCAACAGCGTCTACAGAAGGTGGACTTAGCAGATGTGCCGCACGAGGATCTGCCGGCACTTGAGCAGATTTCGCTGCGCCTGTTTCGCAAGATGAGCCTGCGGCTCGCGCGAAGACGCAAGATCAGGAATCTCGCGGAGCGTGTAGACGTGCGCAGAACCATTCGGCGCAGTATCTCTGGTGGCGGCGATCCCATGGTGCTGGCCTTTCGGGCCAGAAAACCACGGAAGCACAAGCTGGTGATTTTCCTAGATGTCAGCGGTTCCATGAATTCCTACAGCTTGTTTCTGGTCAGATTTGCTTACGCGCTGCAGAAATACTTCAAGAGTGTGAATACGTTTCTCTTCAGCACCAATGTTGTGGAGATCACCGATTTGCTCCGCACCAGGGATTTACCGGATGCCCTAGGAGGACTGTCCCAGAGAGCGGCAGGATGGGCAGGCGGCACAAAGATTGGCGATTCGCTGCGAGACTTCAACCGTCAGCACGGCAGGAGATTGCTTTCACCTAATACTGTATTCATGATTTTGAGTGATGGTTGGGACACCGGCGAACCGGAGTTGCTGGCTGGCGAACTCCGTAGCACCAGACGCCGAGTTCGGCAGCTCATCTGGCTGAATCCCCTGTTGGGACTGGAAGAGTATGCCCCGGTTACGCGCGGCATGAGTGCCGCTCTTCCGCATGTCGATGTTTTTGCTGCGGCACATAATCTGGAGAGCCTGCTGGCTTTGGAAAGATACCTTTAGTTTCGAGATAGGTGATCCAATATGTTTGATCAATTCCTGAGCAAAGCCGGTGAGCTACTGACGGACGCACAATCGTTTGCGATTGCCGTGGTGGTGCGTTATCAAGCGCCCATCTCGGGAAAGCCGGGAAACAAAGCGATCATTTTCCCCGATGGCAGAATTTGGGGCTGGATCGGCGGCGGTTGTGCGCAACCGGTGGTGGTCAAAGAAGCCTTGAAAGCGCTGGCAGACGGTCAACCCCGTTTGATTCGTATCAGTCCCTCGTCATCCCCGGAGGAGGGCATAGTGGATTACACCATGACTTGCCACAGTGGAGGCACATTGGACATCTATATTGAACCGGTCCTTCCAAAACCTCACATTCTGATTCTCGGCCGCTCTCCCGTCGCGAAAATGTTGGCCAGTCTCGGCAAGGCGATTGGCTATGCGATTTCCGCCGTGGCTCCAGGAGCGGACCGCGAGAGTTTTCCGGATAGCGACTTAGTGCAAGCGGAATTGGACTTGCGCCAACTTAAAACCACGCCGCACACGTTTATTGTTGTTTCCACGCAAGGAGAAGGCGACGAGGAAGCGTTGGAACAGGCACTTCTCACTAAAGCAGCCTATGTTGCATTCGTCGCCAGTAAAGCGAAAGCCAGCAAAATCCTCGACGTTCTCAAGGAACGGGGCATACCCGTCGACAGGCTGAGCCAGGTTCGCGCTCCGGCCGGTCTCGACATTCGAGCCGCCTCTCCTGAAGAAATTGCGGTCAGCATTCTTGCCGAAATTATCCAGGTGAATGGAACCAGAGCAGCGTCGCAAGAAAAACAGGCGCCGTCACCGCTCCCCCGACACGAAGCCAAAGATCCGATCTGCGGAATGATGGTGGATGTGAGCGTAGCAAAGCACAAGTCAGAGTTTCATGGAAATTCTTTCTATTTTTGCTGTTCCGGCTGCAAACAAAAATTTGATAAGCAGCCCGAAAAATACGCTCTATTATAGCCGCTATACCGGACTGCCCCGTCAGCCGGGGCAAATTCCTTCGCCGTGACTTTTGCCAAAGGAGAATATGGATATGTCATTGATGCCGGATCCAACCTTTTATCCCTCGCCCGGCCTGGCCATGCAGGCCGCGCCGGAACGCATCGCTTACGTAGCTCTGCTCAACGTTGGCAAGATCGGGAAGCGCGACGCCATGGGGGTCATTAACGTCGATCCGCGCTCCTCTGCGTATAGTCAGTTTATTGGCCAGGTGGACTTCCCCAACGACGATAATGAGCTGCATCACTTCGGCTGGAACGCGTGTAGCGCGTGCCTCTGCCCGCAGGCCCCGCACCCTCACATGGAGCGTCGCTATCTGGTTGTGCCGGGCATCGGCTCGTCCCGGATTCACATCCTGGATACGAAACAGGACCCCAACCATCCCAAGATCGTGAAGGTAATCGAGCCTGAAGAATTTATTAAAAAGACCGGCTATACATCGCCACACACCATTCATTGTGGCCCTGACGGCATCTATGGCAGCGCCCTCGGTTCGGCCAGCGGCGACGGCCCGGGCGGTATCTTCCTGATGGATGCCAACACGTTTGAGCTGAAGGGACCTTGGGAGAAGGACCGCGGCCCACAGAATCTGGCCTACGACTTTTGGTGGCACCTCGGACATGACACCATGATCACTTCAGAATGGGGCACCCCCAACATGGTGAAGGGCGGCCTCGTGCCGGATTTGCTGCTGCGCGGAGAGTACGGCCACAAACTGCATATCTGGGACTTCGACAAGCGCCGCCACCTCCAGGAAATTGATTTGGGTGCAGAGCAACAGATGGTGCTCGAGCTTCGGCCCTCCCACGATCCCAGGAAGACCTTCGGATTTGTCGGCGTGGTGGTCTCCCTGAAAGACCTTTCGTCCTCCATCTGGATGTGGTACCGCGAAGACGGCGGTAAGAACAGCAAATGGGCGGTCCGCAAGGTGATCGAAATTCCCGCCGAGCCGGCCGATCCGCAAAGCCTGCCACCGCTGCTCAAGGGCTTCAAGGCAGTGCCGCCGTTGGTAACCGACATCAACCTCTCACTCGATGACCGCTTCCTCTATGTTTCGTGCTGGGGGACCGGGGAGTTCATCCAGTACGACGTCTCCGACCCCGCCAACCCGACGAAGACCGATTCGATTCACCTAGGTGGCATCGTGCGTCGCGCAGCTCATCCGAACAAGCCCAAGCAAGCGCTCAATGGCGGCCCTCAGATGGTCGAGATCAGCCGCGACGGTAAGCGCGTCTACTTCACGAATTCGCTTTACTCCCCTTGGGATGAGCAGTTTTATCCCGATGGTGTGAACAGTTGGATGGTGAAGATCGATGCCAGCCCAAGGGGCGGAATGAAACTCGACGAAAAGTTCTTCGTCGAGTTCGACGGGTTGCGCGCGCACCAGCTTCGGCTGGAAGGGGGTGACGCTTCGTCAGACTCCTATTGCTACTCGGACGCGAAATGACGCATGCCGGGCTAAATTCGACGATGTTGTGGCTGCTGCTGCTCCTTGGCGCGTATCACGGACTGAACCCTGGGATGGGCTGGCTCTTCGCGGTGGCGCTGGGGATGCAGGAGCAAAAGGGGAGCGCAGTAGCAAGATCGCTCCTCCCCATTGCGATCGGCCACACCGTGGCCATTGGCAGCGTGGTGCTGACGGCCGCATTTCTCGGCATGACGCTGCCGCTTGTCGCCATCCGCTACTCCGTCGCCGCGATTCTGGTGGGTCTCGGAATCTTTTGCCTGGTGCGACACCAGCACCCCAGGTGGGTCCGTATGCAAGTGGGCTTTCGAGACTTGACCGTCTGGTCGTTTCTGATGGCCTCTGCACACGGCGCCGGTTTAATGGTGGTACCGGTGTTGCTGGGCAGTAACACCGTTGAAGCGCAGGCTCGAATGGCCGGTCACAATCACATCTCTCCGGCTGTCAGCCCGCTAGCCGGGATAATTGCCACTGGGGTCCACACGATTGCCTATCTTGCGGTCACAGGGCTGGTCGCTTGGGTGGTCTATCGAAAACTCGGCCTCGCAATTCTGCGCAAGACCTGGTTCAACTTCGACTTGTTGTGGGCAGTTGCCCTTGTCGCCACCGGTCTTGTGACCCTCTTGATATAGCCTGTTGTGCCCGTTGTGATAATTTTGGTAGCAGTTTCGATCTGGCTTAGGGTGTGGCTGGCGCGTAATTCGGCACATTCGGCGTGATCTTCCGAATGACAAATTCTTGAAGCAGGTTTGCGCCCGCACTCGCCCCAATTCCGATCAGCGCGTTTTCAAACGTTAATGCCACTCCATCGCGGTCGCTCGGGGGATAGTAAAGATTGGAGATTCCGCCGGACGCCAGACTTCCCAGAATTGCCGAATAACTTGGTTGCCAGTGCCCGTTGTCGCCTTTACAAATCACGGCGTTGGCAATCGCGTACCAAGCCCTCGATTTCTTGCTGCCCGTTCCCTTGTAGAAATACCGCGGATCTTGTTTCAGCAGCGACGGCAGTATCGCTCCTCCGATGTACGTTGATGTGACCAGGTCCCCGTAAGAAGCGGCGTAGCGCTTTCCGTAGCCCTGCGCTCCTTGTCCATACCCGCTGAAACGGTTTTGCGCCTGCTCAATTCCCGCAATCGCCGCGGTAAATCCGAAGGTGAACGGATCCACCGTACTCTTCCACGCAAGCTGGAACTTCTGTCTCGTGTTCAGCGGAGCTGCATTGGCGACGTAACTTACGTAGTAATTCGGAATCACGCCGAGCACCCGCTGCTTCTCCTGATCCTTAAGCTGCTCCTGCGCCAATTCAACTTGCGTGAACGACACCCGCACCTCGGTGATATTGGTGGCAAGCGCCAACTCAATCTGTGGCGCAGTGTAGCTTTCTCCCGAACTCAGGTTTCCCGTAGATGTTTGCGGCGCGAAGCCTTCCGATGTAATTGTGAGTTGGAACGGTCCTGGAGCGATGTTGGCAAAGAAGAATTTCCCCTGGTCATCCGAGACCACCTCTCGAGCAGGCGATTGCTCGTCGCGCGTAAGTCGCACTCGGGCGCCTAGAACCCCGGTTCCCGTGCGATCAATGATTGTTCCGCTGATGTTTCCTGGCAATCGCTGGGCGGGTAGTTGACTGCCGGCGAACGCTGTCGCTCCAAGTGCCGCGGGCAAACCGCCGCCTTCCACTTCCGGAACGATGGGGAACTGCTGAGACTGAGCCAGGGCGGGGAAGCCCCACGCCAGCACACCCACGCTTAGCAACAGCAAACTCCGCGCGCCAAAGATCCAGCTCCGGATGCTTCGCACCAACGCTCTCTCGCATGGGGCTTTTTGCATAAAATTCATGTCTTTCCTTTATAGCTTCCCCGCCCGCTTCCAGCAAGGGTTCTCTGTGTATTCTTGGTTAAGCCTGTCCTATCGGCCGGGTCAGACCCCGGGGAACCTATTCCCTGCGGGGCGGGCTTTTTTCTCTCACATTTGATAGATGACAAAAGCTTGTGCGAAGTGGCTCGTGAAGATATAAGCCTATCTCAGCGTTCTTCGATTCATCTAGGGAGATTGCATGACCACACTTAAGCGACCCCCGCTCGGCCTTTTCCTCACTGCCCTCCTGTTCCTTGACATCTCTTCCGCTGCCATTCCGCTGCTGCACGCGCAAGCGCCTCCCAGCGCAGAATCGCAGGGCAACGCCGACCTTCTACTGATCAACGGAAAGATCATCACCGTGGACGCCAAGGATTCCGTGGCCCAGGCAATTGCCATTCAGAACGGCAAAATTGTCGATGTCGGCTCGAATGACGAAGTCCGCAAGCACGCCGCTAAGGACGCCCGCATTATCGATCTTCGTGGACGCACCGCCACTCCCGGCCTGATTGACTCCCATTGCCACTTCGATGAAACCACCACCATCTATGATCTCGACCTCAGCAACATCAAGAGTGTCGCTGAAGCCGTCGAACTCGTGCGCCAGAAAGTTGCCCACACGCCGCGCAATGTCTGGATCCAGGGTGCGGGTTGGGATGAAAGCAAACTCGCGGAACTCCGCTACATCTATGCTTCCGATCTCGACAAAGTTTCCTCCAATAATCCAGTGTGGCTCGCTCACACCACCGGCCACTATGGCGTGGCAAATTCCCAAGCATTGCAACTCGCCAAAATCACCGCCGCCACCGTAAATCCTGCCGCCGGAATCATCGATCGCGACTCCCAGGGCCGCCCCACCGGCGTTCTCAAGGAAGATCCGGCCATGAACCTGGTCGTCAGCCTGATTCCTCCTTACTCGCACGACCAGCAGCGCAATGGCCTTCTAAAAATGATGGCGGACTTCAACAAGGAAGGCATGACTGCCGCGAAAGACCCGGGCATCCTCCCCGAACGATGGGATATCTACCGCGAACTCCTGAACGAAAACAAATCTACTGTGCGCATCTTCGCGCTTTTCCTTGGCGGCACAACCATGGATTCCGCGCGCGTCACTCTTGCGCGCCTGCAACGGCTGCCCAAACCTCCTGAGTCACTTGGCGACGGCCTGCTGCTCTCCGGCGGCGTGAAGATTTTCATGGATGGTAGCGGCGGCGGACGTACCGCTTGGGTCTATGAACCGTGGCACAAGAAATCCACGGAGATTGACGCTGGCAATACCGGGTACCCCGCACTTGATCCCGACACGTATCGGCAGATGGTCAAACTCTTCCACGACGCGGGCTTCCACGTCAGCACTCACGCGGTTGGTGATCGTGCCATCGATTGGGTTGTCGACACCTACGCCGCCGTCTTGCAAGACCAGCCCACCATCGGCCTGCGTCACGGCGTCATTCATTGCAACATTCCCAGCGATCACGCCATCGCCACCATGGCCGCCATGCAGAAAAAGTTCGACGCCGGCTACCCGGAAACGCAAGCTCCCTTCCTGTGGTGGATTGGCGATACCTATGCCGGCACCTTCGGCCCGCAGCGCGATGCCCGTCTCATGCCTTACAAAACATATCTGGACAAGGGAATGGTTTGGGGCGGCGGCTCCGATTATCCGGTTACCCCATTTCCTGCACGCTATGGCCTGTGGTCCTCCGTCGCGCGCGAAACGTTGAACGGCGTCTACGGTTCGCAGCCTTTTGGCACTGCCGAATCCGTTGACATCCACGTTGCGCTCAAGTCCTACACCATCTGGGCTGCGCATCAACTTTTCCTGGAAGCCCGCATTGGCTCGCTGGAGCCGGGCAAGGATGCAGACATCGCCGTCTGGGACCGCGATCTCTATTCCATTCCATCCGATGATTTGAAGAACCTGAAGTGTGAACTCACGCTATTTCGCGGTAAGGTCGTCTACCATGATGCGAACTCGCCCGTCTCCGGTGTGCCTAGCAACTGAACGTAATTCCTAGTCAGCCGCTTTGCTCCCAGTTAATCAAGCGCCGCAGCGAGCTGTCATCCCGAAGGCCGCGTAGTGCGCCGCTCGCAGGATCTCAACCCGTCCGTTCACAAGTAACTTGAGAACAAATGACGCGAACCTGATTCACGAAGCGTGCGTCAGTTCGTCTTCGCGCGTGTGCGCTGCCAGCCGCTCCGCGATCTGCTTGCGGATGCAATCAATCCCCGCATCAATCGCTCGATAATCCACTTCCAGCAGCTTCGCGTTCTTTAGCTTCATTTTCAACACCGCGAACGCCGTTTCTTTCGGCATCGTGTGCGTCAATTCCAATAGCGCGCCCATCATCACCATGTTCGTGATCTTGGTGGTTCCCAGCCGGTCCGCGATCTCCGATCCTGACACGCAGAACACTTGCGCTTGCGCGGCAGAGAAATGCTCCGGCAACTTATCGCTGTTGTAAACGATCATGCCGTGCGGGGCCACCTGCTTCGCGAATTTGTGCAGCGAAGGCTCGTTCATGGCAATCAGCACGTCCGGATGTTCAATCACCGGCGAGCCGACTCGCTCGTTCGACAAGCACACATGGCAATGCGCGCTCCCGCTGCGCATTTCCGGTCCGTACGACGGCAGCCAACTCACTTCGCGCCCTTCGCGCATGCCCATCTCCGCCAGGATCTGTCCCAGCAGCAGTACCCCTTGTCCGCCAAAGCCCGCGATCTTCACCGTCAAATCGGGATGCGCCTCTTTGGCCGCTATCGGCGGCGCCACTTCTTCCGCCGGCGTCTCCAGGCCGAGCAGCTTCGTCACCGTCGTCTGCGGCACCGCATTTTCTGTTGATTCCAGCTTGCGGTCTCGCAACACTCCCAGCGGAAACACTGGCAGCATTTTCTCTTCAATCCACCTGCGCGCGTCCTGCGGCGTCAGGTTCCAGATCGTCGGGCACGGCGACAAAATTTCCACAAAACTGAAACCGCTGTGATCCCGCTGTAGTTCCAGCGCTTTCCTCACGGCCTTGCGCACTTTCATCAGGTTCTTGTTGTCAGTCAGGGCCACGCGTTCGATGTACACCGGCGCTTCCAGTGTGGCCAGCAATTCCGCCATGTGCAGCGGAAATCCCTCGTTCGATGGCCGGCGTCCCCACGGCGACGTGGTGCTCTTCTGGCCCACCAGAGTGGTCGGCGCCATTTGCCCGCCCGTCATTCCGTAGATCGCGTTGTTCACGAAAAACACGGTGATCTTTTCGCCGCGGTTCGCTGCGTGCACAATTTCCGCCGTGCCGATGGCCGCCTGGTCGCCATCGCCTTGGTAGGCAATCACCAGGCTGTCGGGATTCGAGCGCTTGGCCGCCGTGGCCACCGCGGGCGCGCGCCCATGGGCCGCCTGAATATTTCCCACATCGAAGTAGTAATAGGCAAACACCGAGCAGCCCACCGGGCTAACGAAAATTGTGCGGTCCTGGTAGCCCATGTCCGCGATGGCTTCCGCAATCAGCTTGTGCACCACGCCATGACCGCACCCCGGGCAGTAATGCGTCTGGTGCTGCAGCTCCGATTTGCGCTCGTACTTTTCATAAAAGACTGGGGACTTCGATTCAATCACTTGATATTCATCCACAGCGTCACCTCTTCGTGAATTCTTTCACGTCACGCCAACTCAAACGCCCCAATCCGCTGTCATCCCCATCCGCTCATACATGGCCTTGCACACCTCGTCGGCCATCGGCACGTTTCCGCCGGTGCGCCCGTAAAACTCCACATCCACTCTTCCGTCCAATGCCAGCCGCACGTCTTCCACCATTTGCCCCGTGCTCATCTCCACCACCAGCACCATTTGCGCTCGCCGCGCCGCATGCCGCAACGCTTCCGCCGGGAACGGCCACACCGTGATTGGCCGGAACAATCCCGCTCGCAAACCTTCTTTGCGCGCCATATCCACTACCGTCCGCAGCACGCGTGAGGCGATTCCATAACCCACCAGCAGCACTTCCGGCTCTTCGGCGCGATACAATTCATGCCGCGCTTCCACTGCTGCGGCCTTCTTATATTTGTCGTCGAGCTTCTGTACGTGCTGTTCCAGATCGTCTGGCTCCAGAAAAATCGACGAAATCAGATTCTTCCGCGTCTCTGCCGTTCCGCGCACCGCCCAGGGCTTTTCCGGCAGTTCCGCTTCTTGCGCCTTCAATTCCAGAGGTTCCATCATTTGTCCGATAAACCCGTCCGTCAGCACCACTGCGGGATTCCGGTAACGGTCCGCCAGTTCGAACGCCAGCATCGTCAGATCCGCCATTTCCTGCACCGATGCAGGCGCTACCACCAGGTTCTTGTAGTTGCCGTGGCCGCCGCCCTTTACCACCGCGAAGTAATCGCTCTGTTCCGGCGCGATGTTTCCAAGTCCTGGTCCGCCGCGCACGACGTCGATCACCACGCAGGGCAGTTCTGCACCCGCCAGATACGACATGCCCTCCTGCATCAAGCTCAATCCCGGGCCCGACGACGCCGTCATCACGCGTACACCCGACGATGCTGCGCCATACACCATGTTGATCGCTGCCACTTCGCTCTCTGCCTGCAAAAATGTTCCGCCCACCTGGGGCAGATACTCAGCAGCGGCCTCCGCGATTTCGCTCGCCGGCGTGATCGGATAGCCATAATACGCGCGGCAGCCCGCCAGCAGCGCGCCTTTCATGATGGCGACGTTTCCCTTACAAAGTTGCCGCATGGCTTCCCTCCATCTTCACACCGGTTACCTTCGGCACCTTCAGCCGGTACACCGTAATCGCTCCCGGCTCCGGGCAGGCATAGAAGCAGATGCCGCAGCCGGTGCACTCCTTGCCGCTGTAGCGCGCCGGATGCACTCCATACGCGTTCAATTCCGGTATCAGGAATAGGCATTTCGGCGGGCACGCGTCCACGCACAATCCGCAGCCCTTGCATTCCTCTGCATCGATGCTGACTTTGCCTCGCGCTTGATTCGCCATGGTTCACCCTTCCTGAAACGCCGGTCTCTGCAGCCAGCGCGTTTTCTCGCAATACGTGTACAACTCCTCGCGGAACTTCGGGTGTGCAATCTCAATCAAAGCCTCGGCGCGCTGGCGGATTGTGCGGCCATGCAGATACGCTACGCCAAACTCCGTCACGACGTAATGCACTGCGCCTCGCGACGTCACTACTCCCGCCCCGGGATCCAGCATCGGCACGATTCGAGAAATTGCCCCATCCTTTGCCGTGGCCGGCAGCGCAATAATCGGCTTGCCGCCCTTGCAGCGAGATGCTCCGCGGATAAAGTCCACCTGCCCGCCGATTCCGCTATAGAATTGCGTCCCAATTGAATCCGCGCAGACCTGCCCGGTGATGTCCACCTGCAACCCGGAGTTGATCGCGGCCATTTTGTAGTTCTGCGAAATCACGTACGGGTCATTCGTGTAGCGGCTCGGATGAAACTCAAAAATCGGATTGTTGTTCACGAAATCGAACATCCTCTTCGTCCCCAACACGAACCCCACCACCACTTTTCCACGGTGCAGTGTCTTCCGGCTTCCGTTGATCACTCCCGATTCGATTAGCGGCACGGCGCGATCGCTCAGCATCTCTGAATGGACTCCAAGGTCTCGATGATTGCCAAGCTCCAGCAACACCGCGTCCGGAATCGCTCCTATCCCCAGCTGCAGCGTCGCTCCATCTTCGATCAGCGTCGCCACGTTCTTGCCGATCGCATGGTGCATTTCCGTAACGATGATCTGCCGCAATTCACACAGCGGCCGCGACACTTCCACCACCGCATCCAATTCCTTCACGTGAATAAAACCATCGCCAAAGGTCCGCGGCATCTGGTCATTCACCTGCGCCACTACAAGCTTCGCGCAGCGCGCTGCCGTCAGGGTCGCTTCCACTCCCACTCCCAGGCAGCAGAAGCCGTGCGCATCCGGCGGAGAAACCTGAATCAGCGCCACATCGATGGGCATTTGCTCGCTTTCGAACAAATCCTCAACCTGGCTCAGAAACACCGGTGTGTAATCCGCGCGGCCCTCGTTCACCGCTTGCCGCACATTTCCGCCAATGAACATCGCGTTGTGCCGGAAGTGTCCTTCCATCTGCGGCGCAACGTAGTCGGCTCGCCCCGTCGTCAACAGGTGCACGATCTCCACGTGTCTGACGAATGGCGCGCGCGCGATCAGGGCCTCGACCAGCGTTTCCGGTTCCGCGCATCCCGGGTGAATGTAAACCCGCATGTTCGACTGGATGCACTGCAGCGCTTCCTGCGCCCCCATCACTTTTCTCTTGTATTCTTCTTGCCAGGTCATGGTGCCCTTCTTTGTTCCACGGCCCTGAACCAGGCCTGCCTGACCGTATACTCCGCACTCCGCCCCTCGGCGGTCCTCGGGGCGAACTCGTCGCGGGTTGTATCCTGCATTAATGCTTTTGTTTTTAACGATTTACAGACTAGCAGAAAAGAGGAAAAGCGGGATTCCTCGAAGCACAAACCAATGCTGTCAGCCAGCGACTTCACAGGCGCTGCCTCCCACACACAATGAGCAAGCGCTGGACCACCCTATCCGCGAACCCCGCAAAGTAAGCCTTTGCAGAACAATAACTTATAACCAGACCAAGTACCGCTTATACTAGCCTTTGCGCCTTTTCACCCAAATCACTGCTGACTCCTGCGCTCCTTTGCTCATTCCTCCTGCCGATTCACTGCTTGCCACGTTCCTTCCTTCTCCTGTCCTTTCTTCATCATCCAGGCTAACTTTGCACGTTCCCCCCGCGAAACTCCCGTTGACGTTTCCCATTTTGCTGCCTGCTTCGGGTGTATGGTGGTAGAAAAGACGCAACCCTTGGGGAAGAAATGTCAAAGCTGAAGATTCTTGTTTCGCTGACCACCAACGACAACGATTACCAGATCGAGCAAGCCAATTCCGCCGAAGTCGCTGCTCGCAAGCTTGCCGTGGACATGCAAATTGTTTATGCCGACAACGACGCCATCAATCAGAGCACCCAGATCCTTAAAGCGATTCAAGGCTCCCCTGATGAGCGTCCCAATGCCATTGTGTTCGAACCTGTCGGTGGCACCGCTTTACCGCAAGTCGCTCGCGCCGCGGTTTCTTCCGGCATTGGCTGGGCAGTCCTCAATCGCGACGCCACTTACATTCCCGAGCTTCGCTTGTCCTGCAAGACGCCTGTTTTTTCCGTAAGCTCCGATCATATCGAAATCGGCCGTATTCAGGGACGCCAGTGCTGCGCTCTTCTGCCACGCGGTGGCTCTGTCCTTTATATCCAGGGTCCTTCGGAAAACTCCGCCGCCAAGGAACGCACCACCGGCATGCAGGAAGCCAAGCACTCGAACATCCACCTCACCATGCTTAAAGGCCAGTGGACCGAAGAGAGTTCGCTGCGCTCGGTGCGCTCCTGGCTCAAACTTTCAACCTCACAGAAAGCTCCTATTGATCTCGTCGCTGCTCAAGACGACTCCATGGCCGTTGGCGCGCGCAAGGCTTTTCAGGAACTAACCGTAGAGTCCGAGCGCGACCGCTGGCTCAGTCTTCCGTTTCTCGGCTGCGATGGTCTTCCCAAGACCGGGCAATCCTGGGTTCGCAGTGGCCTGCTGACCGCCACGATTTTCATCCCTCCGAACGCCGGCCAGGCCATTTCGATGCTCGTTGATGCTCTGCAATACGGCAAGGTTCTTCCGGAGCGCGCCATCACCACCGCTTCTTCGGTGCCTCCCATCGAAGCTTTGCGGCCGCTAAAATGAATTATCGTCTTTCGTTGGAACGCGAGTGCAGTTTCTCGCGGCTTTTCTTGGTAATGTCCAGGTCAGGGGCTGATTGGTAGTTCGCAAGACTTTTGCATTTTCTCCTTATACGTATTTACATTTTTGCTAAGAGCAAGACCTTGGGGTGGTCTTATGCCAAAAATGAAGATCCTGGTTTCTCTCATTACCAACAATAACGACTATCAACTCGAGCAGGCGCAGGATGCCGAGCGCGCCGCTCACAAGCTTGACCTTGATGTGCAGGTCATCTTTGCCGATAACGACGCAGTCAACCAAAGCACCCAGATCCTCAAGGCCGTTCAGGTTCCCCCCGAAGATCGCCCCACCGCTGTCGTCATGGAACCCGCCGGCGGCACGGGACTCCCTCAAGTGGCTCGCGCCGCCCTCAACTCTGGCATCGCCTGGGTGGTTCTCAATCGCGACGCCAATTACATTGCCGAGCTTCGCCAAACCAGCAAGGTCCCCATTTTCGGTGTCAGCTCCGACCAATTCGAGGTCGGTCGCATCCAGGGACGCCAGTGCCTCGCGCTCATGCCTCGCGGCGGTGCTGTCCTCTATATCCAGGGACCTTCGGAAGCCTCCGCGGCCAAAGAGCGCTTCCTCGGTTTTCACGAAATTAAACCCGCCAATATCCACGTCATTGTTTTGAAGGGCCAGTGGACTGAGGAGAGTGCTCAGAAGGCTGTCCGCTCGTGGCTCAAACTCAGCACCTCGCAGAAGTACACCATTGATCTTGTCGTTTCTCAGAACGATTCCATGGCCATTGGCGCCCGCAAGGCCTTTCAGGAACTATCCACGGAATACGAACGTGAACGCTGGCTCAGCCTTCCCTATCTCGGCATCGACGGTGTGCCCAAAACCGGGCAGTCTTGGGTGCGCAGCGGTCTCTTGAAGGCCACCATCTGCTGCCCGCCCAGCACTGGGCTCGCCATGGAAATGCTCGTCGACGCTATCCTGCGTAAGAAAATTCTTCCGGAGCGCGCCTTCACCGTTGCTACCTCCATTCCTCCCCTGGAGTCATTGCATCCCTAATCGAGTCCAAATCTTCCGCCACTTTTGCCTCGTTTCCGTCGCTTCCGGGCGTATAATTGCCGCCGGACCATCGTTCCTTCACTCTTTCCACCTATCTTGGAGGCCTTTTAATGCGTAATCGCAAGTCCGATTCTCCTTCACTAGACCCACGCCTCGACCGCAGGCAGTTTCTTGCCACGGGCAGCGCCGGGCTCCTGGCCGCCGCCGTTCCCGCGGCTCCTCACCTCGAGGGCATTTTTCCGGAAGTTTCCTCAAAGCCTTCTGCTTCTGCCCCTCAAGCTTCTTCCTCAGCTAAACGGAAACTTCCCATCGGCGTTTTCGACCCGGTCTATGCCGATCTTTCCATGGATGAAATGCTCGACAAGGTCAGCGCACTCGGCCTTGAAGCCATGGAAATTGGCACCGGCGGCTATCCCGGCGCGAATCACTGTCCCGTCGATGAACTCCTCGCCGATCCCGCCAAGCTCAAAGCCTGGCAGAAGAAATTCTCCGACAAGAACATCCGCGTCGCCACCCTCAGTTGCCACGGCAATCCCGTCCATCCCGACGAGGCGCACGCCGCAAGAGACGCTGAAACCTTCAAGAAGACCGTCCTGCTTGCCGAAAAACTCGATGTCAAAGTCGTTGTCGGTTTCTCTGGCTGCCCCGGCGGTTCGCCAAAAGATACCCAACCCAACTGGATCACCTACCGCTGGCCTCCCGAATACAACGAAATGCTGCAATGGCAATGGAAGGAAAAGGTCATTCCCTACTGGAAGGGCGCGGCGAAATATGCTCGTGAACACGGCATCCATCGCTTGGCCTTCGAAATGCATCCTAATTTTGTGGTCTATAACCCGCGCACTCTGATCAAACTCCGCGAAGCTGTCGGCGAAGAAATTGGCGCTAACTGCGATCTCAGCCACCTCTTCTGGCAGGGTTGCGATCCCGTCGAGGTGATCCACTTCCTCGGCAAGCAGGGGATCATCTATCACGCGCACATGAAGGACACCGTGCTCTACCCGGAAAACGTCGCCAAATACGGCATCCTGAACTTTGCCTTCGAGAAAGACGATCTCGCCAATTCTTCCGACACTTTCCGTGCTGTCGGCTACGGCCACGGCGCCTCCACCTGGAAATCCATCCTTCAGGCCTACATGGACGTCGGCTACGATGGCATCCTCAGTATCGAAAATGAGGATCCCATCCTGCCCGGTCCTGTCGGCGTCGAGCGCGCCGCCTATGTCCTGAAAAACATTCGTAATGAAATTCTCGGGACCTGAGATGCATCGTCGTCAGTTTGCGGGAACCAGCGCCGCGGTGGCTTTTGCAGCTGCGGTGGCGTCTTTTCCCGCAATCCTTCGCGCTGCGGAGTTCATCCATGCAGCGGCGTGAACTCCTCCGCATTTTCGCCGTAACCGCCGTCGCGCCGGTGCTGTCTCCGGATCTCTTCGCCCTGCTCCGCCAGGCCCATCCCGCCGACAGCTATTCCTTGCGCACCTTCACGCCTCACCAGAACGACACCGTCATCGCGATGGCAGAGATCATCCTGCCGGCTACAGACACGCCCGGCGCCACAGCCGCTCGCGTCAACGAATTCATGGACTTCATCCTTGCGGATTGGGCCACCGAACAGGAGCGCACCCACTTCCTCACAGGTCTCGACAATGTCGACTCGCAATGCGCCGCTCTGTTTGGCGAGACCTTTCTCCAGTCCTCTCAGTTGCAGCAAACCACCCTCCTTCGTTCTCTCGACGATGCGGTTGACTGGGTGCACGAATCCGACCGCATTCACGATGGCGCCTTCCCCAGCTCCCGAGACACTCAGCTTCACGGCGATTTTTTTCGCGTCTTCAAGTACATGACCTTCTACGGTTACTACACCTCTGAAATCGGATTCACCCAGGAACTCAAGCTCGAAATCATGCCCGGTGCGTTCCGCGGATGCGACCAGATTCCCGAAGGGAAGAAGGGGTAGACTTAGCCCTACATGGCTACAAACACCTACGACGCGCTCATCGTCGGTTCCGGTATCACCGGTGGCTGGGCCGCCAAAGAACTTACCGAAAAAGGTCTCAAGGTCCTCGTTCTGGAAGCCGGCCGCACCATCATTCCTGAGCAAGACTACGTCGAGCACGTTCCGCTCTGGGAGCTGAAGTACCGTCGCTGGGACGATCGCGCCGAACGCCAGCGCACGCAATTCGTCCAGCGTGAGTGCGACTACGATTGCGACGAGTTCTCCCACAAGTTCTTCGTCAACGATCTGGAGAATCCCTACACCGTCGCTCCCGGCAAGCCTTTCACCTGGATTCGCGGCCGCCAGGTCGGTGGCAAATCAATCACCTGGGGCCGCCAGACCTACCGTTGGAGCGACCTCGACTTCGAAGCCAATCTCCGTGAAAACATCGCTGTCGACTGGCCCATTCGCTACGCCGATCTCGCTCCCTGGTACGACTATGTCGAGGAATTCGCCGGCATCAGCGGCCAGCCTGAGGGCCTTCCCCAACTTCCCGACAGCAAATTCCTGCCCCCCATGGAAATGACCTGCGTCGAACTGGATTTCCGCGCGGCGCTCGCGAAATATTATGGCGATCGCATCTGCACCATCGGCCGCTGCGCCATCCTAACGCAAACGCACAAAGGGCGCGCCGCTTGCCATTATTGCGGCGAATGCCAACGCGGCTGCATTACGCAATCCTATTTCAGCAGCCTTAACTCCACGCTTCCGGCCGCGCTCAAAACGGGGCGCCTCACCATTCGTCCCTACAGTGTGGTCCACAGCTTTGCTTTCGACTCGCAATCCCGGCGCATCTCCAGTGTTCTTGTCATCGACGCCCAGACCAAGGCCGCCATGGAGTTCAAGGCCCGTCTCGTTTTTCTTTGCGCCTCCACGCTCGAGTCCACGCGTATCCTCCTCAACTCCGCCACGGCTGAATTCCCCGATGGCCTTGCCAACAGCAGCGGCGAGCTTGGCCACAATCTCATGGACCACCACATGGGCAGCGGCGCTTCCGGTATCATGCCCGGCCACGAAAACAAAGTGCCCTTCGGCAATCGTCCCAACGGCATCTACATCCCGCGCTTCCGCAACGTCTCCACAAAACAAAAAGAATTTGTGCGCGGCTACGGCTATCAGGGTGGCGCCGATCGCGAAGATTGGACTCGTGGCCTCAGCGCTCCTGGTTTCGGTGCCGATTTCAAGAGTTCTCTTCGCAAGCCCGGGCCTTGGCGCATGGGCATGGGTGGTTTTGGCGAATGCCTTCCGGCGCACCGCAATTTCGTCGAAATTGACAAAGAACGAGTCGACGCTTGGGGCATCCCCACCCTTAAAATCAGTTGCGAGTGGGGAGAGAACGAACGCGCCATGTCACGCGACATCGCTCTTCAGGCCGCGGAGATGCTCGCCGCCTCCGGTGCTCGCGAAATCTCCGTCTACCAGTCCATCACTCCTCCCGGCCGCGGCATCCACGAAATGGGCACCGCGCGCATGGGGCGCGATCCCAAAACTTCCGTACTGAACGCCAACAATCAGGCTCACGACGTCCGCAATCTCTTCGTCTCCGACGGCGCTTGCATGACTTCCTCCTCTTGTGTGAATCCTTCTCTCACCTACATGGCACTCACCGCTCGCGCCTGCGACTACGCCGTTTCCAAAATGAAGAAAGGTGAATTGTAGCGGACACTCTCCATGGCTCAGGTTCAGCGCACCCCCAAATCCTACGACGTCTGCGTGATTGGCTCTGGCGCGGGCGGTGGCATGGCCGCGAAAATCCTTACCGAAGGCGGCCTCAGCGTCGTCATGCTCGAAGCCGGTCCACAGGTCTATCCCGAGAAGGACTACAAGATGTTCATGTGGCCCTACGAGCTCTCGCATCGCGGTGTCGGCGTTGGCGGAAGAGCCGCGGCCGACTTCAGCGAATTCCTTGCGCCCAACGGCTCGTGGAAAATTTCCGGCGAGCCGTACACCTCGGCTCCGGGCTCCAATTTTCAGTGGTTCCGCTCCCGCATCGTTGGCGGACGCACCAATCACTGGGGTCGCATCGCTCTGCGTTTTGCGCCCGCCGACTTCAAGTCCAAAACGCGCGACGGTCTTGGCGAAGACTGGCCCATCACCTACGAGGATCTTTCGCCTTACTACGACAAAGTCGAGAGCTATATCGGCGTTTTCGGCACCAAGGAGAATGTGCCCAGCGCGCCCGACGGCGTCTTTCTTCCTCCTCCCAAACCCCGCTGCAACGAAGTCCTCATCAAGAAGGCTTGCAACAAACTCAATATCACCTGCATTCCCTCTCGCCTCGCCGTTCTCACCAAGCCCCTCAACGGCCGCCCTCCCTGCCACTACTGCGGCCAGTGCGGGCGCGGTTGCGGCACCGCGTCCAATTTCAGCTCCAGCCAGGTGCTCATTCCTCCCGCGATGCAGACCGGCAAACTCACTTTGCTCACGGGCGCGATGGCGCGCGAAATCCTCGTCGGCCCCGATGGCAGAGCTACCGGCGTTTCTTACATCGATAAAGCCACGCGTACCGAAAAGCGTGTGCTGGCCCGCGCGGTCGTCGTTGCGGCAAGCTCTTGTGAATCCGCTCGTCTTCTCCTCAACTCCAAATCCAAATTGTTCCCCGACGGTCTTGCCAACTCTTCCGGTTGGGTCGGCCGCAACCTCACAGACTCCGTCGGAAGCGACGGCTGGGGCTACGTTCCTGAAATGGCCAAAATCCCGCCTCACAATCACGATGGCGTCGGCGGCATGCACATGTACATTCCCTGGTGGAAGTACGACCGCAAGAATGATTTTCCACGCGGCTACCACATTGAGATTGGCGGTGGACGCGAACTCCCCAGTGCCGGCATGTTCGACGATTTGTGCGACGAGGTCGAGGGCTACGGCGTCAATTTGAAACGCACCTGCCGCCTGCGCTATGGCACTACCATTGCCTTTGCTGGACGCGGCGAAATGATTGCCAATCCCGACACTTACTGCGAAATCGATCCCGATCTCGTGGACGAGTGGGGCATTCCGGTGTTGCGTTTTCACTTCAAATCGAGCGAGTACGAAATCCGCCAGGCCAAGGACATGCAGGAGACTTTCAAATCCATCATCGAAACCATGGGCGGCGAATATCAGACCAAGACCGATATCGATGGCCCTTACCCTTTTGGTATCGAAGCAGGCGGCAAGGTCATTCATGAAGTCGGCACCGCGCGCATGGGAGCCGATCCAAACACATCCGTGTTGAATGCCTATTGCCGGGCCCACGACGTTAAAAATCTTTTCGTCACCGATGGCGCCCCGCTGGTCAGCAATCCCGACAAAAATCCCACCCTCACCATCATGGCCCTTTCCTGGCGCGCCTCCGACTATCTGTTAGCCCAAGCCCGCAGCGGGAGCCTTTGAATATGAGTGAAGAAAACCACACTCCGTTGGCATCCCCAGCGCGGCGAGGGATCTGCTTTAGCCGTCCCGGTAACGATCGCCAAAATTGTCTTTCCAAACGGAGTTTGCAGAGGGAGGATCTCTGCGCCATCGCGCGTCTTTTGTGCGACAGAAAGGAGTAGCCACATGCCGGGAATTTCCAGACGCGATGTACTCAGAAATCTCACCGTCGGCGCGGCCGCCGGCTCCGTCCTCCAGGTCATTCCCGCGGAAGCTGCGGCGCTTGTCCATCAGATGGTGCACGAAGCGAAGGCCTTGTCTGCGGCGGGGAAGTACACTCCCAAATTCTTTCCTGCCCACCAATACACCACTTTGGTCTTCCTTTGCGACACTATCATTCCCAAGGACGAAAACTCGGGCGGCGCTGTCGAAGGCGGCGCCCCGGAATTCATCGATCTCCTCACCAGCGAAAATGAAGACTACCAGCTCGAATTCGGTGGCGGCCTCATGTGGCTCGACAATCTCTGCTCCGACCGCTACGGCGCCACCTTTCTCGATTCCACTCCCGCGCAGCAAAAAGAAGTTCTCGACCTCATTGCCTTTCGCAAGAACGTCGATTCCAATCCTTCGCTCACCCAAGGCATCGCTTTCTTTGCGCGGCTTCGTCAGATGACCTGCGATGGCTTCTACACCAGCAAAATCGGCATCGAAGACCTCCAATACATTGGCAATGCCGCTCTCGCCTCATTCCCAGGCTGTCCACCATTCCCCGAATCCTGAGCGTCTCATCGCCGAACCGGGAACATCTTCAACAACCACACCGTATAGCTGGGTGTACATCGTTCCCCCGTCCAGCGTGCTATTCTCTCGATGGCTCGTCTGCCTCCGCACCCCACCCGGCCGAAAGGAATTGCACTTCAATGCTGCTCACCAAACGGACCAGCCGTCTTGCTCTCGCCGCTGCTCTCGCTTCCTTCATCGCCCCTGCGGTCCGCCCGCAATCCGCCTCCACGGCTGTCACGGCTGCCAAAGCAACAAACACCGCCGAGCGCATCCGTCGAATTGAGCAGAACGCCGCTGTTGTCCCTCAAGCCGAAAGCAAACCGCCGATCACGCTCTCGCTTCCGGATCTCATGGAAAAGTTCAAAGTACCCGCGCTCAGCATCGCCGTCATTGACAATTTCCAGATCGTCTGGGCCAAGGGCTACGGCGTCGTCGCGCCTGACTCGAAATCTCCCGTCACCACCAAGACCCTGTTCCAGGCTGGTTCCATCAGCAAACCCGTCGCAGCCACCGCAGCGTTGCATATGGTGGAGCAAGGAAAACTCATCTTGGACGAAAACGTCAACGACAAACTCAAAACCTGGAGAGTTCCCGACAATCAATTTACGCAAACGGAAAAAGTGACGCTGCGCCGCCTGATGTCCCACACCGCCGGCCTCAGCGTTCACGGCTTCCCCGGCTATGACGTCGACGCTGTCCTCCCGACCATGGTTCAAATCCTCAACGGCGAAAAACCCGCCAATACCTCCCCAATTCGCGTCGATATCGTCCCCGGAACAAAATTCCGTTATTCTGGCGGTGGCGTCACCATCGAGCAATTGCTAATGACGGACGTCAGCGGCAAGCCCTTTCCTGTTCTGCTTCGCGAAACGGTCCTCGACAAAATCGGTATGCCCGACAGCAGCTACGAACAACCACTCCCCCCAACCCGCGCCGCCGCAACCGCCGGAGGCGCCTACGGGGATGGTAAGCCGGTCCATGGGAAATGGCACATTTATCCCGAAATGGCTGCCGCAGGGCTCTGGACCACTCCCACCGACCTGGCTCATTTCGCCATCGAAATTGCTCTTTCAGAAAATGGCAAATCGAATCGTGTCTTGTCCCAGAAGATGACCAATGAAATGCTCACTCCGGTTCTGGAAGAGTCCGGGCTCGGTTTCTTTATGGACAAGCAGAACCCCGGACAGTTTGGCCACAACGGCGCCGACGAAGGCTTTCAGGCGCTGCTCACCATGAACGCCGACACCGGCAACGGCCTGGTCATCATGGCCGATTCCGACAATGGTATTTCCGTCGCTGATTTCGTGCTGCACAGCGTCGCCAAGGAATATTCCTGGAATCACAAATTTGATAATAACCTCACGTCGGAATTGATCCTCCTCGCGCTGGTCAATGGTTCGCCCGCGGCCCTGCGACGCTATGATGAAGTAAAGAAGACAGCTGCTGCCGAGCGTGCCGACGAAAGCACTCTGAACATTCTGGGTTACACACTCCTCTCTTCCGGCAGAACTTCCGACGCCATCGCCGTCTTTCTGCGCAACGTCCAGGAATATCCAAAATCCGGAAATGTCTACGACAGCCTCGGCGAGGCCTACATGAAAAATGGCCAGAAGGATCTGGCCATTGAAAATTACGAGAAGTCCTTGCAACTCGATCCCAAGAATCAAAACGCCGCAGAAATGCTCAAAAAGCTGAAAGAAACGAAATAAACGACGGCCAGCGACCAAAAACTCGCCGATTATCGGTGCGCGAATTCCGGCAGAAAGCCCACATACATCATCACCACCTGGAATCCTGCTGAGAGCACAAACACAACACCTCCTGTGAGCAGGCCCGTGCCCGGTATTCTCGGCCCGCATCCCACAATCCCGAGTAGTGAACTAATCCCCACAACCAGCGTCATCGCAATCTCAACAGGCGAGAAGTGTCCGTGAATAACATGAGCCCAGCGCAAAAGGTACAGCCAGATCAGGCTCATCAGAATCAGCGAAAGCAGAAACAACGGCAGCGCCACCCACCGCGCTATTGGCACTCCCAGGTAGCCCAGGATCGCGCCTATCCACAGTGGCAACGTTTGCACCACGTGACGCAGTTCCGTTCGGCTGACGAATCCCACCACGTACAGCGCAGCAATCACCGCCACGCAGCAAACGGCAGTCATCCGGTCGCGAAAGTTCGCGTGTTGTTGCATACCTGTTTCTCCTTTTTCGATTTTGGTCGCCGCTCAGCAAGGTTCGTTATTCTTTGGGAGCCAGCACGTAGCCATACGTCAGCATCGCTACTCCGATCAGCAGCGGCACCAAGCCTGCCAGATACGCTGGCTCGTCGTGCTCCAGCCCGCGAATCATTACCATCACGCCAATACCCACAGCTGCCGTAATCAGGCCCCCTAGCTTCGTGCGCCGCTGGCAGGGTCCGCTCATCAACTTGGCCTATCGGTTTTGCGGGGATCGCGGCCGCGCCGAGGAAATGGCTCAGGAGGCCTTCTTGCGTGCCTTTAATGCGCTTGGCCAGTGGCGCCGGGAAGCCATGTTCTCGACCTGGCTTTTCTCCCTCGCCACGCGACTCTATTGTTCCCAGTTGCGCCGCATCCCCGTCAGCTCCATATCGCTGGACGACATCCCGGAGCCGCGGAATTCTCAACGCACCGATGCCGCTCTTGAGGAAGAAGAGACCAATCGCTCATTGCGGCGCGCGCTCGACACTCTGCCGCCAAAATATCGCGAACCGCTGCTACTCTATTATTTCCACGAGCTCGACATCACCGCGGCCGCCCACAGTCTTGGATTGCCAGAGGGTACATTGAAGGCGCCGGCTCTCTCGCGGACGCGATCTTTTGCGCGCCAAGCTCGCGCAAGTCTCGCCTGTGTGGCAGCGGAAGGAGGCGTGAATGGATCACGATGACTTGGACCGGCTGTTAAGTCACGAACCAGAGATTGTCCCGTCCTCCGGTTTCACTGCCTCCGTAATGAAAGCGGTGCGCGTGCAAGCTCAGGCGCCGCCGCCGATCCCTTTCCCATGGAAGCGCGCTTTGCCGGGAATCGCTGCGGCAGTTCTCTCGCTCGCGTGGATCGTTTTTGCCTGCGTTGTTGCGTGCCGAACGGTAGAGGAGCCGCTTTTGTGGTCAGCATCCCGCCTGCAATTCAGCCCTTGTGGCACGCCGCGTGCTGGGTGTTGATCGCGCTGGTTACGACCCTGGCGTCTCTTGTCTTCTCATGGCGCTTTGTCTCCCGAATCGCATAACGCCGGCTGCCCTGCTGTCATCGTTAAGAACCCATCGTTTGCATGCCAGCGTGTCATCCTGAGGGACGCGCAGTTTGCGTCCCGAAGGACCTCAACCAAAGCGCTGCGACAAAATCGCGCCCGCATCCTCAAGACTCGAGCGGCGTAGAAGTTCTCGGCACGATTAGCTCCCCTTCCCATCGTGCGATCACCGCGCTGGCCAGGCAGTTGCCCGTCACGTTACACGAAGTGCGCGCCATGTCGATCAGCGTGTCCACGCCCAGCAGAATGAAGATTGGCTCATAGGGAAGATGAAACGTGGACGCCGTGGCCATTAGCACCACCAAAACGGCGCGCGGCACGCCTGCCACCCCTTTGCTCGTCACCATCAGCGCAAACACCATGAACAATTGCTGCAGCCATCCCATGTGAATCCCCGCGGCCTGCGCCACGAAGATCGAAGCCATCGCCAGGTACAAGGTCGATCCATCCAGATTGAAGCTGTAGCCTGCCGGAATTACGAACGCCACAATTTCCCGCGGCACTCCGAATTCCTCCATACACTCCATGGCGCGCGGCAGCGCCGCCTCCGAAGTGCTCGTGGCAAATGCGATCGTCGCCGGCTCGGCCACATACTTAAGGAACCGTCCCAGCGGCAGCCGCGCTAGTAGCACGATCGGCAACAAAACAAAAACCAGAAACACCAGCAGCGCACCGTAGGCGGTCAACAATAATTTCGCTAGCGGCAGCAGCACACTGATTCCCATGTGCCCCACCGTGTACGCCATCGCCGCACCCACTCCGATCGGCGCGTAATACATCACAATATTCGTGAATTTGAACATGGCCTGCGTCAACGATTCCGCCACGCTCAACATCGGTTGCCGCAGCTTCTCCGGAATGCGCGTCAGCGCAATGCCAAACAACACGGCAAATACCGCCACCTGCAAGATCTGGTTTTCTCCCACCGCCTTCACGATGTTTTCCGGAAACACATGCAAAAGAAAATCGTCCCACTTCAGCGGCGCCACGTTTTGCGGCCCCGGCTCCGTCGAAGCCGCCGGCAGCGCCAGCCCTTCACCCGCGCGCGTCAGGTTGATCGCGCCCACGCCGATAAACAGCGCAATCGTCGTCACCACTTCAAAATAAATCAGGCTCTTCAGCCCGATGCGTCCCACCTTCTTCAGGTCGCCGTGCCCCGCAATTCCCGTCACCAGTGTCCCCAGTATCAGCGGCGCCACAATCACCTTGATCAGCCTAAGGAAGATGTCGCTCAGCACTCGCAGATGCGCCGCAAACCCAGGCCAATCCAACCCAATCTCCAATCCCACAAACATCGCGAAGAAAATCCAGAAGGTCAGCGAACGCCGCTGAATTCCCGCAACCGCAAGCGCCGCCAGTCCCACACAGCGCATTGCCGCAAACGCAACTTGCCCATGCCCTGCTGCCATTAGCGCGCAGCCTGTTCCGAAGAGCAGCAACCCAGCAGTAACTGTTACGGGAAAGATCTCCGAAGTTTCCTTCGCCAATGTGCCGACCTCAGGTTTCTCTTTCCGAAGCGATTGGCGACATCATAGCCTGCCCCAGGTCACCACGCACAACTGTTCTCCTGTGCCGTTCAAACCTGCAGCTCATCCCTTTAGGGATGAGGGTGCCCCGAGCACGGGCAACATTTTGAAATTCGTGGGAATCGGACACCGCGCCCTAACCGTCGAAGGGCCATCAGAGTGTGAGCGCTCCTATAACTCGGGAGGGCACGCCTTCACAGCTTGCCGAAAAAAACACGGTTCTTTAGCGGTCGCAGCTTCAGCTCCGACCCCAAGTGCTTGGCTATCAATGGGCTTCAGCCCCTGAGAGAAGGTCTTCGCGATTCTTCGACAGCTTCTTCGCTCGTCGGTCGGGAGGGCACGACTTCAGTCGTGTCATATTTGCTTTCCCTATAATCCGGCTCCGGCCCTGGGGCTTCTTTTGTCACTCCACCCAAACTCATCAGTCCGACACTACGGCATGAGCCGCGATCCCTTAAAACGTCAGTTGCGACAAATACTTATAGCTCGCGGCAATGTCGGAGAACGCTTCCTTCGGCGCATCGTTCTCCACAAAGTAGTGCTGGATCCCGCCAATGCTGCCCGCCGCAAAAATGCGCTTCCAGTCGATGATCCCGTCGCCCACCGAGGTCAACCCCTTCTCCACTTCTTTCATGTTCACCGAAGCCAACTGCTCCGGCTTCACGTTCGGCAATTTCTTCATGTCCTTCACGTGTACCAGCGGAAAGCGCCCCGGATACTTCCTGAAATATGCTACGGGGTCTTGCCCCGCCACGCTGATCCAGCACAAATCCATTTCCATCTTCACGTTGTTCTTGTCCGTCGACTCCAGCAGGAAGTCATACGGAAATTTCCCGCCCAGTTGCGCGTCGGGAATGAACTCCCAGTAGTGGTTGTGGTACGCGAACTGGATTCCCGCTTTCTTGCTGGCCTCGCCCACTTTATTAAACGTTTCTGCCACGCGCTTGTAGCCGTCCGCTGTACGCATCTTGTCGTCGATGTACGGGCACACCAGAAATGTCTGCCCGATCACATGAGCGGCGTCCAGAGTTTCCGGCAACTTCTTCTCCACAACGTCGTAGCCTTCGTGGCTCGAGGGCGAAGTGAGTCCGTTCTTGTCCAGGATTGCGCGCACATCCTTCGGCGAATGGCCGAAGTAGCCCGCGAATTCCATCTCCTTGTAACCCGTGGCGGCCACCTTGGCGATCGTCCCTTCGAAGTCCCTCTTCATTTCGTCGCGGACGGTGTAAAGCTGCAGGCCGACCTTGGAAATCTTGTGTTCATCGGCGAAGGTTCTGGTGGGAAGCGTGGTGAGCACTGCGGTGGCAACGGATGTTTCAATAAATGTTCGTCGGTTCATGCGGTGATTGTACACCCAAACGCTCCTGCCGGAACGCATCAAACAACCCCCACGCTAAGAGAAAAAGCCGCCCGAGAACATCGAGAGGCTTCTTCCTTGATTTGATTGGAACCGAGGAAACAGCAAGCGCTGCCTGCTGCCCCCTCAGTCCCGGGCGGAAGACTAGAATTGAAACCGCAAGCCAAACTGCATGATTCGCGGCAAGTGCGACCCGTTCAAAACCAAGAAGCCTCCGCAGGTCGGGTCACTACCCGCCGACAGAGCAGCGCCTGGATTGCACCCCATCCCTACGGAACCACCTGCACCGCCAGACCCTCCAGGATTTGTGCCGCTGAAGGAATCCAGTTGCGTGTGGTTGAATGTGTTAAACGTTTCCCAACGGAACTCGAATGCGTAACGTTCTTTGAACTCGAACGTCTTGAAGAGTCCCATATCGAAGTTCAGCCGCCCAGGCATTCTCATCATGTTCCGGGCTGCATCGCCAAATGTTAGGCCAACTGGCACTGTAAAGGCTGTTGGGTTGTAGAGGAGTTTCCCAAACAATCCCGTTGCTCCAAACGCCTGCTTTACGTCCGCGGGAACCACGTTGGGATTTCCGACGACATCAGGATAGGACGGAATACCAACGCCGTTCGCCACGCCTGCACTGTCCGCATACTGCGTTCCATTCGCGACGCTGAACGGTGCGCCGGTCATCGCCACGGTTATGCCGGACCACTGCCAGCCGCCCATTAGGGTGTGTTTCCACCCCGTAGCATGCTTGTAGAAGGGAAATGCATAGACATAGCTCAGCGAAAAGGACTGGCGGATATCGAAATTCGAGCTCGCCCGGTTGATTGCCGAGTTGTAGGAATTGACGAAGCCTCCGTCGTATCGATCGGAGGAATCATCGATCGAGTGGCTCCACGTATAGCTGGCGCTGAATGTCAAATCCCCCATCGTATGACGCGCCGTGGCTTGCAGCGCGTTGTAGCTGGAATTCGCCGTATTCTCGAGACGGGTGATGCTGCCGAACCCCGCATATGGCCGGTAGTAGCCCGCTGCAGGATTCCCGCAAGCGATAAAGAGATTCACTGCTGGCTGCCCGGTCACAAACGTGCCACTTGCAGTGGTGGCTCCAGTGGGAAGCCCGGTGGATGGATCCAGAACGAAATTTGCGTTGTTCGGTTGGCAATCATTGGCCGTGATAGGAGCGCCCGAAGCCAGATACGGATTTTGGCTGGCTGGTACGGGTTGCAACTGGTTCAGATCGTATTGCCGAGTTAGATGCGTGCCCTTGCTGCCGACATATGCAAGTGTCGCCACGATGTGCGACGGGAACTCGTGCTCCGCGCTGAGGTTCCACTGCTGCATGTAGGGCCATTGCACCCGCCCCGGAATGGAGGTGCCACCGAAAGGGCTCGGAAAGCCTTGCGATGCCAGACCGACCGTCGAATATCCGATCTGGCTGCCAACACTTCCATTTTGTACCAGAGGTGAAGGATTCCCCTGCAGCGATTCGGCATTGGCCTCATTCCCATTCATATGTTCAAAGAAAATGCCATAGCCGGCTCGTATGGCCCACTTGCCGTCCCCGCTAGGATCATAAGCAACCCCGATCCGCGGACCGGGATTCATATATTTGTTCGTCATGCATCCCGTTGGGGCCATGACGATTCCCGGATAGTTTTGATTGATTGCGCCGCATTGCTCGAATCCGTTGAATGGGTTCGTAGTGGGAAGCAGAAGTTGCGAATTGCTAGGGTCGTTATATGGCCACAGAGCAGGGCCGTTGAGCGGCGTGTAGACGCTAGGAGAAAAGTTGAACTCCTTGAACTGCTTTTCCTGATACCGGCCGAAGAAGCTCCACCTCAACCCAAGGTTGATAGTCAGTTTCTTGGTGGCCCGCCAGTCATCCTGGAAAAACGGCTCAAAGATTTTGTAGCGGTCGTAGAAGTAAGGCTGCGCGCTGGTCTGCGCATAGGTGCCCACCTGGCCCAACTGCAGATCCGCAAAGGGATTCCCCGTCGAATTCGGGTTATTTGTCGCAAAAGAGAGTTGGCCTTGAATATCTGATGAGGACTGCTGGTTTTTCTGTGCGAACGCCACGTAGGCCCCAAAGAACATCGTGTGGTTCCCGTGGATGTACGTCATGATGTCACGGTAAGTGTAGGTGGGGTTGGCGTTCTTCCACGGAAAGTACCCGGTATCCACGGCAAAACCCCCCGTTCCGTATGCCGTGCCATTTGTGTTGCCGACAGAAAAAGCCGGGATCTTATTGGCCTGCGTGAACTGAGCAGGAAACAACGGTAACAGGTCGATACCTCCGGAAGGCAGGCTTACGTTTGAGAGGTTCGACAGGAAAATGTGGTCAGCGGTGTAGCTGGCCACGAACTCGTTAAGCAGGTTTGGTTTGATGGTCGAAGTCAGGCGCACGACGAAGCTTGTCGTTGGCCCCACGAAGTTCGTGTTCGTATTGTCAAACGAGTTGGTGTACACACCCCACAACGGACCTTGATTGATGGTCGACCACGAATCGTGGATGTACCGCACCGTCAGCCGCTCGTTCTCCGAAAAATTTTGGTCCACGCGGATTAGTTCCTCCCGCCAATTCGTCGGATAGCTTGGGTTTGCCACGTACGCCGGTAACGGACTTCCGGCAGCCTGCCCTGTGGTATATGTACCCAGCGTATTATTCGCTTTGGGAATCATCCCTAACAGCGCGGGGACCGTCGTCGAGGTCGTTGCTGGTAACGTGTTGTTCACGAATGGCGTCCCCGGACTTCCCGATTGGTACGGGCAGTCTGGAAAAGCAGTTGGATCGAAGCTTGCGCCCGTGTATACCGGACATACGTCGTTGAAATTTCCGGTTCGCTCGTCATTCGAGGGCACGTTCTGGCTTATGGTATTACCGGGAACAATTTCTCGCCGCCACTCCTGTGACCAGAAGAAAAATGTCTTCTTCTTGTCCGAATTGTAGTGATTCGGAATAAAGATTGGCCCGCCAAAGGTGTACCCAAAATCATTTTTCTTGTAATCCGGTCGCGCTACTCCTTGCCCGTTGTTTTCCCAGGAATTTGCGTTGAATACCTGGTTGCGCACATACTCAAACGCACTTCCGTGGAATTGCGTGGTTCCTGACTTCGTCTCTACTTCCACTGAGCCGGAGCCGTTCTTGCCATACTGCGCCCCATATGTCGACGTTAACACCTTAAACTCGGAAATCGCCTCTAGGTTCGGGTAGACATTCAACGTGGAGTTGGACCCATTGTCCATGTTGTCGCCTCCGTCGATCTCCCAGTTGTTGTATTCCGTGCGGCCTCCGTTGATGCTGTACGCCACGTTTCCTGCTACCCCCACCAGCCCTTCGTCCTGGCCCGTCTGGTTCACCACCCCGGGTGCCAGCGTAACAAGCTGCGTAAAGTTCCGCCCGTTCAGCTCCAGTTGCTGAACTTGCTTCCCCGTGATGGTGCTTGCGATTTCCGCCGACTGCGTGTCCACCTGCGCCACGCTCTCGCCGGTCACTATAACCTCTTCCGTCACTGCTCCGACTGTGAGCGTTATATCAACGCGTGACTTCTGCGCCACATCAAGCACCACACCCTTAGCCTCGAATTTCTGGAATCCCTTGGCTGTCACCACCACGTCATAACTGCCCGATGGCAGCGCGGGAACCACATACGCCCCGTCTCCATTCGTCTCCGTGGTTCGCGTCAGGTTACCCGCCGCGTTTGTCACCACCACTGTCGCACCTGTCACTGCCGCGCCCGATTTGTCCATTACTGTTCCGCTGATCACGCTGATGTCTTGTGCTGACGCATGAAATGGAATCCATAGCAGAAGTGCCAGCATCCCCAGCCAAGTGCCCAACCTCTCCGGCAAAATCGTATTTACAGAATTGCGATGTCTCTCCACGATGAGACCTCCAGACTCCACAAGTTTTGGCTAGACTTTCACGGACAATGAAGGAGGAATAGAGACGAGGCTACACACGTACCTGATTTTGCCAACTCGCGACCACTCGCCTGAAATCCCTCGGTCCTCGACGGGACCTCAACCACCCCAAAAACACCTATTAAATCGGATTAATAGCGGATAGTAGCAACCCTGTCAAGCCCTAAATAAAAGCGTGCCCCTCAGCAGCCATGTGTTGAGCTTCGCTACTCGCCGTTTCCCGCTGTTTCTTGACTCTTGCTTGAACCTTACTCCCGCACTGTCGCACACTAGCTCTGCCATGTTTAAGCCGCTTGACTTCCGCGCTCTCACCATCCTCGTTGTCGCCTTATTTTTTTTGCCCGCGCTTCTTCCCGCCTCGCAAGCCCAACGATCCGCAAGTGTTGCTGATGCTCGGGCTTCGTTTCAGAAAGGCCAGGCCGCGCTGCAATCCGGAGATCTCGACGCCGCTGAAAATGCTTTTCGTGAGGTTCTCGTCGTCGATCCCAACGCTGGCGCCGCCTACGCCAACCTCGGCGTAATCTCCATGCGCCGCAGGGATTGGGATGCGGCCCTCCGAAGCTTGAAGAAAGCCGAGAAGCTCTCCCCGAAGGTCCCGGGCATTCGCTTGAATATCGCCCTCGTTGAATTCCGTCAGCAGAACTACCGCGAAGCTATCCCTTACCTGCAGTCCGTCGTGCGCGATGATCCCAACTCCACCCAGGCGCACTATCTTCTCGGACTCTGCCAGGTCTTCACCTTGGATTACGGCGCCGCTGCCAGCACTCTCGATTCCCTGTGGCCGCAACTATCGTCCGATGTCATGTACCTCTACGTCCTCGGCATGGCCGCGAATCGCGCCGGAAACAAAGCGCTCGACGACAAAGCCATGAAGCAACTCGTCGCTGTTGGTGACGATTCCCCCGAACTCCACCTCATTCTCGGCAAGTCGTATCTACAGCACCAGGAATACGACACCGCGCTCGCTCAGCTCCAGAAAACTCTCGCCGCGAACCCCACTCTCCCTTTCCTGCATTTCAATCTCGGCCTGGTCTATCTCGAACTCGGCCAGCTCGATAAATCTGAACAGGAATTTCGCCAGGACATTGCCATCGAGCCGGACCTTGCCGACAACTATGTCCAGCTCGGCAACCTCTACCTCCGCAGCCAGCAAGAAGCTGACGCCGAACGGGAATTTCGCGAAGCCCTCAAGCGCGACCCTCGCCAGGTCAACGCGCTCTTCAGTCTCGCCAAGCTTTATCAGGCGCAACAAAAATTGGAACCGGCGCTGAAGGAAATCGACGCTGCTGTGAAGCTCGCTCCCGACAGCGGCAAAGTTCATTTCCTTCGCGCCCAGATCCTCCAGCATCTCGGCAAAAAGGACGAAGCCAAACTCGAGTTCGCCAGCGCCAAAAAACTCATGGATCTTCAGGTCGACAAAGATCGTGAAGAACTGGAAGAACGCTATCTCCCCAGCCCCGAACTAAAGCAGTCGTCTCCCAACTGAACCATCAATTTCCTGGCTGAACGAATCCGTGTACCGACCGAACGAACCGGGCCTCCCAACCACAAAGGAACCCGTCTCCCGAGGATCCGGTCTTCCACCGAAACGTCCGAGGAGAATTTGTCATTTCGAGCGAAGCGAGAAATCTACTTCTGGCACTACGCCTTCCTGATTCCTTATCACTGATCACTGACTACCGAGGACTGAGAACTTCCATGCCCCACGCCCCTGCTCCAACCTCTCCGCCACACTCACCAGAATCTCCTCTTCATACGGTCGCCCAATCAACTGCACATTGATTGGCAATCCCGCCGGCGACTGCCCTATCGGCACCGACATGCCCGGAAAGCCTGTCAGGTTCACCCACTGGCAAAACCGCATTGTGTCGCGGTAATTGTGCGCCGCTCCTGGCTGATAATTTCCGGCACCATGCCGGAATGCAGGCCCCGACGACACTGGCAAAAGCAAAAGCCCCACTCCGCCCATCTGCCGCAGAATATCCGCGCGCACCAGATCTCGCTCGGTGCACGATTCCATGAACGATTCCAGCGTCACGCTAGGCTCCCCGCGCACCACTCCCAGATATTCCTGTAGCATCGGGCTCAACAATCCCTCCTGCCCCTTCGTCCCTTCCATTAGCAATTTTCCAATCACTGGACCAAAGAAAAACCACCACAGCTCCAGTGCCCGATCCAGCTTCTGCAAAGGGAAGCGCTCCACACGGAATCCCTGTTCCTCCAGAAGTTTTCCAGCGCGCCCTACCGCCGCCAGCGTTTCGGGCGTCGCCGTCCCCAGCGCCGTACTTTCCAGTATCCCCACGCGCATTCCCTGTAACTCCAGCGGCGCAATCTCGCGCACCGGCACCGGCGCACTCAGCGCATCTCCCGGATCCGCTCCGGCCATCACCGCGAACAACGCCCGCACATCCGCCGCAGTCCGCGCCATCGGCCCTGGCACGCCAATCCACCCAAACGCGCCTGCTCCCGGCGGATAGTGTCCCGTCGCCGCAATCCGTCCCGGCGTCGGCTTCAATCCGCAAATTCCGCAGAAATGGGCGGGCACGCGAATCGATCCGCCTCCGTCGCTTCCCACTCCGCCCATCGAGCATGCGCTCGCAATCGCTGCCGCCTCTCCTCCGCTCGATCCTCCCGACGAGTACTCCAGGTTCCAAGGATTCGACGTTTTCCCATTCAACCGATTATTCGTTTCGTACGCCATCAAAAATTCCGGCGTATTCGTGTTCCCCAATAGAATTGCCCCCGCAGCCTCCAGCCTCGCCACCGCAACCGCGTCTTTCACCGGCACATAATCTTTCCGCAAAAGCGATCCCGCAGGACAAGGCCAGCCCGCCACGTCCATGCTCGACTTGATCGTCAGCGGAATGCCCTGTAGTGGCAGTAAGGCCTCTCCCCGCTGGATCGCCGCCTCTGCAGCCCGCGCCTTCGCGATTGCCGACTCTTCGTCCAGGTGCACAAACGCGTTCAACTTCGGCTGCAATTCCCGCGCGCGCTTCAAATGTGCCGTCACCACTTCCACCGGCGACAGTTCTTTCTTGCCGTAGCTCTTCAGCACTTCCGAAATCGAAAATTCGTTGAGGTCTCTCATGGGTCACTCGAGGACGGTACCGGGGACAGCAATCGGCGTCAATCCGAATTCCTCAGCGCCACGCGGATCTTCAAATTCCCGCTATAAAAACGGTTGACGACTCGCTTGGTAGCCAAGACAATCAATGTGTGCTGGTCAGCATTGCCAGCCCTTTGTCGCGCATCCAGAAAGAATTTCCGTTGATGCCTCACAAAATCCCTGTTTCCCGTGCTTTTCTTCTCGCTCTCTCCGGCATCCTCCTCTTCGCCGGTCTCGCTTGCTTCTCAGCGCTGCATTCGAATGCCACGCAAACTCCGCCTGCCTCTCGCCCAACCGCTTCTGCCGAAGCCCTGCGGCTCAACACTCTTGGCGTGGCTTTCCTCAACCAGCAGAAAGGTGCGGAAGCGCAAAAATATTTTGAAAAGGCCCTCGCTCTTGATCAGAAATTTGCGGTCGCGCGCGTCAATCTTGGCATCGCGCTCCTCAGTCAACAGAAACTGGAGCAGGGCCGAGCTACTCTCGAACAAGCCAGCGCCGAACTTCCCAACGATCCTTACGCCTGGTACAATCTCGGTCTCGCCTATAAAGATCTTAACGAACCGCAAAAGGGAATTGCGGCTTTCCAGCACGTCACACAAATCGCGCCCGACGAGCCCGACGCCTATTACTTCATCGGCTTTCTCGAGTCGCAGCTGCAGAAGTACGACGACGCCATCGCCGCATTCAAGAAGGCTCTCTCCCTCGCCCCGTATCACGCCTCCGCTCAATTCGGTCTCGCTCGCGCTTACCAGCGCAAGGGCGAGACCGACGCCGCTCGTGAAGCCATGAAGCTATTCCAGAAAAACAAGGAAACCCACCTTGGCGATCCCTTCGGCGCTGGCTACGGCGAACAAGGCAAATTCTCTCTGGGCGAATTTGTGCACGGCGCGGAAGCAAGTGCTCCGCCAGAGATTTCCATTCACTATGTCAAGGACCCACTTACGACAGAGCGGAGCTGCCTCGCCGTTCCCCGCCAGTCGCGGTGTCTGCTTCATCGATTTCGATGGCGACGGCAAGCCTGATCTTTTTCTCGTCGCTGCGCAAAAAGGGAGTAGCCGCCTGCTCCACAATCTCGGCGGAGGAAAGTTCGAGGACGTCACCGACAAAGCGGGTCTCGCCGATGTTGGCGAAGGCTTTGGCTGCGCGGCTGGTGATTTCGACAACGATGGCCGCGCCGATCTGGCTGTCTGCGAATCCGCCGGCATTCGTCTTTTCCATAGTGAGGGCAAAGGCAAATTCCTCGACGTCACGGAAAAAGTTGGCATTCGTCGCGAGCCCGGCTGTGTTGCCGCCACCTTCGTCGACTATGACCATGACGGCGACCTCGATCTTTATCTCACCATGGCCCCCGCCGCGCCTCCCCAAAAACGCACCAACCGCCTGTGGCGCAACAATGGCAATTCCACTTTCACTGACATCTCCGACGCAACCGGTCTCGGCCTCCCCGCTACCGGCGCCAGCGTCGCCACCACCGATTTCAATAACGATCGCGCCGTCGATTTCGTCCTCGCCGGCGGCTCCGAAGGCGCGGGCATCTATCTAAATCCTCGGGAGGGCAAATTTACTCCGCTCCCGGCCGCCGACTTCGCGAAAGAAAAGCTCCCTCCGGCAGTCGGGGTCACCGTTTTCGATTTTGATAAAGACGGCTTCATGGATATCGCCTTCACTCACGCCGGTGCGCCTGGCCTGTCTCTCTGGCGCAATATCCAAGGTAAAAAGCTCGAACGCGTTCCCCTTCCCGACGTCGCCTGGAAAAAAGGTTGGGGCCTCACTTGGGTTGACTACGACAACGACGGCTGGCTCGATCTCGTGGCCGTTGGTGAATCCGCAAGTGGCGCCGGTGAAATTCGCCTGCTGCGCAACCTTGGCGACGCCGGCTGGGCCGATGTCACCAAGAAAGTTCAACTCGACGCTCTGAAACTATCTCAACCTCGCGCCGTAGCCGTCGCCGATCTGAAAGGCAATGGCAGCCCGGACCTGGTTGTCACTCAAGACGACGCTCCTGCTCTGCTTCTCCAAAACATCGGCGCCAACAAAAATAATTGGATCGCCGTTGACCTCAAGGGCCTCAACGACAACAAAAGCGGTATCGGCACCAAGGTTGAGATCTTCGCCGGGCCGCTCTACCAAAAATTTGAACTTTCTTCCGCCGCGGGCTATCTCAGCCAGAACGGCACTCCACTGCTCGTTGGTCTCGGCGCGCAAAAAGTTGCTGACGCCGTTCGCCTCCTTTGGCCCACGGGGGTTCCGCAAGATGAAGTCGACCTCGCCGCCATGAAAGTCGTTCCTGTCGGGGAACTCGACCGTCGCGGCAGTTCTTGTCCCATTCTCTTTTCCTGGAATGGCAAGGAATACGAATTTATCGCCGACATGATTGGTCCAGGCGTTGTCGGTCACTGGATCGCTCCCGGCGAACGCGACGTCCCGGACCCCGACGAATATCTGAGGGTTCCGGCCAAAAGTGTTCGCGAGAAAAACGGTCTTCTCAGCTTCCGCTTTATGGAGCCCATGGAAGAAACCGTGTACCTCGATCACGTGCGCCTGCTGGCCATCGATCATCCGGCCAACGTCGAGGTCAATCCCAACGAGCGCTTTGTCAGCAATCCTCCTTTTCCCGAATTCCGCGTTGTGGCCACGCAAAATTCCCTCATCCCTTCCGGCGCCTGGGACGACCGCGGCAACAACGTTCTTCCTCTGTTGGCCAAAAAGGATCGCAAGTACGTTAGCGATTTCCCCGACGTCCCCTTCACCGGCTTCGCCAAACTCCACTGGATCGAACTCGATCTCGGCCCTTGGGATTCCGCGAAGCCTCTGCGTCTCATCATGGATGGTTACACCGATTATTTCACCGCAACTTCCATGTACGCAGCCGATCAAGCCGGCATCAAGGTCATCGCCCCTTACGTCGAAGCGCAAAACGCGCAAGGCAATTGGGTCCGCGTCATCGAAGACATGGGCTTTCCCGCCGGTCTCGCGCGCACCATGGTGGCGGATCTGTCCGGCAAGATCCCTCCCGGCACGAAGCGCATCCGCATTATCACCAACCTGAAAATTTACTGGGATTCCATTCGCATCGACCAGACTCCTGAGCGGCACGATATTCGCTTCACCGAAGTCCCCCTGGCCCATGCGGACCTCGCCTATCTCGGCTATCCGCGCGAAATCCGCCTTAAGCCCGCCAGCGACACGGTCTATTCCTACTCGCATTTAAGTCCCACAGGCCCTTACGCGCGCGCCGCCGGCAACTACACCCGTTATGGCGACGTGAAATCCCTATTGACTGCTTCCGACGACAAGTTCGCCATCTTCAGCTCCGGCGAAGGCGTCAAACTCGACTTCGATCCGCGCGATCTTCCGACTCTTTCCCCCGGCTGGGTGCGCGACTACTTTTTCTACGCCGATGGTTTCGAGAAGGATCTCGATTTCTACGCCGCGCACGCCTTCACCGTTGAACCGCTTCCCAAGCATGGCCTGCTCTCATACCCTTATCCCGCCGGCAACGAATATCCGGTGGACAACGATCATCTCGGTTACCAATTGGAATACAACATCCGCACGCGCTCGGATCGTCTCCCGGAGAATCTGCGCTACGACTATCTAGCGCCGAAGTGAGGAAACATCATGGCGAGAGCCGGAGTCATCACCATTCGGGATGTCGCGCGGGAAAGTGGCTATTCCGCGTCCACCGTCTCCATCGTTCTGAACGGCGCGCCACTATCACGCTACATTCCTTCGGACACCAAAGCGCGTATCGAAGTGGTCGCCAAGCGTCTCGGCTATCGTCCCAATCCGCTCGCGCGCTCTTTGCGCAGCCAGCGCTCCAACATCGTCGGCGTCATGGTTTTTGACATCACCGATCCTTTTTGCACCCCTATTCTTCGCGGCCTCGAAAATTCTCTCTATCAAGCCAACTATCTTTCTTTCCTCGCCGATGCCCACAACGAAACTCACCGCTTCGAGCGCTATCTCGAAATGCTGCTCGATCGCCGGGTCGAAGGCCTCATCATCGTTGCCAACTGGCTGGTCACAGACATCAAGCTCCTTGCCGATCTCACCGAACGCCAGGTCCCTACGGTCGTTGCCGGCCGCGAAGTCGAAAGCGAACTGGGCAGCACCGTTTCTGTCGACAATGAAGTGGGCGCCTCGGCCGCTCTCGAACATCTCTACAAACTCGGCCACCGCGAAATCGCCTTTCTCCGCGGCCCTAAAGCACTCAGCAGCAGCGGCCAGCGCTGGAAGGGAATCAGGAATTTTGCGCAATCCGTCGGCCTGTCTCTCGATCCCAAGCGCATCGCCGAACTCCCCGAGTCCCTCGGTGCAAACTCCAGCTTCGAAGCCGGCTCGCAACTCACCGCGGAATTATTGCGGCGCGGCAAGCCCTTCACCGCTTTGTTGGCGTACGACGATGTCACCGCTCTCGGTGCGTTGCGCGCGCTCAAGAACAAAGGCCTGCGCGTTCCGGAAGATTGTTCTGTGATTGGTTTCGACGACGTCTCTCAGGCCAGCCTTTCCGTGCCCTCGCTTACCACCGTCCGTCAGCCCATGGAAGCCATGGGTGCAATGTGCGCCGGCATCCTCCTCGAGGCCATCAAAGCCGTCGACCAAAACCGCGATTTCTCCGCAGTCCGCCGCAAAATTCCGGCCGAGTTGGTCGTCCGCGAATCCACCCGCCCGTTAGCATGAGTTTCTGCACTCTTGGTATTGGGTGCCGCACCCTGCGGTTTTCCAAGGGTGCGGGTTTTTCTTCTAGGTTGTGGAGGGTTTGCCTTCCGGGGTGGTTCGCCAGCACCAATACTTGGCTATCGTGCTACTCACTCCCCCGCCGTCACCCACATCTTCTTCTGCGCGCTCTCCGCAATCGCTTCGCACAGCACCAATTCATGATGCCCCGTCTCGAATGTCGGAAAACTTCTCGGCGCCTTAAAATCTCCCGACGCCAAATACGCATAAAAATCTTTGAACAACTGCACGAACGTGTCGGGATACCCTTCGGCGTGTCCCGCCGGATACGCCGCATACCCGCGGGATTCCGCCGATTGCAGCGACGGATCCTTCGGCATTACCTCGCTGGCTTGATCGCGCCTCCCAATCCATAAGGTGTTGGGTTCCTCGGAATCAAATACCAGCGATGCTTTGCTCCCGTCAATCTCGAACCACAGCCGCGCCTTCCGTCCGGCGCTCACCTGCGACACCGTCACTACTCCGTGCGCGTCGTTGTCAAAATGCAGCAGCACCGACGCGTAATCATCCGTCGTGATCAGCACTTCTTCCCTCTGCCCCTCGGCCTTTTGAAACGATTCCACCCGTCCCTTCGGTTTGCGCCGCGTGGGCAGTAGCGTTGCCAGGTCCGCGCACAATTCCGAAACCTTGCTCCCGGTAATCCACATCGTCAGGTCCAGCCAGTGCGTCCCGATGTCCGACACCGCGCGCAATTCGCCGCCCAATTTCGACTCCAACCGCCAGTTCCAGTCCGTCGGAAACAGCAGCCAGTCCTGCAGAAAGCTTCCATGCACCAGCCGCACATCTCCGATCGCTCCTTTGCCAATCAAAGCCCGTGCTTCCTGGCACAAGGGGTAGTAACGCAAATTGTAGGCCACGCCGCCCACCCGATTCGTTTCCTTCGCCAGCGATACCAGCGTCGCGGATTCCCGCGAATCTAGCGTCAACGGCTTCTCGCACAGCACGTGTTTCCCCGCGCGCAACAACTGGCTCGATTCCTGAAAGTGCAGATAATTCGGCGTACACAAATGCACCACCTGCACACTTTCGTCCGCCGCCAATTCTTCCAGCGATCCATATGCCCGCGGCAAACCCAGCGATTCCGCCGCTGCTTTCGTGCGCTCTGAGGAACTGCCCAATATCCCTTGGACCGAAATCCCCAGCCGTCGCAACGCGTCCAGGTGCGCCCTTCCCACAAATCCCAATCCCACAATCGCTGCATTTGCTTTCTTCATGCGCATACCCCTTGTAGTGGCCCGACTTTCAGGTCCGTTCCGTGCAGGTCGGTTCCGTGCTTTTCATTTTGTAGCGACGACCTTCTGCCCGCCGGCCGAAGGAGGAGGCGGACTCTGCATCCTCCTTCTTCAAACTGCCCGTATCCTCTGGGTCCTCTGTGGCGAAAGCTTTTTCCGCCAGCGTTACGGATGCCCAGTCCCGCGAAACGCCTCCACTGGATCCAAATAACTCTGCGTCCAAAACGCCTCGCGCGAAACCTCGCCCTTCACCATTCTCTGGATCTCCGCCAACGTCGCTCCCGCGATCCCGCCGTCCGCCGAATCGAAAATCACCACGATTCCCTCCGGTGCCGGATTCGCCCCCACCGCTTCCTTCAATCCCTTCTGAAAAAGCGCCAGCGAATAATTTAGCCGCACTGCTGGCCCCGATTCCTTCGGGTTCTGCGACACCGGCTGCACGGTATAAATCTTCACCGTCTTTCCCTTCAGTGCCGCCCAATCTCCGGGAAACGCGCTCGTTTCTTCCCGCTCCATCCGGAATCCTGTGAATTTTTCTTCCGCGCTTGCCGTTGCGGGCGACTCCAGCCTGGCGGCAATCTTTTCCGGCACATCCACACTGCTGCGCAACAGGTAGCCGCGCGAATCGCCGGAAATACTCACGTGAATCCAGTCCGTGTCGCCATCCAAGAACTCAAACTCATCGTTCGCTGTCGCCTGAAACAACACTCGCGAATTTTCCGCGGCCTTCGCGTACATCGGCGCCGCCGCTTTCTTCACCACCACCAGATTCTGCGGACGCGCTTGATTGCTCCTGATCTCCTGCAATCCCTGCAACTCCTCGGTGAGTTGCTTCACGCGTCTCTCGCTGGCCTCTCTCTGCGCCCGCAGAGCCGTCACTTCATCCGCCGAACGTGGCGCACTCCCACCCGCGATTGCCATCGGACCACCGGGAATTCCCGAAAGATCCAACTTGGCCCTCGGTGTCTGTACCGTTGACGCGCTCCCAACCCGCGGCCCGCTTGGCTTCCCTCCAAGCTTCTCGTCGAGTCGGTCCAGCAAGTCCAACTCCAGCCGCCCATTCGACGCCAACACTTCATATCCGGATTTGGCCACGTCGCGGTCGGCATACCACGCCGTTATCTTCGCGGACAGCCGCACCACGGTCGCGCCCGCGTCTCCCGGCAGCAGCTCAATTGTGAATTGGTAAAATGCGCGCTCGTATTGCTCCAGCGGCTTTGTTCCCGCCGCTACGAACCCATCCAGTATCGGCAGCTTTTGCCCGGAATATGCCTGCAAATCCTTTAGCGCCTGTTCCACTTCGGCTTTCGGTTTAGCGAAACTCCGCGCGTACGGCACTGCCTGTGCCGCCGCAACATGACCGCTCCCCAAAAACATAGCCGCCAGCAGAATTGTTTGTGCCGCTCTTCTCCAGCCTTGCCTCAAGGAAGTTGCTCCAGTCGCTCTTCGGGTATCCACCCGCGCTGCCCTTCCGGCGTTTCCACTCCCAGCCAGTGCGGCGTTACGATCAGCACCAACACTTCGGCGTATGCCGACAGCGGCTTCAACGTTGCCGCCGATTGAAATGGTGCTGCCTTCAAATCCGCCCCGGGAGCCTTCACCCGCCGTTCCACCTCGTGCCTCACCGTCTTCACTTCCTCCTCGAGTTGCTTTTCTGTGGTCTGCGCGTTACTCAGCCGCGACGTTTCGTCATCTCGCTGTCGCACGTACGTCTCGTGCACCACCTCCGCGCTTTCTCTCCGCCGCTTCGCATCCGCAGCCTCTTGCGCGGCTTCTTGTGCCGCTTCCAACCGGTCCTTCAACTCTTGCATCTCCGCCTTTTCCACCGTTCCATCCGATATGTGCACCGTATGGTGCGCCGATTCCACGTACACCGCATCGATTCGCACCCTCGTGCGATTCTGATTCACCGCGATTACCACGAAACGCAATGCAATCGTCCCTTGATCGGCGCTCTCCAGAAAATGCCGTGGCGCAATCGCGTTCTTCCGAATCTTGTAATAAACGTCGCCCGTTCCCGTCCAGGGATCAAACAAAGGCGTCGACTCGACCGCCTCGGCCCCCGACAACACCGGCTCCTTATCAAAAATCTTCGTGCCGTGGATGATCTGGTCCTTCACCTGGTCCAGCACCGCTTGCCGCACTTCCTCGGTTGTGGCCGCGAATTCCCGCACCATTCCTGCGCCGACGGATTGCTCATTCCCCGCTCCGACAGCGGCGAAAACGCTCATCAAAGGGCACGCGCACACCGCCAGGCAAAGGGCCATTTCAGCCCGCCGCCAGCCATTTCGAATTTTTGCTCGCGAAACCATTTCCGTTTTCCGCCCTCTTTGTTAACCCCAAATCTTCTTCTCTGTCAAATCGCTCGTCACGCTCATCGACTTTTTCGGCGGTACCATAACTTACTTATGCACAATTTTTTTCGATTCACGCAAAAAACCTCTTGCATTCCTGTTTTCTACAGGAGTAGCATCCTCCCCGGTTCAGGGACTGAAGACTCTGCAACCCTTTCTTGACGGAGAAAGGGTGGCTCGGTTTTCGGTGGATTAGTGGAGCACAGTTGCCGCAGTTGTTCTCTAGCTATTTGGGGTAGCCAGAGAAATCCTCGGACTGTTTGTCTTCACACCACTCTCCCTTCTCGATGCTTACAACACTCTTTGTTCGTGTGTTGTCTGCTCGACGTTCTTCGCCAGACGTTTTGAGGAGGCAGTATGGAACGGTGGTGTTCTTCCGCACTCAGAAGTGGATTGCCACGCGCGTGCGCCGCTCTTGCCTATGCGCTTGTCTTGCTCGCCGTTTTGCTCGTCGATTGCCGCCCGGCCTCAGCTCTTCCCGCGTTCGCCAGAAAATATGGCATGCCTTGTTCCGCCTGTCATGAAGCCTGGCCTATGCTCAGTCCCTTCGGCCAGCAATTCAAGGACAACGGCTACCAGATGGGCAACGATCGCGATGCCCCCATCTTCCAACAAGCGGCGTACTGGCCGGTCACCTTCCGCATCACTCCCGTCTGGCACCGCGAAAGCAGCAACGGGGTTCAAGTGGATGGCACCTCAGGAGGAACCACAGTTCCCGTAGAGACGAAGGTCGGCACCCAAGGCTTCGACTGGAGCGGTTTGGATTTTCACACCGCCGGCACGCTTGCCAACAACGTCTCCTTCTACGTCCTTCCCTCTTCTGACAATACCGGCGCTTTCCATTTCGAGTCCGTCTGGGCTCGCTTCGACAATATTGCGGGAAGCAGCTGGCTCAATATCAAAATGGGCAAATTCGAACTCGACAACTTGCTCTCCGAAAAACGCATTCTCACGTTGTCGAACACTGGTGGCTTCTACCAGAACTATCACTTCCAACCCTTCGCCGCCCCTGGCGTGCCGGAGTCCGCCTACACCTTCGGCATTGGCGACAACCAGGTTGGTGTGGAATGGTTAGGCCATTCCAAGGACGACCGCACCCGCGTCTCGGCTTCTCTCCTCAGTTCCAATGATGGTTCGCCCGGCACTCCTACCAGTCGCGCCTATGACGGTTTTTTTGCTGCCAGCCAGGCCTTTCAAGCCGGTAGCCTCGGACTGCAGCGCGTCGGTGCGTTTGCCTATCTCGGTCAAGCCCCCACCTACTATCAGTACAACGTGACCACCAGCACCCCCGTTGGAGTTGATATCAATGGGAATCCCGTCACCTCTACGGTCGCCGCTCCCATCCCCGGGACCGGTATCGGCAATGAACCCTTTTACCGCATCGGCTTGATCGGCATGTGGTATCTCCGCAAGTTCGACATCACCACCATGTACTTCCATGGGCACGACAATGCTTTCCTCGGCTCCAATACTCCGTCTGGCGGGTCTGGCAATCCCACTCACATCTTGCCGGCCGGAGCCCAGGCGCCCAGTTGGAACGGCGCTCTCTTTGAATCCCATTACATGTTTAATCCTCAAATCATTCTCATCAACCGTTTTGAGTTGATTCGCATGTCGCAACAAGCCTTCAACACCAATCCGGGCAACCTGGGCAACCTCAACACCCTCACCTTTGCCGCAAGGTATTACCCCTTCATCTCCAGCCGTGCCGGTTTTGCTTTCCATGGTGAATACTCCATTAACTGGCAGCAAGGCGCTTCCCCTGTTACTTTCCGCGAACTCACCAGCAGTAGCTTGCTGTTTGGATTTGACTTTGCCTTCTAAGGGAGGACGAACTATGCGCAAAACAATACTTCCAACTCTTTGCCTCGGCTTTGCAGCGTTTTTGTTCGTTCCCGCTTTGGCCTTGTCTCAGACTGCGCCTCAGGCTCAGCCCGCCCCGGCTGATCAAAAGCCCGCGAGCGCGCAGGCCGCCCCTCCGCCCCACACCATGGCCGAAATGGAATCTCACATCGGCAGTCTCAACGGACACTCTCCGGCCGGTGCTCAGCTTTACTATCGCTACTGCTGGGGTTGCCATGGTGCTCGCGGCAACGGTGATGGTGAAAACGCTCCCTATGTCACTCCGCTGCCGCGCAATTTCGTTGCCGCGGTCTTCAAGTGCCGCTCCACGGTTACGGGCTTTCTCCCCACTGACGAGGATCTTTTCAACTCCCTCAAGCGCGGCTTCATCACCAGCAACATGCCCTCGTGGGCCGCGCTGACAGATCAGAATCGTGCCGACCTCGTCGCTTTCATCAAAACCTTCTCTGCCCGCTGGCAAACCGAAAAGCCCGGTGAACCCATCAAGGTTCCTCCTGAGCCGGCCCTCACAATGGACAGCATCAGGAATGGCAAACAGCTCTATCAAAAGCTGGAATGCTGGAAGTGTCATGGCCAGGAAGGCCGCGGCGATGGCCCTTCTGCCAACACTCTCACCGACAGCAACGATCAGCCCATCAAACCTTACAATTTCTACACCGGATATCGCTTCAAATGTGGCAGCACCAATAGCGATCTTTATAAGATCTTCATCACTGGTGTCGACGGCACGCCCATGCCTTCCTTTGCTGACGTCATCAAGCCCGAAGGAGCTTGGGATCTCGTTCACTATCTGCGCACTCTCCAGATTTGGCACAAGAGCCCGGAACTCACGATGTGGGAAGCAACTCCCGAAGGCGCCGCGTTCGTCAAGTCCGAGAGAGTAAGAAACACCTATACGGGCAACCCCATTCATCCGTAGCAGCGGCAAAGTTTTTATCTCAGGAGGAAACATCGAATGCGTACGAAGCAAGTCGTCCTGGCAGGCTTCACCATGTTGGCTGCCTCGGCCGTTGCTCTGGCCGGGCCGCCCAGCGGTGGCACTGTAACAGGCAAAGTTACCTATGAAGGCACTCCCGCAAAAATGAAGCCCATCGACATGTCCAAAGAGCCCGTGTGCGCCAAGATGTACACGACTCCTCCAACTTCCGAAACCGTCGTCACCGGACAGGGAAACACACTCGAAGATGTTGTCGTCTATATCTCCGCCGGCGCTCCCGATGAAGCTGCTCCTTCCACTGCTGCCACCTTTACGCAAAAGGGCTGCCGCTACATTCCCCACGTTCTCGCTTTTCAGGTCAATCAGGAATTCAAGGTCCTCAACGAAGACCAGACCTCTCACAATATCCACCCGATGCCCAAGTTAAACCGCGAGTGGAACAAGTCGCAGCCTCCCGGCACTCCTCCCATCACCGAAAAGTACGACAAGGCCGAATTCATCCCCGTGAAGTGCAACGTGCATCCCTGGATGCATGGTAACTTCGCGGTGCTCAAGAATTCGCACTACGCCGTCACAGAAAACGGTGGCGCCTTCACGCTCCCCAATCTCCCTCCCGGCAAGTACACCATCACCGCTTGGCAGGAGTCTTACGGCGAGCAATCGCAGGATGTCACCATCACCGGCAGCGAGACCAAGACCATTACCTTCGTCTTCAAAGCCAAGCCCTACTAATCCGGCTCGGTGTTCTTGTTCGAGGATGAGCTTCTTGTTTTGAAGACGCATTTTTTTGGAGGGCGCGGCTACACAGTTTGCGGCAAAACAATGCTCTTTCGGGGGGCAGAGCTTTAGCTCCGACATCAAGTGCTTGTTTGTTGTGGGCTTTAGCATCTGAGGAAATAATTTTGGCATTTTTCCGCGGGCTGTTCAGTCGTGTCGCAAGTGCGTATCTTAAACTCGGCTTTAGCAGCGATAACGTGAGCTGTACAAAAAGTTGATTTAGAACCACGGTCCCAATCAGTTTGTATCGCCCTCGAATTTGGGCGGAGGCGAGGAACAAATGGGAAAGCTTCTTGCTATTGTGCTCGTTTTAATCGCAGCACTTTCGGCTTATCCGATCCTGGCGCACAAATATGTTCTGCCTCAGGATATTTCCACTCACGGATACCTGATCGACGACCAGCTTCACGACACCATGCTCGAAGCTGGTATCGCCTTCATCGGCGCTCAACTGGTACTCGCCTTCTTCGTTTGGTCATTCTCCAACCGCAAGCCTGGCAGTCCTCTCAAGAATCTCCCCGGCGGCGCCCGCGCCATGGTCATTGCCGCCTTTGTCCTTGTTGGCACGGAAATCTTCGCTCTCGGTGTGATGGGCCAGAAGGCCTGGGCCAACGTCTACTTCAGTTCACCCAAACCCGGCGCCATTCAAATTCAGGTGCAGGCCGAACAGTTTGCCTACTATTTCCGCTACGCCGGGCCCGACGGTAAATTCGGCGTCATTCATCCCGAAAAAATCGATGAAGGAAGTCAGAACTACTTCGGGCTCGATCCGGAGAACGACGTGCCGGCTCGCGACGATATCGTCTCTGCTGAACTCGTAGTTCCCGTCGATCACGAAATTCAACTGCTCATGCACGCCAAAGACGTTGGCCATTCCTTCTACGTTCGCGAACTTCGCATTCAGCAGGATTTTGTGCCCGGCCTCGACCTTTCCATCCACTTCACTCCTACAAGAATCGGCAAATATGAAATTGTTTGCACCCAGCTTTGCGGTTTGGGGCACTACAACATGAAGGCGTATATGAACGTGATGGCGCAGCCCGATTACGAAAAGTGGTTGAAGGATCAGTCGGCCCAGTAGCAGCAAATGTCCCTCGCTGTGCGGCGGTCTAGCACCCTCGCCGCACCTCGGGGCGTTTTTTGACGAGGTGATTCGATGCAGGAAGCTTCAGCTCAACCGGCTCATGTTCACGCTCCTCCGGAAGGTTTCATCCGGAAGCATGTCTTCAGCCTGGACCACAAAGTCATCGGCAAACAGTACTTTGCTCTTGCCCTTGTGGCTGTTTTTGTGGGCATGTTTCTTTCCTGGCTGATGCGTATTCACTTGGTCTGGCCCAGCGCCAAAATTCCCGGTCTCGAATTGCTTTCCAAGGCTGGCGCCCCCGGTGGCGTGATGACGCCCGAATACTATCTCTCTCTCCTCACGATGCACGGCACGTTGATGGTCTTCTTCGTCCTCACCAACGCGCCCTTCGCGGCCTTCGGCAATTATTTTCTCCCCATCCAGATCGGCGCCGAAGATATGGCCTTCCCGCGCTTCAACATGATGTCTTTCTGGACCACCCTCCTCGCCTTCGTCGTCTTGATCGCCGCCTTCTTCATTCCTGATGGCCCACCCATCTCCGGTTGGACCAGCTACGCTCCTTTCAGCGCCGTCGGCAAGGACGCCGGGCCCGGCATGCAATATGGAGCCAGCCTCTGGGGAATTTCTATTGCCATTTTCTGTATCGCTTCTTTGCTCGGCGCTCTCAATTTCATCGCCACCACCCTCGATTTGCGCGCCAAGGGCATGACCTTCATGCGCATGCCTCTCTGTACCTGGGCGTGGTTCATCACTTCCTGTATCGGTCTTCTTGCATTCGCGGTTCTACTTCCCGCCTGCGTTCTGCTGATCCTCGACCGCCACGCGGGCACCAGTTTCTTCATTCCTGCCGGTCTGGTTCTCAGCGATCGCGTTCAGCCGCATTCCGGTGGCTCGCCTCTCCTCTGGCAGCATCTCTTTTGGTTCTTCGGCCACCCGGAAGTCTATATCGCCATTCTTCCTTCCATGGGCATCGTCTCGCATATCCTCATCAACAGCATGCGCAAGCCCCTGCTCTCCGCCAAAGTCGTCATCTATTCCATGATGTCCATCGGTTTCCTCAGCTACATGGTCTGGGGACACCACATGTTCGTCAGCGGCATGAATCCCCTGTCCAGCCTGGCGTTTTCCTTCCCCACTCTTACCATCACCATCCCGGCGACGGTTCTCACTCTCATCTGGCTAGGCAGCCTCTATGGCGCCAACATACAGATCAATTCTGCGTCGCTCTTCGCTCTCGGGTTCATCTCCATGTTCGTCAGCGGCGGTGTCAGCGGCTTTTTCCTTGCGCAACCTTCCATTGACATCTATCTTCACGCCACCTATTTCGTCGTCGGCCACTTCCATCTCGTGATGGGTGTCGCTTCGCTCTTCGGCGTTTTTGCCGGCACGTACTTCTGGTTCCCCAAAATGTCCGGCCGCATGATGAACGAGACGCTCGGCAAAATCCATTTCTGGTTCACGTTCATTGGCGCCTACTGCATCTTCATGCCTTTCCACTATCTCGGTATCGTTGGCAACGTTCGTCGCTACCAGTCTTTCGTCGACGACTTCATGGCTCCATACATCTCCCTCCACAAGTTCATCACCATCTGCGCTCTCATCACCGGCGCTTCCCAGTTCATTTTCCTCTTCAACCTCATCTATAGCCGCTTCAAAGGCGCTCCCGCTCCCGACAATCCCTGGAACGCCACCTCGCTCGAGTGGAGCATTCCTTCTCCTCCGCCGTGGAATAATTTTGGTGGCCACCACCCGGTCGTCTATCACGATCCCTATCAGTACGGCGTCAACGGCTCTAAGGGCGATTTCATCATGCAGGATTCACCCGAGGCTGCCGGCGGTGATTAACGCTCGATCTCCTCGAGCGTGTGCTTCATTCGCTCCGGGGACGCTTCGTTTCAGAAAGGGTGCAAGGTCTTAAGCATGGCTACGACAATCAACTCGCATTCCGTGGCGATCTCGCAAAATCGCCGAGCGGCGGGACAGGTCGCCGTCGCCTCGAACGCCGATCGCGCTTCCCGCAGCGGCATCTGGGTCGGCATCTTCGCCATTACCATGTCCTTCGCCGCGTTCACCAGCGCCCTGTTCGTGCGCGAAGGCACCACGGACTGGGGCCACCTGGCTTTGCCCTCCGTGCTTTACCTCAACACCTTCGTCCTTCTCGCCAGCAGTGCTGCGCTGGAATGTTCTCGTCGTGCTCTTGCCCCCGGCCGCTTGATCCAACCCGGCAGCGCGCGCAAGAGTTCCACCTTGCTTTTGCTTGCGCTCTTTCTCGGCGTGGCCTTTTGCGTCGGCCAATATTTCGCTTGGCAGCAACTCCGCGCCCAGGGCGTCTACCTCGCCAGCAATCCCAACAGCTCTTTCTTCTACGTCCTCACTTTTATCCACGTTCTCCACGCTCTTGCGGGAATCCTGGCCCTCGTTTACCTTGCTGCCCGCTTGATCGCCGCGCGTTCGGCCGTCCGACGCAGCTTTTTCGACAACACCGCCATCTACTGGCACTTTATCGGTGTTCTTTGGCTTTACCTGTTCTTGCTGTGCCGCTTCAAGCTGTAGTTCGATGCGAGGGAGAAAACGATGAGCGAGTCTGACGTCGCGATGCACGGACACGAAGCCCTGATGGAACCTTCTCCTTACGCGATTCCTTCGCGTAAGCTCACCGTGTGGCTCTTCATCATCTCCGACGCGGTCACCTTCGGCGCCTTTCTCTTTGCCTACGGCTATCTCCGCGTCGCCACTCCCAACTGGGTCCGCCCGTTTGAGTCCTCCAGCGTCATCAACGTCATCATCATGACCTTCATCCTCATCACCAGCAGCTTGACCATGCTCGGCGCCGTCGATTCCGCCAAAGCCGGCGACAAGCCCAAAGCCATGCGCTTCCTCTACTCCACCATGTTCCTCGGCATTCTTTTCGCCGCCCTGCACATCCGCGAGTGGTTCGACCTTTTCGCCCGCAAAATCACCATCAGCTCCGGCGTGTTTGGCCAATCCTTCTTCACCGTCACCGGTCTGCACTTGCTCCACGTCATCGGCGGCGTCATCGCCATGCTCGTCGTCGCCGCGCTTTATTCCCGCGACCGCCTTACTCCCGGCCACGTCGAAACCATGGGCCTGTACTGGCATTTCGTTGACCTTGTTTGGATGTTCGTCGTCCCCCTCGTCTATCTCACGAATATCGCGCACTAAATCTTCGTCCAGTGAAGGAGACTCACCATGAGTGCCGCAAGTTCTTCGGGAAACGTGATCCGCAAATATCTTCCGGTCTACTTTGTCTTGCTGGCCATTTTCCTGGTGGAAGTCTTCCTCTCCTTTCAGCACTTCTCCACCGGCTTCCTCGTTACCATTCTCCTCGGTCTGGCTCTTTGCAGTGCCGGTCTCGGCCTCATGTACTTCATGCATCTTGCCGAGGAACGTCGCAGCCTCTTCCTCTCACTCATCCCGGCCACCATCTTCGTTCTTCTCATGATGAACATGATCTGGTCCGACAGCTTCCGCCTTCTGCGCATGCACTCTTTTCAGCAGTAGCCGGCTGTCTCAACAAGTTGTCTGATGGAGAATTCGTCGTCGCAGCTAACGGAAAATTTCAATTGTGAACGCTCTCGAATGAAGGATTGTCATCCCCCAGCGAATCGAGGCATGTGCTTTTCAAATGAAAATGAACGATCCCGTCATTCCGAATGGCGTCTGCGGAACGAGGAATCTCTCCTGGCTTGTGCTTGAAGCAATTTCTGTCTTGCCCGGTGGGTTCTGCGACGAAGATAAACTAGATTTCAGCGACTCTGCAGTTTCCTGATCCCTGATGTCTGATATCTTTCTCAGGAGCAACGCGTCATGAACATCACCACTCATCTCGGGCGATTGGCAACCGTACTGCTCCTTCCGACCGTCACCTTCGCCCAGAACTGCGCCCTTTGCTACACTCAGGCCGCCGCCTCCGGCTCGCGCATGATCCAGGCCCTCCGCAGCGGTATCCTCGTCCTCGTCTTTCCTCCCATGATCATCTGCATCGCCATCACCTGGATGGCCTACAGGAAACGCAACCAATTCAACGACGACCACCAGAATGACGACGATCAGCCTTTGTAGCGGCTGCCTTCTGAGGCGGGCGCCCTTGCCTCTCCTCGCAGGAGAGTGACATGTGATTCTGCGCATCCGACGAGGATGCCCGAAGAATTTCACCCTCCCCGATTCCAACCGGACCAATCGTCCGGCAACTCCCCGTTTCCTGCTCTCTGGTCCCTGATATCTGATATCTTCTGCTGCAATGCCCACTCTCGCCCGCAAACTCACCCTCGCCAACTATTTTGCCCTCGGCTTTGGCACCATGATCGGCACCGGCTGGGTCGTCCTCATGGACGACTGGCTCGCACGCGGCGGCCCTCTTGGCGCCATGCTTGGCTTCGGCCTGGGTGGCATCCTTCTTCTTCCTGTCGGCTACATCTACGGCCAGTGGGTTCGCCGCCTTCCCGACGCCGCCGGCGAAGCGGCCTACACCGCGCAAGTCTTCCCTCCACTCGTCAGCTATTTCACCGGCTGGATCATGCTTCTCGCCTACTTCATCGTCTGTCCTTGGGAAGCCGTGGTCGTTGGAAAGCTTGCCGCCTACATTTTTCCCCAGCTCGATACCTTCGAACTCTATCGCTTTGCCGGCCAGCCCGTTTTTCTTCCTCGCCTCGTTCTCGGCCTGGCCGTCACTCTGCTCCTCGCTTTCCTCAACTATCGCGGCATCCGTGCCAGCGCCACGTTTCAGAGTTGGGCCACCTCCTGTGTCCTCGCCATCTTTCTCCTCCTCGTGGTCATCAGCGCGCGCACCGGCTCAACCGGGAATCTCAAGCCGCTCTTCAGCCACGCTCCGCTCGCTTCCATCTTTCTGGCCCTGCAAATCGTGCCCTACTTCGTCACCGGCTTTGAATCCGTCCCCAAAGCCGCCGAAGAAGCGCATCCCGGCTTCCCACCGCAGAACTTCTTCAAGGCAATTTCTATGGCTCTGCTCGTCGGCGCAGGCTTCTATGTTCTTGCCGTTGGCGCAGTCTCCTACATCGCTCCCTGGCAGAGTCTCCTCGGGCGCCGCTTTACCACTGCCATCGCCTTCGAGCACGGCACTCACAGCGTCTGGCTGGTTCGCGTGATCCTGGCCATTTGCCTTCTCGCGCTTTTCCAAATCTTCAACGGCAACTTTGTTGCTTCGACTCGCCTGGTGTTCGCTTTCGGCCGTCGCGGCACCATCCATCCCGCGTTCGCCTCCATTCATCCCAACTACCTCTCGCCGACCGTGGCCATCTTTGGAGTCACCTTCGGCACCCTCATCGGACTGCTTCTTGGCGACGCCATCCTCGTTCCCGTCACCGAAGTCGGTTCCATGGCCTCGGCTTTTGGATGGTTCGCCACCTGTCTATCCTTCTTTCTTGTCGAGCCGTCTCCTCGCCTGCGCCTCATCGCCACTCTCGGCATCCTCATATCTCTCCTCTTCATGTTGATGAAGCTTCTCCCTATCTTCCCCGGCCACTTCTCCGTCGCCGAATGGATTGCCCTCTCCTCCTGGCTAGCCATCGGCCTGCTCCTCCATCGCCGCCCAAAGTCCCGGTAGCGTCCACGCCCAGGTTCTGTACTGGCCGACCTGCAGGGTCTGTGTGAGAACGTCTGTTTTTCGGGGCAGGACTTCAGTGGTGCCGTAACTCCCAAAAATTCAATGCGCCTTGGGCCGCTGAAGTAGCGTTTTTTGGTTCTCACGGGACCGCCTTCCGAGGCGGTCCGCTCCTGGGTTTGCTTTTTGTTATCCCGAACAACGCGCGGCATGCTTTTTTTCAACTTGGGTTGTCTTTTTCTTAGGAGTCGGACCTTCAGGTCCGACATTACGCCATCAAAAAAAGGGCTTCAGCCTCTGAGGACTCCGACATCTTCTCCGCTGTCATCCCGACCCGAGCGTCGGCGTCTTTCAGCCGACGCGCAGCAGAGGGATCGTGGCAAAATTTCTGTTCTACCTCAATCACTGCAATCCCCGTGCGCCTTCTCGCCTCTCCACCTCGTGTATACTTTCCTGTGCGCGCTCTCTCACACATTTCATGATTCCTTACCTACATCTAGGTCCTTTCCAAATTCCCACCTTCGGCCTGATGGTCGCGCTTGGCCTCATCGTCGCCGCCTACATTCTGCATGCCGATTTCGTCCGCCGGGGCCTGAAAGCCGATGCCTTCAGCATGATCACCCTGGCTGGCGTTGCGGGCATCGCGGGCGCCAAGCTTTACCATCTCCTCGAATCGCCCGCTGAATTCTTCGCCAATCCCATCGCGCTGATCTTCACTCGCTACGGCTTTGCCTGGTTCGGTGGATTCCTCGGCGGCTTCGGCGCCATGCTCTATCTCGGCCATCGCGCCAAACTCCCCTTCTGGCAATTCCTTGACGCCTGCACTCCTGCTGCCTCTTTCGGTTACGCCATCGGCCGCATCGGCTGCTTTCTTTCCGGCGATGGCGACTATGGCAGGCCCACCAATCTTCCCTGGGGCATGAGCTTTCCCAACGGTGTTGTTCCCACCACGCAAACCTGCGTCGAGTGGGGCGCCTCCGCGAACTGCAAGGTTCATCCTGCACCGCTCTACGAACTCCTCATCTGGTCCGCCATCGGCGCTTTGCTCTGGTACCTCGGCTCACTCTGGCTCCGCAATTCAAGATCCGCCGGCCAACTCTTCGCTCTCTACCTTGTTCTTACTGGCATTGCCCGCTTCCTCGTCGAAATCATCCGTATCAACCCGCGCTCCTTCTTCGGCATGTCCAACGCCCAAACCGCCAGCGTCCTCTCTGTCCTGGCCGGCGCAGTCCTGTTCTTCTCGCTCCGAACCCGACCGCAGCCCAATCCCGCAAAATCCAAATTCCGCCCCTGACGCACCAACGCCGCGAATCTCTTCCGTGTGGGACCGGGAGTGCCTTAGCGCCAGCAGTCCCTTCTCGCGTCAGCGAACTCCTTGCACGGATGCTACCTGGGCATGATGAATCCGTTTCCTGTGGATCCCGTCGTCGTCCTGACAATCGAATCTGGCGACGCCCTGTTCCAGACCCGCGCAAAGACCGTTCATTCCACTCCAAATATCGGCGCAAGCGTAACTCTCCTCGACCGCACTCCGGAATCTCAACCGATCCTCAATCGTTGGCTTGTACGAGCCGCGTAAGTCTGAAAGTCCCTGCTTCTTGTACAGCTGGCTTCACGCCGCCATCCTGTCCCCCGCCATCCCCGTGCCTCAAAGTGTATGTTTTTTCCTGGTTTGTCTTTGTAGCGGCCGACCTTCAGGTCGGTTTGGTTACTCTCGGCTTGGTAACGGTGGCCTTACACCGCGATGCTAATTGTCCTCATTGCTAATCTGTCATCCCGAGCGCAGCGAGCCGGCTTTTTCTTCGCGTCGTCTTTAGGCCCACCGGTTCACGCAGCGAGGGATCTCTTTTCCTCTTTCGTAGCGGGCCTGAACACAATCGCGATGACGACTTTGGATGCCCCATCCTTGCGGTTTTGGTTTCTGCAAGGGTGGGTCTTGGGTTTCTTTTTGTCTCACTCCCCCGGCTCATATTTCTGAAGCGGTTTGTTGAATTTCGCTCCATCGCTATTTCAACAGACCATACACATCCACTTCGCCTCGTGTCCCCACATACACGCGTCCATTCACCACCACCGGGATCACAAATCGCGTGGCCAATGCTGCCCGATCGCGTGTGCTGTTCTGTTCCGAGCTGTAAATCGGCTGCTCAATGTTGGTTGCGTCGAATGCATACAGCACCGCTCGCTGCTCTTCGCCATTCCATGTTCTTGTTGCCACCGCCCAAACAACCGCATTCTCGGCGTTGCTCGCCGAAACTGAAGGCGTAGCGCCGGGATTCGCGAATTTCATTCGTGATGATTTGTTCAAAATGAGACGGCCCTTTTCGATGGCGTAGTCTCGCAGGTAGTCATCGCTAGAAGCAAAGAAAACGTGCCCATTCCAGTACGCCATCGCGCCGTAGCCGCCCCCTCTCATCCCGATCCGCTGCACTACAGCATCGCCTTCGCTGTGGAACTGGCCCATCTCGTCGCGATCGATCACGTAGATCTCGGCGCCCTTGGTGGGTTGCAGCAGCAGGTGACGATGTGGCCCAGGCTGGTCTGGCAAAAGTGTCGGGCCGCTCGAGCCCAGATCGGCGTCCGTATTGTTTAGGTGAGCTTGATCGTACGGAGTGAAGTAGTCGCGAATCACCAGCGACGAACCATGCACCGCAAGCTTCAGCACTGAGTCGCCATAATCGCGCCCTCCCATTGCTGCATCGAACGTTCCGTTGCCGGTCGGCACGTAAATGTCGCCGCTCGCGTCGACCCCTGGCCCTGTGTCGCTCGCCCAGATCCCGCCTTCCTCGCCGTCGGGAGTGACGTTCAGCACCGCCTTTTGCACGAGCGTGTCCGCATCGTACGCCATCACCCAGCCATGATAGGGCGCGCGGTCGCACGACGACGCCCAGGTCAGAATCACAGCGCCATTCACCAGCACCAACGAAGCGCGCGGATTTTCGAGCAACGCATCAAAACGCACTTGCCCACCTGAAGAACCAGCCCCTTTTCCTGGGACGGATGCGGTAATCAGCTTGGGACCGCCGAACTTTTCCACCCCCGTAGTGATCGCCAGCGCGTGCAAATGCTGAAAATATTCGCTATCGCTAAATGTGTGGCTGATCTTTGTGCGCGCCAGCACATATAGCGTGCCCGTTTTCAGGTCGATCGCTGGCGTTGAAGTGATTCCGATTTCCGGCTGGATGAAAGGGCATTGCACGTCTCCTGCGGAAAGAGGCGAATCGCCCCGCTTTTTGTCCAGCAAGCTGACTTGCCACAATGGCGGATCGCCTGGGCGCTCCGCATCAAACGCGTACACGCTGTCGTGCTCGGTCGCGACGAAAATCACGTCGTGTTTTCCCTTGCCGGGAATCTCCACGGATGGCACATACAACGGCTGCGCATAAACCGCCCCGTCAGCTTTGAACGCGCCTAGCTTCCCGAACTGATTCGCGTTCACGTTTTGTGGCGTCAGGATCTTTTCGCTTAGCGTGGCGCCGGTGCGCAAATTGTCGTACTGCGAATTGAGAACTTGCGCGGCAACGGCAGTTGAACTGGCGAGAACAACTTCAAGCAGCACGCAACATATCGCGGAATGTTTCATGGGTGACTCCCTCGAGCGTCAGGGTCGCACCAGGCAGGATCAGAACCCGAATCTCGCGCCAACCGGCAAAACGACTCCCTCATAGGGGCGGGTCCACAGCATTAGACACCACTCCGCCAGAATTGTTTCCACCCGGGTGGGGGGAAGGTAAACTCCAGGATGATTTTGCGTGCCCCATCCTTGCGGGTTTGCTTGATGCAAGGGTAGGTCTCGGGTTTCCCGCGACTCTCCGGCAAACATCGTTGGAGCGCGGGAGCTGGCTCCCGCTTTTGCCGATGAACCGTCACTGCAAAGGTCGATTACGAAGCACCACAACTCCCCAAAGAGCGGCGGCGAACCGCCGCTCTCCAAAAAAGGAAAGTTGACACTTCATGTGGAACTCGTGGTGGTTCTCTTCACGAATCACGAGCCACGAGTCACTACTCCAGTAAATTCCTCAGCACATACTGCAGAATGCCGCCGTGCTGATAATACAAAAGTTCCTCCGGCGTATCCACGCGAACCGTCGCCACGAACTTCTTTTCTTTTCCATCCGGCGCCTTCGCGCGCACCGTCACAGCTCCTCGAGGCGTCATTGAAGCCACTCCTTCGATCTCAAACACTTCATGCCCAGTCAGGCCCAGCGATTCGCGAGTCTCCCCTGATTTGAACTCCAGCGGCAGCACGCCCATGCCAACGAGATTGCTCCTGTGAATGCGCTCGAAGCTCTCCGCGATCACCGCGCGCACGCCCAGCAATCGCGTGCCTTTTGCGGCCCAGTCGCGCGACGACCCTGATCCATATTCTTTCCCCGCCACCACCACCAGTGGCACGCCCTCTTCGCGATATTTCACCGCGGCGTCGTAGATGAACACCTTCTCGCCGTCCGGCAAGTGCAACGTCCAGCTTCCCTCCGTGCCCGACGCAAGCTGGTTACGCAGCCGGATATTCGCGAACGTACCGCGCATCATGACTTCATGATTTCCGCGCCGCGCGCCATAGGAATTGAATTCGTGCGCCTTCACACCGTGCGCAATCAGATATTTTCCCGCCGGAGAATCAACCGCAATCGAGCCAGCAGGCGAAATGTGATCCGTGGTTACGCTGTCGCCCAGCACCGCCAGCACCCGCGCTCCGTGAATGTCCGCCAGAGGTGCCGGCTTCTTCGGCATGTTCTCGAAGTACGGCGGCAGTTTGATGTACGTCGAATTCGCATCCCACTGATAAAGGTCGCCCTCCGGAACCGGCATCGCCTTCCAGTGCGCGTCGCCTTCAAACACCTCGCTGTACGTTTTGCGATACTGCTCCTTGGTCACTGCCGAGCGCACCGTCGTTTCCACCTCCTGCGCCGTCGGCCAAATGTCCCGCAGGTACACGGGTTTCCCGGCCGTATCGTTTCCCAACGCTTCGGTGGTCAAATCCATGTCCATGCGTCCCGCAAGCGCATACGCAACCACCAGCGGCGGTGAGGCCAGATAATTAGCGCGCACCAGCGGGTGCACGCGCCCTTCAAAGTTGCGATTTCCGCTGAGCACCGCCACCGCCACCATGTTGTTTTCTTTGATCGCGGCGCCAATCGCTTCCGGCAGCGGTCCACTGTTCCCGATGCAGGTTGTGCAGCCGTAGCCAACCACATGGAATTTCAGTTTTTCCAAATAGGTCATCAATCCCGATGCATTCAAATAATCGGTAACAACTTTGGAGCCTGGCGCAAGGCTGGTCTTCACCCACGGCTTCACCTGCAAGCCGCGCTCAACCGCCTTTTTCGCCAACAAACCCGCGCCCAGCATCAACGACGGATTCGATGTATTCGTGCAACTCGTAATCGCCGCGATCACTACCGCGCCGCTTGACAACTCAAACGCGTCACCGTTGTTTTTCACCGCAACGTGCTTGGTGGGCTGTCCTTCCACCACTTTACTGAACGACGACTTTGCATTCTTCAACGCCACGCGATCCTGCGGACGCTTCGGTCCGGCCACCGTCGCTTCCACGCTGCCTAGATCCAGTTCCAAAACGTCGCTGTAAACCGGGTCCGGCGTCACATCCGTGCGGAACAGCATCTGCTCCTTGCAATACGCCTCCACCAGGGCAATTTGTTCGTGCGATCGCGCCGTGAATCGTAAATACGCCAGCGTTTCGTCGTCCACAGGGAAGAAACCCATCGTTGCGCCATATTCCGGCGCCATGTTGGCAATGGTGGCGCGGTCGGGCACGCTCAAGCTCGTTAAGCCTGACCCGAAAAACTCCACGAACTTCCCGACGACGCCTTTCTTTCGCAGGATTTCCGTAACCGTCAGCACCAGGTCCGTTGCCGTCGCGCCTTCCTTCAAGCGCCCGTGCAACTTGAACCCGACCACTTGCGGCACCAGCATCGAGAGCGGCTGGCCCAACATTGCCGCCTCTGCTTCAATTCCGCCAACGCCCCACCCGAACACGCCGAGCGAATTCACCATCGTGGTGTGTGAGTCCGTGCCCACCAGTGAATCCGGAAACGCTTCCAGCCGGTTGCCGTTCGGCATCGAGCAAACCACCCGTGCCAGAAATTCGATGTTCACCTGGTGGCAGATGCCCGTGTCCGGCGGCACAACCTTAAAATTGCGAAACGCTGTCTGCCCCCAACGCAAAAATGCATAACGCTCCACGTTGCGCTGAAATTCCAACTCGGCATTCAGTCCAAACGAATTCGCGCTGCCGAAACTGTCCACTTGCACCGAGTGATCGATTACCAGTTCCGCGGGAAACAGCGGATTGATGCGCTTCGGATGTCCGCCCATCTTGTGCATGGCTTCGCGCATCGTCGCCAGGTCCACAATCGCGGGCACGCCGGTAAAGTCCTGAAGCAAAATACGCGCCGGCATAAACGCAGTTTCTTTTTCCGGACCGTTCGGCGTCCACTTTGCCAGCGATTTGATGTCCTCCGCGTGCACAAATCGCCCGTCCTCAAATCGCAGCAGGTTTTCTAGCAGGATGCGGAGAGAAAAGGGAAGTTTCTCGATGTGGCTCAGGCCTTGCTCTTCCAGTTTTTCCAGGCGCTGAATCTCGAAGACTTGCGCGCCGACATTCAGTTTGTCGCGCGTATTGAAGGAATTTGCTGCGGAGATGGGCATGCCATCCATCCTTTCAGGCGCTGATAGAGCTTCTATAATAACCGAAATCGTGCCGAGTCGCGGAGCCGCTATAATAGATCATCGTGAAGATTGTTCTTATCTCGACGTACGAGATGGGCCGGCAGCCGTTTGGTCTGGCTTCGCCCGCGGCATGGTTGCGCCAGCGCGGCCACCAGGTCACTTGCCTGGATCTTTCGCGTGCTCCGCTGAATGAACAGGCCGTCCGCGAAGCCGGGCTGATCGCCTTCTATGCGCCGATGCACACGGCCTCACGGCTGATTCTGCAATTGCTGGAACCGCTGCGCCGCATGAATCCCCAGGCGCATTTCTGTGCCTATGGTTTGTACGCCACGCTCACCGCGGAGAGTTTTGCCTCCCATGGCGTGAAAAGCCTGTTGGGCGGCGAATTCGAACCGGCCCTGGTCGATCTGGCGGAGCGCCTGTCCGCAACCCCGTCGCTTGATTCGCTCGATTCCAGTGTCTCACTGGCTCGTTTGCGTTTTCAAATACCCGACCGCGACGGCTTGCCGTCGCTCCGGTCCTACGCGCATCTGGTTTTGCCGCATGGAGAGCATCGCGTCGCCGGCTACACCGAAGCGAGCCGCGGCTGCAAGCATCTTTGCCGTCACTGCCCGATTGTACCGGTCTACAATGGCGTCTTTCGGATTGTCGATCGCGAAGTTGTGCTTGCGGACATCCGTCAGCAGGTTGCTGCCGGCGCGCAGCACCTCACCTTTGGCGACCCCGACTTCTTTAATGGTGTGGGCCACGCGATACCGCTGGTACAAGCCGTGCATCGCGAATTCCCGCAGCTTAGCTACGACGTAACGATCAAGGTCGAGCATCTTCTGAAACATGCCGACCTACTGCCCTCGCTGCGGACAACCGGATGCCTGTTCATTGTTTCCGCCGTGGAATCGCTGGACGATGCCACGCTGCCAAAACTCCAAAAGAATCACACCCGAGCGGATTTCTTTCGCGTCGTGGACGAATGCCGTCGCGCTGGCATCACGTTGCAACCCACCTTCGTCCCGTTTACGCCGTGGACAACATTCCGCCAGTACCTCGACCTGTTGGAACAATTGCAGCGCCTTGAATTGATTGAAGCGGTGGCGCCCATTCAAATGGGAATCCGTTTGTTGATCCCACCTGCGTCCAAGCTGTTTGAGCTACACGAGATTCGAAAACTCGTCGGTCCTTTTGATGCTCAGGCCCTGGTCTATCCCTGGAAGCATGCAAATCCGGGCGTCGACGCTCTCGCCGAAGAAGTGCAGGACATTGTTGCCGCCAGCGAAAAACTGCAGCGCGGCCGCGCTGCGACATTCCAGCGAATCTGGCGCGCTGCGAATCTCGCCGCCGGTAACTCCGTGCAGGAACCGGCGTTGGTGCCACTGCTTGCTTCGCGCGCCACCGTGCCGTACCTCAATGAGCCCTGGTACTGTTGAGCAGAGCCCACGCGGGACCAGTTGGTCCCCATCGCAAAGGCCAAAGAAGCGGTGCGCCAAGCCGAAACTTTTGTCTGATGGATTTGTGCCAGAATGAAATCGACCGCAGACTAAGCCTATGAGCGCGCGCAAACGTCTCTTACTTTTCGCCACAAAACTCGGTTACCAGACCCGCATGTTCAATGCTGCTGCGGAAAAGCTCGGCGTTGACCTGGCCTTCGTGACGGATCGCTGCAACCGTCTTGACGATCCTTGGAACGATCGTGCGATTGGTGTTCATTTCGAGAACGCCGAGGCAGCGGCACATTCCGTGCTGCAAGCGCAGCGCGAATTGCCTGTCGACGGCATTCTCGCGATTGGCGACCGCCCGGGACCTGCCGCGGCTTACGTCGCGCGCTTTCTCGGAATCCTACACAATCATCCAGCCGCGGTCGAAGCGTGCCGCAACAAACTCCGAACGCGTGAAGTTCTGCGCCATGCCGGTCTTCCTGTGCCGGCCTTTCGCAGCGTTGCGTTGCACCCGTCCCCCGAGCCTGCTCTGCTGGGCATTGCCTTTCCCTGCGTGCTCAAGCCGCTTTCGCTTTCCGCGAGCCAGGGAGTTTTGCGCGTCAACAATCGCGACGAATTTCTTGCCGGGACAATCCGGCTGAAGCATCTGCTCGAATCGCCGGAGATTCGCGCCACGCACGAGCCCGGCCTGGATCGCATGCTGGTGGAAGGCTATCTTCCGGGCAGGGAAGTAGCCGTCGAGGGGCTGATCACGGAGGGCCAGCCGCGCATCCTGGCGATTTTTGACAAGCCCGACCCGCTCGAGGGCCCGTATTTCGAGGAAACGATTTACGTGACGCCGTCGCGTTTGGCTGCCAAAGAGCAACATGCCATCCAACAGTCGTTTCTGGATTCGGTGCGCGCACTCGGGTTGACCCACGGACCGGTTCACGCGGAATTCCGCTTGAATGACGACGGCGTATGGCCGGTTGAACTCGCGCCGCGCCCCATCGGTGGGCTCTGCGCGCAAGCTTTGCGGTTCAAGATTCCTGACACGACGGAACTGATCGGCCTGGAAGAACTCCTGTTGCGGCATGCGCTCCATCTGCCCGGTTCCCGTGCCGAACGCGAGTCTGCGGCATCGGGCGTCATGATGATCCCGGTTCCCGAAAGCGGCATTCTCGAAAAAGTCGAGGGGGAAGAGGACGCCAAGCGTGTCGCGGGCATCACCAGCCTCGAAATTACAGCGCGACTCCACGACTACCTGGCAGCATGGCCGGAAGGTTCGAGCTACCTGGGCTTCCTGTTTGCGCGCGCCAATGATCCGGCAAGCGTCGAAGCTGCCTTACGCCAAGCCCACGCCAGGCTGCATTTCAAGCTCACCCAGCGCCTTCCCGTCGAACACCCGTTGGCCGGCAAGGCACAATCTGATCGCTAGCGTAGTCACCCTGGTCCTGGTCGGGCATGAAGACGTGAGAGCGCGATTCCACGGTTCACCAAGAAGAGCCGACGATGTCATTCTTAGGGCATCCGACACGGATGCTTGAAGAATCCAACATTCATCATGAGCTCGCTACACGAGATTGTCCGGAAGCCCGCCGGTGAGGACTACCCCTTGGCTTTGGGGGCCACGTATCCTTCCGGCAGCTTCGCGCCTTCGCCAAAGAAGAATTGTTCCATCTGCTCTTCCATGATTTTCTGGGAATTCGGATCGAGCGGATTCAGGCGATATTCGTTCATCACCATCTTGGAATACTCCAGCCAGAGTTTCCATGCGTCCTTGGAGACGTTCTCATACACGCGCTTGCCGATTTCGCCTTTCCACGGCACGCGATCCAGTCCCGGCATTTCTTTCCCGAATTTCACACAATGCACCATACGCGCTCCGGGCTTCACCGGTTCGCTGGGCATGGGCGTCGGGTCGCAGCTATCGTTTGCCATGAATGCCTCCACCAAGCTCCATTCTCCGCCAGCCCATCCATTCGTTGCAAGCCGGTTCGCGCCCATCCCCGAGCGCCTGTTGTGGCAGGTCGCTTGCGGCCAGTGACCTCCGCCCTCATCTTTTTCCTTCCGTCCCGTCAGCACTTCTGATATTTCTCTATGGCTTCTCTTGGAGGCTGTACTTGCCGACTATCACCACCCTGTTCTGGGACATCGGTGGCGTCATCCTGACCAACGGTTGGGACCGCGAATCCCGGCGGGCAGCCGCGCAAGCCTTCCAGCTCGACTGGGAGGATTTCCAGGATCGCCACGATCTTTCGTTTCCGGCATTTGATTCCGGCCAGATCACCCTCGATCAGTATCTGGACCGCACTCTCTTTTACCGGCCGCGTACTTTTACGCGCGAAGAGTTCACCGCCTACATGTTTGCGCAATCCAGGGAATATCCCGAGACGCGCGCCGTCCTTTCGGAAGCCGCGCGCACCGGCAAATACCTGATCGCCTCCATCAACAACGAGCCTCTGGAGCTTAACAATTACCGCATCGAGGCCTTCAACCTGCGAAAAGACTTCACCGCCTTTTTCAGTTCCTGTTACCTCCATTCGCGCAAGCCGGAAGAGACCATTTTCCGTATCGCTCTGGAAGTGACTCAGCGGCCCGCGGAAGAATGCGTCTTCATTGACGACCGCCTTTTGAATCTCGAGAACCCGCGCCGCCTGGGCATGAACGTGGTTCACCATCAGAACGCCCCGCAACTCCTTGCCGACCTGAAATCCCTTGGGATTGCGGTATAGTTTTCCAGCTGTTTGGCATCCAATTTTGTGCCGTATTCCCCCAGGAGGGGTTCATGCCCGAAGAAAACAATCGCTCAGGCTCCATCTATGGCGGCGTTGCTGAACCTGTTACTGTGGTCCTGTTTGGTGCTTCGGGCGACCTTGCGAAACGCAAAGTGATCCCCGCGATGTTCGATCTGGCGCAGTACAGGGCGCTCGGCGAACGCTACGCGATCGTCGGCTTCGCGCGCACGCCCATGACCGATGAATCATTTCGCTCGATGGCTGGCGAGGCGGCCAAAACTATCGGCGAAGGTGGCCCTCCGGATGCGGCCAAGTGGGATGACTTCGCGGCAAATCTTTTCTATGCCGCGGGCGATTACAACGACCAGAACGCCTACACGCAACTGGCCAAACGCCTGGCGGAACTCGAACAACAAAAGCAGCTGGGCGGCAATCGGCTGTTCTATTTGTCCACGCCGCCGGAAGTATATCCGAGCATCGTCGAACAACTGGGCCGCGCCGGCCTTGCGCATCCCTTGAATCCCAATTCGTGGGTGCGGATCATCATTGAGAAGCCGTTTGGACGCGACCTGGCCACCGCGAAAGAACTGAACAAAATCGTTCTGAATGTCTTTGAGGAAAAACAGGTTTACCGCATCGATCATTACCTGGGCAAAGACACGGTGCAGAATCTGCTGGTCCTCCGCTTTGGGAACGGCATCTTCGAGCCGCTGTGGAATCGCAATTACGTGGATCACGTCCAGATCACCGCATCCGAAACGCTGGGTGTGGAGCGTCGCGGGGGCTTTTACGAAACCGCGGGGGCGCTGCGCGACATGATTCAAAGCCACGTCTTGCAGCTCACCTCGCTGGTGGCCGTCGAACCGCCCGCATCGTTTGACGCCACCGCCGTGCGCAATGAGAAGCTCAAGGTGCTGCAGTCAATTCGTCCGTTCAATCTGGAAATGGTGGCGCAGTGGGTGGTGCGCGGCCAGTATGCGCCAGGCAAGGTCGCCGACAAGATGGTACCGGGCTATCGCGAGGAGCACGGAGTAAATCCGAACTCCCGTACGGAAACGTTCGTCGCCATGCGCTTGCTGATCGACAATTGGCGCTGGGCCGGGGTTCCCTTCTATCTGCGAACCGGCAAACGCCTGGCCAAGCGCACCACCGAGATCATGATCCAGTTCAAGCGCGCCCCACACATCGTCTTTCGCGAACGCGACGTACAGCCAAACCGCCTGATCCTCAATATTCAACCCGACGAAGGAATTTCTGTCTCCTTTGGCGCCAAAAAGCCCGGGACGGAAATGAACATTGGCAACGTAGAAATGAATTTCAGCTATTGCGAGGCCTTTGGCGGCGTTACCCGCAGCGCTTACGCCACGCTGCTGAATGATTGCGTGCGCGGCGACGCTACGCTGTTCGATCGCGGCGATTCGGTGGAAGCGGCATGGTGGCTGATTGAGCCCGTCCTGGATGTATGGAGCGCTGCGAAGACCGCTACCGTTCCTGTTTACCCCTCGGGAAGCTGGGGGCCGAAGGAATCCGACCAGCTACTCGAACGCGACGGCCGCCAGTGGTATAACCCCTAGGGTCAGGCGAGAAGCACGCCGCGCTTGGGTTCGAGGTACGGCCGGCGCACGCGGTTTCCTACGACAAGCTAAGCCCTTGCACTTTTCCCTGCTATCCTATTAAATCGGTTTAACGGGTACTGTTCTTTCGGAGGGTCTGTGATTCTGGCTGGTGATGTTGGCGGGACCAAGTGCAACCTTGCGCTCTTCTCCCGCAAAAATGGCAAGCTCGAACTGATCTACAAGCAGCGTTTCGCGAGCAAGGATTTCTCCAAGTTCGACCTGATCGTCAAGGAATTCTCCCGCCACGCCGGGCCCTACCTCGGTAACGAGAAAATCGAAGCGGCGGGCTTTGGGATTGCCGGACCGGTAGTTGGCAATCGCATCCATGCCACGAATCTCCCGTGGGTGATCGACGCGGATTCCTTGGCGGAAGAAGTGAACGTCAAGCCCATCGTGCTGATGAATGATCTCGGCGCGTGGGGACACAGCATCGATCACCTGGCGCCGAACGAGATGGTCGTCCTGAATGTTGGCAAGCCGTATCCCGGTGGCACTCGTGCCTTGATTGCGGCGGGAACGGGCTTGGGGCAATCCATTCTGTTTTGGGACGACACGCGTTATCGCGTTGTGCCCTCGGAAGGCGGCCATTCGGATTTCGCTCCGCGCACACCGCAGCAAATTGAACTCCTCAAGTTCATGAGCCGCCGCTACCCCCAGGTTAGTTGGGAGTTGATTTTGTCGGGCCGCGGCTTCCGTACCATTCATGAATTTCTGGCCCCGACGGTCAGGCACCCTATTTTTGAGGATCCCGATGCCGATCCTGCACCGTTCATCACCAAGGGTGGGCTCGAGAAGACCTGCCCCATTTGCGTGCAAACACTGGATCTGTGGACTGTGCTGTATGGCGCGGAAGCCGGCAACCTGGCTCTGAAAGTACTTTCGCTCGGCGGCATGTATGTGGCCGGCGGAATCGCCATCAAAATTTTGCCGAAGATGAAGGACGGCTCATTCGTCGAGTCGTTCAAGGACAAATGGCTGTTCGCGAATTTGCTGAGCGATGTTCCTGTTTCGGTGGTATTAAACGAAGACGCCCCGCTGATCGGGGCAGCCCACGAAGCGCTCGCCGCCATGTCCTTGGCCGCTAGCTCATCCTAGGCTGGCGACTTCGGCTCCAGTTCTTCGCTCTCCCCCAACTTTACACATCTTTGGTAAACTATCGACTCGGCACCCCGGTCGTTCTGACCGCTATCCTTCATATCGCAAGTCCTGCTGTCCGGCGCATTGCTGGCAGAGGCACGGAGCATTACCCATGAGCAGTACAGCCACCACACCGGCCGTTGAAATCCAGAACTACGTCAATGGCGCCTGGCGCAAATCTTCCGCCACGGAATTCCTGAATGTCACGAACCCGGCTTCCGGCGAATTGATTGCGCGCACACCCATTTCCACGAAAGCCGACGTCGACACGGTGGTGCAAGCCGCCTCCGCTGCCTTTCCCGCATGGCGCCGCACCCCGGCCGGCGAACGGATTCAGTACCTGTTCAAGCTGAAGTTTCTACTCGAAGACCACATCGACGAGCTCGCCAAGCTGATCACCCTGGAAAACGGCAAAACTTTCGGCGAGGCCAAAGCCGAGTTGCGCCGCGGCATCGAAAACGTTGAGGTGGCCTGCGGCATTCCCATGATGATGCAGGGCTACAACTTGGAGGACATCACGCCCGGCGTTGACGAGATGCTGATCCGCCAGCCGCTCGGCGTGGTCGCGGCCATCACCCCGTTCAATTTTCCCGCTATGATTCCGTTCTGGTTTCTGCCCTACGCCGTGGCCTGTGGCAATACCTTCGTGCTGAAGCCCAGCGAGCGCGTGCCGCTAAGCGTGCGCCGCGCCATGGAGCTCATCGAACAGACGGGCATTCCCAAGGGCGTGGTCAACGTCATCAACGGAGGCCGGGAAGTTGTCGACGCGCTTTGCGATCATCCCGATATTCGCGCCATCAGCTTCGTCGGTTCGACGCCCGTGGCCAAGCACGTTTACCAACGCTCCGCGGCCAGTGGTAAACGCATGCAATGCCAGGGTGGCGCCAAGAATCACGTGATTGTGCTTCCCGATGCGGACATGGATCTGGCCAAACAGATCATCAGCGATTCCGCCTTCGGTTGCGCGGGGCAGCGCTGCCTGGCGGTGTCGGTGGCCGTGACCATTGGCGAAGCGCAGAAAACTTTTCGCGACGCCATTGCCGATGCCGCATCTTCTATCAAGGTTGGCTTTGGGCTGGACACCGGCGTGCAGATGGGGCCGGTGATCAGCAAAGACAGCAAGCACCGCATTGAATCGCTAATCGCCACAGGAGTCAGCGATGGAGCAAAACCGATCGTCGACGGTCGCAACACCGAAGTCGCGAGCTACGAAAATGGCAATTTCGTGAAGCCCACAATTCTGGATGGCGTTCCGTTTTCCAGTTCGCTCGCCAGCACGGAGATTTTTGGGCCGGTGCTAAGCCTGATTCATGCCGATTCCATCGATGAAGCCATCGAGTTCATCCGCAAGAGCCCCTATGGCAACCAGGCTTCGCTTTTCACCACCAGTGGTGCAGCGGCGCGCAAGTTCCGCTACGAAGCGCCCGCCGGAAACATCGGAATCAACATCGGCGTCGCCGCGCCCATGGCCTATTTCCCCTTCAATGGATGGAAAGAAAGCTTCTTCGGTATATTGCACGCTCAAGGCAAAGACGCAGTGGAGTTTTACACCGACTCCAAAATCGTGATTGAGCGCTGGTCGCGCCAGGAAACCCGCAAGTTCTGACCGGCCGACGTGTGCCGGACTTTGAATTGATAATTTCCTGCCATGACGAGCAAACCTCTTCGTCTGGACGTCAATCCGCAGCTCGAATGCGCCGAAACACTGGCGTCACACTACTATACCGATCCCTCGATGCTCACCCGCGAGAAGGAGCGCATCTTCCGTCGCACCTGGCAGCTTGTTGGCACGTTGAGCCAAAGCTGCGGCGAAGGGCACGGAGTGAGGCGCACCAGTGCTGACCCCGAAACATATTTCACCTTCGATGTGGCCGGCGAACCAGTCGTGGTTACGCGCGACAAATCCGGCACTCTCCGCGCCTTCAGCAACGTGTGCCGTCACCGCGCTGGACCTATCGCGCAAGGCGCGGGCTGTAAGCAAGTCCTGAGCTGCGCCTATCACGGCTGGACCTACACGCTCGAGGGCTGTCTGATCGGCACTCCCGAAATCGACGGCGTGGAATTCTTCGACCGCTCCACGATGGGCATGGTGCCGCTGCGCTGCGAAACTTGGCAGCAGTTCATCTTTGTAAATTTCGATCCGCAAGCGCCGGCTCTTTCCGAGTTTCTGGGCAACATTCCCATACAGGCGAGCGAATTTCAATGCGCAGGCTTGGCGCTCGCCGAGCGCCGCGATTACATCGTGAACTGCAACTGGAAGGTGTACGTCGACAATTATCTCGATTCCTACCACATCCCGGTCGTTCATCCCGGCCTGATGAAGGAGATTGATTACCCGCGCTACCGCACTGAAACCTTTCGCTATTACTCACAACAGTTGGGGCCGGTGAAGGAGCTGAAGTCGAACGACGCAGCGAAACGCGTCTATCCTCCGGGAATGGGGCTAAACGAAGCGCTCTACTTCTGGGTATTCCCGAATCTGATGCTGAATTTCTATCCCAATAACGTCCAGGTGAATCTGATTGTGCCCCTGTCGCACGAAAAGACGCTCACGATCTTCGAGTGGTATTTTCACGACGCCCACTCAGAAAGAACTCGCGAGCGCGCCGCCAAGGCCATCGCATTCAGTGACACGGTTCAGCAGGAAGATACGCACATTTGCGAAGCCGTCCAGCGCGGCCTGCAATCCGCCTCTTACGACCGTGGCCGCTATTCCGTCAAGCGCGAAAACGGCGTCCACCACTTCCACACGCTGCTCGCCGAATTCCTTCGCTAGAAGCGTCTGATAAATGGCATTCGGGAGGGCACGCCTTCAGCCGTGCCGAAAGATTGAGGTAGATCGAAGGCTTCAGCCCCTGAGGCGTCGGGATTCCGCTGTGCTCTGATTATAAAGCGAGTGAGTTCTAGGCCAGCAGGGCGCAGGATCGCTGCGCCCTGCCGAGGCAAATTGAGAAGCCCGCCAGTTCTTTAGGGATGCGCCGGCGCCGGAGTTGGTGCTGGCGCTGTTGTGGCCGGCTTGTTCATGTCGAAGTTCACCTTCGGAGCCTGCCGCGCGCCCTCTTCCGTCTTGAAGTACGCGTCGTTCCGTGTGAATCCGCCAAGACTTGCCACCAGACTATTCGGGAACAGCGAAATGTACGTGTTGTAGTCCTGCACCGTTTCGTTGTAACGGCGCCGCTCGACAGCGATACGGTTTTCCGTTCCCGCCAATTCATCCTGCAAACGCATGAAGTTTTCGTTGGATTTCAATTGCGGGTAGTTCTCCACGATCACCAGCAAGCGGCTCAACGCCGAGTCCAATTGCCCGTTTGCCGCGATCTTCTCGGACGGGTTCTTCGCCCCAACCAAAGCGGCGCGCGCCGCAGCGATGTCGCCAAACACCTTTTGCTCCTGAGACGCGTAGCCTTTCACGGTTTCCACCAGGTTAGGGATCAGATCCGCGCGGCGCTGCAGCACCACGTCCACCTGGGCCCACGCGGCGTTCACGGCCTCGCGCTTGATGGCCATCTGGTTTCGACGGCTCACGTACGCGCTTCCCAGAATAAATGCCAGGATCAACAGAATCACCAGAATCACGATTCCCGCTTTCATATCCACCTCGATTGATTGAGTTTCAAAATCCTACTGTCCCGTTCGCTGCCACTCCCGCTTCGGCACCATGCCATCCAGCGCAATTATCACTTTTTCGAGCGCGCGCATATATCCGTCATACGCTTTGAACGGATCCTCGTGCTGCGCGCCCGTGTCGCGATAGGCATACACCTCCGCGAACGCCGCTGCATCCGCTCCCGTCGTGTCTGCAATGCGCGCAAAAAGTTGTGCCCTATCCTGGGGCGGCTCTTCCCCGAAGGCCAGCAAAGTGTGGCGCAGCAGCGTTACCGCGCTGGAGATGGTGCGCTTCATCACGGTGTTGAATTCCATCTCGTTCCGTCCCGCGTGAAGCACGTGCTGCCGCAGCTTCAGCAATAGCTGCCGCAACTCGTGCTCGACTTCCACGCGGTGCAAATTCATCGGGATTTCCAGGTCCGCCACCACGTCTTTCCCAAACAGCACGCGATGCGAGCGTTTGATGTCCAGGCTTTCAATGGCGAAGACATCCGTAGAACGGCGCAACTCTTCGGTCAGAAAGAACAGCGGCGCAGGTTCGTGCATCTCGTGCGTCCACCAGGTTACAACCGGCGCGAGACGCTGCAATTCGCTCAAGTCAATCACCGTTATGGCGCAAAGAATATTCAGGTCCGACGCGCCTGGCCGGAAATCTCCACGCGCCGCGGAACCATACAGGATTACCGACTCCAGATTCTTGCCGCTGGCTTCTTTCAGGCGGCTTACCAGTTCAGTCAGCTTGTTTTCCATCGTTGTCACCTGCGCTTAGAAGATCTCTGCTACCAACCTCCGCCTGCTCCGCCGCCGCCGCTGCCACCTCCGCCAAATCCTCCGAAGCCGCCTCCTCCTCCGCCCCAGCCTCCTCCTCCACCCCATCCGCCGCTCGAGCCGCCCCAACCTCCGCCACCCCTTCTTCCGCCCATCGCGCCGATTACTGGTCCGATCCACCAGCCGCTGCCCATTCCTCCGGTTCTGCCCCCGCCCGTGTAGTTGCTGCGATTGCCGCCTCCGCTTCCGAACAGGATGACGAGCAGGATAATCCCTAGAATCAGCCACACCCACAATCCGCCAGAGTCGTGGTGCTGCTCCGGCCGTCGCATCTGCGGCATGCCGGTCAACGTCACGCCCTTGTCGTCAGCGATATATTTCGCCAACTGCCACGCACCGGCTACGATCCCCGCGTTATAATCGCCCTGCCGGAAATAAGGAACCATAGCGCGGCCCGCGTCGCCTGCCCGCGCATCGTTAATCACCGGTTCCAGTCCGTAGCCCACTTCCGTCCAGTACTTCCGGTCGTTGGGAGCGACAAGCAGCAGCACTCCGTTGTCTTGTTTCTTCTTGCCGATACCGAATTGCTTGAACGCGTTGTTGCCATAAGTTTGTGCGTCGTTGCCATCCAGCGATTTCACCGTGAGGATGGCGAGCTGCGCGCCGGTTTTCTGCTCGAGTTCCGTGGAGAGCGCTTCCAACTGCGCTTTGGTCTCCGGCTTTATCACCCCGGCAAGATCCGTGACGTAGCCTGTCGGCTGAATTTTCTTCAGATCGTCGGCGAGCGTGACGCCGCTCACGGCTAGTACCATGCACGCGATACACGACGCCAGGATTGTTCTTCGAAGGTTCATTTGTGCTTCAGCTCAAGCGTGTTTGCAGGTTCCGCAGCTCCTCACTTAAGTCATCTTTCATTCGATGAAGCGCTGCGTGTATGCCTTTCCCTTCACATGGTATGACGCAGAAAGCTATGGCGGAATTGCGGGCGGCGGGAGCGAATTATGCGGCTAGCCACTCAGCCGCTGCGCGAATTCTCTCACAACTCGCGCAGAAAAATCCGCATTGAATTTTTCAACACTCGGTTTGGGCTGTGCCGGCTTAGGATTTAGCAAGCACGCCGGAATGGTCCCCCTAGTACAGCGCGTGCTTCCTTCCTTCCGCCCCGGCGATCCACAGTCAAGGAGCGGAAGTGCGACCAGGCGACCCTTTCGCCGTTTGGCCGCACCTTGTCTTGGGTTCTGTCCATCCAAAGGTTTCGGAACTCTTGGGTCCGCTCCTTTCTCTCGCGCGATCCCACTGTTCTTTTTGCAGGATCTCATGAATGGAAAATAAAATCGAAAAGGCCATGAAACCCATCCCGGTGCCCTACCAGGAGTTCGCGTTCTTCCCGAAGCATGTCGAGGAGTTCTTTGACCTCATTGCCCGCTGCCCCTTTGAGCTTTTGGAAACGAGGCCCCGGCGTGAGTTCGAGGATCTCTTCAAGACCGAGCCGGAGCTGATGAGCCCCATGTACCTGAAGTTGTATGAGACCGAGGAGGCCCTGGTAGCTCGTGCCGCGGTGCCTGGCCATCACCGGCAAAAGAGAATGCCAGGGAGAAGCCAACCGCTAGCTCCGAGGCCCCCACCCACGGAAAGTAGCCTAACTGGGCCGGAGGCGGTCTGTGCCCAAGCAGGTCGCCTCCCCCGAGTCAGATGACCGTGAGAAGTGAAAGCAGATAGGCACAGCCCGGATTCAGAGGTGCCGTTCTCAAGAAAGGAAACAGTTTTCATGGTACTTGCCGAGTGCCGGCCCGACTATTATATAAGCGACTTGTTTATAGTTAGTTACAAGAGAAAGTGCTGACACTCTTTGGAGCTACACTTGCTCACTTTCCATCGGGAAGAAGACTCTAGAGGAGTGTGTCTATGTTTCGTGCTGCATACGGTATTCTGCTTGTCGCTGTTGTGGCTGTACTGCTGATCGCTCCGGCCGTTTGTAAGGCCGATGGCATCAGCGAGAATTTCAACGCTGTTACCCCGGCTCTGAACGCTACCAATATCGGGTCTTTCTTCACCGTCACCAGCGGCACTGTCGACATCGTCGGCGGAGCGCTCTTTGGTAGTCTGTGCGTGGCGCCGGAGTCCGGCAACTGCTTGGACATGGATGGCAGCACGGGCACCGCGGGGCAGATTAGCTCGGCGATGATGTCCTTGGCTCCGGGAACGTATAAGCTTAGCTTCGACCTCATCGGTTCACAACGCGGTGTAGAAACGTTGACGACTGTCGCGCTCGGATCGCTCTTTGACGAGACCTTCGACCTTGCCAGTTCCGATGTAACCGGCGGGGTCGTGAATGACACGATTCTCGTCACCTCACCCACGACCGCGGCCCTCGTTTTCACCAGCCAAACTCCCGGCAATATTGGGGCTCTTCTGGACAACGTCAGTTTCGCGCCAGCGTCTGTCGCAACTCCTGAGCCAGCCACCTTGTCTCTGTTGGGCATCGGCTTGGTCGGTCTGATCGCGCGTCGTCGTCGCGCCACGGCCAAGTAAATCGGCGAAGCTCATCACTCCGGAAAGTTAAGCCCCACCCTCATATGACGGTGGGGCTTTTTCTTTCCCTGGTATCTTTCGCTTAAGCGGCTAACTCACGCGCCTTCATAGATCACGTGCACGTAGGCTCCGGTTTGAGCGTTATACAGCAGGTACCAGCCGATGTGGTCGGGATCCTCGTAGATCACATAGTCATCGCCGCAGTCCCAGCACCAATCCGCAGCGATGGGCCAGTCCCAAGCCGCCACCTCAAAGAAAAACCCGCCGGGCAGCCAGAAGCGGTGATGGTCGCGATCCACACGCACAATGTTGTAACGGTAGCCCGCACCGAAGCGCTCGAAACGTCCGTGCGGAAAGGCGTGATCCACATGGTAGCGCTGGTCGTCGGGACGGTCGTGTCCATACCAGTGATCATTGCTGACATGCGGCGTTGTATCGACGCGGCCTTGCTCGCGTGGCTCGCCCTCTGGCCTCACTGACTGCTCGTGTCGCGCTTGCGGCGGAGGCGGAATTCGCCCCTGGTTGGCGCGTGGTTGGCTATGCGGTTGGCCTTGCGATTCCTGAGGGTGCTGGGGCGGTTCGGATGGACGTTGCGCGTGAAGTGCAGGAGCTGCCAAGAAAGTGAGGCCAATCAGAATGTTGAGAGTTGTATTCATTCTTCGCCTCCAAGTTTCAGATATCTCGCTCCGTTCGTCTTCTTGTTGCTCTTCCGCCCTCGCCGCGACCTGCAGCTACTTTTCTTCGTCCTTATGCAAGACCGGAGGTTTCGTCAGCTCCGGAATCGCAGGTGGCAAAAATTGCTCTCCCTGCCACATCGGCGTACCTGCAAAGAAAGCCAGTGCGATCAAGATGCCCAATGGATTCTTGTTATTAACTGCGCCCGGCTTTGCAGAATGCGTAGGCTCGCTGATTTTCATAAGATCCTTCCTCTTTCGTCTGCGCCGGGTGGTGAAACCCTGGACCCATTCCTGTAGCTCATCCCTCGAGGGGTGAGGTTTTGAGGTCCCGTTTGTTCGCAATGCCCGCTGCAGCTGAATTGAATTAGTGTGTGTGCTGCTTGTCGGAAACCTCGCTGGACAGCGTGGAGAACTGGCGCCCGCCTATCCTGCTGACCAATTGGCAGAGTTCGCATTCCTTGTCGTGACGGTTCAATGCGGAATATGCTTTTGCGTAGTTCGCCTGCAGCTTTTGCAATTCATCGCCAATTTGCTTTCCCGTCAAGTTGGCTCTGGCCGCTTCATCCCGCCGGCGCCGCCAAAGTTCTAATGCATTCTGGCAATCATGCAGTAATTCGTCGTACTCGGTGCAAACAGCAGTCTTGAAGGAAACTTCTTGGCTCATTTGTACTTCCCCCCTTTGGCCCCGTGGTTTTCGCTGAGCACTTTTGCTGTCGCACCTCTTGAGGAGCATTCCAAGCTCCATTATGCTAAGTGCTTGCAACATTGGATGTTGATCGAAAAAAGAGACATCGCACTAGTACCCAAGTTCCGCATGATTCCCGCGGCTAAGTTGTACTTTTTACAACCGGTAGCCCGGGCCTTAGTCCTGAGGCTTTTCTCGCGTTCGGGGCAACCCGGATCACAATCTACGTTGATTCTTGTACCCGCGGAATTCTCTTCTTCCTTCGCAACCAACGATTCGCGCCGCTCCGAGTTCACCTTATCCCTCGACAGCATATAGACTGGTCTCTTCTTCCTTTCCCGGCAGCCGAATTGTCCTCTCGAATCGCAGACCAAGTTTTTCCAACACCCGGATCGACCCGCGATTCCCCGGCGCCGTTGTCGCCGCGATGCGCTTCAGCCCCAGTGAAGTCCGCGCGTAATCCATCACCGCAGACGCCGACTCATACGCATATCCCTTGGCCCAAAAGCGCTCCAGAAACGCAAATCCGATTTCGATGTCCTGCATCGATTCACGTTTCAGCAGACCGCAAATGCCGATTGGCGCTCCCGTTTCCTTCAGCGCCACCAGATACAATCCGAAGCCGAAACGCTCGTAACTGGCCACCGGACCCGCCAGGATGTAGCGGCAGCCATCGGCCGTATTCCTGACGCTCCGGTCGCCAATGTTTTCAAGAAACGCCGGCTCATTCAGAAGTTCAACCATGAAATCGGCGTCATCGGCCCGCAAGCGCCGCAAGCAGAGTCGTTCCGTGTCGAGAATATTCACTCGCCAGTTACCATTTTTGCGCTTGCAGCTCACCACCCAGGGGTGGTGCAAACTCGCGGCCTACGATATCCTAAGACATAAAGAAGTTGTTAGGATTTCTAACAGCGTTCCCCTGACACTGGAAAACTCTATGAGTGAGACCAAGACCATCACCTCGAAAGCCGCGCGGCCTAGCTGGAAACCGGCCGGCAAAGTTCACGCCAGCGAACAGCCCTTTATGTATCCCCTGCAACGGGAGTTTGTCGAACCGGACTGGACGCGCTTTCCCGGGTATCGCGGCGTGACCAAAGCAGAGTGGGAGACTGCGTTGTGGCAGCGCCGTCACACCGTCAAGAACTTGAAGGAATTGAAAGATGCTTTTGGCGGATTGATCCCTGATTCCTTGATGGCCGGCATCGAGCGCGACATCCAAGAACGCGCCACCATGTCCATCCTCGTTCCACCTCACATGCTCAACACCATGGACACCACCGATCTGTGGAACGATCCGGTGCGCCGCTACATGCTCCCCGCGTTCGAAGATCGTCATCCGGAATGGCCTAGCCACCCGAAGGCCAGCCGCGACTCGCTGCACGAAGCAGATATGTGGGCGGTGGAGGGCTTGACGCACCGCTATCCCACCAAGGTCCTGGCAGAACTGCTCTCCACGTGTCCCCAGTATTGCGGCCACTGCACGCGCATGGACCTGGTAGGCAACGACGTTCCGCAAGTGGTGAAGCTGAAATTTCAGGTGCCGCAAAAAGACCGCTATCAGCAGATGCTCGAGTACTTGCGCGTCACGCCTTCTGTCCGCGACGTCGTTGTCAGTGGCGGCGACATCGCCAACACTCCGATCAGCACGCTCGAAGATTTCTGCTCCAAGCTGATGGACATTCCCAATATCAAGGATATTCGCCTGGCAACGAAGGGCCTGATCGCGATTCCGCAGCATTTTTTGCAGGACGAAGTGCTTGCGGGCCTGGAGCGCATGGCGAAGAAGGCCCGCGAACGCGGCGTCGATATCGCAGTGCACACGCACGTGAACAACGCCCGGCAAGTGACGCCGCTGGTCCGCAAAGCGGTGCAGGCGCTGCTCGATATGGGCTATCGCGACGTGCGCAATCAAGGCGTCCTATTGCGCGGCGTGAATGCCAGCGCGCAGGAATTGCTGGAGCTTTGCTTCACATTGCTCGATCACGGCAAGATCATGCCCTACTACTTCTATCAGTGCGACATGATCCCCAACGCCGAGCACTGGCGCCTGGCGATTCATGAAGTCCAGCAACTGCAGCACGACATCATGGGCTACTTGCCGGGCTTCGCCACCCCGCGCATGATTTGCGACGTGCCCTTCGTCGGCAAGCGTTGGGTTCACCAGGTGAAGGAGTACGACCGCCAGCTCGGCATTTCCTACTGGACGAAAAATTACCGCACTGGTATCGAAGCTGACGATCCCGAAGCGCTGAAGCGCCGCTATGAATACTACGACCCGGTCTATACCTTGCCGGAACTGGGCCAGGAATTCTGGCGCGAGAAGAACCAGCGGCAAACGCTGTCGAAGTAGTTCATTTGCGCGCGGGCACACCGCTCCCGCGTTGCGCGAACCAGTTGACAAATTTTGAATTTAGCGTGGCGCCGATGAGGCGACGTGCTTGTCGCGCAGATCGCAGAGATGCCACGCCCACAGAAATCGCTCTGCAAAGATGAGCAGTGCGGCAGCGATGATGGCGAAGCCGATGGCCGGAGACGTGTGGCGCAGGTGGTTTCCGGCGCACAGCAGGAGTATCAAGACCACGTCGCGCATCCAACCCAGGGCGATGAGTGACTTGACCAACGGGGCGGACCTCCTAGTCCTAGTACCCAGGATAGCAGCCCTATTCGCGCCCGCAACGTAAGCCTTGCACACCTGTGCCTTACGCCCCACCGGCCACAAGGTCAGTTTCACTCTATGATTTAGCGAATTGTACGCCGCGAGCTAGCGCAAGGAAAACTCGATGCGGCGGTTATGGAATTTACCCTCATCCGTGTCATTTGAGGCCACAGGTTTACTGTCTCCGTAACCCTTGGCGACCAGCATATCCCCATTGACCCCTTGCGAGATAAGGTAGGCGCGAACCGCTTCTGCCCGCTGTTGCGACAGCGTCATATTGGACGCGGAATCGCCCGTATTGTCGGTGTGACCGGCGATCTCAAGGGCTGTCCCGGCCGGGGCAGCTTTCAGCGCAACGGCTACGCGACTCAGATATTCGTCGGAATCGGCGGGAATTTGCGCGCTCCCTGAAGCGAAATTGATCACGTTGAGGTTGAGCGCAGCAACCAAATCCTGGCCAGAAAACCCCGGCTTCAGTGCCGCGAGTGCCGAACTAGCCTTCTCATTGGCAATGCGGATTTGCTCTGTGGGGTCCCAAGCTACACTTCTCGCCGCCTGCCGCGAACTCCAGATCCAGTAACCCACCAGAAACACGGCTAGAAGCGCCAGAAGTGGCCACAGCCAAGCCGGAACACCGGCTTTCTTTACCACGCGTTCGGTCGCATAGGCCGCTTGACGCGTTCCGGCGGCAACGGCGCTCGTTGCGCTGTTCGCATAGGCCAGAACATCCGAGGAAAAGTGCGTCGGAATAACCCCACCCGGAGCGAGTCGGTTGACCAGTTTGGGAACCATGAAGGCAAGCGCGGACGCTGCCGTGGAGTAAGAAAGACCTGCCTTTGATGCTAGTTTATCAATCGAATCGCGACCGATTGCAGCTTCCAGTGAGGTACTGGAAATCGCTCGAGGCTCGCCGCTTCCGAGCCACGAGGATACAAAATCACCTAACCCCGATTTGCGCAGGCGATCCACAAAGGCACCGAGGCCACCAGGCATTTCATTGATCATCGCTAACAGCCCGGATAGTAGGGATGTGGTCTTCGTGCTGCTGATTCCAAACTGATTGCTCGCTTCCGCCAAAACCGCGTCCAATGTACCCATGGTTTAGCTCCTTGCGTAGGATAGCTGGGTGCGCTGAGATAGAAACAGCTGGGGCGGGGGCGGAAACGACCGGAGCGTAACAGATTGCTGCGGCCATGGGAAGGCCGGAATGAATTTTCAGGATTGCCAAGGCTGGATTAGATGCACTACCATCCCATAATCCAGAGACTCGAGGGAGTCTCGGCGATGTTGCCGGGAGGACTCAATAACGTATGCCCCGTCCGAGGGGTGTAGCATTCCTCTATGACTGCCGAGGGTCCGCCGCCCGAGTCAGATCCGCAGTCGCGACCGCTGCGCTGGCGGTGTGCTTTTTTCTTGCCGGCTCGGCCGTCTGCGCCGCTACCAACGAAAACGTCACCTCACGCAAGAACGTCCTCGTACTCCTCCCGGATAATCTTGGATTTGAAGGGCAGATGGATCTCGTCCAGATCTTGCGGAAGGAACTGGAAGTTCCCAATGAGGTCGACCTCTATGTCGAAGCCCTGGACTTGATGAGACTAAGAAACTCGGAAAACGACAGGAAATTCGCGGATATCTACCGTACCAAATACGAAAATGTGAAAATGGATGTAGTGGTAGCCGGTCAACGCCCGGTTTTGGAATTCCTCCTCAATCATCGCAAGGATCTCTTTCCCGGAGTTCCCATTGTATTCGGCATCATTCCCAAAGACATACCCGTTCCCACGCAAAAATATCCCGGTGTGACTGGGGTAGTCGAGCCGCTGCATTTTCAAAGAACTCTGGACCTGGCGCTCGCGCTGCAACCCGATACCAAAAAAGTCGTGCTCATTGCCGGTTCCTCCCCGCGTGACAAGTGGCTCGGGTGGATTGCGAGGGAACAAATTAACTCGTACGAAAACCGCGTGCACGTTGAATATTGGGAGGGACCGACGCCGGAAGAAGCCAAGGATCTTCTGAAGGGACTCTCACCGGACACCATTATTTGTTACGTCGTGGAATACAGCGACCACCTGGGCAGAAGTTATTCCGGCCTGCAGTATCTGGAAAAAATCGCGCCATTCTCTCCGGTTCCCATTTACGGTTTTGTGTCCAGCTACGTGGGCCACGGCGCGATCGGCGGCTACGTGTATGACCCACAAGACGAAGCCAGGAAGATCGCCATGCAGGTCAAGTCCATCCTGGCGGGGAAGAGTCCGGACGATTTGCCCATTCTGGAAGGCAGCATGTATACGGCGGTGGACTGGAAGGAATTGCGCCGCTGGAAGATTCCGGAGTCGCTGGTACCCGCGGGCGCGCAGGTTGAGTTTCGCGAGCCGCCCGTCTGGAGGAAATACAGTTATTACTTCTGGGTCATAGCGGGATTCGTGGCGCTCGAAACGGCGTTGGTTCTATTGTTGCTGGCGCAGATCAAGAGAAAGAATCGCGCGCAGCAGATGCTGGAACGCCGCTTCGCCATTGAACGCGTGGCAGCGCAGTGCGCCGAAAGACTAGCTCATTGTCCCGCGCAGGCAGTGGACGATGAGATTCAAAAAGCATTAGAAGCGGTAATCGAAGCCGAAAAGGCCGACCGCGGCATTTGGGTCACTGTGGGTGGCGACGGCGAACTTACGGACGAACGATTTCTCGCCCTGCGGGACAAGAGCGAGAAAGACGTGCGGATCTGCGAAAGAGCGGAAGTGCCCTGGATTATGGGGCAGGTCGCCGAAGGAAGTCCTGTCTCCATTTCGAGCCTCGAACAGCTCCCGGAGGCCGCAGCGCTGGACCGCACAAATCTCGATGCCAAGGGGATTCAATCGATGGTGGTGGTCCCCTCGGGCATGGACACGGAGGGAAGAGGCGCGTTGGTGCTGTTGAGCACCACTCCTGGCAGGGTGTGGCCAAATCCATTGGTGGCGCGGCTCGGAATGATCGGCAGTTTATTTGGGAATGCCGTAGGACGCAGGCGGGCGGAACAGCAATTGCTCGAAAAGCAAGAGTGGCTTCAGCTGGCACTGGAAGCCTCGATGACCGCGCTCTGGGAACTCGATGTTCGCACCGGAAGAGTTCGCTGGTCGCAGCGCCAGAGCACCCTGCTGGGCAAGGAACCCGTGGAATTGGAAGCCTCCTACCAGAAATTCCTCGAGTTGATTCCCGAAGAAGACCGTGAAGATCTGCATCGCAGAGCGCTGGCGTTGCTTACCAACAAAAAAGGAGATGACGCAATTGTCACCGAGTGGAGATTTCATGAGCCCGGTGGCGCTATCCGCTGGTTACTGTTCCGCGGACAAGTGTTCCGCGATGAGCGAGGGAAGCCGCTCAGGCTCCGAGGCGTGAACGTCGACATCACGGATTTGAAACAGGCAAAAATGGAATTGACGCAGTTGACCGAGCGATTGATTCGCGCGCAGGAGGACGAACGACAAAGGTTGGCGCGCGACTTGCACGATGACATTGGCCAGCGATTGTCGCTGCTCATTATCGGGCTGGACCGCCTGAAGCATGAGCTCTCAATGGAAATGCGCAGGGAGCGCGAACAGGTAGCCGTAGCGCTCGAAGAGGCCAGCACATTGGCCACCGACATCCATGGACTGTCGCACCAATTGCACTCCTCGAAGCTGCAACATCTGGGACTGAAGTCGGCGCTGCGCGAACTCTGCATGCAGATGTCCCGGCAGCATGCGATTGAGGTGGAACTGTTCACCGGAAGTGCCCCGTGGGTGGTTACCGCCGAGAAATCCCTGTGCCTGTACCGCGTGACGCAGGAGGCGCTGAAAAACGCGGCGAAGCATAGCGGCAGCTCGAAGATCCATGTGTCATTGGAAGCGCAACACGGTTTTCTGCAACTGAGGGTCAGGGATAATGGCCAGGGATTTGATGTGAACAATTACGAGCCGGGCCTGGGCCTAGCCAGCATGCGCGAGCGCATGCGCATGGTGGGCGGCACTTTGGAGATTCACTCGTCACGGGAGCAGGGGACGGAAATCGTCATGCGCGTGGAAGTGTCTGTCGTGGTGCAATCGGCCAGCGCGGATTGAAAAGCACCGCGAAAATCGACTCAAGTCTGCTCCACAACCTTCTGCTTGATCGCAAAGCGCAGCAAGTCGGAATTGGTTTCCAACCCAAAGTCTTGCATGATGCGATATTTGTGGAACGCCACCGTCCGCGTGGCTACGTTCAGAATCGCCGCGGCCTCCTTCATGGTATGTCCCTCGGCGAGGAGTTGCAGCACTTCCCGCTGCCGAGGCGTCAAAACTCGCGCCACTTCAGAGCGCGGGTCGCGCAGCGGACTTTCTTCCAAACCCACGCGCACCGCCGGCGTTACGTATTTAGCGCCCCGCAACACTTCGCGTACTGCTTTCAACAATTCCGAACCTGCCGATTTCTTTAGCAGGTAGCCTGATGCCCACTTGCCAAGGGCTTCCGCCGCAATCTCCGTATCCTCGTTCATGGTCAGAACGATGATCTTCAGGCGCGGCATGGATTCCTTCAGTTGCGCGCCGGCATCCAGCCCGTTCAGCAACGGCATGTTCAGGTCAACCAGTGCCAGATCGGGTTTCAATTCGTCTGCCGCCCGCAACAGCGCGCGCCCGTCCGATACCGTTCGCACCACCTGAAATTCAGGTTCGAGTAGTTTTTTGAACGCCTCTGCAACCAGCGTGTGGTCATCAGCGATAAGAATGCGTGCTTTGGTCAACGATGGACTCCCCACCCCCGGGAATCGGCCGATCCACTCCCTTAGTCGCTCATTCGTCAAAGAGATTGTCTTCAAGGATACCCCACCAGACATGCTTTGGAAATGGTTATCGATGGTGGAAGCGAAAGGAGATTAGAACTGAAGAGTAAATCGCCCGAAACAGCAGTGCCCACTATCGAGCAACCCCTCGCAGCCCAGAGATTCTCCGCCCAAGAATAACTGGAAGCACTCCGCCCCGTTAGAAACGAGACAATTTTGCCATCTGCGCAAGGCTGCTCGAAAGTGAGCACGAAGAGCCGCGAACTTTCGAAAAGCGTGCCGAAGATTGCGTAAACTCTCTTCAGCGCGAAGAGCATGAAACGGAACCAAGGAAAGGGGAACTGTCAAAAGTAACAGTTTCCATGAGAAAAGAAAGAGCGCTGCACGATTCTCCTCCTCGCGTAAGTACATTAAACGCAGTTCAGTGCAACCAATTCGGACGGTGAAAATTGCCATAACGATTTTGTAGCGCAACCTCTTTCTCGCGCCGCTGGCGTCGAGGCCATGGCAATGCGGCGTTGATGTCATTCTCCGCAAGATCAATGGGACGGCTCGTAAGTCACATTCCTGGACCACGCCGCATCCAATTCATTCTGAATTGATTTTGTATTCATGCTTTTGTAGCAAGGGCCCTTATGAAATTTCGCGCACGAATTCTGGTGGCCGACGATCACGCGGGAATGCGGGAACGAGTGAACACTCTGCTCGACTCCCATTTCGACGTTGTGGCTACCGTCAGCGATGGTCAGGCCGCCGTGGACGCGACGGCGCGCCTGAAGCCCGATTTGGTGTTGCTCGACGTCCTGATGCCGAAAATGGATGGCATCCGCGCGGCGAAGGAATTGAAACGCCAAGGGCACGACGCCAAAGTTGTTTTTCTAAGCGTCCAGCAAGACGAGGAATTTGTTGCTGCCGCGTTCGAGAGCGGCGCAACCGGGTACGTTTTCAAATCCAGAATGCATTCCGACTTGGTGTGGGCCATCGACCGCGCACTCGCCGGCGAAGTGTTTGTTTCGCAGGATGCCGAACGATAGAAAAGCAGGAGGAAACGTCAGGCGGCGGGTTGCTCGACGTCCACAGGTTTCAGCGCTTCCAGCGCTTCCAGCTTGATTCGCTTCACGTCCCACGCCAGCCCGATCTTCGACAACGTGAAAATCCCGTACCAGTTCACATCAATCTCGTACCACTTCAGTCCGTGACGTGCCGATTGTGGTGCATGGTGATGATTGTTGTGCCAGCCTTCGCCGAACGTTAGAAACGCTACCCAGAAGCTGTTGGTCGACAAATCCCCGGTTTCAAACCGCTGGCTGCCCCACATATGCGTCGCCGAATTTACCAGCCACGTGAAGTGCAGGCTCAGAACCGACCGCAGGAACGATCCCCAGAAAACAAACGGCCATCCGCCAATGAAGTAAAACGCCACCGCCAACGCAATCGAGGGAACCGCGTGCCACTTGCTGATCCACAAATGGAATTTGTCCTTGCGAAGATCGGGTACATAAGGAAGAAGCTCGCTGCGGTCCCGGTGCATCGCGCGGCCCGTCAGAATCCAGCCCATGTGCGACCAGATGCCGCCGTCAATCGGTGAGTGCGGATCGCCTTCCTTATCGGTGTTCTGGTGATGGATGCGATGCGTGGCCACCCAGGCGATGGGACCACCTTCGAGCGCCAGCGTCCCACACACCGTCAGGAAATATTCCATCCACTTCGGCGTTTTGTAGCCGCGGTGTGTCAGCAGGCGGTGATAGCCCATGCCAATACCGAGGCTTCCGCCAACCCACCACATGACGATAGCGAGGATCAAGGCCTTCCAGGTGAAAAAGAAGACCGCTAGAAGGGCCGCGAGATGCAGCCCGATCATGATCGAAGTGACGCCCCAATTAACGGGCTGGGAAAAAGTTTTGTCGCGTACAAATATTGATGGCTTGCTCATGGGTATCTTTTAAGGTTACCACTGTCCCGCACGGATAAGTAGAAAATTGCAACCCGCGTTGCGAAAAAGTTCCGGGTAATAATTGCGAAGCAGGGAATGGAAGGTCAAAAGATTGTGTTTGCCAACCGGGGAAGATGTGTTACTCTATACATGCGTTTGTTGCTCTTGTATCACCTTTGGATTCGATTTAAGGGGCTGCGAGTTTCAAACTTGCGGCCTTTTTTCATTTGCGACTAGAGGCTGTCGAGAACACCAGATAGCTTTTTAAACTATAGAATAGGAAACAACGTGAAAGAACAAGGAACAGTAAAGTGGTTCAACGCCAGCAAGGGATTTGGCTTCATTCAACGCCAGTCCGGTGAGGACGTATTTGTGCATTTTTCCGCGATCATGGCGGATGGGTACAAGTCGCTCAACGAAGGTCAGGCAGTTGAGTTCGAAGTCACCAAAGGCCCCAAGGGTCTTCAGGCGTCGAACGTCACGGCTCTCTAGTCGTTGCGGGCGGGCTGCGCTTGGCGCGGCTCGCCCGTCTTTTTTTGTCCGTCGGGTGGTTTCTCCCCCAGTAGCAGTACCTTCGTCTCATTCCCTCGCCGCTACACACAGCCCTACCTCGCGGTCATTTGCCGGATGAACGCAACCTCTTCTTCACTGTAGGGCTTCCCATCAGTGTGAAATATCTCGTGGTGCCACACCGGAGGTTGATGATCGACATACGGTTTCTGCCAGGAATCCCACGGATACCAGGTCTGCGTTTTTCCCGCAACCAGTCCCCAATTGATTGCTGCCACCTTATGTTTTTTTGCGATCGGCAAGATTCCCTGGAACGTGCTGCCAAAGCCGCGCGCCATATATTCCGTGCACAGGATCGGCCGGTGGAACTGTTGCAGCCACACCACATGCTTCTCGAAATCGTCGGGTTTCGCGTAATTGTGGAACGAGAGCACGTCCGAGAGTTCCAGCTGAATTTTCTGCAGGGCGCTCAGCTGGCCCAAGGTAGTCCAGTCTCCTTCCCATAACCCGCTTGTTAGAGGTTGCGAAGGATGTGCGGAGCGCACCCACGCGAAGGCTTGCGGAAGCAACACCAGTACGCGGTTGACTTTGTCCTTTGGTTCCTGCTTTTCGTAGCTGCCTTCATTCGTCCCGCCGGGCTCGTTCCACACGTCCCAGCCAAGGATTCGTTTGTCCGAAGCGAACGCCGCCACGATGCCCTTGGCATACGCTTCCAGCCGCGGATATTGCGATGGATCGTCCAACGCCTTGGCGCCGGGGCTTTGCACCCAGCCGGAATTGTGCACGCCGGGGCGAGGCTCGCGTTGCGGCCCGAGTTGCGGATAGGGATCCCAGCAGGAGTCAAACAGCACGAACAGGATTTTGATGTGGTGCTTGTCGGCGATGCTCAGGAATGTATCGACCCGCATCGTGAATCCCTTGGCGTCTTGTTGCCACAGCAGATCATGCAGAAAGACGCGCATGGTGTTCATGCCCAGTGCTTGGGCCCAACCCAATTCCAGATCGATGCGCTTGGCATCGAACGATTCCGCCTGCCACATTTCCAGTTCGTTGATGCTATTCGCGGGAATGTAGTCGCTGCCCACCAGCCAGGGCTGATGAGCGTACCAGTCATTAGCCGCCTGCTCCGACCATCGTCCCGCGGATGGATCAGCGGAACTCCGAGCGAAGCACGAGCAGCCGCAAGAAAAAAGTAGCGCGATAAAGAAAGCGAATCTGCGGTTGGCCATGGGCATATTCTGCATCAATTCCTCAAACGTTGTCCCCTGCATATGTATGGACCGCCTCTTGCTCCCAATGCTTGCGAGGGGCTGATGCGGTCCGCTCTTGGGTTTTACTTTTTTTGTGCGCTTTGCTGAGCAGTTTTGCCGTCGACTTTTGTAGTGGCCGACCTTCAGGTCGGTTTTTGTCGCGATTCGTCATCCCGAGCGCAGCGAGGGATCGGCTGTTTGTGTCTGCCATGTAGCGCTAGCTTCGTCTTTAGGAGGTCCGAGCAGTTAGCTCTGACATTAGTCGTGGCTTCCCCAAATTGGTCGTCCCCCGCTGCAGTTGTCGGATCAATCGACAAATCAGACTTGCGAGAAAACAGACTAGCTCGCTGAATCCCATGGACGTTGGTCCGCAAAATTCCTTTTTTCATATGCATTTCCAAAATCTCACAGGCGCAAACTGGAAGTACCGAACCATACAGTACCCAGCGTCCCCGCTAATTCGCACTGTTTCAAACCTTTATTCTTCCGTGTCAACCAGCTGACTTGGCCCTTTGATTGCGAACACTAGAGCGGGGTTGTGGGTTGCTGGTCCCACCACCCGACCAGGTCCAGCCGCCCTTCTTAAGGGCACAAGTTCGCTTGTGCGGCCCGGACAAAAAACCACGCGTCTTTTGCGCCGTCCTGACCGCCACCAAATCTACAGGGGGCAAAACGATGGAAAGATCGCATGGTATCGCTCTACCCAGACGATCCACAGTTCAGGTTCTGTTCTTCTTCCTCCTTCTTGCAGGAATCGCGTGGCCGGCGCACGGCCAGTCCACCGCAACACTACAAGGAACGGTCACCGATCCCAACGGCGGCGCGGTACCGAATGCAAAAGTCACGGCAACCAATGAGGGGACCGGCGTTCAATCGGACACAAGCACCGACAGCGCCGGCGCGTTTCTGTTTCCATCGCTCCCGATTGCGTTGTACAAGGTGGAAATTTCGGCGCCCGGTTTTCAGACCACCGTGTTCAGCGGACTGAAGCTCGACGTGGCATCAACAGTAACGAAGAACGTGCAGCTCAAAATCGGACAGGCCTCACAAACGGTGGAAGTGACCGCGGAGGAGCCGCTGGTCGACACCAGCAATAACTCCATGGGGCAGGTGATCAACGACAAGACGGTGCAACAGATTCCGCTCAACGGCAGGCACTTTACCGATTTGAGTTTGTTGACTCCCGGCACGATTACGCCTCCGGCAAACGGATTCCTCTCCGCGCCATTGCGTGGGCAAGGCTCCTTCGGCATTAACACCGCAGGCCAGCGCGAAGACACCACCAACTGGCTCGTCAACGGCGTGAACCTCAACGATAACGTGCAAAACCAGCTCACCTTCCAGCCGCCGATTGACACCCTGGCAGAATACAAGATCGACAATTCCTCGTTTCCCGCGCAGTACGGTAGGAATTCAGGGGCCATCGTCAACCTGGCTACGCGTTCCGGAACCAATGAGTACCACGGAGAATTCTTCGAGTTCTTCCGCAACAATGACCTCGACGCGCGCAATTTCTTCAACGTTGCCGAAAGTTCAACAGGCGCGTCCTTGCCGCAGGCTCCTTTCAAACGCAATGATTTCGGAGTGGATTTTGGCGGCCCCATCCTCAAGAACAAATTGTTCTTCTTCCTCGCGTATGAAGGCTTGCGCCAACACCAAAGTTTGAGCGTATCGACCACCGTGCCTAGCGCCGAGCAAATCTCCACCGTAACCTCGCCCGCTATCAAGAGCTTGCTCTCGCTGGTGCCGGCCGCAAACCTGGTCGGCTCCGGAAATCCCGCCGACCCCGGCAGCTTCAATCTCTTCAGCGGCGGTGTGCTGGCCAATGTTTCCCTGAATCAAGGCTCGGGAGACATCGACTTCGAGCTTAGTCAAAAAGACAGCATGCACGGCTACTATGTCGTTCAGAAAGATCTGCGCGAGGAACCCACAGCCGGCGGCGCCATCGCAGCAAACATTCCCGGCTTCGGCGACACACGCTCCGGCTTCCGCCAATTGCTCACCTTCAGCGAAGACCACGTCTTTTCGCCGACGCTCAGTAACACCGTGCGCCTCGGCTTCAATCGCATTCACCTTATTTTCACTCCCAACGGTCTGCTGAATCCCGCGGATTTCGACATGCTCATGCCTGCGGGCTCGCCCGTCTCGACCGGCCTTCCGTTCATCAACGTGGGCGGCACAATCGGTTTTGGCGGTCCCACGCTTGAACCGCAGGGCCGCGGCGACACCACCATCGTCCTTAACGACGGCTTGAGCTGGCTCAAGGGACGCCACACCTTCATGTTCGGCGGAGAAATCAGGCGTGCCTACAATAATAATATTGCCCTCAATGTGGGCAGCCTGACGTACGCCTCGATCGCCAATTTCCTGGCCGATCAGGCCAACGCCTTTACCGTGCAACTCGGCTCTGGCGACGACAAAATCCTGCAGCCTTCCTACGATGTGTTCGCCCAGGACAGCTTCAAATGGAAACCCAATTTCACCATTAACATTGGCCTGCGTTACGCTTGGAATGCCACGCCCTCGGAATCCGCGGGCCGCTTCACCAACTTCGATCCCGCCACGGGCAACCTCGTGCAGGTGGGGCAGCCGTACCAGCAGAGCAACCTCAACTTCCAGCCGCGCGTGGGCTTTGCCTGGGATCCCTTCAAGAACGGCAAAACTTCCGTGCGCGGCGGTTACGCCATCATGACCCAGGCGCCGACCACCAACATCGTATCGCCCCTAAGCGGCAATCCACCGTTTGCCGTACCCATCGCCGCCAGCTCCGCCACCAATGCCATCACCGCGGAAAATCCCAGCGCGGCTATAGCGGGCACCAGCCTCGGTCCTGCAGCCATCAATCCGGGCTTTGACAATGCGTACGCCCAGGATTGGAACCTGTCGGTGCAGCGGCAAATCACCGCCAATCTGGGCCTGGAAGTGGCTTACGTCGGCGTGAAAGGCACGCATCTGCAGCTCACGCAAAATATCAACCAGCCGTTCGTTACCGATGGCTTCTATGGTTCTACCAGGCCGTACCCGGCATTGCCCGCCAGCAGTCCCATCATTCCGTCACAATGCCTGGCACCCAATCCCGACTGCCCTTACGGCACCATCAACCAGATCAACAGCGGTGGCAATTCCAATTACAACGGCCTGTGGGTTACCGTGAACAAGCACGTGTCTCATGGCCTGGAATTTCTGGGAACCTACACGTACTCCAAATCGCTCGACTACAACTCGCTCTCCACCGGCGAGACTTACATCATTCAGAATGCCTACAACCCCCGCGGCGATTATGGCCCCTCGGAGTTCGACACTCGCCATCGCTTCGCGCTCAGCGGCTTTTATCAACTGCCGTTTACGGGCAACCGCCTGATCACCGGCTGGCAGACCGGGCTGGTGTTCCAGGCGCAAACCGGCAATCCGCTGAATCCCACACTCGCGATCGGACCTGGCCCGGGAATTTCTCTCACCGTGCGGCCCGACATTCTCGCGCCAGTTGGAACCACCGGGAATCCCGCGGATTACTTCAAGAATCCCGTGTTGTGCGAACCGTTCAACGGCGTTCCTTCCGGCGGCGCTCCGGCGATCCCGGCTTGCGGGCCAAGCGTGAACGCGTCGTTGGCCGTGCCCTGCCTGTTCAGCAGCACTCCGACGAAACCCGGCGGCAACACGTATCCCATCGTGCCGGGCTCGTGCCATCCCGGCACCCTGGGGCGCGATACCATCACCGGACCGGGATTCGTCAACACCGATTTCTCGGTCACTAAGGACACGAAGATCACCGAACGACTCAATCTACAATTTCGCACCGAACTGTTCGATATCTTCAATCATCCAAATTTTGGCGACCCCGTCCTTACCGCAACCAGCAAGTCGTTTGGGGTAATCGGAAGCACGCGATTCCCCACAGGAGACTTCGGCTCGGCTCGCCAAATCCAGTTCGCGCTGCTGCTGCAATTCTGAGCGCGAACGCACAACCGCCCCGAGGGCAGGATCACCGCCTGCCCTCATTTTTTTCTATATTTACGTAGGGACCGCCTACCGACGCGACCCGCTCCTGGCCTTCGCCGCTCTGTGCGCCTTTGCGTCGCAGTTGCGCTTGTAGTGGCCGATCTTCAGATCGGTTCCTTTCGCTGTCATCCCGAGCGCAGCGAGGGCTCTGCTGTGTCTTCAATGCAGCGCTAGTTTTATGCTAGCTTTTTGTTTTCCCTGCTCCAGGTTTTGTCCAGCCTACTGGTTCGCGAGGGTGCCAAGCGCCAACTGCGGTCGTTCTCGATGATCACGGATAGTTGCGAAGCGTCAGCGGTCAATCGCCCAAACACCTGAAATTGCTGGTTACCATGACGTTGGTCGCTGCCCAACTCCCGTCACGTTGCTCCGAACACGTTATCGTAGGCTGCAAAGCGAGGGTCCGTGGCGAATGAAAAATTAGTGGTCACACCCTGAGCCGTCGTCGGTCCCGCTCCCGTTAATGTTAAAGCCTTTGGCGTAATCTGCATCGTCCACGAATGGTTATCGGAAAGGTTCCCTTTGTACGTTCCGTTCAGCGGAGTGATCGTCTGCCCTGTGAATGTGCCGGCCGCCGTAACCAGAGTGCCGCAAAGCGAAGTGCCGCCGCTCAATTGGAATGAACCATTCATACTCTTTCCGTCAGCGGAGAGAGTCGCTGTTGCTTGTGCGATTTGCGTCGTGCCCTCAAAAAGCAGAGCGATGACGTTGTTCCCGGTCGTCGAAAATGCTGCCTGCACTCCCCGGCAATAGACGTAAAGCGCTGCGAGCTTATCGGTGCTGCCACCCTGCGTCCAATACAGTGCCGTCGCCGTCGTATTCGAGGAAATTCCGCCGCTCGGTTTTGCTGTCAGGTTGGATTCCACATAAACATCGGGACTTCCATCGGTGGACGCAATGGTGAACTCCCACTGGCCTGCCTGCATAGTGCTCTGCAGCGGCATCACCGGGGGATTGCTCGGGGATTGCATGCTCATTCCCCCGCAACCAATCAACATCGCTGAGGCTGCTAATTTAAAATCCGGATTGTCTTCCAGTTCATTCGGTCCGCCTTTCATCCTGCCCGCAGACGAATACCGGTCATCGAGTCGTGTCCTGTCAATCGTTGCCGTAGATAGGCACGACAATTTCTCCTACGTGCAACGTGGGGAATACCCGCGAGCCTGCTCGCGCGCATTGATGGACGTGTCATAGAAGTGTCAACACCTTGTTAGAAAGTGGCCATGCTAGGCAGTCTGCGTCTCGCGCGTTTGCCCTGCGCCTTTGGCAGTGGCCGACCTTCAGGTCGATTCTTTTTTTCTCTTTAAGGGGGTGAGTTCAGAGTCTGTGTGAGAACGTCTGTTTTTCGGGAGGGCACGACTTCAGTCGTCTTAACTCCTAAAAATTCAACGCGGCTTCACCCGCGCAAGGCTTCGTTTGCGAGTTGTCACACGGACTCTTCAGCCACGACATTATTGGCTTGGTAAATTGGGCTTTAGCCCCTGAGGAATTCGCTCTTGGGTCTATGAGTTCAGCTGTCAATTCTCCCGGAAAGAATATCAAGCGCCTTGATTCGTTGCGCCCCGCGATTTCTCTTCGACAATTTCGAGTGTAAAGCGTTTGTGAACTTTCATTCCGGCCGCTCCCAGGAGCAGTCGGATTGCTTTCGCCGTTCGGCCTTCTCGCCCGATCACCTTTCCCAAATCATCTGGATGCGTGCGCACTTCCAAGACTACGCTCTGCGCGCCTTCTATCTCGTTAACTTCAACCGCTTCCGGATGGTCGACTAGCGATTTCGCGATCTTGGCGATCAGTTCTTTCATTCCGGCCTCCTGGAAACCCCTTTTGAAATTTACGGCCGGGCCTGCGAAGGCGGAATTTCCTCGCACATTACTATGGAGATACTGCCCGGCTGCCGAGGAAGTCTATCAGGGAGTGCCTAATGATGAAACCGGGGAAACCCCTACAGCGCACAGCGCGAAGCGCCACTCCTACGGGTAGTTTAGGCGATCGCGGGCGTCGAGCGCCCGTTTTTCTCACTCAGTGCAGCACGGATCCGCACCGCGTGCCTGCCGTAGTAGCGGCGGGTTGGCGAGGCGCAGCGCGTACAATCGGTTGCGCGGGGTGGTTCGCCTTGGCGAGCGCCGAGCAGTCTCATCTAGCCCACGTGAGTCTGTCCTGCAAGACCGCGCGGAGTCTGTCAGGATGTGACTGGCGTCACCAGGCAGCGTTCTTGGAGTGGGGGATTTGGGTGGAGTGAAATGGGGAGAGGGCTCTCTGGAGCGTGAACTTGCTAAGGTGGTGCTGCCCTCAGTTGCAGCGAGAGCCCTCCGCGACCGCGACTAGTCTTTCTGCCGGCACTTGAACCCTACTCGATTGTACCGCTCCTGGCTAGCACAAAACGTTAGACAGGGTGAAACGTGCGGGTACACGACACCGGCTGGAGGTGGAAGATTCAAAATGGACGGGGAAGGCAGGCTGGTCTTTCCACCTTCCCCTATTCCTCTTTCGAGGAGTCTGATTAGCCTAGACGGAGGGCTGCCAATCTGTAGTGCCTGAGCAGCCCTCCTAATATATTCCTTGAGATTCAAAAAAAGTTCCCTTCAACGGTGGAGCTCGGCGTGTACATGCGCCGCCGGCGCTTATGGTCGAGAAGCGCGGTGATGGTGTTTTCGTTCCCGAAGCATTGTAGGCGCGAGAGTGCGGCTTCTGCGTGTGAAGTTGCGGCGATTCCCGGCGCCACATCGGCGGGCGGCCTACCTTGCGGGTTTTGCAACCGTGGGTCCAAGTAACATGAGTCCTATATGATTCTGTTAACGATAGAGCTATCTACCGAGCACAATGAGCCATGTCCGCGCCGCGGCGGCTCTTGTGCTTCCCCGTCGCACTTCCTTGCTTCGACCCCGCCTTCTTCTCTTGCACAGTCGGCGCCGCCATTTTGCGCTAGGAATAAAAACGGTGGCCGCGCACAATATGGAGACGATTGCGCTTGAGGGGGCCACGTTGGAGATCGAGGTAACGACGCAGGACGGAGTGAAAGTGTTGAAGCTGAAAGGGCGCATGAGTATTGGCCCGACGCTCGATCGCTTCGACAAGACCGTGAGTGAATTGCTGAAGCAAGGACAAAACAAGATTGTGCTGGACGTGGAGGAAGTGCCGCAGGTTGATTCAAGCGGGATCGGGATGCTGGTGCGTCATTTGGCCACGGCGAAAAGAGAAGGCGGCGCGATTCGGTTGCTGAAGCCGTCGAAATTTACCATGCACACTTTGAAGATTGTGGGATTGCTGAATCTGTTCTCTACGTATGAGGATTTGCCGCAAGCGATCGCGTCGTTTCGGTAACAGAAAAGGCCCACAGGGGTTGGTGGCAAGGACCTATGACACGACTGGGCAGCTTGGCAGAAAAACCACACTTCGTCGTCATCCCGAGCGAAACGAAAAATGGCAAGGAAAAACCAGATTCCTCGGTTCGTAGACTCCGTTCGGAATAACAAGATAGGTAAATATACATGTCTCCGTATACTAAGGCTAAACGATAGGCAGGCGCTTGTGGTCGGAGCTAAAGCTCCGACATCCTAAAGAGCGGAGTTTTTGCGATGCCGGCAGAACTCAGGTTTGTTTTTGTTCTAACTCTGCCCAGCGGGCGTACAAGTCATCGATTACTTTGTGGGCGGCTTCCAGTTCGAGGGAAAGAGTGTGCAGGCGCGCACCATCGCTCATCACCGCGGGATCGAGAAGAGCGTCGTGCTTGGCCTGCAATTCTTTTTCCGCGTTGGCAATGCGCTGTTCGATAGTTTCAAACTCGCGAGCTTCCTTGTAGGAGAGCTTCTTCTTTGCCGACGAAACCGGAGCAACAACCTTTTCATGCTGACGCGGTGATTCCGGAGTTGTGGCGCTTCGTGCAGCGGAACGCCGGGAACGCTGCCACGCTTCCCACTGCGAGTAATCGGCGAAGCGCTCGGCGTGGCCAAGACCATCCAAGCCCAACACGACGGTAGAAACGCGATCGAGCATGTAGCGATCGTGGGTGACGAGCACCAGCGCGCCGCGATATTCGAGCAGACTTTCTTCCAGGATTTCCAGCGTGGGAATGTCGAGGTCGTTGGTGGGCTCGTCGAGAAGGAGCACATCCGCGGGCTGCAGCATGAGTTGAGCAATCAGGACGCGAGCGCGTTCGCCGCCAGAAAGCCGGCCTACGCGCTGATTCAAGGCTTCACCAGTGAAGAGGAAACGCGCAGCCCAGGACGCGACGTGAATCACCTGGTCCTGATAACGCACCGCATCGCTGTCGGGAGCGAGTGCGCGGCGCAAGGTGACGTCGGGATCGAGTTGGCGATTCTGGTCGAAATAAACGATGCGGAGATTGTCGGCCGGGCGCATGGAGCCGCGTGTGGGCTTCAGTTCACCTTTGAGCAAGCGAAGAAGAGTGGTCTTGCCGCTACCATTCGGGCCGACGAGGCCGACGCGCATTCCGTTGGTGACGATGAAGTGGAGATGGTCGAGCAACTGGCGATCTCCGATGGAATAGCTGAGGTCGTCGAGGGTGATGAGTTGCTTGGTTTGGCGATTGGAAGCGGAAAAAGTGATTCCGGCGCTGGAAGTACGAGTGCGCGCGTTCATATCGGCGAGTTCGCCGATGAGTTCGTTGGCTTTATCGATGCGCGCCTTGGATTTCGTGGTGCGCGCTTTGGGGCCGCGGCGGAGCCACTCGATTTCCGTGTGAACGCGATTCTCCAGGGCTTCCTGACGATTTCGCTGGGCGTGGAGATAGAGTTCCTTGGCCTCGAGAAATGAACTGTAGTTGCCAGAAACGCGCAAGGCGCCATCTTCGTAGGCGGGATTGAGTTCAACCACTTCATTGGCGACATTCTCAAGGAAATAGCGATCGTGGCTGACGACAACGCAGGCGAAAGAGGCGTTGAGCAGCACGCTTTCAAGCCACTCGATGCCGGCGAGGTCGAGATGATTGGTGGGCTCGTCGAGGAGGAGGATGTCAGGTTTGCGAACGAGGGCTTCGGCGATGGCGAGACGTTTGCGCCAGCCGCCGGAGAGCGAGGCAGCATCGGCGTCGAGGTCAGTGAAAGCGGCGCGACCGAGGATTTCCGCGGTGCGCTGCAGACGTTCGCTTTCGGGAGCGCTTTCCTGATCGAGGGCTTTGTTAATCACAGAACGAATCGTGTCGCCGGGCGCGAATTCGGAAATTTGGCGGACGAGATTCAGACGCGTGCCTTTGCGAATGGCCACGTCGCCGGTGTCGGGAAGCGTGATGCTGTTGAGGATGTCGAGAAGAGTGGATTTGCCCGAACCGTTTGGACCAATGACGCCGATGCGATCGCCTTCGGAAATGGTGAACGAGACGTTCTGAAAAAGGGGAACGACGCCGTAGCGTTTGGAAAGTCCCTGGGCGCTGATGATCGGTGGCAAGTGGCGATTCGTCTCCGGGAGATTGACATATCCAGAATAGCAGCAGGCCAGAGGGGCACGAAATGTGTGTCGACCGGCGACAGGAGAATGGTGACGAGCGGACGTTGCGCGTGCTACTTTCGATGGCCGAGGGTACGCATCCGCGCGAATGTAATCGGTGGTATTGGTGTGCCCCAGTCGACATTCCTGTTGCTTGCAGAGGAGGCAGTGATGCGAGGCACAAACTGGGGGAAGGCGGTTGTGGGGGTGTCCGCAATGGTTTGCGGGCTGTTGGCGGGACCGGGAGCAGTGCGCGGGCAGAATGCTGGAGAAGGGGGCGGCGCAGGTGCGGTGCACCACTCCTCGCAAACGCTGGACCTGGCGACGGTCGGGTCACTGCTGAAGCAATTGCAGGTGCAGGTGCAGGAATTGAATACCCAGGTAAAGGAGTTAAAGACGCAGCAGCAGTCCGAGCAAGCGGAATCGGCGGAGTTGCGAAGGGAACTGGACGCGGCAAAATCACAACTGGTAGCGATGAGCGGGCCGGGGACCAGCGTTGGGACCGGACAAGTTCTGCCGGGGAGCACAGCGCAGACAGCGCCGGCCTCGACCGCGGAACGGATTACGAAGCTGGAAGAAAACCAACAGATGGCAGACCAGAAAGCCGCGGAGCAGAACCAGACGAAAGTGGAGAGTTCGTCGAAATACCGCGTCCGCTTGTCGGGGATGGTGCTGTTCAACATGTCGGCCAACCGCGGGACCGTGGACAATCTGGATTTTGCGCAACTGGCGGCGCCACCCGGGCCGCTCTCTTCCGCAGGATCGTTTGAGGCATCGCTGCGGCAATCACAAATCGGATTGCAAGCATTTGGTCCGACGATAGCCGGAGCGCGGACGAGCGCAGATATTCAATTCGACTTTGCCGGAGGATTCCCGGACGCGCCGAATGGAGTGACATTTGGGATTATGAGGTTGCGAACCGGTACAATCCGGTTCGATTGGTCAAACACCTCGCTGGTGGCGGGCCAAGACTCGCTATTTTTTGCGCCGCTAAGCCCGACTTCGATTGCTACCGTGGCGGTGCCGGCGCTGGCGTATGCGGGAAATTTGTGGAGCTGGGCGCCGCAAGTGCGGGTCGAACATAAATTTGCGGTTTCGGATTCTTCCAGTGTCTTGCTACAGGGAGGCATTCTGGACAGCCTGTCTGGAGACGTGCCGCAATCGGAATATTACCGGTACCCGACGTGGGGCGAAAAATCGGGGCAGCCGGCATACGCGACGCGGATAGCGTGGACGCACAAAACAGAGGGGCAAGACCTGACACTGGGTTTTGGGGGATACTACGGGCGGCAAGCATGGGGATACGGGCGGAGCGTTGACAGTTGGGCGGGAACCGTGGATTTGACGCTCCCGCTGGGCCGCAAGTTTGAATTTACAAGCCAGTTTTATCGCGGGCGCGCGGTGGGAGGGATCGGAGGCGGAATCGGGCAAACCGGGCTGTGGCAAGGACGGCTGGACGATCCGGACACGGAAGTGTATGGCTTGGATTCGCTGGGAGGATGGGCACAGCTGAAGTTCAAGGCCACCCCGAAGTTGCAGTTCAACGGAGCATTTGGGCAGGACAACCCGTTTGCATCCGACATGCGTCAATTTGGAGGGAGTCAGGCGTACTACGCGACGCCGCTGTCGAAGAATCAGAGCGTGTTTGGAAATTTCATTTATCAGCCGAGGTCGGACATCGTGTTTTCGCTGGAATACAGGAGACTGAAAACGTTCACACTGGATAGTTACGCGAATGCGGCTAACCTGGTCACTTTGAGTGTGGGGTACATATTCTAGTGTGCTGGGATCGAAAAGCTGCGTGGCCCAGGATCGCGGGATGGATTTGCGCGGTGACCCTCACATCGGCGTGCACGGTGAGGGCGGAGCAGAACACCGTCACGGCTCACGTAGCAATCGAGAAAAAACCGGATGCGAAGCAGGAGAAGTCGGCGGGTGGACCCGGCGATGCGTCGAGCGTGGTGATTTGGCTGAAACCGCTGGACCCTAGTGCCGTAGAAGTTGCCCCGGCCGAACCAGGAAAAAAAAGAATGCAGCTGGTGCAGCGAAACAAGAATTTCCAGCCGCATCTACTGGTCGTGCCGGTTGGCTCGGTGGTGGATTTTCCCAATCGCGATCCATTTTTTCACAATGTGTTTTCGCTGTTTGACGGCAAACGATTCGACCTGGGGTTGTATGAGGCGGGAGCCACCAATTCGGTGCATTTCGATCGCGTTGGAGTCAGTTTTCTATTCTGCAATATCCATCCGGAAATGAGTGCGATTGTGGTTGCCGTGGATACACCTTATTACGGGGTGTCTAACCGCGCAGGAAACGTAACCATCGGGAATGTGCCGGATGGTAAGTACGAAATGCACGTTTGGTACGAGCGAAGCGTTGCTGAAAATTTGCAGGAGTTGACGCGGACGGTGACAATTTCGCCAGCGTCGCGAGAGCTGGGCGCCGTGAATGTGGCGGAGAACCCGAGTTTTTCGCCGGCGCATAAGAACAAATATGGGCAGGACTATACGCCGCCGCCAAAGCAAGGGTATTCGCAGCATCCCTGAGTGCGCGCAGCGACTTTCTGCAATGCCTCGCACCGGTTCCTCTGCGCGGTTTGCAGCTCTTTTGGTTCGCATCACGACTCTGTTGCCCGATGTCTATCTTTGTGTAGGGACGCCGAAGCAATGCGAATAGCCGTCGTCGTCGGTAAGGAAGAATTCGGTCTGCCCGTAGTCTCGATCGTCGAGTTCTGAAACACCGTACCCCAGGCTCTTCAATCGCTCTCTGGTTTTTTGTAAATCCTTCGGCGCCCAGTAGAGTCGAATGCCCTCGTAGTCTTCCGGCTTGCGCGGAGTCCCTGCGCGTTGGTTCAACATAAAATATAGGTTGTCTTTCCGAAGGATACAGAAGATCAGCTTGTCGTCTTTGCGCATTTCTGAACTCATCGAGAATCCGAGACCATCAATCCACAAACGCAGGCTCTTCTCCAGGTTTGCGCTCGGAATGATCGGGATGCATGATTCGACAGGCATAACAACCTGCTTTCGCCAAACTAAGACGCCGCTCAATGCCTTGAGCAATTCATGCGCGAAGCCCGCGCTCTGCGTTCGCGACTATAGGCTAGTTTACGCCAGCCGATCTGGAAATTTCGGTGCGGCTGAAGCCGGGCCCTCTCGAGTGCCATCTATGGGACGGCTTCTAGATGGTGGCGGGGAGATTCTGGTCGCAGACTGTCTGGACGGCGGCGTAACGGCTATCAGCGTTGAGCTGGCGCATGATGCGATGAACGTGATTTTTGACGGTGAATTCCGATAAGCCCATGCTCTCGGCAATTTCCTTGTTGGTGAAACCGCGGGCCAGGAAGGCTACGAGCTGCTGCTGCCGAGCGGTCAATCCCAGTTTCACACAAAGGCGCTGATTGAGAATCATGGAGCCTTCGCGGGTGGTGCGGGCCACGAACTGGAAAAGGTGATGACAGAGCCAGGGCGGGCAGACAGCCTCGCCTCTTGAAACCTTCCGCACGGCGGCGATCACGTCGTCGGCACTGGCTTCGGCCAATAGGTAGCCACTGACCCCGGAACGCACCGCTTGCAAGAAGATCTCCGCGTCGTCATCCATGCCAAAGAGCAGCACTTTCCTGCCCGGCGCAAAGCGCAAAAGGTCACCAATAAAGTTAGAGGGAAAGACTGCGGAGGAGGCTTGATCAGCCAGCAAGATATCGCAGTCTGAAGCGGCCGCCTGCTTGTAGGCGGTGGGGGAATAACGAATGGAATCGGTGACCGAGAACTCGGGAAGTTTGCGGAAGAGAGCGGTCATGGCCTCGCGGAGCATACGATTTTCGATGACGAGAAAGAGCCTGGTATCTGGCGTCGCGGGGGCGTCTTTTGCCGGTCTCATGGATGTTCACGTCCGCCGAAATCAAAAGAAATCGAAAGCCATCAGCGGTTGTTAGGACCATACGTTGACAATCCCGGGCGGTCAATCCACGGCTTGTCAAAAGGATGTCATCATTCTGTCGCGAGCGGGCGCGAGAGTTTTACATAGCACCGGAGTGTGACTCAATTCTAATGATGGAGAGCCCGAGCTAGATGTTAGATGAAGGTGGATTTGGCGTTGCGAGGGATGGGGCGTTCCGAGCAGGGCAGACGAACCAGAACGGTGGTTCCGGCCTCGGAAGTCTGCTCGATGGTGACGGTTCCGGAATGGTCCTGAACGATTTTGCTGACGATCGCCAGACCCAGGCCGGTGCCATTGGGCTTGCCAAAGCTGACGAAGGGATCGAACAGGGTGTGGCGAATGCTTGACGGAATGCCGGGGCCATTGTCCTGGATACGAATTTCGAAGGTGTCGCCGGCGTTTTTGCCTTCCACGGTGATGGAACCCTGGGAATCCGCGGTGGCTTCACAGGCGTTCAGAATGAGGTTGAAAAAGACGCGCTCCAGCTTCCTGGCGTCGAACATGCCTTCCATATCCTCGGACGCAAGAAGGACGATGCGGACCTGGCGGAATTCGGGCTTGGAGTGGATGGCCTCAATGGCGCGGCGGATGATCTGGTCGATGCGAGTAAGCGAAGGGGTAATGGCATTGCGTTGATAGGACAGTTCGCGGAGCGAGTCAATCAGGTCGGTCATTTGATTGGCAGCGGTCATGATCTCTTCGTAGATCTCGTCTTTTTTCAGTTTCAACTCATCTGCTTCGTAGAGGAATTCGGCGTTGGCGACGACTGCGGCGAGGTAATGGCGCAAATCGTGGGAAATGGAACTGGCGGCACGAGCCAGGGCAGCGATGCGCTCCGTTTCAATTCTTTGCTGCTGGAGTGCCAGGAGTTGGCCGCGCATTTGTGCAAATGAGGTACTGAGTTCCACCAATTCGGTGCTGCCGCGAGGCGTGATCGAGTAAGTGAAATCGCCGGCAGCGAGCGCTTTCACACCGGCGACGAGATTGTCGAGGGGACGCGTGATGGTGCGGGCGACGAATCCAAACAGGAGGGCGCCGAAAAGCACGGCGGCCGCGCCCATCACGAAGATAGTGCGGTTCAAGTGATTGATGAAGGTGTTGACGGGAACGAGCGGCATCATCACAAAGCACTGAACGGGAGAAGGAGAAGAGCCGTGCAGCAGGACGGAGGAATAGGCGTATTGGTCGGTGGCGAGGGCCATCTGGCCGGAACTTGCTTCCGGCGAAAGAGCGCCCGAAGAGATGCGGTTCTGAAGTTCGGCTTCGTCGCGGGCCGGCAGAGTCGAAGCGATAACCGCGCCATTGGTGGTGAGAGCGATCTGGTTGCCGGCAACGATGGAGAGTTGCTGAGCCACCGCAGCATCAACCTGGTAGCCGACCGCCAGAATTCCTAATTGGTCGGCAGTGGGGCCGGCTCCGGCATTGATGGGCTGGAGGAAGACCTGATAGAGGCGGCCATCGTTGTACCACCAGGATGCATCCTCACCCAGATCCGTCGAGCGTACCAGGTCGCGCTGCACGTTGGCGGAAGACCAACCGGGTTTGGTCATGTGCAAAGCGACGACTTCGCGGTTGGGCCGGGCGAGAACGAAGAGGTCACTGCCCGCAAGTTTCCAGAATGTCTCCGAAGCGTCGGAGATGGTGAGCGCGTTCGTCGCCGGCATCAGGGCCTTGAGGGTGGGGAGGTCGGCGAGGATGGCGGCCATGCGGGACAACTGAAGCTCTCTCTGTCTTTGCAGGCTCTCGAATGTGCGAACCGACTCGTCGGTGCCGGCGCGCACTTGCTTTTGAATCTCCACATTGACGGTGTGGCGTACGAAGAAGAGCAGCGATCCGGTTAATCCGAGAATGATTAACAGCGCAGCAATCAGCAGCTGGGATCGCAGTCGAAAAGGGGTCATGGGGATCTAACTCGAGAGTTCAGGAAGCCGAACCAGGCGCCGAACCTCCAGGTGTAAATTTATACCCCGCGCCATGCATAGTCATCAAGAAGCGCGGAGCAGCGGGATCAGGTTCCAGTTTCTGGCGAAGGCGCAGGATGTGGTTATCGACGGTGCGAGTAGAAGGATAGTTTTGATAACCCCAAACCTCGTTGAGAAGCTCTTCGCGCGAAACGACTCTACCAGCGGAAGAAGCGAGATATTTCAGCAGTTTGAATTCCTGTGTCGTAAGCGTGACGAGTCTTCCGGCATGCGTGGCTTCCATACTGGTGAAATCAATGCGGGCGTCGCCGAAGATCAAAATTTCGTGATTGACGGGTTTGGCAGCGACATGGGAAACGACAGGGGGATTCGCGCTGGAGCGACGCATGGCGCGGCGCACGCGGGCGAGAAGCTCCCTGGGACTGAAAGGTTTCGTGACGTAGTCGTCGGCGCCAAGCTCAAGAAGGAGGACTTTGTCCTCGATCTCCGAATTGGCGCTCAGAACCACGATGGGAACTGAAGCGGCCAGAGACTTGAATTCGCGACAGAGCTCCTTGCCAGACTTTCCCGGAAGCTTGAGATCGAGGATGACCGCGGAAGGAGTTTGCTTGCGAAAAAGCTCGAGGCCGGTCAAACCGTCAGGCGCGATTTGTACCTGCAACGAATCAGATTCAAACAGCCGCTGGAGCGTACGCTGCATCGCGCGACTGTCTTCGACAACTAACACGGTGTCCATGCTCATAATCGCCATTTCCCCGCGCCGAGATTCTTTGCCTGAAGGATAAGACGCCAGCGATGCGGGAGAGTAAGTGCTCCTGTTCATGATAAACCCCCTACGATCCAAACGCAGATTCAAGATTCCAGGCCGTCGGTTCGTGCCAGCATCAACGCCTTCCACCAACGAAGATGCTGCCACGGAAGGCAAAGGAGACTCTTTAGATGCGTCGCCGAGCGACCAGTGACATAGCGCAGGTGAGCCACGTTCACATTCCAGGAGTTGGCGCCGTTGCTGGTTGCGACTGTGCCGAGAGACATTCGTGCCTTTCTAGGGAGGAGCCGGCTTCGCAGATACAGCAGTCTGCGTTTTCGGTCAGGAATAAATTCGGGTGCGAAGAAGAGGTTGTTGAGGCTGCCCGGCCAATCGGAGATAGCCCAGTCCAAAGAGAAATGGTCTAACCAAGCGCGCAGGGAAGCGGAGGAGGCTTGCGACGACCAAGTTCTCAGGGTCAATGGAATACGGCAGTCAAAGATGCGATTGGTGAGGCCCAGAACGAAGGCGAAGATGCATTTTGTCAGGCGATCGTCGCCGGCGCGCTCGATGACCCCGCGCCAGAGCGGTTCATCATGAGGATGCACCTGGATGCACCTGGCGATTTCCAGAAGCCAGGAAAGGCGAATCCAGGAACGGAAGGAGTGGTTGAAGACGTGGAGAACTTGCATGAGGAACTTGTCCTCGAGTGCTAAAGAGTAAAAGTGCACGGAGTGAAGGACCGCGGGTTCAGCACGCTGCAGACAATCGTTGGGCACGTGCAACTTTAGCCAGGGAGTGTCTTCCCAAATGGAAGTGTGCAGATCGGCCTGGCGATGGCGCTGCAGTGCGTAAACGTCATCTTCTTTCGAAGGAATATGGCGGAGCGGAGTGCTGAAGCAGGACTCGCCGGATAGGGACAGACAAGCGGTCGAATAGCCGCACGACTGGAAAGCCTCGGCGGCGGCCCGGACACTTCTTGGGTCAACCAAGAAATCGAAATCGGTTTGATGGCGCAGAGAGAGGTCTTCGCAGAAGTCAGGAACCAGCGTAAATCCCTTGAGCGTCGCGGAAAAGACGCCGTGCTCAGAAAACCCAGTGGTGAGGCGATGGAATTCCTCGAGCATGTCGCGCAAACGGTCGACGTTCTTTGCGAGGCGCCGCTCCAACGCGACCCGCAAACCATCGGGGATCAGGGAAGTGGCGCCGCAGTGGCGCAAACGGTGGAGGAAGTTTAGGGCAAGGCCGCTCTGGTCAAGCCATAGCAAGAGAGCGCGATTCTCAGTTTCGTTGAAAGAATCAAGCGGTGCGAGGGCAGAGAAGTCCGGTTCGTGCCGAAGCGCGGCAAGGATCGCGAGTTTGGCGTGGCGATCAGGCATCAGCACTCTGGGATGAAGATCCTGGGAATGGTTCGGGCGCGCCCACAAAAGGCACTTGGCTGGTCAGACGACAGAAATAAGGGACCAGGAATTCCTGAAAGGTTCGACCGTCAACGTCAGGCCCGATGAAACAGAGTAGTTCGCGGCGTTCATGATCGAGACCGAGAAGGCAGGCAGTTCCCATTCCAACTAGAGTGAGATTGCCGGAGGAAAGGAGCAGAGGTTCTTCGAGCAATCCGGGAGCGTCGAGATCGCGAACCAATTTCCATTCGATGTCGGCGGGTTGAACGTCGGCGGGCGTGGTGTCCAAGGGAAGTGCGGGAAGAAGAGTGAAATCGTTGGTTTCCACGGTGACATTCGAATCGCCAACACGGAAACGAGTGCGCAGAGGCGTGGGGATGAAGCGCCGCAGGAGATCGAGAGGATCCTGATAGTTTGTAGCATCGACGAGCGCCACGTTCACACCTCCGCCAGAAATCGCTCGATAGCCTCAGCAGTCTGATGAGGGTCGTCACCGGTGCGAAGCGACCAGGACTGACAGGCAGAAAGCGAGGCAATGATCTGAGAGCGCGCAGATTTGGCCGCAGATAACTCGTCGGGAAGGCGCTCGGCGTTGCTTTCAAAGAATTGAGTGACGAACTCGCCGCGACAGGGAGCAAAACGGCAACCGGGTATGGCGGAGCGCTCCAGGAACAGGAGCCATTTGGGGCGGGAAGAAGTTTTCACGGGAGAGCGAAACAGTTTGCAGGCGTCAACCTCATAGGCGATTTCTCCGTTCATGGTTTTCTTGGGCCCATGTTTGGAGAGTTCCGGGAAATAGCGAACGCTATGGGGAAGAAGTTTTATTGGTGCAGCGAGGCCGTGAGCCCAAAGAACGGATTGCCGGGAGGAAAGGTAAGTCCAATCGTCGGAGACCAGGGCAAAACCGCGCTGCGCGAGCGCCGCGGACAACGTGGATTTTCCCGCGCCCGAAACCCCGGCGAGAAGAATGCCGTCGCCATTGCGATCGAGGCAAGCGCAATGCAAAGGAGCGACACCTAATGTGGTGCCAATCAGGCCAATGGTGATGGGGAGGAGTTGAGTATTCCAGAATGAGCGGTCGTGGACAGCGGCGGAAGAGAGCACCCCGATCACGCGCCTGCGCAGCAGATCAAAACCAAGGAAGCTTCGCGGCTCGAGCATGGCAAAAACAAGGTGACGAGCGCCGCGAAAGTGAGGGAGTTTTCCGGTAAGTGAATCCAAAGAAGCGTTTTCCAGAATTTCCATCTCAAAGGAGGGAGCGTCGTCCTGTTTCTCGGAAGCCTGCCAGGGGGTGGCATGGCGGAGGACGTTGTAGGAATTGGTGGAGAGCAGGCAGCGCGAGCCGGCAATGGTGAAGTCAGTGCGCAGGCGCAGCGTCTTGCGATTGAATGCGAAAGTCACCGTCACAGTGTCGCCCACTGTAACGCGAAATCAAGAGTATTGACGCAGAGGGAATAAGAAATGACAGCCAAGTGACATTCTGGTGACAAACACGGGCGGTGGCCTCAATTAACGTTTATTTGCGCATGGAGCCGCGCCGATGTCCAAGAAAATTGTTTTCTTTTTTCCTTCGTTTGCGAGTTCAGAGGCCACGGCGCCGCTGGGTATTCTGGCGGTGTCGACGCCACTGCTCCGGGCGGGCTATTCGGTAAAGATCATCGATTCGACGATTACCCCCAACTACAAGAAACGGGTTTTGGAGGAAGTACAGGACGCGCTGTGCCTGGGAATTTCGCTCGTGACCGGCCCGATGATTCGGGAGACCGCTGAGATTGCGCGGGCGGTAAAAGAATGGAATCCGCATTTTCCGGTGATCCTTGGGGGCTGGCATCCATCACTTCTTCCGAAGCAAACACTCGAAGCGCCTTACATCGACATGGTGGTTCGCGGGCAGGGAGAAGAGAGCTTGCTGGAGATTGTGCAGCATCTGGAAAATCGGTCGCCGGTCGACCTGATTCCGGGTATCGGATTCAAGCGGGACCGCAAGCTGATCTTCACGACGGAGCGGCCGTTGCGGCCGATCGTGGATCAACCGCCAAAGGCGTATCACCTGGCGGATTTCGACGCATACCAGCGAAGCTGCGGACGGCGCTGGGCCATGTACATCTCGAGCCTGGCATGCCCGTTCAACTGTTCGTATTGCACCAACGCGGCAGTGTATGGGCGAAAGTGGAACGCGCTGCCACCGGAACAGTTCGTGGAAGAGACCGTGGATCTTTCGACGCGGTATGGGCTGGAGATGATCTGGGTGGTGGATGACAATTTTTTGGTTGACCTGGACCGTGCGCGGTACATCGCCGAGGGCCTGGTGCGCGCCGGAGCCAACTACAAATGGAGCATTCAAGCGACAACCAACCTGACGGCGCGGTTGAGCCTGGAAGACCTGAAGCTGTTGCGGCGCGCCGGGCTGCACCAGATTTGTCAGGGCGTGGATTCGGGGTCGCCGAAGATCCTGAAATTGATGAACAAGACGTTTCAGGATTTCGAATCGATTTATGAAGCCGCAGATCGGTGTTTAAAGGCCGACATTCGGCCATCGTTCAACATGATTTTCGCGTATCCCGGGGAAGGGACGAAGGAGCGGCGCGAAAACGTCGACTTCATCATGGATATCTGCCGGCGATTTCCGGGCGCGGAATTCTGGACGAATATTTTTACGCCGTATCCCGGGTCACCGATTATGGAGCAGGCTCAAGAACTCGGAATCCGCGTACCGACTACGTTTGAGGGCTGGGCCGACTTCTTTCCGCGCTACACGGTGCTGCCGTGGTTAAGCGGGCGCGAACACAAGCGGCTGCAGGCGATGCGCGAATACATGAGGATGGCGTTTGATCGTATTCCGATCGCTGCGGACACGCGGAAGCGCTCCACGCGTCTGATACAGAAAGCGCTGTCGGGGCCGGCGAGGTGGCGACTCGATCACGATGTGTACGGTTTCCCGGCAGAACTGTGGATCAACGAGCGGCTGAAGCGCCGAGCGGGACCGCTGAAGCCCGCGGTTGACGCAAAGCGGCTGGAAGCCGCGGTTGGCGAGGCCGCGTGCTGACGAAGCGCAAAGTCGTGCTGTTTTATCCGCCGTACGACGGGCCGCCGCTGGGTGCGCCATTGTGTCTGCTCAGTTTGGCCGCACCCTTGCTGCAGGCAGGATTCGAAGTCGCGATCATTGACGCTGCGATTCATAGCGATTGGGAGCAGAAGGTGCTTGGGGAGATTCGCGATGCCTTGTGCCTGGGCATTTCGGTGCTGACAGGACCAATGATTCGCGGCGCGGTGCGGATGGCGAAGGCGGTGAAGAAGCAAGGGCTGAGCGTGCCAATTATTTTAGGAGGCTGGCATGCGAGCCTGGTTCCGGGACAGACGCTGCAGGAAAACTACGTTGACGCGGTGGTGCGCGGGCAGGGCGACCTGACGTTGCTGGAAATCGCGCAAAAGCTTTGCGAGGGAAAAGACTATCGCAGCGTTCAGGGTGTCTCCTCCAAGTTGATGGGCATGCCACAGCACTCCCCGGAGCGGAGAGTGGCGTTGCTGGACGATCTTCCGACACCGGCATTTGAGCTGGCGGATTTTGACGCCTACGAACGAGTTTCTGGCGAACGCAAGCTGGCATATGCGACAAGCGTTGGCTGCCCGTATGCGTGCAACTACTGCACCGACATGGTTTTTTACAAGCGGCGTTTTAATGCGCTTGAGGCGCAGCGCGTGGTCAGCGAAGTGACCGAGTTGGTGGAGCGGTACCGCATCGATGAAGTGGCAATGCTGGATTCGAATCTGCCGGTGGATTGGCGGAGAGCGCGAGAGATCGCGCAAGGATTCCTGGACTCGCGACGGAAGTTCCACTGGACGTTCCAGGCTTCGACCGATTTTCTGTGCCGCATGAGTGACGACGACGTGAGGTTGCTGGGGGAAAGCGGCGTATCGCACATGGGGTTTGGCACCGAGTCCACTTCCAGCAGCGTGCTGAAGCTGATGAATAAACGGCATCAGCGAGTGGACGAAATGTATGAGACTGCGCGCAAGGCTGCGATCGGCGGGATTCACGTCACGTTCAACCTGATTTTCGGGTACCCGGGAGAAACGGAAGCGGATCGCGAGGAAACGCTGCTGACGATGAGCGACATTGCCAGGCAATTCTGGAATGTCAGTTTTTCGCCAAACCTGTTTACGCCGTATCCCGGGATTCCGATCTGGCCGGAGCTGCGAAGCCTGGGGATGCGAGAACCTCAATCGCTGGAGGAGTGGGCAGAACTTCCGCTGGGGCGCAACACGCTGCCGTGGCTGCAAGGAAAAGAACTGAAGCGGCTGTGGCGGATGCTGGAGTTTTTCCTGTTAAACAACCAGCTTCGCAAAGCAACGAAGAATCATCCGCGACTGCGAACGGGAGTACGCCGAGCGCTGGGCGCGCCGCTGCGCTGGCGCATGCGCACGAAACAGTATTCGTTTCCATGGGAACTTTGGGTAGGGCGGCAGTTTGAAAAAATCGTGACGCGTAGATCGCTGCTGACCGGGCAGGCGCTGCAGAAGGAAGGTGCTGGAGCATGTTGATGAATCCGCGCGCGTCGACAGCAGCTGGTCCGGAAGTTCGCGAGGCTGACGTCCTGCTGACGCATTCGTACCATCTTCCTTACGACCGCAAGCAGTTGCGGAAGATGCAACCGTATTCGCCACTAGGAACGTTGTATGCGGCGGCGCTGCTGCGCGAGCGCGGAGCGTCGGTTGCGGTGTTCGACAGCATGCTGAACGAACCGACGGCTGGATTTCGCGAGGCGCTGCGCGCTCATCGCCCGAAGATTGTTGCGATCTACGAGGACGACTTCAATTTCCTGACCAAAATGTGCTTGACGCGAATGCGCGAACTGGCGTGGGAAATGATCGAATCGGCGCGCGAGGCGGGGGCCAGGGTGGTGGTGCACGGTTCGGATGCGAGCGATCACGCGACGGAATATCTGCGTCACGGCTGCGAGTATGTTTTGGATGGCGAGGCGGAGTATACGCTGCTGAATGTGGTGCAAGCGTTGCGAGATGGAACGGACGCGACGAGGATTGCCGGTGTGAAATGGCTGCAGAGGGCCGGCGGCCAAGGTGCAGTGGGATCCCGCGAAATAGGACCAGCAGGCCACCGTGGGGCGCTGCCGCTTCCTGCGCGCGGTTTGATCGATTTTTCTGTGTATCGCGAGGCGTGGAACCACGCGCACGGATATTTTTCCATGAATCTGATTGCCAGCCGAGGCTGCCCGTTCCGGTGCAACTGGTGCGCGAAACCAATTTTTGGAGACAGCTACCAGTTGAGGCCGGCGCGAGAAGTGGCGCAAGAGATGCGCTTATTGCGCGATGAATATGGCGCAGAGCACCTGTGGTTTGCGGACGATATTTTCGCGCTGAACCGGCACTGGGTGCAGGAGTTCGCGAGTTCGGTGGAGGGGTTTGGCTGTGCGGTGCCATTCAAGATTCAGGCGCGCGCGGATTTGTTGACCGCGGAAACGGCGCAGGCGCTGAAGCGCGCGGGCTGCCGGGAAGTATGGATGGGAGTGGAGTCGGGCGCACAAAAGGTTCTCGATGCCATGGACAAAGGTTTGCGCGTGGAAGAAGTGAGGGCCGCGCGCCAGCACCTGAAGCAGGAAGGCATTCTGGCGTGCTACTTCCTGCAACTGGGCTATCCCGGTGAAGGATGGGAAGAAATTCAAAAGACGATTGCGCTGGTACGCGAAACCCGCCCGGACGACATTGGGGTGTCGTTTTCCTATCCGCTTCCCAATACGAGATTTTACGCGCGGGTTCGCGAACAACTGGGCGCGAAACGGAACTGGTCCGACAGCGAAGACTTGTGCGTGATGTTCAAGGGCGCCTACAGCGATCATTTCTACCGAGCGGTACGCAATGCGTTGCACGCGGAGGTAGAGAGCTGGCATCGCCCGGCGATTAAGCGCGGAGAACGCAGCGAGATTCAGGAGTTGTGGGAAGCGGTGGAAGCGCTGGAGCCGGTAAGCCGCAATCTGGATGCCACAGAACTGCCGCAGAGCGTTCCTGGATACAAGCTTTCCCTGGTTCCGGAGAACGCGCCGCTGGTGTATCTGCAGACGAATGCGCTGCCGGGAGACATCAATGAGTGACCTGGTGCTCACTCACGGATATTTCCTTTACGAGGACGGGAAGGAACTGCAGATCCGAAAACCGTACGTTCCGCTGGGAATTCTGTATATCTGTTCGCACCTTCGCAAGAAAGGTTTCGATGTCGAAGTGTTCGACACTACCTTTTCACAAATGGCAGAGCTGACGCGCTACTTACAGACCGAGCAGCCGTCGGTTCTGGGAATTTACGCGAATTTGATGACCCGGAAGCGGGTGGTTGAAATCATCAAGATTGCACGGGAAGCAGGATGGAAAACGGTTGTCGGCGGACCGGAGCCCGGCGCGTATGTGCAGGAATATTTGAACGCCGGCGCAGATGTTGTGGTGATCGGCGAAGGCGAAGTGACGATGGAAGAACTCCTGCCGGTGCTGCGCAAGAAGCCACCTTCGCAGCTGGAAGAAGTTCGGGGAATAGCGTTCCTGAATGAACACGGGCGCGTTTGCCAGACTGCGCCGCGGCCGCAAATTCCCAACATTGATCAGCAGCCATGGCCTGCGCGCGAATTGGTGGACATCCGGCGGTACATGCAAACCTGGCGCGAGGCCCACGGAACAGGCTCGCTGTCGTTCATTACGGCGCGCGGTTGTCCTTATAAGTGCCGCTGGTGCAGCCACCAGGTGTACGGAATGACGCACCGGCGGAGGAAGCCGCACGGCGTGGTGGATGAAGTGGAATGGCTTTTGAAAACCTACGAGCCGGACATGGTGTGGGTTGCCGACGATGTCTTCACGATTCATCACGGCTGGCTGCGGGCGTACGCGGCGGAAATGGCGAGACGCAGGCTGAAGGTGCCGTTTGAATGCATCTCCCGGGCGGACCGTTTGAACGCAGAAGCTGCCGATTTGCTGGCAGAGTTGGGCTGTTTCCGGTTGTGGATCGGCTCGGAAAGCGGATCGCAACGAATTTTGGACGCGATGGAACGCGGAGTAACCGTCGAGCAAGTGCAAACGGCGATCCGTTTGTGCAAAGAGCGCGGCATCCAGACCGGGATGTTCCTGATGTGGGGCTACGAAGGGGAAGAACTGCAGGACATCGAGGCGACCATCGAGCACGTGAAGCGAACCGACCCGGATGTTTTTTTCACGACGGTGTCCTACCCGATCAAAGGCACGGCGTATTACGAGCGCATCGCCAGTTCGCTGGTGCAACTGAAGCCCTGGCATCTGTCGTCGGACAGGGAGCTGGTGGTGCAGGGGAGGCATTCAGCGAAATTTTACGAGTTTGCTGACCGCCTGCTGAAAGAGGAAGTAAAACTGTCTCGCATGCAGAGCGGGGGAGCTGAGGGATCCGCGCAAGAGTTGCGGCAGCAAGTGAACACGCTGCGCCAGTGCCTGTATTCCGAGGGCAAAGAGGTGCGGGCATGAGCGGGGTGAACAGTGTGAAGCTTACTGCTGCCGCAACCGCTTTTGACAAGGTGGCGCACTCTTACGACGACGTGTTCACGAGGAGCGTGATCGGGCGCGCGCAGCGGAAACAGGTGTGGCAGCGATTGCTGGCAGCGTTTGAGCCGGGCGAGCGAATCCTGGAATTGAACTGCGGGACCGGCGAAGACGCGCGGTTTCTGGCGAACAATGGCAGGTCGGTGGTCGCGTGCGACGCGTCGTCAGTGATGATCGAGGTTGCGGAAGGTCGAGGAAAACTGGAAGCAGGATCGGGAGGAATCGAATACCGGCAACTGGCGAACGAAGATTTGAGCGTTTTGCTGGGGCAGGAACGCTTTGACGGGGCGTTCTCGAACTTTTCCGGATTGAATTGTGTTGCTGATCTGCAACCGGTGGCGCGGAATCTGGCCGCGCTGGTAAAGCCGGGAGGCCGGGTACTGATTTGCGTGTGGAGCCGAGTTTGCGTGGCGGAACTGGCATGGTTTCTGTCGCACGGGCAAGTGGGCAAAGCGTTCCGCCGGTTGTCGGGAAAAGCGGCGGCGTGCGTCGGTGGCGTGACGATTGAGGTGTCTTATCCCACGGTTCGCACCCTGCGGCTTGTGTTTTCCCCGTGGTTTCGGCTGGAATCGCGCCGCGCGGTGGGTCTATTTGTGCCGCCCTCTTACGTCGAAGCGTGGGCACGGAAGCACGAAACGCTCTTTGCACGTTCGGAGAGACTGGACCAGGTATTGTCGACCTTGCCGATTTTCCGCGTTACAGGCGATCACGTGCTGCTGGAGTTCGTGCGATGCGACTCGTGAGCGAATCCAGATCGAACCGCTGCAGGTGAAGGAAACATGATCATCCTATTTAATCCTCGAGCAACCAGACCTCGCAACCGCAGGCTTCCTTTGTCGGTAATGGCGCTGGCTGCCGTGCTGGAAGGCCGGGAAGAGTACCGCATCGTAGATGGGAACCTGGACGAAAATCCCACCGCGACAATTCTGGATTTGGTACGGCAGTACAAAGTGCAATTGCTGGGCGTGAGCGTGATGCCGGGACCGCAAATGGTGGCGGCGATGACGAGTTGCAAAGAAATTCGCAGCCAGCACCCGAAATTGCCGATTGTGTGGGGCGGATATTTTCCATCGATTTACAGCGACGCCGCGCTGAATGCACGATACGTGGATTACGTGGTACGTGGGCAGGGGGAAGACACGCTGTTGGAATTGATCGACGCCATACGTGGGAAGCGGCCATTCGAAGGCATTTTGGGATTGTCGTACAAGGATATGTTCGGCTTGCACCGGCATAATCCCGAGAGGCTGATGAAACCGCCGGATGCGTTTCCCTGGGCGCCGTTTCACCGGGTTCCGGTGGAGAAATATTTGCGGCCGTCGTTCTTCGGGAAAAGGACCACGTCGCATCACGCCAGCATCGGGTGCCCATTTCGCTGCAGCTTCTGCGGGATCCATGCCGCTTATGGAAATCGCGAATTGATGGAGAGCCCGGCGCGGACCGAAGCGATCCTGCGGCACCTAAAAACGGCGTACGGCGCGGATTCGATCCAGTTCTACGACATGAACTTTTTTCTGCGCGAGAGCCACGCGCTGGAACTGATGGAGCGCATGGCTCCGCTGGATATGAAGTGGTGGTGCGAAGCGCGCGTCGACACGTTCAACAGATATTCCAACGCGACACTGGAGGCGGTGAGGCGCGCCGGGTGCACGATGATCTTTTTTGGGGCGGAGTCCGGCTCCGATTGGGTGCTGAAAGAAATGCAGAAGGACATCACCACGGAGCAGACCCTGGCCGTGGCGGAACGAATCCGGCAATTTGGAATCATTCCGGAATTTTCGTTTGTGATTGGAAATCCGCGGGACCCGGAACGTGACACGCGGGAGACGCTGGAGTTCATCCGCAAGATAAAACGAATCAACAAGCAATCGGAAATCATTATTTATCACTACACGCCCGTGCCGCAGCGAACGGCGATGTATGGAAATATCGACGGCCAGGTGTCGTTCCCAACGGCACCGGAGGAATGGGCCACGAAGCGATGGATGGATTTCACGTTGCGCATCGATCCCAACACGCCGTGGCTGAAGCGCAAGACGAAGAAATTGATCGATAACTTTGAAGTGGTGATCAATGCCCGCTGGCCCACGGTGCAAGACATCCGCGCGCCTCGCTGGAGCCGCACCTTATTAAGGACGCTGAGTGCGTGGCGCTATGCGGCGCGTGTTTATGCATTTCCGAAGGAATTGCGGTGGGCCCAGCAATTCATCGCGCTGCGCAAGCCGAAACAGGAGAGCCTGTAGAGGCGGCCGGAAGAATCATGTGCGAGAACGCCTCGACGACGAGCCTTTCGGCAGTTGACGGATATCGCGCGTGGGCGAACAGCTATGATCGTGAACTCAACCCAATGCTGGCGCTCGAGAAACGATTTCTGGAGACGCTGTTGCCGCCGGTCGCGGGATTGGATGTGGCGGACTTGGGCTGCGGAACCGGCCGATGGCTTGAAGAGTTCCAGGGCATGCGGCCGAGGAGCCTGCTCGGCGTGGACTCGTCTGTTGAGATGCTGGAGATCGCGCGGGGGAAACTGGGGGGAGCGGCACGATTTGCACAGGCCGATTTCGGAGATGTTCTGATCGAAGCGTGTTCGGCGGACCTGGTTCTGTGCAATTTTGTTTTGAGTTACATCGAAGACGCCGGGGAGTTCCTTGGCAAGGTCAGAAACATGCTCCGGACCGGCGGCTCGGTGTTTATCACCGATGTGCATCCGGAAACCAGTTCGCGGCTTAATTGGCGGAGAGGTGTGAAAGTCGAAGACGAATTTCGGGAGATTCAGACGTTTCCGAGATCGCTGGAGGCTGTGGTCGCGCTTTGCGAGAGCGCGAGTTTCTCCGTGAACGTGTGCGTGGAGCCGCGATTTGGGGAACCGGAGCGTGACATTTTTTGCGCGGCGGGGAAACAGGACTATTTCGAGGACATCAAGCAGTATCCGGCCATCTACATACTGCAGCTGCGCGGGAATCGCGGGAGGCTGAGGGTCGTTGAGCGGGAGACAACGCCAGCGAAGCTGACGCGCATGCAAGGCGCGCGGATTGCTCTGGGTCCGCACACGAGCGTGGCGCTGGACATCGCGATCGCTGGCGCGCGCATTGAGTCGTTGTGCAGCAATCGCGGAAATGGTCAACCGGCCCATCATCGGGACCCGGGCGTCAATCTGAATGGGTATCTGGTGCTTCCCGGGCTGGTGAACGGACACGACCACCTGGAATTCGCTTTATTCCCGCGGCTCGGAAAGGGCGGGTACAAGAATTTTCTGGAGTGGGCCGAGGATATTCATCATCCGGGTGCTTCACCGATTTTTGAACACCGCCAGGTGCCACGAGAGGTGCGCCTGTGGTGGGGCGGAATCCGGAATTTGTTGAGCGGCGTTACCACGGTGTGCCACCACAATCCTTACAACCCAGGAGTATTTGAGAAGGATTTTGTCGTGCGGGTGTTGCGCGAATATGGCTGGGCGCATTCGTTGTCGATGGATGGCGAGGTGGCGAACAAGAAGTGCAAGACTCCGAAAGGCCAACCATTTCTGGTGCATCTGGCGGAAGGAGTGGACGAGGATAGCGCGAAAGAGATTTTTGATTTGCACCGGGCCGGGGCGCTGGACGAGGAAACAATCGTGATTCATGGGCTGGCATTGGGGAAGGAAGGCCATGCGTTATTGCGAGGCGCCGGGGCAGGCTTAGTGTGGTGCCCGAGCTCGAACATATTTCTTTTTGGGAGGACGTTGTCTACGGACGAAATTCGCATGGCGGGGCGAGTAGCGATTGGCAGCGATTCGCCGCTGACGGCGCATGGGGATCTGTTGGATGAACTACGTTTTGCGCGTGAGATTTCGGCGCTGTCAACGCAGGAGCTTTATCAGTCCGCGACCGTGAGGCCGGCGGAGTTGCTTCGGCTGAAGAATGGGGAAGGGAGCGTTCGCACCCGGGCGTGGGCCGATCTGATTGCGGTTCGCGACACGGGACAATCACCTTGTGACACGCTCGCGGAGTTATCGTTCAAGGACATCGAGCTGGTTGTCGTCGGCGGGCGGGTTCAGTTGGCATCGATGGAGATGAGCGAGCGTCTGCCGTTGGAGACACTGTCGGGGATGGAGCCTTTGTGCATCGAGGGAACCGTGCGATGGATTCGCGCTCCGATCCGGTGGCTGTTCGAGCAGACTGCGGCGCATCTTGCCGGTGAGATCCGGCTGGGCGGCAAGGGGGTGAGCCTTGGAAACTAACCTGCAGCGAGCGGTGTCCGCTGAAGAGGTTTCGAGCGATCTCCATGTGATTCATGATTTGCCGGTGCTGGTCGTACACGCGCACAGCTCCTGCAATTGCCGATGCATCATGTGCGACATCTGGAAGACGCAGGAAGGGAGAGCGTTCCGCAAGGCTGACCTGGAGCCGCATCTTGCGTCGATACGGCGACTGGGAGTGCGGTGGGTGGTTTTCTCTGGCGGCGAGCCGCTGATGAATGCGGAATTGCCGGTGTTGTGCAAGGTTCTTCGCGCGGAAAATATTCGACTTACGTTGCTGACCACGGGGCTATTGCTGCAAAAGTGTGCATCGGCGGTGGCACAAGGCTTCGACGACGTCATTGTCTCGCTGGATGGCCCGCCTAAAATCCACGATGAAATCCGCCGCGTGGAAAGGGCATTCGAGCTCTTGGAAGCGGGGGTGAAAGCGGTGCGAGAACAGCGCCCGGAGATGCGAATCACTGCGCGCACAACGGTGCAGAAGGCAAATCACTGCCATTTGCGGGAGACGGTGCACGCGGCAAGGCGCCTGAATCTGAATGGAATTTCGTTTCTTGCCGCGGATCTGACTTCTTCGGCATTTAACCGGCCGCTGCTGTGGTCCACCAGCCGGCAGGAAGAGATTGCCTTATCGCCTCCGGAAGTCGGAGTGCTCGAGAGAGAGATTGAGTCGCTGGTTCAGGAAACCAGCAGGGAATCCGAGTGCGGCTTCATCGCGGAAACGCCAGAGAAACTGCGCCGCATCGCACGGCAATTTCGCGTGCAATTGGGATTGGAAACAGGAGAGTCACCGATTTGTAATGCGCCATGGGTTTCGGCAGTGATCGAAACGGACGGAACGGTGCGGCCGTGTTTCTTCCATGAAGCGATCGGGAACCTGCGAGACAGGAGTCTGGAATCGATTGTCAACGGAGAAGCGGGGCGAGCCTTCCGGGAAAATCTGGATATCGCGAATAATGCAATCTGCCAGCGCTGCGTGTGCTCGCTGCATTATAGAGCTTAGAGAGTGTGTGGGAGAACTAAGAAGCAGACCCTCAGGGCTACTCCGACCCCCTAAGGAGCAGAGTTTTTCCGCAAACTGCTGAAGCCATGCTTCCTGAAAGACGATGACGTTCTCAGGCAGACTTTTAGAAGACGACGAGAGAACGCTGCGTGGCGATTACTCGCCTGAGTAGAAGGACGGCTCACCTAAACTGCCGGCGGGCGGTAGATGGCGAATATAAACGACGATGGACCACATTTCGTCGTCGGTCAGAATGCCCTTCGACGCGGGCATGCCAGAGGGCGAAAGACCGTTTTCAATGATCCACTTCAACTGTCCATCTTTGTAGGATTGCACGCTGTTGGACTTCAGGGATGGGACTGGCGGTGACATGTTATCGGCGAAGGGAACACCGGTGTTCTGGCCATCGAGACCGTGACAGGCCACGCAGTAGTGGGAAAAGGCGGCCTGTCCGTCCTTGATATTCTCTGGAGTTTCGGGGAGCGGGTTTTTTGCGGACTTGCCGCGAACGGTGATGGAGTGCTTAATGCGGGCCATGGTCGCCGTTTCCCATTTTCCGGCTGGAGTGGCCCGGCACCCGGAAAGGGCAAAAGCGAGAACGAGAGAAAATAAGCACGTGTAAACGCGCATGAAGCAGCTACTCCACGACGTGAATCGTCATTGTCATGGAACCGTGGCCCTTGCCGCAGAAGTGGGCGCATTTACCCTGAAAGGTGCCAGCCGTTTGCGGAGTGAATTTCACTTCGGTGGATTGCCCCTTTTTCACTTCGGTCTTGACGCCCAGATCTTTAATGGCCAAGCCGTGAGTAACATCCTTGGATTGGATGACCAGGGTGACTTCTTCGCCCTTTTTCACGGTGATCTCATTTGGTTCGAACATGAACTTGCTGGCGGTGATGGTAATGGTCTTGGAAGACTCCGCGCGGCTGGTGAAGCTGGCAAAGAAAAGAAGCATGAGCGATAGCGTGAGTGTTGCGGGGATAGATTTCACAATCATTGAGTAAGTTTTCCTTAGTTTGGTCTGCTACAAATTTCATGGAGCCAGGTATTTGAGGATGAGTTCTTCATCTTGCGCGCTCAACATGGCACGCACTCGCATATGCTGAAGAACGGCTTTCACTTCCGTGGGCGAGATCGATTCCGGGACGTTGTGGCAACGCCCGCAATTCGCGAAGAACCTGCGCTCTCCCTCTTTCTGTTCCTGATCCGCGGTCGATTTCGTGGCAGCAGCCTGTTTCTGTTTCTTGGCAGGAGCCGGGGCCTGGGATTGTCCGGAAACGCTGGCACAGATGGTGAAGAGGGCGAGAGCCGAGGCGGCAAAAAGTGCGATTCTCATTTGAATACTCCTGGCAGGACTGGGAAAAGAAAACGATAGCTAATCTGGGCTTCCCAAACATTGGCATTTCCGGCGGAGCTGTACTGCCTGCCGTAGCTGCCGTTCAGGCGAACATCATGGGGCAGATAGTAGTTGAGTCCAAAATCAAAGCGGTTGGTGTCCACCGACGGGAGGTCAGAGCCCGCCATAGGAGTGCCCTTGAAGAATTGCTGGATGCGCGCGACGCCCTGTAAGCGGCCGAGCCAAGAGTTGTCACCCCTGATCTTCGAGAAGTGATAAGCCGCCTCCAGCCAGTAGCCCTGACCGGCGGGCGAATGAGCGTATTCGGAGCGCACATCCAGGGGAACCTGTGGAGGCTGCCAGGTAAAGTAGGTGCCTACGGAGTTGTAATTGACATCCTGAAGAAATCTCTGATAAGAGACGCCAACCTCGACGCCCGCCAGCGGGAAAAAGACTCCCATCCTTCCGCCAGCAGTCCGTCCGGATTCCAGATTCTCTGTAGTATTGAGCACCGAAAAGTAAGCGGTGTAGTTCACTTCCCAGGCTTCGCGAGCTGCAATGACACCGCGAAACATCGCTCCGTTGTTCGATCCTGTCGTGCGGGTGCCGATGGGGAAAATAATCGGAGCGTCCTGAAGGTCGCGGATCCAGAGCGCGGTAAAGCGTTCGTCATAGATGTTGAACGGGGTCAAAAAACGTCCGACAGTGACGGTCAGATGGGGGTTTGCGATGTAGTCGACCTGGAGATACTCCAGACTGCCGATGAATTGTCCCTGATAGGGACCAGTTGACCCATCCTGGTGGGCAATGAAGCCGCGGAGATCTGCGCGGGACTCAATCAACCAGTGTTCGCCGAGAGGGACAACCAGGACCGGGGCGATGGCTGGCTGGAAGAAGGTGTTACCTCCAACGGTGCTGCTCAGGAACTGGACGCCTCCGGAGAGGATGGGGGTGTTTGTTTGCGCCCGAAGCCCCACAGCCGTCCATGACATCACCAGAGCGATCCCAAGTAATTTTTGCAGCGTACTATCCTTTATAGAGCGCAATCCATCCCCCTGCTCTCCGTCCTACGAGCCTATCCATCTGGTGGTCCCGCGGAACGCGGAAATTCGCGGAACCTTTACGAGCGTAAACAGGCGGTCGCCGGGAGTTGTCACCGGGAAGTCAAAGGGAAGTCATCTTCGTGCAAGCGGAGATGAGGGAATTTGTAACAGACAATTTTTCATAGTCCGGATGAGTACCCGGACGTTAGTGCGAATTAGAACCCTGCCCTGTCGCTGATTGGACCTGAACTTCCGCAGGCGGTGCCGCCGATACTCATCGGGCGAGGGAAAGTTCATGGCAAAGGCAACGCGGATTCTGGTGGCGAACCGCCCGAAGCTGATGAGGGACGTGGTGCTGGCCACCTTGAGCGATCAGCCCGGCATTGAAATTGTCGGCGAGGTCTCCGATGAAACGCAAATTCTCGGGCAGGTGCAGGCTACCCTGCCGGACTTGCTGGTGATTGGGCTGGATGAGCCGGAGCAACGGCCAGCGATCTGCGACCTGGTGCTGCGAGACCATCCCGCGCTACGGATTCTGGCGATTGCCTCGCGGCGGGATCGCAGCATTTGTTATTGGGCATCGTTCGACATTCATTCCGACGACGTTGAGGCTTCCACGGATGGAATCCTGAGCGCCGTCCGCAACGCCCCACACTCCACGGGGAAGGCGCTGTGAAGGTCCCCAGTCCAGAAGGAACAAGGTCCATGACTCAGGTGAAACGCAGGTTGACATGGTTGTTGTTCGCATTGCTCGCCTGCGGCCGGTACTCCTCCGCACAACAAAACCCCACGACGGCGGCGACACCGACGACGACGAGGCAGAATCCCGCATCCGCGACGACAACCCGCCAGAACACCTACGAACTGGAAAAACAAAATGCGGAGCGCGTAGCGGCTTCCGCCGACCAGATACGGGCAGTGTTGATTAAGGACCCGGGCCTTCTGGTGGAATTGAAGAATTTGGTAGCGAAAGAGGCGACCGCAAACGGGCAACTGGTCGACGACCGCGATCTTACCGACCAGGCGATCTTCGACCGGCTGGCGGAAGACATAACGTTTCGCTCGCTAGCGACGCAACTGTTGCAGCGCTACGGATACCTGTTGCCGAACATCAATCCAGACTCCGCGCTGGCAAAACAGGAAGACCTGGTGTTGAAAGAGCGCGCGCGCCGGCTGGTGCAAATCGAGTCGCAGGAAGACGCAGCGTCGTTGAAAGCGAAGGAAGATGCCCCACAGAGCTTTCAGCAAACGGGGGACTGCGACCCCCAGCGAAATTCGGATTGCCGGGAGAATGCGCAGCGCCGCTTGCGGCAACGCAATTCAGATACCGATGAAACCCCAAGCATGAGGCCGGATCAACAGCAAAACCTGCCGAGCGGATTGCCTCCTTCGCCAAACATTTTGCCATTGATGAGAGCGGGAATGACCGGTGGACGCGGAGGGCTTTCGTCGATGGGGAGAAGCAGCGAGGATGAGAGCGACTCGGTGCAGCTCGCCGCGATGGCGGGAATTTTGCGCCAGCCATCTTCCAGTTTGGATATGGAGAGCCTTGCCAACGCGTCGCGGGGCAACTCTTCGAACTTGGACGTTACCTCTTCCAGTTCCAGAAGCGATTCCGTGCTGGCTCCCGCAAACAGTAAAAGCAGAACGAACCTGGCCGGGGAGCGCAGTCCGTCGGACATGCCACGAGCGGAAATTAACCGTGAACCACTGCAGGGCGCGATCATCCACAAGGCTAATCCGTATGCAGACGTTCCGTCACTGTACGACATGTACGTGCAAGTGTCCGCGCACGACAAAGCGCCGGAACGCTTTGGCGTGTCCATTCTGAACGACGGAGAGCGCGAGTCGAACGTAGTGCCGATGGACGTGCCGGTTGGGCCGGATTACGTAGTCGGTCCTGGTGACGGCCTGGCGATCGATTTGTGGGGAGGCGTTTCGCAACGCATGGTGCGGGTGGTCGATCGCGAAGGGCGGATCTCGCTGCCGGAAGCGGGGCCGATGCTGGTGAGCGGCAAAACGCTGGGGGATGTGCAAGCGACGGTGCAACAGACCTTGCGCATGGAGTATCGCGATATATCGGCGGACGTTTCGCTTTCGAGGCTGAGGATGGTTCGCGTTTATGTGGTGGGCGAAGTGTTGGAACCGGGCGCGTATGACATCAGCTCACTGTCGACACCGCTAAATGCGCTGGTCGCCGCAGGAGGGATCACGACGCACGGATCGCTACGTTCGTTGAAACACTACCGGGGGAAACAGCTGATCGAAGTGGTCGATGCATATGATCTGCTGCTGCGGGGCGTAGTGGACGATCAAAAGCGGTTGGAAAATGGCGACTCGTTGCTGGTGCCTTCCGTTGGTGCGCAAGTGACGATCGAAGGGATGGTGCGGCGTCCCGCGATCTATGAGTTGCAAGGGAAAACAAATTTGGAGGAGGCGCTAGAACTCGCCGGAGGAATTCTGCCAGCCGCCTCGCTGCAGCACGTTGAAGTGGAACGGCTGGTGGCGCACGAAAGCCGCACGATGTTCAGCCTGGATCTTTCGGAGAAGGATGGAACGGAAGCAGCCGCGACCAAGCTAAGCAACTTTGAAGTGCAAGACGGGGACAAGATTCACATCTTCCCGATCGCGCCGTACAACGACAAGGCGATTTATCTGCAGGGCCACGTGTTGCGGCCGGGGCGCTATTCGTACCACGACGGAATGACCGTGAATGAACTTATCTCTTCGTATTCGGATCTGTTGCCAGAGCCCGCCGGGAAATACGCGGAGATCATTCGGCTGAATGCGCCGGACTTCCGGCCGACCGTGGAGAGTTTCGATTTGACGGCGGCGCTAGCGAATCCGGCAAATGCGCCGAAGCTGCAACCGCTCGACACGGTGCGAATCTTCAGCAAGTACGATTTCGAGCCTGCGCCGCAGGTGTGGGTTGGCGGAGAGGTGCGCTCGCCGGGCCAGTACAACACATCAGGGCAGGCACATCTTCGCGACGCGGTTTATCTGGCCGGCGGAGTTTCCCCAGATGCGGCACTGGATTCGGCGCAACTCTTCCGCACGAACCAGGACGGAACGATGAAGATTCTGAGCGTGAATCTGGCGGAGGCGCTCGCGGGAAGTCCCGTTGCGAACATTATTTTGCAACCGCGCGATCGTCTGCTGATTCACCGAAACTCCGCAAAACTGGATCCCGCCACGGTGTACATCAAAGGGGAAGTGGCTAAGCCCGGGCGGTATCCGCTGACCACAAACATGCACGTCGAAGATCTGGTGCGTGTGGCCGGGGGATTGAAGCGGAGCGCCTACACCGAATCCGCGGACCTGATGCGGTATCCCGAGACAGCCGAAGAACAAATCAGCAGCGAGTTTGTAACGCGTAAAGCTTGCTGACGCCATCGGCGGCGAAAGCAAAGCCAATCTGGCGTTGCGCGATGGCGATGTTCTGACGATCAAACCAGTCTCCGGATGGAGTGACATTGGAGCATCGGTGACATTGCGCGGCGAGTTGCAGCACCCGGGCACGTATGGGATCAAGCCGGGCGAGCGCTTGAGCACGGCGCTGGAGCGCGCAGGCGGATTTACTCCGGAGGCGTACCCTTATGGGGCGGTGCTCATGAGGCACGACGTGCGCGATGTGGAGATCAAATCGCACGACGAGTTGATTGCGCGAGTCAAAGCAGAGAGCGCGCACCTTAGGGCATTACCGGAAGGGAACGATGAGCAGAAGGCCGCGAAGCTCAACGCAATTGCCCAGAGCGACGCGACGCTGAATCAGCTTATCGCGAGCAAGCCGATTGGCCGTGTGGTGGTTCATGTGCAGCCGGGAACAAAGGAATGGAAGGGCACAGCCGCAGACGTGCCGTTGGTCGACGGCGACATTCTGATCGTTCCAAAGAAAGAAAACTACGTGCTTGTGAATGGGCAGGTGTTCAACCCAACTGCGATCAACTATCAGCCAGGGCTGTCGGCAAAATGGTACCTGAGCCAGGCGGGCGGCTTAACACCTCTGGCGGATAAGAAGGCGGTATTCGTGATCCGCGCGGATGGATCGGTGATCTCGGCGCAGAACAATGGCTCCGGATGGTGGTTGGGCGATCCCATGAACGCGACGCTGAGGGCCGGAGACACGGTTGTCGTTCCGGAGAAGGCGCTGAAAGTTGGAGGGCCCAGTTGGATACAACTGATGCAGGCGGCGCAGGTGGCTTCCTCCATCGCGCTTGCTGTGACGTACATCCATCCGTAATTGCGGTAAGGGAGAGAGCATTTGAGGAAGGTGGCTGCGATGTTGTTGGGTTGGGTCGCTACAACCTGGATGGCTGGTGGCGCTGTTCATGCGGCGGGCGTTCCGCAAGACGTGGAGACACAGGGCAGCGCGGAAAGCTCGAGCATAAAATCGAATGCTGTCCAACCGGCAAACAAACCGACGAAGAGCCGCACCAGCAGCGTGGAAGAGGAGCCTTCGTTTACCGCGCGGCATGATTGGAAAAGACTCCCGCTGGATTTTTTGCAGGATCAGAAGGAGATCTGGACCAGCCCAGCCAAGCTGCAGTTTTCGGACACGCAATGGCTCGTGCCGATTGCCGGAGTGACGGCCGGATTGATGCAGACGGATGCGCAGTATAGCCGCCACCTTTCGCACAATCCCGGCACTCTGAGCAAATACAACACCCTGTCCAACGCGACGGTCGCGGCGCTTCTGGGTGGGGCGGGAGGCATGTGGTTGTTGAGCTTTCAGAATCACGACCAGCATTGGCGGGAGACGGGCTTTCTTGCGGGAGAAGCTGCGGTGAACAGTCTGGTGGTTGTCGAGGCGATGAAATACGTCGCTGAGCGCGATCGGCCCAATCAAGGTTTGGGCCAAGGCCTCTTTTTCCAGCAGGGCGGCACTTCGTTTCCTTCGGAACATGCGGCCGCAGCCTGGGCCGTGGCAGGAGTAATCGCGCACGAGTATCCGGGGCCGATTCCCAAGTTGCTGGTTTATAGCCTGGCTTCGCTCGTCAGTATTTCCCGCATTCGCGCGCGCCAGCATTTTCCTTCGGATGTGTTTATTGGTGGACTTGTCGGCGACATGGTCGGACAGCAGACTTTCTCGCGTCATCATGACCCGGAATTGGGAGGGGAGTTCTGGAATTCGTTGAGCCATACGTTCCGGAGTGAATCGGCGGCAAAGCCGGGCAATCAGGGGTCACCGTATGTTCCGCTCGATAGTTGGGTGTACCCGATCTTCGATCGTCTGAAAGCGCTGGGTTACGTGAATACAGGGATGGTGGGGCAACGGCCGTGGACGCGGCTGGAATGCGCGCGACTGTTGACGGAGGCTTCCGCGCCGTTCGAGGGGCCGTTGCAAGGGAAGACTGCGGAATCGCCGGAAGTGAACGCATTGCTGGGTGTGCTGCATCAAGAATTCTCCGGTGATGTGGAATTGTTGGCCGATGGTGGCTGGAACACGGGGGCGCACCTGGAATCGGTGTACACAAGATTTACGGAGATCGCGGGAAAACCACTGACGGACTCCGAACATTTTGGCCAGACGTTGACGAATGACTTCGGACGTCCTTTCCAGGAAGGTCTGAATAATGTGACCGGCTTTTCTGGGTGGGCTACCGCCGGGCGATGGGTCGCGTATGTCCGCGGGGAGTATCAAGCCGCTCCAGGGGGGCCCGCATACTCCGCACCGGTGAGGAATTTTATCGCGCAGGCTGACACCAATCCCGTTCTGCCCGCGGCTGCCATTCCAGCAACAAGTCGGTTTCAACTGTTGGATGCCTATGTCGGGCTGAATTTCAGCAATTGGGAACTGACTTTTGGCCAGCAGAGCTTGTACTGGGGCCCCAGCAGGATGGGCGCGCTGAACTTCAGCGACAACGCGACGCCGATGCGAATGATTCAGCTGAATCGAACCACTCCGTTCGTTCTTCCGTGGATCTTTCGCTTCCTGGGCCCGATGCGGATGGATCTATTTTTCGGCAATATGGACGGACACGAATTTCCTCCCAGCCCTATTTTCCACGGCGAAAAGATCAGCTTCATGCCGCTGCCCAATCTGGAAGTTGGTTTTTCCAGGACGGTGGTGATGGGCGGACTGGGCATGCCTTTAACTCTGGGCGCCGTGTGGAACAGCTATACGAGCATCACGAATCGGCCGGACGAAAACCCCGCCATCAACAATCCCGGAAAGCGCACCGGCGGCTTCGATGCCTCCTACCGAATTCCGCTGCCGCGTTACCCGCTGACTTTCTACGTGGATTCACTGGCGGACGACAACACCTCGCCTTTGGCGGATTGGCGCCGCGCGGGAGTGAATACCGGTCTTTACGTTCCAAAGATACCTGGCTTGAACAAGCTGGATTTGCGAATGGAAGCAGCGTACACCGACGTGCCATTTCCTGAGCAGGCCGGGAAATTTATTTATTACGACGGCTTCTATCACGATCTGTACACGAATGACGGTCAGCTGGTGGGGAATACGGTGGGAAGAGACGGGAAGGTTTACCAGGCTTGGAGCCGTTACTGGATTGGCGCTCGCACGAACATCGAATTTAGCTACCGCCACGCGCAAGTGAGCCCGAAATTTGTTCCTGGCGGCGGAACGATCAATGACGCGTCGGTGAGCGCAGATCTCTGGCTGCATCAGGTCTGGAGTCTGAGCGCTTCCGTTCAGTACGAACAGTGGCAATTTCCGATTTTGGCGCATGGACCACAGAACAACGTGACGGTTTCTATCGGAATGAGCTTCCTGCCGCGGTGGGGGAAGAAACAATCCAGCCCAATACCTATTTCCATGACACACACGAGCGCGAGTGTGGGAGAGCCGGTGCAATGAGTTCGAATGGGACAAAACCCGCCGCCGAGATGCTGCGGGAAGTGGAGATCGAAGAACTGCTGGCGCGACGGTTGCAGCGGGATCGGCAGGAAAATCGCGGGAAGAGGATTGCGCGAATCGGGAGGTTATGGGAGTCGCGAAAACTGTTACTGAAATTTGCGGCGTGGGGCGCGGTTCTAACCGCGGTGATCGCGATCCTGATTCCTTCGCAATACGAATCCATAACGCGGCTGATGCCGCCGGATCCCCCGCAAGGCCAGGGCTTGGCAATGTTGGCCGGCATCGTGGGAAGAATGGGGGCGAACCTTGGCGGTTTTGGCAGTGACCTGTTGGGCATGAAGACTTCCGACGATCTGTTCGCGACGGTTCTATTCAGTCGGACGGTTCAGGACGATCTGATCAGCAAATTTGATCTGCGCCACGTGTACCGAGAAAAACGGTGGGTGGATACGAGAAAAGAGCTGACGAGCCGGACTGATGTATCGATCGAGCACAAAAGTGGAGTGCTTACGATTCGTGTGAAGGATCACGATCCGAAGCGGGCCACCGCGATGGCGGGGGAATACGTGGCCGAATTGAACGACGTTGTGAACCAACTAAATACCTCGTCGGCGCACCGAGAGCGCGAGTTTCTGGAGGGACGACTTGAACAGGTGAAGGGGGAGCTGGAGTCGGCGGAAAAAGAATTCAGCCAATTTGCGAGCAATAACGCAACCATCGACATCAAGGAACAGGGCAAAGCGATGGTGGAAGCGGCGGCGGCGCTGGAAGGGGAGTTGATCGCTACGGAAACGGAGTTGCAGGGGCTTCGCCAGATCTACACGGACTATAACGTACGCGTTCGCACGGCGCAGGCACGCGTCAACGAATTGAACCGGCAGATTCAGAAACTGGGCGGAAAACCCGGATTCGGCGCCGCGGGAGCGGGAGATGCGAAAAGACGGCGAGCTTTATCCATCGATCCGGAAGCTTCCGCTGCTAGGAGTGACCTACGCGGATCTGTACCGAAAGACTAAGGTGGAAGAAACAGTATTCGAAATTCTCACTCAACAATACGAACTGGCGAAAGTCCAGGAAGCCAAAGAAATTCCAAGCGCGAAAGTTCTGGACCCTCCCGACATTCCTGAGAAAAAAGTGTTTCCGCCGCGAACGATCATGACGATTTTCGGCGCGCTTTTCGCACTGGTGCTGGGGGGTTTTTGGGTTTTGGGCAAAGACAACTGGGAAAAAACCGATCCGGAGGATCCCGGAAAGATTCTTGTGCTGAACATGGTGCGCAGTGTGCAGCCGCAACTGGAGTACGTGGTGCAACAACGGGCCACCACGTTCACGCGTGCGAAAAGATTCGTTTCGCGGTTTGCCGGGGGAGTGCCGCCAGTAGAAACGAAGCAGCAGGAAGGCACGGATTGAGAACCGCGGCTGTGCAAGTGCGATGCAATCTGAGGCGTGTGTCAACAGCATGAACTCGATTCGAAAGACGACAGGCAGTCTTTTGAACGTGATTGGCGGCGAAATGTTGCTGCGTTTCGCCAATGTTGGCGTTGCCATACTGATTGGACGCGTGTATGGCGCAGCCGTGCTGGGTAGCTACGCTTCCGTCATCGCCGTCGCCACTGTTGCAGAGCGGCTTGCCGACAACGGGTTGGAAATGGCAGGCATAGCGGAAGCAAGCAAGAACCCAGCGGACGTGGGGCGGCTGACGAGCGCGCTGTACATTAATAAGACCGCGCTATCGATAGTTGCGATTGTTGTGCTTGCGGGGCTCGGGTTTATCGCCGCCCTATCACGAGCGAATTGGATGATTGCCGGCATTCTGACGCTTCGCACTTTCCTGTATTCCTACTGCCGGTTGCACGCTGGCCTTCTGAAAGCGCTCGACAAAACAGCCGAGCTCGCGCGCATCCAGTCGGTGCACAGCGCGCTTCTGCTGGGCGGGACTGTGCTTGTTTATCTGCGATCGCAAAGTCTGACCACTTTGCTGCTGTGGCTCCTGGCGGCGCAATCGTTCGAGTACTTGCTTTCTCTGAGGGTTCTGAACCGCTACAGCGTACGAGCGACGAAGGTTTCGCCACAATTCTGCTGGAGCCTACTGCATCGTTCCACGCCAGTTGGTTTGACCTACTCGCTGTCCACGCTGATGTTGAGAGGCGACGTCCTGGTGCTGTCGTTGCTGGCGTCCGCATCGGTGGTAGGCATCTTCGTCGCCGCGGCCACGGGACTGGTGATGGTCTATGTGGTTGCGTGGTTATTCAGCGGCGTGTTGCTGGCGGATCTTGGCAGGCTGGAGCACGACCAGGGCGAGTTCGATTTGCATTTTCGCAAATGCATTGTTGGCATTTGCGGGGTTACGGTTCCACTAGCGATTGCCGCGAGTTTCTTCGTTCCGCCGGTGATCCGTTTGGTGTTTGGCGGAAGTTTTGCGCTTGCGGGCGTGCCCGGAGCCGTCATGGCGGTGGCCGTTCCGTTCATCATTTTGAATGCGGCCTATCTGAGCCGAGCGATTGCGCGGAACGCGGCGCACGCTTGCTTAACGATTTATGGAGCCGGGACGATCGTGTCCCTGGCGCTCAATTTTCTTCTTGGGCATTGGTACGGCGCGACGGGCATTGCGGGTGCGATCGTGATCCGAGAAGCCGCGATGACGACGGCATTTTTCTGGGTCGGCGATTTTCCCGTGTCATCAGAGAGATCGACGGTCGCTGTGCAAGAAAAAGGGGAACTGGGCGGCCTGCTGAATGCTTGAAGCAACGGAAGCGGGGAAGCCCGCTTAGACGACGATGAAAAAAACGGTCACAGCACTGATGGTCGTGAGCCTGACGGGGAATATCTTCCCGGTGATCAACATCGTCGCGATTTCCAGTCTAGTGCCGCTCTATCTGATCAGTCGAGACACCAAGGAGTTGGAACGTTGCGGGTACGGACCGGAGACGGCGAAGAAGTTTCTTATTGCGGCGTACGCGTATTGGCTGCTGAGCTACGCGCTGACCGGCGCGTCGCTGGAGAATTTTGTGTCTTTTGAGTTTCTTCGCTTTGACGGGGCATTGCTGATCGCCTACCTCCCCCTCCTTTTGGTTACGGACGTACGGCTCGATCCACTTTTTATCCGGCGGATCGTTGGTGTGTTTCTTACGATCATGTCTGCTGTGGCGCTGGTGGGCCTGGCGGAATTTTTTAACGGCAGAATTGGCTCGTTGTTGCTTTCACGCCTTCCGGACCCGGTGCAGTTCCTTCACGACGCATCGCTCTCTTCAGACATCTTTCAAGGATTTTTTCGAGCGCACAACGCCGCGGGTGGGATCTACGCGATGGCAACACTCATTGCGTTTTCATTGCTGGTCCTCGAAAAGAATCCAACATTCCGCTCTGTCCCTACGTTGTGGGTCGCATGCAATTTTGTGGGCTTGGTGCTTACACAGTCGCGAACGGCATATGTTGGCTTTCTTGTGGCGCTGCTGCTGGTGTTTTTCCGGCGACAGGAAACGCGGCGAAACGTTTTCAAGTACAGCGCCCTGATTCTTGTTCCGCTGTACTACATGCTGCAGGTGCAGCCGGTTGTGAATCAACGAACTGAGGCGGTATCCAACTTTGAAGATCCGAATGTAGTGATGAGGTTTGTGTACTATCAGCGAGCCTTCGACGATTTTCTGCAAAGTCCTATCATCGGCACGGGATTCGGGCGCTTCAATGACGATCTGAAGGGCTTCGTGGGAATTCCGAATTTGGTGTATGTGGCCACGTCCGGCCAGTCCGTGAATGACGACCTGCACGCGCACAATTCCTATCTCCATTTCCTTGCGGAGGGCGGAATCATCGGCCTGGTTCTGATGCTCTCCATCTGGATTGCGACGTTCCTTTGGATTGGAAGAGAGAAGACCATCTTTGCGCAAGGATCATTCGGGTGCTGTTTTGCCGAGGGAATTCAGGCGTGCATCCTGCTGGAATTCGCCATGAGTTTTACCGAGCACATGATGGGCACCGCTACCAGTTCTCTCACGGTATTCACGTTCGCCGGACTGTTCCTGAATTTGGCGGGGTGGAAGTACAGGATCGCTTCAATTGTCGTCACAGAAAAATCAGGAGGCGGAGAGTTACAAGCATGTCCCGAACAATGACATGTTTTGGACGGCGCGAACGATTTTACTCGAGGCTTTTGTTATGGCGATCGATTCGATGATTCGGAATTCTCAGATCGACAGAACCGGCAAGCAGGCTTGGGACCGCTTCGCCGAAGCCGATCCCTACACCTATATCCTGACCGACCTGAAAAGTCCTGATCCGAAGAAGTTTTGGGAGAGCGGCGAGCGCACGGTGCAGGAGGAACTTCTGCCGTTGATTCGGGAGCGTGCCATTCGCAGGCAAATCGGCCTGGAACTGGGGTGCGGAGTTGGCCGGCTTCTTTTCCCGATGGCGCGGCATTTCGAGGAAATGGTGGGAGTGGATATCGCGGAGGGCATGGTGCGGCGGGCTGTTTCCTTCGCCGGCGACAATGGCATCCGCAACGTGGCGCTTGCGGCCATTTCGGGTCCCGAAGATCTGTTGCACAAGGCGGGAGAATACGCAGGTAAAGTCGATTTTCTCTATTCGTTACTGGTGTTCCAGCATATTCCCGATTTCGCCGTGATCGAAGGGTACCTGCATGCCGTCGGCGAGCTCCTTGAAGGGAAGGGGTATCGCGTACTTGCAGTTTGATACGCGCGAACAAAATTTGTTCTACCAGTGGAAGACGGAGCTGCCGGATTTTGTTCTGCCGAGATTCTGGCGACGGGGGATACGGAGAATTCGCCGGAATTCGACGGAAATTGAAGCGTGCGTGAGGCGCGCGGGACTGGAGATTGTGAGCGAGCTGGATCCGCATAGCGCGTATCACCGCTACATTTTGAGAAAAGCGCGAGCGACGAGCAGGATGCCATGAGTCTGAATCTAAAAGTCGGAGAGCAAGAGCGGGCGGCAGAGCCAGTGCCGCGCAGCGCAAGCGAATTGCGGAAGAAGCGAGTTGCGATCGTGCACTATTGGTTCGTCAACCGGCGCGGTGGCGAGCGAGTGGTGGAAACGATCGCGGAGATGTTTCCCAACGCGGATCTGTTCGCCGTGGTGGCGGATCACGAACAGTTGTCACCGTCGCTGCGGGGGCGTTCGTTCAAAACATCGTTCCTGCAAAAAGTACCGGGCAGCCGTCGCTGGCACCGTCACATGTTGCCACTTTATCCGTTTGCGTTGGAGCAATTCGATCTGCGGGGCTACGACCTGGTGCTGAGTTCCGAATCTGGCCCCGCGAAGGGAGTTCTGACGGGCTCGCGGACCTGTCATATCTGCTACTGCCACTCGCCGATGCGCTATTTGTGGGATTTCTATCATGCGTACCGAAGTGGCAAGAGCCTCGGCACATTTTCGCGCCCCATTTTTACGGTTGTGGCGCACTACCTACGTTTGTGGGATGCGGCATCGGCTGCGCGCGTGGATCACTTCGTGGCGAATTCACAGAACGTGGCTGCGCGAATTCGCAAGCATTACCGAAGAGAGTCGACCGTGATTCATCCGCCTGTGAAGGTTCACGCCGGTTTCCTGTCCGATCGAATCGAGGACTACTACATGGTTGCGGGGCAGCTTGTGGATTACAAGCGCTTCGATCTGGCGATTGAGGCTTGCAATCGTCTGGGGCGTCGTTTGCACATCGTTGGGGAAGGGGAGCAATGGAAAACGCTGCGCAAGAACGCCGGCCCGACGATCAAGTTTTGCGGGGCGCTGTCTGACGAAGAGCTCCGCGAGCAGTACGCGCATTGCCGCGCGCTGCTTTTCGCCGGGGAGGAAGACTTCGGAATTATTCCGGTGGAGGCGCTGTCGTTTGGGCGCCCGGTTATCGCGCTGGGCCGGGGCGGAGTGATGGAGACGGTGAAAGGGTTTTATACGGATGCGCCGGCGCCTGTGGAAACTTCCTGCGGGGTATTCTTTCGCGAACAATCAACGGATTCTTTAGTGGATGCAATTCACGCTTTCGAGGCGCTGGAGAGCAGATTCTCGCCATTTTTCATCCGGCAGCAGGCAGAGCGATTCGACGAAATCCATTTCAAAGAAAAGTTTGGGCAATTTGTATCCGAGAAACTGGAGGAAGGGCAGTACACCGCTTTGTCGCTATGATCCGCGGCCGACTCAAACGCGCGCAAATGTTACTGACGGTGGCGGTGTTTTCGGTACCGCTGGTGTCGTTCGCCGTAGCGGGATACTTCCGATTCGGGACCCATCTGATCCCAAATTATTCCGCCGACGTGGATCCATTTACGTACTTTGGGTTGCTGTTGCTGACGACGGTTTTCTGGTCGCTGGCCGCGGAACACTATGAACTTACGTCGCTGGAGCATCAACTACTGGCCGGAGGTAAGAGCCACAGAATTCTGCTGGCGTGCCTGACGACCTATGCCGCGGTATTGGCAATCGGCTTCTTTTATCGCGGTTCCACTTTTTCGCGTGTATTCATCTGGATCAGCGGCTTCAACCTGTTCCTGCTTACCCTGCTGCTGCAAAAAACGTTCCGCTGGTACTGGAAAAACAGCCGGCTGAAAGACAAAGGAGCCATTCGTCTGCTGATTGTTGGCGCGGATGAATTTGCGGTACGAGTTGCCGAGTCGCTGCTGGACGGAGCGGTGGCGCCGTGCGGAATCAAGGGGCATATCCGGCTGCCTGGACAGTCCTGTGCGGTGAGCGAGTACCCGGTCTATGAGCTTTCCGATGTGGAGGAATTGGCGATCGGCAATGGATTTGACGATGTGATCATCGCGATCCCGCCGGCTTCGTTTGGCGATTTGCCTCGATTGCGCGCGCAGCTAGCGGCGCTGTGCGTGCCGGTGCGGCTGGTGCTCGACGTAGGAGAGGGAATTCCGACGCACCAGCGGCTTTTTCCGCTGGGCGATTTGCTGATGCTCGATTTGCAGTCCACGCCAGCCGAGTCTGCCCTCTATGTGATTCTGAAGCGAGCCTTCGATCTGGCCTTTTCCTTTACCATGCTCGTGGTTGCGGGACCGCTGCTGGCAATCATTGCCATGGCCGTGCGCCTGACATCGCCCGGCCCGATTATTTTTTCGCAGGATCGCGTCGGTCTGAATGGGAAACTGTTTCGCATGTACAAGTTTCGAACCATGAGGGTCTCGTCGCAAGAAGACAGCGACACGCGATGGACGATCAAAGGCGATCCACGATGCACCAGACTCGGCAGGATATTGCGGCAGACGGGAATGGACGAATTGCCGCAGTTTTTCAACGTGCTAAAAGGCGATATGAGCGTGGTAGGCCCGCGGCCCGAGCGCCCCATCCTGGTGCAAAGGTTTATGCAGTCGGTCGGCAACTACAACACGCGCCATTATCTGAAGGTCGGCATTACGGGATGGGCGCAGGTAAACGGATGGCGAGGGGATACGTCGATCGAAAAGCGCGTGGAATATGATTTGTATTACGTACGCAACTGGACTCTGGCGTTTGATTTATTCATCGTGGTTCTGACATTGTTCCGAGGCTTCACGGATAAGAATGCTTACTGATATTTAGGCGGGCCGGCATCGGGGGTGGCGACAATTAGTTTGCCTGTTTTTGACTTTGCAGTGACAACTGCCCGGAGCGAATTTCGGTATCGTTGCTTGTCGGCCGGAAGCGATCTTGTTCTTTTCATTCGCGCGGAAGAGAGAGAACTTGAAACCGCTCCCGGCCGTCCCACCTGGCTGTACTCGCCGCAATCCAGCATAAAAACATGGTGTTCCAGGATGCTTCAGCCTGAAGGTCTGGTGATCAGGCTTTCGTGGCGGTTTGCGAACCAGCCTTCAGCTTGGCGGAGCCGCGCCAGGCCAGCAGCAGCATCACAAGTCCAAAAACGAGCAGACCCACGCCGGCGTCGAAATTAATATTGATGCCAAGCGAGCGCGCGTAGATTTGCTTATCGCCGAACAAACCGAACAACACCAGGATCACTCCGAACAAACTAAACATCCAGCCGATGGGGTAACGAATATCCAGGCTCATCGCGAGTCTCCCGTCTACCTGAAAATAACATTCAGCACCAGGGCAAGAACAAGGACCACAACACCGAGAAAGGCCGGCCGCTGGTACCACGTCAAGTGTTCTTCACTGGGCTTCTTCGTCAGGGAGTACACCAGCCCGACGAGTTCCTTTTCATCGCGAGGGTTGGTAACGAGGCTGATCGCGACGGTGACCACGAAACAAACGACAAAGGCCCAAATTGCGGTCCAGAAATTTTGCGCCATCTCACTGGGATAGTTATGAAGCACGGCAATCCAGCCGCCTTTGATTCCGATGCTGTCGCCTTGCGGCAGTGTCAAACCGTGGTGAAGAGCCGCGGCAGCCGTGCCGGAGAGCAGGCCGGCAAACGCGCCGTGGCCGGTGGTGCGCTTCCAGAACATGCCCAGGAGGAAGGTGGCAAACAACGGTGCGTTAACAAAGGCGAACACCAATTGCAGAAAGTCCATCAGATTATTGAAACGATTGGCCGCATAGGCTGCGGCGATCGAGAACAGGACGCCAAAGACAGTAGCGAACTGTCCCATATGTAAGTAGTGTTTATCCGAAGCGCCTTTGTGGATGTAGGACTGATAGATGTCGTAAGTCCAGACGGTGTTGAAGGCAGTGACATTGCCAGCCATTCCGGACATAAAGCTGGCCAGGAGCGCGGTGAGGCCAAGGCCCAAGATTCCAGTGGGGAAGTAGTGAAGCAGCAAATTGGGGATGGCAAGATCGTAGTCGAGGACGGGTTTACCGTCACGGTCAAGCGCAGGTTTGCCGGTGGCGACGTCAATCTTGACGGGGATCAGGCCCTTTCCGTCTTCGGACACCGACTGCATCTGAACGACGCCGTTGACGGTAACGGCTTGATGCTGGCTAGGCAACGCCAGTGCGATCATCCCAGGGAGAATCACCAGAGCGGGAAAGAACATCTTCGGCACAGCCGCGATCAGCGGTGTGCGGCGAGCGTCGGTCATTGAGCCCGCAGCCATCGCGCGCTGAACCACCAGGAAATTCGTGCACCAATAGCCGAACGAGAGAGTAAAACCGAGACCCATCACCAGCCCGAACCACTCGACGCCGAGGGGATTGTTGTGTGGATTGGTCATGCCTAGCCAGGAGTGAGTAAACGTTGCGGGCAGCCGCGTCTTCAAGCCACTCCACCCACCCACATCTTTCAGGCCGATTAGAACAAGCGGCAAGAATCCAGCGACGATCAGGAAGAACTGCAGGACCTCATTGTAAATCGCGCTCGTAAGTCCGCCGAGGAAGACGTACCCGAGCACGATCAGGGCGGAAATGAAGATACTCAAGTGGAAAGACCAGGATGCCGGCAAGCCCATCTTGGCCAGCGGGACATCGAGGATATGGAGAATCTGAATGAGCTTGGCCATGGCATACATCGAGATGCCCGACGAGAAAATCGTCATCACCGCAAATGAGATGGCGTTGAAGGCGCGGGTCTTTTCGTCGAAACGCAGGCGCAAGAATTCCGGCACGGAGCGCGCACGCGAGCCGTAGTAAAAAGGCATCATGAAGAGACCGACGAAGACCATGGCCGGAATCGCGCCGATCCAGTAGAAATGGCTGGTGGCGATTCCGTATTTCGCGCCGGATGCGCCCATGCCAATCACTTCGACGGCGCCCAGATTGGCGGCCATGAAAGCGATACCGCAAACCCAGGCCGGGAAGGGAACGCCCGGCAAGGAAGAAGTCCGTGCTGGTTTTCATGAAACGCTTGAGGAAGATGCCAATGCCCAAGACGAAAGCGAAGTAAAGAAACATGATGACCCAATCAATGGCCGTCAGATTCATTTCGCAATCCTTTCCACGGAACGCAGGTAATTCATCAAGACGATCACCGGGTCGATGCTGGATGTGTTAGTAGTGATCGAAGTCGAGTGTCCGAATTGTGACCCACGCGCGAGAAGAGCGCCCTTGTGGTTTATAAAATGCCTTGAGTCAGGCAGTTAAGCAAGCCCATAAGTCAGAAATAGAAATCTTTCCAGGGCAGGGAATGGCAAAACTTTGCATCGCACAGCGATTCCAGCGGCGATGCTGCGAGGGTCATGCGGAGGGCAAGTTAAAGAGTTATACTCAGGCAACGCCAGGCAGACGGAGCAAATGAAACCACCAAGGGATTTCGTCCCGCGGCTTATTTCTGGGCGGTGCAGAAGCCCCCATCGACAGATCGAAGCGGGAATTTTTGCGTGCCGGCGCGGCATTGCTGGTCGGGCCTTAATTTGCCGCAAACGTCGTTCGCCGGAGGCGGTCAACACGGAGTTGGAGGGTCCGGGCAGCGGGTGGTGATGGTAATTTTTGGCGGGGTACGTCGCGCGGAAACCTTTTCGGCGGAGGGACTGCAGAACATTCCGCACTTGTCGCAGGACTTGCTGCCGCAATCATTGTTCTATCCGAACGCGCGCAACGATGGCGTAACCGCGCATTTCAACGCCATATCGAGCATTCTTACCGGCAACTGGCAGCGCGTGGATGATTGGGGAAAACTTGCGCCTACAACACCAACGCTATTTGAACATTTTCGAAAGCAGCTGGGCGCGGCGCAGAGCGATACGTGGGTGGTTGCGAGCAATAAAGCACTGACGAATCTGATTGGCGCGAGTTCGGCCTCCGGAGTATGGGCCGAGGTATGGGGCGAATGTCGTTTTCCCGAAGCAACTGATGGTAGCGGCGGTGGCAAACGCGCTGCGAGCGGGACGGCACGGAAACCTGGCGGATCGCGCAAAGATCGAGACGGAATTCGAAAGCATGCTGGAGGCTGGGAACTACGAAGGCCTGGGATGGAGCGTTTTCGATGCGGCGGACCGGCTGGATCCGCGGGTGCGCGAAACAATTCAGGAGGCCATCACGACGTTTGTGACGAACGGGCGGGCCGACGTCGGGCGACGAGCTTACCTTCCTGGTCAGCCGCGAAGTGATGCGAAAATTTTCCCCGCGGCTGTTGGTCGTTATTTTTTCGGATGTGGAAGTGGCGCACTTCGGTTCCTACGCGTTGCACGTAGCGGGAATACGCACGGGCGACCGGCTGGCCTACGAGTTATGGCAGGAGATACAGGCCGACTTCCGAATATCAGGGCAAGACCACGATGGTGATTCTGCCGGAATTCGGGCGCGATCCGGATGGATCGACGACTAACGGGTTCTTCAACCATCGCGGCGACACGGACTCAACGCGATCAACATGGATGATGGCGCTGGGAGCGGCGGTTGAGAAGCCCGAGATTATTGAAAGGCCAATCCGGCACGTGGATCTGTGTACGACGCTGGCGGGCGTGCTGGGATGTCCGCCGATGGAGTCACAAGGCGCGCGTTTGGTGGAGTTGCGAGTCTGAGTTTAGTGACGTAGGGAGTTTTCAAAAAGGTGGCGGTGTGGCGACCGAGGTGGAGCAAAAACAGGTTCCAGGCAAAGCTACCGGTAGAACTTCAGCATGCCTTGAACAAGGGGTTGCTGAAGCGACTGCCCATCACGTTCCTTCCGTTTACGCAGCAGCAACTGCGCGACTGGGAATACCTGTTTCCATACGAGCGCCAGTCGATTCTGCATTTGCTTCTGTATTTAGCGAGTTTGAACGAGCAGCAGTTCGCCGAACTTTTCCGCGAGGTGGTGCAACTCGAGGAGAAGATGGGCGTGCGGGCGTGGCAATTCTCCACGCACGAGCAGACGATTCTGAACTCCTCGCTGCTCGCCCGGTCACCCTACTTTCAGGATTGGCGCAAAGCGGTACAAAAGGTGTTCGACGCGGCGGAGCAGTCTGCGGAAAAGGGAAAAAGTGGGGACGCTGGCGGCGGAAATCGGTTGATTCTGCTGGTGATTCCGCAGCGGTTGCCAGTTGACGCTTCGAAGGCGTGGCAGAGATGGCAAGGGGTTGGTCGTCCCGTGCGGCTCAATCTTGCGCGATTGCCGGACAAGACTCGGAGTCCTGCGGAGATACTTTTGGGCGCGGGGGACGGAGGAGGACTGGTGGAAATCGTGTCGCGCCGGACGAACGCAGCTCCAGCAGACACGTGGATTGTGGATGCGGGAAGCAGTCTAGTGGACTGCGCGTTGAAGCAGGAACCTGCCGGGAAAGAAGCTTCGTCAGCCACGCTGCTGAGCTATGCGCGACTGGCTGCGTTTCGAGAGAATTTTTCTCGTGAAGTGAACACCATGCGCAAAGACCTGGCCGACGCCGACGCGGTATACGCCCATCTCCGCAAGACGGATGTTGCGCAGTGGTGTCCACCGGAGGTAGCGTCGGCGCCCGTGATTCGAGAGTTCCTGCGGTCGGTATATCTAAGCGGCAACGGAGCATTAATTTTCGGGAATTCGTTTGTGGAGTGGAGCGCGTCCGAAGCGTTTCGCCGGGCGCGTCCGACTTTCGTGATGGCGCAATTCGGAGTGCGCAGCAAGCCCAAGCCGTTCACGAGCGTGGTGGTGTTCGAGAATCCGGATGAGGTGAACCCGCTGCCCGCGGTGGACGACTTGCCGGGGAGCGCCTTGGAGGCACAAGTTCTGGCACGATAGGTGTGGCTGGCCGCGAGTCGTTACGATGAATATCGGCGCAATACGGTGTGCGTGTGCATGGCCGAGAATTTGTCGGAGGCGTATGTGGTCGCGCCTCCTGAGTTTGCGTTGTGGCACGAGGCTGAACCGGTGGCGCTGGACCGGCTCCGCTCTTCCATGATTCACTGGTTGGCTGGCGAACACCCCCGTGAAAGCTAGCGCTCGCCCGTAGGAATAAATCGAGGGAGGAGAATTCCGACGAAACGCGCGGAGATGTTGGAGCAAGCTCGTGCGCAACGCGAACCTCTGAGCATGATCGTGATCGGAGGCGGAGCGACGGGTGTGGGTGTGGCGCTGGACGCAGCGGCGCGCGGCTATAGAACGCTGCTGCTGGAGCAGCACGATTTTGGGAAAGGAACGTCGAGCCGGAGCACGAAGCTGGTGCACGGAGGCGTGCGGTACCTGGAGCAAGGGCAAGTTTCGCTGGTGATGGAAGCGCTGAAAGAACGCGGCATTCTTCGGCAGAATGCGCCGCACCTGGTGAGCGAGATCCCCTTCGTTGTGCCGAACTACTCGTGGTGGGAAGGACCGTTCTACGGGATCGGGCTGAAGCTCTATCAAGGTTTGGCGGGCAAGTATGGGTTCGGTCCTTCCGAACTGCTGTCCAAGGAAGAAACTCTCAAGCGTCTGCCGAACATCAATACGGAGGGTCTGCGCGGTGGGGTCATCTACTATGACGGGCAGTTTGATGACGCGCGGCTGCTGATCGACCTGGTGGCGACCGCGGTGGAGCAAGGCGCGACGCTGCTGAACTACATGCGAGTGACCGGCCTCGCGAAAGACGCGGACAACATGGTGGACGGTGTGCAGGCGCGCGACGTGGAAACGGGCGAAGAATTCACGTGGCATGGCAAGGTGGTGATCAACGCAACGGGACCGTTTACCGATTCGGTGCGGCAACTGGCGGAACCAAACGCAGACGCGATGGTTTACCCAAGCCAGGGCGCGCATATTGTTCTGGATAAATCATTTCTTCCCGGCGATCACGCCATTATCGTGCCGCGCACGAGTGACGGGCGGGTGCTGTTTGCGATTCCGTGGCATGAGCACACGCTGGTGGGGACTACGGACACTCCGGTCGAACAAGCCAGCCTAGAGCCGGTGCCGATGGAACAAGAAATCGACTTCATGCTCAATACGGCGAGCCAGTACCTTGCGAAGAAGCCGACGAAGGACGACATCCTGAGCACCTTCGCGGGAATACGGCCGCTGTTGCGCTCCGGGGACAAGAAGAACTCGGCGTCTCTTTCGCGCGATCATGCGATTCAGATCGATCGCACCGGCCTGGTGAATATTGCAGGCGGCAAATGGACCACCTACCGAAACATGGCGGAGCACTGCGTAGACGAGGCCGCAACGCTGGCGTGCCTGACGGAACGTCCCAGCGTGACGAAGCACTTGAACATCCACGGATTTGAACAGAGAGCGGAGCGGTTTGGGTCGCTGGCGTTTTACGGGTCCGACGCGCCATTGATTCAGGAGATGATCCGCGCCGACGCCGCTCTCGGTGAAGCTTTGCATCCGGCGCTGCCGTACTGCGCCGCGGAAGTTGTGTGGGCCGCGCGCGAGGAGATGGCGCGCTCGGTGGAAGACGTGTTGGCGCGGCGCATCCGCGCGTTGTTCCTGAATGCCAGGGCAGCGATTCAGATGGCGCCGCGCGTGGCGCGAATCTTGGCGGCTGAACTGGGCCGCGACCAACTCTGGCAGGAAAATCAAATACAACAGTTTGAGGAAGTGGCGCGAGGTTACCTTGTCAAAAAATAGGTGGCCTGAAATGCGAGCGGCGCGCGGCCTTTGGGCAGAACAAACTCGCTGCCGCCGCGTTTCTCGGGTAGACTCGGGAAAATCGCTATGACCAGAGTATCGCGTCGCAACATGCTGAAGAGCACTCTTTCGGGTGTGACTATGGCTTCCGTCCCATCGACGTTGTGGTCTGAGCAAAACGCGGCGGTTCCACGCAAAGGCCGAGTGAAGCAATCGGTGTCGCGCTGGTGCTACCAACAGATTCCGCTGGACGAATTGTGCGCCAGCGCCGCGCAGATGGGCTTGAAAGCGGTGGACCTGCTGAATGTGGAAGAGTTCCTGGTGCCTACACGTTATGGCCTGATTTGCAGCATGGGGTATGCGGGAGGCGGCGAGATCGCAAGCGCGATGAATCGCGTGGAGAACCACGCGAAGATTGAAGAAGCGTTTCGCAAGAATATCCCCTTGGCGGCGAAGGCCGGAGTGCCGAATGTCATCACGTTTTCCGGGAATCGCGCGGGAATGTCGGATGACGAAGGTGCAAAGAATACGATTGCGGGATTGAACCGCGTTAAGAAAATTGCGGAAGATCACGGCGTAACGATTTGCATGGAGTTGCTGAACAGCAAAATCGATCACAAGGATTATATGTGCGACCACACAGCTTGGGGAGTACGGGTGGTTGAGGCGGTCAACTCGCCGCGCGTGAAGCTGCTGTACGACATCTACCATATGCAGATCATGGAGGGAGACCTGATCCGCACGATCCAGCAGAACAGTCAGTGGCTGGGACATTTCCACACCGGAGGAGTGCCGGGAAGGCACGAACTGGACAATACCCAGGAAGTGCAGTGGGACGGCGTGATGCGCGGGATCGTGGCCACGGGATTCCAAGGCTATGTTGCGCATGAATTCGTGCCGACGCGCGATCCGCTAACGTCGTTAAGGCAAGCCGTCGATTTGTGCGACGTGTAATGATCCCACAAAGGGGGGGGGGGGGGGGAGGGGGAAGGGGGGAGGGGGGGGAGGGGGAGGGGGAGGAGAAGGAAAGAGGGAAGGGAGGGGAGAGGGGAGGAGAGAGAGGGGGAGGGGGAAGAAGGGGAGGAGAGAGAAAATGGGAGGATGAGGAGAAAGTGGAAGAGGTGAGGGGAAATAAATAAGATAAGGATGTGTTGAGAGGAATGGATAGGAAAGGATGAAAATAATGTAGGAGAGGAGGGGGAGAGGGGAGAGGGGGAGGAGAGAGATGAAAGAGGGAGATGCAGTGATGAGATGGAGAGGGAGTGCAAACAAACGAATAGTGCACATCAGTGATCTGGTGGAAGGAAAGAGAAAAGATGGAAGGAGAGGGAGCAGAGAACAACAAGTAAGGAAGAAAGGTGGAAAGGGAGGAGAGAGTAATGAGAGAAAGAAGAGGAAGAAGAGTGGAGAGAAAAAAGAGAAAGAAGGAAGAGGGAGGAAAAAAGAAAAGAGAAGAAAAAGGGGAAGGAGGGAGAGATAAGAAAGAAGAGAAAAAAAGAAGAAGAGAGGAAAAAAGAGAGAAAAGAAAAAGAAAAAAGAAAAAAGAGAAAAAGGGAAAGGCAGAATTCGTGGAATTTCCTTCACGAACAATTTGGGATTTGTGAAAAGGGTTGACAGACCTGTTAAGCTTTTCCCGTTCTGGTTTTTTGTTCCATGTTTTGACGGGACCAAACATTAAGGAATGACATGGACCGACGCGATTTTTTGAAAACGACAGGAACGGTGATTGCCGGCGCTACTTTGGCGCATGGCGCGTTAGCGGAAAGTTCGCAGCAAGGCAGCGACTCTGCGGCCAGCGGACGGCTGATTCTTCCGATCAATCGCAACTGGCGGTATAACCCCAAGTTCGTCGAAGGGGCGCACGACAAGACTTTCGATGACTCCGCGTTTCAACCAGTGGTTGTGCCGCACACCAACATCAAACTGCCTTGGCACAGTTTTGACGACAAGGACTACGAATTCGTTTCCATTTACCGGCGGCGTTTCAAGCTGCCTCCGGGAGCGCGCGGGAAGCACGTGTTTGTGGACTTTGAAGGCGTCATGACTGCGTCCACGGTGTGGATCAATGGCGTGCGCCTGGGGGAATACAAAGGCGGCTACACACCATTTTCGTTTGACCTGACGCCACACATCGATTTTGACGGTGAGAATGTGCTGGCGGTGGATGTGGATTCAACCGAGCGGCCGGATATTCCGCCGTTCGGATACCAGATCGACTACTTGACATTCGGGGGAATATATCGCGAGGTGTCGCTGCGCGTGGTTCCGGGAACGTTCATCGAAAATATTTTTGCGAAGTCTATGGATGTTCTGACAGCGCATCCGCGGGTGCAAGTGGACTGTTTCATTCAGAATCTGGAAGCGTCGCGTGAGCCGATGAGTCTTGCGGTGGAACTGTGGGATGGGAATCAAGTACTTGCGAAGGGTACGGCGAAGGTTCCCCCGTCGGCGGCAACAACCGAGGCGGTCGCGCACACCGTCGTGCTTGAAAATTTGGGCAGCATCAAATTGTGGGACCTGGCTACGCCGAATCTGTATTCCGTGCACGTGCGTCTGGTAAAAGGGACACAGACTGTCGATCAGGATTCGCGCAGGATTGGGTTTCGAGAAGCGCAATTCACCGACCACGGATTCGAACTGAATGGCAAGGTGATCAAACTGCGGGGTTTGGACCGACACCAGACGTTCCCGTTTGTGGGTCAAGCGATGCCCGGCCGGCCGCAGCGGCGCGACGCGGAAATATTGCGGGTGAAGATGAGGTGCAACATTGTGCGCACGTCGCACTACCCGCAATCGAGGCATTTTCTGGATGCTTGCGATGAAATGGGGCTGCTGGTGCTGGAAGAAATTCCTGGCTGGCAGCACATCGGAGATGAAGCCTGGAAGCTGATTTCGATCGACAACGTAAGACGCATGATCGAGCGCGATTGGAATCACCCCAGCATCATTCTGTGGGGAGTACGCATCAACGAATCGAAAGACGATCACGACTTTTACACGCGTACCAATGCGCTTGCCCACAAGCTCGATCCGACGCGGCAGACAGGCGGCATCCGTTACTTCCAGGAGTCGGAGTTCCTGGAAGACGTTTTCACCATGAACGACTTCGGCTGGCCGTTGAAGCCGCCGAATCATCCGCGCTATCTGAACACCGAGTTTGTCGGCCACACGTATCCGACGAAGACTATCGATAATAAAGAGCGGCTGATGGAGCACACCGTCCGCCATGCGCGCGTTCACGACCAACTGGCTTCCAATCCGCAATATGCAGGGGGAATCGGCTGGTGCGCGTTTGACTACAACACGCACTACGATTTCGGCAGCGGCGATCGCATTTGTTACCACGGCGTGACCGACATTTTTCGTGAGCCGAAGCCTGCGGCGGGTTTCTACAAATCGCAGTGCGATCCTTCGGAAGAAATTGTTCTGGAACCGGCGTTCCACTGGGCGCGTGGCGATGAATCGATCGGATTCACCAAGGGCATGGTCTGCTCCAACTGCGACCACCTGAAATTCTATGTTGGGGATAAGTTGGTGGCCGAAGCCGACCCGGACAAAACACAATTCCAGCACCTGCGCTATGCGCCGTTCACCGCGAATTTGGGACCCGCCGTACGTCAATGGGGAGACTTGCGGATTGAAGGGTACATACGAGGCGAGAAGGTGATCACCAAGACGCTTTCCGGCAAGGGCATCGATCAGAAATTCAACCTGCTGCCTGATGACACGAAGTTAGATGCGGACGGAGCCGACACGACGCGCGTGGTTCTTCGCGTGACCGATGAATACGGTGCGATCCGGCCGTTCGCGAACGACGCGATCAAACTGGAACTTGAAGGCCCGGCGGAGATCATCGGCGACAATCCGTTTGCGTTGATAGGGGGCACCGGCGCCATTTGGATACGCGCAAAGGAACAAGCGGGAACGGTGCAGTTGACCGCGACGCACCCAGTTCTGGGAATCCAGAAGCTCCAGTTTGAACTTGTGAATGTCGCTCCAGAAACGGCCTAGCGCGAAGCGGAACAGCCCAGTCAGATCGTAATTTGAGAAGGCAGAAAGAAGGAGCTGCGCCGTGAAAACCGTATGGTGGAACTCTCTTTTGATGGTGCTGCCCGTGTTTGGCGTGGCGACGTCAGTCCATGCACAGGCGAGTTACGACTTGCGCTCACCAGATAAACGAATCGAAGTGAGAATCCGAACGGCGAATGGGATTCGCTACGACGTGGTACTGAACGGCAGAGCGATCCTGCAGGACAGTTCGCTGTCGATGGATGTCGACCACACGGTGTTGGGGCGAGAGGTGAAGGTTAGCGGATCGAAGGAACGGCACAACGACCAGATGCTTGAGCCCGTGGTGCGGCAGAAATTCGCAAAGATTCGCGACAATTACAATGAACTCCGCCTGGACATGGAAGGCGGATATGCCGTGGCGTTTCGAGCGTATAACGAGGGCGTTGCTTACCGCTTCGAGACATCTCTGCCGGCGCAGCAGGTGAAAATCTACGGCGAGGAAGCAAATTTTCGGTTCACGGCGAATTCCATAGTCTTCTATCCCCAAGAGGACAGTTTCTTCTCGCACAATGAGCGCAGATATGTGCCGCAACATTTGCTGGAGATCAACCCGGAGTTCCTGGCGAGCTTGCCGGCGGTGGTGGATGTAGGTGAAGGCGCAAAGGTGGCTATAGCGGAATCGGATGTAGAGGAATATCCGGGACTGTGGCTGTTGGGAACGGGTGGAACCGGGCTTAACGCGACTTTTCCGCCTTATCCTTTGAAGGAACAACTGTTCCGCGATCGTGATTACAAAGTTGTGGAAAGCGCCGCTTACATCGCGGTTACCACGGGTACGCGCACTTTTCCGTGGCGCGTGCTCGGCATCGCCGACCGGGACGCGGATTTGCTGACCAATCCGCTGGTGTGGTTACTGGAGAAACCGTCTCAGGTGCAGGACACCAGCTGGATCAAGCCGGGCAAGGTGGCGTGGGACTGGTGGAACGACAACAACGTTTACGGCGTGGACTTCAAGGCTGGGATTAACACGCAAACGTATAAGTACTACATTGATTTTGCCGCCAAGTACGAAATTCCGTACATCATCCTGGACGAGGGCTGGTACAAACTGGGAAATGTGCTGGAAGTCGTGCCGGAAATCAATATGGAAGAGTTGACGGCGTACGCGAAACAAAAAAATGTTGGCGTGATCTTGTGGGTAGTGTGGAAAACCCTGGACGACCAACTAATTCCCGCGTTGGATCAATATCAGAAATGGGGCATCAAGGGAATCAAGGTCGATTTCATGCAGCGCAGCGATGAGATCCTGATCAACTACTATCACCGGGTCAGCAGGGAAACGGCAAAGCGCAAGATGCTGGTGGATTTCCACGGCGATCAGAAACCAGCAACCATGACGCGCACCTGGCCCAACCTGATCAGCACGGAAGGCGTGCGCGGGATGGAGTGGAGCAAGTGGAGCGCGGAGGCCGAGCCCCAGCATAACGTCACGCTGCCGTTCACGCGGATGTTCCTTGGCCCGATGGACTACACGCCGGGCGCGATGCTCAATGCGACGAGGACTACTTTCGCGCCTCTGATGCACCGCCCGATGGCGCTCGGGACGCGTTGTCAGCAATTGGCCATGTACGTGGTGTACGAAAGTCCTTTGCAGATGCTTTCGGACAGCCCGTCGAATTACCTGCGCGAACCGGAATCGATGGAGTTCCTCGCGGCGGTGCCTACGCAGTGGGATGAATCGAAGGCGCTTGATGGAAAAATCGCGGAATACGTGGCGATCGCGCGGAGAAATGGTTCCGATTGGTATGTGGGTGCGATGAACAATTGGACGGCACGCGAACTGCAGATTGATTTCTCGTTTCTGCCGGAGGGTAATTTTCAGATGGATGCCTACCAGGACGGCGAGAACGCCGACCGCATGGCGAGCGACTACAAACTGGTGAAGTCGCAGGTGAATCGCGGGACGAAGTTGAAAATCAAAATGGCGCCGGGCGGCGGGTGGGCTGCGCGGATTCATCCGTAGCCAGGATTACAAGAGAACATGGAAGTTGAGAAGCTGAGATCCTTCGTGCACCCTCGTCAGGTGCTCTCAGGATGACAACCTTCGCCTGGGGCTGAGGAAGGCCGGCTACTTTAGCTTTGCTTTGACCGCGTCGACAATTCCGCTGCCTTCGCGGATGGTGAGGATCTGGTTTGCCTTGACCTGCGTGAAGCGTTCCACTTTCTGCGTGGTGGGCCATTTCACTTCCACAACATCGGCGGCCTGGGCTTTACCCAATCCGAAATGCAGGCGCAGATCGGATTGCGACATCACGCTTGCTCCGCTGTGGACTTCATCCATTTGGGCGTGATTTCCGATGACAACGCGCACCCTGGCGCCAATGGCGGTGCGATTGCATTTGGTTCCAATCAATTTGATCTTGAGCCAGTTCTGCGAGTTGCCGCCGTCGTTGCGGAGCAGGGAAGGGATGTCATTCATGTTCAAGATGAGCGCGTCGATATCGCCGTCATTATCGTAGTCGCCGAATGCGGCGCCGCGGCTGGAGAAACGCTCGCTGATGCCGGGGCCCAGTTCAGAGGAAACATCCTTGAATCTGCCGCCGCCAAGATTTTTGTAGACCAGGCGAGGATTCTTGAAAGTTTGACCGAGGCTGTGCATTTCGATTTCCGGGTACACGTGTCCATTGACCTGCATAATATCGGGCCAGCCATCATTGTCGTAGTCGATGAAGCCGCAGCCCCACGCGACGTACTGGTTGTTGATGCCGACGCCGGAGGAGAACGCTTCATCGGTGAACGTGCCGTCGCCGTTGTTGTGGTACAGATTGCAGGTATCGTCGGCAAAGTTGGTTTTGAAAATGTCGAACCAGCCATCGCAATCGTAATCACCAATGGCCAGGCCCATTCCCGCCTGTTCGTGGCCGTTTTCGTTGTAAGCGCAACCCGCGCCCACGGCGACGTCGGTAAAAGTGCCGTCGTGGTTGTTGTGGAACAGGATGCTCGGCTCGGAATCCACCGCGACGTAAATGTCGGGCCAACCATCGTTATCGAAGTCGTAGGAGACGGCGGTGATCGAATAGCGCGGTCCGGGTTTCAGGATGCCGGCTTTTTCGGTGACGTCGGTAAAGGTGCCGTCGCCGTTGTTGTGGAAGAGATTGTTGGTGTCACCGGCAAGCCCGCGCGGGCCGCACATTACGGGAATCCCTTTCCACTGGCAAGAGGCGGCATCACCGGGATTGGCGGTGGTGGCCGGGTCGAGCTTGATGTAATTGCAGACAAATAAATCCAGGTGGCCGTCGCGATCGTAGTCGAACCAGGTACAGCCGGAGCCCCAGCGAACTAGTTCATTGTAGAGACCGCCCTTGCGGGTTACGTCCGTAAACGTGCCGTCGCCATTATTGTGGAACAGGATGTTGTGCCCCCAGAAGCAGCAGAACAGATCGTCCCAGCCGTCGTTGTCGTAGTCGCCCACGCACACGCCGGTTTGCCAACCGGTGCGGCCGAGACCGGATTTTTCGGTGACGTCGGTGAATGTGCCGTCGCGATTATTTTTGTAGAGGTGCGAAGTAGGGGCGGCGCCGGTGGGCCAGGTAGCGTCGAGGCGCGAGCCGTTCGTCAGATAGATATCCAGCCAGCCATCGTTGTCGTAATCGAAGAAGCCGATGCCGCTGCCTTTTGCTTCGATGATGAGACGTTTGTGATCCAGGCCGCCCCAGACATTCGGTATCGTCAGACCCGCTTCGCGAGCGACATCAACGAAAGTGACGGGCGAGGCCGCAGGCGTGGGCGGAAGGGATTTTGCTTCGAGGATGGCCGAACGATTCCACTTCCAGATCGGAGTGGCGAGGGCATCAAGTAGCGTTGCGCCGAGCGCCACAAGGGAAGAGCCAAGAAATCGCCGCCGCGGTATGTGTATGGCCGTCATCGGCTTGGAACCTTGGGAAAGTTCTTCGGAACGATTCCGGTACCTTCTTTGACGGCGATGATTTGATCGAGCGGCACGTTGGTGAGGCGATCAACCTGGCCGCTGGGCCAAGTGATTTCCAGCGAGTCGATCTTTGTGCGCTTTCCGAGGCCAAAATGAATTCGCGGGTCACTCGCCGACATGTAACCCATGCCGCCCTTGGCCTGCTCCACTGCGACAAAACCTTCGCAGGTCAATTTTAATGAGGCACCGATGCCATCGCGGTTCGATTTTGTGCCAATGAGCAAAACTTCCAGCCAATGATTCGCATTTCCGCCGTCGTTGCGCAAGATTTCCGGATAGTCGCCACGAACATTCACCGCGATGTCGAGATCGCCGTCGTTGTCGAAATCGGCAGTGGCCAGGCCGCGGCCGGCGATGGGGCGAATGAAGTCGGGACCAAGTGAATCGGAGACTTTCTGGAACTGTCCTTTGCCGAGGTTACGAAACATCAACAGCGGCTCTTTGTAGGAGACTTCACTGTGATAGAGGGCCACGTTATCGACCATTGCGCCGTTGGCCTGCAAGATGTCTGGCCAGCCATCGTTATCGTAGTCCATAAATTTCATCGAGACTCCGCTCATTCCCATGGCTTTGTTTCCGATGCCGGAGGAAAAGGTGGCGTCGTCGAAAGTTCCGTTGTGGTTGTTGTGATAGAGGCGGTTCAACTCGAAGTCCAGGTGCGTGATGTACACATCCTGCCAGCCATCGCGATCGACGTCCGCAGCGTCGATTCCCATTCCCGCTTCATAGCGCCCATCTTCGCTGGCAGCCATTCCTGAAACAAACGACACATCCTCAAAGGTACCATCATGTTTGTTGAGGAAAAGGAAATTGGGCCAGGAGTCGTTGGCGATGGCGATGTCGGTCCAGCCGTCGTTGTTAAAGTCGGCGAGAACCACGCCCATGCCTTTGGATTCCGGCTTTCCTACACCAGAAGCGTCGCTGACATCAGTGAAAGTTCCATCGTGATTATTGTGGAATAGCTTGGTTTTCTGTCCCTTGTAATTGCCGGGATGGCAGTAGGAGCGGTAACCGGGCCGGTGTTCGCCGCACCAGATATTGTTCTTCGGGCTCCAGTCGATGTAGTTGGTGACCACCAGATCGAGCCAGCCGTCTTTGTCGTAATCGAACCAGCCAGCGCTGGTGGACCACATGCCCTGATCGGCCACACCTGCTTTGCTGGTCACGTCGGTGAAGGTTCCGTCGCCGTTATTGTGGTAGAGGATGGCATTGCCATAGCCGGTGACGTAGAGGTCGGGGTAGCCGTCGTTGTCGAAGTCGCCGACGGCCACGCCTTGGCCGTAGTGGCCCTCACCCGCCAGTCCAGCCTTTTCCGTGACGTCAGTAAAAGTTCCGTCGCCGTTGTTATGATAGAGAGCGCAGCGCAAAGGGTGGGACGGCTTGTAAATGTCGGTCGCGGCAGTCTGCACGAAGAAAAGGTCCATCAAACCGTCCTGGTCGTAGTCGATCCAGGCGACGCCGGTGCCCATAGTCTCCAGGTAATATTTCTCTTCGGTTTGCGTGGAATCTTGCAGAAACGTGATGCCCGCAGACTTTCGGATATCCGTGAAATGGACGGTGATGGGAGTATCTTTCTGCTTCGGGGCTTGTGCGGATTGGGCGATCAGGGCGACATTAGCCCAAAGTACCGCGCCGAATGCAATGAACAGGATGAAATAATTCCTGCAGGCGGAAAGTTTCTTTGTCTTGGTGATTGTCCGCATTCAGAGCGTCCGGTCAGCAATGGAAAGGGCAAACTGGAGCAGTTGCTGACGAGCCAGCATGGGCATGGGTTCGTTGACCACGAGCGGCATGGCGGGCGCTTTTTCCAAAGCCTCTTCAATGCGATTTACGTCCAGGCCGCCAGCGGTGCTGCCTTTGAAACGGCTGAGGACTTCTCTGGCTTTGTCGATTTGGCCCGTCTGATAGTAGAAAACGCCCAGCGTGGAATAGCTGCCCGACCACTCAGGCAGGAGATCAACCGCTTGCGTCAGCTGCTCCCCCGCTTGCAGGGTCTTGCCCTGCAGAGCAGAAACCAATCCCTGTCCCCACAGAAGTTTTCCCGAACCTGGAATTCGGTTGAGGCCTTCCTGCAGGGTTTTTTGCGCGCCGCCCAGATCGTTCTGGCGAAGCTGCAGCAACGTGAGCGACAGATAATATTGGTCGTTGTCGGGGTTTCGACGAATCGCATTGCGATAAATCTGCGAAGCTTCGGGCGGCTGGCCGAGATGAGCCTTGATGTCTGCGAGCAGGGAGAGGAAGGCATCGTCCTGCTGGCCAGCGCTGGAGACTTGTTGCGCAACCTCCAGGGCCTGCTGATATTGGCCTTTGCGGAAATAGGCGTCGGCCAGATCGAACTTCACATCGTCAGAATCAGGGTTGGCCTGCATGGCGGACTGAAAATGCTGGATGGCGTCGTCGTACAAATGGTAGCGCGCCAGCAAAACACCGATGCCGGTTTGCGTACGGTAATCTCCGGCGCTAAGTTGGTCGAGTTGGGCGATGGCCTGGCGAGCTTCCTGAACCTTTCCGAGTTTCAGATAACCTTCGGCGAACAAGTACAAATTCTCCGGCTGGTCCGGTTGCTTCTGGATCTGCGCCGCCAGCTCAGTGAGATCGAGTTGCGTTTTTTCGGTGCCGGTGAGGTTCGAACGGTTGTCGAGATAATCGAAGAGATGCTGGTAGGGATAAGGCCCGGTGGAAGCATTCTTGGAGAGAGTCTGAAAGACGCTCAAGTCCCGTTGCGCGGCTTCCGTTTGATGGAGGCTCCGCTCGACCATGGCCAGCTTGTAATAGCCCGGAGCAGGGGAGCGGCTCACGCGCACGTATTTTCTGAGCAACTCGGCAGCCTCCGTGTATTGTTTGCTTTTGATGCGCAAATTCGCCAGCTCGAGCAGAGCATCGGACTGCTCGGGATTGGCCTTTAACGCTTCCTGGAAAAGATGTTCGGCGACCAGATGATTTCCCTGACGTTCCTCGATGTATCCGAGGTTAAACAGGCACGTCGAATTTCGCGGATCCTTCTTTAGGCCTTCCTGGAAATATTTCCGAGCCTCGTCGAAGCGTCCCAAGCGCCGGTAGGAGAATCCCAAAAACGCATAGGATCGCGCGGACGGGTCGAGGTCGATCAGTTGTTTGAATTCGTCGATCGCTTTCTCCACTTTGCCGGACATGAAGTAGCTTTCACCGAGAGCGGCGTGCAGGTCGGCGCGCTGGGGAGCAAGCTTCAGGCCAGATTCCAAAAGGGGGATGGAGTCCTCGTAATAATTCTGAGACATGCTGACGCGCGCCAGGGAGTAGATGATGTCGATATTCTCAGGGGCAAGCTTGTGGCCGCGCACCAGCAGATCCAGTGCGTCGACAGGCTTCTGCTGCGCGGTGTAGACCTGCGCCAACAGATAGAGTGTTTCGGGCGAATCGGGCTTGAGCGTCAGCGCGCGCTTCAGGACGAGTTCGGCTTTCGCATACTCGTTGCCCTGCAGATAAACGTCTCCGAGGTTGTAGAGGATCTCGAAAGTCTGAGGCTGCAATGCATTCGCTTGCTCCAGTTCGGGTTGCGCGGCGCGGTGTTGTTTTTCGGCTGCCAGCAGTACGCCCAAGGTGAAGTGGACCTGTACGTTTTCTTTGTTTTGGGCGGAAAGTTCCTGCGCCGTTTTCAAACCCTCCGCGATTCTGCCTGCCTCAAGGTAAGCTCTAGTCAGAGTGATGCGCGACGCAATTGTTTGCGGGTGGATTCGCTGCAAGTAGGGAATCGCTTCCGCCGGGTGTTTTTTCGTCAGCAGCACCAGGCTCAAATTGTAATTGCCGTCGTCGTCCGCCGGACTGAGCCGCACAACCTCGCGGAATTCTTTTTCGGCGAGATCGAGATTTCCCTGAGCGACATACAAGTTGCCCAAGTCATTGTGAATTCCGGTGGCCCTTGGATTGAGTTTCAATCCCTGCTGGAAAGCGGCGAGAGCTTCCGGATAGTTCTTCTGTGCTGTGTAGACAAGGCCCAAAAGGGCGTAACCCTGGGCGTTTGAAGGATTCTGCTGGAGTTCTTCCTGGATTCTGATCTTTGCATCTTCGAACTTGCCCTGCTGAAGAAGTTCTTGTGCATCCGCAAAAGGGGACGGAGTCTGGGGCGCCGAGTGGGTGGCTTGCTTGTTGGAAGGCGCTTGTTGTGCGGCAAAGCCTTGCTGCGTGAAGGGCATCACCGACACCAGGACGACAATGACGCATAGCCACGTTCGCCAGCCTGTCATTCCGGTGGTGTCCCGGAAAAAACCGCGAATCTTCATCAACGGCGTTCCTTCCGCGCGCAGTCACACTGAACAGAATCTGCAAAAAACTAATTTAGCATTTCCAGAGTCTGCAGGGCCAATTTGTGCTGGGGTTGCTGGCGCAGCAATGCTTGCAATACTTCTCTGGCTTTTTCCTTGTCGTTCAAAACAACGTAGAGCCTGGCTAGATTGAGGTAGGCCTGGTCAAAGGTGGGAGCGACCTGAATGCACGTCTCGAACTGCTGCTTCGCTTCCGGGTAATGCGCCTGGCGCACGAGGAGAATGCCCAGATTATTCAGCGCCTCAGCATAGTCCGGGCGCAACGCTATGGCCCGGGTGAGATATTCGGAGGCGCGGTCAAGCTGGTTCTGACGGGCATAGAGCATGCCGATACTGTAATTCGCCTCAGGATCATTGGGAGAAGCCTCGAGAGCCTGCAGGAGGAGTTTTTGTGCGTCAGGTAGATTTCCTTTCCGACGCAGCAAATTTCCCAGGTTCAGAAGTGCGGTGACATAGGTCGGTCTGAACTCAAGGGAGCGTTCAAAATTCTTGATGGCCTCGTCTTCCTGGCCCTGCTGCGCGGACACCATCCCAAGGTTGTTCCAAGCTTCGGCATAGTTGGGGCGTAATTTAACCGCTTGTTCGAGATAGCGCCGCGCGTCTGCGAGAGAGTTTCGTCGAAGGTAGAGCGTTCCCAGGTTGTAGTAGGCGATCGGATCGTCGGGCTTTGCGAGAATCACCTGTTGGAATTCTGCCGCAGCCTCTTCCAAATAACCGCGTTGAAACATCGCTACGCCATAAGTGAGATCGTTGCGCAGGAATTCGTCTTGAAACAGGGTGCCTTTCATGGGAAGGGCCTTCTGGAGGAAAGCGGCGGGAGTATCGGGAAGCGAGCGGAGGTCTTCCGGCAGGCGCGCGGGCTCGATGGTTCCCTGATAAACCTTGACGATCATGCCGTCGTGGTTCAAAAGGAAAGAGGTTGGGAGCGCAAGATCTCGGCGGCGGTCGAAGAGATAGCGGTAGATGATGTTGTAGACGCCCGCCACTTGCGGCGTTGCGAGGAGGATGGGCAGGGAAATCCCCTGCTTGGTCGCAAAAGAGCGAATTGCGGCGGAGTCCTGGGGATCATCGAGATTGAGACACAGAACGCGAAGGTTACGCGACGCGTATTCTGCCTGATGCTTCTGAAGAAGCCGTAGTTGGTTGGCGCAATCGGGTGCAGCGGTTGCCCAAAAATGAAGAAGAACAAATTTTCCGCGAAACGATTGTAACTCTTGGCTGTTGCCAGCAAGATCCGGGAGAGAAAAAACCGGAGCATGCAGAGGCTGGATCAGCCAAGTTTCGACAGAAAACGGCAATTGTTCGATTTTGTGCGGCTCGCTTCCCTGTTGATAAGTTGGAGGCGTGGCCGCAAACGGCTTCGCTCGAAATTCCGCAACGCCTTCCTGGAGTTCGACGCGATGGTTCGCAGGCAATTTGTCAAAAACTTGCGTGACACCGCTCGGCCAGCGAACGCTGGCACGCACAGTATCTTCGGTGTTTCCCAGCCCAAAGAAAAGTTCCTTGCTGTGTTGTGACAAAAAGCCCGAACCCGCCTGCAGATACTTGGTCTGGCGATGACCGCCCACTTCCACGGTGACGGCTGTGCCGATTGCGTCGCGATTGCTCTTTGTGCCCTGCAGGCGAAATGCGATCGAAGCGCCGATGTCCTTCATGGCATTATGCAGGATGCGAATCTGAGGCGCGGTGCGGTTCTTCAGAATGATTTCCAGCCGGCCGTCGCGATCAATGTCCGCCAATGCAAATGTGCGGCTGTCGTCGATGAAATCCAGACCAGCGACGCCAGAAATGTCGGAGAAGGTGCCGTCCTGATTGTTCCAGTAGAAGACATTTCTCTCCAAGCCATTCCAGGTTGCATCCGAACGGATAGACTCGTTAATTGCGTTCCATCCCCGTTCATAGCTCTCGGAAGGAGTGGCATTCGCTGGCGATTTTGCGACCACCTGCCGCCAGAAGAAACTGGAGACATCGGGAGCGTTGTGGCCCGAGATGTAGCCGTTGGCAATGTACAGATCCGCGTAGCCGTCATGATCAAAGTCCCACGCATCGGTGGACCACGACCAGCGGCCCATTTCCACGCCAGCTGACATAGCCACATTCTGGAACTGACCGTTCCCCAGGTTGCGATACAGCGAGTTGCCAATCATGTGTTGCCGGTAGAGCGCGCGAATCTTTTCCGGCTCTTGATCGTGAAAATGCGGTTGACCAAAAACGCGCATGCCAGCCGCGACCCACATCCCGGCGGCGTAGATGTCCTGCTTGCCATCGTTGTCGAAATCCAGCCAGCACGCGCTCATGCCCGCTCCGGCTTCATCGACTTTCGCTTCGCTGGAGACGGCGGCAAATGTTCCGTCGCCATTGTTGCGATACAGATTGTTACGGCCAAAATCATTGACGACGTACAAGTCTGGCCAGCCATCGGCGTTGCAGTCACCCCAGGTACACGCGAAAGTGTAGCGATCGTTCTCGACATTCAGTCCGGCAGCTTCGGTGCGGTCCTGAAAAATTCCGTTTCCCTCGTTGTGGAACAGGAAGTTTGGAGGGCCGTTGCGGGCGTCAAAATAGGGAACCGGATAATGGTATTGGTCGAGTCCGAGGTAATAGGTGTACAGACAGAAATAAACGTCCAGGCGCCCGTCGCGGTCATAGTCGGCGATGGCGGCATGCGTGAACGTCCCCTGCGGAGGTTGAGCAAACTTGAAGGCGTCGGGCTTGATGGAAAATTTTCCATTTCCCTGATTTACGAACAGCAATGGGCCGCTGCCACAGACAACCAGAAGATCCTGAAGGCCCCGGTTCTGAAAATCCGCAAAGAGAGCACAAGCGGTTCCGTCCAGGACTCCCACGCCGGCAGCTTCTGTCACGTCTTCAAACGTTCCGTCGCCGCGATTGCGGTAGAGGCGGTTGGGAAGTCCCGGGGGCTGGCAGATGTAAAGATCATCCAGGCCGTCATTGTCGAAGTCTCCCGCGGCCAGGCCGCGATTGCCGTAGACGTCGATGCCGACAGCGCCGTCCAGAAGCGTGCGCCAGTAGTCCATTCCGTGAAGCATCTGGTTTTTGTAGGAATCCGTGTGGCCGAGGGCTTGCTGGGTGACATCGAGGAAAATGGGTTGTCGCGCGCGGCTGAGGGATTCCTCGGTCGCGGTCCAGCGATGCACGCGCCAGCCGACGGAGTCCGAGTATCGCCATTCCGTGGACCAATAGCCGATGCGCTCCTCGCGCTGCGTGTCGCGGAGTTGGCCGACAAAGTCATAGCGAATGTCGATGCGAACGTTCAGAGGAGAGTGCGACGTCTGCTCGATTCCTGCGATTTGAAATTCCGCGGTTTCCACGCGCGAAAAGGGTGCCAGGTAGGCTTGCACTTGCTCGAGAAAGCGATCGCGGCGCAACAGCGGCTCGTTCGAGAACTTCCTTTTGATAGCGGTGATGCCATTTGCCGAACGAATTGTTTTCTGCTTGCGTGGGAGTCAGTGAGGCGGCCTGGAGCGAAGCGTCCAGGAATTTTGCCAGCACGTTCGAGCTCGCCGGGTTGGACTGTAGCTCTCGCCCCCATTCCTCCAGGTGTTGCGCAATTTCGGCGGCATACTTTTCCGTGACGAACTCGTCGCTGCCCGGCGGAATATAGCGAAGAACATCATCCAGCGGAGATTTCGCAGGATAGTGCGGAGTCAAGCGGAAATCCGCGAAGAGGAAAGAAGATCCCTGTTCTTCGGGCGTTTCTGGAGAAAAGGAGCGAAATGCAGCGGAATGCAGAGGCGCCGGAAGATACAACAAGGGGGCCCAGCGCATCGTTCCCAGGAAAGTGCGGCGCGAAAGCTTATGTTTAGTCTCTTTTTTATGCCCCATTCCCAGATGCTCGTGAATCTCCGCTCCAGCGTTGAATGCTAGCATCCAAATGCAACTGGGCCAAACTCGCCGCGAAGCTCCTGGATTTAGGGATCGAAGAACAGGGAAGCGTTGCTAGGCTTTCACTGGTCCCGAAGAATGGCCCACGATCAGTTCGGCGGGAATCTCGTACTCCCGGCCTTGTGGATTGGTGGAGCTGCAGAGCTCATGAAGCGCGTCGGCTGCCATTTGTCCAAGTAAGTCTCGATGGATGTCGACGGTGGTGATGGAAGGGTTGCTGTATTCCGCAAGGCGTGTGCGGTCAAAGCCGGTCACGGAGATATCTTCAGGAATGCGGTAGCCGGCAGAGGTAAGACCCTTCATCACACCGACGGCGGTGAGATCGTTGACGGCCATCACCGCGGTCGGGAGCGGTGACATTTGCCCAATGGCCCGACCTGCGGCAAGCCCGCCCTCAAAGCGCAAGTCACCATGCAGGATCGGACCAGGTTCCAGTCCGAGGGCCCGCATGGATTTTTCGTAGGACTCCAGTCGCGCGATGTTGGATTTGAGTTTCGGCCTGCCGGCGACGAAGGCGATCTTGCGATGTCCCAGTTGATGCAGATGCTTGACAATTTGTTCGATTCCGGAAGCGTAATCGATTCGCAAAGTGCTGACGTATCCGCGAGCCGGCGCGAGATCAAGAAAAGTGACGGCAATTTTTCTGTGCGTCAATTCGTTGATCAGGCGGGCGCTGATTTCCGAAGTCATGATGGCGACACCGCTGACACTGTGGGCCATCATGCGGCTGGCAGCCTCTTGTGTGCGGCGCGGATTGTAGTCGGTGTCGCTGAGGATGGCTTCGTAGCCGAGTTGCCGGGTGCGTGCCAGAAAACTCTTGATGACCTCAGGGAAAAAAGGATTTTCGATGTCGGAGACAATGATTCCCAGCGTGCGCGTGTCGCGTGAAGCGAGGCGGCGAGCATGTATGTTCGGGAGATAGCCGAGGCGCTTTACTGTGGAGAGAACCAGACCCTGAGTTCTGCCGACCGACCTTGCCTCGTTTGTTCAGAACATTGGAGACCGTCGCGGTAGATACGCCTGCAGCTTTTGCTACATCTCGTATCGTTAGACCCATAAAGGTACAGACCAGCCCTCGACAATTGATGCAGGTTCGCGGGGAGCGAGAATAAACCTGTCGAGCGCAGAGTATAGATGAAAAAATGTGCTTGACAATATGCAAAACAGTGTGTATTACTTTCGCCCAAGGTTAAGCGGTTAATTTGTCTTGTTGGGGTGCCTGGTTGTGGGTCTTCAAACCCAGTTCCGGGTATTTCCGCGTTTTATTTGGTTGGGAAAATTGGTGCCGTGACGTCATTTGCGGCCACGACTCAGGATTCCTTGGGGGGATTCCCGGGGCCGGCCCGCATGCGCGTTTCGTCGGATCGACCTTGTTGCATTCTGACGAGTCGGAAAAAGTGAGGGGGCGGCATGAAGTTCCGGATGAGCGTTTTTAGCAGCCACAGTTTCGCGCTATTACTTGCACTTACCATTCTACTGTTCGGCGCACGACCGCTATATGCGCAGGTCGATGCCGGTTCGATTTTGGGGACGGTGACCGACCCATCGGGCGCGGTAATCAGCGGCGCCACGGTCGCACTGACCAACGAGGGGACAGGCGCCAGCCTTTCAACGACTACCGGATCGGACGGAGTTTACAAATTCACGCCGGTGCGCATTGGCTCCTACAAGCTGGACGTCAGTTACCAGGGATTCCAGTCGGAGACGACCAGGGGTGTGACCGTCGATGTCGGCGCGAACGTGGTACAGAATTTCACGATGAAGCCGGGGAGTGTTTCGCAATCGATTGAAGTGTCGGCGGCGCCACCGCTTCTGGAATCGCAGAGCGCCTCTGTGGGCCAAGTAGTTGACTCCCGTAGCGTGAACGATCTTCCACTGAACGGCCGGAATTTTACGTTCCTTGCTCAGATCGCTGCCGGCGTGAATACGCCGCAGGCAGACACCCGTGGCAATGCGGCGAGTGGAGCGTTTGCCGCTAACGGTTTGCGGCCATCGCAGAATAACTACCTGCTGGATGGCATCGACAACAATTCCGATACCGTGGACTTCCTTAACGGCACGAACTACATCGTTCTTCCCCCTGTGGACGCCGTTCAGGAATTTAAAGTGCAGACTTCTGACTTCAGCGCGGAATTTGGCCGCTCGGGAGCTGCGGTTCTGAATGCCACGATCAAGTCCGGTACCAACGATTTTCATGGCACGCTATGGGAATTTTTCCGCAACGACGTACTGGATGCAGCGGACTGGTTTGAGAATGCAGGGAACATCAAGAAGGGCGCCCTGCAGCAGAACCAGTTTGGAGTGGCCGCCGGCGGCCCAGTCGTAATTCCGCACGTTTTCAATGGCCGAAACAAACTGTTTATCTTCGGGGACTACGAAGGGTTCCGGAGGGTGCAGGGACAAACTCAGACTGGAACGGTGCCAACAGTTGCCGAGCGCAACAGCGGTTTCACCGACTTTACGGATCTCATCTCCGGTCAGGCCAGTGGCAAGCCACAGACAGACATTCTGGGCCGCACTCTTCCATTGGGAACCATCGTGGATCCAGCGACGACTCGAGCGCTGAGTGCAGGTCAAGTCGATCCTGTAACGGGGTTGGTAGCCACCTCGACAGGTTACGTTCGGGATCCATTCGGTGTTCTTGGAACCGCGGGATGCCCGGTTAATACAACGAATTTTGGCGGGGGCAACATTGCCGCCTGCGGACTAAATCAGATCCCGGCAGGACGATTAGATCCTAATGCCATTGCGCTCGAGAAACTTTACCCGCTTCCGACCACCAGTTCGCTGTTCACCAATTACGCGAATTCTCCAAAGCTCTATGAACATCGCAACGCCTTTGACGTTCGCATGGACGCCAATATGAGCGACAAGAATCAGGTCTTCTTCCGATTCAGCTATGTGGACGACCCGCAATTCATCCCCGGCATTTTTGGCGGAGTGGCGGACGGCGGCGCCTTCCAACAGGGCAATCAGACAGCGATCGCTCAGCAGGGCGCCCTCGGCTGGACGCACACGTTTTCACCGACGCTGATCAACGAGGGACGAATTGGATTCAACTACTTGCATACAACCCGCGAGGGACCTGTCGCGAATGAGCTGGGAATTCCCGCGCAATATAACATTCAGGATGTTCCCCAAGTGCCAGGGAATGGTGGTCTGCCGGCATTCGGCATCGGGGGTCTCGCGACCTTGGGGAGCAACGCCTTCTTGCCCTCCAACGAGGTCAGCCAAACCCTGCAGCTGACGGACGATGTCACCAAGATTTTCGGGAAACACACCTTCAAGATGGGTTTCGAATGGCAGCACGTGAAGTTCACGACCTTGCAGCCGCCGTGGTCGCATGGTGAATATGATTACAACGGTGCTTTCACGGATGTCGCCGGAGGCTCCAATTCAGGAAACACCGGCCGCGCGGACTTCCTTTTGACTCCAACCGCCGCCAGTGTGCCTGGCGGAGTGAATTACGTGGGTGGTTCCAGCCAGGTGTACCTCTCCAATATCGCATTGACGGATGACGGTAAGAATTATTGGGGCGGGTATGTAAATGACAGCTGGAAGGTCAATGCCAAGCTGACTGTCAATCTTGGGCTGCGTTACGATTACTTCGGCCTGGTCGGTGAGAATCACTCGAATCAGGCAAACTATGTGCCGAATGCTTTGGGCAACCCGGTATACCTGATTCCGAACGGGCCGAACGCGGGCAATCTGTCGCCGAGTTTTAATTCCGTGCTCGGACAGTCCGGCGTCTCGATATTGACCACGAGCGCATACGGTAGCGGACTGGGGCACTCCCAAACGACCAATTTTGCTCCCCGAGTGGGTCTGGCGTACCAGGTAAATCCAAAACTGGTGGTACGCGCTGGATGGGGTATCTTTTTCAACGGCTTTGAGAACCGAGGATATTCTCCGAATATCGGTGAAAACTATCCGTTCCAATTCCAGTTTAACTTCCCGGCTCCCAACAGTGTGAGCCCGTATGTATTCACGACCACGTCTGGTAGCATTTGCCCGACGGCGGGTCCAGGCGGTTCGGCGACGTTTGAAACGGGGTTCTCTTGTACGCCACTCAACCCACTCCTGGTCAATGCTAACGGACTGGCACTGCTCGGAATTCAGTTCAACTACCAGACCCCATACAACATGGGCGCCAACCTGACCCTGCAATACCAGATCACGCCTACCTTAGCGTTAACGGCGGGCTACGTGGGTACGAATGCGCGCCATCTGGAAGTGTTTCCGAATGACACAAATAGCATCTCTACTATCAGTTATTATAATACTCCGACTTCGAGCCTGATACCGTACCCGAGTTTGGGACGGAATCCAAGCTATGCAGCAACCGAAGGAAACAGCAACTACTACGGTTTTCTGTTGACGCTCGAAAAGCGGTTCGCGAATGGATTGAACTTCCTGGCAACCTATACGTATTCGAAAACACTCACGGACGCGCATGACTTGCTCAACGGCGGAAGCTTAGCGGGATACCGTGCGCCAGATGTTCCCGGTTACGGAATCCACGCGGATTACGGACTGGCCCCCTTTGACATAAGAAACGTGTTCCACTTCAGCGGGGGCTATCAGTTGCCCTTCGGTAAAGGACAGAAATTCATGTCGGACGCCTCGGGGATAAAAAACCAAATCGTCGGGGGCTGGAGCTTGAACTGGCTGATGACGTTTCAGGGTGGTCAGCCGATCACTCTCAGTTGTCCATCAACCACAGCGGCAGGTTTGGGCTGCGGTGTGATTCGCGTGCCAGGCCAGCCTTTGAAGCTTGGACTGCATACCGATTCGAACGGCAAGCTGAGTTGGTTCGGCAATCCGAACGCATTCAATCAGCCTTGTCAAATCGGAACAGATGGCTCACCAATCCCCAATTCCCCGCAAGGCTGCATTCCGTTATCGGGCGTTGCAGCGCTGGGCGGGCTAACGCAGGTGCCAGGACCGCCGTACAGCAGGGTGGACTTCTCGATCTTTAAGAATTTCCCGATCAAAGAGAACGTGTACCTGCAATTCCGAACGGAAATCTTTAACATCGCCAATCATCCAACCTTCAATGCTCCGAATTTCGGTGGTAACGGAGTCGTCGCGGTCTCCGGGTCGGGCAATTACACCAGTTCGGCGTTCGGTGAAATCGGCTCAACGCGAAGCGACCCGTATGATGCGAGGCAGATCCAGTTCGCGCTTAAGTTGTATTTCTAGTCGACCCTTACACCCATCAATAAAGGCGCTTCGAGAGAAGCGCCTTTATTGCGAACTTCAGATGGCGGCCCGGCCTTGCAGCACCGTGATACCATGCAGGAATTGTGACGCGAAGGTATTCGTTCATGACATGTGCGTTTCTGACGCTCGTAACGTACATCTCCGCGACACCGGTTGCCCGTGGCCAGAAGCAAGATCTGGACCGTGAGTTCAAAGTGGCTGTTGCGCAATACGAGTCCGGCAAATATCCGGAAGCAGCCACGCAACTTGAGAAGCTTGTGCGCGAGGTGCCGGAAAGTTTTGAAGTGCAGGAACTCCTGGGCTTGGTCTACGCTGCCCAGTCGCAGAACGGTAAGGCCAACGAACACCTCGAAAAGGCCGTGCGCCTGAAACCCGATTCCGCAACGGCCCACACCAATCTTGGCAACAATCTCTTGCGCCTCGGGAAGCTCGATCTGGCGGAGCAGCAGTTCAAAAGGGCGGCCACGCTGGACCCCCAGGACTATGAAGCTAACCACAATCTCGGGGAGTTTTACGCCCGATCGAATAAGGTTGCCGAGGCGGTCCCGTTGTTTGAGCGCGCCCAGCGGATCAATCCATCCTCTTATGACAACGGCTACGATTTGGCGCTCGCCTACCTGCTCATGGGGCGCCTCGGCGAAGCCCGGCAGTTAATCCACGATCTTGCCAAACCGAAAGATACCGCGGAACTGCACAATCTTTTGGGCCAGGTAGAAGAGAAGGACGGCAACTTCGTGGCTGCGGCCAATGAGTTCCAAGCCGCGGCGCACATGGAGCCCAGCGAAAGCAATATCTTCGATTGGGGTTGCGAGCTTCTTCTTCACCGGACACTGGAACCGGCAATCGAGGTTTTTCGTCAAGGCGCGCAACGCTACCCGGACTCGGCGCGCATGGCGATTGGTCTGGGAATGGCTCTGTACTCGCTTGGCAAGTACGACGAAGCCGTGAGATCTTTGCTGAGGGCGGCCGATTTGAATCCTAGCGATCCTCGTGGTTACCCGTTCTTGTCCGGAGCCTTTGACAGCTCGCCAAGCCAAGCCCAGGAGGTCATCGAGCGGTTCCGACGCTTCGCAGAACTTCAGCCCAAAAACGGTCAGGCCGTCTATTACTATGCGATGAGTCTTTGGAAAGGCAAAAGATCGCAGGATCCGAATCTCGATCTGAATCAGATCGAAGCGCTTTTGAGGAAATCCATCGCGCTTGATCCGGGACTTGCAGAAGCGCACTTCCAGCTAGCTAATCTCTACTCTGATCAACGAAAATACACAGTGGCCATACCGGAATATTTGCAGGCGCGCGAACTGAATCCCGACCTGGCCGACGTGCATTACCGTTTGGCGCAAGCGTATGTTCGCACGGGGGAAAAGAACGCCGCCCAGGAAGAATTCAAGGTTTACCAGCAATTGGGGGCGAAGCACCTTTCGGATGTCGATAAGCAGCGTGCGGAAATCCGGCAATTTGTCTATTCCGAGAAACAAGGCACCGAGGCAAGACCGTGAATCACGCTCGCCAGCTCGCGCAGCAGCTGTCATTCACACGCAGGGAATTTTTGCGTGGTGCTACCGGCGTAGCCCTGGGCAGCGCGCTGCTGCGACCCAGTGCGCTTGCGCATGCGGCGACGCCGTTGTCCAAGCGGAAAGTCGTGGTCATCACGTTCGGCGGAGGCGCGCGCGATCAGGAAACTTTTGCGCCTGAGGGTCAGGAGAACATTCCGCATCTGGTGCGGGATCTGATCCCGCAGTCGGCGTTTTTTACCCAGGTGGTCAATCGCGGGATCCTCGGCCACTATGTCGCCACCGCAAGCCTGGCGACTGGCGTGTATGAAACGATCAACAACTTTGCTTCGCTTCCTCCGGAATCGCCCACGGTATTTGAATATTTCCGTAAGGATTTCAGGCGTCCGGCTTCGGATGCGTGGGTAGTTGCGCCCAGCAATGGGTTCAATCGCATCGGTGAAAGCAGTCATCGCGGCTTTGGTCCGGGGTCGGGCGCAAGGGTAATCCTGCCCAAATATTTGTTGAGCGCGGCAACCTCGGGCAGCGCGGATTACGGGCATCTGCTGCGTGACAGCTACGAGACTCCGCTGTCGGCTCCCGAACTTGGCGGGAGCACGTTCGAACTGGAGCAGATGGAGCGAATCCTGAAGCTTTCCGTGGATGATTTCCGGTCGCACGCGCGGACATTGTCGAGCCCCGATGAACTTTCTGTGTACATCGTGCGCCAATTGATGCGGCAACTTGCGCCGAGCCTGCTGTGGGTAACCATGCACGATATTGATATTGCCCATGCCGGAGCCTACTCGCTGTACATCGAGGGAATTCGGCGCACCGATCGCTTGTGCGCCGAACTCTGGAAGGCCATCCAGAGCGAACCCGAATACGCCGGCAAAACCAACCTTTTCATTCTTCCTGACTTTGGCCGGGACTCTGACGACGATCCCGGCGGGAATGGTTTTCAGCATCACCGCACGGGCGACGCACTCTCTCGAACTACGTGGATGATGGCGCTTGGACCGGGCGTGCGCGAGGGCGTGGTATTCGATCATGCGGTGGAAACCATCGATTTCGTCCCGACTCTCGGCGCGCTAATGGGTTTCTCGCCGTCGTTTTCGCCAGGCAAACCGATTCCGGAGCTGCTGTGATTTTTATGCTTCCCGCCGACCTCAAAGCGGAGCAGTTTAGCGGCTATCCTCCCGAAGCCAGAAAATTTGCGCTCGAGTATCTTGGAGTTTTCCAGCGGTTGCCGCTGAGTTTTCTTCCTAATCTTCTGCGCGAAGTCATTGACTATGATTATCGATTTCCTGCCGAACGCAAGACGCTTGCTAAAGAGCTAGAGACTCTGCGGTCACTTTCCGCGCCAGAATTGAAAGAATGGTTCCGGGAATTCGCCGGAATTCAGCTATCCGTCAAGCTCGAGCAATCTGATTGGATCAATTCGCCGTCGCAGTTCGTGGAGCAACTATCCTCGCACTTGTGGACCACGCACCAGTTGGATGCTTTTCGCAGGGCGGCCACGGAATATGCGGACCGCTTGCACGTGGCGGTGCAGCCAGATCCGCCGGTATTGCCTCGTTTGGGAATTGCAGTAATCGGACAGGGAGTGGACACGCATGAGGAACCTCTGTTCCGCAAATTGCGGCCGCAGGGCGCTTACTTCACGGGTATCCAGCCGGATAACGGATTGCAGCACTTGCTCGATGTCGTGGCGTCCAGAGCGAAGTCGACGCCGCTCCCCTATGCCCATTGGTATATTGATGGCGGTCAGGCACTTTCGCATCCCCAGGCGATCACCTGTGTTTCGTATAAGAACCTGGAGCCCGCGCGCGCCGCTCTTTTGACGAGAATTCAAGCGGAAACCACAAAGGCGGGTGCAGGGCCGGAGGCATTGCGCACCGTGATGGCACAGATGCGCCCCGCCGATCTTGGCTTCGACGAGTCGGGCGATCGCGTGTTGGATCATTTCCAGGTGAAACTGCTGACCGAGGGTTCCGGCACGCAAATATTCAGCACGAGCTTTGCGCAATGGGCTGCGCGCGAAGCGTTGCGGCGTGCCCAGCCACTTACCTTGGTGGTGCGCTTTGCGCCGCGGCAACGACAGAAACCCATGAACGAGTTGCTCTCTCCGAGCCACGAGCCTGCGGAATTGGATCCCATGGGTTCACTGGTCGATGCGGACATGGGCGCTTACTACAACTGGATTAACCAGCAGCGCCTGCCGGGCTCAGAGAAATCGCTATTTCTGGCGTGGTTTGAGAATCACAAGGAAGCGGTAGCGATCTCGCCGTCCATGCCTCGCGGGACGGTATCTACTTCGGCGGCCACGCTACCAGAACTGCTGTCCTGGATGGCGTAAGCGTTTCGTGCTCGGGACCGCTTGCAGGAGTTTTGTTGCGGCTTCTTGGTTTTGTGGATTCACGTCGATTTTTTTGGTTCGTGTCGCAGGCCCTTCAGGATAGCGAGCTTAGATCCTCTCCAGACTCGGAGGAATCATTGTGAATTATTCCGCGCGCCGCTTTGTTTGCTTCTGCACTACGGTTGTGATTTTCTTGCTGCTCTTGTCGGCCACTCCATGTGGTCTCGCGCAGTCAACTCTTTCTCCACCACCGCCGCTACTGCTGGGCACGGCCTGGTATCCGGAGCAGTGGCCGGAATCGCGTTGGGATGCCGACCTCGCGCTGATGCAGCAATCGGGCTTGCACATGGTGCGTGTCGCGGAGTTTGCCTGGAGCCGCATGGAGCCCGAGGAAGGGAAGTACGACTTCGATTGGCTGGACCGCGCCATCACTGCCGCCGCGAAGCACAATATCTACACGGTTATCGGCACGCCCACGGCCGCCCCACCAGCGTGGCTCACGCAGAAATATCCCGAAACCCTGCGCATGAACGCCGACGGGCGCTGGGACCAGCACGGCAACCGGGAACAATACAATTTTGCCAATCCGAAATATCGCGAACTTGCGCGCAACATCGCGGAGCAGTTGGCGAAACGCTTTGGCCACAATCCCTCCGTGCTGGGGTGGCAGATCGATAACGAATATGAGGAGGCTTCCTACGATCCGGCAACCAAGGCGCAATTCCAGCAGTGGCTCAAGGCGCGCTACGGCACGCTGGAAAATATGAACGCTCGCTGGACGACCGCCTATTGGAGCGAGAGCTACACCGCTTGGGACCAGATCCCGATTCAAATTGATTACGGGAATCCCGGCCTGCTGCTCAGTTGGATGCGCTTCGTCAGCGATACCTGGCGGAGCTACCAGAAAAATCAACTGGAAGTGCTGCGCGCCAATTCTGACGCTGCGAAATTCATCACTACCAATACGATGGGCTGGTTCGATGGCTACGACCACTACACCGTGGAGCAGGACCTCGATCTCGCGGCTTGGGATGACTACGTCGGGCAGGGCCATCTTGACGCCGTGAAGAACGGCTTCGCCCACGACCTGACTCGGGGATTCAAACAGAAGAATTTCTGGGTGATGGAAACGCAGCCCGGCTCGGTGAATTGGGCGAATATCAACAATGCTCTGGATAAGGGTGAAGTTCGTGCCATGGCCTGGCATGACGTTGGTCACGGTGCCGATACGGTGAGTTATTGGCAGTGGCGCAGCGCACTCAACGGCCAGGAGGAATATCACGGGACGCTGGTCGGGCCGGATGGCACGCCGGTTCCGCTTTATGCCGAGGTTGCGCAAGTTGGCAGGGAATTTGAGAAAGCCGGTCCGGTGCTGGCGGGCACGAGCGTGAAATCCGAGGTTGCTCTCTTGCATTCATACGATAGCCGCTGGGCCATCAACTGGCAGCGCCACAACAAGAGCTACGACGCCAACGTGGAATTAGCCAGCTACTACGCCGCGCTGCGGCCGATCGCGCAAGCTGTCGACATCCTTCAACCGACGGCAAATCTTGCCTCCTACAAACTCGTTGTTGCTCCTGGGCTGAACGTCTTGTCGGATGCGGCGGCCAAGAATCTTGCAGAGTACGTGCGCTCGGGTGGGCACTTGGTGCTCGGCCAGCGCTCGGGTATGAAGGATGACGACAACGGTCTGCAAACGGAGCGCCAGCCCGGTCCGCTAGGAGCACTGCTTGGGGGGCGTGTGGAGCAGTATTACGCGCTGATTGATCCCGTCCCGGTGGAAGGGCAGTGGGGAACAGGCGAGTCGCCATTCTGGGCGGAACTCCTAAGTATAAGGGATCAGGATACCGAGGTCTTGCTGCGCTATGGGAAGAGCAATGGTTGGCTGGATGGCCAGCCCGCCGCGATAACGCGGAAAGTTGGCAAAGGGCGCATCACTTATATTGGTGCATGGCTCGATCCCCAAACCATGGAGAACGCTGTCAAGTGGATGGCCAGGAACAGCGCCGTGGCGACTCCTTTGCCGAACATTCCCACTGGCGTGGAGGTATCTGTGCGTCAAGGAACTCGCGGGACGGTCTACATTCTCGTGAATCTGTCGAAGCAGCCGCAAACCATAAAATTGCCGAACTCGATGAGTGACGTTCTGGAAGGCGGCTTCAAATCATCGGTGCAGTTGCCGGTTTACGGCGTTGCGGTGCTTGCCGCTGCGCGTTGAGTTTTCGCGAAGGATACAAAGGATAGGATTCGACAAATGAAATCCGCTTTGCAATTTCGCCTGTCTTTCACTCTAGTTTCGTGGCTAATGCTGATGCTGTTCGTCGCAGGATCCGTCAGGGCGCAAATAGGACAGGTATTTCGCCTCGATGGCGGCAACTCGACCTACGCGTTCGGCGTGAATGAACGCGGCGAATTGCAGACCTTGTACTGGGGCGGGCGGCTCGGTACAAACGACAAGATTCCTCCCGCACATTCTTATATGGAGTGGGCTTCGTTCGATTCGTCGTACACCACGACGCCGCAAGAATATGCCGGGTGGGGCGCAGGGTTGTTTACCGAGCCGGCGCTGAAAGTGAGTTTTGCGGACGGCAACCGCGACCTGGTGCTGCATTTTGTTCGGGCGACGCCAAATGGTGCGCAATCGCTGGAGGTTGTGCTGAAGGACATCTCGCGCGAAGTGTACGTCACGCTGAGGTATTCGATCGACGCGGGCAGCGGCATTCTCAGCCGTTCGGCAAATATTGAAAACCGCGAGAAGCAGCCGATTGTGATCGAGCAAGCTGGTGCGGCGCAATGGACGCTCCCCCCGGACCGCTACACGTTGAGCTATTTGACGGGCCGCTGGGCCGGGGAGTGGACGCTGAATCAGGAGCCGATTCATCCCGGCGCGCGCGTGATTGAAAGCCGTCGCGGAAGCACCGGGCATCAGGCCAATCCATGGTTTGCGATTTCGCGAGACGCGAGCCAGAAAAACGCAGGACCCCTGACGGCGCCGGAGGAATACGGCGAAGTGTGGTTTGGCGCGCTGGCATGGTCCGGCTCCTGGCGGTTTA
>CAWDRK010000037.1:0-195738 GCA_963804635.1 Candidatus Acidiferrales bacterium
CGGCTCGATGCTCCGGCGAATCGCAGCCGAAGTGCAGCAAAATGTGAAGCAGGTCGAGAATGTTTCGGGAACCACGCTGCTCGGAGGCCAGAAGCGCGAACTGAAAATCACACTGGATCCGCAGAAGCTTGCTGCCTACCACATCGGCCCGTTGCTCATCGCGCGCGCACTTCAGGCCGGCAACCAGCGCCTGCAAGCCGGATCATTTGCCGAGGGCAATCAGGAATTCGCGGTCGAAGCAGGAACGTTTCTACGAAGCGCGGAAGAAGCAAAAAAGATCGTCGTGGCGGTTCAGAACGCCCGGCCTGTCTATCTCGCCGACGTCGCGAATGTCACGGACGGCCCGGAAGAGCCCGTGAATTACGTCTACTTCGGTACAGGCGGAGCCGAAGCCGGACCTGCCGGCACCTATCCCGCGGTGACACTGGCGGTCGCAAAACGCAAAGGCGCCAACGCCACAAACGTGTCAACCGACGTGCTCGCGAAAATAGATTCGCTGCGCGGCTATGTCCTGCCAAATGATCTCCAGGTCACAGTCACACGAAACTACGGCCAGACCGCCAAACACAAATCCGACGAACTCCTGAAACACCTCTTTCTGGCAACGATTTCGGTCACCTTCCTAGTCGCTTTGGCATTGGGCTGGCGCGAGTCGGGCGTGGTGCTGTTAGCCATTCCCGTCACGCTGGCCCTCACACTCTTCATTTTCTACGCCTACGGCTACACCCTGAACCGCGTAACGCTCTTCGCCCTGATTTTTTCCATCGGCATCCTGGTGGATGACGCCATCGTTGTCGTCGAAAATATCGTGCGCCATTTTCGCCTTCCAGAAAATCAGGACCGCTCCTGGAATGATGTTGCGGTCGAAGCCGTCGATGAAGTTGGCAATCCAACCATACTTGCCACCTTTGCGGTGATCGCGGCGATTCTTCCCATGGCCTTTGTACGTGGCCTGATGGGTCCGTACATGCGGCCCATTCCCGTGGGCGCTTCAGCGGCCATGTTGTTCTCGCTGATGGTCGCGTTCGTCGTCTCGCCGTGGGCTGCGCTGCGGCTATTGCGCGGCCATACCGGAAAACATGCTGAAGGCGAACCAGAGGGCAAGACAACGCGGTTTTACCGCAGGCTGATGGGCGGACTGATCCAGAACGCGCGAAGACGCTGGGCATTCCTCGCCACCGTCGTTGTGCTTCTGTTGCTGGCCTGCTCGTTAGTAGCCTTCAGAGCTGTGCGCGTGAAAATGCTGCCGTTCGATAACAAAAGCGAATTTCAGGTGATTGTGGATATGCCGGAAGGCACGCCGCTCGAGCGCACGCTCGCTGTAGAGCAGGAAATCGGCGCGTACCTGCATACCCAGCCCGAGATCATCAACTACCAGATGTATGCCGGAATCTCCGGGCCCTACAACTTCAATGGCCTGGTGCGCCACTACTACCTCCGCCGCGGCGCCAACCAGGGCGACATTCAGGTGAATTTGCGCTCACTCGAGGAACGCAAGCGCCAGAGCCACGAACTCGCAAAGGAGATGCGCGGGCCCATCCAGGAAATCGCCAAGAAATGGAATGCGCGCGTCAAAGTTGCGGAAGTTCCACCAGGGCCGCCCGTTGTCTCCACGTTGGTGGCCGAAGTGTACGGGCCGGACTATCAACGGCAAATCGAAGTGGCGCGGCAAATCCGTACAATCTTCGATGAAACTCCGGGCGTGGTGGATGTCGACTGGTACGTGGTGGCCGACCAGAAGAAACTGGATTTTCAAGTGCAGCAGGACAAGTCCGCACTGCGCGGAATTTCGCCGGCGGAAATTTCCCAGTCTGTGGCCATGGCGCTAGGAGGGACGGGAGTCGGCTTGATGCATCAGGCCAGTGAGCGCGAGGACGTGCCGATCCACGTTCAACTCTCACGAGAGAGCCGTTCGAGCGCGGACGCGCTGCGTGGTCTGTACCTGAATGCTCCAGATGGAGCGATGGTGCCGCTCGGTGAATTGGCGAACGTTCACGAAGGAACCATCGACAAAAACATCTACAGAAAAAACCAACGCGAAGTTGTCTACGTAACCGCGGACGTGGCCGGAGCCGAAGAGAGCCCCGTATACGCGATTGGCACGCTGGGAAAACAGATCGACGCACTGAAAATCCCCGAAGGCTACGGCATCGCACAGTTCACCGCCATTCAACCACCCGACACAAAAAAACTCGCCGTAAAGTGGGATGGCGAGTGGCACATCACCTACGAAGTGTTCCGCGATTTGGGATTGGCCTTCGCCGCCGTTCTAATGCTCATCTACGTCCTGGTCGTCGGCTGGTTCAAGTCTTTCAAAACGCCGCTGGTCATCATGGCGCCCATCCCCCTGACTCTCGTCGGCATTTTGCCCGCGCACGCGGCGATGGGCGCGTTCTTCACCGCCACATCCATGATTGGCTTCATCGCGGGCGCGGGAATCATCGTCAGGAACTCCATCATCCTCGTGGACTTCATCAAATTGCGCCGGGAGCAAGGCATGCCCCTGGAGGAAGCCGTTGTGGATGCGGGCGCAGTGCGCTTCCGTCCGATGCTGCTGACTGCGGCGGCGGTCGTTGTCGGCGCCGGAGTCATCCTATTCGATCCGATCTTTCAAGGTTTGGCGATCTCACTGATGGCCGGCGAAGTGGCCTCAACGCTGCTCTCCCGCATGGCGGTTCCGGTGCTCTATTACATGAGTGAAAAAGGTGGCAAATGACAACCGAGCGTTACATCCGCATCATCGCAGGAACATTTGTGCTGGCGTCGCTGGCGCTGGGAACCTGGGTGAATCACAATTGGTTTTGGTTCGCAGCTTTTGTTGGCGCTAACCTGTTTCAATCTGGCTTCACCAAATGGTGCCTGATGGAAGGCATTCTGCACAAACTCGGAGTTGGGATCGAATCTCAGTCCAAAACTTCACCCTGAGGGCGGGTAGTCGCGGGATATTAAGATAAAGGCCGAGGATCCCAGTGGGTGGTCGTACGCACCCTGGGTTTCGAGTTAACCTCAAACAATAAGTAATTGACAGAGTAGCTCTGCACCACGCATGTTATCGGTCTCTGCTCAATGGTGTAGACCCATGACGTGGGAGACATCCAGTGAACGCGACAAAAGCCGCCTTGGTAGCATCTTTGTTTCTCTGCAGCGGGAACGCCTTCGCTCAGTCGCTCGACAGAGAGCCTGCCGCCATTGTGGAGCTTGGTGGAGCGGCTAACTGGAGCGTCAATGACGGCGGTTCGAGCTTCGGTCCCAGTGTTGCGGTTGAAGTTACGCCGATAGAGAAGTGGCTGGAACTTGAGGCGGGAGTTACGCCGCTTTTCAGCAGGCACACGACTGAATGGGATATCGACCTGCTACTCAAGAAGCCTTGGACGCTGTCGAAAAAAGCAGAGTTTATGATTGGTGTTGGTCCTGCTTGGGTGCATACGAGGAAATACGGCGTGACGACGAACTCCGTCAGCGGTGAAGCCGTACTGGATTTTATGTTCTGGCCCTCCGCGAAGCATCGATTCGGTTGGTACCTTGAACCGGGCTACGAATACAACTTCGGGCGGGGCCATGAGCAATCGGTCGGCATAACCGGCGGTCTATTGATAGCGATTCGATGAGACACTTTGGAGCGTTCGCGTGAATCTGAACACTCATGGCGTGATTGAGGCTGCGGTTACCGGAGATGTGAGTGCCGAAGAATGCGAAGAATGTGGTTGCCTATCCCACTGGCTCGTGTGGGTGTAGAAAACCGAGCCTTGGCAAGGCTGTGCTGCGCAAAAATCTCGCCCTAGTTCGCTGCTGGTCCACCTCTGCCGAGAAGATCGCGTCACGGTCATGGATCAGGAAACGGTAAGAATGATCGCTCGGAATCGCTTCGCGGAGCTGCTGCAGAGTCCAGGCTGCCGTTGGATGCGCGGTGACGTTGCAATGCACGATGCGCCGTGTCCCGACCTCCATCAGGAGGAACACATAGAGAGTTCGGAATCGATCGGTTACCACGACCAGGAAATCGCAGGCGACGATGGACTGGGCGTGATTGCGGACGAACGTCTTCCAGTTCTGCGAAGAGGTCCTCCGGCGGCCTCGTCGCTCCGGTTCGGGAGGCCAATAGGCGCGCACCGTGCGTGGAGAAACATAGATACCCAGCTTCACCGAAAGCTCCGCTGCCACGCGCGCTTGTCCCCAAGTTGGATTCTCTTATGCCATGTGCACGATGAGTTTGCGGATGTTCTCAGGAATTCGTGGCCGACCGGCTTGTGACTTCCATTTCCAAAACAACTGGAAACCCTTGCGATGCCAGCCAATCAGGGTCTCGGGTTTGACGATGACCAGGGCCTCTTTCCAATTACATAAGCGAGACCAGAGGATCAGGGCGAAACGGGCGGAGTCGTTCAATCGTCTTGGTTGGACTTGCCTCTCCTCAAAGAAGGCCAGCTGCTTTCGCAGGAACAAGATTTCCGCGCTCAGGGCTGTGCGCGAGCGGAACAGGAGACGGAAGAAAAGAAGCCCGTCCGCGACCAGATCGATGATCGATGATCAAGTTAAGCAGAGAATCCAGTGAGCGCATTGTGTTCGGACGGATCTTCCTCCCAGTGTCAGTCGCAGTTTTCCTGTTAAGTTTTTGACGTTGCGGCTTTTGTTGCAACCCGCGAGGGGAAAGTGCCTGCCTACGCGGTCGTGGGCAGCGACACGCCCAACGCCGCCAGAATCTGTTGTTGATTGGCCCTGGGCTGTGGGAGTTTTGTCACCGTCGTTTTCTCATCGATCTTGTACTGCAACAGGCACAGGCTGCTGAGTGCCCTCAGCGCATCCGGTAGCGTGATCGCGTGCGGATTGCTGTCCGTGGTGCCGAACGCTTCTCGCAGCCGACGTTCCATCTCTCGACTCAGTTTCAGTGCCAGCATGCTGCAGAACACGTGGCCTCGCGTGCGACTCTCTTTGCGCACAAACACCGGGCGCACTTCCAGCAAGCCCGTCTTCAGGGCCCGAAAGTCGCGCTCCACCCGTTGTAGGCTCACGTAGCTGTCGTGCACCTGTTGCGCGCTCATGCTCGCTTTCAAAACGTTCGTGGTCACCACGTAGCAGCCTGCCAACTCGAAAGCCCTGGCGATCTTCTCCTCTTGGCGCTGCAACACCAGCGTGCGGCCGTCCAGCGATAACTCCACCAAGCCGGTCAGCTTGTGTCGTTCCGTCCAGCCTTGCAGTTGGCGTTGCCCCGCTTCCGGCCGGCAGCGCGGCTTATTCTTCACCTGCTCGTTGCGTGCCGCGATTTTTTCCTTCAGCTTCTCCAGCTTGTCCTCCAGTCGATGCCGTTCGCGCGCCGCTTCCTTCTCGTTCTTCCGCAGTACGTAACGCACCCCCTTGCCTTCCACCTCACAGATCTGTTCGCTGAACAACTCGAGCTGCAAAATCTTCTGCCCCAGGAGACTGCGGATCTGCGGATCGGTCAGTGCCGTGATGTAATGCAGGTTGGCTTTCTCGAGCGCTTGGATGCCCTTGCTCTTCACCATTCCGCGGTCGCCCACAAAGACGAATTCTTGCACCTGAAATTGCTCTTGGAGGATCTTGATCTGATCGACGACCGTCACTGGATCCGCGGTGTTGCCCGCAAACACGCGCACCGCCAGCGGTTCGCCCTCCGCATCGGTGAGCAGGCCAATGACGATTTGCAATTTGCCCTTTTTACCATCGCGGTTGTAGCCGAATTCCCCCAGTTCGTTCTGCTCCCCTTCTAGATAACTGCTGGTCACGTCGTAGAGAAACAGTCGCGGCGGTGCGGCTTTCCGGCGCAGGTACAGCCGGAACAGTGCTTGTTCAATCTTCTCTTGGCGGGCACAAAGATCGTCCAGCGCCGCGTAGAGATCGTCTTCGTCGAAGGAAGCGAGACCGAGAACTTCGCTGACGGCGTGATCCTGGGCCCAACGCACCGCCGACAAACGGGAGCCCTGATGCGCTACGCGGGCCAGGATCAAAAATAAACCCAGCTTGGCCAGGCGCGTGTTACCGAACACGCCGGGAATCCCAAGGGCATCGGCGATTTGTTTTAGAACATAGAGCATGCCGTAGATGGGGCCCAGCGCAGCTTCGCAAGGTTCGACATGATCGAAATCGCCACGCAGGGCGCGACGGAGAGCCTCGATCCGAGCAGGATTCCAATGGGAGAGATTGGCGAGGGTGCGATTTTTCACTTTGCCGTTTTCGCGGAAGGATTCGCGGAGCAGGACGGCGGGGGGCGATTTGCGATTGGGGATGGAAGAGATGTACATACCTACTTACTATCACAAATACATCTCCTGTAAACACATATCTATCTATTACATGACTACATATAGAAACGCAAAACGAAGCTAACTCCAACAGCAATCGCTACTTACCTGAATTTATGGGAGGGAAGATCCGTCTGAAAGAATCGAAACATGGCCTGTCAGGATCGCACGGTGTCGGCCCGGCTGAGAAGCATTTCTGTTCGCAGGGTTGGTTTTCAGGGGTTCCTAGCGCGGGAAAGCCGAACAAATAAGTGCCAGCATCTCTGTCAGATGGGAGCCTGATGGAATTTTAGCGTACCACAGGTTACTTTTTGGCGAGACACATCTCAATTCATTGCCTATCGCACGTCATCGCTATTAAGGTCACATCATCCCGGAAAACACCCCGGCTGAATTCCGAAACAGCTCTAATTACTTTCCGCTGCAGGTCACCAGCTCCAAGATTAATATCGTCTTTCAGCAGCTGGATGAGCCGATCTTCTCCGAACTGGTTTCGACCCGAATCTTCAGCTTCACTGATACCGTCGGTGAACAACAACAGCCGGTCTCCAGGAGCCAAGTCAACCTGTCCCCGTAGATACTTTGGGTCCGGGAACACGCCCAAGACCGCACCGCCTTCATCCAATCGCAACACTGTGCTATCGCGACGCAGCATTATAGGAGGGTTATGTCCCGCATTCACATAGGTCAGCCGCTGGGCTTCAGTATCAACTAATCCGTAGAAGAAGGTAATGAACTTTCCCTGATCAATATTGTTCAAAGTAAGCTGGTTGAGATGTTCGCAGAGTACTTCTGGTTTTATGAACGCGGACGCGAGCACTTTCACCGCAGCCTGAAGGTTCGCCATCAACAGAGCCGCGGGCATTCCTTTACCTACCACATCGCCGATACACAACGCCACTCTGTGCTCGTCGAATCTCAAAACATCGTAGTAGTCTCCACTGACCGTCCGCGCCGGCTGCCAAGCGCCAGAAATTTGGTAGCCGGTGACCTGTGGAATTTTCTTTGGAAGAAGGCCCCGCTGAATTTCCAGCGCCCTTTCAGCGTCGAGCTTCCATTCCTGGAGCGACATTCTCTCGATGCCTGCCGCTGAATGCTCAGCGACAGTCGCCAGGAGTTCGTGATCTTGAGGATCGTACTCATCACCAGAAAGCTTTCTTCCCAGGGTAAGAAAACCCAGCAGCTCGCTTTTTATCAGGACCGGCACAAGCAATGTGGTGCCCATCTTGCCAAGTTGTGACGTCTCGGGCTCGGGTATATCTCTGATTGAGGGTTTGACACCGTTCTCCAGCATACTGAGCAGCTGGCTATTCGCATCAAACTCCAACACATCACACCGCGTCTCAGGAATTCCCACTATTGCGGAAGCCTGGAAGCTCCTCTCGCGCCGCCCCTTTGTATAAATGACTACGCTGCAGCTCTGCAGTATTTGCTGCACAAATTCCGCGACACAAATCAGCAACGATGGGAGGTCACTCGCATTGAGAATCTTATGGGTTAAATCTCGTAGATTTTCTCCGATAAGGCGAGGCGGCTTGATCTGATGTCTATGCACTGCCTCCTTATAGATTTTATTGCGTACAGTGCAACGACCGTCCTGATCTTTGAGAATGCCGATTAATTCCAGTTTGGCAATGGTAGCGTTAGCGCGGCTGAAGTTGAGCGGGGTCCCGTCGAGTAATGACTCGACCAGAATCCACAGTGCGTTATCTGAACTCAACGATCTGATCAAGTATGGCAAGTTTCTGTCCTCGGTCTGGAGCAGGTGCTCGACTATGTTCCTGATTAACTCGTCTGTCGGCACTTGGACCGGTGTCCCCAGTTTCGCCGCTAGCAACTGAGTCCAGTAAGGATGGCCACTCGCCCAAGCATGAAGCTGGCGGCCGATTTCCGTAGAAGGCTGCACTGGCATGTGCCCGAATGCTTCGGTCAGCAACTGTTCCGTTTCCGCCAAGGAAAGATCGCCAAGGTATATCTTTTCGGTGACGTTCCCAAGCGGCGAATTCCTGCCGGTCGTCAGCTCCAACATGTCTGTGGCACCAGCCAGTAAGAAGATATAGCGAGCGAATTCTGGTTTAATGAAGCGAGAAGTGAAGACAGCCCGAATTGTACTGGCAAGTTTGATGGCGGTCTCAGATGGGAGGGCGCCAAACTCGTCCAAGATCACAATAATGCGGACGTTCCGAGCCTGTCTGGCGAACTCTCGCAAAAAAGTTGAGAACGTTGTGTTACCTGCGGGCACAGTAACAGCACCTTGGATCGTCTCTGCGAGTTGTTCAACCATTTGTTCCGCAATATAGTTGAAGCACTCGTCGGCCTGAGCTCCCTCAATGGCTTGTAAGTCGACAAACGCAAAAGCGTACTTATCCCGGAATGTGTGACGGAGCTTGAGAAGTAGGCTGGTCTTCCCAGTCTGCCGGGCCCCGAGCACGGCTCCAACACAGTTCACATCACTCAACCAACCTTCGATTCGCTTCAGCTCGGCCGCCCGACCTACGAACAGCCGACTCTCTGGAGGTAGGGGACCGTGAGTCAAAAACATAGCATCTATACCTGACCTAGCAGCAATTCAATCTGAGAGTTCACGTCCTCCATCTGGCGGACCATACGGGGAAAATGGGTGAGTGCAAATCGACATCGCTGCCCCTCTCGCTCGAGGAGCGCACAGAGTTGCAACATCTCTACACTCTCTCGAATCATAGTCTTGTCGGTTAGGCCACGGTGAGCCAGGATCTCACAGAGATTCTCGATCCCAAAAGATGGACCCTCCACAACAAGACTGACGAGTTTCTCTAAAGGGGTCGAGTCGCTCCAGGCGGTCTCGATGTAATGACGACAAAACTCAGGATCAGCAGAGATATTTTCCAGGATGCTCAAAGTAATACGGCGGGCGGAGGCCGTCTTTATGAGTCTGTCGCAAAGCCACTGGGCAATATTGGGATGAGATGAACTCAAGTCTATTATGCGATCGATTAGCGCTTCTTCTTCTGGCAATTCGATGCCCAGCTGATGCATTGGTTTACTGACGATTTCAACGATACTTTTTTGTTCGAGAGGCTTTAGTACAATGTCTTCGCAAAAATTGAAGAATGGAGAATGTGGGTCGCGCAGATGCCGGTAGAGAGTCCGGCTGCCAGAGAAGACGAAACGGCAGTGCCCTTCGTGCGACAGACCCCGAAATGTCTTGAAAAGTTGGCCGCGGTAGGGCTTGGATTCAGCGTCAAAAGCCAACAATTCGTCCACCTCATCCAGGAGAAATACAACTTGCCGCGCAGGAGCCCGTATCTTGAGCTTGATCACTAGTTTCCGAAAACGCAAAGGGTCGGTGCCCTCCAAGGGTTCTCCGAACTCGTCCGCCAACGCCTGGAAGAGGTCCGCGTAGTCGAACTTCTCTTCGCAGTCCATATACAGCGGCTGGTATCGGGGATCATTGTTCAGCAGCCGGTTGACTCTTTGCAGCGTAGAGCTTTTGCCAATGCGGCGTCCACCCACGATGGCGTAGTCACCTCTTTGGATGCCTTGGGTAACCGTCTTGATCTCCTTTTCCCGGCCAAAGAACATTTTCCCCGAAACAGGCCCCTTAACGACATATGGAGACAAGCTGGAGAGCTCAATTCCCTGTTCCAGAATGATCTCGACCAGGTGACGAGAACTGTTATGGGTAATAATGCTCGCCAGCGACTGCCGGTCAAGCACAACAAAGTCATGGCGATAGACGGAGTCTGCTACAAGGCGGCGAAGCTCTTGAGCTTCCCGTCCCGTCCTGTCCGTGGTTGGTACAACGACGAGCAGAGCAAAAAACTCCGTCGCCTTTGCGATCTGCAGTTGCTTCTGGACCGTCTCTAGGGTATCCGATCGATGCTGATCGTACGCGACAAAGAGAATGGGAAAGCGCGAATGACTAATCCATAGCAGGGGCGCCTCGACCATGTAGCCGAAGGTGCCCTGCAAATACGGTATTTCGAACTCCACACTGTAACCGATTGCCTCACGCAAAAGGCCCTGAACCAGTTTTCGACTAAGCACAACAAACTGCTCTTTGTCACTCATGGCGGGCCGAGGCTACTAACTGGTCCCAAATCCCTTCGAACTCCTGGAGTCTTCGATTGGCCTCAGAAGTAAGGTCAGCGGCAAGCGCCTCCGCCGAGGTAGAGGACAGCGGTGAGTAGGGCGCAAGATCAATTGCGGTCGCCTCTCGGTCTGACAGGTCTCGTTCCCAGACCGCCTGCGCTAACCTAGTCGGGTTACTGCAATCCTCAATGACTTCACCGAGCTGCTCCGATTCACCTTCCAATGGCTTAGTTTCATCTGCTTCTTGCTGCCAAACACGTGGGTCGCTTCCGGCCAACGCTCTGAGGAAATGGTCTGCGGTCTGGAACCTTTGTCCAGGTTCTTTCGCAAGTGATTTCAACACAGTTTCGTTGATGGAAGCGGGGACAGAAGGGTCGAGTTGTCGCGGGGACGCAGGCTCCTCTTCCACAATCTTGGAAAACAATTTGGCCGTCGATTCCGCAGAGAACGGCTTACGCCCGGTTAGCAATTCGTAGAACACAACCCCGAGGGAAAAGATGTCCGACCGACCATCAACGGGCTTACCCATCACCTGCTCGGGAGACATATACGCTGGAGTACCTGCGATCGTGCCACTCTGGGTGAGGGTAGGCGCACCTGGCGTGATCGCCAGTCCAAAGTCCGCGAGGAGCACACGGCCATCATTCGAAATGAGAATGTTGCTCGGCTTGACGTCACGGTGAATGACCCCATGCAGATGGGCGTACTCCAACCCGGCCCCCACTTGCCGGACGATCTCAATTGCGTAAGCAGGATCTAGAGGTTTGTCGTCCGCCATAATCTGACCCAACGTGCGCCCTTCAACGTACTCAAAGGTCTGGTACACGAAGGTTTCGGCCTGATCAGCATCATAGACTTCCAAAATGTTCGGGTGTTTCAGCAGCACCAGCGCGACAGCTTCCATCAAAAAGAGTTGCCTTGCCCCGTCGTTAAGGGCAGAGTGGAGAAGTTTGAGGGCAACTAGTCTTTGAAGGCGCGTGTCGAGGACTTTATAAACGGTCCCGTGTACCCCATTTCCGAGTAATTCGAGAATGCGATAGCGTCGCCCAATTGACTCGCCGATCGAAAAATTCATGGCTAGTCACCTTTACGAGAGGAAACCAATCGCCGCCATCTGAGACTTGCAATTCCGTCTTCGAGGTTCCACTGTAAGCCCCGTGAGATTGTAATGCAAGAACGTCCTGTTGTTCGCCAAAACTCCAGCCCACCGTGAAATCAATAACATAGCTACTGCCGTCTCACCACCGTTTTGTTACAAATCCTGATCATGTTTCGCTTCCTCGCGATCTGCTTCGGCATGCTGCTCCGCCTCTTTCGCGGGCGGCAAAGTCTCCTTCTCGAGAATCTCGCTTTGCGTCAACAACTCGTCGCGCTGAAGCGTCGACATCCTCGCCCGAGCCTCGGCCTTTTCGATAAGCTCTTCTGGGTAATCGCTCGGCGGGTCTGGTCAGCTTGGAAACAGTCCCTCATCATCGTCACACCGGAAACTGTCGTAGGCTGGCACCGGGCAGGTTTTCATATGTTGTAGTTCGCCAAAACTTCAGCCGAGGCCCGAAACGGGGCGGTTCTGGTGGAATGGGCGTGGATACGATTATCGACTCGCTACAGCAAGAAGGCCCTAATAAGAGGGCGAGCCCGGTGCGCGTGGAGCGCGCATATGTAAAGGACCGGCGGAAGGTCGATCCGAACTATGCCGCTCGATTGTAACGATGGTGCAGTCCTCCGAGTCGCTCGTGTGAAAGGACCCGACCCGAAGCTTCGGAACGAATTCTGCCCTCACGTTCCGTTCATCTCTGCATCGACGACCACGGCTCGCTCGTAATCTTTCGGTCGGTTTGCAGTCCGACCCAAACATCTCTTCGATCCGTACTTCGACCATGATTACTTCTTCAAACTCCCTTTGCAGGGAGCGGGATGCCCAATCAATTGGACGGCGTTCTACTTCACACCATGTCCGGTTCCGAGCTGTCCCACATACGAACCGCACTTAACTGACTGCGAATACTCGCAGCCATTCCGCCACATCCAGTACAACTGAATCGCCATCCGGCGTCCCATCGCCACCTTGGCAATGCTCTTATGCCGACGCATTGCCAGGTGAATGTAGCGACGTTTCCAGTCCGGATGGATTCGTGCCGCCGCCTGGGCCGCTTCCACCAATAAAAAGCGCAGTAAAGAGCTGCCTTGTTTGCTGATGTGCCCCAGCCGTTGCTTGCCGGCACTGGATTCTTCACTCGGAATCATTCCCACGTACGTACCGATCTGCTTGCCACGAGGAAATCGTTCCGGAGTTCCGATGATCAGCACGTAGGCGAGTGCCGTAAGCGGACCTACGCCGGGATGGGTCATCAGCCGCACGGCGTCGGGTCGCTTCTTCGCTTCTCGCTCGACGGCGGTGGTTAACTCATCGATCTTCGGATTCATCCTGTCCAGCAGTTCCAACAACTCTTGCCGGCGACGACTGGCCCAGAAACCTAAAGGGAGCTTTTCAAATTCTGCTCGTCCCCGTTCGCTCCACAGTTTTTTCTTCCAGCACTTGTTCTCGTTCATCGCTAGCGCCTGCAGCTGATTCATCATCCGCGTGCGCATCTGCACCAACCGATGCCGATGCCACAGCAGTTGCCGCAGATCCCGATTCTCCGCGCTCGGTACCCAAATTTGCGGGAAGTTATTCTCCCGCATGAGCCTGAGGAGCAGTCGGGCATCCTCGCGGTCGTATTTCTGCTTCTTCACTCGCTTGGCCTTGATCTGCGCAGGATCGCCGATCCACAGCTCGAACCCCAATTCAGCAAGCAGGCGCTCGAACCAGCGTGAATATCCGGTAGCCTCCATCCCTACCCGTACGCAGATTCCTCTCTCCTTCAAGTCTCGGTAGAATTTTTCTGCTTCTCCACCGCTGTGGTTCAGTTCCTGTTCACCACACTCACCAGTCTCTTCCATCAAAAATGCAATCGTCTGAAAGCTCGGGTGGTAATCTACTCCTATAAGCATCATGTCCGACTCCTTTCTCCCGAGCTCATGGTCGTCAAACAACCATAGTCTACTCGGGTCGAGGGAGTCGGCATTGTTATGCAATCAACTGGACTTCTCAGTTTCTGACGGGGCACGTTGAAGCCAGCAAGCTGCACCTCTTCAACCCCGCCGATGGCGACGCTATCCTCAAAGCGGAAGCTCCACCCGTCCAGCTCCCTGCGCCCAGCATCGAGACGCTGCAGGATTCCACCACCGGTGGCGAGCGCAAGCTTCGTTTGCGCCTCGTTTCTCGACGGCAGGCTCGTATCATCTGGCTTCAGGTGGAGAAAGCCACCGTTTTCGCGGCTACCCTCGAAGGCCGAAAGGTCCAGGTCAACGAACCTGACAAGCGGAACAAAGTCTGGGGAATTGTTTACCTGGCACTGCCTTCGGAGGGGATTGAGGTGGATCTCACCTTGAAAGCCTCGGAAAATCCCCAACTCTCCGTGACTGATCAGTCCGACGGTCTTCCAAGCATCCCTGGCTTCCACGTCGAACCACGATCGAACGACCGGATGCCCTTACCGGCGGCGTGGCCTTTCTTTGATTCAACGGCCTTGGTTAGCCGCACGTTTCCAAACGTACCGGAGAAAAACCCCGCACAGCCTGTTCCCTGAGGCCCCTGTCACAAGCCGCCGCGTGCCAGACTTGGCTCGATACTGACAAATGGGCCACCGGAGTAGTGTTCGGAATTCCGAAGGCGTGCTCGCAGAAGGTAAATCCCGGATCACCCGCCAAAAGTCGCGTTGTGTTTACCAGAGATATGGCAGGGTCCAATCCGCGATTGAGGGCAGATGACGAGCAAACCGGAAGTTGGGTAGTGTCCTAATTTCGATCTCCACTGCGATGAACGGCTTCTTGATTGGCAATAGACCGAAATAGTACAATTTTAGGCGATGTCAGTAGTTCAGTCTGATGATCACCAGCATCCACACCCTGATTTATTCCGACGATGCCCCCGCAACGCGCGCATTCCTTCGCGACGTCCTCGGCTGGCCCTACGTCGAGGATGCGCTGGGCGGAGGCACGGGTTGGCTGATCTTCAAGACCGGGCGGAGTGAGATGGGCGTGCACCCGACCCACAGCGTCTACGATGGCAAGACGTACGAATCGCCGCGGCACCATCTGATCTCCCTGATGTGCGACGACATCTCACACACGGTCGCTGAACTGAAGGGCAAAGGAGCGGAGTTCCACGGCGAAGTTCAGGATCACGGGTACGGACTCGTGGTCATGATGGCCGTACCTGGCGCGGACGACATCATGCTTTACGAGCCCAAGCATCCGCTGGCGTATAGCCTTTGACCGATTGAAAGGGCAACTAACTCACTCCCACCTTTCACCCTTCGCAAGGCAGCGGTTTGCCGACTGCGCGTCCAACTGGATTTACGATCCGCAAAACATTTTCCGGCTGGTAAATCTCCCTTACATGATCGGTCTACGCTCGCATGGTGTCGGAAGTTACACCTGTTTTGACAAGTTGAGCCTTACCCACGAACGATAGTTCTTAGGTACGTCAAGCTTCTTCAGCTTCTTCCAAGCGCTCAGCGCCTGCTCCCACGTGGCGCCTCTCTCTCCAGCGAGGAAGTCGCTCATGAAGTTGATATACCTCCCATGCGGGATCTGCGCGAACGACTCTTTGGTCAGGTTCAGCCGAACGTATTCTTTGACAAGGTCTCCGTAGCTGAGCTTGACGCCTTTGACGAGTTGCTCTTCTCGCCAGCGATTGAGCCGATATCGCGCGCCGGATTTCCTTTTCAGGCCAGGAACAAGTTTTTGGGCTTCTCTTTCAAGGAAATCCTTGGTTTCCGTGTCGTTCGTGTAGACCGCTACGGGAAGACTGAGGCTCAGCCCTTGTTCGACGTCCTTGGCTCCCGATGTCGATAGGCTCCTTTTGGTCGGACTCTCAATCTTGCCGGCCTTGAGGAAGCCCTTGATCGCCTTTTCCAGTTCGTCCTTGCGTAACCTGCTCGCGGACGGAATCCCGATTGTTTTTGCAAACTCCTTGAGCTCGGTTGCGTACCAATAGCCGCTGTCGAATTGCGCCTGTGTCATCGACGTTGATAGCTTGGTCTGCGGTTTCAAACGGCGGCCTCAACTCTGAAATATCGCTTTGTCTACTCATATTAGCCGACGCGCTAGTATCGTCACAGCGTTTGGGAATCGCCGAGCGTCGTGGCGCGGCTGTCACGCGGCCGAGAAACGCGCAAACCATTGAATTGACCAGCACGCGTTCAGCCCCGAAAGGATAGGGAACGAGAAACGCGCATGTGTTTATCAATTGAATTCCACTTGCCTGGTAAGGCCGTACTCGGAAAAGTGTCACTGGCCAGGCTGGGTTGTCGGCAAATCGGAAGAAATCGTTCCAGCTTCCTAAGAAATGAATCATCTCCCGCCGTGCTTCAGTCCTTCGCTTTTTAGTTCGGGAACGGGACTGGGGAGCTGAGATTTGCAGTTACTTGTACATTGTTTTTGCGGGAATCTGCCTTTCCGACAGGGGACCAGTCTGGAATCAATCACTCGCTGTGACCAGTCGCCAAACCGGTGCTCACACCTTGACGGCAACGTCTTGAATTCGAACTGGTTCCTGTGTTGTTGCGATAGACGCGCTTGGCGTGAGTTCGAACGAATCAACGGATTCAGTGATCAAATCAGAGAAGGACTACTACGTTTTTATTACGGTGCGTGATGGAGAAAAAGATCGGTCGCAACTTATTCAAAATGAAATAGTTGGTGGACGTGACGGGATTCGAACCCGCAACCCCCTGCTTGCAAAGCAGGTGCTCTCCCAGCTGAGCTACACGCCCATCGTTGTAACCACTTTATTCTAAAACACTTTCGGGCGCGCCGCACTCGCATTCACACAAAAACAGAGCACCTTCTGTCCAGGCAAGTGGTCTCCCCCACGAGCTACCTCCGCCCCGCGGTGTGACCGTTTCGGCTAGGGCGCGAATCAGGAGCACCCGGTGACAAAAAGTGGCGTTGCGATGCCGTCTCTCCCGCGCAACCTTCTTGTATTACAGATCGTAATACATTAGACTAACACTCCGAGGTAATGTTATGCCATCTCCAGTGACATTGAGGGTGGATAAGGAAACCAGGCAGCGCATCGCCCGCATTGCGCGCCGCAAGCAAGTGTCCGCGTCGGAGGTAATTCGCCAGGCGATCGAGACATGGATCGAAGAGCAGGAACGAGCCGGATCGCCTTATGAAATGGTTTCGGATTTGATTGGAATTGTCCACGGCGGAAACCAAAAACGCTCGGCGGGAGCGGGCCGTCAGTTCACCACTCTGCTAAAGAGCCGGCGGGGCTCCCGGTGATCTTGGTGGATGCGGGGCCCCTCGTGGCTCTCGTGGACGCAGATGACCAATACCATGAGCAATGCGTGTCGACTCTGAAGAGTTTGCAAGAACCTTTGGCAACGGTGTGGCCGCCTCTGACTGAAGCGATGAACCTGTTAAACGATCTGCCGGCGGCCCAGGAGGCTTTATGGGAGATGTTGGTGAGGAAGGCGGTCGAGCTGCTGCCGCTTGGCTTGGGCGATTTGCCTCGCATCCGTGAACTTCTTCGGAAATATGCCGATCGTCCGATGGATCTTGCCGACGCAGCGCTTATCCGGATTGCCGAGCGAGAAGGTATCCGCAAAATATTCACCGTGGACAAGAGAGACTTCGCAGTCTACAGGATTCATGGTCGGATCCGTCCCTCGATCATCCCTTGATCCGCATACCTGAATTACACATCGCCTATCACCCGCCTTCAATTCCATCCCGCTGTTCTTGAATAGGGATGTTTGCAAGGGACATCTGTTTACATCGATGTCGAGGGTTTGCCCGATCGAGACTTCTACTACCTGATTGGCGTTCGAATCAAAGCGGGCGACTCTGTCGTTCAACACAGCCTTTGGGCCTTCGGACGAGGGCAGCATCTGGCGGGAGTTCTTGTCCAAACTCATAGAAGTCGAGGACCCAGTTTTGATCCATTACGGGAGTTTTGAGACGGTCTTCCTCAAGCGAATGCGCCAAAGGTATGGTGCGCCGCCAAATGGCTCTCTTGTGGCGAACGCACTCGAATCGCCCATTAACCTCCTTTCGGTAATCTTCGGGCAGATCTATTTTCCAACCTATTCCAATGGATTGAAGGACATTGCCGGCTGGCTGGGGTTCAAATGGTCAGATCAGGACGTTTCTGGTGTTCAGTCTATCCGTTGGCGGGACAGCTGGGAACAAACCAAAACGTCTTTGGCGAAGGAAAAACTCATCGCTTATAACTTGGAGGATTGCGCCGCGCTGGAACTGGTCACCCGTGCCGTTGCGCAAGCCTGCCGACAAGATATCAGGCCAAGTTCGGAAGCTCCGCAAAGTTAGAAATTGTGGTTGCTGACAACCTGGATTCGAAAGTGTCCTTGTGGCCGAGATTCAGGAGTTCCATCGATGGCTTCGAATCTATCAAATAAGGCTGCCCGCTGGGATTACCAGCGCGATACCATCTACATCCGATCCGACTCCAAGTTCAAGAGAGCGAAGCGGAAAGGTACGAGACGAGCGAAAAGGACCATCCGCGTGCAAGCTGGTTCCGGTAGCCAAGTTTCCGCGTACCCCATTGATCTGCGCCCGGCCACAGCGGCCGAGGCAGCGTGGAATAAGAGAGTTGATATAGCCTTGATGACATGCCGGGCAATGAATGCCGGCCAACTGCAACGGAGTTGACCTCATATGCGCAAGATCATTTCGATATCATCCGTTTCCCTCCTTTTACTCGCGCCCTTCGCTTCGCCGCAGGCCATCAAAACGCCGGTCAGCCCGCGCGGACCGAGTGTTGCCGCCGGCAGCCAGGGCGTGGTTGTTTCCGGTAAGGCTGCCGCCACTGCGGCCGGCATCAAGATTCTGCAACAGGGCGGAAACGCCGCCGATGCAGGCGCCGCCACTCTGCTGGCACTGTCCGTAACCTATGTAGGCGCGTTCTGCGTGGGAGGAGAGATTCCTATTCTGGTTTACAGCGCCAACCAGAAAAACGTGAAGCTGCTGGAGGGACAAGGGGAGGCCCCTCGCGACCCCAAAGCCATCGCCTGGTACATGGAACACGGAATCCCGGACGGTGACGTCAAGGCAGCCGCCGTGCCTGGCACCATAGATGCGATCGTCACCCTGCTGAAACTTTACGGAACCAAAAGCTTCGACGAGGTCGTGCAGCCGACGCTGGCCATTCTGGACGCCGGCGGCCCCAGTTGGTATATCGATACCGGCAGCGGGAAGAGGATCGAAACCGGCGTGAACTGGCAGGCGGATATGGCGGTGACCTTTCACAAATTGGTGGAGTCGGAAAAGGCCGCGAAAGGTACGCGGCAGCAGAGACTGCAAGCCGTCTCGGACCGCTTCTATCGCGGCGACATCGCCGACGCCCTCGAAGCCTGGTATATCGAAAAGGGGGGGTTCCTTCGCAAGGCGGATTTGGCCGCGCACAAAACTCCCGTAGTGGATCCGCTCAAAACCACGTACCGTGGCTACACGGTCTATAAGGCCGGTCCGCTAACGCAGGGTCCTTATCTCTTACAGACGCTGCGCCTGCTGGAAGGCTTCGACCTGAAGAAGATGGGCTTCAATTCGGCGGATTACATCCACACGGTGATTGAAGCGGAGAAACTGGCGCTGGCGGATCGCGATGAGTATTACGGCGATCCGAATTTTGTGAAAGTGCCGATGCAACAGTTGCTTTCCGATCAGTACACCAAAATGCGGCGTGAGCTGATCGATCCGAAGAAGGCATCTCTCGAGCTCCGGCCGGGCGACCCGTACAATATGAATCCGACCAAGCCGCCCACCATCACCGGACCCTGGCATGGCGGAACCACCGTCATGTGTGTGACGGATAAGTCTGGGAACGTCATCGCGGCCACACCCAGCGGCCTGTCAAGCACAGCTGGCGTGGCCGGACGCACGGGCATTATTCACGGAAGCCGGCTCAGCAGCCTGAACACGTTTGCGGGAACTCCCAACGTCATCCAGCACGGCAAGCGGCCGCGAATCACGCTGAGCCCCACGCTGCTTTTCCACGACAACCAACCGGTGATGGCGATCTCGGTAGCTGGCGGCGACCAGCAGGATCAGGCAGCCATCCAGGTCATCCTCAACTACGTGGAATTCGACATGAGTCCCGAGGACGCGTTTGAGGCGCCGCGCTTCTCCACCACGCATTTCATCAGCTCCTTCGGTCAGGACCGTGCCAGCCTGGGCAGCCTCTCTGTGCCCAACACCCTCCCCGAAGCAGTGCAGGCCGACTTAAGGGCTCGCGGCCACGTAGTTACCGCCAGCCGCGTCGGAGTGGGCGGAGTGGCCCTGATTGGCATTGACCCCAAGACCCAGCAGGCCACCGGCGTGGGTCCGGCCGCTGGCAAAATGGAATAGACCCCGGGCACCACGATCGGGGCAAAAGCTGAGCAAGGCGACGGCTCCACTCAACCCTTATGAATCTTAAGCGATTCTTGCAATGGTTGACGTTGCAACCCGGCTACAAGTCTTTTTGCAGCAAAGTAGTAGAATTTTGAAGCATGAACTGTCTTTCCTTCCTCGACAATTTAGTGCGCGATTTTCGATACGCAATCCGCAGCTTTGGCAAGGACCTGAGATTTGTAGGGACGGCAGTGTTTGCACTGGCGCTGGGGATTGGGGCTAGCACGGTTGTTTTCAGTGTGTTTTACAATTTGATGTTCCATGCGGTTGCGGCGAAGGATGCGGGGCGGCTGGTGGTCCCGGTCGTGGCGGACCTGGAAAAACCGGGTTATGCGGGTTACGACTACCAGTTGTGGATCAAATGGGCCGACCTAAAATATTTGCGGGAACACAATGAACTCTTTGAGAACTTCGTGGGATCGCACAGCGGGATTGCGGCGGTGCAGTATGGCGCGCGGATGTACCAGCTTGAGAATGGCCATGTGTCGCCGGATGCGTTCGATTTCTACGGAGTGGCGCCGCTCCTCGGGCGAGGGATTGTTGCGGAGGACGGAAAGCCGGGAGCGCCACCCGTTTTTGTGATGAGTTATCGAACGTGGAAAGGCGAGTTTGGCGGAGAGACGGAGATTATCGGGAAGAGTTTTGTGATCGAAGGCGAGCCGGCGACGCTGATCGGCGTGATGCCGGAGCGGTTTCATGGATTCGGAGTGACACAGGAATTCTGGGTGCCGGCGGGCGAGGAACAGAGGTCGGCGGAGGCCGAAAAGGGGAGGAACGTCAACGTGCTAGGGCGCATGAAGCGGGGCGTCACGCTTGCGGCGGCATCGGCGGAAATAGAAGTGCTGGTTAAGCGGTTGGCCGCGATGCATCCGGATAGTGACGATTACCCCAAGAAGCTCACGGCGCGGGTGGTGGCAGTGAACGACTATTTGATGGGCCCTTCCGGGGCGGCCACGGTTTTCAATTCCAAGATTGATTTGAAAAGTGTTCTGTACGACTTGCTGGCAGCGGTGCTGGTGCTACTTTTGATTGCGTGCAACAACGTGGCGAACCTGCTGCTGGCGCGAGCGACCGCGCGGGAAAAGGAGATTGCGGTGCGGTCGGCGCTGGGCGCTTCGCGTTGGCAGATTGCCAGGCAGCTCTTGCTGGAGAGTTTGGTTCTAGCGTTGTGCGCATGCGCGCTAGGATGTGCTGTGGCGTGGATGGTCATGAAGGCGTTGGATGCAACGATTCATCAAAAGGCCTGGGCCCACATGAGCGGAGAAGCGGTGGTTGGGCTGAATGGGCCGGTTCTGCTTTTTGCGATGGGAATTACGTTGCTGACGACGGTGGTTTGCGGAGTGGTACCGGCGTTGCGGGCGACGAGGCGCGATTTGCAGCCGCAACTCGTGGGCAGCGCTAAAGGAGCTGGAGGCGGGCTGCAGCACGGAAAGGTCCGCGCAGCGCTGGTGATCGGACAGGTGGCGCTCTCCATAGTGTTGCTGATTGAAGCAGGGTTGATGATGCGCAGCCTGTACAAGCTCACGCACATCGATCTGGGGTTCAACGCGAAAAATATCCTCGTTGCCGGGTTCGCGCCAAGTCGAAAGAGCGATCAATTGCCCGACCGGGCGCTGATGACTTCGCCGGAGGGGCATGCGCGGTTCCAGAGAGCGGTCGAGAAAATTAGAGAATTACCTGGCGTAGCGAGCGTTGCGGTGAGCAATACGATTCCGGGTTACGGTCCATCGGGAGGGCCGAGAGTCAGTGCGCCTGGCGAGACGCGCGATGTGGAAGCAGGAATGGACGAATGCGATGAGAACTGCCTGGACACGCTGGAGATGCGGCTGATCGCCGGCAGATGGCTTTCGCGCGACGAGGTCCAAACGAGACAGCTTGCGGCGGTCGTCAATGAGCAATTGGCGCACGCTCTGTTTGGAGAAACAAATCCCGTTGGGAAGCAACTGGAAGTCAAAGGATTCAAAAGTAAGTTCAATCATTCGACTGGGAATTTGCCGGAAAGCCCGGTCTTCGAAATTGTTGGAGTGGTGGGCGACACGAAAAATGCCGGGCCGCAGGCGCCGGTGCTTCCGATGGCGTTCATCCCGCCGATGATTACGGGAGACTTCATCCTGCAGGTGAGGACGAAGGTCAAGCCCGGATCAATGATGCACGCGGTGCAGGAGGCGGTGTGGTCGGTGGACCGCGGCGAAGTGTTTTGGGTGTTCGGTCCGTTGGCGGAATCTCTCGAGCAGCACACCTATGCGACACCGGAGTTTGGCGTGAGTTTGTCTGGGCCGCTGGCGGGGATTGCCCTTTTGTTGGTGGTGATTGGGGTGTTTAGCGTGATGGCGTATACGGTGTCGCTCCGGACGCGGGAGATTGGGGTGCGGATGGCGCTCGGGGCGCAGCAGCGGGAAATTTTGCGGATGGTGCTGCGGAAGGGATTTGTGCTGATCGCTGCGGGGATTGGCATTGGGTTGTTGGCGAGTTATGAGCTGACGCGATTTTTGGCGAGCCAGATTTGGGGAATATCGGCGACGGATCCGTGGACGTTTGGGGCGGTGGTGGCGCTGGTCGTGGGAGCGGGTCTGGCGGCGTGTTATTTCCCCGCGCAACGGGCAACGCGAGTAGATCCGTTAGTCGCACTGCGGTATGAATAAAAGAGCGAGTCCGGGTAGCAGCGGTTGTTCAGGCCGCCAGAGTTGGCGGCCACTTTGAAAGCCCCAATATCCCGACCGAACGGCATGGTGGCGGCCGATTACGGCGCGGCACACAAAAAGGTGCTCCCTTTTTGCTTGCTTTTGCATCAAAGCGCTATCTCCGGACCAAAGGGAAGGAAGGGGCACAATGGCACCGTTAGGGGCCAAGCAAGACGCAAAAACACCAAACGGCAGCGGAGAGTTGCTGAGTGAAACCGCACCGATGGAAAAGCATCCAGCGCTCCTGACCCCAGGAAAGATGTTCGCCCGATTGGCGGGTATTGGCGTTCTGCTTCTAGGTGTTGTAGGAGCGTTTCTCTATCTGGGCGGGTGGTTCAGCCCGCAGAAACTGACGCCTGCGCGGTTCGTCGATGAGTTTGAGCGGGTGAACAGCATCCACTCGGGTTTCCGTCGCAATCACGCGAAAGGTCTATGCGTTCGAGGGTTTTTCGATAGCAACGGGCAGGGGGCGCGCCTCTCGAAGGCGGTCGTCTTCCAGAGCGGCCGCGTGCCAGTGATCGGCCGCTTTTCCCTGGGCAGCGGCGATCCTCACGCCACCGATGATCCGAGCACCGTCCGCGGCTTGGGGCTTCAGTTTTCTCTGCCCGACGGCGAACAGTGGCGGACCGCAATGATCAATCTGCCGGTGTTCCCGTTCAAGGATCCGCAGGCCTTTTACGACAACCTGGTGGCATCGCAACGCGACCCTGGCACGCATCAACCCGATCCGGCGAAAGGGGCGGCGTTCCTCGCGAGCCACCCGGAAACCGCGCGGGCGCTCGCAATCATCAAGGGCCATGCGCCGTCGTCCGGTTTCGACAACACCGCCTACTACGGTCTCAATGCGTTTCGATTCGTCAACGCAGACGGCGCGTCCACCTACGTGCGATGGACACTCGCGCCCGTGCAGCCGTATGAGGCCGGGACCGGGGAAAGCGAGGGCAAGAATTTCCTCTTCGATGGGCTGATCGCGAGCATCCAGCAGCACCCGTTGCAATGGCACTTGGTCATGACGGTCGCGCAGTCCGGTGATCCGACCGACAACGCTACTATCCAGTGGCCGGAAGGGCGGGAGCAGGTGGACGTGGGAACGCTGACGCTCGATTCTGTGGAAAGCGAGGAAACCAGTCCTGCGCGGGATATCAATTTCGATCCGCTGGTTTTGCCGGCCGGCATGGCGCCGTCCAACGATCCCTTGCTAAGCGCGCGGTCGGCGATTTACTCGCAATCGTTTACGAGGCGCGCAGGCGAAACGAAAGAGGCGAGCGAAATCACGCCTTCAGAGGTGCGAAAATGAGCACCAGGGCCACGACGGACCGGCAGCAATTCATTGGGTCCATGCGGTTCCTGCACTGGCTGATGGCCGCGATGGTCCTGACCATGCTGGGGATTGGCGTTGCGATGGTCGCATCGCTCGGCGACTACCATCGGCTGGTTTCCATTCACCGCCCGTTGGGGATTGCCATCCTGATTGTGGTCGTGATTCGTTTCGTTAATCGCCAGTTCAGTACTCTGCCTCCGTTTCCCGCCAGTATGTCGTCCCAGGAGCGCTTCGTCGCACACGCATCCGAAGTATTGTTGTATACCCTGCTGTTTGTGCTGCCGCTCGTCGGCTGGGGGATGTTGTCCGCAGCGCGATATCCGATTGTCCTGTTCGGGTCACTGCATCTTTTCCCCATCCTTCCGCACAGCGTGATGCTGTACGCGGTCTTGCGGAAGACGCACACGTTTCTCGCCTATCTCCTATTCCTCGCATTCGTCGCCCATTTTGGAGCCATTCTGTTTCACACGCTGATTGTGCGAGACGGGATGCTCAGCCGCATGGCGCCGTGGCGGGCCCACGCGCGCTAACTTCGTCGAAACGGCATTCCTCTTGGCGCGCCACGGCAAGAAGGGCACCGCATTACGCTGGCTGCTCGCCCGAGAGCGGCGAAAAGGTTGGGCCCCTCTTGCGCGAGGTCGTCTTCGTGGGCGGGTGCACCCTGCTTATCAGCGACGAGGCCGCCGCGGAAGTTCGGCGCACATTTGACGTTGATGTGATTGCGGAAATTACTACGTACGCTGGCTACGTGCTTTTTCTGAGCGGCTGCGAACGTTGGGATTCCGAGAAGATAGCAGCAAAGGCGCTCCCTTATGTCGTTGGCTCATCGATGCATCAAATTGGACGTGATGCCTCTCGAGGACAAAATCCTCGGCTTTACCAATCGCTGGAACCGGGCCGGCATGGCAGCGGCACAAGAGATCGCGCCAGAGCCAGAACTGCGCATCCGTGTAGTACCTGCTCGGTATTTCGTGGCCACCAAGCTCGAAGCATTCTCCGGACGCGGCAGGGGTGACTATGCTGGCAGTCACGACCTGGAGGATCTTCTGACCGTCATCGATGGACGCACGGCCATCTGCGCTACTTCCCAGCCTGAAAATTAAAGGTGAACAGATAATCGTGGGTCCGCAAACCGGATGAGTAACGAGTCCGCTACTAGGAAGTGATCTCCGGGCTTGGCATCGACTTTGGACGGATTACGCGGGACTCGGAAGTACTGAGGCAACCGGAAGCCCCAACGAAGTCGACCTTGGGCTTATGCATGCGACCGGGTCAACGGCCACGCCGCAGCTTGTTCCGTCGCCGGAAAATCAGTCCAAACTATGGACTTCTCCATTCCCTCGCATTTTGGGCCAATGGAGTGAACCCGTAGAATGGGACGGCTCTGTATTGCACACCCTGCGGGGGGTGCAATGTGGACGAAGCGCCGTTGCAGCAGAGCTAGCAAAAATAATAGGAGCAATCCATGTTGAGATCGGACGTGAATCGCCGCGAATTCTTGAAGATCGCCGCTGGAGCCGGCGCTGCCTTGGCCATGCCGGCTCCAGGACATGCTTCTGCATCCTCGAAAATGATCGGCATCCAAGTCGGAGCAGTTTCGTTTGTGGATGAAGGCACTGAGAAAGTTCTTGATGTCCTCCAGGAGCGCGCCAGCGTGAATACGCTTTTTCTCGCGGTGTTCACCTACGGTCGAGGTATTGCCGGAAGGCAGATCCCCGGCCAGCCGCTCCCCGATCATGGCAAGCAGGAGTACGACCTCAATTTTCACGGCGGGAACTTCGCCACTCCTCATCCCCAGTATTACCAAAACACGGTTCTCAAAGACACGCGTGCGCCCGACCATGGCGACCTGGATATCCTCGCCGAAGTGCTTCCTGCCGCTAAGAAGCGTGGCATGAAGGTCGTCTGCTGGCTCGAGGACGTGTTTCGCACCGACTTGCCGAACATTCAGAAATTGCAGGAAAGAGATCTCTACGGGCGGAACGCCGAGACGCTGTGCGTCAACAATCCGGACTACCGGAATTTCCTGACAGGTCTGGTCGAGGACTATTCCGGTTCTTACGACATCGACGGAATTATGTGGGGCTCCGAACGCCAGGGCGCGCTTTCGGACAGTTTGGGCGCGACCCATGATATGCCGCCGGTCGATCCGGGCCACGTGACTTGCTTCTGCGAGTTTTGTCAGCGTAAGGCGAAACAGCGCGGCATCAATGTAGAGCGCGCCCAGCAAGGTTTTCTGGAGTTGGAAAAATTCGTTCGTTCGGCGCACAGCGGCAGTCGTCCCGTGGATGGCTACTACGTTCAATTCTGGCGCCTGCTGTTGCGATATCCCGAACTAGCCGCCTGGGAAATGCTCTGGACCGACAGCCTTCGCGAGACCTACGCCGCAATATACAAAACCGTAAAGACAGCGAAGCCGGCCGTGGCTGTGGGTTGGCACATCTGGCATAATAATTCCTTCAACCCCATCTACCGCGCCGAACAGGACCTTCATGAGCTCTCGAGTTATTCGGATTTCATAAAGGTCGTGATGTACAATAACTGCGGTGGCGAGCGCATGGCGCTCTATGTCGACAATATTGGCTCGACACTCTATGGGGATCTCTCGAAACAGGGCCTGCTCGATTTTAACTATGCGGTGATGGGATTCCAGGAACGCAGCTACCTTCAGATTCCTCACACCGGCCTTTCCGCTGATTACGTCTTCCGCGAGACCAAACGCTCTCTTGCGGGTGTTGCCGGCACGAACACACTCATCTGGCCGGGCATTGATATCGACATCCCTACCGAGCCCAATAACAGCAAATGTACGCCACAAAGCGTTAAGGAAGCGGTGCTCGCGGCCTTCCGCGCTGGCGCGCCAGGCGTGCTTTTGTCTCGCAAGTATTCCGAGATGCGGCTCGCCAACCTCAGCGGCGCTGGAGAAGCGATTCGCGAGTTGACACCATCAGAATCATTTCGCAGCTAGAATCGTTATCTGAGATGAAGCTGGCTTGCAAGGCCTGACTTTCGGTAATGTATGAAATCCTGCTGGTTTGACGTCTACGATAAAATGCCGTTAAGGACAGAGCCTCGACAATGGTAGGAATGCTGAGATTCACACTATGCTTTTTGCTTTTCTTGATTGCCGTGCCATTCGCCGCCCAGAGTCCTAACACGACATCGGTCACGGCACGCCTTGACGTTGCCCCCGCTCAATTGCTTGCATCTCCGGTCGACCATAACTGGCTCTCCTATAACGGTGACTACACCGGGCGCCGCTACAGCGCTCTCCGCCAGATCGACAGGGCCAACATCTCGCAACTCCGGGCTCAGTGGGTGTTTCACGCCGCAAACTCCAGCCATCTGGAAGTTACGCCGGTCGTTGTCGACGGGATGATGTTCGTGACTTCCGCCAATGATGCCTTCGCGCTCGATGCGCAAACTGGTCGAACCGTGTGGCACTACTCGCGCCCTATCACCGAAGGGCTAATTGACGATGCCTCGCAACATCACAATCGGGGCGTCGCCGTATGGCACGACCGAGTCTTCATGGAGACCGACAATGCACATTTGCTTTGCCTGGATGTTCGCTCCGGTCACCTGCTCTGGGACGTTGCGTACACCGATGGAAACCGCAACTACGGCGCGACCAGCGCTCCTCTGGTGGTTAAAGACAAGGTCATTGTCGGAACTTCTGGTGGCGATGATGGGGTGCGCGGGTTTGTCGCGGCTTATGATGCCGCAACCGGAAAAGAGGCTTGGCGTTTCTGGACAATTCCCGCGCCCGGAGAGTTCGGTTCCTCCAGTTGGCCGGGTGAAAGCTACAAGCTGGGTGGCGGCACAACCTGGATGCCCGGGACGTTTGATCCGGAACTCAATACCATTTTCTGGGGCACCAGCAATCCGGCGCCCGATTTTGACGGAGATCCACGACCTGGCGATGACCTCTATACGGACTGCCTCCTGGCTTTGAATCCCGACGATGGAAAGCTGAAGTGGTATTTCCAGTTCACGCCGCATGATCTTTTCGATTACGATGCGGTCGAAACACCAGTGCTCATTGATGCGGTTTTCAAAGGTCAGCCGAGAAAGCTCATCGTGGAGGCAAACCGGAATGGTTTTCTGTACGTGCTTGATCGGAGCGACGGAAAATTCCTGTCGGCAACGCGTTTTTCCGAGAAGCTGAATTGGGCCAACGGAATTGACGAAAAAGGCCGTCCTATTCGATCCGAGCTCAAACCAACGGAAAAGGGTACGCGCATCTGCCCAGGCATGGTCGGCGCCACGAACTGGCACTCGCCCGCTTTTAATCCCGAGACCTCCCTGTTTTATTTTATGGCCTTGGAAAGCTGCGACATCTATAAGCTCAGAGCCCAAAAATTTGTCCCTGGCCAGACTTATTACGCTACTGGAGCCAGCCACAGTGAGAGTGACCGGAACCAGAAAATTCTCCTGGCTTATTCGATCGCTGGGGAAAAACCTGCATGGCGCTACGTTCAATCCGGCCACGGGCATTCATCGGCTGGCGTCATGACTACCGCCGGCGGCCTGGTTTTTTTTGGCGACGACGCGCAATCGTTCGAAGCTGTGGACGCAGCGACTGGAAAATCGTTATGGCACTTTAATACCGGGCAGAACATCAGCGCGTCCCCGATGACTTACGCCGTTAATTCGAAACAGTTTGTCGCTATTGCTGCTGGCAGCGACATCTTCACGTTCACATTGCCTTAGTACCGGACGAAATACTTGCTTCGGATTCTCGCTCAATCCCCCCCACCCTCCTCATAAGCGGTAACGATGAAACACATTTGTAAATTCAATCGAGAAGCGCTTGACTTCGGCCGCGCTCCATCCTAAACTCCGCCACCAAGTTTGGGGGGATTATGGGGAATCGTGTCTTTCGCCTTATTTTAATCGTTTTAACATTTCTTGTAAGTGCCGAACTGCTATACGCCGACGTGACGGGTTCGATCCAGGGCGTCGTGCGTGACCGCTCTCAAGGAGCGATCGTCGGCGCACATCTCACCATCACGAATGTACAAACCAATCTAAAATACGAGTCGGTCACCGGGCCTGACGGTTCGTATCACGTCCTGGCCTTGCCGGCGGGCACTTACGCGCTCATCGCCACGGCCAGTGGATTCCGTCCGTTCACCGAAACGAATATCGAAGTGAAAGTGAACGACCAACTGGTTATCGATGTGACCATGGCTGTCGGGTCGACGACAGAAACCATCAGCGTTGAAGCCAATGCCGTGCAGGTGCAGACCGAAAGCACGCAACTCGGCGACGTCATCGACTCCAAGAAGATGCTCGCTCTTCCGCTCAACGGGCGCAGCTACATCGATCTTCTGGGGTTGCAGGCGGGCGTTGCGCCTGCCACGGCCAGTACCATCGGCGGTGACCGGCCCGTCTCCGGCAATTTGAATGCCGGGAACATCTCCGTCAATGGCCAGCGGGAAACTGCCAACGCATTCCTCGTGAACGGCGGCGACGTGAGCGAGGGGCGTAACCTGGGCGCCGGTTTGGTCCCCAATCTCGACTCCGTCGAAGAGTTCCGCCTCATTACCAACAGCTTCGACGCCGAATATGGAAAATTCAGCGGCGCGGTGATGAACGCCATCACCAAATCCGGCACCAACTCCTTCCACGGTGATGTATTCGAGTTCCTGCGGAACGACGCGATGGACGCCAGGAATTACTTCGCGCCTTCTAAATCTGAATTGCGCCAGAATCAATTTGGCTACACTCTCGGCGGCCCCGTCTGGAAAGATCATCTGTTCTTTTTCTCGGACTACCAGGGCACCCGTCAGGTAGCAGGTTCGGAAACGGGCCTGGTCACGGTACCGACGAACGCCGAGCGGCAAGGCAACTTTGATCCTTCGACTCTGACTGGTACCATCGACGGGCCCTACTGGGCGCAAGTGCTATCCCAACGTTTGGGCTACCCCGTCACGCAAGGCGAACCGTACAGCTTTGTCGGCTGTGCCACGACGACGCAGTGTGTGTTCCCGGGTGGCGTGATACCCCAGTCGGCCTGGGCACCCCCGACAAGCCACATTCTCCCGTACATTCCCACGTCCACTTTGCCTGGCAACGTGAATAACTATTCGAATAACAGTCAGAGGAGCAGCATCGACGACAATAAGTTCGGGGAGCGTGTGGATTTCAACAATCAAACCACCGGCAACTGGTCGTGGTACTACACCATCGATAACACTACTGTTGACAGTGCTTTGCCTGTAGGATTCGCCACGGTGCCTGGATTCCCCACGACCACCCCTTCGCGAGCGCAAGAGTTCGTCATGAGCAATGCCAAGACGCTCGGCGCCACCGCGGTCAATGAAGCGCGCTTCAGCTTCTTCCGCACCGCGGTGCACAAAGACAATCCCGCGGGTAGTTTCGCCGACCTGTCCTCGCTTGGTTTCGTAACCGGCGCCGACACCCTTGGCATTGCCCCGCTGCCCGGGTACACGCAATATATGCCACAGGTGAGCTTGAGCCAGATTGGACTGAACATCGGCGTGCCCACGCTCAATACCTTCCAGCCCGACACTACCTACATGGTCAGTGACGTCTTTTCGAAAGTGGCCGGCAGGCATACCTGGAAATTTGGAGGCGAATTCCGCTACATCATGGTGAACGAAAGGAATTACGCCAGCCCCAACGGGCAATTTACATTTGATGGTTCGGTGACTGGCTCTGACACGGCCGACTTCCTCCTCGGAGCAACCTGCAACTCTTGTGGTGGTGCTTACATCCAGGCTGCCAAACAGGTGCTGGATTCCCGAACGCGATATGGCGGGGCCTTCGTCCAGGACACCTGGAAGGTAACTCCCAGCCTTACGCTCAACCTCGGCTTGCGCTGGGAAGTCAGCATGCCGTGGTACGACTGGCAAGGAAAAATCCAGACCTGGGTTCCAGGGCAACAGTCCACGGTGTTTCCACTTGCTCCGGAAGGGCTAGTATTCCCGGGGGACGCTGGCATTCCCAAAACGCTGGCGCCCACGCGATATAACAACTTCGGCCCACGATTGGGGTTGGCGTATTCGCCGGGATTTTCGGACGGAGTGCTCGGAAAAATCTTCGGAGGCCCAGGGAAGACTAGCATTCGGGCGGCCTACGGCATGTACTACACTTCGGTCGAGGACCTCAACCTGTTCTACGAGGTGGCCGACGCGCCGTTCGGCTTATATTGGCAGTCTCCGACGTCGGTAATGTTTGACCAACCGTTCCTGACTCGACAGAGTGGGCAATCGCTGGGACAACGTTTTCCGTACACCTTGCCTATTCCGGGTGCCCCGTCCAACAAGACACTGGACTTCTCGGTGTTCGAGCCCATCAACTATTTTCCGGGCTACTACATTCGCAACAAGCTGCCTTACGCGGAGCACTTCAATCTTTCGATCCAACGCGAGCTCACCAAGTCGACCGTGCTCACCTTGGCGTACGTCGGCACCGAGGGGCACCGCCTCATCACCCAGCAGGAATCCAACCCGGGCGACCCAACTCTGTGCCAGCAACTCACCGCCCAGGGGGCGATCGACACGACCGCAGGCGCGGCCGGCTGCGGATTTGGTGCCGAGAACGACGTTTTCCAGCGTCCGGACGGCTCATTTGTTTACAGCACCAGGAACAAAATTCTAAATCCAAACTACTGCCCGGGTTCGGCTCTCCAGGTGTGTTATGGCTATGGCAACACGTACACATTCACGAGCGCCAATTCGATCTATAACGCCGGGCAAATCACCGTCGAACGCAAGGCCAACGACTTCAGCTTCCTAGCCGCCTACACTTTTGCCAAGGCCTTGGACGATTCCTCCGGGTTCGGCGACTTGGTGAACTTCGTAAACCCTAGGTTAAGCCGGGGACTTTCATCAACGGACATCACTTCCAACTTTGTCGCTAGTTACATTTGGGCCATCCCGTTCGACAGAGCTTTCGCCAATGCCCCCAAGCGCTTGACCCAGGGTTGGCAGATTCAGGGAATCACCCGCTTCTCCACCGGCTTCCCGATTCAATTGAACCAAGGCAACGGTGACTTCACTCTGTGGGGTAGCTCGTCCACGGATATGCCCAATCGCGTTGGTCCAGTGCAGATCCTGAATCCGCGCAAATCGAATCCCAATTGCCCAACCAGCGACGGCACAGGATGCTACTTCATTCCGCCTCCGCCAAATGTTGCGAATGCGACACCACAATCTCCGGGGGACGTGACAGCAGCAGCCTGCTTGCCGAGTGTGGGTGGATTCGCGCAGAATTGCGTTCCAGGAACATTCGGGACTGCCAACCGCCGGTTTTTCCACGGCCCTGGATTCAACAACACCGATTTCGGCCTAACCAAGCACACCCTGATTAAGGAGAATCTGGCTTTCGATCTCCGTATTGAATTTTTCAATATTTTCAACCACGCGCAATTTATGAATCCTAGTGGGAATATCAGCGACTCGAGCTTCGGAATCGTCACCAATGCTCGCGATCCCCGCATCGGTCAGGTCAGCGCGAAGTTCTACTGGTAATTTGAGCAAACCAGGCGAGACCGGGCTATGGCCCTACTTGGTGCCTCGCTTGGGTTCCGCGCGCATGTTAGGCTGTCTTCGATGAAGCGGGGCGGGACGGATTCGATCATTCACTATGGTGGGTTCTTCCTAGTCGTGTCTGTCCTTGTTCTCACTCTCGCGGATGCCGGACCATCGCTCGCTCAGACGGCTGAAGCTTACCGTCAGCAGGCCACTGAGTTCGCTCGTTCCAAGTCATGGGATGAGGCCATCGCCGCTTACCATAAAGCTCTGGAACTCGATCCCAACGATGCCCTGACACACTACGACCTTGCTCTGGCTTTGCATTACAAGGGCGACACCAAGCAAGCCGTCGAAGAGTTCGAGTCCGCGATTCGCCTCAAGCCGGCATGGGGCCAGGCTCACTATGGCTTGGGTGCCGTTCTGTATGACCTCCATGACCAGACCGGCACGCTGAAGGAACTACGTAAAGCGGTGGAATGCGAACCCGCTAATGCCGCTGCGCATCGTCTCCTCGCGCGCGTTTATTCGGAGCAAAATGATTTTGCCGCTGCGGAACACGAACTCAACCGCGCTGTCGCGCTCAAGCCTTCGGCGGAGATGTATTTCGAGTTGGGGGAAGTCGAAGGCCAACTCGGCAAGCTGGATGCTGCCGCGACCCAGTTTCGTGCCGCGCTGCGTCTCGATCCGAAGCTGGCGCGCGCTCACGTCATGCTCGGCGTGGCCCTGCGGCGTCAGGGGGATCACAAAGACGCGCTGGCCAACTTCCGAAAGGCCGTTGAACTCGATCCGACCGACGCCAACGCCCAATACAATCTCGGCATGGAACTTAAAGCCGACGGTGATCTGCCGGGCGCTATCGCCGCATTCCGACGGGCGATCGAACTGCAACCCGACTTCGAGCAAGCTCACTACAGCTTAGGCATCGCTCTCCGTTCTCAAGGCGATACCGCTGCGTCTCACAAGGAACTGGATGAACTAAACGCCCTGCACGAGTTTCGCGCCCGCCTCGCGCAAGCGAAGCTGCTTATTGTTCAGGGTGTCAACGCACTGAAGAAGCAGCAACTGGATGAAGCTCTGAATCTCTTTCAGAAGGCCATCGAGCAGAGTCCGGAGTTGCCGACCGGCTACTACTACCTGGGTGTCACCTGGGACCGCAAACAGGACTACGCACGCGCCAAGGAAGCCTACGACCACGCTTTGCAACTGAAACCCGATTATGCCCAGGTCCACTCGAGCCTTGGACTTCTTTACTGGCGCAGTAACGACCGTGATCGCGCGCTTCAAGAGTTTCACCAGTCGGTAATGTCTGACGCCGATCTTCCGGAGGCGCATTATAATCTCGGCCTTGCCCTGGCGCAATCGGGGCAACTCGATGAAGCAGCTCGTGAACTCAACCAAGCCCTGAGTCTTGATCCCAAGTACACGGACGCGCGTGTTCAATTGGGCTTGGTGTTGAGCCAGAAAAACGACACGGCCGGCGCCATCAGCGTTTTTCGAGAACTGGTGCATCGTGATCCGGCTTTCGCGGAGGCCCATAACAATCTCGGATTGGCGCTGTTGCAGGCCGGCGAGAACGGCGCCGCAAAATCGGAATTTATCGAGGCTGTTCGCCTGAAGCCTTCCTATGCGGAGGCGCACTATAACCTGGGATTGGCGCTACAGAAGCAAGGAAAGGAGGCAGAGTCGCGTGCGGAGTTCGAGAAAGCCTTCGAAATTGAACCCGAGTTAAGAAACGTGGCTCGCCCTTGAAAATGTTCTCACGGCGAAATTTTGCGTACCTCGTTTTGCTCCTGGCCGCAGTGACGATCTGCAGGTTGCCCGCAGTCGGACTCCGTGCGGCTAGCAACCGCACGCCGCAGTCGTCCAGCGATGTTTCTGCAAAGGTCTGCGAGTTCGCGCTCCCGGGAGCTTCCTTTTCCATTCCTTATGTTTCGCAAGCCGGGGACCTGAACACCAATCCTGATTCTCCCACCTGGGCACACGCGGCCTCGACTTGGATTGCGAAAGACTGCTCCCATCAAATCGACTATCCCCAGCTGAAGACCGAAGTCCGTGCATTTTGGACCGACTCCGACTTGTATCTACTGTTTATTTCCCCTTACACCGAATTGAATCTCTGGTTGCCCGCCGACAACACCAAGGACCGACTGAAACTCTGGGACCGCGACGTAGTCGAGTTTTTTCTAGGTGACGATTGGCAAGACATTATGCACTACCGCGAATTCGAAATCGCCCCGACTGGCGATTGGGTCGATCTCGCGATCGATCTCAACAAGGACATATCGGACGCCAAGTGGAATTCCGGCTGGCAACGCCAGGGGCGCATCGATGAGAAAAACCATATCTGGTACGCCGCGGCGCGCGTGCCCTTGCGCTCCGTCAGTGAAAAACAAGTGCAACCGGGGAGCAAGTGGCGCGTCAATCTCTACCGCATCGACGGCTTGGGCGCGGATCCGGTCCGCCACTTCATGTGCTGGCAGCCCACTTGTGTGATCAACCGTGATCCCAATCACGTACCGGAACATTTTGGAACCTTGGTTTTCACGAAATAAAATTTCGCTCCGAGAGGAAACATATGCCTTTTGCAAAAGAACCGAACCGCCGCGGATTCATGAAAATGCTGGCCGCCTCGCCGTTGTTAGCTCAAATCGCCGCTCAGGGCCTTTATGTAAAGTCCGCGGCCGCGATGGGTCTGGACCCGAAGAGCAATGTTTACAGCCGGCTCGGCGTCAAAACCGTGATCAATTGTCGCGGAACGTGGACGTACCTCAGCGGCTCTCTGCAATTTCCGGAAGCCCGCGAAGCTCAAGCCGAAGCCGGGCGTTATTTTGTGAACATGGTCGAGCTGCATCACGCGGTCGGTCGTCGATTGGCCGAACTGACCGGCGCAGAATCGGGAGTCATCACTTCCGGCGCCGCGGGAGCCATGGCCGCTGCCACGGCAGCTTGCATGGCCGGAAGCGATCCACAAAAAATCTGGCAACTGCCTGATACCACTGGACTGAAACACGAAGTGATCATGGTTGGCGGCCGCAGCGCGTTTGACAGCGCCATTCGCCTCGCGGGTGCGAAGCTGGTCCTCGTCGACAAGCCCGACGATATTGCCAACGCGGTTACTGCAAACACCGCCATGATTTACACCACGGATCTGAAGGATAAGCTCGAACGCGAAGCCGCCATCGCAAAACAAAATAACGTCCCGCTGTTACTCGACGACGCCGCAGGTATCCCCCCCATCGACAATATCAAGCTCTACGCAAAAATGAAGCTCGACCTTTACACCTTCTCCGGCGGCAAGGGTTTGCGCGGCCCGCAGTGCAGCGGCGTTCTTCTCGGCCGCAAGGACCTGATCGAAGCTGCGGTGCGAAATTCCTGCCCCTACGAGGGTGCGGTCTGCCGGCCCATGAAAGTTGGAAAGGAAGAGGTCATTGGCTGCCTGACCGCGATTGAGACTTGGCTGAATACCGATTCCAAGAAACTTTACGACGAATGGAACGCGCGCGTTGAGCGTATCGCAAAGCTCGTTGATACCGTGCCGGGAGTGCAGACGGAAATTTACATCCCGGACGATGGCAATCGCTACCCGACCTTGCGCGTCTCCTGGGACCAGGAAGCTTGGGGCTTTGGCATCAAGGATTGCGTGCAGAAACTTCGCGAAGGGGATCCCGTCATCGAAGTCCTGGGCATTGATAATCCGAGCCTGGTTTCCGCGGTGCATGAAGGCGTAGAAAAACCAAAGCCCAATGCAAAAGAGATCAAGAAACAGAACCATATTGAGCTGGTCTCCATGACCATTCAACCCGGTGAAGAAATGATTGTAGGCGACCGCCTGCGCTCGATTCTCAGTTCCGCGCGCAAGGGAAAAGCTGCGTGAGGCGCCTCTTTTTGTCGGCGGTGTGCGCGTTCTTCTCCGCATTAGCCGTGCTCGCGCAAAGTGCTCCGGCTGCGGGTTCTGCTATTCATCTCGCTCCAAACGGCTTCGATGCCGGCGACTACGTTTATGTCTCCGGTCAAGGCCCACGCGGCGGCACCGCCTCGGCCAATTTTCCAGCTCAAGTGCGTCAATGTCTCGACAACATCCGCAGGGTCGTTGAAACGGCGGGCCTATCGATGGATCACGTCGTTTATGTCCAGGTGTACCTCGAGGATGTAAGACACTATCAAGAGCTAAACGAAGCTTTCGCGAACTACTTTCCCGACAACCCACCCGCGCGGGCCGTCTTAGGCGTTGCGCAGGTTCCCGAATCGCCGGTACAAATCACCGCTGTTGCTGTCCGTGACCTTCGGGGCAAGCAGCCAGTTTCGTTGCCCGGTTTTACACAAACCAAGGCCTACTCTCCCGGTATGCTCACACATGACCGCTTGTTTGTTTCCTCTATACCTGCCGGCGACTTTACGGAGAAAGCCGTCCCCCAGGATCCGCCGGAGCAAGTCAAAATGGCGCTGGACCGACTGAACTCCGTGGTCCAAGCATCCGGCCTGACATTGGCCAACATGGTTTTTGTGAATCCTTATCTAACCGCGGCAGTGCCGATGCGAGTCATGAACGAGCAATACGCTCGTCGCTTCGAATTTGGAAATACTCCGGCTCGCGCCACCATCGAAGTCTCCAGTCTTCCCGAAGGCTCCGAGATCACCTACACTGGCGTGGCGGTCCGTGACCTGAACCAGCGGCGCTCGATTCGCCCGAAGAACATGCCACCTAGTCCCACGGCCAGCCCTTGCGTTTTTGCGGGAGATACCTTGTATTGTTCCGCGAAGAGCGGCTTCATTCCCGGGCCGAACGGGGGCGTGTACGCCGCTTCCACGAAAGACCAGACCCGCCAGACCATGCGCAATCTCCTCGACAATTTAGAAGAAGCGGACATGAACTTCGATCAGGTAGTCTCGACCACGATTTACCTGGACAATTTGCAGGATTTGCCGCCGTTCGCCACGGTGTACCAAAAATATTTCAAGGGACCGTTGCCATCACAAACAGCCCTTCAGCAGCTCCCGCCGGCCGAACGGCAAGCCGACAAAGACGACCACTACCCCGATTTGGAGCAAATGTCACTCATTGCCGTGCGTGGACGAAGCAACCCAACGATGCGGCCCCTGCCGTAAATCCCAACTGATTAATATAGGAAACGCCCATCGAACGAATCTGGATGCAAGAAGGGAGGAGGCTCAATCGGGATTCTTAGGCATCGGCACGAATACCCTTACAGCCAGGATGTGGGCCTTCGCCGCGGAAGCCTTTTGATTGTAGAACCCCACTGTACAGTTGGGCCGAAAATAGTAGGCGTCTCCCGCTTTGGCGTGATGTAAACCCTCGACTCCATCCATCCCGCCGCCCGCGGCCATTTGCCCCTCGCCGTCCAGCACCAGGTAAATTTCCTCCGCCACTTCGTGGTGGTGCGGAGTGTTTGTACCGCCCGGCGCAAAGTCCATCAGAAAAAAATCAGCCACCGAGTAGGTCGCGTTAATTCGGTCACGCGCGGCCGTACGCGGCCCGATCAGAAGTTTGTAAAGCACGGAATTCGGATGACCCTCGACGGTCTCTTCCTTGAGCTCGCCTAGATTCGCGACTGCCAATGCTGCCGGCGGTGCGAGGGGCGTGTCTTGAGGAATTCGAACGCTGGTCACCACCACGCGAAGCGGTTGGCTCGACGGGTTGGAAACGCTGTGCCGCACTGTCGGAGGCACATAGACGAAATCATTCGGAGTCAAGGAGTGCGATTGCTCTCCGTAATGAAACATCCCGCTGCCGCCCAGAACGAAATACAATTCTTCTTCCCGTGGATACTCGACCATCTGACAGTTGCCGTTGGGCGCCACCGTCAACTCCCCAAAGCGGGCCACGCTCTTCGGCACTTTTGACTCCGCATCTCCCTCACCAAAGATTGCAGTGTAATGGCAGGACTCGCTGGACAAATCGATGTGCTTTTCTGGAAGAGTCGAAACCTCGCGGTACAACCACGTAGGCTCCACTTTCCTTTCCTGCATCAGCAGTCCCATCGCGATCGCCAAAAGGATTACTTGTAACTCCCGCATCCTATTCCTCCCGTGAGCCAAATCCCCGTTCATTGTAATTTATAGGCTCACCTCGAGCGAGACGCAGATTACGTGCTCTTCAAACCGCGGCTTGAAGCTGCTGGTTGTAGAACGAACAGTCAGTGTAGCCGCGTGAATGGAAAGTGTAAAAGTATCGAGGTCGGAGTGGTTGTGCACGGAGCTTGGACTGACGGATGCATCGGCGAAAGCCATACATTCATAACGGAAAACAATCCGCAGGAGCGTCCTCTTCGCCAGGGTACCGGCACGCGCGTCTCTACTTTCGCGCCAAGACCTCGGCCGGCTGAGCAACCGAAGCCGGAGACAGCGCGGCGTCCACCAGCGCTAATCCTTCTTCCACGATGTCCAGACCTTGACGTAGTTCATCTTCCGTGATGATCAGCGGCGGGCACACCCACAACATATTGAAGCGGCTGAACGCATAAAGATGTTTGCTTTTCAAGTGGCCGGCAAGCTTGGTCATCTCGGGGCTATTGCCGTTGAACGGAGCCAGAGGCTCGCGTGTGCCCTTGTCTTTCACCAGTTCCAGAACGCTGAACAGCCCTATATATCGAACGTCGCCGACACAGTGATACTTCTTCTTCATGGCTTCGAGACGCGCCGCCAGATAGCGTCCCTGCCGCTCGACATTCTGGAAGATTTTCTCCTCTTCGTAGAGATTCAGATTTGCGACCGCAGCCGCGCAACACACCGGGTGTCCGCTGTAAGTCAGCCCACCCCAGAGCATGTTGGTCTCAAAGTGTTTGGCGATGGCGTCGGAAACAATCACGGCACCGAGAGGGAGATACCCGCTGGTCAAGCCCTTGGCGCAGCTAACGATGTCGGGGCGAATGCCGTAATGTTGCGTGGCCAGCCATTTCCCGGTGCGGCCGAATCCGCTCATGACCTCGTCATCGATCAACAAAATGCCATATTTGTCGCACAGCGCGCGCAGCTTGGCGTAGTAATCGTCCGGAGGTACCAGCAGACCATTCGACCCCGTGATGCCTTCCACGAGAATCGCCGCAATCGTGTTCGGGCCCTCCATCTGAATAATTTCTTCAATGTGCGAAACGCATTCGCGATGGCAGGTTTCGACCTTTTGTCCAAACGGACAGCGATAGCAATACGGATCGAAGACGCGAACGATCCCCGGAATACCCGGCTCAACTGGCCAACGCCGCGGATCACCCGATGCGGTCATCGAACCCATGGTGGCGCCGTGATACGAACGGTAGCGGGTGATAATTTTGTCGCGGCCGGTGAAGAGCTTCGCGATTTTCATGGCATTTTCATTGGCTTCGGCTCCGCCCAGGGTGAAAAAGGCTTTGCCGAGCCCGGTGACCTCAGCGAGCTTTTTGCCGAGCAGGCCTCGCGGTTCCGTGGCAAAGCCAGGCCCGGCGAAACAAAGCTCATCGACCTGCTTCTTGATCGCTTCCAGCATTTTGGGATGTTGATGGCCGATGTTCAGGTTGATGAGCTGAGAGCTGAAGTCCAGCCAGCGATTGTCGTCGCCGTCCCAGAACCACACCCCTTCGCCGCGTTTCATGTGAATGGGATTGGATGCCCCCTGCACGGACCAGGAGAACATGGTGTAGTCGCGGTTTTCTTGAACCACTTTGCGGGAATGAGAATCCATAATCGCCCTGCCTTCCTTGAAAGCTTGCGCGGTTAGCGCTGCTGCTGAATCCAGTCCATTGTCTTGGACGCCAGCCGATCGAGCGCCACCACCGACATTTCCAGATGCTCTTCTTTTGTATCTTCTATCTTATTATGGCTGATTCCGTTCAGCGACTGCACGAACATCATCACCGTGGGAATTCCAGCTCGCGACACTTCGGCCGCGTCGTGCAACGGCCCCGAAGGCATGCGATGCGAAGTGTCTGACGTCTCCCGAACCGCCTGCTCGCATAGCCCCAGCAAGTGCCGATGAAACGGCACGGGCTCGATGTTCCACAGCCGCGACCAGTTCACGGTGCAATGTTCTTCGGCAGCAAACCGCTGGCTGGCTTCCTGAGCTTGGCGATACATCTGGGCAAGAATGCTGGCGTCCAGATCGCGCTGGTCCAGCGTAACTTCGCAGCGGCCCACAACCGCGGTGACGATTCCCGGAAAAGTCTTCACGCTGCCCATAGTGCAAACCGCGTCTTCGTGCTTCCCGGCGATGCTGCGGATTTCGAGAGCCAGCTTTGCCGCTGCGGCCAGTGCATCGCGCCGCGCATTCATGGGCGTCGATCCGGAATGCGCTTCTTGGCCGTGAAACGTGATGATGTGCCGCTCTACGCCTTTGGTGCCCAGAACTACCCCGAGCGGCAAGCCCATGCGCTCGAGCACGGGCCCTTGCTCGATGTGCAGTTCAAGATAGGCCACGGCGTTCTCTTGTTCTTTTGTGGCCTCAGGAAACCTATCAATCTCCACTCCGCAGCGCCGCAATGCGTCTTCCAGTTTCACGCCGTCGCGATCCGTGCGGCCGCGGTCTGCTTCGATCGAATGTGTTCCCGCAAATGCCGAGGAGCCAAGCAAACTGCGGCCGAACCGCGCGCCTTCTTCATCGGCCCAGTCCACCAGACGGACCGTGATCGGGGGGCGGCCCGCGAATTCCGCGGCAATTCGACGCAGCACTTCGAGGCCTGCCAGCACATTCAGCGAGCCGTCGAGCCAGCCGCCGTTGGGCACGGAGTCAAGATGTCCGCCGATCAACAGGCTTTTTTCAGACGCGCCCGGCAGCGAAACCCAATTATTTCCTGCCGCGTCGTAGTGATGTTCAACGGGCAGTTCATTCACCTTTGACGCGAGCCACTCGCGCGCCTTCAGCCATGTGTCTGTCCAGGCTACGCGCTGCGCGCCATTTTCGTCGCTTGTAAGCGCGCGAAGTTCCTTCAATTCGGCAACTGTGCGTTTGGGATTCAGGCTCATAGGTTCGCTCAGAAATGGCTCGGCTCGCGCTGCAGCATTTTGCCGCGGCCGCGCTCACCCACGAATTTGCCGTCCCGCACCTGGACTTTCCCGCGCACGGTCACAACCGATGGGCGGCCCTCAATCGGCATTCCTTCGAAACCACTATAGTCGTTGTTCACGTGATGCGACTTTGCGGAAAGCACGCCGCGATAATTCGCATCGTAAACCACCAGGTCGGCATCGCTCCCCACGGCAATGGTGCCTTTGCGCGGGTAAAGCCCAAAAAGTTTGGCAGCCCGGGTACTGGCCGCATCTACAAAGCGACCCAGATCCAGCCTTCCGCGTTTCACACCATGCGCATACAGAAGATTGACGCGATCTTCGATTCCCGGAATCCCGTTGGGAATATTCACGAACGTGTCTTTGCCCAGAAGTTTCTGCTCGGTGTCGAACGGGCAATGATCCGTCCCCACCGTATCGATCGAGCCGGCCGCCAGTGCGTTCCAAAGCGCTGTTTGATTGTGCTTTGCGCGCAAAGGCGGCGACATCACGTGCTTCATTCCTTCGACGCCGGGCCGTTCAGCGTAGCTCTTGTCGAGCAGGAAGTGCGGCAACACGGATTCCACGTGAATCTTCACGCCGCGCGCTTTCGCATCGAGTGCGGCATGCAACGCCTTCTCGCACGACAGGTGGACAACGTAGCCGGTTGCTCCCGTGTTTTCCAGAAACGTCGCGAATCGGCCGGTGCCTTCGGCTTCCACCGATTCGGGGCGGCTCGGCTCATGCCATTCGGGGCCAGTCTTCCCTTCTGCCACCAGTTTTTGCTGCAACCTCGCCACGAGTTCCGCGTTCTCGCAGTGTGCCGTGACAATCACACCTAACCGCTTGGCAAGCTCCAGGGTCTGATACATTTCACCGTCGTCAACGCCAAAAAAGTTCTTGTACGCGAGAAAGATTTTGAACGAGGCCGTGCCGTCGGCAACAATCTGTCGCAACTGCGATTCCGTTTCTTTCACGAACTTGGTCACGGACATGTGGAACGCATAGTCGCACGCGCTTTTGCCCGCGGCCTTCGATTTCCACAGTTGGTAGCCCTCGAACGCGTCGTCGTTGCGATTCGGGCAACACATTTCGATGTACGTGGTAGTTCCGCCGACGAGTGCCGCGATGCTGCCAGTTTCGTGCGTGTCTTTGGCAAACGTCGCCATAAACGGAAGATAGATGTGCACGTGAGGATCGATGAACCCGGGAAAAACCAGCTTGCCGCTGGCGTCGATCACTTCGGTATTTGGCGGAGTTTCCAGATCCTTGCCAATGCGCGTGATGGTCTCGCTCTCCACGTAGATGTCCGCCTGCAGGCGCGAGCCTACGGTAACGATTTCGCCGTTCCTGATCAGCACAGCCATCTGGCACTCCCGCGGTGCGTCACATCATCCTCAGTGAATATGGATCCCCATCTTCTCGCGATATTCCTTCATCTTTTCCCAATCTTCAGTCACTTGGCGCTGCGACTCGGAAAGTTGCTTCCACGTAACTGGCATCCGCCCGGATGGCTCTTCCATCATGCGGATACAATCTTCCACCGGACAAACGTTATAGCAAAGGCGGCAACCGACACAATCCTCTTCGCGCACCTGAACGCTGGGCCGCGAATTCACCGCCTCTTCCTTGCCATTCGCGCGAAGGTCGTAAGACTGAGGCTGCACAACGCTGCCATCTTTGGCGATCAGGTCGATGCATTGGTGCGCCGTGTCGTTGCAGGCGACGTAACAAAGATTGCAGCGGATGCACTTCTGCTGGTCGATTCGCGCCACCGCGCGAAATGAAAGGTCGAAATTACTGAAGTCCGACACGCGGTGCAGGCTTTGGCCAACCACGTCTGAGACTCTCGCGAAACCCTTCTCATCCATCCAATTCGACAGCCCGTCGCACAAATCTTCCACGATGCGGAAACCGTAGTGCATCACCGCGGTGCACACTTGTAGACTGTTGGCGCCGAGCAGCAAAAATTCTGCCGCATCACGCCATGTGGATATTCCGCCCATTCCCGAGATCGGCAGCTTCGAAGCGCTTACGATCGGATCCCGCCCCAGCGCCGACAGCATATTCAGCGCAATGGGTTTCACTGCGGGGCCAGCGTAACCCCCATGGCCGCCCTTTCCGCCAATGTTGGGCGTTATTTCCAGTGTTTCCAGATCAACGCCGATGATGGAATTCAGCGTGTTGATCAGCGAGATGGCATTCGCCCCCGCCGCGACCGCCGCACGTGCCGGCATAACGATATCCGCAATGTTCGGCGTGAGTTTCACGATTACGGGAATCTTGGCCACTGCCATCACCCAGCGGGTGATTTGTTCGCAGTATTCCGGCACTTGCCCCACGGCGCTGCCCATTCCGCGTTCACTCATCCCGTGCGGGCAGCCGTAGTTCAATTCGATTCCGTCTGCACCCGTATCCTGAATTCGGCGAATGATGTCATGCCAGGTTTCCGGTTTGGACTCCACCATGGCAGAGACAATCACGGCGCGATCCGGCCACGCCCGTTTCACTTCCGCTATTTCGCGCAGATTTACTTCCAGTGGCCGGTCAGAAATCAGCTCGACGTTGTTGATCGCCAGCATTTTCTGCCCGCCGTAATGCCACGCCCCGTAGCGGTTCGAAACGTTCAGCACCGGTGCGCCAATCGTTTTCCACACCGCGCCGCCCCAGCCCGCTTCAAACGCTCGATGCACTTGCCTGCCCGAGTTGCTCGGCGGCGCGGAGGCCAGCCAAAACGGATTCGGCGAACGAATGCCCGCAAAGTTGATACTCAGGTCAGCCACGTGCCACCAACCTTTCATGAATCGAACGTGCGGCCAGCTTGCCGTCTTGCACGGCCATCACCGTGGAGGCAGCGCCCCGCGCGCGAATACAGTCGCCCCCGGCATAAACGCCCGGCGAACTCGTCTCGAAATTCTCGTTCACCTGGATGAACCCTTTGTCGGTTTGCAGTTTCAGCATGCAAGCCAACGACGGTTTTTCCTGGCCCGTGGCTTTCACGATTTGGTCGGCGACAACAGGGAACTCCGACCCTGGCACGGGCTGCGGGAAAGGGCGTCCCGAGCCGTCCGCCGGACCCAAACTCATGCGCATGCATTGCAGTGATTCGACCGCTCCATTTTCCACCTGCACGCGCACCGGCTGAGTCAAAAATGAAACACGCACGCCCTCTCTTTTGATGAAGTCGTATTCGTGAGCATACGCGGTCATTTCCTTTTCGGAGCGTCGATAGATCATGGTGACTTGGTTTGCGCCGAGGCGCTTGGCGATGGTGGCACAATCAATCGCGGTATTGCCCGCGCCAATGACCACAACATTGCGCCCAACAACAAGCCTGTTTGTATCTAATTTGCTCTGCTCGATGTATTCCAATCCATCCAGAATGTGTTCTTCGCCGGGAATGCCCAAAGTCGTGGTACTACCGAGGCCCACACTGAGAAACACTGCGCCGAAGTTCCCTTGCAGATCGGCCAAGGTCAGATTGCTGCCAAGTTGCTTGCCGGTTTCAATTCTGATGCCGAGTTTTGTGAGCATCGCGACTTCCGCCAGCGCAACCTCGACAGGTTCGCGAAGGCCGATGATTCCATAGGTTGAAAGACCGCCCGCCAAGTCCCGTTTTTCGAACAACGTCACACGGTGCCCGCGCCTGGCGAGTTCCCCCGCACAAGAAAGACCGGCCGGACCGGCTCCAACGACCGCGACTTTTTTTTCTGTGGATTTCGCGGATGGAAAAAGGTCCATGCCTCTTGCATAAGCGAAATCCATGGCGTATCGCTGCAAGCGGCCGATCGCGATGGGCTTGTGCTCCGCGCCGAGCACGCACGCGCCTTCGCACAATTCCTGCACCGGGCAAACCCTCGCGCAGGTGGCGCCGAGAAGATTGGACTCCAGAATTGTGCGTGCTGATCCGCGCAAATTCTGCGTCGCGATTTTCTTGATGAACTTGGGGATATCGATGTGCGTGGGACAGGCGTGCGTGCAGGGCGCGTCGTAGCACATCAAGCATCGGGCTGCCTCGATGGCGGCCTCGTTGTTGCTCAACGGCGGCAGAAGTTCGTCGAGCGCATTCGCACGCGCTGTTCTTTGCGGAAGTTCCCTCAACCCAGTCTCCTGTTCACTTATTCCCGGTTAGGGCTCATCGCCGGGGATAAGGAAGGTTAGAAGCGAAATGTGCTTTATTCAACAGCCATTCCGCAAGCCAAACCTATTCCAACGCCGGCGCCTGCCGGTGCATCAACAGAAAATACAATCCGCCGGAAACCATGAAGCCCACAAACCACGCGTAGTCGTAAAGCCAGTGCAAGGCGGGAACGGCGAGGCCAATTAACGCGATCGCTACTCCGGCCACCAGCGCTGCAATCGCCTTCGGATTGAACCCGCCGCGATACTCATACGCGCCTCCGCGACGATACAACTCCTCCACCTGAAGCTGACGGCGCCGCAGCACGTAGTAATCGCAGATCATGATTCCCGCAATCGGCCCGAGCAGGGCCGAGCAGCCCACCAGCCAGCCAAAAATATAAGAGCTGAAATCACGCAACAATTTCCAGGGCATCATTAATATGCCCACCACGCCGGTGATCAACCCGCCCGTCCGAAACGAAATCAGGCTGGGTCGCAAGTTGGAAAAATCGTTGGAAGGAGACACCACATTGGCGGCAACGTTGGTGTTCAGCGTGGCCACAAGTAACGCCAGCAGCGCAATCAGCGCCACCATCGGCTGATTGAACCGCCCGAGCAGGACTACCGGATCCCAGATTGCTTCGCCAAAAATCACTGCCGATGCCGAAGTAACCGCGACGCCGATGAAAGAGTACAGCGTCATCGCCGTAGGCAATCCCAGCGCTTGTCCAACCATTTGCGCTCGTTGCGATTTGGCGTAGCGCGTGAAGTCCGGAATATTCAGCGCCACCGTGGCCCAGAAGCCGACCATTCCGGTCAGCGCGGGAATAAAGAAGCGCACAAATTCCGAAGTGCTATGGAACTTGCTCGGTGTGTGCAGCACCGGGCCCAATCCGCCGGCCTTACGGGTAATCCACAAAAGAAGCAGCAATCCCACCACGAGCATGAACGGCGCGCCAATTCCTTCGAGGAATTTGATCGTTTCGATGCCACGCCAGATCACCAACATATTGAGCGCCCAGAACAGAAAAAAGCACATCCAGTTGCTTCCCGGCACATTTGCCGCGCCCGGCCACACAATACGCAGCAGCGAGTAGATCGCTTGCCCGCCAATCCAGGCCTGGATGCCGAACCAACCGCAAGCCACCAGCGCCCGCAGGACCGCGGGAATGTTCGCACCTCGCACGCCAAACGACGCGCGAACAAAAACAGGAAATGGAATGCCGTAGCGCGTGCCGGCATGAGCGTTCAGCAGCATGGGAATCAACACGATCAGATTGCCCAGCAGAATCGTGACGACCGCCTGAATCCAGCTCATGCCGCCGGCAATCAGGCCTGACGCCAGCATGTAGGTGGGGATGCAAACGCTCATGGCCACCCACAGCGATGCGTAGTTGTAGGTGCCCCACGTGCGCCTTTCCGGGGGAATGGGGGCCAAGTCAGGATTGTAGAGAGAGGCGTCGACCTGTGTCAGTTCCATCCCTTATCCCTGGGACATCGCAAGGAAGCGTCCGACTATAGCATGCGACCGGGATTTTCCACTGAACTGATAACCGGGAGACCGGGGGCCACTTTCGTTGCACTACTGTTCGCCAATGTCTTCGTTCCATATCGCGGGGTTGGCGCGAATATAATCGGCAAGCAACGAAACGCATTCCTCTGAATCCAGATCGATCACCTGCACTCCTAAGGAACGCAGCCAATCGATCCCTCCCTGAAAGTTCCTGCTCTCCCCGACAACCAGGGTGCCGAATCCAAACTGGCGCAGCAGCCCACTGCAATACCAGCAAGGCGCTAGCGTCGTCGCCAGAATCAGTTTTCGGTAACTTTTTTGTCGGCCCGCTTTTCGAAACGCGTCCGTCTCTCCATGTGCCGAGGGATCTCCGTCCTGCACACGCCGATTGTGTCCCGCGCCGACCAGCTTCCCGGTTTGATCGAAAATCGCGGCACCAATCGGTATGCCGCCTTCTTTCAGGCCCACACGCGCTTCCCCCAAAGCGACCGCAAGCATGCCTTGATAGTCTGGCGTTGTTGTCATCTCTTCTCCTGGCTCAAGCGCCAAAAAATTGCGCATCGCCGCAGACAACGGAATAGCACCTCAGGCTGAAACGGTATTTGTGCATCTTCGAATCGAAAGTTTGGCGCACCAATTCTTGATCTGTACCCGAAATAGCCCTTGTGCCACGTGGACAGAGCCTATATCGTACCCGCAATTATTCCCCGATTGCTTGAACAAACGGAATGACGGAGCCGACCCTGATCATGGCGCAAGCTCATCGCGAACCAGGAAGCTACGGACTGCGCCGCGAGGTTCTCTCCCCGATGGAGACGCTCGCGCAGTCGGTATCCACAATTGCGCCAACCACCACTCCCGTGGCCACAATTCCGCTGGTCTGCGCACTCGCCGGAAATGGCACCTGGCTGGCCTACGCCCTGGCGACGACGGCAATTTTTCTGGTGGCCTTGTGCGTCGGAAAATTTGCGCGCTACTCGGCTTCACCGGGCTCCCTGTACACCTACGCCTCCATGATCCTTCCGCCTTCGTTGGGCGCCACCGCGGCGTGGAGCCTTCTTCTTGCTTATGTTGCGACCGGCTCAAGCGTAATCGGCGGTTTCTATCACTACGGAAACCTGTTGCTGCGAGACGCGACGGGGCACGCCACATCCGCGGCATTCCTCGCGCTCCTGGTGACGGCAATCTCCATCTGGATTGCAAGGCGTGATGTAAAAATTTCCGCGCGGCTGATGCTGTGGATCGAAGCGATTTCCGTTTCCTTTATTCTAATGGTGGTAATACTCGTTCTCGTTCGCCACGGCTGGCACCTGGATTGGGAACAGTTGCAACTTCGCGGCATGAGCGGCAGCGGCCTGCGGCTGGGCCTGGTGTTGGCACTCTTCAGTTTTGCAGGTTTTGAAAGCGCCACCACGTTAGGTTCCGAAGCGCGCAATCCCCTGAAGACAATTCCGCGCGCCGTCACCCAGAGCGCGCTTCTCGCCGGAGTCATTTTCACGGCGTGCGCCTACGCCGAGGTTCTTGGTTTGCGCACCGCAGGACAGGATCTCGGCGCCAGCCCGGCTCCCATGCGCGTGCTCGCTCAAATTGGCGGACTTCCCTTTCTTGGCCTGCTTATTGATATCGGCGCCTTGGTCAGTATGTTTGCGGGAACACTCGCGTGTATAACAGCGGCGGCTCGCGTACTTCTGCTGATGTCTCACAACGGCTTGACCCACGGATCGTTTCGCAAAACACATGCGCGAAACGAGACGCCGGGCCTCGCCATCATGGTTACCGGGTCGGCGGCGGTCCTTCCCGTTGCCGTTCTGGCGGCGCGCGGCGTCAGTGGTCTGGACGTTTACGGCTGGATGGGCTCTCTGGCCACTTACGGCTTCATCGTCACTTATGCTTTGGTATGTATCGCGTTGCCGCGCTACTTGCGAGACCACCACGCCTACCGGCCGGGGGCACAAATCATTCCATGGGTCGCGTGTTTTGCCATGCTGCTTGCCCTGGTTGGAAATCTGTATCCGGTTCCGGAAGGACCGTACGGCAAGCTCCCGTATATCTATTTGGCGTATCTGGTAGCGGGCCTGTCGTGGTTCTTCTGGCGCGTACGTAACCGCAAGCCAGTCTTCGCCGAAAGCTAAGGCCAAATCCCTCAAGCCTGCACCAAACGGCTTTCCGTGAAGGCCGGTCGGCACAAATCCTCGCGCCAAGCGGGAATAGATAAAACGAATTGAGGATAACGAAAGTTTGCGTTTCGGTTCTGCATATTTTTGGAATAGTTTCCTGCCAACGTATTTTCAGACGCGTGGGGCCAAGCGGGGGACATCCATTCATTTTGCGAATCGTGGCTTGGTCCACCTCTGAAAGATGGGCGGGCACGGTGTGCTCAGCGTACCTTGGAGGGTCTCCGCATGAACAAGTGGCCAGGCAGATTTCATTATGTCGTCGCATCTTGTCTCTTTCCTTGCATAACACTTCTTCTTCCATCCGCGGCATTCCCACAGCAAACGTTAGGGGGTGTTACGGGCACCGTAACGGACACCTCGGGTGGAGCACTTGCCGATTCCGAGGTAACGCTGCTGGCCGACGCCACAAAACTCACGCGGATGCAGAAAACCAACAGTGCCGGCAGCTATGATTTCGTGAATCTTCCGATTGGCTCATACACTCTCAGTTTCACGCACGAGGGTTTCGTCACTCTGAAAATTCCTTCCATTCCTGTGCAAGCGGATCGCACCGCAACTGTGAACGCCACTCTGAAGGTCGGCCAGGTTGGTACTACCGTCACGGTCGAAGCGTCGCCGCTGATGGACTCCGCGGACGTCACCAACGGCTACATTCTCGAAAAAGATCAAATTGAGGCGGTTCCCTTGCCCACGGGAAGTTTCACGGGCCTCGCGATCCTCTCTCCCGGCGTCAACTCGGAGTTGTCCAGCGGCACCGGCGCGAACAGTGGACTGGGCAACCAACCTATCTGGGCCAATGGCCAGCGCGACACCAGCAATAGTTTTCTGTTGAACGGTGTCGACGCCAGCAATCTTTTCAACGGCAAGAGCACCAGCCAGGTGGCTTCGGCACGCGTCGTCAACAACACCGGTGTGAGCGGTGCGGCCAGCACCAGCGCCGCTGTGATTCAAAGCACCGCCTCTCCCTATCTGGCCATCGGCCAGTCTCTGCCGACGCCCGCTCCGGAATCCATCGAGGAGCTCCGCGTCAACACTTCCATGTACGATGCCCAGCAAGGTTCCACCAGCGGTGCTCACATCGACATGAGTACCGCATCAGGCACCAACGTCCTTCACGGCAGCGCCTACGGTCATTTCGGCAATAACGCGCTCAACGCCGCTCCTTTTTTCTTCAACGCTGATCCCAACATTCCTTCCAATGAGAAAAATCCCCAGCTGGAACGCTACGTAGCGGGCGGTACTTTGGGCGGCGCCCTTGTCAAAGACAAGCTCTTCGGTTTCCTCAGCTACCAGCACATCCACACTTCCGACCAGGAGATTGGGCTGTCTCGCCTCACTGTTCCCGCTGGCCTTACCGATGATCGTAGCCCCGCGGGCCTCGCTGCGGTTGTCAACGGGAATTGCGGAGCGCCGCCCTGTAATTTCCCAAATTCCGCAATAATCGTTCCGACCGTTGGTGCAGGGCCGGGCGAGATCAGCCCCATCGCCTACGCGCTTCTCAATTACAAACTTCCGAATGGCCAATACCTGATTCCATCCGCGGACGGGCAAACGCCATCGGTGAACTTTCCGGAAAACGCCATAGTTCCCGGGAACGCGCTATTTACCGCGGATCAGGCAGTCGCGGATCTCGACTGGAACGTCAACACAAAAGACACGGTATCGCTAAAATATTATTACCAGCACGATCCGACCGTCGCGCCTTTCGCCTATTCGAGTGTGGCGGGCTTTGCGCAGCACCTCGACGCCGGCAGCCAGGTCGTCTCCATCAGTAACACGCAAACCCTTAAGTCCAACCTCAGTATCAGCGAGACGTTCGGATTCATGCGCCAGAAGGTTTACTCCACCATTTCGCAGCCATTCTCCCCGCAGCAACTGGGCATCGAGACGTTCGGTTCCCCGATTTTCCCCGGCATCACCATCGTCGACAATTTCGGCAATGAAGCCGCCTACAACACCGGCAACGTCGCCAACGCCGCTCTCACCATCGGGCAAGGCGCGGCCTCCCAGGGCGCCTTCACCGGCGTATTCCAAAACCGATTCATGCCTTCGGCTACCGCCATCTGGACGCTCGGCAAGCATACCCTCACCTTCGGCGGCAGCTACGCCTATACGCAGATGAACACCCGCGACCGCCGAACAAACAACGGTATTGTCGGGGTCTCGGATTTCTCTCAGTTCCTGCAGGGCTTGGTCACTCCGTACACCTCCGACGGTTTCGTGACCACGGCATATCTGCAAGGCGATGCTAACCGCTATCTCCGAGCCAATCAGACCGGTCTTTATATTCAAGACAAATATCAACTGCGGTCCAATCTGAATGTAACGCTGGGCCTGCGCTTCGACGACAATGGCGGCTTCTCCGAAAAGTATGGCCGCATCTACAATTTCGATCCTTCGCTCTATTCCTTCGATGGACAAAGCGTCACTTCCACGGGCTTCATCATCGCAGGCAACAACAAACAGTTCCCCTCGAAAGGTGTCAGCAGCTCCACGCTCACCGGCCGCCAATGGGGATTGGCTCCGCGCGTCGGCATTGCCTGGAGCCCGGGCATGTTCCACGACAAGGTGGTGGTTCGCGCCGGATTCGGTTTGTACTACGATCGCGGCGAACTGTTCACGTACCTTTCCCCTGGCTTTGCCGCTGGCGTGATTACGGGCGGCCCCTTTGGTGTGAATCAAGCTCCGCCATTCGTTAACTCCCAACTGTGCAAGAGCACCACGGCTCCCTATCAAGGTTTCGTGGCAACCTGCGATCCAACGCAAGTCGGCGCTGGCACCAGTGGAACCGGAGGCTCACTGGCATATCCTTGGGGCAACATCCTGCAAGCTCCACCAACCGGAAATCCTCAGGACATCATCAATTACCTGCCCAATGTCTCGGCAATCGAAACCGGATCTCAGCTTTTTGCACTGGCCGTCTACAATCGCAACAACAAGCTCCCTTACAGCATCAACGACACCCTCGACGTTCAGTGGCAGCCTCGCAACGACCTTTTAATCCAGGTCGGCTACCTGGGCAACCTAGGCCGTCACCTGGTGATTCCTGTTCCGTTCAACCAGGCACAAATCGCGTCGCCCTCTCACCCGATCAATGGACAGCAATATTCCTACGGCTACCAGATCGTGAATCCGGATTTTTCTCCCATCAGCTTGCCCAATGGCCAGCCCTACCTGAACACCTATGAAGGCGGCAACATCGACCTCCGCGTGCCTTACGTTGGTTATTCTTCGGAATCCGAGAGCTACAACGCGGCCGGCATTTCCGCTTACAACGCCCTGCAGACGCACGTCGAGAAACGTATGAGTCACGGTTTTCAGATCGGTTTCTCCTATACCTACTCTCACGCGACCGACGAACAAAGCGCCCTCGGTCTCTTTTACAACGGCAACAATCCCCTCAATCTCCGCGAGGCCTACGGCTCTTCGGACTTCGACCGCACGCATGTCTTCAATTTCAATTTCGTTTATCAATTGCCGAAATTCACTTCCGACGCTGCCTCGCTTAAAGGCCGGTTCACCAACGGCTGGGCTCTCGAAGCTCTCGCCATTTTTCAGAGCGGGCAACCCTTCAGCGTGATTGATTATAGCGGCTCGGTCGGCAGCGTCTTCTACGGCGTTTCTGACGGCATTACCAACCCTATCGTTCCCCTCGCTCCCGGCTGCTCTCCAAAGAACGCAGTAACCGGACACAGCGGCGCAAACCCCGGTCTTCCCGCCCTCAACGCCGCTTGCTTCACCATTCCGCTGCTGGCCCCCGGCGCCCTGGGCGGTGCCATTCCTTCCAACGATCCCTACGAAACCAACTTCACTACCGGACAACGCAATATTTTCCGGCAAGCCTGGCAGCGGCGCATGGACGTTTCGTTTGTGAAGAACACCAGCATCACCGAGCGCATGAACCTGAAGTTCAGTTTTGACGTTTTCAATATCACCAATACGCCCAGCTTCGATGTGCCCATCGACGATGTTACGCAAAACCAGTATTACAACGGATTCCCCACGGTTGGCACACCGGCATTGCCCACGGCCTGCGGCGGCTCGAACACGGGCTTCTACAACTGTCCCTATGGCTTGGGCAACGTGAACAAGACCATTGGCAGCGCTCGCCAGATTCAGTTTTCTCTTCACCTCGTCTTCTGACGGCGAACGCCTGTACCCTTCGGCTGCTGCCGCGGCTCGCTGCATCCGCGGATTGCGCATTCCCCCGCATGGACGTACCCTTTTCTTGTCTGAGGTACTCGTATGCCTTCGCACATCAACCTTCGCATAAATGGTCAAACATACCCTGTCGATGCTTTGCCGACCGACACCCTCCTTTCCGTCCTTCGCGAACAGCTCGACCTCACCGGTAGCAAGTATGGCTGTGGCGAAGGACAGTGCGGAGCGTGCACTGTCTTGATCGATGGCCAAGCCCATCGTTCCTGCATCACCCCGGTAGGGAGCATCGCCAATAAATCGGTGACCACCATTGAAGGTCTCGCCCGCGGCCAACATCTTCATCCCGTGCAGCAGGCTTTTCTCGACGAGGACGCCATGCAATGCGCCTACTGCACCTCGGGCATGATCATGTCCGCCGTTTCTCTCCTCAACAACAAGCGCAATCCATCCGACGAAGAGATTCTTCAGTTCATGCAAGGCAACATCTGCCGTTGCGGCACCTATCCTCGCATCGTCGCTGCCATTCGCAAGGCAGCGGCCGCAATCCCGGAGGCACGCCCGTGAGCAACAAGCCTCTGTTCCGCGATGCAATCGAGCCCGAGCGTTATGAATTCTTCGCTGGTCCTTCTTGGCTTTTTGAGTCGGACCGCCGTTCCTTTTTCAAATTCTTTGGCGCGGGCCTTTTTATTATTTGCGCTGGCTCCAAAGCAGCCGCCCTTCAAGAATCGGGCGCGCCTCGGAGAAACTCCGAGGAGGATTCTCTTCCCAAGGAAATCGATGCCTGGCTGCACATCGGCGAAAACGGGGAAATCACCGTTTTCACCGGCAAAGTGGAAGTCGGCCAGAATATTCGCACTTCCCTTTCCCAGGGAGTCGCCGAAGAGCTTCGCGTTCCGCTCGATGCCATTCGGCTGGTCATGGGCGACACACAACTGGTTCCCTTTGACATGGGCACCTTCGGCAGCCGCACCACTCCCACAATGAACCTGCAGTTGCGACGCGTATCGGCTGCCGCTCGGGACGCCCTGATCGCCATGGCCGCAAAGCAATGGAACATCGATCCCGCGCGTCTCTCTGCCGCGGATGGCAAAGTTTTGGAAACCGGGTCGCCGCGCTCCGCGAGCTATTCGGAACTGGTGAAAGGGCAGCAGATCACGCAACTCCTGCCGTCGGAAGATCCGCTCATCCCGCCGGCGCAATGGACTGTTGCGGGACGGCCCGCGCCAAAGGTCGATGGCCGCGACTTTGTCACCGGCGCGCATCGTTATCCCTCCGACCAGAAGCTTCCCAACATGCTCTACGGGAAAATCGTCCGTCCGCCGGCGTTCGACGCAACCCTTCTGTCCGCGGACACCAGCGAAGCCAGCAAACTCCCCGAGGTCACCGCGGTTCGCGACGGAAATTTCCTCGGCGTTGCCGCTCCAACCTCAGCGCTCGCCGGGAAAGCGGCAGCAGCCATCAATGCCACCTGGAAGACCGATCCACAGCCGTCCAATGCGCAACTTTTCGAGTATTTAAAGAAAAATCAGGTTCCAGCCGGTGCGCGCGGCGAAGGCTCACGGACCGAAGTTGGCAACGTCAACGCGGTCTTTTCCGCTACGCAGAATCGCCTGCAATCCACCTACAACATCAACTACATCGCGCACGCACCGCTCGAACCCCGCGCCGCTCTCGCGCAGTGGGACGGCGATCAACTCACCGTTTGGACCGGGACGCAACGTCCTTTTGGCGTCCGCGGCGAGCTCGCAGCCGCTTTCCACATTCCCGAACAAAACATCCGCGTCCTGATGCCAGACACGGGTTCCGGCTACGGAGGCAAGCACACCGGCGAAGCTGCCTTGGAAGCTGCTCGGCTCGCGCGCGCCACAAAGCGGCCCGTCAAAGTCGTGTGGACACGCGAGGAAGAATTCACCTGGGCCTATTTCCGCCCGGCAGGCGTCATCGAAATTACCAGCGCTGCGGATCCCTCCGGAAAGCTCACGGCGTGGGAATTTCACAACTACAATTCGGGCGGGGCCGGGATTCGCACCTACTATGACGTCCCCAATCAACTCATCGAGTTTCACGCCGTCAAATCTCCTCTTCGCCAGGGCTCTTATCGCGGGCTGGCTGCCACCGCCAACCATTTCGCGCGCGAAGTTCACATGGATGAAATCGCTTATTCCCTCAAGATGGATGCCCTGCAATTTCGCGTCTTGAACCTGAAAGAAGAACGCCTGCGCGCGGTATTCACGGAGGGGGCAAAGAAGTTCGGCTGGAGCGGCCCCAAACCCGCCAATCACGGTTACGGCGTGGGCGGAGGTTACGAAAAACTCGGCTACGTCGCGACATTTGTGGAAGTCGCTGCGATTCCGGATGGAAATATCAAAATCCTGCGCGTTCTGACGGCTTTCGATTGCGGCGCCGTCGTAAATCCCGACGGCCTTCGCAATCAGATCATCGGCGCCAACGTTATGGGCATCGGTGGCGCGCTGTTCGAGGCCATCGAATTCGACAACGGACGCATCCTGAACAACCGCTTCTCGAAATATCGCGTCCCGCGTTTCCGCGATGTTCCTGCCATGGACTCGCTCCTGCTTGATCGCAAGGACCAACCACCCGTGGGCGCGGGCGAAGCCCCCATCGTGGGCCTGGCCCCGGCGATTGGTAATGCAGTCTTTGACGTCTCCGGAATTCGCTTGCGCACCCTGCCGATGGCCCCGCTCCTGGTCCCTCAGGGACGCCAGATTTCCTAGCCGAGTCAACGCCAATTTGGACCCATTTCTCTCGTTCACCTCCTGTCTGGCCCATTTTGAGAGAAGCCAACAGGCGAATTCAGCCGTCTAACCGGGAATCAGCGGTAACCGGCAGCGGTGGAGAACCGATCGATGCGTTGCCGTTCCTGCGGCAAGTGTGTTCGCTCCTGTGACGTAGCTGACTTGCGTGTGCGCGAAACAGACGGTGGGACCGATGGACTCTCGCTTAGTGCCGATGCAGTTTTCGCGACCGGACGATTACGTGGATCTGCCTCGCAATCCTCCTGCCCGCTACGTTCGTTTCGGCCTATATGAGCTCGATTTACACCGCCAGGAACTGTTCCGCGAGGGCTTACGGGTAGCTCTGCCGCGGAAGGTCCTTGAGGTACTCCTGATTCTGCTCGAGAGACCGGGCGACGTGGTTACCCGCGAAACTCTGCGGGCGCGGCTGTGGCCGCCGGATTCGCAGGTCAATTACAACGCAAATGTGAACACCACCGTGAACAAGTTGCGTCAGGTGCTGGGCGATTCCACGGATCAGCCAACGTTTGTCGAGACGATTCCTCGAAGAGGTTATTCCTTCATTGCCCGAACCGAGTATTCCAATCAGCCGCTAGCGAAGGGCGAACACGTCGAGCATGCTCATGCGTCGCCGGATTCTGAATCCTTCGCCGAACCTGTCGCCACATCCGGAAGAACTTTCTTCCAGGAGGCACGAGAGTCCACCTCGTTTGCGATCGGCGTTGCTGCTTCGCTGATTGCCGGAATATTGTTGGGAGCCTTAGCGGCATATCTGGCTTTTCGTCACTGATCCCGCGGAACCCGCTTTCGCGACATTCCCTTCAGAAATTGCTAGGCGCACTCGGTTTCGTCGGCTCTTTTTTCGCCGACTCTTCCACTTTCTGAAATATCTTCTGCAGATCGTTACGCGAAAAGTATCTTCCGTTCACGACGACCGCCGCAATCTTCTGAGTGTTAGCGATGTCAGCCAGCGGGTTGGCGTCCAAAAGCACCAGGTCCGCCATCTTGCCCATCGCGACCGTTCCCAATTGATCTTCCATGCCGAAGAAACGCGCGGGATTCAGCGTCGCGGTCTGCAACGCTTCGAGCGGCGTAAAGCCGGCGGCAACGAAGCGCTGCAATTCTTCATGCAGGCTGAAGCCGGGAAAGATGTAGACCCCCGGCGGCGAATCGGTGCCTGCCAGGAACGGCACGCCCGCTTTGTGCAGCATCTGCACCACTTCCAGTTCCTTGTCCAGAAACTTCCTGCGCGTCGCCAGATCATCGGTACCGAAGCCCGCTTTGACGTCCTCGCTCATCTTCTTCCAGGTATGGTCTTTCCAATATGCGGGCACATATTTCGCCCGCGGATCCTTGCTGTAGTCCGTCACATCAATTAAGTTGCCGCCGCGCTCCCAAACCAGCGTGGGACATTGCCAGGTCTGGTTCTTCGCCAGGATGGCGGCAAGTGCTGCAGCACGAACCGGATCGTAGGTGGACAAGAACTTCGACTCCGTTTTTGTTCCGGTCAGAAATTCGGTTTCTGACGGCGAGCTGCCCTCAAAGATACCGATCAGATGCTCGAAGCTGTGCATTCCCGCCGCGGACATGTCCGCAGCGCGCACGGAATCGGGAACGTGCCCTTCAAATGGCATCTCCTCCTTGCGTGCCTCATCGGCGATGGCCATCACGGCATCCGCAGGAAGCAGTGATTGCAGCTTGATGAAGTCCACGCCGCGACGCTTCAGCTCGTCCACCGCGCGCCGCCCATCTTCTGGCGTGGTGACCGCCAGCGAACTGGGAAATCGCGGCTTCGAGCCATCAAGCATGGGTCCGCTGGTCAGGATGCGCGGGCCCAGGAGCTCGCCGTTTTCGATCTGGTTGCGGAAGGCTTGTACGGTGCCGAGCTCGCTGCCCATATCGCGGACGCTGGTGACTCCGTTGGCGACGAACAAAGGCAGCGAAATTTCCTGCGCCAACGGAAACCAATCGCCGAACACGAGGTGCACGTGCATGTCCCACAAACCGGGAATCAGATAGCCGCCTTTGGCGTTCACCGTAGGCGCGTTGCGGGGATAGCGCGTGCCCTTGGAGCCCACCGTGGTGATACGGTTGCGTTCGATCACCACCACCTGGTCCGGGCGCACTTCGCCCGTGCGCACGTCAACGACGTTGACGCCGGTGATCACCAGGGTTTCGTCCAAATTCCAATGCTGCTGCGCGCAGAGCGGTACGGCTAGAAGGAACAGGCCGAACAGCAGTAATAGGAGGTTGGGCGCGAATCGAGCAAGGAAAATGGGGCGGGGGCTCATAAATGGAATTGTAGCAAGCGGGGTGACTGTTGGGCAATCTCGAGTGTAGGCGTACCTGAACGCAACGGCCAGAAAACGCTGGCGCCACCTCGTACCACAACAACAAGTGGGCCAGGAAGTTACGTAGCGTCTTTGGTGCGCAAACTTCGATTTGCCCCATCACATGTCAATGCGAATTACTAACGGGAGTCTTACACCCAAACCTCTACGGTAATAAAACCAATTGCACTGAAACCCCATGAAACTCGGCCTGTGGGTTTAACTGCTCAGGGCCTTGCTGGGCTCTGGAATTTTCCAGAAAGAAGATGCGCGTCTGTGCGCTCAAACTGCTGAAGATGGCGCAGTTGGATCAGGCAGGGTGTACATTGAGCGGGCGCGCCCGACACAGTGCAGAGCGACCATTTCAGTTCCATGTAGCGCTGACTTTAAGACTGGATTATCGTTTCACCACAGCCAAGGGATATGTCAGCCCAACTACGCAGAAGAACAATCAGTACGGCTACGACCCCGTGATGGCGTATGTGGATTTGTACGGGGGGACAGATCTTTCATGGACTGAACGTGCGCATGGGCCGGTACATTTCTCTGCCGGACATTGAAGCACAGCTAGCGCCGGATAACTACACCTACAGCCACTAGTTGCTGTATACGTTCGACGCGTACACGCAAACCGGCATCAACGTTACGGCCAAGCTAACTGGCAACTGGACGGTGCAGGTTGATTGTCTGCCGGCAACGACGTGGCTCCCTGGTGGGCGAGCTGATGAGAAGAGTACGTTAAATGCTTGAGTGGGCTACGACTGAGGACAGGGCTGGGACAATGTCTATGTGTGCGACAACTCCACGAATTCGGGCAAATACGCCTACAACAATGTGCAGGCCCCACGCCAAGTGGTATCACAAGATCATGCGTCCTGGCACACCGCGACGGAGAGCTGGTATATGTGGGAGAAGAATGTGCCCAATGTGAACAATCGGCGCAGCGCATGCGACGTAGCAGAATGTTCTTTTGCGCGAAACGCGGCGTGCAGAGGAAAGATCGCGGCGGCAAGAAGAAACGGCGAGCTATACGCGCCGGGCATGCAACGATGGAAATAGAGCGAACTGGGAATGTGCAATGCAGCATTGCAGACACCGACGACAAGCCCGAGAGGCAAGGCGATGAGCCGCAATGCCCGATTGCCGCGAAAGGCCAATGGGGAAAGCACTAGCAGCAGAATGCCGGCGATCAAACCGGCGAGCCACAACGGGAAAGTGAATGTCGGGATAGGGAGAAACGGAAGGCGCGCGCGGATGGCATGGACAGATGCGTTGTAGGTAGTTAGGAAATCGTGTGTGGCCTCGTCGATAACGTGCAGCGCCACGGCCAGGGCGAACAGCACCCAAGCGATCCCAAAGCGGCGGCTCTCGCGGGCAAATTCCATGAAGGAGGGCGCAGGAGCGGTGCAAGTGCAGGGTACGCTGAATCGGCGAGCACAGGAAGGGCAACCGCCAAACTGCCCGTGAAGCCAGCCGCCCTCCAGATGAAACCACAGTTCTAGCCTTGCGAGCGCGATTACCGGCCTTGCGCTATTTCTGGCGAGTTTGCTTGCCTTCCATGATGACAGCCATCGGCTCAGAGCCCGCACCTATTTCGAATTTGAAGGTGGCTGAATCGTCGGTGACACGCTTGAGCGTGAAGCGCGAGTGCATGGTCTGGCCGTTCATTTTTGAGGCTCCGGTCCAGGTCCAGGTGTCGCCATCGACTGTGCCGCGCGAAAAAGTGTTCTGGCCCATGCTGTTGGTCTCGAAGTAGACATACGACTTGTCACCGCCGTCGTAGCCCATCACACTGAGTCCCTGGATGGTGGTGCCAAACATCGCGGCTTCGGAATGACAGACGAGAGAGAAGTTGCCGGCGAACCAGTCACAAGTTTCGCTGAAATTCACTTTACCGCCAGGTCCGAATGCACTGGGCTTCATGTCGGCCTCGGAAACCCATTTGCCAACGAAGTACGCGAGTTTCTGTTCTTCGGGTCCCGGCTTGGGAGCTTCAGGCGGAGCCTGGGCGCGGACTGCGGAAGCGGACAAAGCAAACAAAAGAGCCAAAAAACAAACAGCTGCTGCGAATTTTTTCACGGAATCCTCCAAAAAATAACCTTAGATGGGTGCCGAAGAAGCGGGATGGACAGGATGCTAGCACGTCGAATCCAGCGGGGGCCACAAATGCTTTCAAACAGCGCTCATGCGCAATCGAAATGATCGCACGTACGATTCAAGGGATGACGTGCAGGAAAGTGGTGCCGTAGCCGTTAAGCGTGATGGAAAGTTTTGGCGACGGAGAGAGAGTCGTTGGTTGAGGACCTTTGGTGAGATCAGTGTCGCTCTGCAAGGTGAGTTGCGTGACCGAGGAATATTTGCCCAGCGCGGTGACATCCACGACGACGGTACGCGGATCACCCGGCCCATTGTTATCCGAGGAAGAGTGAACGGCGCGGTTCGTAATCATAATGACGTAAGACCCATCGGGGTTTTTGGTCGCGAGGGATTCGATGGAAGAAACGTCACTGGACTCAAGCGCGAGAATTGTCGGCGAGGCGGCGGGTGTGACAGGGAACATCTGCGAAAGCGTGTAATCGACCCACTAAGAAAGATATTTGTTGCCCGTGGTGTAATCGACTTCGGAATACTGCGTGTCGGCAGCGTAGTCCCAATGATAAAGCGCCTGGCTGCTAGCCTTGCCCAGTTGCGACGGCTGAGGAAACAACGGCGGTGGGAGCGACGACAATTGTGACCTCCTTAGAAGCGTTCGAACCACCCGTAGTACAGAGCACATGAACGGAGTACGTGCCCGGAGCCGCATTGGGTGAAGCGACGAAATGGATCGTGGCGGCGCCGGATGTATCCGGCTGGGTGATTTGTGCCGTCATGCCAGTGGGCATATTGACGAGCGTGATGGTCGAGGATGCCGGCGCCCCAGTCACCGTGACGACCAACGCAGCCGGCGTACCATCTTGCGTCGTGAGAACCGTAGATGTCGAGAAGGCCAGGAAGAAACCGCTACCGACAATCGTGACAGTGGAATTGCACGCGACCAGCACAAACGAAACCAGGACCCAGGCAACAAGCCGAGACACAGCGGCACGCACGGTGGAAACTCCCGGGTCTGGAGCGAGTTGCCTGCGGAAGAGTGATGAATAAGGATAACACCGGGCCAGACCAAATGGGCGTCATGCGTCCGTTTGTGCCTGGCTGCTTCGCGACGAGTGGCATGTGGATGTTAGCCCCAGTATCCCCAATCCCTGCTGCAGATTTACGATCCGCCGGCGGTGCTGTATGTCCGCGGCGATGCCAGCATCCTGACTTCGCCGCGCCTGGCCATCATGGGCACGCGGCGCCCCACCGTCTAGGGAACGCAGATGGCAGACCGTATGGGACGCGACGTCGGTTGGCGGGCGCGATCGGGGTTCTGGGCTCCGGCATCGATGTTTGCCACCCGAAAGACAACAAGAACATTATGAGAAGGTCCTCGAACGTGAGCCATGATCAGCGGGTCGCTGATTACAGCGCGGCTGGCCATGGAGTTTGGGAGAGAAGTGCCCGGAGTGCCGGGCCACGTGACACAGGATGTAAGCTTTGCGCCGAAGCTGCCCCTCAGGCAGGGAGCCAAGCCATCGACGAACGCGGAAATGTGATCGAGGAGCTACCGACCCCGGTGCCAGCAGCTCAGCTGCAGTTGGAGGCTGGCGAATCGGAACCACGCGATCTGCTCGTCGCGGACAGTCTAAGTCCAACAGGGAAAAAGGTTTACGAGCCACTAAGCGGCGAAGAATCACGGCCGATGGACGGCCTGGTGGAAATGGTGGAAAGCAGTGGGTTGAATTCCAGCGAAGTTCTGGCTACGCTGTTTACTCTCGAGATAAAAGGCATCGTGCGCCGGCCGGGAAAACCGTTTAATAAGGTACTGTTGTAAATGTTGAAGTTAGATGCCCAGCGGATGCCGGATGCATCCGAACGTGGCTGCGAAGCATCAAGAAGCAGACGAAGAGAGAAAGACGCCGGATAGAGATAAGGTAGCGAGAAGGACACACGCCGCCCTGCTGGCCCTTCCAGAAGCAGTGATCCGGGGTTACAAAGGAAATCATGGCTAGGTCATTGGTAATCGTCGAGTCGCCGGCCAAGGCGAAGACGATCAACAAGTATCTGGGAAAGAACTACACGGTCAAGGCCTCCATCGGGCACGTAATGGACCTGCCGAAAAAGACGATTGGTATTCGTCTGCCCGACGACGATGAGCAGCCAAAGAAGAAGAAAAAGAAGAAGGGCGCGAAGGCCGCAACTGCAAAACCGCCTCGCAAGCCCGTGACGCTGGACGACCCGAAGATCTTCGAGCCGACACTGCAGATCATCCCGGGCAAGGGAAAAGTGATTAATGATTTGCGGAAGGCCGCGAGCACGGCCGACGCGGTGTTTCTGGCGGGCGACCCGGATCGCGAAGGAGAAGCAATTTCCGCGCACCTGGCGATGGTGCTGTCGAAGCCGGCGAAGTTTCTGATTCCTGAGGAAGATGAAGCGAGCGCCAAAAACGGCAAAAATGGGAAGAGCGGAAAGAACGAAGCGGAGGAGAAAACCGACGCGAAGGCAGAAGTGAAGACCGGCAAGGCGTTGACCGTAAAGGGCAAGGGCAAGCCCGCGAAGAAGGAAAAAGACGAAATCAGCATCGAGCCGATTGACCCCAAGAAAATCTTCCGTGTCACGTTCAACGAGATTACGCCGAAGGCCATCCGCGCGGCATTTGAAAAGCCGCGGCAGGTGGATGCGCAGTTGGTGGATGCGCAGCAGGCGCGGCGCGTGTTGGACCGCATCGTGGGCTACAAGATTTCACCGTTGTTGTGGGACAAGGTGCGCCGGGGTTTGAGCGCGGGACGCGTGCAAACCGTGGCCCTGCGCCTGATCGTGGAGCGGGAGCAGGAGATTCGCGCTTTTGTGCCTCAGGAGTATTGGACCATCCACGCGATGCTGGATGCGGGCGAAGCACCCATATTTGAGGCCAAGCTGTCCAAGCACAAGGGCCAGGATATCGAGGTCAAGAATCAAGAAGCGGCAGATGCGGTTGTCGCCGCGGTGACCAAGGCGAAGTGGCAAGTGGCCAGCGTCGCGCAGAAGGAAAAGCGACGCAACGCGCCGCCACCGTTCACGACCTCGAAACTGCAGCAAGCCGCGTACAACCGCCTCCGCTACACGGCAAAGCGCACCATGGCCTTAGCGCAGCGTTTGTACGAGGGCGTGGAACTGGGCGAAGAAGGATCGGTGGCGCTGATTACCTATATGCGCACGGATTCCGTGCAAGTGTCCAACGACGCACTGGAACAAGTGCGCGAACTGATTCCGCAGCGATTTGGAAGCGACTACCTGCCCGAGAAGCCGAATTTCTATAAGTCGAAAAAAGATGCGCAGGGCGCGCACGAAGCCATCCGTCCGACGGATGTCTCGCGGACGCCGGAGGAGCTGCGCAAATACCTGCAAGACGATGTATTCAAGCTGTACCAACTGATTTGGCAGAGGTTTGTGGCGTCGCAAATGCTGCCGGCCGTCTTCGACCAGACCTCCATCGACATCGCCGCGGGAGATTACACATTCCGCGCGACCGGATCGGTGATGAAATTCGACGGCTACCTGAAGGTCTACCAGATTCCGGTAGCCAATGCGGACCGCGAGGACGACGAGAAGGATGACGAAGGCGAGGGCAAAGCGTTGCCCCGAGTGACCGAGGGGCAGGCCCTGAAGCTGGACTCCATCCGGCCGGATCAACACTTTACGGAGCCGCCCCCGCGCTACACGGAAGCGACGCTGGTAAAGGAATTGGAAGAGGATGGCATTGGCAGGCCATCGACGTACGCGTCGATTATTTCGACGATCGTGGAACGCGAATACGTCAAGAAAGATCAGGGACGTTTCACACCGACAATGCTGGGCGAAAGGGTCTGCGTCCTGCTGATCAAGAGTTTTGAAGATGTGTTCGATGTGAAGTTTACGGCCAGGCTCGAAGAAGAGTTGGACGACATCGAAGAAGGCAAGCTGCCGTGGCGGGAATCGGTACGCGAGTTCTGGGAAAAGTTCGTCGTCGACCTTGATAAGGCCGGCGATGAAATGATTTCGTACAAGGCCGGCATACCAACAGGAAAGAAGTGCGAGAAGTGCGGCCAGGGCGAACTGCTCGAGCGTATCAGTCGGCACGGCTTCTTCCTGGGGTGCTCGCGCTATCCGGATTGCGATTTCATCCAGGACATGTCGGAAGAGATTCCCGAGGACGCGGAGAACAAGGTTGAGTATTGCGAGAATTGCGGAAAAGAAATGGCTCTGAAGCGCGGCCGCTTTGGTGCGTTCCTGGCCTGCACCGGCTACCCGGACTGCAAAACAACCCGGCGGCTGGTGGCGGGAACGCGAATTGCCCACGAACCTGATGAACCGCTGGAAGAAAAGTGCGCGCTTTGCGGAAACGGCTTGGTCAAGAAGCACGGGCGCTTCGGAACGTTCATCGGTTGCACCGGATACCCGAAGTGCAAGTACACCCGGCCGATCACCATGGGAATCAAATGCCCGAAGTGCAATGAAGGCGAGTTTGTGAAGCGTGCCAGCATGGGCAAGAGCGGGCGAGGACGGATGCGGGTGTTCTATGGATGCTCGCGGTATCCAGATTGCGACTTCACCTCCGCAAATATGCCCGTCGATCAGCCTTGTCCGAAGTGCGGCGCTGCATTCGTGGTAGAGAAGAAGAGCAAGATTGGCACCGTCTATTCCTGCATTAAAGAAGGATGCGACTGGGAAAAATTGGCGCCGGAAGACAAACCCGCGGAAGCCCCGGGCAAATCAGCGGCGGAAGAATCACCGGTGGTTGTAAAAGTCTAGCCGATGGATATTCGAGGTGGTGCAGAACCGCATCCAGTAACCCGGTAGTCGAGCCGAAATGGACAGCGTGTCGAAGCAGGATGCGGTGGGGTGTGCCTGAAGGCAAGGCCTGAACGATGCTGAAGCAGACCATCAACAATTTCCTCGAGTATCTGCGGTCGGTACGGAACTCTTCCCCGCACACCGTGATTAACTACGGGAAGGATCTGGAGCAGTTTCGCGAGTACCTCTCGCCACCAGGTTTACAGGCGCCCGGAGTGGCCAAGATAACTCACCAGATGATCAGGGAATTCGTCGGAGACCTGCACGAGAAGGGTCTGCAGAAAAGTTCCATCGCAAGAAAACTGGCGGCCCTGCGCTCCTTTTTGAAGTATTGCATGCGTGAAGGCATCGTGAGGGAGAATCCGGCTCGGCTGGTTCCTACACCGAAGCTGCCCAAGAGGATCCCCATGGTCCTTTCGGCGGAAGAGATGAGCCGGTTTCTCGATCAGTTGGCCGGGACACCCGGCGAAACGGCGCCTAGCGGAACGAAATTGAATGGGCGTGGGCTCGAGGCGACGGGATCCCCGGAGGGACTTGAGGACACCCTGTTGTTGCCGCGGGATCGCGCCATTCTGGAATTACTCTATGCCGCGGGCCTGCGCGTCAGCGAATTGACCGGGCTGAATCTGGAGGATATGGACCAGAAAGACCAGATGCTGCGCGTGCGCGGCAAAGGCAACAAAGAACGCATCGTGCCGTACGGTGGGAAAGCCGCCGAAGCCATGCGACGGTATTGGCCGGTGCGCCAGGAGTTGCTTCGGGAGTGTGCAGCGCACGGCCGCCGCGCGAGCGTCGACGCCATCTTCCTGAACTACCGCGGACGGCGACTGACCCAGCGGAGCGTGGGCCGAATTGTGAAGAAGTATGTGCGGCTGGCGAATATCAACTGGGACTTGCACCCTCATTCCTTAAGGCACGCCTTTGCGACACACCTGCTGGCGGATGGCGCGGATTTGCGCGCGATCCAGGAATTACTGGGACACCAGTCGCTTTCGACAACCCAGAAGTACACCCACGCGACCATCCAGCAATTGATGGACATTTACGATAAATCCCACCCCCACGCATAACCTAGTGACAACCGTCGGCATGGGTTAATCGACGGCAGCCGTCATCGAAGCGTATGCCTACATTTTTCCACGCCCAATCCGAGCGATTTCGTAGGACACTAACTGCTTCCTGTAGCCTGGGGACGAGCATGCGGCTGAGTTTCAAACTGAGTGTCGCCATAATGGCGGTGGCATGGCTAGGCGGCGCGTTTGCCGCGCGGGCCCAAAGCAATTACGAGATTCAGGTGTACGGGTCCGAGACGGTGGAAAAAGGCCACACCATGGTGGAGTTGCATAGCAACTTTACCGAACAAGGCAACACAACCAGCACTGATGGAACCATTCCGACCAACCACCAGTTGCACGAAACCCTGGAAATCACGCACGGATTCAACGACTGGTTCGAGACTGGCTTCTATCTGTTCACTTCCGTGCAAAACGGGTATGGATGGGATTACGTAGGCGATCACATCCGGCCGCGGGTGAGAGTGCCGCCCAGCTGGCACTGGCCGGTGGGCGTGAGCATTTCGCAGGAGTTCGGGTATCAGCGAGCGCAGTTCTCCGCGGATACCTGGACGTATGAGTTGCGTCCAATCATAGACAAACAGTTGGGGCGCTGGTATTTCGCGTTCAACCCGGCCTTCGATAAGTCGTTCCACGGGCCGAGCGCCAGCCAGGGGTTTATTTTTTCACCGGATGCCAAGGTAAGTTACGACTTTACGAAAAAAATCACAGGTGGAATCGAATATTACGGAGTACTCGGACCGACACAGAATCTGTATGTCCCTGCCCAACAGGAACAGCAAATTTTTCCGGTGATCGACCTGAATGTGTCGGCAAAATGGGAAATTAACTTTGGGCTGGGCGTCGGTGTGACGAAGTCTACGGACCATTTAATCACCAAGATGATTTTGGGCTATCGCTTCGATTACTGAGGGAGAGCACCCGGGGGAACAGGGATGAAAAGAACGATTGCGGCAGGCTGCTGCCTGGCTATGGCCTTGGCATGGGCAATGACGACGAGGTCGGAGGAGCCAACCGCCCAGTGGAACGCGCTGGTCGATGAGTATCTGTATAAAGTGTATTTCCCCCTGAACCCCACGATTGCCACGTTGGACGGAGTTCACAATTACGATTCCGAAATTGAGGATTATTCGCATGCGGGTCTGGAGGCACAGATCAAAAAGCTGCGAGATTTTGTCGCGCGTCTGGAGCAATTCCCCGCCGAGGGGCTGCGGCTCGTCGATGCGGCCGACCGGCAAATTCTGCTAGGCACGATCCGCAGCCAATTGCTGACACTGGAAATAATCCGCCCGCAGGAGAAAAATCCGGACGTTTATTCGAGTGGCGTGACGGCCGGCATCTACTTCCTGATGAGCCGGAAGTTCGCTCCGGCGGACGAGCGCTTGCGCAGCGCCGTTGCGCGCGAGAAGAAGATCCCGGGAATCCTGGCCCTCGCGCACGACAATCTGAACAACCCCCCGCGGATCTACACGGAGATTGCGATTCAGCAATTGCCGGGCATCATCGCATTTTATGAGAAGGACGTTCCGCTGGCGTTTGCAGAGGCCAAGGATCCGGAAGTAAAGGCGGAGTTCGCAAAGAGCAACGCAGAAGTAATGGCGGCACTGACAAAATATGAAGAGTGGCTGAAGACGGATTTGCTGCCACGCTCAAACGGCGACTTCCGGATTGGCGCCGAGAATTTCTCGAAGAAGCTGCAGTACGAAGATATGGTGGACACGCCGCTGGACCGTTTGCTGGAAGTCGGAATGGGAGATCTGCGGAAGAACCAGGCGGCGCTGCGAAAAGTGGCCAAAGAAATTGACCCGGGCAAGACTCCGGAACAAGTGATGGCGCAACTGGGGTCGATGCATCCCGCGCCCGATAAGCTGATGGAGACGTTTCGCGGAACGTTCGACGGGCTGATCTCGTTTATCCAGCAAAAATACATCATCACCATTCCGAGCGCGTCGCGGCCCATCGTGCAGGAGACACCACCATTTGAGCGCGCGACCACAACCGCATCGATGGATACGCCAGGACCGTTTGAGACGAAAGCCAAGGAGGCGTATTTCAACGTAACGCTGCCGGGGCCGGGGGACAGTCCGGCGGACGTGGCGAGCCTGATGGAAGGCTTCAACATTGGAACCATCGTGAGCACCTCGACGCACGAAACCTTTCCGGGACATTTCATGCAGTACTTGTGGACCGAGCGGGCGCCCACCAAAGTACGGAAGGCGTTCTACGCGAATACGAATTCGGAAGGCTGGGCGCACTATTGCGAACAAATGATGCTCGATGAAGGGTACGGTCAACCGGGAACCGGGGCGAAGGATGCGCTTGAGGCGAAATACATCCGGCTGGGGCAATTGCAGGATGCGCTGTTGCGTGATGCGCGGTTCATTGTCGGCATCAAGATGCATACCGGGAAGATGAGTTTCGAGGAAGCCAAAGAATTCTTTGTGAAGGAGGGCTTTCAGACCGCGAAGATCGCAGAGATCGAGTCGAAGCGAGGAACGTCTGACCCGACGTATCTGTACTACACGCTGGGAAAATTGCAGATATTAAAGCTGCGGGAAGACTACAAGAAAAAAGTGGGCGCCGCGTTCGTGTTGGGGAAATTCCATGACGAATTCATGAGCCAGGGTGAACCGCCGATCGCGGTGGTGAGGAAGGCAATGCTGGGCGACGACTCGCCGGTGCTGTAGGAACAGCATTCCTAATTGGCTAAGCGCGGGAGCTAGCCTTCAAATCAAAGAATCGTTTTAGCTTCAAGAATGGTTGCTCCAGGAATACATAGGAAATCGCCGCCAGCCCGTAGCTCGCAACAAGAACAACGAATATCGAGAGGAAGGGATGGCGGTCCGTATGCATTTCCTTGGTGACGTCCAATGGAATTTTGTGAAGCAGATACAAGCCGTAACTGATCGTCCCGGTGTAGGTCAGAAATCGATTCCTGAAAAACGATTGAACCCACTTCCCCGGGCTGAACAGCGCTAGATACACGAGTGAAGCCGAAGCCAGGGAAGTCATCGAAAACGCAATCCAGCGCGCTTCTTGATTTTCGGCCAGAATCGCCAGGCAAGCCGCAATCAAAAATGACACCCACGCGAGTTTGACGTACTTCGAGGGCCTGAGGGTCTCCGAGCGCAGCACCACGGCAAGAAGCGCTCCCGCCATCAGACCGTCGAGGCGGCAGAAAAAGTTGGAATAGATATTCACGTGCTGCCCCACCAGGAAAAAACGCAGCGCCGGGGACGCCAGAATCACAATCACGGCGATTCGCTTGATTTGCGCCGCGGAAAAATAGCGCACCACCAATGGCCAGAGCAAATAAAATTGTTCCTCAATCGCCAGCGACCAAGTGACCCCCAAAGCGCCCGCCGCTTCGGCCGGAACAGCTACGAGGAAGTTCTGCAAGAATAACGGGTAAGCCCACCAGGGAGAGGAGCGCTCAAAAATGTTGCGAGCGTCGGAAGGATGCAGGTGAGGAACGATCAGGAACATAAAAACAAGCAGGCTATAGTAAAGCGGCCAAATCCTGAGGCAACGGCGCGCGTAGAAATTCTTGAAGTAGGATTCGGCCGGTTTGGCCTGCAGCAAGATTCCGGTGATCAAGAAGCCGGAAAGCACAAAGAAGAGGTCTACGCCCATCCATCCATACGTGGAGATGGCTTCCAGGTGCAGCCAAGGAAACGCATCGGTATTGTGAATTAACACCAGAAGGATGGCTATGCCGCGAACGGCGTCGAGTTGCGGAATCTTCTGGGTCATCGGGCAGCGAAGCGAGCGCCAGGCGATGGTTTCCTATTGTAAGGGAAAGCAAGTGCGAATTGGCGGTCCAGTTGGCGCGCTTTGCATCCATTGACTTTCTTGCGTCTTCACTCCTAACATGCATCCGCGAAAGGAACCCACCGTGTCCAAAACATTCCGCGCCTGCGGAGCCTTAGTACCATTCCTCGTGCTTTCCTCTCTCGCCGGTAATGCTCAAGAAATCGCCAATCGTCTGGAGCCCATGGACGTTTTTCGCGTCCAAGTCGCTTCCGATCCTCAAATCTCTCCCGACGGCCAGCGGATCGTATACGTGCGGCAGTCAGCGGACATCGGCGCGGATCGACGTGTCGCCAACCTCTGGATTGTCAATTTTGATGGCTCGGAGCATCGGCCTCTTACCACCGGCAGCTATGGCGACTCATTGCCTCGCTGGTCTCCCGACGGCACACGCATCGCTTACATTTCCGACCGCGATGGCAAGAGCCAGCTCTACGTTCGCTGGATGGATACCGGCCAAAGCGCCAAGCTCACGGACCTCGAAAATCCTCCTGCCGGCATTTCCTGGTCTCCCGATGGGAAGCAGATAGCTTTCAGCTCACTGGTTTCGGCGGCTGCTCCGAAAATCGCCACACTTCCCGCAGCACCAGAGGGTGCGAAATGGGCCGATGCACCGAAAGTTTATGAAGACCTGATCTATCGCTTCAATGGTCCCGGCTACCTGAAACCCGGCTATTCGCAAATTTTCGTGGTTGCCGCCGACGGAGGCGCGCCGCGCCAGCTCACCACCGGGAAATTTCCGCACGGTCCGGGTGCCGCGGGGCTCGGGGGCTCCGATCCCTCCTGGGCTCCCGATGGAAAATCGCTGATCTTTTCGATGAACGGCACCACCAACTACGAGTACGAACCTCTGCATACCGAAGTCTTCGAGCTTCGCATCGCGGACGGTTCCCTGACGCAACTAAGTCACCGCAACGGTCCCAACAACTCGCCGGAAATTTCACCCGACGGCAAACTCATCGTCTACACGGGCTTCGACGATCGCTACCAGGGCCACCAGACCACGTATCTCGATCTCGCCAATCGCGATGGCAGCAATCCCCACGTGGTCACTCCTAAACTCGATCGCGACGCGGCTGATCCGCACTGGGCGCGCGACGGCAAGGGCATTTTCTTCAGCTACACGGATCAAGGCGATACCAAGCTGGCCTATTTTTCACTGGATGGTACCACCAAGGTCCTCGCCGAGCACCTGAACATGGGCGCGAATTTCAGCGTCGCGAACAACGGCGCCTTCGCCGTCCAATACGACACGCCGTCCGATGCCGGCGACATCTCTGTCGCGTCGCTTGCCGATTCCAAGCTCAAGGTCCTCACGTCCCTGAATCGCGAACTATTCACCGCCAAGACACTCGGCGCGGTCGAGGAGCTCTGGTACGAATCCTCGCTCGACAAGCGCAAGGTCCAAGGCTGGATCATCAAGCCGCCCGATTTTGATCCCTCCAAAAAATATCCGCTGATTCTTCAGATTCATGGTGGGCCTTTCTCCAACTACGGCGATCGTTTCGACCTGAACGCGCAAATCTGGGCCGCCAAGGGTTACGTCATCCTGTACAGCAATCCGCGCGGCAGCACCAGTTACGGCGAGGAGTTCGCCAACCTTATTCACCACGCCTATCCCGGCAACGACTTTCAGGACCTTAACTCTGGCGTCGACGCCCTCATAGCCAAAGGCTACATCGACACTGACAATCTGTTCGTCACCGGCGGCTCCGGCGGCGGCGTGCTGACCTGCTGGATGATCGATCACACCGATCGCTTCCGCGCGGCCGCCAGCCTCTATCCTGTCATCAATTGGTATAGCTGGGTGCTTACCTCGGACCTGCCGTCGTTCGGCGCGCAATACTGGTTCGCCGGCAACCCTTGGGATTACACCGACGACTATATGAAGCGCTCGGTGATTTCTCTGGTGAAAAACGTGAGGACGCCGACGCTGCTGATGACCGGGGAGGAAGACTTTCGCACTCCAATTTCGGAAGCCGAACAGTTCTACGCGGCTCTGAAGCTGCTCAAGGTGGAATCAGCGCTGGTGCGCTTTCCCGGCGAGCCCCATGGGCTAAGCCGTCGGCCAAGCCACCAGGTCGCCAAGGTGGTGTACACGATGAATTGGTTTGACGCGCACCGCAAGAAACCCTGATGTTGATTCTCTGTGTACTCCCCCTATCCTTATTTTTCGTAAGTATTGACTCTAGAGGGGGGATTTTCTAGCAGGTTATAGCTTTTGAATTCTAAGTTAACTAATTGTCAAGCAAGAAACGGAGGTCAAATCCTGGGCCCTTGATTAGGACTTCAGCCCAGCCGGCATCGCTAAGCCAAAGCCCCAGGTTGTAGACCGAACTCCATCACCCTCCGTGTCTGCCCCAGAAATTGTTGAAGCCATATATCCTCGCTGCGTCGCGTGTCAAACAGAGCCTGTGGCCTGAAGGTTGGCCTTTTTCAGGGCTACACCCGCGAGGACCAGCAGTACAGTGCAACTAGCAACAGGGTGGACGGCTCAGGTGTAGGTGCAGTTACAGAGGCGTCAACGTAATTCGGCGACACCTTGGGATCGAATCCGGTAGCCGAAGCGTGAGTGGTGGCGTCAGCGGCCGGGCTTTGCCCAAGCGTCGCCAGGCGGAGCCCGTTGATTGCACGGATTGCCCATCGGGCATTGCTGTAGCAACGTCACAGCTGTCGTGGTAATGGCCAATGGACTCGAGGCAACATTGCATACCGGGGAGATCGTAGAGGTAGCAGTGGTGATTCGCGCACCCAGTTGCGGCATAGCCAACAGCTGGGGTTAGTGCACCATCAGCCAGTACCCCTGGCGGAATCAGCGCGCTGACGGCTAGGCAGCAGAGCAAGGTTACAAGGCTCGTTGCAAGCAGGGCATCCATTTCCTCCTTCCCTGCTCTCGGGACAGTGAGTCAGACAAAAGAGCTGCCAGGGTTGAACCGGGGACGAATACAACGGCTCGCGTTGCGGGAGTACCATAAGGGCCTGAAAAATGATGTGCTGACCGGTGTGGGAACAGGTGTCCGTGCGCACTCGTACCAGTCACTGCCTGAGCGCTGCGCTTCCCGGAGAAGTGGGTAGTGTTCCCTCTCCCACCCAATTGTGGCCGGCATCGCAAACCCAAGACCCAGGTTGGAAAGCAGAGCTAGGGTGACCTTCATGTCTCTATACATCCGAGAGAATTTTACTTTGCTCTGGCAAAGCGCATGGCGACGGAGTTCATGCAATAGCGGAGGTACGTGGGAGGAGGGCCGTCGTCGAAGACGTGGCCGAGATGGGCGTCACAGCGCCGACAGGAAACTTCGGTGCGCACCATTCCGAGGCTGCTGTCGATCGTTTCCCGAACATTTTCCTTGGCGATTGGCGCCCAGAAACTGGGCCATCCCGTGCCGGAATGGAACTTGGTGTCGGAATTAAACAAGGCGGTATCACAGCAAATGCAACGGAAGACGCCTTTTTGCTGCGCGTTCGGATCGTCATTGGTGTAAGGAAGTTCGGTGGCGGCGTGACGCGTAACTTCGAAGGAATCTGGAGAGAGGTGCTTTTTCCATTCGCCTTCCGTTTTCACAATCCTATCCACAGTGACGGTAGAGATTTGCCGGCCGTCATCGGTAAATTCGATGATAGTTACTGAATTGGGGAGCCCGGCGGACGCCACGTCCGCGTGAAGCGGTCGATTTCTCTCCGTGAAGCGCCAGGCGAGGAGGACACCCAGTGCGACGGAGCCAACCAGGAAGGAACGGCGGCCGAGAATCGCCGTAGGGATTTTCTCGTTTTCGTTCAGGGTGAACATGTTGGGCCTGATGCTTAGAGTCGGTAGGTTGCAGGAAGTTACAGAGCGTCCAGGTAATCGGAAGTTGAGTTCTGGTACGAACAGATCCGGCAAGCGGACTGACCAGGCCGCACACTAATTGTGGTAGATTTTTCATGCTTGGGCGCTTCGTTTGTGATGTCCTAGAGCGCCGGATGTGCATCTGTGAGCAAAGCAGACAAGTTGATCAACGCGATAAAGCTTCGTGATATCGAGCAAATTAAGACAATTCTGGACGAGGACGGCGCACTGGTGAATGCTTACGACGAAACGGGCACAACCGCTCTGCACTACGCGGCGTTTGATGGGCTTCGCGAAATCGTCCAGCTGTTGCTCGACAGAGGCGCAGAAATCAACAGCCGAGACCGCAAGTTTGGCGCTACGCCAGCCGGCTGGGCAATCGAGTATTTGCGAGAGAGAGGCGGCTACCTTGGCATTGAGCTCCAGGACCTTGCCTATGCCATTGAGCTTCGGGATGCCCGGTGGGTGGCGCGATTTCTGGAACGCTTTCCTGCGCTTCGCGAGAGCAGAGATGTAAACGGAAAGGCTTTTCGACAACTGGCGGAAGAGTCTGGCAACCGGGAAATCACGGCGCTCTTTCGCTTGACTGGTAAGGCGGGAAGTTGATCTGGCGCTTACAACGAGCGCGCTGCTTTCCGTGTGATGGCAATTCTTTGGGTATCGTCAGCTGACGTACCTTCACCGAAGCGTCTCCCAGGTACGCGGGTTCGCTGAGCTAGCAGGGTGCAACCTTAACATTTCTGTCCTGGCCGGCTTCTCTGAAGGATTAGCCAGAAGCAACCTGCCGCTACTACGAGGAGCACCACAACACCGAACTGTTCGGGAATAAGACCGTAATACCGCCTTGGCAAATCGACGAGCTGCCCGAGCACTAGAACATTGCAAACGTCACCCCGTCAGGTCGATGCCATTGCTGCCATTCCGCGCACAAGCGATACGTTTGAATATACCTTGACACGTATATGCCCTGTAGAGTATACGAAGAGCATGGAATCTGTGTTCGAAATCATTGCGGAGCCGAACCGCCGCGCGATACTGAGCCTCCTGGTCTCGTCACAACAGTCGGTGGGAGAGATCGAGCGTCAGCTTCGTATGCCGCAGCCGATGGTGTCAAAGCACCTGCGAGTGCTGCGCGAGGCCGGTTTCGTAGAATCTACGGTGGACGCACAGCGCCGCCTCTACCGGCTCAAACCTGAACCGTTTCAGGAGGTCGATGCGTGGCTGGCTCAGTTCCGCCGGTTCTGGTCCGCTCATGTAGATGCTCTCGAACGCCACCTCGACCAGATGGATCAGTCAACAGCAGCGAAAGGCAAGACAAGAAGAAGGCGGCGCGGCCCAAACCGCGAACGTGACAAAGGAGAAACGAAATGAAAATCAAAGTGATGAGCGTGTACGTGGACGACCAGGACAAGGCCCTGCACTTCTATACGGAGGTGTTGGGCTTTGCCAAGAAGACCGATTTCAGCCAGGGCCCATATCGCTGGCTGACGGTGGCCTCGCCTGAGGAGCCGGACGGCACGGAGCTGCAGCTGGCGCTGAACAATAACCCCGCAGCCAAAGCGTACCAGCAGGCTATGTTTCAACAGGGCCAGCCCGCGTCCATGTTTTTCACCGACGACGTCAAGGGCGACTACGAGCGGATCAAGGCCCGCGGGGCCGAGTTCACGATGCCGCCCACCGACGTGACCGGCTCGACCATTGCGATGCTCAAGGACACCTGCGGCAACCTGATTCAGCTGACCCAGCTGGCACGTTACTCACACTAAGGAGAAGAAAATGAGCGATCGCGAGCAGTACACACCGGGTCCGGCCAGCGGGGCGCAGATACGAAAGGACGGAGAGAAGTGGACGCTTATTCTCATCAGAGAACTGCGCCACTCGCCGGATAAAGTCTGGCAGGCGCTTACCGAGCCAGCGCATCTGCGCGAGTGGGCACCCTTTGAAGCCGACGGAAGCCTGGCAACGGTTGGAACCACGGTGAAGCTCACCACGGTGAGAGCGCCCACGCCGCAGGTTTCCGAAACAAGAGTGACGCGCGCCGACGCTCCCAAGGTGCTTGAGTACAACTGGGGTGCCAACGATATCCGCTGGGAACTGGAAGCCTTTGGTGGTGGCGGGACGCGCCTGACGCTGTGGCACAACATCGATCGCCGCTTCATCTCGTGGGGCGCCGCGGGCTGGCACATCTGCTTCGACGTCCTCGAGCGGCTCCTCGCGGGTGAGCCGATTGGACGTATCGCTGGTGGTGAGGCGACGAAGTTCGACTGGCAGCGGCTGAAGGCGGAGTACGCCAAGCAGTTCGATACCGAAACGGCCAAGTGGCCGTCTCAGGCTCCGCAAAAGTCGTGAATCGGGGAGGAACGCAAAACAATGTCACTGAACTGGAACAAATGGGTTCGGCAGACCCACCGTTGGCTGTCCATGGCCTTTACGGTGGCCGTCATCGTCAACATCGTCGCCGTGGTACAGGGGAAGTATACCCCTAGGGTGGGCCTCTTGGCGGTGTTGCCACTCGCCTTGCTGCTGTTCACCGGTCTGTACTTGTTCGTGCTGCCGTATGCCACCAGGTGGGGCAGCGGGCGACGCACCGAGTGAACGGGCGGCCGGCCGCGCGACGCCAGCACATGACGCGCTATCGCCAATAAATGGAAGGCAAATTAATCATGAAAGAGGCCACCCAACGTTCGATTTTTCGCTGGATTCACATGGTGTTTAGCATTGCAATACTCGGTTATATTTATAGTCCGTTTGAAGAAATTCCAAACTACGCCGTGCAGGTTCGGTTTGTCTTCGTTCCTGTACTGCGGCCTTCGCGACTTTGGATGTGGAAAGGCCATGTCCTCGGACGATTTATTTCGAAGAGATTGCAAGACTACTCGCATGAAGACGGGACAAGCATTGGAGGCATAGAGATTATCCAATGAATCCATCGGAACGTATTGACCAACTGATCGCAGGACTCACAGACTGGCGTGGCAAAACGCTCGCCAGCATCCGCAAGAGCATCCTTGAGGCCGACCGGGAGATCATCGAAGAATGGAAGTGGATGGGAAGCCCAGTGTGGTCTCGCGACGGAATAATCGCGGTCGCCAACGCCCACAAAGATAAAGTCAAGCTTACCTTTGCCCACGGGGCGAGGCTCCCTGATACTGACAAGCTCTTCAACGCCGGCCTGGGAGGTAACGCGTGGCGAGCGATTGATTTATTCGAGGGCGACAAGATTAATGAGCGGGCTCTAAAAAATCTCGTCCGTGCCGCCGTTGATTACAATCAGATCAAATTGAAGAGCAATGCGCCGGCGGGTACTCGAGCAAAAATACATAAAAATAAAAAGTGAGGAAACTACAGCTTTTTCTCACGAATTCTCTTTGCGAGGCGGCTTGGCAAGCGGAGCTGCGTCTCTTTCTGCCGCTTCTGTTCACAACCGGAAAAGTGGGCTCACATGCACAGTCGTGGCGGGTGTTTATAATCGCGCCGTTTTGCAGCAAACTGGCCTCGGAGATGTTGGCCGTTCAGTTCGATTTCGTATTTCCCAGAGACGCGACTGGCATCGGGCAGTGCCTCGTCGTCGAGGCAAACTTTTCCGCGCGCGAGGACTTCGCATTTACCATCAGCGATACATCCATTGCTATAGACATAAACGTCTTTCCACTTTTCCTTGGGCACGTAATTGATACCGGGAAACCCGGTATATAAGAATAGGAACAGTTTTCCTGGCGCCGGCGCCCCGTCGATGCTCGACAGGAAGAATCCAAAACCATCGCAGTACACCTCAAAGCGTCCGGTCGCGTTGTTCGTTGCCGAGGCGATTGGGAACAAGGCAAGCAATAGAACGACAACGCCGAGACAGACGCAAATTCGAGCGAACCTGGAAACGCTCATGTGGCGAGTGTAGCAGTGGCCATGAGCAGCGGAACGGCAAAGTGAGTAGGGCGCTACTTCCTGATAACGCCGATGCCGAATTTTCCGCTGGGATTAGTATTATCGGATTAACTGATCAGCTGGTGTTGCATCAACCGGTTGAGCTGGCACGATTTTTCCAGGAGTTGAAGCGCGTTTTAATGGCGGTTGCGTCCACGTTTCTGCCGAAGCATAGAGCGTAACTTTTCCAAGAGGAAAGGGACTACCAACAACTCGAACGGCTTTTCTGATTCCCACGCGGACGAGACACCGATCCCCGGCAAGACATCGAGAATCATCGGAGTCGTTTTGGGCGAAGCCTTCTGCAATTGCGTTGCGAGAAGCGCTCCGCCGTCACCGGGCATGAGCCTGGCGACAAAAGCGAAATCGGGGTGGCGTACGGCTGCCCGACGAATGGCGCCTTCGGGCGTCGATTCGACAACCCCCTCGCAACCCAGGAGCTGCAAGTTGGTCATCAGAAACTTCGCCATCATCGGGTCGGATTCGGCGATTAGGACGCTGGGCTTGCTCATGAGTCGATTGTACCCCCCACTACGTCTTAGGCAGCGAGTTGGCAGCGGCAATCGGACGTGTGGGCATTGGACCGGTGTTGCACCGCAAACATGCAAAAGAGGGCAGTTTGGCGCGCTGTTGTCTCCGATTCCGGACATCGCATCATCGCATTCATCGCATTCTGTGCGTTGACGGGTGGGCGAAGGGACCCGTATAATAGTGGTTTGTCTATAGCTTTGGAGGACTGATGTACGCCGTCATACAGACCGGGGGAAAGCAGTATCGTGTCGCACCCGGCGACACCATCCGCATAGAGCGGGTCAAGGGTGATGTGGGCGAGCAGGTAAAGTTTGGCACCGTGCTGGCGGTGCACACCGATGACAAGAAGATATTGGCGGGAACGGACGCGGGAAAGGCCAGCGTGACCGGAAAGATCGTGGAGCAAGGCCGGGCCAAGAAGCTGACCGTTCTGAAGTTCAAGAAAACCAACCAATACAAGATTCAGCGAGGCCACCGGCAGAATTACACGGCCGTGCAGGTCAGCGAGATCAAGCTCTAAAAGACCGGCATACAAGCCGGCCACGATAAAGCGAAAGGGATTGCGCCATGGCACATAAGAAGGGCGGCGGCTCGTCAACAAACGGCCGCGATTCACACGGACAGAGGCTGGGAGTAAAGCGGTTTGGCGGGCAGTTGGTGAATGCCGGCACGATACTGGTGCGGCAGCGCGGAACGAAACACCAAGCCGGCGAAAACGTAGCGCAGGGCAAGGATGACACCTTGTTTGCGCTGGTGAAGGGCTATGTAAAGTTCGAAGACAAGGGCAACCGCGGGCGCTTTATCAGCGTGACGCCGGCGGAGCAGGCCAAGGCCGCGAACTGAAGCCGTAGGGATTGCCTTCGACACAGCTTGGGAGCGATATTGAAAGGGCGGAGAGACTCCGCCCTTTTTTCCTTTGCGCGAATGAAGATGCGCTTGCATTTTCTGTTGCTGGGCACCCTGGCAGTGAAGGTGTGCCTGAGCGGCGGCGCGCTGGCCCAGACGCAAAGCGCGGGAGCTGCCCAGCCGGACGCCTACACCTACAAACGCGTGGACGGCAGAGAAATGAAGGCGTACGTCTTCGAGCCGCCGCACAGCGAATACGGCAAGCCGCGGGCAGCGATGCTGGTGTTTCACGGCGGGGCCTGGAATCACGGTTCGGCCGAATGGACGTTCGGGCAGGCGCGCTACTTCACGTCGCTGGGAATGGTGGGTATCTCCGTGGACTACCGGCTGGCGAATGGCGATAGTGTTACACCGTTCGACGCCGCGGAAGACGCCCGGGCGGCGGTGCGCTGGGCGCGCAGCCAGGCGGAACTGCTGAACATCGATGCAAAGCGCATTGGCGCTTATGGGGAATCGGCGGGAGGACTGCTGGCAGCGGCCACGGCGATTACGGAAGAGGCGCCCTCGAAGGATGAATTGGGCGCGGTGCCGAACGTTCTGGTGCTGGTTTCCCCGGCGCTGAACGTCGAAAAGAGCGTCCGGTTCCACGCACTGGCAGGAAAGCGCCAAGACATCGCGAGCATCGAACTTGGAGAGCACGTGCGCAGAGGGTTGCCGCCCACGATCATCCTTACCGGTGCGCTGGACGCAGCGATACCGCCGGCATCCCTGGCGGAATTTTGCGAGAAGATGAGGCAAGCAAGAAACCGCTGCGAATTGGAGATTTATCCGCGCGTGGGGCACATGCTGGAGCCGCCGGAAGGGACAACAACGGCGAAAGAAGAAGCCGACAAAACACGGTACGAGGCCTATCTGAAGGCGGACCAATTTCTGGCGTCGATGGGATATATTCCAGTGTCCAAGCCAAAAAACTAGGCGGGTTGCGGGCCGACACAAGGAAGAACGGAACGAGGATGAAGCGTGTTTGTTGACGAAGCAAAGATTTATGTGAAGGCCGGCGACGGCGGGAACGGATGCGTGGCATTCCGGCGGGAGAAGTACGTTCCCCGGGGCGGTCCCTCGGGCGGAGATGGCGGCGTCGGTGGCAGCATCTACCTGGAAGCAAACGTGAACGACAACACCCTGCTGCGCTACCGCTACAACCGGGAGTTCAAGGCGGATCGCGGAAGACACGGCGAAGGATCGAATTGCACCGGAGTGTCCGGCGACGACATGATCCTGAAAGTGCCGGTGGGCACGCTGGTGTTCGATGAGCAAGGAGAAGAGCTGCTGGCGGACCTCAAGAAGCCGGGGCAACGGGTTCTGGTGGCACAAGGCGGGCGCGGCGGACGCGGCAATCAGCACTTCGCAAAGCCGTGGCATCAGGCGCCAAGGGAAAAGGAAGAAGGCCAACCGGGAGAAGAGCGGCGGTTGCGGCTGGAACTGAAGCTGCTCGCGGATGTGGGACTGGTAGGATTCCCGAACGCCGGAAAGTCGACGCTAATCTCGGTGATCAGCGCGGCGCGGCCGAAAATTGCGAACTATCCGTTTACCACGCTGCAGCCGAATCTGGGGGTCGTCAATGTGGACGGCGGGACCGGTGGCCATGGGACGGAATTGGGGCGAACGTTTGTTGTTGCGGATCTGCCTGGGCTGATTGAAGGAGCGAGTCAGGGAGCCGGGCTGGGGATTCGTTTTCTGCGGCATGTGGAGCGGACGCGTTTGCTGGTACACCTGATCGACACCAGCGACGCAACCGATGAGGACCCGGTGAAGGCGTTCCAGATTATCAATGCCGAGCTAGCGGCGTTCAGCGCGGGATTGATGGAAAAACCCATGATTGTCGTGGCAAGCAAGCTGGACGCCACGACGGACCGCACCCGGCTCGAAGAACTGCAAAAGTTCTGCAAGAAAGAGCGATTGGAGTTTCACGCGATTTCCGCGGCGACTGGGGAAGGCGTCAAGGCATTGATGAAGGGGATGGCCGACGCACTCGATAAGATTCCGCGGGAGGAAGTGGAAGAGCCCAGCGAGGAAGTAAAGCTTGAGCATGGCGACGCGATGGAACCGGAAGATGGCCCGGAAGAGGATGACGGCGGCCCTTCCATGGCAAAGAAATCGTGAGAGAATTGGGCGAGGCACATTGGGAGGCTCGTTGACGACCGCGCAAGCTCACCGCACGGCGGCAAAACATCATCCAAGGCGCATTGCCATTTTTGGCGGCTCCTTTGACCCCATCCATTCCGGACACCTGGCGGTGGCTCGCGCGGCCGACCGCCGCTTCAATTTCGACGGGATACACTTCATCGCGGCCAGCCGCCCTCCGCACAAGCTGAAACAGCATCTGGCGCCGTTTCCCCACCGGTTTGCCATGGTGGCGCTGGCTTGCACGGAACATCCTCATTTTGTCCCCTCGCTGGCAGAGGCGGGAGAGGATTTCAGCGGCACGCAATTACACTATTCAGTGGATACCGTTCGGTACTTCCGTCATGCTTATCATGAACAAGGTGACCGGATATTCTTCATTATCGGCGCGGATGCGTTTCTGGATATTCCCATGTGGAAGGAGTATGAAACGCTGCTAGGACTCTGCGATTTCGTGATTGCGAACCGGCCAGGCATCCGGCTGGAGGCCCTGCGCTTGGTGATCCCACCCGATTTGCACGGGCGGCCGGAAGCCAGACGCGACAAAGAATCCGACGCCATCGGCGCCGGAACACCGATTGTGGGGCGGCTGCATCAAACAACCGTGTACCTTCTGGAAAACGTAGCCAGCGACGTGAGCGCTACGGATATTCGAAAGAAGGCGAATCGCGGCCAATCGATTCACGGGCTGGTATCCGCCAGGGTGGAGGAATACATTTTGAAACAAGGCTTGTACCGGTGAAATTGGAACAACTACCCCAGGGAGTGCGGCTGGCAGTAGAGGCCGCGCAGAACAAGAAAGCGGGCGGCATTACCGTCCTGAACCTGGAAGGGCTGGGGGCGTTCACGGAATATTTCGTGATTTGTACGGGCTACAGCACACCGCAGATCCAGGCCATCTGCACCGAAGTGGAAGAGCAGCTGTACAAGGAATTGCAGCGCACGCCGCAGCACCGTGAGGGACATCGCTCGGCGGAATGGGCGCTGCTGGATTTTGGCGGAATGATCGTGCACGTTTTTGGCGAGCAGGCGAGACGCTATTACGATTTGGAGAGGTTGTGGAGAGCCGCTCCCAAGCTTGAGGTTCCGGACGCAGAGGGACAAAGCGCGGGGGAGCTTTCCGAGAAGGTAAGTTAGGCCCAGCCCGGAAACGCTGCCTCCGGGAAACGCAGGCGGCTGGAGAAGTCCAGCAACATGACTACAGAGCGATTGCCCTGGATCGCCGAAGATCCGGCGTCGCAGCGTCTCTTCGAACTCGCGCAACAGATAGCCCCAGTTCCCACGACGATCCTGATTACCGGAGAGAGCGGCACCGGAAAAGAATACCTAGCGCGGCTGATTCACGAGATCGGCCCACGGCGCGATTCCCCGTTTTTGCGAATCGATTGCGGAGGACTGCCCGCGGACCTGGCTGAGAGCGACATTTTCGGCCACGAACGCGGCGCGTCTCCCGGCGCACAAGAGCGGAAAATCGGGCAGCTGGAAATGGCGGGTAAGGGCACGCTGGTCCTGGACGGCGTGGCATCGTTGACTCCGGGAGCCCAAGCGAAGCTGCTGCGCGTGCTTCAGGACCAGTCCATGGAACGAATCGGCAGCAAGGAAACATTGAAGGTGGAGGCGCGCGTGATTGCCCTGACCAACGCGGACATGGCCACGGCCGTGAAAGAAGGACGATTCCGCGAAGAGTTGTACTATCGCCTGGACGTCGTGAAAATCTGGGTGCCACCCCTGCGCGAGCGGCGCGCCAGCATTTTACCGCTGGCGGAATTCTTTCTTGTGGCCTTGCGCACAAAGCATGGAAAACCGCATACCAGGCTCGGCGACAACGCCCGGCGCCTGTTGCAGGGATACAGATGGCCGGGCAACGTTCGGGAGCTGCAATCGGCGGTGGAACGGGCCGTGCTTACCGGCAAGGGAGAACTTCTCGAACTGGAGGACTTCCCGGTCGAGGTGCGCACCAGTTCGGATAAGGGCGAGCAGGAATCGCGGCTGCGCTCGCTCGAGGACATCGAGCGGGAAGCCATCGTGCAGACCCTCGAAGTTATGGGACAACAAATTGGGCGCTCTGCGGAGATCCTGGGAATCAGCAGAAAGACATTGCTCGAGAAGCGCAAAAAGTACGGACTGGTACCGGAGCCGTCGCAGGCGGAAGTCAGCGGCAACGGGTCGTCAAACACGCTGAGGCGCGGCCAAGCCGGCGGCGGCTAACAAGTAAGGGTGCGCTCCATAGCAGCTGACCGGGAAAATCCTCAGGCCTGAAGGCCGGAGCTACCCGAGACGTGGCGAAGCGCTGCTTTCTATCTCGCAAATCTCACCAACAGTGGTACAGCGGCAAATAAGAGTAAAATCCCCGCATGCGAATTCGCCTCCTGATGCTCGGAAAGACGCGCCGCCCTGAGCTGCGTGCCGTCCTGGACGATTATGTGAAAAGGATCGCGAGGTCGTGGCCGGCGGAAGTGACAGAGGTGCGCGACGGCGAGGCCGCATTGAAAAAGCTGCTGGCGGAACGCGCGGCAACGCCGATGCTGCTGGATGCGGCAGGCAAGGTCTACGATTCCGTTGCGTTTGCGAAGTGGTTGGGCGAGCAGCGCGACTGCGGAACCCGCGAGATCATTTTCGTGTGTGGCGACGCGGACGGCTTCCCGGAAGTTTTGCGCGAACAAGTGAGGCAAAGAGTTTCATTGAGCGCCATGACCTATTCGCATGAACTGGCGCGCGTGATGCTGGCCGAGCAGATTTACCGGGCCCTTGCGATCCTGTCGGGGAGCCCGTATCCGAAATAGCGTTCCATCGGGGTGAAGTTATCGCCAGCGTGTGTGCGTTTTCCTGTGTTCCGTGGTTGAATGGGCGACGGAGAAAAAATGCCGATACGAATTGCACCCGATCAGAACCAGCCATCCGTGGCCATTGAGATACCGCTCGAGAAACCGCTGCCGGATTATGATCTGGATCGAGTGGAACAACCGACGCCGCGGGACATCGATGCGCTGCTGGTGTCGCAAGGATTTCGCGATCTTGTGGATGATGCCAGGGGCGTCTTGACGGAACTGGTGGCCAATCCGCCGCCGCTGCGCCATACCAGCCACTTACAGGATCTGGAATTGACGGAAGTTCCGCATTTTGAAATTACGCAGTTGACCGGCGCGATTTGCCCGGGAGATGAACAGTACCGGCCGGGGCTGTGGATCGTATTGCGAGACACAAACCTGCCGCCCAAGAAACCGCTTACCGAAGTGGCGCTGGAACATGTGCGCGTGATTGTGGATGAGTTTGTGAAACGGCTAGGGTTGTAGAGGTGCGGCGCTGAAATCTGAAAGGTGAGGATTCATGCCGGAAGGAAAAGGATTGCTGATTGTTTATACCGGGCCGGGCAAGGGTAAGACCACTTGCGCGCTGGGCACGGCGTTTCGCGCGGTAGGACAGGGATTGCACGTGCTGATGGTGCAGTTCATCAAGGGTTCGTGGCACTACGGTGAACTCGACGCAGCGAAAATGTTGGGCGATGACAAGTTTGAGATTCGTCCCATGGGGCGCGGGTTCGTGAAGGTGGGCGGAGCGGAAACGGACCCGGAAGATATTCGACTGGCCGAAGAATGCTGGGAGTCCGGGCGCGCGGCAATTTATAGCGGGAAGTACGACCTGGTGGTGCTCGACGAGATTAATTACACCATCAGCTACAAAATGCTGGATGCGGCCAAGGTTGTGGATGCGTTGCAGGCGCGGCCGGAGCAGGTCCACGTGATCTGCACGGGGCGCAACGCGCATCCGTTACTCGTGGAGCAAGCCGACCTGGTGACGGAGATGAAAGAAGTGAAACACCCGTATACCAAGGGTATACTGGCTCAACGGGGAATCGATTATTGACAGGCCGCGGTAGACTGCGCGGATTTGCTGAGCGCCATCAGATAGCACAGATCAGGAAGCAGGATAAAATTATCGGTAAACAGTTTTAAGTTTTCGGTACACCGGTATGACGGCAGGTTCAAAAGCTGCGCGGCTTCGACCAGAGTTGGTAAGTCGTACTTAGAACTGATAACTTAGAACTGAAACTACTATGTCTTGGTTTAAACGAGAGAAGAAGTCGATTGACCAGGCGACGCCGCCCGAAGAACGGCGTGTGCGCACCGAAGGATTGTGGGTCAAGTGCGAATCGTGCCGCGCGATCGTTTTCCGCAAGGATCTGGAAGAAAATCTGCTGGTCTGCCCGAAGTGCCAGTTTCATTTCAAAATGAATTCCAAGCAACGGCTGGCGTTGCTGTTGGATGGGCACTGGACCGAACACGACGCGGGGATGGTGTCGACCGATCCGCTAAAGTTTGTAGACACCAAGCCGTATGTCAAGCGCATCAAGGACGCGCAGAAAAAGCTGGGTATGAACGACGCGATCATCACGGCGGAAGGCCAGCTGAATGGCCGGCCGGTGATCTGCTGCGCGATGGAATTTGGATTTATCGGCGGCTCGATGGGGGCCGTGGTCGGAGAAAAAGTGACGCGGGCGATTGAAATGGCCATCGCCACGCGACAGCCGTTGATCGTAGTGTCCTGCTCGGGCGGTGCGCGCATGATGGAGGGAACCATCAGCCTGATGCAGTTGGCAAAAGTATCGGCGGCGCTGGCGCGACTGGACGAGGCCAAACTGCCCTACATTTCGGTGCTCACCGATCCCACGACGGGCGGAGTGACCGCGAGTTTCGCGATGTTGGGCGACCTGAACATCGGCGAGCCGGGCGCGCTCATTGGATTTGCCGGGCCGCGCGTGATCGAGCAAACCATCCGCCAGAAACTTCCAGAAGGATTCCAGCGTTCGGAATTTCTGCTGGAACATGGGTTTCTCGACGCGGTGGTCCAACGCAAAGATTTGAAGGGCTTCATCGCCAACGTGCTCGACCTGCTGATGAACTGAAATGAATTACGACCGCGCGGTCCGGTATCTCCTGACACTTGGACGCGAACTGGCCGCTCCCACGCAAGCGGCGGCAGCCAAATTCAATCTGGAAAACATAACCGCCCTGATGGAGCGGCTGGGCCGCCCGGACCGCGCCTACCCGTCGGTCCACATCGCGGGGACGAATGGCAAAGGCTCGACGGCGGCATTCCTGGAAGCGATATTATCTGACGCGGGATTTCGTACCGGGCTGAATACTTCCCCGCACCTGGAAAGAATCAATGAACGCATCCGCATCGCCGGCGAGCAAATCAGCGATGAGCGGTTCGCGGAGCTTTTCACGCGGATTCTTGCGGTGATTGAGGAGCTGCTGGCGGAAAGCAAGCTGAGGGCGCATCCAACGTATTTCGAATGCGTGACGGCGCTGGCGTTTGAGGCGTTCGCGCGGGAACGCGTGGAATTTGCGGTTGTGGAGGTGGGATTGGGAGGACGCCTGGACGCCACGAATCTTCTGACTCCCGTCGTTTCCGTGATTACGCGCATCGATTTCGATCACGAGAATTTTCTGGGACATTCGTTGCGTGAGATTGCGGGCGAAAAGGCCGGGATCTTGAAGGCCGGTGTGCCGGCGGTGTTTGCGCCGCAGCCGCCAGAAGCCTGCGAAGTATTGCGGGCGAAGGCGGAGGAACTCGACTGCCCTGTAATGGAGACCGACAAAGCGTTCCGAGTCATCCGCGAAGAAATACAAAACGGATGCGTACGCACGGAGATTGAGGAGCGCGTTAGCGGGAGGCGACTAACACTTGCGCCGCAGCTTGCGGGACGTTTCCAATTACAAAATGCGTTGAACGCCGTGGCCGCAGCAACCGTGCTTCAGGAGCGCAACTACCGCATCAGCGATGAAAATATCGTTCAGGGAATCGCGGCAGCGCAGTGGCCGGGGCGGATCGAGAAATTGCAGTCCCGTCCCGACGTGTACCTCGACGGGGCGCATAACCCGGGAGCAGCGCGCGAACTGGCTCGCTTCATGGATGAGAATTTTGCGGGGCGCAGAGTATTTCTGATTTATGCGGCGATGCGCGATAAGGCCGTGGACGAGGTGGCAGGGCTGCTGTTCCCGCACGCGGAAGAGGTGATCTTCACGGAGGCACGGACGCCCAGGGCGATTAGCGCGGCGCAATTACAGGAAATTGCCGGGCACCACGCGGCGCGGCATTTCGCGGTCCGCGATGCGGAGAAGGCCGTGCAGGCAGCGCTGGCTAAAGCCGAGCCGCACGACGTGATCGTAATTACCGGCTCGCTGTATCTGGTGGGACAAGTGCGGCAAGCGTGGCGGGAAGCGAGAAAAGTCGCATCGTGCTAAGAAAGGCGTAGAATAAGGGCCTATCGCGACACAGCCGGCCGGGTGGCCGGCGTTCTCTTTTGTGCGAAAAAGCGAGACAAATGACCAACGATTCGAAAAAATCTGCAGCAAAGAACCAGGTATTGGTCGGCGTGATCATGGGCTCCAGCTCCGATTGGGAAACCATGGAACACACCGCCAAAACACTGGGCGAGCTAGGTGTGCCCTATGAGACGCGCGTTGTTTCCGCGCATCGCACGCCCGACTTGCTCTTCGAGTACGCATCGCAAGCGGAGCAACGCGGCATGCAGGTGATTATTGCCGGTGCAGGCGGCGCGGCGCACTTGCCGGGGATTGCTGCAGCGAAAACGATATTGCCCATCCTGGGAGTGCCCATCGAATCGAAGGCCTTGCAGGGGCTCGATTCCCTGCTCTCCATCGCGCAAATGCCGGGAGGAATTCCCGTGGGAACCATGGCCATTGGGAAAGCGGGAGCGATCAATGCGGCGTTGCTGGCCACGGCAATTCTGGGAGTGAAATACCCGCAATATCGCGAAGCGTTGCGCAAATTCCGCAAGGCGCAGACGGAAAGAGTCCTGGCGAATCCGGACCCGTGCGTTTCCGCCGCAAGCAGCGCAGCAGCAGTCTCGGAAAGTTCCAAGGGGAAGAAGCACGCATGACCATTGGGATTCTGGGCGGCGGGCAACTCGGCTACATGCTGGCACTGGCGGGTTATCCCCTGGGTCTGCATTTCCGGTTTCTCGATCCTTCGCCAGAAGCACCTGTCGGGCGCATCGCGCACCGCGTGACCGCCGATTATCTGGACGAGCCAGCGCTGGAGAAATTCGCGCACGGACTGGAAGTGGTAACCTACGAATTCGAAAATGTCCCGGTAAACGCAGTACGATTCCTTTCCGGGCGCGCGCCGGTCTATCCGCCGATGGCAGCCCTGGAAGAGGCGCAGAACCGGCGACGCGAGAAACGACTCTTTCAAAAATTGGGGATACCGACGGCGGACTTTGCGGATGTCGAGAAGCGCGGGGACCTTGACGAGGCCCTCGAGCGGATCGGCCTTCCGGCAATCGTCAAGACCACCCGCATGGGATACGACGGCAAGGGGCAGTGGCTGTTGCGCACGCGTGAAGACGTGGACAGCGCGCGGCCGAATCTGCCTGATGTGTCCATGATTCTGGAGAAGTTCGTGCCCTTTGAGCGCGAAGTGTCCCTGCTGGGAGTGCGCAGCAGGAGCGGCGAAACCGCGTTTTATCCTTTGGTCGAGAACCACCACCGCGGCGGAATTCTGCGACTCTCCTTGGCACCCGCTCCGAATCTCACCGACGTCTTGCAACAACTAGCGGAAACGGCGATGCGAAAGGTTCTGCAGGAGCTGCAGTACGTGGGAGTGTTGTGCATCGAGTTTTTCGAGTTGCAGGGGCGATTGCTGGCAAACGAAATGGCTCCGCGAGTGCACAATTCGGGGCACTGGACCATCGAGGGTGCGGAAACCAGCCAGTTTGAAAACCATTTGCGGGCCATCCTGGGGCTGCCGCTGGGGTCGACGGCCAGCGAAGGGCATTCGGCGATGGTCAACTTGATCGCAGAGGTTCCAACACCCGGGGAGGTGCTGGCCGTGCCCAACGCCCATCTTCATCTTTATGGAAAAGAACCGCGCCAAGGACGCAAGGTGGGGCACGTGACGGTGCGAGCTGAAACCAGGGAAAAGCTCCAGCAGAAATTCCGTGAACTGCCGGCATTTTTCAAAAGGCCGGAGTATTGTTTGGAAAAGGCCATGCCAGAAATCCTCGCGAAAAGAGTGTAGCCGACTATGCTAACAAGATGGCTTCAGGCAATTGCCATTGCTTCCGCAGTCGCGATTGCAACACCCCTGGCACCACAGACTGCGCCCCACAGTTTCGCGGTGAAAAACGGCCATTTCGAGTTGGATGGCAGACCATTCCAGATCATTTCCGGTGAAATGCATTACCAGAGAATCCCGCCGGCCTACTGGCGCGAGCGATTTCGAATGGCGCGAGCGATTGGACTGAACGCTGTCACCACGTATGTCTTCTGGAACGTGCACGAAGCGCAGCCGGGCACTTACGACTTTTCCGGAAACAACGATGTCGCCGAATTCATCCGCGAAGCGCAGCAGGCAGGGCTGTATGTAATTCTGCGGCCGGGTCCCTACGTGTGTGCGGAGTGGGAATTTGGCGGCTACCCGGCGTGGTTGCTGAAGGACCATTCCCTGGTTTTGCGCAGCAACGATGCGAAATTCATTGAACCGGCCGCGCGTTGGTTCAAGCGTTTGGGCCAGGAATTAGCGCCGTTGCAGGTCGGCAATGGCGGCCCAATCATCCTGGTGCAGGTTGAGAACGAATACGGTTCCTTCGGCCACGACCATGCCTACATGGAAAAAATCCGCGGCATGCTGCTGGACGCGGGATTCACAAAATCCCAGCTGTACACCGCCGACGGCGTTGAACAGGTTCCGGCCGGTTCCCTTCCCGATTTGCCCGTGGGCATCAATTTTGGCGGCGCAGACGCGGGCGCAGCCCGGAAAGAATTCGAAAAGTTAAAGAAGATTCGGCCCAATGGCCCGTTCTTCAACAGCGAATATTGGGATGGCTGGTTTGATCATTGGGGCGGCAAGCATGCCTCCACCAACGCGGACAACGAAGCGGACAACCTGGATTGGATGCTGAAGCAGGGCTATTCCGTCAGTCTCTACATGTTCCATGGCGGAACCAGCTTCGGCTGGATGAACGGCGCCAACAGCAATGGCAAAAACTATGAGCCCGACGTGACCAGCTACGACTACGATTCGCCGCTCGATGAGAGCGGCCGGCCCACTCCGAAATATTCCTTGTTCCGCAATGTAATCGCGAAAGCTACCGGGACGGTACCCCCCGCCCTGCCAACGGTCGCGCCAGCCATGAAAGTTCCAGCATTCAAGGTGGAGGAAACTGTGGCGCTGTGGCGGGTTCTGCCGGCTCCCGTGCATTCTGAGCAACTTCAGAGCATGGAAGACTTGGGCCAAGCGTACGGCTACATCCTTTACCGCACGCACTTGAATGGCGCAGCCAAAGGGAGTCTCGCTGTGGATGGGCTGCACGATTATGCGCAGGTGTACCTCGACGGAAAGCTGGCGGGCACGCTGGATCGCCGCCTCGATCAGAAAAAACTTTCCCTGGACGTACCGGCTGCCGGCGCGCAACTCGATATCCTGGTGGAGAATACCGGGCGCATTAATTTCAACATCATCCTGCGGAAGGAACGCAAAGGAATCATCGGGCAAGTCACGTTGGACGGCAAGCCAGTATCGGGATGGGACATCTATCGCCTGCCGATGGAGCAGCCCGCAACCTATACGTTTACGAAGAACCCGTGCGAGGGCCCGTGCTTCTATCGCGCGAGGTTCCAGGTGGCTGCGCCGGCGGACACGTTCCTCGATACCAGCGCGTTCACCAAAGGGGAAGTCTGGCTCAACGGTCAAGCACTCGGCCGCGTTTGGAACATTGGTCCGCAAAAAACGCTTTACGTTCCGGGACCGTGGCTGCATGAAGGAGAGAACGAAGTCGTGGTTTTCGATTTGCAGGGCGGCGCGGGGCGCACGTTGGTGGGACGGGACAAGCCGATGTTGGATGGCCAGCGGTAGGCAGAAGACGAGATTTTCCGGGAGACGAACTGCTTCTGGCGGGGAATCAGGTCAATGAAAGCCCCAGTGTTCGTGAGCCTTGTTTTTCTTGCAGCAGCGTCGACATCCTTGCAATCGGCCACGCCGGCGCGGAAATCTCCCAGCGATGTTGTGACGGAATATTGGACCATGGAAAAGCAGGGTGTGAGATTGACGCCGGGCGGCTGGTCGAAGACTAGTAACTTCTTCATGCGGCCGAGTCCACCCCCTTTGAGTAAAATTCATGTCATTGCGAACGCAGCTGGGCTCTGCAATGCGCTTAGCAGGCTCTCCCGATGGCATGCTCATCGGAGCAACTTTGATTACGTTCTCACGGACAAACACTGGGAACGAAAACCGAATGGAGTGACGGGAGCCGAATTGACAGGGTCCCCGGAATGGCGAATGGTCGGCCATGATAACGGAGTATGGATTAGGGTGCATGCGGCCATCGGCCCAATCGCAGCATCCGTTGATCAGGAAAAACGTCGATAAAACCCTGTGGGAACTTAAAAAAGAGCGGCGCTTTCCACTCCCCATGACGCTCAAAAGGGGCGGTCCCCTCGAAAAAACGGCCCCCCTCGTTTGCGGCGCGGTTGCCGGTGGCCTCTGCCGGATGTTAGGATTTGGGGTTCCATGACACCTGCCAGCCCCAACCGACCTCGGATCGGCATTCCCTGGCGCACCTCTCAGGAAGAGAGTGAGCAGATCCGCCCAAAGGTCCAGGACTACGAGAACGCCGTCCGGGAGGCCGGTGGGGAGCCCGTACTGCTGTCCTTGGGGGCTGGAGCCGGACTGAAAGAGCAACTAGCCTCATTGGACGGATTTGTCCTGCCCGGAAGCCCTGCGGACGTGGAACCCAAGGAATATGCGGCCATTAACAAGGGTAAGTCGGAGCCGCCGGACCTGCCGCGGGAGCGAACGGATCGGGCGATTCTGGACCATGCATTTGCGGAGAAAAAGCCGGTGCTGGCCATTTGCTATGGCTGCCAATTATTGAACGTCTACCTGGGCGGAACGCTGATACAGGATCTGCGCAGCGAGACGGGAACAACCATGCCGCACCGGAAGAAGGATGTGTGGCCGGTCGCGTTCAGCGACCCCCAGCATGACGTGCGTTTCGAACCGGGCAGCCGCTTGGCAGAGCTGGCTGGCGAGTCGCAAGCGGTGGTGAATAGTTCGCATCACCAATCTGTGGAACAGCCTGGCCAGCAGTTGCGGATAACCGGCAAGGCGAACGACGGAATTGTGGAAAGCGTGGAATGGACCGGCAAGGAGAACTGGGTAACCGGGGTGCAATGGCATCCGGAGCGCATGCCTGGCGACCCGTTGGCGCAGCGGCTCTTTTCGGAATTGGTCAAGGCGGCGAAGTCGGCAGCAAAACTCGGCTCGTCCAAGCCCTGACGGCATCGACCGACCAACCGGCTACTGGATTTACGAATCTGAACATGGGGGAAACATGATCTCACTGGCAGGAAAGGCGGCACTGATTACCGGAGGTTCCCGAGGCATTGGGGCAGCGGCGGTGAAGCTGTTCGCGCAGGCCGGAGCCGACGTGGTGTTCAGTTATAACTCCGCGAAAGAAGCGGCAAAGCTGGTGGAACAGGAAGCCGCCAAGCACGGCACTCGCGTGGAAGCATTTAAAGCGGATGCGGGAAAGCACGCGGATAACAAGAAACTGGTGGAACACACAGTTGCTCGTCTGGGGCGGCTGGACATCCTGGTAGCCAATGCGGGTGTGTGGAACCTGGAAGACCTGCCTATCGAGAATATGACGGAGAAGCAGTGGGACGACATGATCCGCATTAACTTGAAGAGCGTGTACAGCGTGATCCACTTCACGGTTCCGCAGATGATCAAGCAAAAATCCGGAAGGATTATCCCCATTAGTTCCACAGCGGGGCAGCGCGGCGAATCGTTTCATACCCACTACGGTGCGTCGAAGGGCGGGGTAATCAGCCTGACGAAGGGGCTGGCGGCAGAGCTGGCCAGGCATGGAATCCTGGTCAACAGCGTGGCACCGGGCTGGGTGGCAACCGACATGTCCAATCCTGTTCTGAAAACGAAGGCCGGGCAGAAGATGGCGGCGTCCGTGATCCCGTTGGGCCGCGCGGCTACGGCAGAGGAAGTAGCAGGGCCGATTCTGTTCCTGGCTTCCGACCTGGCGAATTTCATGACCGGAGAGATTTTGAACGTAAACGGAGGCTCGGTGCTGTGCGGCTGAGAACTTGCCAACTCTGTCTAGCACTGGCGGCGACCCTTTTGGCGCCGGCGGCGAAAGCGCAAAACCCGGATACCATGGCTCCGGAAGCCAGCGAGGCCAAGGGCAGACAGATCTTGACGCAGTTGATTGCGGCGCTGGGCGGGCCGGCCTATCTGAACGAAAAAACATCGGACTGCGAGGGCCGCCTGGCCCAATTCGGCCACAATGGGGCTCTGACTGGCTATATCGAGTTTAAGGAATACTGGTCCTACCCCGACAAGAAGCGCACGGACTTTGCGAAAAAAGGCAACATCGTCGACATCTTCGCGGGCGACGAGGGGTGGACCCTGGACCGCGGGGGAGTTTCCGAGGAGCCGGCGCCGGCGGTGGCGGATTTCCAGGAAGCGGTAAAGAGAAACATCAACAATGTGCTGCGGAACCGCCTGAAGGAGGATCGTATCCAGATTCGCTTTGGCGGCGGCTCCGTGGTGGACCTCAAACCGGTGGAGTGGGTGGAGATTACGGACGCCGAAGAGCGGGTGTTCCGCCTGGCCGTGGATCGTTCAACGCATCTGCTCGTCCGCAGCATCGTCACCATTCGCGACGAGAATACCAATGAAAAGATCGACGAGACCACGATCTACTCGAACTTCCAGGAAAAGGACGGCATTCAGCTGCCGATGCAGGTTACCAAGGAACGCGATGGCCGGCGCATCTACCAGGCCTTCTACGAGGGTTGCCACATCAACCCCGAATTCCCGCCGGACTTCTTCACAAAACAGGCTTTGGAGAAGCGCTACGGGGATGCTGGCGGCAAAAAGAAGAAGTAACAAACGCTGGAGCGCGATGTGAAATGATAGCTAATAGCCGTTGCGGCACATCCTATCTGAACAGGCGGAACCCTGATAAGTTAGAAGGTCCCAGGCCAAAATGACGAGGCGGAGCACCCAGCTGCGGTGCCGGTGCGGTATTTCATGAAAGCCCTGAATGCACATCGAGGCGGGCAGAGAAGGAGCGACGGCGGCTTCAGCCTGACGGAACTCGTCGTGACCATGGCTGTTGCGCTGGTGTTGATGGGCATCGGCATGCCCACGTTTCTGCGCGCCTATCATACTTACCAGCTATCCAACGCGGCCTCGCAAACAGCTGACATTTTGCGCTTCACACGTTACGAAGCCATACGGAGAAATATGCAGTTGAGCTGCCAGATACAACCCTATGCCGGCGACCCCACGATGACCATCCTGTTTACGGATTCGAACAAGGATAACCAACCCGATCCCACCGATCAGCAGATCTTATTGGGAGGCGGTGGAAACTTGGTGTCCTCTGCCGGCGTGCCCGGCGTGCCTGCGTTGACTGCTGCGGCACAAATCGCTTCGGGAACAACCGCGGTCCCGCCAAGTGGGACACCGATTACCTTCGATGCTCGGGGGGCCGTGAACCCGTCGAACGTCTATATGTTGTACCTGGCGAGCGCCAACGCTCCGGAAGCTGGATATCGAGCGGTGCTGCTGATGCCCGCGGGATCCATCGAGCTGTGGACCGGAGACGTGAACGGGAATTGGCAACAGCTGCGTTGAGACAGAACGAATGAGGCGGGCATTCACAAATCGCGGAACGGGAAGCGGCGGCCAGGGTGGCTTCACCTTGATGGAACTGCTGGTGGCCACGGTGATCATTCTTGTTGGCCTAGTCGCCGTGGCGCAACTTGTGCCCACATCCGTACTGATGAATTCCAATAATCGCAACGATGGAACCGCTTTGGTCTTTGCGCAACACCAGATGGAAGCCATGCGGGCACAGCCCTTGAACGCGAGCACATTCTCCGATCCCCTCGGCGTGACTTGTCCCCTGGGAAATACTTGTAACTTGGGTGATCCCACGCAACCGGGAACGCTGGTGGGAAGTCCGGTGAATACCGGTTCAGGTTCGCCGATCATCGATTTTTCGGTTGCCCCGGTGAATGGCTATAGCTTCATCTATATCGACCCGCGTGACCCCATCGGAGCAGCGTATGACGTGCGCTGGTCCGTGATCACCTCCACCAACGGACCAATCACTACGGGCCGACGCATTATCCTGGGAGTGTTTCGACGCGGAATGCGCTCGACGGCTCTTCCGGTAACTCTTGACACTATGGTGTCCAAGTGACTGCCCCGGTCAGAAATCCCCGGGAGGCGGGGTTCACGCTGATGGAGTTGCTGATCTCGACGGTGGTCTTTCTGCTAATTTGTGGAGCGATCTTTGGATTGCTGAACCTGGCGCAAAAGAACTACGGCAGCGAAACGCAAATCTCCAGCTCATTTCAGGAGGCGCGCCTGGCTGTGGATCAGATTGTGAGCGATTTCGACCAGGCGGGCTACCCTTCGCTCTCCATGTTTTCCGAAGTGCCGGCCGCGAACTTCTACGCCTATGGCCCCGTGGCCTGGGCGCCGGGATATACAAACAACCCGCCCACTCCGTGCCAAGTGGGGACGGCGGGCGGTGGAACATGCGGCACCCCCAGCGATTTTGACCTGATCGTAGAGACAAGTTCGGCGGGCGTGGTGAACTGGATCAGGTACCAATTGGTTGGGACGACGTTGTTTCGCTCCGTGGTACCTAAGACCCCAGGCGCCGATCCTGCGGCAGCGACATCGGCAGCAACGGCCATGGTGCCTTTTATCGTGAACGTTATGAATTCTCCGCCGCCTGATCAACTGGCCGAATTAATCGCCACCTATCCGACGATGTATCCAGGCGGACAACCTGTCCCGATCTTCCAGTACACCTGTGACACCGCCGCGGGAACCGTACCCTGTCCGACGGCTGGCGCGGACGACCTGGCCACGCAAATTCGCGATGTGGATGTGACCCTGATCGTGAAGACCACGCAACGCGACCTGCAAACTCAGAAATGGAAGTTGCTGGAGTTGAATGGAAGAGGCCATCGCTCGAATCCGGATAATTAGCGAGGGCGAAGAAGAACCAGAATGATCTCGAGGCGCAAATCAATCAAACGGCGGAGAGAAGCTGGGGCCGCCATGCTCATCGCGATTTTCGCCTTGTTGCTGATCAGTGTGATCGCAATTGCGCTGATCGTTTCGTCGGGCACGGAAACTGCGCTCGCGAAGAACTATCGCACCTCCACGAGCGCTTATTACGCCGGACTGGCGGGGCTCGAAGAGGCGCGTGGACGGGTGCTATGGCGCAATGCCAACTATGTGAACAATACGATTCCTGGGTACATGCCAGCGTCGGGAAATCCCTCCATGGCCTTGGCGCAAGTGCTTTACATTTTGAATCCTGCGGGCGATGAAATTGTGAACCCGACAGACCTTTCAGGTTCGAATCCCTACGCGGATAACGAGTACGCAACCGAATTCGGAATCCCGGTGACGGCCGCGACGGTGCAGACCATCAATTCGGTTTCAGGTGCGGGAGGCGTCCCGGGACCACAGTACAAGTGGGTGCGGATAACCGCGGCAACGGAAAAATCGCTGAGTCCGCCGTTAGGTCTGGACGTGAACAATGATGGCTCGATTGACCAAGTCTCGCCGCTGTACTACGACCCGATGCACATCAGCACAATAAGCGGAACGGCCAAGCCGGGATTAGTCACGGTTCCAACATCCTCGGCGGTGCAAGCGCTTGAGATCACGGCCCTCGCGGTCATACCGCCCAACACGCAAAAGCTGCTGCAGTACGTGGTGGCACCCGGTACAATAAACTTGAGTTTCCCCTCCGCGCTTACCCTCGACGGCAATAACGTGGTTTACCAAGGACCGACCGGAGCGAATTCCGCGCTGTTCTTTGTCAACGGGAATGACAACACCATTAACAGGTCCTGCACCACGCCTGTGGCTCCTTCGGTTCCAGCAATCGGATACACTGCCGGGGGCGCAGATCTTTCAAAAGCGAATATCATGGCCGGAACCGCGACGACTCCGGCCAATTACACGAGTACCGCACCACCTGGAACAACCCCCAGTGTTGCGCAAGTAACGCCGCCGCCCGGCACGATGCCGTCCAGCATGCTGAAGCCCAGCACGCTGAATTCGCTGGTGCAGACGATCACGCAGAGCGCCGACGTTGTATTGTCGCCGGTGTCGCCGGCGACCAGCGTGATGGGTGCGCAGCTGCCAAGCTCGATGAATGCGTCCTATCCAATGAACATCGTCATTAACGGCGACTTGGACCTAACCGGATGGCATAACGCCGGCTACGGACTGCTCCTGGTCACGGGAACGCTGATCTACGATCCTGATGCCTCGTGGTACGGGATTGTGCTGGTGATTGGGAAAGGCATTGTTTCCGGGGTGAACTCAGGTGTTGGCAGAATTCAGGGAGCCATGTTCGTCGCGCAAACGCTAGACCCGTCAAACAACTGGAGCCCGCTACCTGATCCCGCATTGGGAGCCGCGTCGGTCAACTTTTCCACCCTTAATCCAACCGTGAGCGGCGTGGGCATCTACTACGACAGTTGCTGGATCAATACGGCCCTCAGACCTCCCATGTATCAACTGCTTTCCTTCCGTGAAATTCCACTAAACTGAAGGCCTCGGGCAATCCATCCCGGAAATGACCGCAGTCTTCTTGCGAGGTATACTTACAGGATGGGACATGCGAGCGGACATTCACTGATGCACGGCACAACCGTTCTGTGCGTGCGCAAAGAGAGCAAGGTGGTGTTGGTCGCGGATGGCCAGGTAACCATGGGCGATCACGTGCTGAAGCACACGGCAAAAAAAACCCGCCGGCTGTACGGCGACAAAGTGGTGGCCGGCTTTGCGGGCTCGACCGCGGATGCTATCTCTCTGTTTGAGCGTTTCGAAGGCAAGTTGCAGGAACATTCCGGGAATCTGCAGAAGGGCTCTGTGGAACTGGCGAAAGAGTGGCGCAAGGATCGCGCGTTGCGGCATCTGGAAGCTTTGCTGATTGTGGCCGATGCCAAGTCGACGTTTGTGCTGTCCGGAAATGGCGACGTCATCGAACCCGACGACGGCATCTGTGCCATCGGTTCCGGGGGACCTTATGCCCTGGCCGCTTCCCGCGCTCTGCTCAAGTACAGCAAGCTGTCCACCAAGGAATTGGCCCTCGAAGCGATGCGCATCGCCAGCGAAATTTGCATTTACACCAACGCGAACTTTACCGTGGAAGAGATCTAACGGGGACACCGGGGCTCACTAGCTTCGGCGCAAGCAAGGACTCGAACTCATATGGCTACCAAGACGGAGAAGGAAATAACGCTGTTCCCCGGGGGAAACGGCGCCGCCCAGGCTGATGGAACAGAAATGCTTCCGTCTCTGGACGACATGACACCTCGCGAAATCGTGGCCGAACTCGACAAGTACATCGTGGGCCAGGCAGCGGCCAAGCGCGCTGTCGCCGTGGCTTTGCGCAATCGCGTGCGCAGACAGAAGCTGCCTCCGGAAATTGCCGAGGACGTACTTCCCAAGAACATCCTGATGATTGGGCCCACCGGTGTGGGCAAAACGGAAATCGCACGGCGGTTAGCGCGGCTTGCAGGATGCCCGTTCGTGAAGGTAGAAGCCTCGAAGTACACGGAAGTGGGCTATGTCGGGCGCGACGTGGAGTCAATGGTGCGCGACCTCGTGGAAACCTCGATCGATATGATCCGCGAAGAGAAGCTCGATGAAGTCGCGGATCGCGCCGAGCAAGCTGCCGAAGAGCGCGTACTCGACTTGCTGCTTCCTCCGCCGCCGCCTCCCGCGCCGGGAACGGCCGAAGGGGATCTGGCCGCACAGCGCGAGCAGACCCAGCGCACGCGGGACAAATTGCGCGCGCAGTTGCGTGAGGGGAAACTGGATCAGCGGATGGTGGACCTGGAAGTGCGCGAGCGAGCCATGCCGTCGTTTGAAATCATCTCCAATCAGGGCATCGAGGAGATGGACGTCAACCTGAAGGACATGTTGAGCGGGTTCTTCGGGCAGCAAAAGAAAAAACGCAAGATGAGCGTTGCGGATGCCTTCGAATACCTGATCCAGGAAGAAGAAAACAAGCTCCTCGACATGGAGCAAGTGACGCGCATCGCGGTGGAACGCGCGGAGCAGATGGGCATCATTTTTATCGATGAAATCGACAAAGTGGCGGGACGCGAGGCCGGGCATGGTCCCGACGTTTCGCGCGAAGGCGTGCAGCGCGACATCCTGCCGATCATCGAGGGCACCACCGTCAATACGCGGTACGGCATGATCCGCACCGATCACATCCTGTTCATTGCCGCCGGAGCGTTTCACGTAACCAAGCCCTCGGACTTGATTCCCGAGCTACAGGGGCGCTTGCCCATACGTGTGGAGCTGCAATCGTTGAAGGAAGAAGATTTTGTGCGTATCCTGACCGAGCCGAAGAATGCGCTGATCAAGCAGTACGTGGCGCTGATGGAAACGGAAGGCCTGAAGCTGCAAATCACCGAGGACGCGGTGCAGACCATCGCCAAATTTGCCACCACGGTGAACGAGCAGACCGAGAACATCGGGGCGCGCCGGTTGCATACGATTTTGGAAAAGGTGCTGGACGAGATTTCCTTTGAAGCGCCTGACCTGAAAAAGAAATCGGTGAAGGTGGATGCGGCGTATGTGAACAAGCAACTGGCCGACATCGTCAAGAACCAGGATCTGAGCCGGTATATTCTGTAGGCGCCGACGATTGAAAATGAAAACTGGAAAAGGGGCGAGACCCGACACGCCGCGCTGGCCGCTTTCCTCCCTGACCATTTCCGTAGCCCTTTTTTCCTCCATCCTTTTTGCTGACGCATGCGGTGCGCCCGGCGAACCTCTGCCCCCGGCGCCGCCGACTCCCATCGCCATTACGGACCTGGAAGCGCGCCAGGCCGGGGATGCCGTCGAACTGAGCTTCACCATGCCCAACAAGAGCACCCTGGGCGAGAAGCTGAAGGAAGTGCCGGCGCTCGAAGTGCTGCGCGGATCCTTTAAGCCGGATGGCACAGTGGACGAGAAGTCGTTTCGCGTCGTCGATAAGGTTCCTGGGTCGCTGGTCAATGAATACGTACAGAAAGGCAAAGTCGAGTTTCTCGATGCCATCTCGCCCCAGGAGCTAAAAACCCATGCCGGCGAGCCAGTGCTGTTTCGCGTCCGGACCTACATCTCCCCTAAGAAGATCTCCCCTAGCTCACCCGACGTTTCGCTGAAACTCTACCCCGTCCCGGCGCCAATCGCATCGGTACAGGTGGAGCTGACGGAGAATGCCATTCATCTGCAGTGGCAGGCGCCAACCGGCACCACAGCCGGCGAGCCTTTGGGAGCCATCCCGGAGTACCACGTTTATCGCGGCGAACTCGATCCGCAAAGCGCCGAAGCAGCCAAGCTTGACCCTCGCAAGGGCACCTGGAAGGCCCCGGTGCTGCAAATAGCCGTCACGACCATCCCGGAGTACCACGACGTGGGCTTCGACTACGACAAGACTTACGCCTACACGGTGCGTAGCGTCGTGCAAGTTCAAGGCCTGACGCTGGAATCCAGCAATTCGCCCCTGGTGGTACTAACCCCTCGAGACACCTTCCCACCAGCCGCGCCGCAGGGTCTGGTCGCGGCGGTCCTGCCGGGAGCGACAGGCGATGAAAAGGTCGTGGACCTCTCGTGGTCCATAAATTTGGAAACCGACCTGGCGGGTTATCGCGTCTATCGTAGTGAGCAGGAAGGCACACCGGGTGAACTGCTGACCAAGGAATTGTTGCCGACGCCTGCTTACCGTGATACCTCTGTGCACAACGGACAAAAGTATTGGTACCGCGTCACCGCCGTGGACAAGGCCGGCAACGAAAGCGCCCCAAGCCCGTCCATTGCGGTCGCGGTCGCGCAACCTCCGTCGTAGTCCCGGGTTCACATGTAGTAGAGACGCTTGGTAGGATACCCAGGTCCATGCCAGACACCATGAAGTTGCCAGGCTACCGCTGGTTTCAGTTCCTGCGGAACCCCTCTATCCGCATGGGTATTTACACCGGAGTGGGATTGTCCCTGGTCTTTTCCGCTTGGGTAATTATCGCGAATCGTGTACCCGTCCTCGAGCCGTTTGCGCTTGCCCGAAACATCGGAGCGATCGCCGCGCTATGTTTCTTCGCCAGCCTTCCAACCTTGCGGTTCTTCCGGAACCCGGGAGAAATGCTGGTATCCGGCCTCGTCGGATGGGCCATGCTGTCGTGTACCTATCGAATTCTGTGCGCGGTATTTGTTTTGCTCCAGGATCGCTATAGCGCCTTTCATGTCTTCATGCTCGGAGCTGTGGTATATCTGATCTGTGCGACGGTATCGTGGATTGGCACGATTATCTGGCGAGCGCGCATGGCCGACGGCACACATACCCACCACTAAGGAAAACTTTCGCGAATGAAATTCTGCCGATTCTCACCCGTGTCTTCCCGGCTAAAATCCACTGCGACCATCAAGTTCGGGTTGATGGAGGGCGACTCCATCCGGGAAATCTCCGCTGCCCCCTGGAAAGAATGGAAACGCGGGCTGCGCTCGTTTCTGTTGAAGGATTGCCGCTTAGCGGCGCCCATTTTTCCGAGCAAGATTGTGTGCGTAGGGCGCAATTACGCGGCGCATGCGGCGGAGTTTGGCCACGAAATGCCGAAAGAACCCATGATCTTTCTGAAGCCGCCCTCCTCCGTCATTGGACCGGGAGAATCGATCGTACTGCCGAAATATTCGCAAAGAGTGGAGCACGAAGCCGAGCTCGGCCTGATCATCGGCAAAACTTGCGCGCACCTCAAGGACGACGAAGACCCTCTTGGCTATCTTTTGGGCTATACCTGCGTGAACGATGTAACGGCGCGCGACCTGCAGAAGAGCGATGTGCAATTCACGCGTGCCAAGGGCTTCGACACATTCTGCCCTGTCGGCCCACACATTGAGACCGAACTCGATCCCCACAATGTGCTTGTGGAAGCCCACGTCAACGGCACGCAGAGGCAATCCGGCGACACCTCCCTGATGGCTTTCCCGGTGGCGTTTCTGGTGCGATGGATTTCGCGCATGATGACCCTGGTTCCCGGAGACCTGATCGCCACAGGCACGCCTGCTGGCGTCGGCCCGCTGGTTTCCGGCGACACGGTAGAGGTCTCCGTAGCGGGCATTGGCATGTTGCGCAATCCGGTGCATTCTTCGGAGCCATGACTTCGCACAGCTCCACCGCATTCGGTAGAATGGAGATAGATGGGGAACGAGAGTTTCCTTTAACGGGAAGTTGCGCCGGGCCGGAAGATTCCTCGCTAATCCCCGAATCCAGATTCATTGTGTGAGGTAGAGCGTTGAAAGAGTTGCTCGCCGATTGGAAGATGCTGCTGGCGATAGGCGGAGGAAGCCTAGCCGCGCTGGCCATGATTGCCTATGCGTTTGTACGCCCCGCAGTCAATCCCGACGAAGAAGAACGGAAGCGGAGACTACACCTGAACTTGATCGGCCGGATCGCGGAAGGCCAGGTTGTCGAACTGCTGCCGGAGCAAGAGGCGCCGCCGGTGGGAGAGAGCCGCAAACTGTTTGGCTCGCGCCCGCGTCCCCTGGCCAACAGCCGGCCGCGGCAGCTGGTGTCCTATAGCTACGCGATATCGGGAGTAACGTATCAAACCGCGCAGGACATCACCGGCCTGGAGAGCCAGGTGCGCGTCGAGCGCCTGGTGGCGGGCCATCCTGCCAGCGTGAAATACGATCCGTCAAACCCCAGCGATTCCATCCTTGTGGCCGACGACTGGTCCGGAATAAGGTAGTCCTCCAAGTGGAGGGCAGTACCGCCCGTGCCGATACTCGATTGCTGCCAATTGAGCTATCCTTTGTCTGCCAACCTGAAGCGATTTGGCCAGCTCCGATGAAACACGTGATCGCCTCATTCTTTATGGTGCTGTTGATCGTGGCGATGACCTTGAGCGCCATGGCAATCCTGGTGCGCGCCACGGAATACGTCACTTCCATTGAGCATCCGCTGGCACGCGCCGGCGCAATTGCGGCGGAGCTCTTGCTTGGCGTGATCCTGCTTCTGGGAACGGTGTGGCTGGCAACCCACCTCGCGGTGCTGATCTTTGCTCCCAAACAGGAATCCAAGGAAGGTGGACCCGTTGGCTGAGAAAAACCGCGTCACCTGGGAGTCCTCGGAAAATGTGAAGCGGCTGGAGCAGCTTCACCGCATTTCGCAAGAAGCGGAAGCGGGCGGCGGCCCGGAACGGCGCGAGCGCGAGCACAAAGCCGGCAAACTCTCGGCGCGCGAACGGGTCCATTTGCTGCTCGACGAAGGCACCTTCGAGGAACTGGATAAGTTTGTCCGCCACCGTTGTGTCGATTTCGGAATGGAACAAGCGCGGCCGGCGGGCGACGGTTTCGTCACCGGCTTCGGACGCATTGACGGCCGACTGGTCTATGTGTTCGCGCAGGATTTCACGGTTTTCGGAGGGTCGCTATCGGAAACCAACGCGCAGAAGATTTGCAAGATCATGGATCTTGCCATGCGCAACGGCGCACCGGTAATTGGCCTGAACGATTCGGGCGGCGCGCGCATCCAGGAGGGTGTTGCATCGCTGGCGGGCTATGCGGATATTTTCCTGCGAAACACCTTGGCCAGCGGAGTAGTTCCTCAGCTCAGCGCGATCATGGGGCCGTGCGCCGGGGGGGCGGTGTATTCACCCGCGATTACGGATTTTATTTTCATGACGCGCGATACGTCCTACATGTTTGTGACCGGTCCGGACGTGGTCAAAACCGTCACGCACGAAGAGGTCAGCAAGCAAGAACTGGGCGGGGCCATGACCCACAACGCCACCAGCGGCGTAGCCCATTTTATTTCGCGCGACGACGCGGACTGCTGCGCGATGCTTCGCGAGCTGTTTAGTTTTCTGCCTGCGAACAATATGGAGGACCCGCCGCGGCGCGCCACAAATGATCCGGCTGACCGCCGGGAAGAGTCCCTGAATTCCCTGGTGCCGGAGGATCCGCAGAAGCCGTATGACATCAAGGATGTAATCCACGCGTTGGTCGATGACGGCTACTTTTTTGAAGTTCACGAGCACTACGCCAGAAATCTGGTGGTGGGCTTTGCGCGCTTTGAAGGGCGCCCCGTGGGAATCGTGGCGAACCAGCCGGCATTCCTCGCGGGCACGCTGGACATCAACGCATCTGTGAAGGGCGCGAGATTCGTGCGCTTCTGCGACGCCTTCAATATTCCGCTGGTCACCTTTGAAGATGTGCCGGGATTTCTGCCCGGCACGCAGCAGGAATTCGGCGGCATTATCAAACATGGAGCAAAGCTGCTGTTCGCATTCGCCGAAGCCACGGTACCGAAGATCACGATCATTACGCGAAAGGCCTACGGGGGTGCATATTGCGTGATGGCGTCGAAGCACATTCGGACGGATGCAAATTTCGCGTGGCCTTCCGCGGAAATCGCAGTGATGGGGCCGGAGGGCGCCGTCGATATCGTTTACAAACGGGAGCTCAGTAACGCGCCGCCACAGGATCGCGAAGGGCTCAGGAAGGAAAAAATCGCCGAATTCCGGCAACGCCTGGCCAACCCGTTTGTGGCCGCGGAGCGCGGTTATCTCGATGCGGTGATCGAACCGGCAGAGACCCGGGAGCGGATTATTACCTCGTTGCGAGCCCTGGAAAACAAGCGGGACAGCAATCCCAAGAAAAAGCACGGAAATATTCCGCTGTGAACGTGCTCACCGGAATGCACGCTAGCCAAGGCCAATAGCTCGCTCGAGTTACATGTTGGGCTTGGGGTGCGCCGCCAGAGCTTCTTTAAAGGCCGCCAGATTATTCTTGTCGATGACGGCGGTGCCGGTGTCCACCCAAACCGGAAGAGGCGCGCTGGGCGCGGTACGCCAATCTTTATATTCATGGACTACGTTGTGGTGCAGGTCGTCGGCAAAACGCACGCCGTAGAAACCCATAATGTAAGGCTTCTGAACGACGGTAGCGGTAATGGCGCCGCGATCGATCCAGTCCAGCGTTTCAGGATTCTTGTCAAACGCCACGATTTTAACTTTGCCGGCCAGGTCGAAGCGGTTCAGGACTTCCGCGGCACCCTCGCCACCCGATGCCTCGAGGGCGATCACGCCGTCGATCTTTTCCTTTTTCTGCACCATGGCTGCGACGGCGTCGTACGCGTTGCGCGGGTCGCCCTTGTCGTCGATGGTTTGGAGAACCTTGATGCCAGGATATTTCTTCAAGGCATCATTCGCGCCGCGAACGCGATCTTCCACGTTCAACTGTCCGGTCAGCCCCACAATCACGATGCTGCCTTGCCCACCGAGTAGCCCGGCCATGCGCTTGGCGCTCTCCTCGCCGGCGCGAACATTGTCCGTCCCAACGAAGAGCACGCGCTTGGAGTCAGGAGCGTCGGCGTCGATGCAGATTACCGGAATGCCCTGGAGTACCGCGTCGTCAATCGGACCCTTGAAGAGTTGCGGGCTGCTGACGGAAACAAGTATGCCGGAGGGATGCTGCGCAATGGCGTCCTTAAACGCAGTCAGTTCCTCGTTTGGCGAGAGGCTGGCGGGCCCCGTCATCTCAACCTTCACGCCCATCAGCTTCCCAACGTCCCGTAAACCGGCTTCGGCTTCCTGCCAGTACGGCAAATTCACGTTCGCTGCCACCAGAATGTAGCGCTCCTCGGGCTGGTGATACGGAGTCCCGCAAGAGCCTAGAAACAGGCCAGCAATTGCCCCACTGAGGATGGGAATCGATTTTCTGAATTTCATGAACGGTCTCCTTTGCAGGTGTTCCCCTGGATGCTGCCGGGCTTGGGGAAGAGACCAGACGGTGTTCGGGGAAAGCCTAACACAAAACGGGATGAGCGGAGTCTTTCCGCGTCACGCGTCTGGTGATGGCGCCGCGAACCGCGTGCGGGCCTGGCTACTTGAGCAGGAACTCCTGCAGAAACTCCACTGCCGCGTAAAACTCATAATCGCGGTTGGCCTTCTTCTGGAAACCATGGCCCTCATCTTTGGCCATGATGTACCACACGGGCGTGCCCTGTTTCTTCAGCGCGGCGACAATCTGGTCGCTTTCGCTTACCGGGACGCGAGGGTCATTCTTTCCGGCCACGACCATCATCGGCTTTTTGATCTTATCGATGTTATTCATGGGTGCAATGCGTTCCAGAAATTCGCGCATCTTGGGGTCGCGCTCGTCACCATACTCGACGCGGCGCAAATCGCGGCGGTAACCCTCGGTGTGTTCCAGAAATGTGACCAGGTTGGACATGCCGACGATATCCACCGAGCAACGAATGCGGTCGCTGTAGAACGTGGAGATCGCCAGCGTCATGTGACCGCCATAGCTGCCGCCAGTAACGGCGACGCGCGAAGCATCGAGGTCCGGACGGGTAGCGATCCAGTCAAAGAGCGCGTTGATGTCTTTATAAGAATCTTCGCGCAAGAATCCGTTGTCGAGGGTCGTAAAGGTCTTGCCGAAGCCCGTCGAGCCGCGCACGTTCGGCACGACCAGGGCAATGCCCAGGACATTCAAGTAGTAGTTGGCGGGCCCAAGAAAATTGGGCCGCGACTGGCCTTCCGGACCGCCATGGATCTCAATCAGCACCGGGCGCTTGCCGGTGAATTTTGCCGGCGGCGCATAAAGAAAGCCAGAGATCATTTTCCCGTCGAAGCTCTTCCAACGGATGAGCTCAGGTTCGCGAAAACCGTCGGTCTTCACTGCGCTCTCGCTCATCGTCCAACGATCAAGCTTGCCGGAATTGATATCCAGCGAAAAACAGTCCCCGGGAAGACTCGCGGAAGTTATGCTGAAGGCGAGTTCATGATTGTTGCGATGCCAAATCAAGCCGCCAACCACGCCTACGGGCAGCTTCGGGACTGGCAATTCCTTGCCCGTCGCGGTGTCCATCAAGTGCAGTGCGCTCAGCCCATCTTCGTTTGTAAGGAAGGCGATTCGCTTGCCGTCCCAGGACAAAGCGAACTCGTCGACATCCCACGACAATCCTGCGGTGAGCACCTTGGATTGCTTAGTGGCCAAATCCAAATACACCAACCGCTGAAATTCCGAACCGGCGTCCGCGGTGTAGTAGATTCCTTTGCCGTCTTTGCTGAACCGGGGATTGGAATAGGCAATCTTCTCGTCGGCTTTGCGCGGCGTCAGTTCCGTCTTTTCTCCGGAAGCGGCGTCAAACAGCCAAAGATGCGTTTCGTTGACCGAGATGTATTCGACCACCAGAACTTTGGAATCGTCGGGCGACCAGTCTTGCGGATCCCAGCCGCCGCCTTTGAGTTGCGCGACCATGCGATCGGATTTCGCATCGGCGGGGTTGATAGCCCACAAATCGGTATCCTGGCCGGTTCGACGAGTGGAGGTGTAGGCCATGCGATCGCCCTTCGTTGACCACGGCCCGGCGATGTTTCGCGACTTTCCGTCGGTGAGCAGCGTGATGTCCCCCGTAGCGAGATCGTAGCGGTACAGTTGATACCATTCGCCGCCACCAATGTCCCTCTGAAACACCAGGTACTCGCCGGTCGTCGGTTGAAACCGTCCACCGTAAACAGGGTCCGCGGAAAACGTCAGTTGTTGACGCGCTCCACCAGGCATTTTCACCAGGTGCGCTTGGAACGTATTGCCGAATCGCGTGCCGATCAATAGTTCGCGACGCTCGGGATGCCAGTCGGTGGGGAAGGCGGAACGCGTCTCGCTGTAGCGTCCCGCGGACTCCGCAAGGGTTGCGGGGACCGGCGGCACGCCCTCCGCCACAACCGGTTCCGGAGGCGCGACCGTCCGCAAGTCCTGAGCGCCGACGAAACTCGCAAACACCAGAATCAGCAAAAGGCCGGCGAAGTGCCTTCTCATCTCTTCCTCCTCGAAAACTGGACTCTTTCTTACACCGCGTAGCATTAGACACGCAAGGGCCGAGTAATCCGCAGCAGGCCATGGGCGCGTGATAAAATTCGGCGAGTCACACAAATTCTCCTATGTTCAGGAAAATCCTTATTGCCAATCGCGGCGAAATCGCTGTCCGCATCCAGCGGGCCTGCCGCGAATTGGGCATCCACACCGTGTCCGTTTTCAGTGAAGTCGATCGCACCTCTTTGCACGTGCGATTAGCCGATGAAGCCTATGCCATCGGCCCGGCAGCCTCCCGAGACAGCTATTTGCGCATCGACAAATTGCTTGAAGTGGCCCGGGAAACAGGCTGCGACGCCCTTCATCCCGGCTACGGATTCCTCGCCGAAAATCCGGCTTTGCCGCGCGCCTGCGCGCATGCCGGCATTACATTTATCGGGCCGTCCGCCCCTGCCATGGAAGCCATGGGTTCGAAGACCGCCGGAAAACAATTGGCCCGCCGTGCCGACGTGCCCACCGTGCCCGGTACCAGCGACCCAATCGAGAGCCCGGACGAAGCTCAGGCGCTGGCGCAAAGCATGGGTTATCCCGTGGTGCTGAAGGCCATCGCCGGCGGTGGAGGCAAGGGAATGCGCGTCGTGTCCAGCGATGCGGCGTTTACTTCTGCCTGGCGCGATGCCGCGTCGGAGGCGCACAACGCTTTCGGAGATGCGCGCCTGTTTCTGGAAAAATATCTGCCCAGCCCGCGCCACATTGAGATCCAGGTCTTTGCGGATGCTCACGGACGTACGGTTTCTCTGGGCGAGCGCGAGTGTTCGGTGCAGCGCCGCTATCAGAAGGTGATTGAAGAGGCGCCATCGCCGGTGATGACGCCTGATTTGCGCAAGAAGATGGGCGACGCGGCGGTACGCATCGCGCGAGCCGGAGGTTACGTCAACGCGGGAACGGTGGAATTCCTGGTCGACGCCGACATGAATTTCTATTTTCTGGAAGTGAACGCGCGCTTGCAGGTGGAGCATCCCGTTACCGAGCAGGTCACCGGACTGGACCTCGTGAAACTCCAGATTGCCATCGCCGCGGGCCACCGGTTGCCCTTCGCATGGGAAACCATCACGCCGCGCGGCCATGCCATGGAAGTTCGTCTCTACGCCGAGGATCCCGACAACAATTTCTTTCCTTCCCCGGGCAAAATCCTGATGCGGCACGTGCCAGCGGGCCCGGGAATCCGCATGGATGAAGGGGTCTATGAGGGATACACGGTGCCCATGGAATACGATCCGCTGCTAAGCAAACTGATCGCATGGGGCAACAGTCGCGAAGAGACCATCGCGCGGCTTCGACGTGCGCTGGACGAATACACCATCACCGGAATCCATACAAATGTCAGCTTGTTCCGGCGAATTCTGGGCGAGGCGGAATTCCTGCGGGGTGAAATTCACACCAAATGGCTCGACGAATTGCTGCAGCGTCCGCGCCCTCCCGCCGTCGCGTCGCGGCCTGGCACTGAAGGAGCCTGCGCCATCGCCGCGGCATTTTGGGAGGCCACGCAAATCAGCGGCAAATCCGACCCCGGTTCCGATATTCAGACTGGACATTCGCGCTGGAAGACCGAAGGCCGGAAGCAACAGCTGGACCGCCAACCATGAAATTCGAAGTTTATCTCGACGGCGCATCCGGGAAGTGCCAGCACGTGGTGGAACTGGAGCGCGATGGAGAGAGCTTCCGCGTAATTCTGGACGGCCATCCCGTAGATGCGAATGTGGTCAAGGTTGCGGCAAGCTCCGTCTCCATTCTATTGGACGGGCAATCGTTCGAGGTGCATGTCACGCCAGCTCTGGAAGGAAAGCTCAAACTGCAATCGGGTCCACAGGAGTTCACCGCGGAGGTACATGATCCGCGCGCCTGGCGCGGCCGCAAACAGGGTGGGCTGGAAGCCGAAGGCCGGCAGCAGGTTCTGGCGCCCATGCCCGGCAAGGTAATCCGCCTGCTCGTGAAGGAAGGCGAAACGGTTCAGGCGGGCCAGGGACTTATCGTGATTGAAGCGATGAAGATGCAGAACGAAGTTCGCTCGCCGAAGAGCGGCAAAGTCGAGCGCCTGCTTACCAAAGAAGGGCAGACCGTCAATGTTGGTGAAGTCCTGGCTTGGGTGGAATAACGATCGCGTTGCCTCTTGCCACAGAAAATGCCGCAGGCCGGAAGGCCGCAGCTACACGATTCGCATCCTAGGGTTACTGCGTGTTCGCGGGAGCCGTAGGTTTTGTCCCAACCGGCGACGGTGCAGCGACGGGCGGCAGCGTTGATTTGGCGGCCTCGGGCAGCTTGCCAGCCGTTTCCACAACCTGCTCGGCCAGATAATTCGTAACCTTGGCTTCGTCGCGCGCCACGGCCAGGTACGCCGCACGCAGCAATTGTTCCTTGCGATCGCGCAACGTATCGCGAATGGTCTGCTGAACCTGTGGATCGTTGATGCCGCGCTGACCGGCAGCTTCGCGCGCAACCAGCTTCAGGATGCGGATGCCGTCCTTCAGCACGATCGGCTGGCTCACTTGGCCGGGCTTGAGCGACAGCACCAGCTTCTTCAGTGCCGCATCGGCCTGGTTCAGCGAGGATTCCGGAATGTAGCCGAGGTCGCCGCCATTCGACGTGGTGTTAACGTCCTCGGAGTAATCCATTGCCAACTGCGCAAAATCCGCGCCACTGTTCAGCTTGTCCATGATCATCTTGGCTTTGCGCTGCGCTTCCGCTTCATTGGTCGCGTCGTCATTCTTGCGATTACGGATTTGCGGATCCTTGCGAGGGGTGATGACAATCTGCGAAATACGGTACTGCGGTTCCGCAACATTAAACTGGTTCAAGTTGGAGTTGTAGAAATCCACCACGTCCTGATCGGTGATGGTGATCTTGGCCGCTACTTCCCGGTTCAGCAGTTTCTGGATCGACAACTGGCGGCGCAAGTCCCGCTTCAGGTCGTCCACAGACATGCCGCGCGCCTTCAACTGGCGCTGGAATTCATCTTCGGTGAACGGGCTCTTGAGTTCGGTGAACTTGTCTTCCACTTCGCCGTCGCTGGCCTGCAAGTTCAGTTTCTTGGCGCGCTCCAGAAGAATCTCATTGTTGATGAGCTGCTCCACAACATTCAGCTTCAACGAAAGCGAGTCTTCCTGCGTGGGCTTCTGCGCTTCGGGGTTGACCTGCGAGCGATAGTACTTCTCCACGTCGTCGCGCCGGATCTCCGTGCCATTCACTACCGCCCAGACGTCGGGCGCGTGACGCTCGTTCTGCGAGCAGCCGGCTAGTCCGGAAAGCAGCAGCGCGGCGACAGGGAAAAGGGCAGCAGCGCGGCGGGTGCCACGAAGCTTCCGTGTACTCGACAAGGAGTTCGGAGAAAAGTTCAATGGTTTGGCTCAGGCAGCCTTTTTAACACGGCCCAAACGAATGCATCCCGTGCAAACACGTACCTGCTTGCGAACTCCGTCAACGACCGCGCGGACGCGCTTCAGGTTGGGATTCCAGCGGCGACGCCGGGTATTGTTAGCGTGGCTGACCACGTTTCCGTAATGCGGCGCTTTGCCGCAGATTGCACACTTCAATGCCATGACTCTACACTTCCTACGCTTCAAAGGATAGAAAACAGAAGTCTTAATTGTATCAGAGCGAATCGCGAAACACAAAGCTAGCGATTCTGCAGTTACATCAACGAGTGCCCGTTGCGCCTGCAAAAACAGCATTGCTTGGCCTTGGGAGTCCTAAGGAGTTTTCCGCAATGTGGGCACAGACGTGGTTCTGGGAAAGGCGCCGCGTACGTCTTGCGGGTGACCCTAGCCTTTGCCACTCACACCGCGCAATTCTCCGCCACATCGGGGACACTTGGACCACTGGTCCTTGGGCAAGAGTCTTGCGGCTTGAGTTTCGTTCCGAGCAGCGAGCGGTGCGTTTGGTTAACGTCTTTGCTCGAAGCTAGTCCAGTTGGCGAATCGCGGGGCCTTCGCGGTGGCCGGAGTTTTCGAGCATTTTGAAGGGATTGAACCATTTTCACGGATGCGCGGCTGCTCGGCTTTTGCGGGGCATTTGCTATACTTTATGTGTCCCTGCAGGGGGAAAAGACTTGAGCTCGCTGCGGATCTCTATTGTCCAATACCTGAACACTGCGCCCCTTGTTCGCGGATTCACCCATGGCCCGCTCCGTGGCAAGTACGAATTGTCCTTCACGGTGCCCGCGCAATGCGCCGAAGCACTGCGCAGCGGCGCGGCGGACCTGGCGATTATTCCCGCGATTGAATACCAGCGAATCGCCGACCTGATGCTTGTAGCCAATCTGTCGATTGCGTCGAAGAAGGCCGTGCGCAGCCTGCTGCTGATTTCCCGCAAGCCGGTAAAGGAAGTGATGCGAATCGCCCTGGATCGTGGTTCGCGCAGCACCCAGGCGCTGACTCGCATCTTGTGCGCGAAGCTCTGGAGCATTGCGCCAGAGTTCTTTGAGGCCGCACCCGACCTACCGTCGATGCTGCAGAAGGCGGATGCGGCATTGTTGATCGGCGACCCGGCCCTCCGGGTCTCTTGTGCCCTGGAGCAGGAAGCACGCCTAGAGACTTCCGGCGCATGCACCTGCCCTGGAGCTAGCGCTGGCGTAGCACAATATCCCACGCTTTACGTCTACGACATCGTGGAGCAGTGGCGCGCGCTGACGAAACACCCAGCGGTCCTTGCGGTGTGGGCTGGCCGTCGCGCCGCCGTCACGCCGCAAGTGGTGCAGGATTTTCAGCACTCGCTGGCGTTCGGCTTGCAACATCTGGATGAAATCAGCGCCGAAGCCTCAGCGGAATTGCAGCTGCCCGCCACGCAGCTGCGCCGTTACCTGACCGAAAACATCGACTACACGCTGGATGAAGAAAATATGCGTGGCCTGGGCATGTATTATCGGTATGCGGCAGAAATGGGCCTGATTCCGGAAGTGAAAGCCATCGAATGGGAGGCCCAACCGGGCGGCGCGGTGCGCGATTGCGATTTTACGGTGAAGCTGGTGCAGTAGGATCGCGGCGGCAACAGGCTGCCAGCGAAACGCGAATCTCAGGAAAAGGAAACGCCGTGGGAATCACCAAACAACAAGCTCTCGAAATGCTCCAGTCCGACGATCTGGTGGGCATCGGCATGGCCGCGCACCAGTTGCGCCTCAAGAAAAACGACCCGCGCGTCGCGACTTACCAGATCGACCGCAACATCAACTACACAAATTTCTGCACCGAATACTGCTCGTTCTGCGCGTTCTACCGGCCGTTGGGCGCAAAAGACGGCTATATCTTGTCGTTCGACACCATCTACAAAAAGATCGACGAGATGCTGGAACTGGGCGGCACCGGCGTGCTCTTGCAGGGGGGCTTGCATCCTGACCTGCAGATTGGCTACTACGAAAATTTGCTGCGCTCGCTCAAGACGCGCTATCCGCAGGTCCACCTGCATTGCTTTTCCGCCCCGGAAATCCTGTGCATCGCGGAAGTCAGCGAGTTGAGCATTCGCGAGACCATTCAGCGGCTGATGGACGCAGGCTTGCAGTCCATTCCCGGTGGCGGCGCGGAAATTCTCGATGACGAGATTCGCGGAAAGATCGCGCGCCTGAAGTGCACCAGCGATGAATGGGTGGAAGTCCACCGCATCGCGCACTCGCTGGGGCTGCGTACCACCGCCACCATGATGTTCGGCTGCGGCGAGGAGCTGCGCCACCGCGTGAATCACCTGGAACGCATCCGGCAAATCCAGGAGCAGACCGGCGGATTCACGGCGTTTATTCCTTGGATTTTCGCGGCGGAAAATACGGCGCTCGGAAAGAAAGTGCAGGAAACCACCGCGGTGGATTATCTGAAAACGCTGGCGGTGAGCCGGCTGTACCTGGACAACATCGACCACATTCAGTCGAGCTGGCTGACTCCGGGAATCAAAGTCTGCCAGATTGGCTTGCAGTTTGGCGCGGACGATGTGGGAAGCATCCTGATTGAAGAAAACGTGGTGTTCGCGGCAGGCGTGAAACGCCGCACCAATGAGGAGGAATTGCGCCGCATCATCACGGACGCTGGATTCATGCCCGCCCAACGCGACACGCTATACCGCTCCTACGCGTTGAAATCGCCATACTCACCGCGATCCCAAGCGGCCTAAGCGTTCGCAAGGGCGCCGCAACTTCGGCTACGCCCAGGGTTTCTCTCCCTTCTGCTAGGTAGGGCCGCCCGCATCAGAAGGCCGCCGCTACAAAACCAGTTCTTATTTGCGCAGCCGCAGGATCACTTCCACATCCGTGCCATCGGGCAAATTCAGTGCATCTTCCGGATGCAAAGCCCCATCTTTGTAGCGAGCAAAAAATCGCATGCTGGAGTCCTTCACCGGTTGCTTGGCCGCGCCTGCTGCGCCGGCCCCGCCCGGACGCGAAGTTTCATCCAGCGCCTGATTCACCAGCGCATCCGCCTCGCGATTCTGTTCGCGATATATGTGCTCGATGCGGAACACTTCCAGCGTCTGCGACATTTTCTTCGCGCGTTCGAACAGCGGTTTCAACTCGTCGCTTTTCACCTTGTACTGCCCGCGCATCTGCTTCACCAGCAACTCCGAATCGCTCTCCACACGCAGCGTCCGGATCCCGTGCGTCTGCGCGTAGTCCAGCGCAGCAATCAGTCCAAAATATTCGGCCACGTTGTTGGTATTCTGACCGATGTACTTTTTCAGCCGCGCAACAATTTCTCCCCGCCCATCACGAAAGACCACGCCGTAGGCCGCAGGCCCGGGATTGCCGCGCGAGCCCCCGTCAATATTGGCGTGGAAGGAAGCCATCTGTTTGCGTTCCGGCTCGGGTTCGCCAAACAGCCCGCTTCCGCGATGCACTGGAGGACGCGTGGGCATTACGAGCCACTCGATCCGCCGGAAGCGGCGCCCTCCGCGCTTTCCGGAGGGGTGCCATGAGGAATGGGTTCCAGCGAGTACAGGATGCGGCCGCAGGTTTCGCAGCGAAATACTTCCTCGTCCGTCTCGGACTTTAGCAACTGAACGGTATGGGGCAACACACGCATGCCGCAGGCCCGGCACTGGTCGTCGCGCACTTCCGCCATCACCGACCCGGGGTTCCTGCGAGCGACCCGTGAATATAATTCCAGAAGGTCTTCGGGGACTTTTTTCGCGATCTCTTCCCGTTTGGCGAGGTCGCCCTGCAATTTTTTCTTCTGTTCGCCGTACTGCACCTCGATCCGCTTCTTCTCTTTGGCGACGGCTTGCTCCGCTTCTTTCAGATCCGCCTCGAAGTGTTTTATGCGGCGCTCGGCTTCTTCCACGCCCATCATTTGTTCCAGAACGAGGTCCTCCGCTTGCGACACTTCTTTTTCCGCGTTGGCGATTTCATGCTGCAGCGCCTTGTACGCTTCATTGGTCTTAACCGACGCACTCTGCTCGCGGTATTTCTTCGCGCGATCCCTCCACTGGTTCACGTCCAGCTCGAACTTCTTGCGCTGCGTTGTGCTCTGGGTCAGCCCTTCTTTGGCAGACACCACCGCGGCGCGCGCGCCGTTCAATTGCGCATCGGCTTCCCGCATGCGCTTCGGCAGACTCTCCAGGTCCGCTCGTATCGCGGCGATCAACTGATCGAGCTTTTGCAGATCCATCAGGTGTGGAATGGCGGGATGCATGGGCCTCGATTCTAGCACACGCGCAGGAAGCCATTTCGCTAAGGAAACGAGGGTGAAGGCAGGACGGCTCAACCCGGCAGTGCAGCTAGAGGAGGGCAGAAGAAGGTTGCGCGGAGGGGGTGCCAACTGGCGGCGCCAGAGCACACCCGCATGCAAGGGCGGAACCTCCGCACGACACCGCGCAAACCAACCGAGCGATCAGGAAGCCTTGGCGATGTCGCGATGAATCATTGCAGCATCGACAAAGTAGCCCAGGCCAACGGCCAGTGGCAGAACGCCGAATGACGCGGCAACCATCGCTTGCGGCTCACCAGAGAAGCGCGCGATCAGCGCGAACGTCAGGAAGAAACCAAGTCCGCCGCTGACCAGCAAAATGCCGGAACGGCGCGATCTGGCGTATTGTGACAACTCCGGTTCCATGGGGATTTCAGCGCCGCGTGCCAGTGCTGCCAATCTCTCCTCGGTCCTCAGCTTGCGGACGCGGTAGTAGAGGTACATTGCCGCCACGGGAATTCCACAGGTCAGAGCTACCGCCACCAATCCAATAAATTCTCCACCCATATTGTGCTCCTTCGAAGACTGTCTCTTGCTGGGCCGCTTGTCGCGGTCTCAAAAGAAGTAACGCAGTAGGCGTGGAAAAAGTTCCCCTCGCTTTGGACACAAAGGGCGCTCTGAAGCCTTAGGGCTGGACTTCGCGGATTTCCATACTGGAATTAATCGCCAACTGGGGGTACCGAATCCCCGAGCCCGCTGGCGCCGCGGCGTGCTTCGCCAGCACCTCGAACTCTGCGGCCCCGGTACAGTCGATCTCATAGCTGTATCCGTCGCGCCCGCTATGCTCCATGCCAAGCGAGCCAGAAGAGATCAAATCGTCGAGCGGCGAACAGTGGCCATTCAACGCGATGTTACCGCGCTCGGCTTCCGCGATCTGAAGCAGATCAGCGCGGACGCCGGTCAAGCTGATCGCCTGCGTCGCAGCGGTGCCCGAATCGCTCGTGGGCATTTTTGTCAGATAGAAGTGGTAGACCCCGAAAAGGAAGGCCGCTACAACAAGAAGAACGGCAAGGGCACGCATAGAAAGATTGTGTGCGCGCGACATTCTGTCGACAAGCATCCATTAGCCTTACATGCACAGAAGAGCAACAGCGAATTGGAATTTGCCGTCCCACGTAACGCCCAGCGGTATCCCTGTCTCAGCCGCCCTTTCCCGGTACGTGACCATGCCCATTGCAGCTCCAGAACTTGACTCCCATTCCCTGGAAAAATTACGCGAGTAGCAACTGGACGCAGCTAACACCAAGCGTACTTTGCCAAAAGCGTGCTGGCCTTTGTAAGAAGGGCAATCGTTCCGTCTTTCCATTTGACCCCCGGCAACTTCTCCAGTAATTACGAGTGATATCGGTATCGCGACTTTAAGAGGTGTCCTTGATGAAGACTAAGTGCGGAATGACCCTAGCGTGCCTGGCAGCTTGCTCGGTGGCGATTCCAGTGGAGAGTTGGGGAGCGCCGCAGAGCGGGGAGCAACGAGCCGGTGAGGTATCTCGCGTAATCCCGCTGGTGAACATAGCTCGCGGCCCGAAGACCATCAAGGCCGAGGCGAAAACCGTGGTGGATTGGCAAGACGCCGTGAACACGCAGGCCAATGCGCGGGCGCGCGTGACACTCGATGACGGCTCGGTTTTGAATGTGGGCTCGGATTCTTCCGTGCAGGTCACGAAACACGACGCCGGCGCGCAACAGACGGATCTGGAAGTCGGCTTTGGCAGGATGCGCTCGCAAGCTCAGAAAATCTCAAAGCCCGGCGGAAAGTTCGAGGTTCATACCTCCGCGGGCGTTGCCGGAGTGGTCGGAACGGATTTCTACGTTTCCTACGAAAATAACATCATGACGGTGATCGTCTTCGAAGGGCTGGTGAAGGTCTGCAATCTGACGGGTGTCTGCGTGGAAGTGAAACCCGGGCAGACCACCACGGTGCGCAACGGCGATTCCTCCGGACCGGCCGCACCCACGCAAGCCGCGCTGAGCACGTTGACCGACGCTGTGACCGCTACCAACCTTGAGGGCAGCTCCGGCACCTCGGCTCACCACATGGGAAAAGGCACTGCCATTACCATCGCAATTCTGGCCGCGATTCCCGCGATCATTGTGCCGATCGTCGTGACGCACGGTTCGACGGCTGCACCGCAACCGCCAAGCCAGCAGTGCGGAGCTGCGGCCGCGGCAGCCTGCAAATAAATCGCTGAGGGCGAGCGCGAAGCGGAGCCACCGACGGGGCGATTGGCGCAGTTTTGCCGTTTACAACGATTTGCGGCCACCTGCCATCTAACCTGGTTGTGATAGCTACGCCGTTACTCCTCGCGCAGACCGCGCTTTGTCTGATCCCAGGCTGTGGCGTACACTGAACGCTTGATATCTCCGTCTAATTCGAAGTGAGGAACTCCTTGAAAGAAACAAATTGCGCTTCCCTGCGCCATCGTTCGATGCGCGCCCTGATTGGTATCTTCGCCGCCAGCTTCGCAATTGTCCTGACGCCGCGGCACGCTTCTGCCGCCGGAGACACGGCCGTCAAGCCTTCGGTGCTTTTCGACTCCATGAAAACGGAACTGGACCGTTCGATGAAGACCCTCGGCACCCAGGATCCGGCCGCCTATTTCATCGGCTACATCCTCACGGATACCGACCGCGTCAACGTTCAGGGCTCAAATGGCGCGTTGCTCAACAGCGATGAAGGACACAACCGTTGGCTGGAAGTTACCGTGCGCACCGGCTCCTATCAACTGGACGACACCCACAAAGTCGATGGCCGCCAGCCGCCCAACGGAGGCCCTGGTAGCAGCGTTCCGGTTGACGACGACAGCGAAGTTCTGCGTCGTGCCATCTGGATGGAAACCGACAAACAATACCGCTCCGCTGCCGAGGCACTCATCAAAATTCAAACCGGCAAGGAAGTGAAGGCCCAGACGGAGGAAGGCAAAGCCCCCGATTTTTCCCGGGAGAAGCCGGCGAATCATATTGGCCCTTGGGTTGCCATCTCCGTGGATCGCAAACCTTGGGAAGAGAAAGTGCGCGCGTACACCAAATACTTCCGCGAATCCCCCGCGGTGATCAACTCTATCGTGACCTTCACGGCGCAGGCCGAGAACGCCATCCAATTGAACTCTGAGGGCACACAGCTGCAGTTTGGCCAGATTCGTTATCGCTTGGAGCTGTTCATCCAGGGGAAGGCGGTCGATGGTATGGACATTGATCGCTACTACAACTTTGACTGGGTCAATCCCAGCGAAGCGCCCGACGATCAAGCCGTGCAGGTTGCATCGGTTCAACTTCGCAAAGAGATGGAAGGGCTGGTAGCTTCGCCGATCAATGACCCGAGCGTCACGCCCGCGCTTCTAACCGGCCGCGCGGCTGCGGTGTTTTTCCACGAAGTCTTCGGACACCGCGCCGAGGGCCACCGTCAAAAGGACGTGAATGAAGGTCAGACGTTCACCAAAAAGGTGGGCGAACAGATCCTGCCCAGTTTCCTAACCGTGATTGACGACACCACGCGCCGAAAGGTCAACAACCAGGAATTGCTGGGCTTCTACGAGTTCGACGATGAAGGCGTTCCGGCGCAACGCGTCGTGCTGGTCAACCATGGCATTTTGGAAAATTTTGAAATGTCACGCTCCCCGATCGACGGCTTCCCGAATTCCAATGGGCACGGCCGCAGGCAGTTGGGTGCCACCCCGGTATCACGCCAGGGAAATCTGATTGTCGAGAGCAACAAGATGGTGACGAATGCCCAGCTGCGCGAAAAGCTGATTGAACTCATCAAGCAGCAGGGCAAGCCTTACGGCTTGTTGATTGATGACATTGCCGGCGGCTTCACCTTGACCGGCCGCGGACAGCCCCAAGCCTTCCAGGTCGAACCCCTGGTGGTCTACAAAGTCTTTGCCGACGGAAAGCCCGATGAATTGGTCCGCGGCGTCGACATTGTCGGCACCCCGCTCGCCTCGCTGGCCAAGATCGTCGCCACCGGCGACACCCCGGAAGTCTTCAACGGCTACTGCGGCGCGGAGTCCGGCTCCGTCCCGGTTTCCGCCGTCTCTCCCGCCATCCTGACCACGGAATTGGAAGTTCAGAAAAAGCCTGCGGCCACCGACCGGCCGCCGATTTTGCCGGCGCCGGCTCACGACACGGTAAAAACGGGAGGCCTTCAGTAATGCGGACGCTTCGATTCGCGGCAATCTTGCTTGCAGCTTCCATTGCCTCGGCCGCTTTCGCGCAAGCCCCGGCAGACAACGATCACACCATGCAAGCCATGAAGGACGAAATGGCCCGCGCGAAGTCGCGTCTGGAATTGCAGATCACCAAAGGCGATAAGCCGGTGCGCCCGTATTTCATCGAGTACCGTCTGCTGGATATGGACGTTCGTGAAGTGGTGGGGGAATTCGGCGCGCTCCTCAATAGCAATCGCACCCGCAGCCGCTTCATGCAAGTAAATGCTCGGGTCGGCGACTACAAGCTCGACAGTTCCAATTTCGTTGGTGAGGACGCCTTCCGCGGTTTCATTGGCTCCAACGGCACTGTCGGAATCGATCGCGACTACGATTCCCTGCGCCAGGATCTCTGGATTGCCACGGACCAGGCCTTCAAGGAAGCAGCGGAAACCTATTCGCGCAAGCAGGCGTACCTCAGCAGCCTGGCGCGCCAATCGGACATTGATGATTTCGCAAGAGTCGAGACGGTTCAGCACGTCGAACCACTGGCCACTTCCGACTGGTCCAATCGCAATTGGGAACAGGAAGTGCGCGACAGTTCCTCGGCACTGCGCGCTTTTCCCCTGGTCTACGAATCGCGCGTGACCTACTACCTCGTCTACACCACGGAATATTTGCTCACCAGCGAAGGTACGGAAGTCCGCGCGAATCGCTCCTTCGCCGCCATCGAAGCGGGCATGAACGCGCTGGCCAAGGATGGCATGCAGGTGGACCACTACTATTCCACCTATGCGCCGCATCCCGCGGATCTGCCCAGCGTTGCTGACGTCAAAAAAGGATTGAATGTTGCCGGCAGCGAATTGATGGCCATGCGCGCTGCCGCGCCGGCGCCGGATTACACCGGCCCAGTGCTTTTTGAGGCGCGCGCCGCGGCCGCCCTGGTCGCGGAGGTGCTTGGCCCATCGTTGAGTGGGGCCCGCCCACCATTGGCTTTTCAGCCCGTGGTTGATCAACTCATGAGCAGCCTTGGCGCTCGCAGCGATTGGAGCGGCAAGGCGGACTCGCGCGTTCTTCCCGCCACTGTTTCGCTGATCGATGATCCCGGCGCAAACAACTACAAGGGAACTTTGCTCGTGGGAGGCTACGCCATCGATCAAGAAGGTGTTCCCGGGCAGAAGGTAACCATTGTGGACAGTGGAAAGCTCAAGAACTTGCTGATGTCGCGGCGCCCCGGGCCGGATTTCGACAAATCCAACGGGCACGGACGTTCGTCGTTCCTCGCAGATCCTAAACCCACCATGAGCAACCTGTTTTTCAGTTCCACGGAAACAGTTTCGAAGGATGAACTGAAGAAAAAGTTCGTGGACGAGTGCCGCTCAGAGAAACTGGACTTCTGCATGGTGGTCCGCGAAATGGACAACCCTGCGTTGAGCTTGATGCACCAGGAAGATTTCACCGGATTGCTGGCAAGCTTCGGCGGCAACGCCGCTACTGACCGCCTGCCCCTGGTGGTCTACAAACTGTATCCCGCCGACGGCCGCGAAGAACTCGTCCGCGGTGCGCGCATCACCGGATTCAGCCCACGCAGCCTGCGCAACATCGCCGGCATCGGCGACGACGATTTCGTCTACAACTATATGCAGAGCCAGGTGAACGGCATCGCTGGAACCGCGCTTGGCGCCTTTGGAAGCGCGCAGAGCGGCCTTCCAGCAGCAGTGGTCGCGCCTTCGCTCCTTTTTGAAGAGGTCGAGGTCCGCGGCGCCCGTGGCGAGCCAAAGCGCCTGCCCGTCTTGCCGGAGCCGCCGATGACTCCCAGGGCTTCCAAGTAAGTAAAGAACTCGCGAAGGCCAAGCGCAAGGAAGCCAGCTGGCTTTCCTGATGCGGATGCCTACTGCTTTACGTCCGCAAGATTATCTTCAAAATCATTGATCGTGATTTTGTCGACTTTCTGCGCGATGACAACATTTATTTTCTCGCTGGGATGCGTCGCAGCAATCGAGCCGAGCCGCATCGACTTGTCTCCGATGTGCGCATAAATCGGCACCACATCTTTCCAGTTGTCCGGAACACCCGCGCGCGTCAGTTCCCCGCTGATCGACATCTTCCCATCCGGTGTGGCGCGGAGCGACGCGTGGAACGCGTATTGCGGAATTCCGGTTCCGTAGACATATTCATTGAAAAACCAATCCATCTTGTGATTTCCATCCAAATCCATATTCCGCAACATGTGTTTTTCTACGATGGCCTTGAAATCTTCCGTGGACGCCGCGCGGTTTTCAAACGTATCGCAATAATCCCGCATCATTTCCTTGAAATAGTGATCGGGATCCGGGGAACGTGAATCCCACAATTGCATGCGCAGCATATGCACAACATAGCCGCCCTTGGAGTAGATTAGATCCTGATAGGAGCCACGATCGGTCTCCGAGGAGCTAATGCGCTGGCCCATCCAGATCGGCCCGAGCGATTCGATCAAGTGGCCTTTGGTGTCACGAATTCGCAAGGTTTCTTTCTCTTTGCGCCAGCGATTCACATACTCTTTCATGTTCTCCCGGTACTGCACGTACAGGTTCCCTGAAAACTCGGCGAAGCCCTCTGACAGCCACTGATCGTGATAACTTTTCCAACCCACCTTGTGGCCCCACCATTGATGCGAGCTCTCGTGCGCCCGAAAGAAATCCGTCAGCTCGACGCCATCCGGCAGACCCATCTCGTGTCGCTGCGTCGCATCCAGAAAGGACGCCGACCACAAATACACCAGTCCGGGCCATCCCTGCCCGTAGGAGTAGCTAATTGGAAGGCTCGTCACGCAAAGCTGCTGGTACGGATAAGATCCAAAATAGTCGGCAAAGACTCGCAGGGTATTGGCCATCTCGATGCCCATCGTCTTTGCCATGGCCGACGGCGTAAGGTTTCCAACGGCGCCGGCGACTCCCGATCCCAACATCCCTGGTGTACCACCGGAATCGAAGTGTCGCTGGATACCAGCCATCACCTCGTCTGGCTCTCGATTCGCATACACCTCGACGGCCACGCTGCCAGCCTTGTCGCGGTAAACCTTATAGTCGCCATAGGCGAAGCCGGCGACGGCGAGAGGCATCTCGCTTTTCCAGCTGGTAATGCGCGTAGGCCCGTCGACGGTTTCGCTCGTTTTCGTTCCCGTGGCCACTAATGCGTAACCTTTGGGACTGTGGAATGTCAGTTCAAAATTGCTGCGCGTCGAAAAACTGTTGGGCCGCTCGGGATACCACCCTGAACTTTCGCAGAAATAATTCCCGCTGCCTGCTTTGCGGATGGCGCGCTTGCCTCCGTAACGAAATTCCAGGGTCAGATCCGCCCCGACCTGCAGAGGCTGTTCCAGAAGCAGGGCGACGTAGTCTCCGTACGATTGGTAGCGATCCTTCCGTTCCCTGGCTTGATAAAAAGGCATCGCTTTCCCGTGGGCATCTTTGATCGAGTCCACACGAAGATTCGAGTCCAGGTCAAAAATCAACACGCGCTGGCCATCGCGCTGTGGCGCAATCACCACTCGCGTTACCGCAGCCAAATCCGCCCCGGAAGACAGATTCGCGTCGATGTTATAGCTCCGAACCGCAAAGTCCTCTTTTGCCTGCGGGTTCTGCCAGGCCTCCGCGGCCGTGTGCCCGCCGGCCGGGAAACTCATCCAGGTATCGAAGCGCTTGACCATCCCCAAGTCCACCCATCTCCCGATACTGATTTCTTCGGGTTCCCTGGCGTCGTACGAGAATTGCACCCACTCTTTGCCGGACAGCTTCAAGTCCGCAAGAAAAAACGCCGAACGCTTGCCATCCGCCGACATCACCCCCTGCAACATGCGCGGCAGCACGGACTGCCCCAAATCCTCTCTTTCCTTTTGCCGGCTGACATACAGGTCCATACTCCCTGCGGCTGAGGCCCTCCAGTTCACCATTTTCTGCACGTCTTCCGTCAAGCCGTCGGTGAAACTGAACGTCGCGTCCGTGAACCACGCCTCGATCTTTCCTTGCTTGGTAAACAAATTGAGCTGCTGCGCCTCAATCGCGTTCGGCGGCACCACTTGCACGCGACCCTGGCCGTGGAAAACCGCGGCGAAGGTCACTTCATTTGCCGGGAGCGCAAACTGGATTGTCCCGCTGACCAATGTAATGTGGATGCGGTCCCGAACAATGTCTACGTTCTCGACAACCGCGGCCTTTGCGGGATTCGCGGCCGGCGCAACCAGGGTGTCCCACAGACTGGCACCGCTTTGCGTTTCAGGTGTTTGGGCAGATAGGAAAGGCACGAGCAGTAGAACAAAGGGGGAGAGCGCGAGGGTGGCTCTTTTCATCGTGGCTCCTGTTCTCTCGGCGAACGAGATTAGTTGATGCACATCGGGCAAGGCAAGTGCCGCTGTCACAAATTGGCGTGCACCTGCTCAGACGTTACATGCCGCACTCGGTATCGCCGCACACTTGAGGTAGTCTTATGCCATGGTGCTTCCCCGCCGCCTTCACGAAGCGGTTCAAGAAAAGAAGCGTGCCGCCCTGCTCAGCATCGGCTCCGCGATGCTACTGCTCGGCCTGAAGACATTTCTTGTGGTGCGCACCGGCAGCCTCGGCGTTCTTTCCGAAGCGTTGCATTCCGGACTGGACCTGGTCGCCGCGGTCATCACCTTTCTGTCCGTACGTGTTTCCGACGAGCCAGCGGACGAACGCCACCCTTACGGACACGGAAAATTCGAGAATTTCTCGGCGTTTATGGAGACCGGCCTGCTCGTCATCACCGCCTTTTACATCATCTACGAGGCCTTTTCCCGGCTGTTCTTCCACAGCGTTCACGTGCAACCCAGCCTCATGGCCTTTGTCATATTGTTCGCCGCTCTCGGCATCGACGTCACCCGCGCTCGCGCTCTCAAGTCCGTGGCCAAAAAATATACCAGCGAAGCCCTGGAGGCGGACGCCCTGCACTTCTCGACCGACGTGTGGAGCACCCTGGTGGTAATCCTCGGCGTCGCTCTCGTTTGGGCTGGCAACTATTGGAATCTACCCTGGCTCGCATATGCGGACGCGTTCGCCGCCCTTGGCGTTGCCGCCGTCATTCTGTGGGTGGGATCGCAGCTCGGAAAGCGCACGCTCGACGCTTTGCTGGATGCCGCACCCGAGGGGCTGCACGACGAGATCACCGACGCTGTCGGCCGCATGGATGGGGTCCTCGACGTGGAGCGCGTACGAGTGCGCCGGTCGGGCAATCGCCACTTCGTGGACGCCACCGTCAGCGTCCCTCGTACCTCCAGCCTCGAGCAGGTTCACGTCCTGACAGACGCGATCGAACGGCGCATCGGCGAAATTGTGCCCTCCGACGTCATTGTGCACACCGAGCCTCGGGCGCCGCGCGGCGAAACGCTATTCGAATCGATACGCGCTGTGGCCCAGCGCATGGGCCTGGCAATTCATGATGTGGCAGCAGTCCAGCAGGACGGCAGTCTTTTCGTCGAACTGCACCTAGAAGTGGACGAAAACCTCAGCCTGGGCGACGCGCATCGCCGCGCCACGGAACTGGAGGAAGGCATTCGCGCGTTACGCGACGGGAACGTGATGGTGAATATCCACATTGAACCGCTGGGCCGCCACATTGCCACACCGGACACGCGCGAAGGCGAAATGCGTCAATTGGAAATCGACGTGGAGAATTTCCTGAATCGCATGCCTTCGGAATACGATGAGCTCATCAATTGCCACGAAGTTCATGTGCGCCAGGTGGAGCATCATATCCTGGTCTCTTGCCATTGCATCATGAAGAGCGACCTGCCTATCACTCGCGTTCACGACGTTACCGCGGCTCTGGAAGATCGCGTCAAGGAACGCTTCTCCCAGATTTCCCGCGTCACCATCCACCCCGAACCGCCCGAAGCTTCCTAGCCAGCTATTTCAAGCGGGCTTCTGCTTGTGGCCAGGTAGCGCGAATACCAGCGCAGCAAACGCCAGCAACGCCGGGAAGCATTCCAGCACATATCTGGGCTCGGGCGTCTCCACGGTGGTCAGGAACACCGTGCGCGCCAGAATGTAGAACAGCAGCACGGCCAATGCCGCGCGCACTCCCGGCCACTTCCACAATTTCCAAACGCCCCAGGTCGCCAGCGCCAGACAGAAGATGTTTAGGAGGAAAAACAATACCGTCACTCCCTGGTCGACCGGATCCTCGTCCCACATCTGCGTCACGGGGAACACGTTGCCCGACACAGGCACCAGTTCGATGCGCGGCGTAAACCACATGCGCACCACACGCCGCAGTGGAATCCACAGGTAAGTGCGAAGCGGATGCCGCGCGGTCCTTTCGCGCGCCAGTTGCGCAAACACCGCGTCCTCCTCCTCGGTCAACGTCAGGTCATCGTTGTATTGCTCCAACACCGCCGCCACCCGCTCCTTTTCTTCCGGCGTGTCGAATGCCTCCGCGGGAATATCGTCCAGGTTGATGGATTCGTCGTTCAACTTCCACGGCACCAGATAGCAATCGCGCACCCGGTATAACCAGGTCCGCTCCCAAGCCATAAAGCCCTTTGGATCGATTTCACCTGGCAACGTGGCATCCTTTGGCGCCAGCGGCTGGAATTCGTGGAGCGTCAGCGCATTGCGAATGGCCCAAGGGACCAGCGGCACACAGCAGCTGCAGCCCATCAGCAGGCCCGTCAGCCACCAGCGCTGCCATCCGCCCCGGCGCGCCATCCAAGTGCCCATCACCGCCAGGGTCGTTACCAGCAAAAGTGGCGTTTCCGGGCGAAACAAGGTGCCAACCCCGACCACCAGGCCAGCCAGCGCCGCCAGCGTCCAGTAACCCTTGCCGGTTGACCCGTTGCCCTGAAACACTTCCCGGCCCTCGTCGCGGCTCAGCGTCGCCACCAACACCAGAATGATCATGGCGACCGCGGTAAAAAAGATCGCCCACGTCTCGGTCAGCGGCACAGCTACATAGTTCGCTGCAAAAGGGCACAACGCCGCCAACCACAGACCCGCCGTGAAGGCGCGCTTTGCCTTGGCGCGGGGATCGCACAGCGTCACCAACAGCGCGGCCAACGCCCCAATCGCCAGGCAGGTCGCCAAATCCACCACCACCTGCGCCAGCATCACAAAGGTGCGGGCATGCTCCCCCGTGCGCCCGGTCAGCGCGTAAACCAGGGCCAGGAACGCCGGATAGCCGGGCACTCGCAAATCCACGGGAATCAGTGCCCCGCCTATATCCATGGCGTACTTGCCATGCTTGAGCCAATTCGTCGCCAGTTGCTCGTAGATGACCGTATCTCCGGCGCCGGCAGGTAGCTTCAGCACAAACAGCAGACGTAAGCATATTCCAGTAGAAAGTGCGGTTAGAGGACTTAAGAAAACTCGCTTCATATTGCTTCGCATCTTACAATAGAGAGGTTCGGTTCTACTCGACGGAGTAACTTGTTCCTCGCCGGCGTAACCCACCTGCGCCGCAGGAACGTCACGCTTCATGAAAGAACGCAGGCCAATCTTCTACGACGCCGAGAAGCTTCGCTGGCGGCGTACTCGCCGGCTCATGGAAATCAGCGGGATTCTGCTGACCTTGCTGCTGGTGTATTTCTTTGTCACCGTGGCCGGCAGCGTGGAGCTTCCCTCCTCGTTGTTGCCCGATTCCCGCCCCGCTTACCACGCCGTAAAGAAAAAGATCACGAAGGCTGTCCCGCTGCGCGAAGGCCGCCACAAGCGCGTAGCCAACATCGGCCAGATTCCCGCGGCCTATGACCCGCTGCGCGCGGCGTTTTATGTCAGTTGGGATGCCAACAGCCTCGCCTCTCTGAAGAAGCACTATAAAGACATCGACTTGCTGATGCCGGAGCAGTTGCACGCCATTTCTCCCGATGGCGCCATGACTATCGTGGACTATCAGCGCAATCAGCAGCTGGTGGTCAAAGCCTCGCCCGCCGAGGCCATTGCCCGTCTGAACCAGGACCAACTGCATCGCTGGATGCGCTCCGTCAATCCTCCGCTCGAGCTTCCCATGATGGGCCTGCTGAATAATTACGACGGCACGGTGTGGCGCGTGAAAGAACTGACTGAGTTACTGGCAAATCCCGCCGCGCGACAGCGCCTGGTCAACGACGTGGCGACCTATGCTGTGCTCGCCAAGCAGGAGGGCATCGTCGTCGACTTCGAAGAAGTTCCCCCGTCCAGCCAGCATAATTTCCGGGACTTCGTCGCCGAGCTTGGGCCGGCGCTGCATGCCGTCGCCCTGAAGTTGATGGTCACTCTTCCCGCCAGGGATGACGCTTACGACTACGCTTTTTTCGGCAAAGAAACAGATGCCATGATTCTCTTCAACTTCGACCAGCACTGGCTCTCCTCTGCGCCCGGCCCGATTGCCGCCCAAGACTGGTTCATGGAGAATCTGCGCCAGATCCGCGAGGTGGTTCCCGCGCAGAAGATTATCGTGGGCATTGCCAACTATGCTTACGATTGGACGCAAGCCACGAAGAAGGAGCCTCAGCAGGCCTCGCAATTCAGCGTGCAAGAAGCCCTTCTGCATGCCTACGAATCGGAAGCGGAAGTTGAATTCGATCCGGCCTCGTTGAATCCACACTATTCCTACGATGACGAGCACGAACGCACCCACCAGGTCTGGATGCTGGACGCCGTCACAGCCTACAACCAGTTGCGCGCCAGCGAGCGCATGGGTGTTCAGGGCACAGCGCTGTGGCGCTTCGGCTCCGTGGATACTTCGTTGTGGCCGATCTGGGACGCCACGCGTCCCGATGATGCCATCCGCGACAAGCTCACTGACATTGCTCCCGGCCCGGACCTCATTCTCGAAGGCGATGGCGACATCTGGCGCATCGCCGACGTCCCCAAACATGGCCGCCGCACGCTCGCTTACGACAAGACTACCGACCTGTTTACCAGCGAAAAGTACGATGCCCTCCCGCTTTCCTTTGACATCGAGCAGATCGGCGCCGCCAAGAACAAGCTGGTCTTGTCTTTCGACGATGGGCCCGATTCGCGATGGACTCCCAAAATTCTGGACGTGCTCAAAGAGAAAAAAGCCCCCGGCGTGTTTTTCGTCATTGGAGAAGAAGCGAATCGCGCTCCGGATATCCTGAAACGCGAATATGCCGAGGGCCACGAAATCGGCAACCATACCTTTACGCACCCGCAATTCGACCAAGCCTCGAAGACGCAGATCAAATGGGAACTGAACCTGACGCAGAGGCTGATCGAGAGCACCCTGGGGGTGAAATCCATCCTCTTTCGCCCGCCCTATGGCATCGATCACCAGCCGGAATATGCCGAAGAAGTCGCGCAACTTCCTTACCCGCAAGAATTGGGTTACTTGATTGTTGGCCAGCGAATTGATCCCGACGACTGGAGCTTAACCGACGATAAGCACCCCATTCCCGCGCAGCAGATCGTCGACGGCGTTTTGCGGCAAGCCAGCAAGGGCAACATCATTCTGATGCACGACGGTGGCGGAGATCGCTCACAAACTTTGGCGGCCCTTCCCATGGTCATCGACCAGCTCCGCGCCAAGGGCTATGAGTTTGTTTCCATTTCCGACCTGATTGCCAAGACCAGAGCCGACGTAATGGCCCCGTTAACGTTCCGCGAGCGCCTGGCCGCGCGTGCGGACGGTGTTATCTTTGTGATCTTTCAGTGGTCGCGCTTCGCCATCGCCACCATTTTCATCCTCGGCATCATCATGGTCAGTGGCCGCGCCTTGATCATCGGCATCCTCGCCATCATTGAAAGGCTGCGGCCCGATCACACGAAATTGCCCGAGCCTCTCCCCAGCGTCACCGTCCTGATTCCCGCTCACAACGAGGAGAGCGTCATCGTTCAGACCATCACGTCTGTGCTGCTTTCCGACTACGACAACATCCACGTCATCGTGGTCGACGACGGCTCTAGCGATCGCACCCTCGAACTTCTCCACTCCAACTTCGGCAAGAACGACGCGGTCCAGATCATCCATCAGGTCAATCGCGGAAAAGCCGCAGCGTTGAACAATGCCCTCTCTCATGCCAAGGCCGACATCGTCGTCACCATCGACGCGGACACGGAAATTGAAGCCGACGCCATTCGCAATCTGCTCCGCCATTTCTCCGATCCCCTCATCGGAGCGGTCGCCGGAAACGTGAAAGTTGGCAACCGCGACCGCTGGCTTACGCGCTGGCAAGCCCTGGAATACATCACCAGCCAGAACATGGAGAAGCGCGCCTTCGATCTTCTCAACTGCATTACCGTTGTGCCCGGCGCCCTTGGCGCGTGGCGCAAGGCCGCGATCGAAGCAGCCGGAGGAATTACCGCGGACACCGTCGCGGAAGACGCCGATCTGACGATTGCCATCCGTCGGCTCGGCTGGCGCGTTACCTACGACGAATACGCCGTCGCCTGGACAGAAGCGCCCGAAACACCCCGCGCGCTGATTCGCCAGCGCTTTCGCTGGACATTCGGCACCCTGCAATCGTTCTGGAAACACAGCGACACGCTGTTTCGGCCCAAGTACGGCACACTCGGCTGGGTCGCTCTTCCCAACATCTTCGTTTTTCAGATTGCGCTGCCGCTGATTTCTCCCATCATCGATTTGCTGTTTCTCGGCAGCTTGCTCTTGTGGGGCCTGGCGCAACTTCACATCACGCAAATTCCGCAGCTCTGGACCACCGCCGATGTGCAACGCTCCGTGGTCTTTTTCCTTGGATTTATTATCATCGACGTTCTCACCTGCATCATTGCGTTTGCCCTCGAACGGCATGAGGATTGGACTCTGCTCATCCCTGTGCTTCTCCAACGCTTCTATTATCGCCAGCTGATGTACATCGTCCTGTTCCGTTCTGTCAAAGAAGCCGTCAGCGGCCGTCCCGTTGGCTGGCGAGGCGTCGAGCACGAGCCACACGAGCCTCCCCGTCCGACCCCGGCTCCGGCTACGCTTTAACTCGCACAATTTTGCTTCGCTGACAATTTCTGGACTAAAAACAAAACTCCCGGCACGCCATTGGATGCGCACCGGGGGTTTCGCAAGAACGCTGCACTGTCCGGGTGTCTACGGCTGCGCCTGCACCAGCGGAATCTGTGACGCCAGCTGAAGATCAATCAGGTTGCTCAAACGACGATCCAACTGGAAGAACGTCGCCAATTTCTTTCCCGGCAGCACCGGGCTGAAGATCGGGACGTACTTCAATCGCAGTTGTGCTACGGCCTGGTCGGCTTCCAAAGACCGCTTGATCAAGCTGGCAGCTTGCGCGTCGGTGATGGAACCCCAATTTGTGGCGTACTCCTTAAGTAGTTGGTACTTCGCGTCATTCACCTTGGTGAGCTCGGCGGTGTACTGGTCGTACATTGGCCAGAACTTCGTGGCCTCCGTATCCGTTAGGGTAAGGTTCGCGGCGATGAGTTGCTTCTTCTCCGAGCGAATGTCTTGCCGCAGCAAGGCTATGTCCTGGTCGCTGACACCCTGCGGCGATTTACTCCCCGCCACGGAAGAGGACGCCGCTTGAGCTGGCGCCTTGGGACTAAATGCGACACAACCGCCTGCCAACACCAGGGCGATGATGATCGTTTTTGTGCTCATGAATATTCTCCTTTTTGAAGCAGCGGAAAAGACCTGTGGCACAACTTTCGTCCAGTGACAATCAGGTCCCCATATGCTGCTTTTCCTCTTGATTGGAATTTCTCAGATATCCAGAGTTCGCGTTCTGGGTTTCGGGACAGCGCGCGATGGAAACAGAGGAGCGGGCGAGACTTCCACGTCGCCAATCTTGCTGAGAGCCGTCTTGGTTGCGAACTGCAAACGCCACTTCGCTTTGCCTGGACCTGACAATCATAGAACCCTTTGCCGCTTTGCGCAATTTATATGTGCTCCATCGCGGCGGGCAAACAAAAAGCCCCACGCAGCAAATTGCGCGGGGCTTTCCGAGCAACCGACATTCTCTGAGGATCTTCTCCGGTGTAGTCGTATTTTTGTTAATTTTTGAGTTGCGGCTTTTGTTGTAAGCGTGGGGAAAGTGTGTACGTGGTGTGGGAGCGAACGCAAGCGCAGAATCTGTTGTTGATTGGGTGGGCTGTGGGAGTTTGTACGTGTTTTTATGATTTGTACTGAACAGGCACAGGCTGCTGAGTGTAGGCATGGTAGCGTGATCGCGTGCGGATTGCTGTCGTGGTGGAACGCTTCTCGCAGCGACGTTCATTCTCGCTCAGTTTCAGTGAGCATGCTGCAAACACGTGGCTCGCGTGCGACTCTCTTTGCGCACAAACACCGGGCGCACTTCAGCAAGCGTTTAGGCCGAAGTCGCGCTCCACCGTTGTAGGCTCACGTAGCTGTCGTGCACCTGTTGCGCGCTCATGCTCGCTTTCAAAACGTTCGTGGTCACCACGTAGCAGCCTGCCAACTCGAAAGCCCTTGCGATCTTCTCCTCTTGGCGCTGCAACACCAGCGTGCGGCCGTCAGCGATAACTCCACCAAGCCGGTCAGCTTGTGTCGTTCCGTCCAGGCTTGCAGTTGGCGTTGCCCCGCTTCCGGCCGGCAGCGCGGCTTATTCTTCACCTGCTCGTTGCGTGCCGCGATTTTTTCCTTCAGCTTCTCCAGCTTGTCCTCCAGTCGATGCCGTTCGCGCGCCGCTTCCTTCTCGTTCTTCCGCAGTACGTAGCGCACCCGGCGCTTCCACTCGCAGATTTGTTCGCTGAACAACTCGAGCTGCAAATCTTCTGCCCCAGGAGACTGCGGATCTGCGGATCGATCAGTGCCGTGATGTACTGCAGGTTGGCTTTCTCGAGCGCTTGGATGCCCTTGCTCTTCACCATTCCGCGGTCGCCCACAAAGACGAATTCTTGCACCTGAAATTGCTCTTGGAGGATCTTGATCTGATCGACGACCGTCACTGGATCCGCGGTGTTGCCCGCAAACACGCGCACCGCCAGCGGTTCGCCCTCCGCATCGGTGAGCAGGCCAATGACGATTTGCAATTTGCCCTTTTTACCATCGCGGTTGTAGCCGAATTCCCGAGTTCGTTCTGCTCCCCTTCTAGATAACTGCTGGTCACGTCGTAGAGAAACAGTCGCGGGGGTGCGGCTTTCCGGCGCAGGTACAGCCGGAACAGTGCTTGTTCAATCTTCTCTGGCGGGCACAAAGATCGTCCAGCGCCGCGTAGAGATCGTCTTCGTCGAACGAACCGAGACCGAGAACTTCGCTGACGGCGTGATCCGGGGCCCAACGCACCGCCGACAAACGAGAGCCCTGATGCGCTACGCGGGCCAGGATCAAAAATAAACCAGCTTGGCCAGGCGCGTGTTGCCGAACACGCCGGAATCCCAAGGGCATCGGCGATTTGTTTTAGTACATAGAGTATGCCGAAGATGGGGCCCAGCGCAGCTTCGCAAGGTTCGACATGATCGAAATCGCCACGCAGGGCGCGACGGAGAGCCTCGATCCGAGCGGGATTCCAATGGGAGAGATTGGCGAGGGTGCGATTTTCACTTTGCCGTTTTCGCGGAAGGATCGCGGAGGAGGAGGCGGGGGCGATGCGATTGGGGATGGAGGAGATGTACATACACATATCACAAATACATCTCTGTAACAATATTAACAGATACAATAGAAAGAAAAGAAGTAATAGAGATGAGTCTGAAAAACTACTCTTGGCCCTGAACCAGAGGCAGTTGCGAGGAAATCTGCAGATCGATCATCATGCTGATGCGGCGATCCAGTTGGAAGAAGGTGGCAGCCTTTTTTCCCGGCAGCACCCCTCGCACGATCGGGACGTACTTGGAACGCAATTGGAACACCGCCGTATCCACGTCCAGCCAGTCTCGGAGCCAAATCATCGCCTGGTCGTCGGTGATGGATCCCCAGTTCTGGGAATATTGCTTGATCAGCTCGTACTTTCTGTCGTTGATCCGGATCAATTCCTGCATGTACTGGTCATAGACCGGCCAGAACTTCGTGGCTTCCGCTTCCGTCAGTTTCAGGTTGGCGGCAATCAATTGCTTTTTCTTCGAACGAATATCCTTCCGCAATAAGTCCACGTCCTGCGAACTCACCACCTGGCCCGTCTGGCTGGGCGAGGCGGCGGGTTGCTGCACGTCGGTCATCTGCGCGGACGTCTGTGGGCTCCGGGCGAGACAAGCTCCAGCCAACACCATCATTGCTAGCATCTTTTTATTCACCGGTTTTCTCCTTGATGAAAAGCGCAACGAATCGAATCCATCCGCCGCAACGGAGCGGTTCGCATTTTCGTTTGCGCAAACTTCCTGAATCACATAGGCCATCTGGCGAAACGCGGCTTGACACTCTGGAGCGGCCAGCCCGAGCCACCTGCGGGCTAACCGTATTCTCAAGATAGGCGGAGATAAACTGATTCGTAGCGATTCAGTACGAAGCGACAAACGGCCTGAATGTCGCGATTCTAGAGGTTTTCCCCGTATTCCACAAGGAAACAGAAGACATTTTCCAATTCTGCGGCTCCCTGGTGCTACACTTTCCCGGTATTTCTTCAGGACCAGGACGCAGCTCCGTGACCGATCATTCCCTCATTTTTCGCGATATCGCCATGGTCTACGCCGCATCGCTCCTTTGCGGCCTCATCGCCTGGCGACTTCGTCAGCCCATCCTGCTCGGCTACGTCCTTGCCGGATTGCTGCTTAGCCCGCTTACGCCCGGCCCGCACGTCCAGGACGTACACACCTTCGAACTCATGGCCGAGATCGGCGTTGTTTTACTGATGTTCTCGGTGGGCATCGAATTTTCCATCCCCGATCTCCTGCGCGTGAAATGGGTGGCATTGGCCGGCGCGCCGCTGGGAATTTTATTGTCCATCGGGCTGGGCACGGCAATCGGTGCGCTGCTTCGCTGGCCACTCACCCAGGGAATCGCCGTGGGCTGCATCATTTCTGTCGCCAGCACCATGGTTCTGATGCGTCACTTGATGGACCGGGGAGAGCTCGGCTCCGATGCGGGCCGCGTGATGATCACGCTCACCCTTGTCGAGGATCTAGCGGTCGTGATCCTGACCGTGATTCTGCCGGGCCTGTCTCCTTCCAGCCATGAAAATTTTGCTCACGTCGCCTTCAGGATTGCGAAGTCCCTGCTGCTGTTGATTCCCATCGCGGCGGCCGCCTGGAAATTTGTGCCCCGGCTGCTTTCGCGTGTCGAAAAAACCTGCAACGACGAAATCTCTTTGCTGCTTGCGCTCACCATCTGCCTGGCCATCGCCGCGCTCACCGAAGCCGTAGGACTCTCGCTGGCTCTCGGCGCCTTTCTGGCCGGCCTGTTCTTGGGAAAGACGAGCTTCACTCACAAACTGGAACAACAGACGCGCTCTCTGCGCGATGCCTTTGTGGCTCTGTTCTTCGCTACCGTAGGCATGCTCATCAACCCGCAGAGTTGGATCAGCAGTTGGCGCAGCATTCTTCTCTTGGTGGCCATGGTGCTCATTGGGAAATTTGTAATCTGGACCGGCGTAGTGCGCCTATTCCGCTATTCAAGCGGCACGGCGATTCGCGTTGGCATTGGCCTCACGCAAATCGGCGAGTTTTCCTTTATCCTGGCGCAGGTTTCCCTCAGTGCGGGACTGATTTCCGAACACATTTATAACGCTACGCTGGCGGCCTCTCTCGTGACCATCCTCGCAAACGCAACGCTATTCCGGTTCGTGAAACCTTCTGTCCCGGCCAAGCTCAACACCCCTGCACCTGTCCAGACAACTGCCTAGCGCGCTAATCGTCGTACTTGAATGCTTTGCTCGGATAAGGCGGCGCCTTGGGAACCGGTCTCGGATCCTTCTGTATTTCTTCCTGCAGAACCTTCAAGCGCCTCATCCAACTGCGCGTCGCTGCCCGCGAACGTCGCGTGCGGCAGATTGTCCTTCACGATGTCCGGATCGACGCCGTGACCCTCGATAAGCCACTTCCCTTCCGGCCCATACACGCCGGTCTCAGCAGCGGTGGCAATCCCGAAGTCCGACAGCACGTTGCTCGCGGAGAGCCAGATTTCGCCTCCCCACGTTCGCACTCCGATCAGCTTGCCCATCCCCAGCCGGCGGAAACCTTCAGAGAACGCCTCGCCATCGGAAGCCGTCAATTGATCGCATAGAACCACAATGTGGCCGCGGAAGGCATATTGCATGTTCCAACTGGGATTGCCGATGCGCGGTTGCCAGTAGAACCACGCTTTTCTCTCTAATTTCCCCAGCAGCCACGAATCGATATTGCCGCCTCGATTGTGGCGCACATCGATGATCAGTCCCTCACGGTCAAACACCGGATAGAACTCGCGCGTCCACTGCTCGATGTCGCGCGGGCCCATGGCCTGCAGATGCACGTAGCCAATCTGCCCCTTGGAGTCGGATTCCACCTTCAAGCGACGCGTATACTCCCATTCGCGATAGGCAATTTCGCGCTCCTGGCGCTCCGTAACCGGCGTGGCCAGCACATCGCGCGCCTTCCCGTCGGTTGCCTTCACGTGCAGCAATACCTTGCGCCCTGCTTTGCCGCGCAGCAACTCGCGCTCGTCCTGCACCTTCAACAGGTCATCGCCGTCGATGCTCACGATCACTTCGCCGTCCTTCACCAGAGAATCGGGTCGCGCCAGCGGCGGCGCCAAATCCGGCAAATCCGGATCGTGCCGGTACACGTGCTGCACCAGGTAGCCTCCGGCCTTTTCGTCGCGCTGCAGTACCGCGCCCAGCGTCGCGATTTCTACCTGGTCGGCGGATTTGCGCGCATCGCCTCCAAACACAAAAATGTGCAGCGCCGATAGTTCGCTGACCATTTGCGCGATTACATCGTTCAATTCCTGCCGGTCGGATACGCGATCGACCAGCGGCAAATACCGGTCGCGCAGCGCTTTCCAGTCCAGCGCGTGCATGTTGCGGTCGTAAAAGTAATCGCGTTCGAGTCGCCACGCATCCAGAAACAGTTCGTGATATTCCACTTGCGGATTCGTCATGATCGTCCATTTCGACATGTCGATCTTGGCCTTAGCCATCACCTTGGGATCCGCAAGCCCGCTGGCCTTCGCGTCGGAATCGATAATCAGGAAGTCTTCGCCCTTGGCCACCAGCATTTTCTTGCGGTCCAGCGAAATTTCGAAGCCTTTCACTTCAGACATCACCGTTTCCGGTGCTTCTCCTTTGTTGGCGATGTCCATGCAAGCCAATGCTTGCTTGGGTGGCATGTCTCCGTCGCGATCGGTCCAGCACAACCGCTTGTCGGTTGCCTGCAACGAGGAGTAGTTCCCGGAGGGCGCCGGGACCTCTCGTAAACGTGAGGTGATGTTTGTGAAATCAATGTTCACAGTCGCCGGCTTCTTCTCCTCCGGCTTCTTCTCGTCACTGGCCTTGTTCTCATCGGCCGCTTTTTTGTCCGCGGCCTTCTTGTCTTCTTCCTTTTTCTTCGTGTCGCCGGGTTTTTCTGGCTTCGTTTCTTCCGCCTTGGCCGGTTGCTCCGGATGCAATTCGTCCGCTGGAGTGAACGGCGAACGCCGGTCCGGCAGCAATGCCAGTTCGTAGATTTTCAGCGAGCGATCGAAGTTCGGATCCGGCTGGCGCGGACCCCATGGCGACGGCACGGTGGTCTTCAGCATGCGGTCCGACAAAAAATACAGCCATTTGCCGTCGCTGCTCCACGCCGGGTTTCCGCTGTTGTAGCGGTCCGAAGTCAGCGCCGTAATCCCGCCGGTATTCACGTTCCGCACCTTGATTTGTGGAAAGGTATTCGTCGCCACTTCCGAATATGCAAGCCACTGGCTGTCTGGTGACCACGCCAGGTCCGAGAAGTCGTCCATCATCGATTGCGCGATGAGTTTGTCCTGTTTGGTCTTGATGTCATACAGCCACAGTTGCTGGTCCTTATCGCGATGCGCCAGCCAATGGCCATCGGGCGACGGCACGCCTTCCCAACGCAGCACCTTCCCGTCGTTGGTCCATTGCTCCGGTGCGCCGACCCCATTGGCGGGATATTTCCAAAACTCCGTTTCGCCCGTCTGCGTCGAAATCGCAACGATGCTCTTGCCATCGGGCATATAGCGCGCCTCGCGATACCGTATTCCCGAATTCCCTGCAACTTTTACGATTCGCCCGCTAAGGACCGGCAGGGTGAACACTTCACCGCGCGCCGTGAATACCGCCGCGCTCCCATCCGGCGCGATGTGCGCTCCGGTCAAATAGTCGAGCGGCTTCTTCACCCAGTGATCGCGCAACTGGTCAAAGTCGGACACCAGCGCGATGGGAACGATGGCGTCCTGCCCGGCGTTCAGGTCCAGCAGCCACAAGTCCGCCCCGCACTGGTAGACAATTCGCCCCTCCCACATGGACGCGTATTGCACGTCAAAACCGTGGTGATGCGTTTGCTGTTTCAGGTCGTGACCATCGCGGTCCATCGAATAAATATTCATCACCCCGTCGCGATCCGAGAGAAAGTACACCCGGCCATTCCAGAACATCGGATTGTGAGAGGTGCCCGCAAAGTCGCTCGTCAGCGGCACGGCCTCGGAGCCGGCGTCGTACCGCCAAATACTTTCTGCCGTTCCGCCCTGGTATCGCTTGGTCTGGCTCGGTTGCCGCTTCAGACGCGTGAAGAAAAGCGTCTTGCCATCCGGCGTGAACGCGCCCTCGGCCGCCTGCGACAACGGCACGATTTCGTATTTGCCATTGCTGTCGATGGCCACAAGTTTAGAATCCGGCAAGGTGGAGTAACGTGTCGTGCTCACCAGCACGCGGCCATCCGGTGTCCAGCCCGCCACGCCGGTATCGCCATTCCACGTGCGTCTCTGCGGCAGGCCACCATCCACCGGCATGGTGTACACATCCATTGGCCCTTCATACTGCGCGCTGAACGCCACCGTCTTCCCATCGGGAGAGATCGCCGCCAACAGTTCTTCCCCGGGATTGGAAGTCAGCCGCTTCGCCTCGCCACCCTTGGCGCTCACCGTCCACAGATCGCCCTCGGCCGTGAAGATAATGGTGTCTCCGTGAATCGCGGGATAGCGATAGTAGCCCGGACGCGGGCCGGGTTTGTCATCTGCGGTCAGTCCAGCGACCGACAGTGTAACCATTGCCACCACAACTAGCATTCGAGCAAGGATCTTGCTGATTGAATTTCGCATCGCTGGCTGCTTCTCCGTAGCGCCTGGATCGTGGGAATTGTGGAGCGAGATTATTCCGTGGCGCACTGACTCTTTGGTATGAGCCGGAAATCCTTCGCGCGGGCCTCCCGGCGACTGTGAGTATACTCCGTTTTTGCGCTCGCACTTACCCGGCAACGCCGCAATCCTCTAGCCATTCTTGCGATTTCAAGAACATTCGAATGCCTCTTTTCGTAACTGCTTCAGCTTGCGAATAAAGAGCCGCTCGTTGAGTGGACACCGAAATCGTCAGCAAATCCCGGATTCATGCCAGACTTCTCTTTGCTCATGTTCTTTGTAGATACTTGGGAGATGAGCAGAACGGGCCACTGAAGCAGATGAGACAATAAGCGACGAACACTATCTCGCCGCCATCGGGGAAATGTTATGGACGGCAATGCCACACAGTCGGTTCGCGAAAGCTACGATCGCGTCGCCGACGAGTATGCACTCCGAATCTTCCACGAGCTTCAGCACAAGTCTCTTGATCGCGAATTACTCAATCGCTTCGCCGCGGAAATAATAGGACATGGCGTAGCGTGTGACATGGGCTGCGGTCCCGGTCAGGCAGCCCGTTACCTCCGGGACGCGGGCGCAGCTGTGTTTGGGCTAGATCTTTCTCCCCAAATGGTAGAACAGGCTCGACGACTCAACCCTGACATCTCCTTCCGGGAAGGAAACATGATGGCACTGAGCCTTGAGCATAGAACGCTGGCGGGGATTGTGGCTTTCTATGCCATCGTGAATATTCCTAAGGAATCTCTGCCCTTAGCGTTTCAGGAAATGGAGAGAGTGTTGCAACCGGGTGGGCTGCTGTTGCTGGCCTTTCACACGGGAGATGAAGTCGTTCAAGAGAAGGAGCTGTGGGGCCGGCCGATCTCAATGGATTTCTTCCTTTTTCAGCCATCGGCAATCCGAGAGTACCTAGAGCTTGCGGGGTTTGGCATTGAAGAGATCATCGAGCGGGAGCCTTACGCGCCGGAAGTGGAGTATCAGAGCCGAAGGGCCTATGTTTTTGCGCGGAAACCGGGCTCCCTGACACAACGGTAAAGACAATTTCAGGTTCGTTAGGCTATCCAGCTAACTCAAACCTTCGATCGTGTTAGGTGCAAGCCGGCTGCCCCATCAACTCCGGAGCCTCGGGCGAGGAGTTTTCCGGAATTATGGATGCGACGAAGAATTTCGCTGCCCTGATTCTCGCGCATGCTGCTGGTGACCTGCTGCCCATGGTGCCTGGGTCAAAGCGTCCCATGAGGACCTCTGTACCTGGTGGGAACAACGCTGTCTGGATGTCATCCCCAACAAAACTGTCCAACCTTCGGAACAACTTGGGCTCATCCTAAGCTGGCTTCGCTTCGACAATCGCGACGTTCCGAACCATACCAGTGTCGCCGCCGACGGACACACCCGGGTCAGAATGAATCCCGCGGCCTCAAGAAGTGCTCTCACATGCTCGCCACACTCTCTACCTCCGGTAACAGCAAGCATGTTGAGATCGCTCATCAGGCGGCCTTCCAGTTGCGGATCTGAATGAGAGACGAGCGCAGGCAGTACGAATTCAATGACCAGCAATCTGCCGTACAGCGGAATGACTGCGCGGCAGTTCCGGCGAACACTAACAGCTTCCGCGTCCCGATAGCCGTGCAGGACATGTTTGAGCATATACACATCGGCGCCAGCCGGGACCGATTGGGTCAGGTCTGCGGCGATCAGTTGGCATCGGGAGGAAAGATCTTCATCCGCAAAGCGCGATTTAGCTGCATCCACGCTGGCCTCGCGGTCGACAAGCATGCCTGGCAAATGCGGGTTGAGTCCCAGCACTGCAAGAATCTCCCTGCTTACCGACTGTGTTCGGCAAGCAGGTCCGCCCAGAAGACGACGGCTGGCCAGACGGACGAGGCACCTCCCTCCGCAGCGGTTTGCCAAATGGAGTCAGCCGAAAGTGTTCGGGCGTTGTCTGCTCGGTCACGCCGATGCTGGCGAGGGCGCGCAGCAGGCGATACAGAGCATCGGCATCTGCCTGGCAGTTTTGCGCCAAGAGAGCAACGCACGTACGTCTCCAAGTGCATCGGCAATGCCGAGGCGTGCAGCCGCGCAAAGCGTACGGCTGCGGGAATAACCATGCCACGCCCTGGATCGCCGTACAGCCGAGCCACCGCAGTGGAACCCTGAGACACCTCAAATTCAGGGAGAGAATATCAGAGGAACCGCAGGATATGCCGGAGGAGAAGCGCTGTTACGTAACCCGTGCAGCATGGCGAACCCCTTTATGCGTCGTTCGGAGCAAGGGGCCACGGAGAAAATCTTCCCATACGATTTACGAATGGCCAGCTTATTAGGCTCTCACCGCACCCGCAGCACCACAACCGTGGCGTCATCGGTCTGGCGTCCCAGCGAAAACTCGTCCATGGATGTAAAGATCGCGTCGACAATCTCGTCAACGCATAAGGCGCTGCTTCTTGTAGCCGCCTTTCGAAGGCCTTCCGCTCCCCATTCGCTCTCCGCCGGGTTTGTGGCCTCAATCACTCCATCCGTATAAGCGAGAATCAGATCGCCTGGATTTAGCTCAACTGTCCCTTGCTCATAGCTCGAATCTGCAATTATTCCCAGCGGCGCGCCACCTGCTTCCAGCGAGATGATCGAGCCGTCTCGTCGAATTACCATCGGGGGATTGTGGCCGGCGTTAACATACTGCAGCCTGCGCTTGGTTCCGTCGTAAACGCCGTAGAATAGTGTGGCGAATCGGTCTTCGAGCGAGGATGCGTGAACCTGCCGGTTTACTGCCGTGACCACTGCCGGCCCGTCGCTTCCGGCGAACGACGCCGCGGTGCGAACCGAGGACTGCACGTTTGTTATCATCAAGGCTGCGGCGAGCCCTTTTCCCGACGCGTCTCCTACAGCTAGCGCCAGAGCATCATGTGGCAATGGCATAAAGTCGTAAAAGTCTCCACCCAACGCCCGCACCTGCCGGCAACGCGCGCCGTAACTCAGCGTATCCAGCGTTGGTCCGGTGCGCTGCATAAACCGTTCTTGCACATCGCAGGCCGTAACCCAGTCGCGGCTAACATCCAGAACCATGGTATCGCTCCTCATCTTCGCACCTCTGTCAGTAAGTCGATGCTGGCGGCGCGAATTCGACATCCCGGAGGCAACAATATTTGCTGAAAATTTGTTGGCGCGGCATGTCGAGAATCCCTTGCCTGCTCCGACTACCATATGAAAGGGCAGCAACTATCGCCCAAAGAGCCAAAAGAGAGGAGCACCAAAGACATGAAATACATATTGCTTATGAGTGGTACGAAGGCAGGTGTCGACACCTATGTCGCATGGTCCAAGAAGGACGTCGATGACCACATGGCGGTCCTCAAGAGCATCAACAAGGAGCTAACCGAATCCGGAGAGTTTGTGGGCACCGAAGGCTTGGCGCGCCCGGACCAGGCCATCGTGGTGCGCGGGCAAAAAGCCGGCATGCCCATCACGGATGGCATCTTCCCCGAAGCCAAGGAGTTTCTACTGGGCTACTGGATCGTCGACGTCACGACCCCCGAACGGGCATACGAGATCGCCGCACGGATTGCCGCGGCGCCGGGTCCCGGTGGAGTGCCCACGAACATGCCCATCGAAGTCCGCCAAATCGTCAGCCGTTCCGCCAAATCGTAGTTACGCCATGTCGAGAAGGCCTCGCGTGCTTCGAGCATCCTACGAGAGCGCAAACCTAGTTCAAGAAACGAAAGGAGAAAAACGAGGTATGAAATACATTCTGATGATGAACGGCACGAAAGCCGATTTTGGCGAGTACGTCAAATGGTCAAAGAAGGATATGCAGGCCAACGTCACTTTCATGCGCGCTTTTAGCAAGCAACTCAAGGACGAAGGCGTCTATGTCGCCACGGAAGGCTTGGGCTGGCCCGACCAAGCCAAACTCGTTCGCGCCAGCAAGGACGGCACGCCGATTACGGACGGTGTCTTCCCGGAATCGAAGGAATTTCTGGCAGGATACTGGATCGTTGACGTGGAAAGCCCGGAGCAGGCGTATAAGATCGCAGCGCGGGTTTCGGCAGCACCTGGCCCCGGTGGTGCAGCCAGCAATGTGCCCATCGAGGTGCGTCAAGTGCTGGGCAGCCATTCTGATTTGGGACTTTGAGATTCTGGAGGGCAAATCACCGGTGACACTACTGCCTTCAGACCCTGCGATCGAGCCGCTCTTGCGCGATCTGACGCCGCAGGTGCTCGGCATGGTTGTCCGGAGATTCCGCGACTTCGCGGCCGCAGAGGACGCCGTGCAAGAGGCATCGCTCGCTGCAGCGACGCAGTGGCCGCGCGACGGCCTGCCGCAAAATCCGCGCGCGTGGTTGACGCAAGTCGCCTTCCGTCGCATGACCGACCACATTCGCAGCGAGTCGGCGCGCCGCCATCGCGAAAGTGAAGCAGCGCTCGAGATGGAACAACTGGCGCCCCCGGTCGACGCCGCCCGCGAATCGGATCACGATGACACGCTCATCCTGCTGTTCATGTGCTGCCACCCGGCTTTGACTCCGGCTTCAGCTATTGCGCTAACGTTGCGCGCCGTGGGTGGCTTGACCACGGCCGAGATTGCCCATGCGTTCCTCGTCCCCGAATCAACCATGGCCCAGCGCATCAGCCGCGCCAAGCAGAACATCAAGGACTCCGGCATTCCCTTCCAACTGCCGACTACGGAAGAGCGAGCGCAGCGCCTGCGTGCGGTTCTGCACGTCCTGTATCTGATCTTCAATGAAGGTTATACGAGTAGTGCCGGACCCGACTTGCGCCGCGCCGACCTGTCTCATGAGGCCATGCGCTTGACTCGGATCGTCCAGCAACTGCAACCCGACGACACCGAGGTCGCTGGATTGCTCGCGCTCATGTTGCTGACCGACGCGCGCCGCCAGGCTCGAACAAATGCCGAAGGCGAGTTGATCCCGCTCTCACAGCAGGACCGTTCTCTCTGGGATCGCCAGCAGATCGCCCAGGGAGTCGCGGTCCTCTCGGCCGCGTTACCTAAGGGCGCCGTCGGCCCTTACCAGTTGCAAGCCGCCATTGCCGCCGTTCACGACGAGGCCGCCCGGGTCGAGGACACGGATTGGCGCCAGATTCTGGCGCTTTACGATCTGCTCAAACGCATGTCCGACAACCCAATGGTGGCGTTGAATCGCGCCATTGCTATCGCGATGGTGCACGGCCCAATGAAGGCTTTGGAGCTGCTGGATGCCCTCAAAACGGATGCCCGCCTGGCTGATCATCACCGCTTGGACGCTGTCCGAGCACATCTGCTCGAACTCGCCGGAGACCATATGGCTGCCGTTAGACATTACCGCGCGGCGGCTGGCAAGACCGGGAGCCTCCCCGAGCGAAACTACCTACTGGCCCAGGCCGCGCGACTCTCCAGCAAACTGCCACTCACGAACGAACAGGACTGCAACTAAATCACCCGTCGGCAATAGCCACCCGGCATCGCAAGTCACGACCGAATCCGGAAGTGACCTGATCGGGGTGCCGGTCGTGATCCAGTACCACCGCCGCCCCAGTTGTTGTAGGATATTCCCCTTGGCGGAAGGGGGAGCACACCATGGCCACAACGTTTACGCTGAACGGCAAGTCCACCACAGTGAATGTCGACCCGCAAATGCCTCTGCTTTGGGTGTTGCGCGACACCCTCGACCTCACCGGCACGAAATTCGGTTGCGGCATGGCGCTCTGTGGTGCCTGCACCGTGCATATCAACGGCGAGGCCGCTCGCTCCTGCATCACTCCTGTCTCCAGCGTGCAAGGCAAGAAAGTCACCACCGTCGAAGGGCTGTCGCCCGACGGTTCTCATCCCGTGCAAAAGGCCTGGATTGCCGAGGACGTGCCGCAGTGCGGGTACTGCCAGTCCGGCCAGATCATGTCTGCTGTCGCCCTGCTGGCGAAAAAACCGAAACCCACCGATGCGGACATCGATGAAGCGATGAGCGGCAACATCTGCCGCTGCGGCACCTACCAGCGCATCCGCAAAGCCATTCATCGCGCTGCCGGATCGACCAGCGCATAACCTCACCTAACCTGCTCACTTTTTTCTTCCTCGCAAGATTTAGTTTAGGAGTCGCGTCATGTCTTCCACCTCGCTCCTGGATCGACGTTCTTTCCTCAAGACCACCGCCGCGGCCGGCACCGGTCTATGGATCGCTTTCCACTTGCCAGCTTCGAGCGCCCAGGAAAATGAAACCGCAGCGAAGCAGGAAAAGAAACCTCCAAACCCTCTGAACGCCTGGATCCACATTTCACCGGACAATCACGTCACTCTGATTGTCGGCAAATCCGAAATGGGTCAGGGCATTATGACCGCTCTTCCCATGATTCTTGCCGAGGAGCTCTCTCTCGACTGGAAATCCGTACGCATCCAACAGGCCCCCACCGATCCCGCCATCTACGACCTCGGCACCGGAGGCAGCGGCAGCGTCGCCGGGTCGTATTTGCCCCTGCGGCGAGCCGGTGCGGCGGCGCGCGAAATGTTCATCACCGCAGCCGCGCAACACTGGAACGTGAACCCAGACACGTGTGTGGCCAAGGATGGTGGAATTCTTCACGGCGCGCGCAAGAATTTTCTGACCTACGGCGAGCTCGCCGCAGCCGCGGCCAAACTTCCGGTCCCCGATTTCAAAACCGTTCCACTCAAGAATTCTTCCGATTTCACCATCGTGGGCCACGACACCCGCAGGTATGAAGGAATTGAGAAGATCAATGGCGTTGCGAAATTTGGCATCGATTCCCGTGTCCCGGGCATGCAGTACGCTGTAATCGAGCGCTGCCCGATCTTTGGCGGGAAACTGAAATCCTTCGACGCCGCCAAGGCCAAATCGGTTCCCGGCGTGATCGACGTTTTTCCGGTCGACCCGGTGGGCTCAACCGCGTTCACTGCCGGCGGAGTCGTGGTCGTCGCTGATAGTTCCTGGGCTGCCATGCAGGGCCGCAAGGCATTAGAGGTTTCCTGGGACGAAGGCCCTCACGCCTCGGAATCCTCTGACAGCCTTCGCCAGCAATTCTTGGCCAACACCGCGCAACCTGGCAAGGTCGTCCGCAATGACGGCGACGCCGATGCGGCCATCTCGACTGCACAAAAAAAGCTCGCTGTTGTTTACGAGTTCCCTTTCGCCGCTCACGCCACCATGGAGCCCATGAATTGCACCGTTCACATCCGCCCCGATGGCGCCGAAGCTTGGGTTCCCACGCAAGCTCCTCAGTGGGCTCAGGACGTCATCGCCGGTGTTTCCGGATTGCCTCGCGAATCCGTCATCGTTCACACCACCTTGATGGGCGGTGGCTTTGGTCGTCGCTACATGGGCGACTTCGTGATGGAAGCGGCGCAGGTCGCCAAAGTCACCCACAAGCCGGTCATGGTTCTGTGGACCCGGGAAGACGACATGCAGCACGATTTCTATCGCCCGGCGTCCTACCATCATCTTTCCGGCGCAGTCGACGCCAACGGCAGCCTCGCCGCGTGGAAACATTTCCAGACCTCTACGTCCATCGACGCCATGTGGAGTCCCAAGGGGAAAGAAACGCCGGAAAATTCCGAATTTGCCACCGCCATCTTCATTCCGTACCAGACGCCCAATTACCGCATCGAGTACACTGTCGCGCAGTCTGGCGTTCCTCGCGCCTGGTGGCGCTCCGTGGAACATTCCACCAGCGGCTTTGTCGTGGAAACTTTCGTCGACGAACTTGCGGCCGCCGCGGGAGCGGATCCGCTGGCTTTCCGCCTTCGTCTGATCGGCGACGACCGCACCATTCCGGACTTCGGCAACCCGAAGGAAGGCAAGCCTCTGGTTACTTCCCGTCTCAAGGGCGTCCTGAATCTTGCCGCGCAGAAGGCTCCGTGGGGCAAGCCGTTGCCGAAGGGCCACGCCCAAGGCATCGCGACGTACTACTCCTTCGAAAGTTATACCGCGTGCGTCGCCGAAGTCAGCGTCGAAAACCGCGCCATCAAGGTTCATCGCCTGGTCTACGCTGTCGACTGCGGCCGCCCCATTAATCCCAATGGTGTCGCCGCACAGGTCGAAGGTGCCGCCATCTACGGCCTCTCCGCCGCTCTCTACGACGCCATCACCATTCGCGACGGGCGCGTCGAGCAGTCCAACTTCAACGATTACGCCATGCCACGCATCGCCGACACTCCCAAGACCGAAGTTTATGTTGTCCCCAGCAACGAAGAACCAACCGGCATCGGCGAACCGGGACTCCCGGTCGTTGTGCCGGCCATCTGTAACGCTGTCTTCGCGGCCACGGGCAAACGCCTCCGCCGCTTCCCGATTCGTAACGAGGATTTGGCCTGAACCTGACTGGAGACTACATGCCGACCGCCGAGCGCCTGGATCGTCGCGATTTTCTGAAAAGAACCGCAGCAGGAACTTCAGGGCTGGTGATCGGTTTCTACCTTTCCGGAAAATACGAAGCCCTCGCTGGCTTGCCTGCGAAAGATTGCTCGTCAATGAATGCCTGGGTGCAAATCGCGCCCAACGATGCCGTCACGCTGCTGGTCGACAAGTCCGAAATGGGCCAGGGTATCTCCACCGCTCTCGCCATGATTCTTGCCGATGAACTCGATCTTGATTGGAAGCGGGTGAAGACCGAGTTTGCCCCCGCGGCGCCGCAATACTTCAATCCTATCTTCGGACTGCAAGGCACCGGCGGAAGCTGCAGCGTTCGCGGCTCCTGGGAACCGCTGGCGAAAGCAGGAGCAGCGGCGCGCGAAATGCTCGTAGCCACGGCTGCGAAGCGCTGGGGTGTCGATCCGAGCGTTTGCCACACCGAGAACAGCGCCGTGGTTCAGAGCGCCACGGGAAAACGCCTGGGTTACGGAGCGCTCGCAGAAGAAGCGGCCAAGCTTCCCGTGCCCGTGAATCCGAAGCCCAAGGATCCCAAGGACTACAAATACGTTGGCAAGCCTGCTCCGCGCATTGATTCGCTGGAAAAATCAAACGGCAAAGCGCAGTTTGGCATTGATGTGCGACGCCCAGGCATGCTGCACGCCGTCGTCGCGCGTTGCCCGGTTTTTGGCGGTACGGTGAAGGATTTCGACGCTGCAAAAGCGCAGGCCGTACCGGGCGTCAAGCAAGTCCTGGGGATTTCTACTGGTGTGGCGGTCGTCGCTAACAACACCTGGTCCGCCATGGAAGGCCGGCGCGCCCTGACCATCAATTGGGACGAAGGCGCCAACGCAAAAAATTCCAGCGAGGCGATTCGCAAGCTGTACCACGACAGGATGGAACAGTCTGGCGCCATCGCGCGCAAAGATGGCGACGCGCCGGCCGCGCTGGCAAGTGCGGCCAAGAAAATCGAGGCGCTTTACGAAGTCCCCTTCCTCGCTCACGCCACGATGGAGCCGATGAATTGCACCGCGGACGTGCGCGCCGATGGCTGCGACATCTACGCTCCCACGCAATTCCAGACGTTCAGCCAGATGACTGGCGCGAAAATCACCGGACTGAAGCCCGAGCAAGTGCGCATCCACACAACGTACCTGGGCGGGGGCTTCGGCCGCCGCGCGGAACAGGACTTTATCACCGACGCCGTGGAACTTTCCAAAGCGATGAATGCGCCGGTGCAGGTAACCTGGTCGCGCGAAGATGATATGCAGCACGACTTCTATCGACCGTCGGTTCTCGTGAAGCTCAATGCCGGATTCGAGGACTCGGGAACGCCCGTCGCATTGCAAAGCCGCATCGTCGGGCCATCGATCATGTCGCGATTCTTTCCCGGCTCGGTGAAAAACGGTGTCGATGAGACTGCGGTCGAGGGAATCGCCACGCTGAAATACGAAATTCCGAACTTCTTTGTCGACTATGTCATGACCGAGCCAGGCGTCCCGGTAGGTTTCTGGCGCTCCGTCGGAAATTCGCACAACGGCTACATCGCCGAGTGCTTTGTGGATGAAATGGCCAAGGCCGCGGGCAAAGAGCCAGTAGAGTTTCGGCGCTTACTTTTGACCAAGGAAGCACGCTACCTGGGTGTGCTGAATCTGGCTGCGGACAAAGCGGGTTGGAGCAAGCCGCTTCCTTACGGCCGTTATCGGGGCATCGCGGTGGTCGAATCTTTTGGAAGTTTTGTTGCCGAAGTGGCCGAGATCAGCATCGATCGCAAGGCTCACACGTTGCAGGTGCATCGCGTCGTCGCCGCGGTGGATTGCGGCCGGTACGTCAATCCGGAAACGATTCGCGCCCAGATTGAAGGCGGCATCGTCTATGGCCTGTCAGCAGCGCTCAAGGGCGAAATCACTATTGCCAACGGTCGCGTCGAACAGTCGAATTTCAATGATTACGACATGGTGCGCATCAACGAGACGCCGCAGACCGAAGTGCACATCGTAGAGAGCACCGACGGCCCCGGCGGCATCGGCGAGCCCGGCACTCCGCCCATTGCCCCAGCCGTGTGCAACGCTATTTTTGCGGCGACGGGCAAACCGGTCCGCCGGCTGCCGATTCGCGCGCAAGATCTGGCCTAGCTTCGCGGCTCTTCTTCGGTGGGCTCGGGAATTTCCTCGGGCGGATGATCGCCAGACGGTGTCGCGTCCTTTTCGACGCGTAATTTCTCCTGGATCACCAAATCCGCTTCGCGGCGCCGCAACGCTCTCTCCATGCCAATCACCACCGAGCCCAGAAGCGAACTCCTCCTGGTGTCTTGCTCAAATTCCTCGTCCGTCATTTTGCCATAGCGGTTCGGGCTGGCGATCACGTGGATCAATCCGCTGATCAACCCGGCAACCATCAGAAAAATGACAATGTCCGTCAGCACGATGCCCGGTCCCTCAATTCCATGCTGCCGCAAACAACCAGCGCGCGCACGCGCAATTTGTTTGTGCGCTGACGACCGCGTATTCTGGTTCGCAGCAACTCCTGGCGCGCCCTGATGCCCATCTCTGCTTCGATTTTCATCGCCCTAGCGGCCTTCTCCTTCTTGATCTGGGTACTCCTGACCTTTTTTTGGGGAGCCTTCTGGCAACTCAGTGCATTCGATGACGACGCTGCGCCACCGGCCATACTTTCCGCATGGCCGCAGGTCGTCGCCATCGTTCCCGCGCGCAATGAAGCGGACACCATTGGCCGCACAGTCGAGTCGCTCGTCCAGCAGGACTATCCAGGCGAATTTCATCTGATTGTCGTCGACGATCACAGCGAAGATCAGACTACGACTCTCGCCATGGCTGCGGCGCAAACAGCGCAAGCCGCTGATCGCGTAACCATATTGGCGGCGGCACAACTGCAGAACGGCTGGACCGGCAAGATTTGCGCCATGCAGCAAGGCGTCGAACGCGCCACCACGCTGGACCCGGAGTATCTGTGGTTCACCGACGCGGATATCGTACACGCTCCGGACACCCTCAAGCGCCTGGTTTCACGCGCCCAATCGCGCAAACTCGATCTGGCCTCCCTCATGGTCCTGCTGCATGCAAATTCATTTCCAGAGCGTCTTCTCATTCCCCCCTTCCTCTATTTCTTCCTCATGCTCTATCCGCCAAGATGGATTGCCGACCCGAAAGCGCGCACCGCCGGCGCCGCCGGAGGGTGCGTCTTGTTGCGTCGCACCGCGCTCGAGCGCCTGGGCGGATTTGCCTCCATGCGCGCGGAAGTGATCGACGATTGCGCTTTGGCTCGCTCCGTGAAACGCTCCGGCGGAACGCTCTGGATGGGCCTCACGCGAAAAAGCGTCAGCCTGCGCACCTACAAAACCTTTGCCGAGATTCGCGATCTGATCGCGCGCACGGCCTTCACGCAGCTTCGCTATTCCGCCCTCTTGCTTCTCGGCACTCTCCTCGGAATGTTCCTGACCTACATTGTTCCGCCGGTATTGGCGTTCCACGCCCAGCCATTGGTCTGGCGCCTCAGCCTGGCGGCGTGGGCGTCGATGACCATCAGCTATCTCCCCAGCGTGCGCTATTACCGCCTCTCCCCGTTCTGGGCGCCCTTCTTGCCCGTGGCCGCGGCCTTCTACTGCTATGCGACGTGGCTCTCCGCTGTGCGCTACTGGCTGGGCCGCGGCGGCCAATGGAAGGGCCGTTCGCAGGCGCCAAAGAGTTAAGTCCTGGTGACGGAAAACCTTGCGGGAAGTTCGCTTTTGCCACACGATTCTGGCTAAGCATAACCGTCGAGGCATTAACGAGGGTGATTCCGATGAGAGCGATTTTGACGCTCGTGTGTGGGCTGCTGTTATTTTCCGGCCCGGCTTCGGCGCAGAACTGGACCGCAACCAACGATCCTGCCTACTACGGCCCCTTCAATGGCGTCTTCTGGCCCGATGGCGACGCGCTGAAAAAGCCTCTGGTAAAAGACGATACCGTGACACGCGCCGACTCGCCGTGGACTCTGTACGCCTGGGTATGGCTCGAGGAAGCGCCCAAGGGTCCAACCCTCGTCGCCGGCATTGGCAAACCCGAAGATGAGTATTCGCGTTATCTGGGAATCGACGGAGACAAGTTGATCCTGTGGGCCGGGAAAGACAATATCCTTGCCGGCTCGGCCGCTATAGCTCCGAAAAAATGGCATCTGGTCGCTGCCTCCTTTGATGGACACGACTTCCAGCTCTCGGCTGAAGGAACTCCAGTAGCAGACGGCAAGCTGGATTTGGGTACCGTAAGCGGCGTTCTGGAAATGGCGCCGTTCCCTCTGCCCTGGCCCGAGGGTAAACATTTTTCGGGCAAGATTGCAGGACTCACCGTGCTTCGTCATGCGTTGACCGCAGATGAATTGAAAAGCCTCGCGGATAAACCCGGAAACTTCTCGCTGCTGCTGTTCGAAGAAGCCTCCAAGCCCTGGCCGGTGCAAACTCGCGCCCAGGCCGGATATCGCGGCCCCCAGGATCCGGCTACACTGCCGCGCTCGAGGGCTCCTTTCGCCAAACCAGAAAAGCAAACCGCCAGCCCCGCGAGCAAGAGCCTCGAAGCCACAGGCAAAAATGAATGGACGCTAGGCGCGTGGAGACTGCGGCCTGCCCCGGATGTGCCGGAGCCGGCGGAAGCCATCTCGCATCCCGAATTCTCCGTGCGAGAGTGGTGGACCGCGACTGTCCCGGGTACTGTTCTGACCACCATGGTGGATCAGGGCGTTTATCCCGACCCCGACTACGGCCTGAATAATCTGGCAATCCCGGAAAGTTTGAACAAGCAGGATTACTGGTACCGCACGGAATTCGACGCCGCCAATGATTGGAAGGGCCGCCGCATCACGTTGACCTTCGAAGGCATCAACTACGCCGCTTCCGTTTGGCTGAACGCAAAACAACTCGGCACCATCAAGGGGGCATTTGTTCGCGGCGTCTTCGATGTCACCGGCGCGATCAAGCTGGGGCAAACCAATGTGCTCGCCGTTCGCGTCTCGCCTCCTCCGCATCCCGGAATTCCGCACGAACAAAGCATCAAGGCGGGCGCAGGCGAAAACGGCGGCATCATGTGCCTCGACGGCCCGACATTTGTGGACACGGAAGGTTGGGACTGGATACCCGCGATTCGCGACCGCGACACGGGCATCTGGCAGCCGGTAAGGCTGCGCATGACCAGCGCCGTCCGCATCGGCGATCCGCAAATCGTCACAAAGTTGCCGCTGCCGGATACCAAGCAGGCCTCAGTCGATATCTCCGTACCGCTCATCAATGATTCTCCTGCCGCTGTTCGCGGTACGCTGACCGCTGCGTTTGAAAACGTGGCGGCCGCAAAAACTGTTTCGCTTTCTCCCGGCAAAAATGAAGTCAAGTTCAGCCCCGCGGAATTTCCCCAACTCCAGGTGCAAAATCCGCGCCTCTGGTGGCCCAATGGCTACGGCAAGCCGCAACTCTATACTCTGAAGCTTTCGTTCTCGGAAGCGGGCAAGGAGTCCGACGCAAAGGATGTGCGCTTCGGCATCCGCGAAATCACTTACGAGCTTAGTTTGCTCGACAGTACCGGGCATTTGCGCCGCGTCGATTACTCACCCACCGTTGCGCGCGAAAAAAATGAACAGATCGTGGACGTCACCCACGAGGGCATCCGCAACATTCCTTCGACCGATCCCTATCCCTCTATATTTCCTCCCGAATGGAAGGAAGGCTGGAAGTCCTGGGCTGCCTCGTTAGAGCCCGGTGCGGAGAAATCCGCCGCGGTAACAGCGATCGAGGACACCCGCGCTTCGCCCTACCTTACCATTCGCGTGAACGGCGTGCGCATCGCCGCTCGTGGCGGAAGCTGGGGCATGGACGATTCGCGCAAACGGGTCTCGCGTGAAAAGCTGGAGCCCTATTTCCGGCTGCACCGCGATGCCAACGTGAACATCATCCGCAACTGGGTGGGGCAAAGCACCGAAGAAACCTTCTACGAACTTGCCGATGAATACGGCTTGCTCGTGTGGAACGATTTCTGGGCGTCCACGCAGAACTACAATGTGGAGCCGGAAGATGCCGGGTTGTTCCTGGAAAACGCGCGCGACACCATCCTGCGGTTCCGCAACCATCCTTCGATTGTGATCTGGTGCGGCCGCAACGAAGGTGTGCCCCAACCCACCTTGAACGAAGGCCTCGAGCAACTCATTCGCACGCTCGACGGCACGCGCTATTACACGCCCACCTCGAATCAGGTCAATCTGCAAAACAGCGGCCCGTACTACTACGTTGATCCCAAACTCTATTTCACGATGCTCAACCACGGCTTTTCCGTGGAGACGGGCACGCCCTCGTTCCCCACGCTCGAGATGTGGCGTGCCTGGATTCCCGACCCGGACCGCTGGCCCATCAGCGATGTGTGGTCCTACCACGATTGGCACATGAACGGGAATGGCGACATGGCGCCGTTCCTGACGGAAATGGAAAAGGAGTTTGGCGCCGCCACCAGCCTCGAAGATTTCGACCGCAAAGCGCAAATGCTCAATTACGTGCAACATCGCGCCATTTTCGAGGGCATGAACGCGCATCTCTGGGCGCCGAATACTGGCCGCATGTTGTGGATGACGCAGCCCGCCTGGCCCAGCTCTACCTGGCAGATTTTCAGCTCCGACTATGACACTCAGGCCTCGTTCTATGGAGTGAAAAAAGCCAGCGAGCCCTTGCACGTGCAACTCGATCCCTCCAATTTTCAGGTGCAAGTGGCCAATTCTCTTCCGGCCACTGCGGCCGGCCTGTCGATTCGCGCCCGCGTCTACTCGTTGGGTAACAACGTGCTCCTCCAACACGAAGAAAAGAAGGATGCCCCAACCGGCGTCACCGAAGCATTTGCCCTGGACCTCGCGCCGCAACTCCAAGGAAATGTCGTGCTCGTGAAACTGGAATTGCGCGACTCCGGTGGCAGTTTGCTTTCCGACAATTTCTATTGGCTTGGCGGCGAAAGCGCCGACTATCGTAAACTCAACCGCCTGCCGATGGCGCAACTCGCTGTTACCACCAGCGCCGCGCACGAAAAGAACCTCGTGAAGATCCATTTGCGCGTGGAAAACATCGGCACGACCGCGGCCATCGAAACAAAATTCACGCTTCTGGAAAGCGATGGCGTCACCCGCGTGCTCCCTGCCTACTACGGCGACAATTACGTTTCGCTGCTTCCCGGCGAATCCCGGGAAATCGACATCGAATCGCCCGCCTCTTCCGTCAAAAGCGGCCTGACGCTGGGCCTCCGTGGCTGGAACGTCGCTGAAAAAGTCGTAAAGGTTGTAGGAGAAACCCACCCCGGCGTGTGAACACCTAAATGTGGCTCAATGGAAATGTGCGTGTGAACAGAATGCCGGTTGCAAAATGGCCCTCAGGATCCACGCTCAGGCCGGCGCGAAAGTCCTGCCTTACCGTGCTTCTTTTGCTGCTGTTGTCGGCGCCCGCACTCGCCGCCAATTCCTGGAAAGGAATCCTGCGCGACGCCTCGGGCCACGCCGTCGCCAACGCCACGGTTTCTTTGCAGGCCAACTCGGGAACCACGACTTATTCCGCAAAAACCTCGCCCGGCGGAGAGTTTCTCTTTGCCGATCTCGCGGCGCAACGCTACCAGCTCGTCGTCGAGGTCAACGGCAAGCTCTGGCAAGCGGCCGACCCCCTTACCGTCAAGGACGGCGACATGCTCACCGCTGATCTCGAATTATCCGCGCAGAATCAAGCCCTCGCGGTCCTGCCACGCGCAAATGTTGTCTCGCAACAAGGCAGCGGCGGCGCGATTCTCTCCAGCGGCCAGGTTTCCAGCCTTCCTCTGAACGAGCGCGACTTCAGCAAATTGCTTTTGCTGGCCGCAGGAACCATGACCGATACCAATGGCGCCGCCAACTTCACCCAACAATTCACCGTCAATGGATTGCGCGGCACCACGGCGGTTTTCGCCATGGATGGCGCAGATACCAGCGATCCCGAATTGGGCGGCGCCACCTTCTCCAACTTCAACGTGGACGCCATCCAGGAAGTACAATCGAGTTCCGGTGTAATGCCCGCCGAAATTGGCCACGGCGCCGCCGGCTTCACCAATGTAGGTAGCAAATCCGGCACGGACCAGATCCATGGCAGCGCTTTTGAATTTGTCCGCAACGCCGCCTTCGACGCGCGAAATTTCTTCGACCACAAAAGCGATGTCGACACGCGCCGCCTGCCTCCCTTCGTTCGCAACGAGTTTGGCGTTACCAACGGCGGCCCCTTCTTGCTTCCCGGCATCTACGATGGCCGCGGCAAAACATTCTACTTTGGCGAATATCAGGGTTTTCGCCAGGTACTTGGCACAACGCAAGTCTTCGCCGTCCCCACCGCCGCCGAACGCAACGGCATCGACACCACCACATTTCCTGGTGACACTTTAACGGTTCCCGTTAGCCCGGCCATCGCGCCTCTGCTGGCTCGCTATCCGCTTCCCAATGATCCGCACGGCTCCTTTGGAGCGAACACCTACGCAACCTCATCCAAAGTCGTCACTAACACGGATCAGTTCTCCGTGCGTGTGGATCAAGTCATTTCAGAACAGGCCACGCTGTTTGGCCGCTTCAGCCTCAACCAAGTGAATGGTCCCACCACGAATCCCGATCAAACTGCCATCGATCCCAACTTCGCCGTAAATTTCTTCGATCATCAACGCAGCGCGGCCGTGCGCTACTCGCAAACGCTTACGCCGCATCTCAGTTTCACCGCGGCCTTCGGATTTATTCGCAGCACTCCCTTTTTCCCGGCCACCAATCACAGCGATGTCGCTTTGGTCTACGGCGACGGGCTCTTCCAGGGATTCAATACCGCTGACGGCTCAATTTTCGGTTCCTACGGGGACCTCTACCAGATCAAGCAGGACCTGGTCTACGTCCACGGCACGCACAGCTGCAAAGGGGGCCTGGAAATCCGCCTGAACAAGGACGCCACCATCTTTGGCACCAATCCCAGCGGCGTTTACACTTTCGGCGGTGGCACCGCCTTTTCGCCTGTACGAATCACGTCCGCAAGTGGCTTGCACAATATTCAGCCTGGCGCTGCACTTCCCGACGCGCTCACCGGCCTGCTGACCGCAACTCCCTATTCCTACTCCATCACTGCCGCTGCCAGCGTCACTCCCGAGGGCGACAAGTTCGACGAGGCTGCCGTCCGCCGCGAAGCCTACAATTTCTATTTTCAGGATGCCTGGAAAATTTCGCCGCAATGGACACTGAATTACGGCCTGCGCTACGAAATAAACAGCCGCATTAAGGAAGCCAAGCATCGCACGTCAATCGCCGAACCCATTGGTCCTGACGGCCAACCGACTTCTTTCCTCACTCCCGGCGCTACGCAGATTTTCTTGTACAATCCGCAGCCGGTTTATCCCATGGATTGGACCGGCCTCGCTCCGCGCGTTTCCGTCGACTACGCCGTCACTCCTCATACCGTCATCCACGCCGGCGGCGCTATCACCACCATCCTCCCCAACCTGTGGCAAGACAATTTTGTCACCGGAGGCATCCCTCTGGTTTTTCAGCCGCTGATCACCGCTCTGCCCGGAACTCCTGTGCCTTTTTCCAATACTCCTGTGCCGCTCGCCCTTCCCGCGCCTTACACCACCGGCGGACAACTTCTCTTCCCCAACGGCAACAGTTCCGACGTGGCAGCGAACACGCCAATTGATCTAAAGCGATTTCAGGCCGATCTCGAGGCGCTCACTCCGGGCCATCAGGTTCAATTGTTGACCGCCGCCGCCATTTCGCGCGGCTTCCGCAACGGCTACATCGGAACCTACACCTTGGGCGTGGACCACGATTTTCGTGGCCTGAAGTTCGGTGCCGCGTACGTCGGCACGGCTGGAATTCATCTCGCGAGCGTGTTCTCTCCCAACGGCTACAGCGGCGCCGATCCCGCCTTCGCTCCCTTCACTCAGTTCGACGCTTCCGGCCACGCCATTGCTGGATTTGGACCCGAGTCCATCATGTCCACGGGCTCGCATTCCAGCTACAACGCGCTGCAGACCAGCGTCAGCAAAAGCACTTCGCGCATCGGCCTCAGCTTCCAGGCCAGTTATACATTCTCCAAATCCATCGACGACACCAGCGCAGTACTCGGCGGGCTTCCCGCCAATGCCGGCACGATTCTGCAAACCCTTCCGCAAGATCCCTTGAATCCCGAAGCGGACAAAGGGCCCTCCACTTTTGACGTAACGCACGTTTTTTCTCTGAGCCTGATTCAGGATTTGCCGCTCGATCGCGTCAATTTCCTGGAGCCCGTCAGCCGATACGTTACCGCCGGCTGGCAGTTTCTGAATATCACTTCCCTCACCAGCGGCCCACCATTTACCGTCTACTCCGGAATTCAGCAGACGGGTGCCGGCGCAGGTGGCACCGATCGGCCCGATCTTTTGTCCATGCCCGATCTTTCTACCAGCCGCACCGTTCGCGAAGATTATTTTGGCCGCGGCGCGGACAACAGTTCCTTTTTCTTGATACCCATCAATCTTCCCGGGGGCACCGGCCCAAACTCTGGCCGCTTCGGCACCTTGGGCCGCGACACGTTTCGCGGACCCGGCTTCCATCAATTCGACATTGCGCTCATCAAAAACACTCCTTTTGGCCATCGCGGGGGCGGCGAACTGGGCATCCTGCAATTCCGCGCCGAATTCTTCAATGTCTTCAACATCGTAAATTTTGGTCTGCCTGCCAACACCGTGCGCGGCACCGGCTTCGGCATCATCAGCCACACCGCTGGCCCTTCCCGGCAAATCCAGTTCTCCCTCAAGCTGGTTTACTGATCGGCAGTTTTCTTCCCGTCCGCGCCAACTAAAAGCTGTATCCCAGCGAGAGCACCACCGTTGGATCCGTTTCGCCCGGATTAAAGAGCTGCGTTGTGAAGGTGACTTTCTTATACGTGAACCCCACGAGCGGACCGCGTTGGACATCCAGCGGCGTGGTGTAAGCTCGCGTGCGTTGCACCACGTATCCGAATGTCAACCACTTCCGCGGTGAATACGTCAGCTGCGTCCACGTGTAGAAAAAATTGCCCGCCTTCGTGCCGGTATCGAAAATATATTCATTGGCGCTAAACAACTGTACCTTTTTGTAGCTCGCCGTAAGTTCCAGCCCCGGCGCGATTCCATTCACGTGGCCAAATACTCCGCCGATCATGGGCGTGGCTTCCAGCAGCAACTTCTTCCCCATGCTGAGGTTGTACCCCACCCACAACGATCCGGTACGCTGCGCCTCGTAGTTGTACCGCGCTTCCAGGTGGAGGGTGTCGTGGTCCGCGGTGAACGTCGGCGACACATACGATTGCCCGTGCGGCACCAGATACCCGCTGATGCTCGCGTCGAAGTCCCATGGATTTGCCGGCGCCGTACTCGCCGGCGGCGTGCTCGCTGCAGTCTGTGCCGCGATTCGCATGCCGCAAACAGCAACGACGATCAACATCGCGAGATGTCGCGCACGGTTCATCCTTCGCAGAGATTGCCAGCCATTCATATGCGCCCAAACTTACCATGCCAACGCCACAAGACGTGTACGTACCGAGACCTAGATCCATGTACAGCTGGTATAAAATCTCATTGATCGCCGGCCCATGCCTTAGCCGGCCGCCAAATCGCAATCGGTATGGACTATGGACGCGCCAAACCAACACTTGCTTGAGGCTCTGCTCGACTCCTGGGACCGCAACAATTCCATCTTGCTCAACCTGCTCCGCGCTCTCCCGGAGGGCGGATTGGACGCTCGGGCGGTGCTGGGCGGCCCATCCATCGCGCAGCTGTTCACCCACATCCACTATGTGCGACTCGTGTTGGTCTCCGAGGACGCCCCCGAGTGTGCCAGAGACCTGCCCGAGGAAGAGTGGACGGTTGAGCGTGACGTTGGTCGCATCACGCAGATGCTGAACCAGAGCGCCAAGGCGGTCCGGGACGCGGTAAAGACCAGGGTGGAGGCAGGCCGTGACATGAACCTTCACTACGACCACCCGATCCTCCTGCTGCAACACATGATCTGGCACGAGGGCTACCATCACGGCCAGATGAAGCTAGCCCTCAAGGCGGCGGGCCGCCCGCTGACAGATGAGGAAGCTGGGCCGGTCACGTGGCACGTTTGGATGCGCAAGAAGTGAGCTGTCTTTAGAGCGTTTACAAGCGCGCTCAAAAACCGCTCGCAACACAATGTTTTGAAGTTCGTTCCCTATTCATCGCGCAGCGTCTTCGCTGGATCGATCCTCGCAATGCGCAGCGTTGGCACCGTCGTCGCAATCAGCGTCACTAACGCGAGCAGCACCACGACGCCGAGAATTGTCGGCGCATCATACACGCCGACTCCATAGACCACGCTGCGCATCACTCGCAGCGCTGCTACGCAAAGCACCAATCCTAGAATAAGGCCCTGCACCGATCCGAGGACTCCTGAACGGCCGATCTGCACCATGGCGTGTCCAACCGTCGACCCTAGCGCCATGCGGATGCCGATCTCGCGTGTCCTCTGCGCCACCATGTTGGCAACCAGCGCGAAAATACCCACAGCGCTCAGCAGCAACGCCAGCGCCGCCATTGCTCCCAGCAGCGCCACTTCCACGCGCTGTGTCGCCAGCGTCTTCGCCAGCAAGTCGCTCATACCGTAGAAGCCAGAGAAGGGTAGGTTGGGGTCGGCTTTCGCCAGCGCGCGCTGCATCTGCATCGTCAATCCTTCGACCGGGCCAGCTGTACGCACGATCCAGCTTGGCTGGAACCACACGTGAACCAGCGCGAGCGACTGCGGATCGAGCTGCGCAGCGGATGTGTACATTGCCTCTTCCTCACTAAGCGGCGCATCCGATTCCAGCGCCGGCGCGATGGCCACATCTTCCACCACGCCCACGATCATCGTGTTCTTATCCAGGTAGCGCCCCACGGGATTTGCCCCGTGAAATATTTTGCGCATGAATGTCCGGTTGACGACCGCCACCTGCTGCGTATCCGGCCCATCGGCTTCCGTGAACGTGCGCCCCATCAGCACCGGAATCTGCAATGTCTTGAAATATCCCGGTGTGACATAGATCTCATTCGTTTCCACGTGTTGCCCTGCTTCTTTGCCGTCGCCGATCATCAGCGTTCCATTTACCACCGCGCGCTCATACGGCACACTCAGGCCCACGGCGGCATCTTGCACTCCAGGAATCTCCCGCATGGCGGCGGTGCTCTGGTCCAACAGTTTTCGGAAGGAAGCAGGATCGTGGAAACGCACGTCGTCGAGCGAAGCCTTGGCGGTCATCACTCCCTTGGCATCGAAACCTGCCGGCAGCGTCTCCAAATGCACCAGCGTGCGGATGAGCAAGCCGGACGCAGCCAGCAGCACAACGGTCAGCGCCACTTCGCCGGCAATCAGTCCTTGGCGCAGGCGCAGCCCACCACCTCTCGCCATCGCGCGGCTGGTCATCGACGAGCGCAGATCCACATTCTGCGTTGCCAGCGCCGGAAACATGCCGAACAAAATGCTGGTCAACAGCGACACCACGATCGTGAACGCCATCACCCGACCGTCCATCGGCACATGTGTGACGGGCAGAAAATGTTCCGGCAACAGCAGCAATAACCCACGCATGGTGAGATATCCCACGCCGACGCCAAACGCTCCCCCCGCCATCGCCAACTGCAGGTTCTCGATCCAGAACTGCCTTTGGATCTGCCAGCGCGACGCCCCTAACGCCAGGCGCGTAGCCACTTCCGGCGTACGCCGCAGCATGTGCACCAGCGTCAACCCGGCCAGATTGGCGCAGGCGATCAGCAGTATGAATCCGGCGGCCAGCATCAAAGCCAGCACCTGCGGACGCAGCGAGTCGGTCTGGCCTTTCTGTAGCGGCACGGAGTGGTACGTCACCTGTGCGCCGGGATTGTTCTGAACTTCATAGGGATTCGCCCGCAGCAACCACGCGCGGTTGATCTCGGCATCCGCCTGCTCCCACCTCGCGCCATCCCGCAGCCGCGTGATGGACTCAAAGTTCGTTCCTCCGCCTTCACCCTCGCGGCTCACCTGCAGCGCCGTATATACGTCGGCGTTTAACGGAGTCGTCACGCCATCAGGCAATACCCCGATGACAATGTACGGCTCGCCTTTCAACAAAATCGCCTGCCCCAGCATATTCGGATCAGCACCGAAGGCATTCCGCCACAAGCTGTAACTGAGAATCGCGGCCTTCGGGCCGTGTGGCCGGTCTTCGTCCGCAGAAAAATTTCGCCCCATTATCGGCTGAATCGCCAGCACCTCGAAGTAGTGCGCCGACACTCGTCCTGCATGGAGATACTGCCCCTGCGATCCCCATCCCAGATTGACACCCGAAGTCCTTGGCGAAGAAACCGCCGCTAGCAGCGAAGGGACGTGGTCCCTCAGCAGCTCCCACTGCTCGCCGTTCAGTTTGTGCCGTTCGTCGGAAGCCCCGGCGCCGGCGATGATTCGTGTGTAAATCGTACCCATCCGCTCGGGATGCGCATACGGCAGGCTCTTCAGCATCAGCGCGTTCAGCATCGAAAAAATCGCCGTATTTGCGCCGATGGCCAGCGCCAAGGTAAAAATCACCGTCACCGCAAAACCGGGCTTCTTGCGCAGTTGCCGCAGCCCGTAGCGGCAATCGGACCAGACGGATGGCAACCAGTGGCCCAAGCGCCTTTCCCGAACTTCCTCTTTCACCTGCTCGATGCCTCCAAGTTCGATTCGCGCGGCCCGTTCGGCTTCCTCGGACGGCATGCCTAGACGAATGTTTTCTTCGGTCAGCATTTGCAGGTGCGCGTGAACTTCCTGGTCGAGGTCCGCCTCCACACCCTGGCTCCAAAGCAAATTCCGCAGCAAACTCCGCGCTTTCACAAACAGCGGCATACGGAACACCCCCTGCGGCGCTTTCGCAACCTTGCGCCCCTTGACATCACCGCCCTCAACTCCTATCGAAGGTCGATAGGAATACTAGCGATCTACCTATAGACTGTCAATAGGAAGAAATACAGGCACCACCGCGTTGACTACGATTGGCAAGATTGCGCTACTGCGGGTAAATCACACGCGCCTGCGAGCAGAATCCTCCCTGCATGCGCATGCCTTGCAGCATGGCGAATGCCTTGGCATAGGGCTTATCGGAAAATCTGCTCTGCACCGTGGCCTGCCTCGCAACCACCGTCGCCAATTCCGCCTCCACGGCCTTCTCTTTCGCATCGTATTTTTCGACGACGGCAATCTCTTGCGGCCCCAGGTTGCGCCGGTACCCGAACCTTCTCAACTCATCGGTCTTGTCGAACGTCACCTGGCAGATTTTCTGGTGCGCATCATACAATTCGTGGAGATACGCCTGCCACTCGCTGTCGGACCTCACTCCCTCGAGCTGTTCCAGGACCTCCTGCCGCCAGTTCGGTTTCTTGTCGGGGTACACGCGCACGACCGCGAACAGATGCACTTGGTCGAAGCAACTTAAGTCGCAATCGTTGATCGACCCGGTGTTGGTATAAAAAATTCCTCCAAAGCCGGCATAGGGAGAACTTTTGATGTCGTCGTTGGTAATCACTTTCCTCGGCTTGTTCGCTGCTTTCGCTGGAGCCGCCGCTGCATCGGGCGTCTGCGTCACACCGCCTCCAGCCGGCTTGTCCGCTGTGGTCTTTTTATCATCCTGCTGCGGTTCTTGCGCCGTCGCCACCACCCTCGACCACGGCAAAAATGTGCCGCCACCTGCGGCAAACCACAAAACCAGCGCCAGATACACTACCCGGAACACAGCAAACACCTCATTGTTCGCCTCTATTCGGCGATGAATATCTTGCGTTTTTTCACGACCACAGTTTTCTCGTCGAACCACAGCTTGCATTGCGTATTGGATTCCTCCACCAACCACACACGCCCGCCAGGAGGATCCTCCCGCGAAGAAAGTTTACGCTCGGTAAGCAGGTCCTGAACCTTCTGCTGGTCCATTCCTGGCGAGACGGAATCGCAAAGGGATGTCGACCGTGGGTCCAGCCGTTTACCTATTACGTCATAATCGTTCCCGTTCGCGCCGTCGGGCGCGCCGCTATCGCTGAGTTTTCGCCGCCAGAGTTGGATCCCTGCCGAGGTATACGCTGCAACGTATTCACCATCTTCACAACGGCTCTGCTCGTATATAGCGGGCCCGTTCGCCCTTGGCACCGCCTGCAAAATCCTGGTGCTCTTGCACCCGGCCATTTTCCCTGAGGACCATTTAACTGTGCCCACCGGAAGTGTCGAGCCTTCGATCACTTTCACTGCGGCCTCCGCGACAGCGAAATCCGTGCGTGCCGTCACGCGGAAATCGCCGGCCCGCTTCGGTGTCAGTTGTAACTCGTCGCCCTGGCTCGATTGAAAGGCCTCGGCATCAGAGATTGTCCAAGTGACTTTGTGCTGTGCCTGGCCGTTCTGGTCGACCATTCGGAACGATCGCCACTCTCCGATCAGCATCGTTGTCGTGTTTGGAGTGATTTGGTAACTATTGGGTCCCTGGGCAAACAAAGCGTCCGCCCACAGCAACAAAACGCCGAAACACAGCATTTGCAGCACAGCAAAACGAATTGTTGTTCTCATTCTTCGACAATACTTGGTCCTAAACACCCCGGTGTCAAGATTACTACGGGATACTGATTCCCCAGTACCAACAGCTATGCCAGCCTGGCCGGAGATCAGCATGTGGCCACATCGGCGACTTCGCGCTCAGATCGCGAGCAACCCTTTGCGCCGCGCTTTGCGGAGAAACCAGTCGTCGTCGAGGTCGGGTGAAGTGCGCGCGAGGATTCCTTGGGCTACGCCCAGAAGCGCTTGGGCTTCTCGTCCACAGAAGTGCGCGGCTCGGCCCCGAACCGTGCGGCAGCGCGGTCGCCGAGTTCGGCCTGCCTAAGGAGAGAACCGCAGCGCACAGAACAAATCGAGCTTATTTGGCTTGCGCACTGAGCAATGCTGGTTTTCCGCTTGGCTGGCATGTCAGTTCGAGCACCGCTGGGACAGCTACTTCATTAGACGCCAATTGCGTTGCGATGCCGGATAGAAGAAATCCTGCCCGCCCGCCAAAAATCACATTTCTTGGTGACTTGCATCACATTTTGTTATACTCACTTTGTCTGGATAAGGGCTGCATCCCGCACCTAGGGAGTGGCACCGGAGGCCGACGTGAGCGTCATGCCAAATGGGGGCACTGGAAAAATCACCGTCCCCGAATTGCTTCAACGCAAAATCTCTTCTGCAGGCTCTCCCGCACAAAAGAAAATCACTTGCCTGACGGCATACGACTATCCCACGGCGCGTCTCGTCGATGAAGCTGGCGTGGACCTCGTGTTGGTGGGCGACTCGCTGGGAATGGTTGTGCTGGGCTACGACAGCACGTTGCCCGTGACCCTCGACGAAGCCCTGCATCACACCAAGGCGGTACGTCGCGGCGTGCAGCACGCCCTCGTCGTTGGCGACATGCCCTACGGCACCTATCACGGTGAAATCCACGAAGCCATCCGCAATGCCGTGCGCTTTGTGAAGGAGGCGGGCGCAGAAGCCGTGAAGATCGAAGGCGGCGAGCGTCGTCTGGAGCTCATTGCGCGCCTCACCGAGGCGGAAATTCCCGTAATGGGCCACGTGGGCCTCACTCCCCAGTCCGTGAACGCCATGGGCGGCTACCGTGTGCAGGGCAAGACTCCCGGAGCCGCGGAGCAATTGCTTCGCGACGCGCGCGCCGTAGAGGCCGCGGGCGCGTTTGCCATCGTTCTGGAGGGCATCCCCCGCGAAGTGGCCGCAGACATCACCCGCAACGTGCGCATTCCCACGATCGGCATCGGCGCCGGCCCGGATTGCGATGGCCAAATCCTGGTCCTGCACGACATCCTCGGATTGACGTTCCAGGAGCCGCCGAAATTTGCTCGCCGCTATGCCAACGTTGGCGAAGTCATCTCCGGGGCCGTGCGGGACTATTGCGCGGATGTGCACAGCGGCAGCTTCCCTGCCGACGCCGAGTCTTATCACTCGCCGGCATCCGCGGGCATGAAGGCGCGCAAAGCCATGCCCATCGCCCGGTAAATTGAATCGCAAGCGGTTCTTTACAGGGCGCCTGAAGCGATTTGGGCGCCCTTTTCACTTAAAATCGAATTTCACAGCCAGGGGGAATCCATGAAGCCGGAAGAAATGGTCGCGCTCTACGAATACAACGCTTGGGCAGACCGCCGCGCACTGCAAGCCGCCAGCGCTATCACGCGAGAGCAGTTCACCAAACCGCTGGGCTCCAGCTTCTCCTCCGTGCGCGACACCCTCTCGCACATTTACGGCGTCGAGTGCTTGTGGCTCGAGCGCTTCCAGGGACGCTCTCCGTCCGCCATTCCCGACGACGCGGAATTTGCCGATATCGCCAGGCTTCAAGCCAGCTGGGCGGCGTTTGAACCCACGTTGCTGAACTTTGTGCGTGGACTTACGCAAGAGCACCTGGATCGCGTGATGCAATACAAAACCATGAAGTACGGGGTGTATCGCAATCCCTTGTGGCAATCCATGCAACATCTCGTGAACCACGGAACCTATCATCGCGGCCAGGTCACCACCATGTTGCGGCAACTCGGCGCGCAACCCGTTTTGACCGATTTGATGCACTTCTACCGCGAGCGCGCTGCGGCTGCGGGAGCCTAGGCGCGGAATGGAGACGATTCGGACCATTGCCTGGATGAAAGAAAAAGCGCGGGAAGCGCGCGTGGAGCAACGCGCAATCGGATTCGTGCCCACCATGGGCGCGCTGCACGGCGGTCATCTTGCCTTGGTCGAGCGAGCCAGGCGTGAATGTTCGCCGGTGTACGCCTCGATTTTCCTGAACCCCACACAATTTGGCGCCAATGAAGATTTATCGAAATACCCGCGACCTTTGGAAGCCGATATGGAAAAACTCACGGCCGCCAATGTCGATGCCCTTTTCTTGCCCCAGGCCGCGGACATCTACCCGCCAGGATTTTCCAGCTATGTACAGGTGGATGGGCTCAGCGAACGCCTGGAAGGCAAGGCCCGCCCTGGACATTTTCGCGGCGTCGCTACCGTTGTGCTCAAACTGTTTGAGATTGTCCAGCCGCACTACGCCTTTTTCGGACGCAAAGACGCGCAGCAAGTCCGCATCGTGCAGCAGATGGTTCGCGATCTGAATCTCGATACCGGAATTGTGGTCTGTCCGATTGTGCGCGAACCCGACGGACTGGCCATGTCTTCGCGGAACGCTTACCTGTCCGCCGAAGAGCGCAAAGCGGCCACCGTGCTCTCCCGGGCCTTGCGCGCCGCCGAAGGCGAACTAAACGCGGGGGTGCGCGATTCCTTGGAATTGCAACGCGCCATGCGCAAGGTTCTTGCCGCCGAACCGCGTGCCCGCGTTGACTATGCGGAGATTGTCGATGCCGACACTTTCGAGCCCCTGGTGCGCGTCTCTCGCCGCTGCTACGCTATCCTGGCCGTTCATGTCGGCAAGGCCCGCCTCATCGACAATTTGCTTATCGAACCCCTTGGCGACGAATTGAAAACCGAATTGTAAGCCCCGCGATCACGCCGCAGCGCCCAACCGCTCGAGCACTTCCGCCGCGTGTCCTTTGGCCTTCACCGGGTCCCACACTGCTTCGATCTTGCCGCTCGGCCCAATCAAGTAACTGCTGCGCACAATTCCCTGGAACGTTCGCCCCATAAATTTCTTCGTGCGCCATGCTCCATACCAAGTGAGCATCTTGTGTGTGGGATCGCTCAGTAAATAGAAATTCAGCCGGTGCTTGCTTCGAAAGCTCTGCAACAACTTGATCGGATCGGCGCTCACTCCCACGATCACCACACCATGTTTGTCGAACTTTGCTTTTGCGTCGCGAAACTCGGACGCTTCTACCGTTCAACCCGACGTATTCGCTTTGGGATAAAAGAAAATCAGGACACGCTTCCCCTTGAAATTCTCTAGAGACACTTCTTCGCCTGCATCGGAAGGCAGCGTAAAATCGGGAGCCTTGTCGCCTATTTTCAGCATCACCATCCACCTCGTCCTCAGATTCTCTTCGGTTGGTTCCGCATTACCGCCAGTTCCCTAGAAATATCGTCGTTCCCGCAGCCACCCCGGCAGTTCCGCGCTCACATTCACCGCTTCTTCTGCCGCGAAACGAGCCGTCATTTCAAACGCGACGGCCTCCAGCGGAATCTTGTCATAGATGAAATCGGAGTCCACGATTCCCTGCACGTAAGCGCGCGCAAATTCCTTCATGCCCAGTATCCGGTACTGCTCCACGTGAACCATCTCGTGAAACAGTAAACGGATCGGGACTTCCGGATCGACGACCAGAACACAGTCGCCAAATGTTATCCCCGCGGCCGCCGAAAAATTGAAGTGCACTCGCTTCCCGATGAATTCCAGCGGCTTTAGAATCCCCACGAAAAACGGCGGACTTGGCACTCGCGCAACCCGCGTCACACGCGCCTGCGCCAGAGTCTCCTCCGCAAAATGCGCGCCCAGCACCACGCGCTCGCGATCCGTCAACGGCCGCGCGCCAGGAAGATGCTCCGCGCGTTGCGACTCGATCCAGTGGTGCACTTTGCCCGCAACCACCGGGACCAAGCTTTGCAGTACACCCACGCTTACTCGGCCAGCACTTTGCGAACGATTTCGTTCACCGCTTGCGGATTGGCCTGGCCCTTCGTCGCGCGCATTACTTGGCCAACGAAAAACTTGAACACGCCTTCATTGCCGGACTTGAATTTCGCCACGTTGCCCGGGTTCTTTGCGATTACTTCCCGCGCCGCTTGCTCGACGGTGGAATCGCTCACTTGCGCCCCGAGACCTTCCGCGGCCACAATGTCCGCCGCCGTGCGCCCCGATTCGAACATCGTGGCGAACACCTTCTTCCCCACCGCTGCAGTGATCTTGCCGGTTTCAACCAGCGACACCAGTTCCGCCAGCGCCGCGGGGCCCAACGGACTCGCGGCGATTTCTTGGCCGGAATCGTTTAGTCGCCGCAGTAACTCCGTCTGCATCCAATTCGCTGCGCCTTTGCCCGGCGCTCCCGATTTCACAACTGCTTCGAAATAGTTGGCCAGCGCTTGCGTGCCCGTCAGCACTTCCGCGTCATACGAAGTGATTCCAAACGCCGAAACGAATCGTGCTCGCTTCGCCGCGGGAAGTTCAGGCAGCGACCGGCGAACTTCGTCGCGCCACGCCGAACTCACATGCACGGGCAGAAGATCTGGTTCCGGGAAATAGCGATAGTCGTGGGCCTTTTCCTTCGATCGCATCGGCTCGGTGCGCCCTGATGACTGGTTCCACAACCGCGTCTCCTGAGAAATCCTTCCGCCGGATTCCAGAACGCCGATGTGCCGTTCGATTTCGAATTCCAGCGCTTTGGCAAGATACCGGAACGAATTCAGATTCTTGACCTCAACCTTGGTACCGAATTCCTTCGCGCCGCGCAGCCGCACGCTCACGTTGGCGTCGCAACGCAACGAGCCTTCTTCCATGTTGCAGTCGCTCACACCGGTGTACAACAGGATCTGGCGCAACGTCGTGAGGTATGCGTAAGCCTCATCGGGCGAACGCATATCCGGTTGCGATACAATCTCGCTCAACGGCGTACCACATCGGTTGAAATCGACGTACGTCTTCTCGCCCGAGTGCGCGAACCCGTCGTGCAACGACTTCCCCGCGTCTTCTTCCAGGTGCAGCCTGGTGATCCCCATGCGCTTGGTCTCGCCTTTGTGCGCGATCTCGATCCAGCCACCCGTCGCCAGCGGCAATTCGTATTGCGAGATTTGGTAGCCTTTGGGCAAGTCCGGATAAAAGTAGTTCTTGCGAGCGAAACGCGAGTGATCGTGAACCGTGCAGTTCAACGCCAGCGCCGCGCGCATCCCCATTTCCACCGCGCGCTTGTTCAAAACGGGCAGCGTTCCCGGAAGGCCCAGGCAAACCGGGCAGACATTTGAATTGGGCGCATCGCCGAACCGCGTTGAACACCCGCAGAAAATCTTCGTGCGCGTCAGCAGCTGCGCGTGCACTTCCAGGCCGATCACCACCTCGTATTTCGCGAGCATTTCCGGCGACATTGCGGATTCGGTAGCGAATTTAGTCATAGTGAAATACAAAGTATAGCAGAGGGGCGGCGTAACCGGTCCGCCTCGCAACGAGTTATGCGGGAAACCCGGGGAGATGATCGCAACCGGGCGGTGAAACCCTACAAACAGGTCGCAACAAATGGCCCAGAGAGCGGAAACAGAAACGCAGCCCACCGATTGCGCAGTTTTGCCCCACCGAACAGTGCCATTATGCGCACCCACGTCGCGAACAGCATGAAACAAGCCATCGCGAAGCTACGCACGAATCGAGTGTCTGATTCGTGATTTAAACGCTCGGACATTGTTCTTCTCCATGGAAATCCGGCAATAAATCGCAAAAAACAAAAAAATCGCGCTCCACGACCTGCCCCGTCACAACCGGGACAGGGGAGCGGAAAATCGGCCCATCGAAGACAAAGGTGTGGAATTCTCCGTTTTCTCCACAAGGATCGACTTCGATCGGCAGTTCCCGAAAAAAGTCGGCGTCCAATTCCCTGCCGGCGAACGACTTGTCGAGCTTCCTCGGATCGATGCAAGCCGTCCTGGCGCGAAACCCGTCGGCAAGGAATCGCCCCGCAAGTTCGCGGGTATCTACCTCCCAAAGCGGGAAGAGCGCGAACATCCCGGCGCGCGACAGTTTTTCCTCGCGATAAGCGCGCAAATCGCGCAGAAAAATGTCTCCGAAGCCCATGTGCAGAATTCCACGCTCCCGGTAGCGGAGCACTGCTTCCGCCATGCGGGATTCGTAGATGGTGTTGGGACACTGCGGCGGAATGCGCACTTCCTCCAGCGGCAGCCCAATAGAAGCAGCTTGCTGCTGCAGGAGTTCGCGCCGCACGCCGTGCATACTGATGCGTTCGTAGCCCTCCGTGACGGTCGTCAACAGGCCGGCCACTTCAAACGCGGAGTCGCGTAGCAGACAGTGCAGCGCCATGGCACTGTCTTTTCCTCCGCTCCACGCGAGTACAACAGGCCACGCCATGGCTAATTGCGCCCCGCGAATTGGTAGCGAAGCCCAATGCGCGCATCGCGACCTAATGCAGGATAGCCAAGCACGTCCTGATACTGTTTGTCGAACAGGTTGGTAGCCCGGGCATAAATCGAAAGCCCGCGATAAAACGTATAGCTGGTCGAGAAATCGAATCGCGCGTAACCCGGATTGCGCGTATAGCCCAGCAACAGAAAATCGCTATCCGTGCGTACTCCCGTAAAATATCCGGCGAATACCGCGTTGAACCTGCGATACGCCGCCGTCAGCGTAATCGACCCTGAATTCAACGGCCGCCGGATCAGCCGGTTGCCTGCGATTTCCGCCGGGTCGGTGGCATTCGGCGATTTCAACACGCGGGTGTCGTCGTAGGTATAATTTCCTGCTACCAACAGCCACGTTGTGGCGCGCAGTTCCCCCGAAACGTTCGCGCCGCGTGAAAACGCCAGGTCGGTGTTGAAGTAGCTGCCGAAAAAAGGACAACCGGCCGGCCCCGTGGCTTGCCCGAAACTCACGATGTCGTAAAACCGGTAATAGAAATAGTTGGCGGACAATTTGATCCGGTCGCCATTTAGTTTCTGATCCAGCCCCGCGCTCCAATTCTTGCTGGCTTCCGGCTTCAGGTTGGGATTGCCGGGGTCGCACACATCGGTACCATAGGTCTGGTCAAATCGCGGCTCCTTGATTCCTTGCCCGTAAAACATCCGCAGTTGTGTGTCGCCCCAGAATCCCTTTCCGTAACGCAGAAATGCGGTTCCCCCGACTCGCGGCACCACTCGCGTCCCGTAGTACCCGTTGTCCTCGGCTCGCGCTCCAAAATCGAACGCCAGCCGCGACATTGGCAAGTAGCGGAAGTCCAGATAGCCTGCCTGATTGTTTCTCCGCACGTGCGGCTGCGGCAGGTAATAGATAGATCCATTTTCAACCGTGTATTGATATCCGGCCGTCGCCGCAAACTTCTGGATACTGTAGGTCGTCTGCCCCGTCACGCTCGCGACGTTGTAGCTATAGAGAGAATCGTACACATAGTCGCAAAACTCCGCCGTCGCCACCGCACCCGGATTCGTTTGCGGGCAGAACGCGTTCGGACCGGTGGCATAAAAACTTTGCGTCGGATTAAAGCTGTGTTGCCGCGTGTACGCCTCTGCTCCCATCAGTTCGTTTTGCCAGTGCCTGCCGGTCGCGAAATCCCACCGCGCGTTGGCGCTGAACAATTCCTGGTTATACCGTTGCAGCAGGCTCGGCGGTGTGAACCCGATTTCGCCGGGAATGCCGGCATCCCCGGAATTATTTCGCAGCGTCAACCGCAGTTGATTCGTGTCGCTGATCGCGTAGCCGAAATTGCCCGACAACGTGCGGTTGATGAAATCGCTGTTCGGGTATTCACCGCCCGTCTGAAGATACGAAGCCGCACCCGCATAATCGAAATGCCCGGCCATTCCGGAAATTTGCCCGCCACCCCGATACGAAGAAAAAGTGCCGCCTTCTGAAAAAATGCTGAACGCCGGAACCACGGTGCTGCCGCGATGAGAGATGAGCTGCACGACTCCGGAAACGGCGTCCGTGCCGTAAATCGCGCTCTCCGCTCCGCGCACAATTTCCACTTTGTCCACGTTGTCGGTAGTGAGGATCGAAAAATCCACGGCCCCACCCGGCGGATTGATCGAAGTTCCATCCACCAGAACCTTCGTAAAATTGGAATTCCCGCCATCCAGAAAAATCGATGCCGTCCCATTTGGCCCGGTTCGCCCAAACGCCACGCCCGGCGTATAGATCAGCAAGTCTGGAAAGAACGGCGATTGCCGCCGCTCGAGCTCCTCCCTCCCAACGATGCTGCTCGGAGCGGGCGATTGCTGCGCGCCAATTGGCTCCGCTTCCGCCGTCACCAGCACGCGGTCCGAAAGAGGCTGCAGCTCCATACGAAAATCAAGCGTGCGCGTCGCTCCCGGCGCCAATTCCACGGTCACATCGCGCGGCGCAAAAATGTCGCGCGAGAAATGCACGCGGTAGCGTCCCGGCGGCACGGACAAATCGTAAGCGCCGTCGGTCGAAGAAGTCGCCGACCACACCGGCGCATCGGGCATAGTTTGCAATTGTGCGGTTACGCGAACACCTCCAACGCCACCACCACTGGGATCTGTCAAATGACCACTGATATGAGCATCGGAAGGCCGGGATTGCGGAAAAACGCTTGCGGCACCGGCAAACAGCAAGTACAGGCAAACGGCAAGGCCAAGACTTTTCATGGTTCCTCCGCTCCCTCACGCGCGGGAGCTCAAAGGTTGGCCAGCGCACAAAGCAAAACAAATCACGCTGGCTGCCGACCTCGCCGGTCTCCTGGCTTGGCAGAATGGAACTCGCCCTATCCACCCATCGATCCATCGCCGAGTGAATCTCGTTCGAGTCCTCTCGCGGCCTTCCCGTGGCCAATTGCTCCACAGTGGCCGGTGAGCACTGCATCTGCCTTACAGTCGCGCGGCGGCGACGGTATTTCACCGTCTTCCCGAGCACGAGGTCTGCGGTAAAAGGAAGGGGCCAAGCCCGCTGTGGATTGCTAGAGTCGGCTGCGCGGCTCGCCGCAGCCGGGTTGGGGTTAGCGTGAGTACCACTAAGTCTTCGAAAAAAGCGTTACGCGCGGCCTGCCGGACGGTGTCATCTCCACGCTCAGCGGCGCTTGAAACACTTGTTCCAGCAATTCGCGTTGATAAACCGTTGCCGGCGGTCCCACGCGCAGACATTTCCCTTTCTGCAGCAGCACCACCTGGTCCGCATATTCACCCACCAGATTCAATTCGTGCGTCACCACTACCACGGTGTAGCGGTTCTCCGCCGCCAACCGCTTCAGAGACGCCAACAGATCCACCTGCGCGCCAATGTCCAGATGCAACGTGGGTTCATCCAGCAGCAGTAGCAATGGCTGTTGCGCCAGCGCCCGGGCCAGAATGATGCGCTGTTTCTCGCCGCCGGATATCTTGTCCATCCAGCGATCGCTCAGATGCGATGCCCCAGTTTGCGCAAGCGCGTTTTCCGCGATCAACACGTCGTCCGAATTTTCAAAACGAAGCCCGCGGCCGTACGGGTGCCGCCCCTGCAGCACAAATTCCCACGCGCGCGACGGGAACAGCAGCCTGCTCTCCTGCTGCACCATTGCGATACGCTGCGCCCGCGTTTTCGCCGGCAGCGTATGGGTCTCGAATCCGTTCAGAAAAATCCTGCCGGACATTGGCTGCAGCTCTCCCGAAACCAGTCTCAGCAATGTGGATTTACCGCAAGCGTTCGGTCCAAGAATTGCCACGATTTCGCCCGGTTTTGCCTGGAAACTAAGTGCTTCCAATGTGAACAGGGGTGCCTGTGAAGGATTAGATGAGTATGCGTAACTGACTTGCTCCACGCTCAGCCGCAGATCGGATCCCGCGCGCGGCTGGTCCGCAATGCCTTGCGAAGGAAGCGCAGACCGCAGTGGGCTGCTCATGCGATCCTCCTGCGCAGTAAATAGATAAACAGCGGCGCTCCTGCCATCGCCGTCATGGCCCCAACCGAAAGCTCCGAAGGAGCGGTGACCGTCCTGGCCAGTGTGTCCGCAACCACCAGGGCGATTGCCCCGCCAAGCGCCGATGCCGGTATGAGCATGCGATGGTCCGAGCCCCAGATCAGTCGCATCACGTGTGGCACAAGAAGCCCCACATAGCCGATCGTACCGCTGACCGAAACGGCCAATCCCGTCAGTAGGGAAGCCGCGATATAAACAACGATGCGCACGCGCGATACCTCTACACCCAGGTGCATCGCTTCCTTTTCGCCAGCCAGTAACAGATTCAGATCGGAAGATGTTGTGTAAATTGCGCCAGCCGCCACAACGAATCCGATTCCCACAAGGTAGAGAAGACTCTTGGGCTGCGGCGTCGACAAATCCCCCATCATCCAGAACGCCGTGCCGCGCAGATTGCTCCCCGACAGTGTCGTCATCAAAAACATGATGACTGCCGACAAAAACGAAGCGGAGATGATTCCGCCCAGAAGCAGCGTGCTGCTCTCAATCTGTCCGTCGCGCATCCCCAGCAGATACACCGCGGCGATCGTAACTGCGGCTCCGATGAACGCCCCGAACGGCGTGATCAATCCCGCCAGCTCTGGTGAAATGGCCATGTGGGTTTCGGCGATCAATGCGATGATGGCGCCCAGAGCCGCTCCGGAAGAGATCCCCAGCACGTACGGATCCGCCAGCGGGTTCCGCAACAGCGCCTGAAAACTCGCTCCCGCAACCGACAGCGAAGCTCCCACAACGATTCCCAGAAGGATTCGCGGCAGGCGTATATCCAGCACGATCATTCCGTAGTCCGTCGAAATCGCGGAGCTGCGCCCCAGCAGCACCTGGATCAGGTCGCGGCCCAGTCCGTACAGCGACACTTGCACCGCACCCATCTTCAGCGAAACCACCACAACTCCAAACAAGATCAACGCCAACAGCCCGCAACGCAGCAGCAACCGTTCCAGCGTCAAAGGGCGCATGCAGACTCCGTGACGCACACGCCGCCAAAAGAATCCGGTGTGAATAACGCAGCATGAGGATGATGAGCAGGACTTGTACTATTCGTGGGCACGATTTCCTTTCCCGGGCTGGGGGAATCCTGAAACAACGCCGGATGCAACTGCCGCGCAAGGTCCTCGATGGCTGAAACGATGCGCGGCGCTGGGCGATTCACCGCGTCGCTGATCACCGCGTAATGACGATTGCGCACCGCGTCCAGCAGGTGCCAACCCGGCCGGTTCACCAGCGCTTCAAAATCTCGCGTTCCTTCCGCCGCGTGCGCCGCCGCGAACACCAGATAATCCGGCTGCAGGTGCACCACTTCTTCCAGGCTCATCTGCGGCCAATCCTGTGTTGCGTCCACAATCGAAATCGCTCCCGCCTTGCGCAGCGCATCCGCGATGAAGGTGTTCCTTCCCGCGGAAATCAGCGGTTCCGTCCACACCACGAACAGAACATGCGTCGCGGGCACGGACCTCAGCTTCTCCTGAAGTATCGCCAGCCGGTGGTGCAAATCATCGCCCACCACCTTGCCGGCCTGTGCCGCGCCCAAAATATCGGCCAGTTTTTCTGTCGACGAAATAATTCCGTCGATCGTGTGCGCCGCGTCGGTCGAGTAACTCGGAATCCCCAGCGTATCCAGCGCGCGAACGGTATCAAGCCGGTTCAAATCCTTTGTCACCAGCACCAGGTCCGGTCTTAGCGCTGCGATTTGTTCCAGGTTCGGATTGATCGCTCCGCCCACTTTCGGCTTTTTCTGCGCTTCTGGCGGATAGTCGCAATAGTCCGTGTCACCCACCAGCCGGTCCTGCAGCCCCAATGCATACACTGTCTCGGTCAAGTTCGGCGCCAGCGAAACAATGCGCATGGGCACCAGTGGAACGCGCACGGTGCGGTTGACTTCGTCCACAACTTGATGGGTTGGCTGCGCAGCGCTTGAGTTCGCAGCATTCGCCTGCGCTGTGATTTTCTCCGCTCGCCAAAAGAGCAGGGCCAATACCAGCAGAATGGCGCGCCGTCCGCTTTTGCACCGAAATCGTGGCACGAATCTCCCCTGACGAGAGCTGTGCGAGACAGTTCCCAACAAAAAAGCCCCTCGAGATTTCAGGGGCCATTCCGGATGCTTCCTCTCTCGCGAAGGGCGCGCAACCGATGCGGCTTGAGAGGGTAGCCTGGCTGACGGCTCTGAAGCCGATCACAGTGGCGGGACCGCGGCCGATTTTCACGGCACTTCCCCACTTCTCGAGCCTGCAAATTGTAAAATTCAGTGTACGGCGCGCCTCCCACACTGTCAATCAATCGCCCTTTTCCCGCAATGCGGCGGTACCTTTCGCCAACCCCCGTTTCTCAGGCTTCCAAACGATATGCTAGGGTTTGCTGCTCAGCCAGGAGAGCAGCAATGCCCCCGAAAACCAATGGCATTCTCGAATCCTCATTGTACGTGAGCGATCTCGCTCGCTCCGTTCGCTTCTATGAGGAAACTTTTGGGTTTTCTGTCATCACTGAGTTCGGTGAGCGCGGTTGCGCGATGCACGCCGGTACACGCCAGGTGCTGCTGCTGTTCAAGAAGGGAGCTTCGCGCGCCATTCAATCGCCTCACGGCGGGGACGGCGAGTTGCACCTCGCATTCGCTATCCCAGCCGATGAATTGACCCGTTGGGAATCGTGGCTCGAAGCGAGGGGAATTGCAGTGGAGGAAAAGCGCAGGTGGGGATTGGGAGGCACGAGCCTCTACTTTCGCGACCCGGACCGCCACTTGGTCGAACTCGCCACGCCGGGAACATGGTCGGTCTTTTGAAAAAAACCGCCGTAGCTTATCCCTTCAGGGGAGGCTCGTTCGTCTCCCTTGTCGCCACGCGGTCCGCACGAGAACTCCGAAGCAGTAACTCCGCGCCCGCCTGAAAGAATTTTCGCAGTCTTTTCATCCTGCCGAAACACTGCGCCCTTAGCATAGCCTCCCGGTCACTGGAGGCCATATGATGCGATCTCGCTTTTTGTTCGCCTGCTGTCTTTCTTTGAGTTTCCTGTTTGTGCCCTGTGTTCTTGCCGATCCAACCTACACCGTCAATGTTTTTGCCACGGGTACAGCCGTCAGCAGTACCGCACCCGATTCTGTCACCTTCGGCGATGGCTCGCTTTGGATCGCCTATCAAAATGGCGCCGACACCGCGGGCGCCAGCGGTTCGAGCACCGTCGTCCGTTACTCACCGACGGGCGCGGTTCTGAATACCTGGACCATCAAGGGCAATGTCGACGGCTTGAACGTCGATCCAACCTCCGGACTCGTCTGGGCTCTTCAGAACAATGATGGAAACTCGGCTGTGACGGTCATCAATCCGGTAACCAACAGCACTTCGGCCTACACCTATGGCAACACCTACACAAATGTCGCCAACCGCGGCTTTGATGATATGGTTTTCACTCACGGCAATATCTTCATCAGTGAAACGAATCCTGCCAGCGGGACTGACGCGGTTATCGTGAAACTCACGTCCGGCTTGCACTCACCGCTTCAGATCAGCCCGATCCTCAATTCCACTTTTACGGGCACGAATCTGGCCACCGGCTTGCCCACCAGCGTCAGCATCACGGATTCTGATTCGCTAAAGCTCAGTACCACTGGCGTCCTGGCGCTAACTGGTGAGGCCGACCAGAAAATCGCTTTCATCTCCAATCCCGGCACCAGCAGCCAGTCCGAAACCTTCATCTCTCTGCTGGGAACGAATGGCCTGCCAATCTCCGGTGATCCTGACGACACGATTTTCCCGAATGCCTCCGACGGCTACTTTTATATTGCTGACACGGGCGGAAATACTGTCTACCGCATTACCGCGACCGGACTCGCTCCCGGCTCGGTCTACATTGACGTCGGCGACGAGTTTGGCGTCCTCGACACCACCACGGGCATCGTCACTCCGATTTTCACTGGTGTCAGCCCGCATGGCGCTGATTTCGTGGCCTTTTCCCAATCCGTTCCCGAACCAGGCACGCTAAGCCTCATACTCGCGGGCATTCTCCTGTTTGGCGTCGCATCTTTTGTAGCGACGGCGTTCCGAGGCCCTGCGCTTCGTCTGTAGCTCCCCCCTCCCGGGGTGAGGTTCGTGTGCCTCCATGGCGACCGCGCCGGGACCCACAAGCTGTTTTTACCTGTGGGCTCTCGGCGTTGCCTTTTTTGGGGGACCGGCGTCGAAGGTCGTCGGCACACGCAATTGCGCTGATCAACACCTTTCCTGTTCCGGCACATTGAACTTCTTGGCAAAGAAAAACAGGCATATGCACCCTTTTGCCCCAAAATGCGCAGGCGTTCACCGTCCCGTGAAATCGCGACCGGTCTAAGGCCTTTGTTTGCAAGCGCTCGGGATCTGGCTGGCTAGTTGCAAAACTCTCCTGGAAAGGGGAACCTTCATGAAGAAACCGTACCTACTTCCCTGCGCATTGGCGGCCCTCGCGGCCCTCTCTTTTCCTTCGATCAGCCGCGCTGACGGCGTGAGCCTTGTGCGGGTGACGACCAACCTCACCGTAACGGAGGGTAACACCCTCACCGTCGTGTTTACGCTGACCAATAGCAACCCTTCGACGTGGCCATTAACAACTTCGCTGGCGGCGCCGCTGCTTTTGCCGGCACAGGTGACCCTTCCGATAGCTTCGCCAACTCCGTCATCGACCAGGACAACTGCCGATTCAAGACCCTCGCTGCTGGCAAGTCCTGCCTGTTCTCTATCGATTACATAACCGACAGCGATGTCGGTGAGACGGACGGCGATTTTGGCGTGAATGAATCGAGTCTTTGCGCCGAGGTAGTGGGCCAGCCTGACGTGTGCACCGCCGAGTATTTCTTGACCATCCAGGATCCGCCGGTGAACTCGCCCGAACCGTCCTCGTTGCTTCTGCTCGGTACGGGCTTTGTAGGTTTCTTCGGCGGCCTGCGGCGCAGAATGCTGGCGCGTTAAACCGCATGCGAATGGAGCCGTCAGCTGCCCAGCCTTTCGGCTCCCTTTCGCAGTTCTATCGCACTCCCGACTGACTACATCCCCTCGACCATACCTTTGTTCAGCAACACTTTCACGTCCACGCGACGGTTCAATTCCCGTCCCTGTGAGTCGCTGTTGCTCGCTGCTGGATGTGTCGCCCCATAGCCTGCTGGCGCCATGATCCGCCGCATCGGGATATTTCCCTTTTCACGCAGATATTGTGTAACGTTCGCGGCACGCTGTTCACTCAGCATTTGGTTTTCTTGTTTTGTTCCGGTCTTGGAGGCATAGCCCGCGATTTCGATCAGGTATCCGTCGACGCCCTTCGTCGCTGCCGCTACGATATCCAGGTCTGCTTTTGCTGCATCATCCAGGTCCGCCTTGCCGGTCGCGAAATAAATCCCCGCTTCGGCTACAACCTTGTAGTCATCTAGATCGGAAACACGTTGATTCACCAACTGCACAGCCGCCGCGTCCGCCACTGCGACGTCGCCCGCTGCTTGGGCCGTTTGACCCGCGGCATTCGCGGTGCTTTGCGCCTGATTCGCTGACGTCTGCGCCTGGTTCGCCGAAGATTGCGCCTGCCCTGCTGCCGCTACGCCCTGGTTCGCCGTCGATTGAGCTTTCCCGGCTGCGGCCTTGTTAGCCATGATCTGTTGCTCTTCCGCTACTTCCACCGCAAACACGTCGGGAACGAAAGAGATTTTCTTCGCCGCCAGTTGCCCCTTTGCGTTTCCGACGCCCTCCGCTTCGATGGTCAAACCCGGCACCATCGCCGTCAGGTCCATATCTTTGTGGCGGAAAAATTCATACTTACCCTTTTTTCGCTCGATCTTGGTGTCGTCAGAAAGTGCGATCACCACCGGTTGGCCCGTCTTTTTATCCTTCACCTTCACAAAGTCCCCGTTGCGCGAAACGATTGTTCCGGTGATTTTCGACTTCTCATCAGCCTTGATCTGCGGCGTGCCGGACGCGGCCGCATATGTCAGACCTCCCAGCAGTGCCACACTCAATGCACATCCTAGAATCGATGGCCTCGACGTTTACCGAAGACCTGCACGCCGCTGCGGATTGGTTGAAGGCCTGCAACATAGAGACGGTGGCGATGGAATCGACGGGAGTCTACTGGATTCCGTTTTTTCAGATCCTGGAGGCGCGAGGTTTCACTGTCTTGCTGGTCAACGCGCGCCACGTGAAGAACGTGCCGGGGCGCAAATCGGATGTTTCCGACTGTCAGTGGCTGCAATATCTGCATTCGGTAGGTTTGCTGCGCGGATCGTTCCGGCCGGAACAGGCGGTCTGCACGGTGCGTTCGATCCTTCGTCATCGAGACAGCCTAGTGCAGATGGCTTCGAGCCACGTCCAACACATGCAAAAGGCTCTAGATCAGATGAACCTTCAACTACACCACGTGATCAGCGATATCACCGGTGTGACCGGAATAAGAATCATCGAGGCCATCTTGGCGGGGGAACGCAACCCGCATACGCTGGCGGCACTGCGCGATGGGCGGGTCAAGGCCACCGCGGATACCATCGCCAAGTCGCTGGTGGGAGACTATCGGCGCGAGCATCTGTTCACGCTCCGCCAGTCGCTGGCAGCATTTCGTCATTACCAAGAGTTGATCGGGGCCTGTGACAAAGAAATTGAGGAATATCTCGAGGCCTTCGACTCGAAAGTGGATCCGCCGGAAGGTTCCGCCCTCCAATCGCAAAAGGAGCAAAAACCGAGTGGTGGCGAACCCCGCTTCGACCTGCAGAGTCATCTCTATCGAATCTTCGGGGTGGACCTGACACTCATTCCAGGGATCAACGTCCTCACGACGCAAACTCTGTTGTCGGAGATCGGTCCGGACCTCGCGCAGTTCGCCAGCGCACCCGCGTTTACCTCCTGGCTCGGACTCTGTCCGGACAACCGAGTTAGCGGTGGGAAAGTACTGTCGGTCAAAACACGCAAGTTTTGACAGATTCCCAGAAAACAAACCATTGTCAATATTGACAGGGTGCGTCAAATATTTGTTACCCGTAACCCTAAGCCCTGCAATGCTGATAGCCTGTGGCGGACTCTAACAGGTTGTTAGTTTTGACAGTTCCACGCTCTTAAAACCAGCGGCACCATGTGCAAGGGATTCTCATGGACGCAAAAACGGATTCTAGTCTCAATCATGCCCCCGCTGAAGTTTCTTTCGTCCGCGGCGGTCCGTTTTATCGAGCCCAGCGAGCGCTCGGGCTAATCCACGCCAATAAATGGAATCTTGGCCGGCGCATCGCCGTTCTGATCATAATTACCTGGCTGCCTCTGCTTGTGCTCACGGCGCTGTTAAATTCCCAGGGCTTGAATTCCCTGCTTAGGGACTATCGCGTTCACGCTCGACTGCTCATCGCCGTGCCAGTGCTGTTGTTTGGCGAACTTCTTATGGAAGCGCGATTTCGCGCGGTGATGACTCACCTCCGCCAAGCCCATCTTTTGGAAGCGTCCGACCTCGAATACATGGACGACGGGATCGCAACGCTGATGCGTTTCCGCGACTCATTCCTTCCGGAGCTTGCGGTGCTGGTGCTTCTGATTGTTCACACTGCAGCCTCGTACAAGGGCTTGGTGGACCCCACGCCATGGCTGGCCCGCGGATCCGGGGCTAATCTCGAATTAACTGCGGCTGGCTGGTACGCGGTTCTGGTGAGTGCGCCGATTTTCCAGTTCCTGCTGGGTCTCAGCCTCTGGAAATGGCTGCTCTGGGTAGTCTTCGCGTTCAAGTTGTCTCGACGCAATTTGAAGCTCGTCCCTACGCATCCGGACAAACACGGGGGCCTCGGGTTTCTCAGCCTCACCCCATCAGCCTTCACACCGATTACCTTTGCCGCCTCGGCGGTAATTGGAGCAACGTGGCGCTACGACATCCTTCATCATGGCGCCCACCTAAAAAATTTCATGCTGCCCACCATTGCCCTCGCAGCGATCGTCGCTTTCGTCGCACTTGGGCCATTGCTCTTCTTTGTTCCTCGTCTGTCCGCATTGCGCCGCAAAGGAATCCTGGAATACGGGATTCTCGGACAGTTGCACAGCGCCGAATTCCACCAAAAATGGATTCTTCATCGTGCCGGTCATGAAGCCGAATTTCTGCAGGCACCCGAGAGCAGCACGCTCGCGGATTATGGTCAGAGCTACGAAAAGATCGAGCAGCTCAACCCTTTCTCCGCAGGAAAACAGGATCTGATTCCCCTGGCCCTGGCGATAGCAATCCCGGCGTTTCCGGTAATTATTGCGCAGATCCCCGTTGCTATTGTCCTAGAGGATCTACTGAGGGCACTGCGCTGAGTTCCTTTTCCTCCCCGGTCGAAAGAACGATGCCCCCTCGCTGTTTCTCATGATACCATTCGCCGGCCTGCTGCCTATCTTATGAACACATTCAAAACCTACTGGAGAAGTGTCCCTGGCAGCTCACTCGCTGGTTTCCTGCTGGGCGTCTTCCTCATTTTCAGCACGATTGGATTCGCCAGTGACATCGTGGAAATGGGTCGCCAGCCCCTGCCTCGCTTTGTGATAAGCGTCTTGCTCGCGGGCATCTTCCCGGTGTTCTATGCATTTATAGGATTTGCCCTTCGCAAACAGTTTTGGAAAGCATTCTTGCCGGTCTTTGCCGTGCATTTTTTCCTGATGGGGGTGCTCGCCAATCGCTTCCCTTCACTTCCACAACCCGCACAGATGGATGCAGCCGCTATCAATCAGATGCACAGCCGCCTTACCTTTGACGCGCTCGCCATCATGTTTGCCGTTGCTTTGGGCTACGGCTGCTTTCTGTACGTCTCCATCACCGAGTTCCGGCGCTACTTCCTCGTGCACGCCGAGATAGAACTGGCCAGCGAGATCCACCATGTCCTGGTCCCGGCCATCGATGCCAGGATCGGAGGGTTCGAGTTCTACGGCCGGTCGTCACCGAGCGGCGAGGTCGGCGGCGATTTAATCGATCTTGCAGGAACGGAAGATCATTGGGTCGCTTATGTGGCGGATGTATCGGGCCACGGCGTGGCGCCCGGCGTGGTTATGGGTATGGTCAAGAGCGCCGGCCGGATGCTGTTGAGCTCCGGCGAAGACACCGGCCACCTTATGTCGCGGCTCAACGAAGTGCTGTATCCACTCAAGAAGCCGGAGATGTTCGTCACCTTCTGTTTTCTCGCCAGGAACGGGAACGCACTCCAGGTTGGGCTTGCCGGTCACCCAGCCATACTGCAATTATCCGCCAGAACCAACGAAGTCAAGCAATGGGAATGTCCCAACATGCCCTTGGGCATTCTCCCTTCTGGGAAATTTGTGAGTTGCGAGATTGGTGCCGAGCGCGGAGACATTTTCGCACTTTACACTGACGGATTACTCGAGACCGCGAATGCCAAAGGCGAAGAATTTGGCATTAAGCGGCTCGAAGCCGCATTGCAGAAATTCGGCACCGAACCTCTACACGCGATTTGCCGATCTGTTCAGGAAAGCGTCGCGCACCACGGCGGCCAATTCGACGATCAGTCCCTCCTACTGATTCGCCAGCTGTAAAATCTGCGTGACACCGTCCGCGGGAGCGCACGAGTTCAGTCGTGCCGTAGGTGCCGCCAAACCAACCCGGCTCTACAGCTTGCGGAGAAATCATAATTCGTTGTCATCCCGAGCGAAGCGAGGGCCTGTTCTCTGGGGTTTCTTACTGGGTGCCCCATACGCCGGGTTTGTGTGTGGGTTCTTGGGGCCTTGTTCCGAGGTGGAAGCTTCAGAGTGGAACCGTCGGTCAAGATGCCGCAACCGGGTCGAACGCCAGCTCTTCCCCGGTCCGATGCAAATATTCCTGAAGCACCGAAACCACCAGCGCATGATCCTCCCGCTGCGGCAAGCCCGAAACCGTGATCGTCCCGACGTATCCCGTTCCCTCCAGCAGAATCGGGAAGCAGCCACCATGCGCCACATAGTCCTTTGCATCAAGCCCGCTGCTCTCTAACGTAGTGCCTGCGCGTTGATGTTTCAGCCCGATAGCATAGGAACTGCGATGGTAGCGCATCACCACGTTACGTTTGCGCCGTATCCATTCCCAGTTGTCCGGCGTGGTTCCCGGCATCGCGTACGAGAACAGCGCATGGCCGCTCACCTGAATGTCGATAGCCACCGCAACGTGGCGCTGCTCAGCCGCCGCCTTCAGCGCGCTGCCCAGAACCCACGCTGTTCCGGCATCAAAACTCTTGAACTGCAGCCGCTGCTCCTGCAGTGCAATCCTCTCGAGATCTTGATCGATGCTCATGTGATTTCCCTACCGGCAATCGCGCCCGAACAAAGGTCTTCGTTCAAGTGCAATATCATAACGCCGATTGGTCGCCACTTCTCAACCAACGGGTCAGCTGGCGCCGCAGCGCATCACAGAATTCAGCTTGGATACTGCTATCCTGCAGGAACTCGCACGCGTTACCGGGGACGACCAATGCCAAACACGTTGTACATGGTAGTGGAGCACTTCAAGAACAAGGATGCCGTGGCCGTGTATCGCCGCTTCCGCGACCGCGGTCGTATGGCCCCCGAGGGCCTGACCTATCTGTCCAGTTGGGTCGATGACAAGTTTGAGCGCTGTTATCAACTGATGGCAACCGACGACCCCGGTTTGCTCGATCGGTGGATATCGAACTGGAGCGACCTCGTAAATTTCGAGGTCCACGCCGTTGTCACCTCCCAGGAGGCAGCCGAGAGAATTGCGCCCCGCCTGTAAGTGGCGATTGGCCCGGTACCAATATGGCCCGATCCCTCCCACAGGGCCTGCGCGACGCCAGCCGGCACACACGATAAAATCGCTGTCTTGAAAACTATCCTCTACGAATCGAGGCGCGTCATGGCACTCAACTTGTCCGAAACCATATCGCTTCTCACGCACACCCCTCCGACACTCAACGCACTTCTCCGCGATCTCCCGCAAATCTGGACGTTCCGCAATGAAGATGAAAACACCTGGAGCGCGTTCGATGTCGTCGCTCATCTGATTTACGGCGAACAAGCCGACTGGATCCCTCGCGCGAAGTTCCTGCTGCAATTCGGGGAGACTCGCGCCTTTGAACCTTTCGATCGCCAGGGACACGTACGCAACAGCCAAGGTAAGTCGCTCCCGCAGTTGCTGGATGAATTTGCCCGCGCTCGCACGGAAAGCCTGGACCAATTGCGTGCTTTGAATCTGCGTTCCGAAGACTTGGAGCGCCGTGGACGACATCCTGCCTTCGGACCCGTCACTCTCTCACAGCACCTGGCGAGTTGGGCCACTCATGACCTGACTCATCTGCACCAAATCTCCAGGATTATGGCCCACCAATACCGCGAAGCCGTCGGCCCGTGGAGCGCCTACCTCGGTGTGCTCAAGTGCGCCGGCCACAGCAGCGCTGCTTAATCTAGAATCTGATTCGGTAACTCTTGGGAGAGCACGACTTCAGTCGTGCCGTATGTGATTGCCCTGCAAGGGGGCTTTAGCCGCTCTGTACTTCTACTCCAAGTTCTCAGCGATTCTTCCAGTGCGGTTTCCGCTTCTCCACCAATGCACGCAGCCCTTCCTGCGCATCCTCCAGCCGGTAAAGTTCATTCAGGAAAATGTTCATGGAATTCTTCAGCCCATCGCGCAGCGAAAGACCCATTCCGCCCAGAATCGCCTTTTTCGCCATCGTCAACACCGGCCCCGAATGACTCGTGACCCGGGAAATCAAGTCGTTGACTGTGTGCTCCAATTTCGCTTCCGGTACCAACCGGTTCACCAGCCCCAACTCTTGTGCTCGTTCCGCGGTCACCGCTTCTCCCAGCAGCACCAGCTCCAGCGCCACCTTTGGCCCCACCAGGTACGGCAAAATCGTCGTCGCCAGCGGCGGAAATATCCCAATCGTAATTTCCGGTTGTGCGAATCGCGCTCGAGGCGTCGCGATCACCAGGTCCCCAAACGCCGCCAGTTCCGCGCCTCCGCCGATCGCCGGCCCATTCACCACGCACATTACCGGCTTCGAACTTTCCAGTATCCCCAGAAACACCGAGTGGAACGCGTCCACCATCTGGAACACGCGCTCCGAGGTATATTCCCCAACGTCGATCCCGCCGCAAAATATCTTGCACGCGGAGTCCAGCACAATGAGCTTCACATCGTCGCGTTCCGCCACGCACGCAATCCCGTCCGCCAGTTCCCGCAGCATCTGTTCATTCAACAGGTTGTGGTCCGGGCGGTTCAGCGTGATGTGCGTCACGCCGGCCTCCACACGGTGCTTTACGAACTGAAACTCTCCCGGCGACCGGCGCTTCGGCTCGGTTCTGACCTCGACGGCGCTGTGGCGTTGCACGGTGATTCTCCCCCGCGAAAATGCGGCTTTGCTCTTCGATTTCGATGCTAGCACGCGCCAGCGCTCGCTTCCCGCCGTCTTCATCACTCGGTGCGCAATGAGTCTGCTGGCCGGATAGCCGGTGCGCCCCGTTTGCTCACAAGCGTTACTTAAGGTAGAAACAGTCTGGAGCTATCACCCATGCGATCGAAACTCAGGCCGAGTGCGGCGCGTGTCACCTGGTGGTTAATCGCAACGAGCCTTTTTGCAGCCACCTTGGCCGCGGCCTTGAATTACAATGTTCAGTCAGTGAAGGATGATCCCAAGTTGAACGAAAAGAATTTGCCAACCGCGACGGCTCTGCGTCTGAAGCAACCGCCGGATGCCCAGGGCTTTCCGCAAAAATCTGCTTGGGACTCGGTTCTACCCCTTCATTTCGATCAGGACTGGCGCGGCGAAAACGCCGATCCAGCGAGGGCTACCGAAGTGCGCTTGCTTTGGACACCGGAAACCCTGTTCCTGCGCTTTCAGGCGAACTATCGTGATCTGAATCTCTATCCCGACTCCCGCGAAGACGGCTGGCGCGACAAACTCTGGGACCGCGATGTTGCCGAAACTTTTCTCCAGCCCGATTCGAGTGATCCCTTAAAATACAAGGAATTCGAGGTCGCACCCAATGGCTTTTGGATTGACCTGGACGTCTCTCACGGCGCGATCCAGGAGCTGCACAGCAAACTCCGCCGCCGCGTCGTCCAGAATGCTTCCGCGAAAACCTGGACGGCGGAACTCGCCATTCCTATGGGCAGCCTCACTCCCGCTTTCGACCCCAATCACTCGTGGCGCGCCAATTTCTATCGCATCGAAGGGCAAACCGAGCCGCGCTTTTATTCCGCGTGGAGCCCAACTTTTTCTCCCAAGCCCAGTTTTCATGTGCCCGCCGCGTTTGGCAAACTCCTCTTCCAGGATGGCAATTGAATTCACGCTGCTGGATTCGTCAAATCTGCTAAGCTCGCGGGGAAATGCTTATGTTCAGGACGCTGCGTAGAATCCCTGCGGTCTATAGCTTTGCTCTTGTACTTTCATTGCAATTAGCGGCCATTTTCTTCCCGGCACACCCGGCACTGGCGCAAGAAAACCCCAATCCCGCGGCGCCCTCAATCGCTAAAGTCGAGCCGCCGAATTGGTGGGTGAATCTCACTCCCGATGTCATGCTCCTGCTCAGCGGAAGAAATCTTCAGGCCACCCACGCCAATTGCAATCTGCCTGACGTGATCGTCAGTCGCACGCAATCTATGGCCGATGGACATTACCTCTTCGTCTGGCTGCGGCTCAGTCCCAATCTCAAGTCCGGCACGGCCGTTTGTCGCATCACCACGCCCAAGGGTCAAACTTCCTTCGAATTGCCCCTCGCCGCGCGAAAACAAATCCTGGCCCGAAATCAGGGACTAGCACTCGACGACGTCCTCTATCTCCTCATGCCGGACCGCTTCGCCAACGGCGATCCCACCAACGATGAACCTGTGGAATTCCCCGGCTCGCACGACCGTGCCAAACCTCGGGCGTGGCATGGCGGCGATTTGCGCGGCGTGCAGGATCATCTTGCGTACCTGAAAGATCTCGGCATTACCACCGTGTGGCTCACGCCCATCGTCAAAAATGGCGCCACCCAGGATTATCACGGCTACGGCGCCGTCGACCTCTACGCTGTTGATCCTCATTTAGGCACCCTGCAGGACTACCAGGATCTCGTGGCCGCGGCGCACAGGCTGCATCTGAAGGTATTTTTTGACGTCGTTCCCAACCACGTCGGTCCTTTGCATCCCTGGGTCTCCAATCCACCCACTCCCGATTGGTTCCACGGAACCGCCAACGATCACTTGACCTCCGCCTCGCCGTTGAAGCCCGACTTCTACGGCCAATCGAGCAAGAAAGACGTCACCAACGATCTGTTTGAGTCCTTGCAGGATCCCCACACGCCTCCGCGCATGCGGGCAAACCTCACCAATGGCTGGTTCTTCGGCGTGTTGCCCGACCTGAATACCGAAAATCCTTTGGTGGTCGAATACCTCATCCAAAACAGTATTTGGTGGGCGGAATCCTCCGGCCTGGACGGCTTCCGCATCGACACTTTTCCTTATGTCTCACGAAAATTCTGGGCGGAGTGGCATTCCGGTCTGCGCAAATACTATCCTCGCCTGTCCACCATCGGCGAAGTCTTTCATCCCGACCCCACGGTCACTTCTTTTTTTGTCGGTGGCCGCAAAGGTTGGGACGGCATCGACACGCAGCTCACCACCGTCTTCGATTTCCCCACGTTCTTTACCCTTCGCGAGGTTTTGTTGCAGCAGGCCCCTGCCGGTAAGATCGCCAATATATTGCGGCAGGATTCTTTGTATCCCCATGCGGATTTTCTTGTGCCGTTCTTCGCCAATCACGATGTGCCGCGCTTTGCCAGCATGCCCGGATCATCCATCGCCAAGGTGAAGCTCGCTTTCGCTTTGACGCTTACTCTTCGCGGCATTCCCGAGCTCTATTACGGCGATGAAATCGCCATGCCGGGAGGAAACGATCCGGACAATCGCCGCGATTTCCCCGGCGGCTGGCACGAAGATGAAAAGAATGCTTTCACCTCGGAGGGACGCACGCCCGAGCAGCAGGACGTTTTTGCCTACGTGCAGAAGCTTCTGCGGCTCCGACGGGAGCATGAAGCGCTGCGTAGCGGCCAACTCTGGCATCTTTCCTCCGATGACACTTCCTATGTCTTTTTGCGCGAAACCGAAGAAGAGAAACTGGTCATTGCTTTGCACAATGGAACTCAGCCGCAGGAACTGAATATATCCCTTCGCGAGACCCCCGCACAGGACGCAGCCGGGGTAGCCACGTTGCTTGGCAACGCCCAGGCGGACGTCTCAGCCCGCACCCTGCATCTTCATCTACCCGCGCAAAGTCTTTCTATTTTTGTTTTGCAGTGAATCGCTCGCCGCGCTAGCAAATCCTGCTTCCCCCTCGTGGGGTTTCGACCGGGTGGCCCCACACGCTGTTTTTCGTCTGGGGTTACCGCTCGCTGAAAAGCTCTACCCTTTAGGGGTCGGAGCTTCAGCTCCGACATCACGTGCTTGGCTATCATTGGGCTTCAACCCCTGAGGAAATGTCTTTGCTTTTTTCTATCGTTTTCACACAGACTCGAATGGCCGGTTCGCCCGCGAACACTGATGCCAATCCTCTCGCTGCAAAATGTCGACAAAGAATACGCCACCGACAGCCAGCCCGTTTGCGCCCTCGACGGCATTACCCTTGACGTCGCGGCCGGCGAACTCCTCGCCCTCGTCGGACGCAGCGGCTGCGGCAAATCCACCCTCCTCAATCTCGCCGGCGCCATGGACTTTCCTTCCCGCGGCACCGTCCTTATCGATGGCGTCCCTACTTCGGGCCTCGACGACGGTGCCTTGACAATTTTGCGTCGCAACAAAGTTGGTTTCGTCTTTCAATCCTTCCAGCTTCTTCACACCCTCACGGTCTATGAAAATGTCGAACTGCCTCTCCTGCTCGCGGGCCTCCCCGATGCGCGTGCCACCGCCGACCAACGCTTACGCTGGGTCGAACTCGACGGCCTCGGCAACCGTTATCCTCACCAGCTCTCCGGTGGGCAGATGCAGCGCGTTGCCATCGCTCGTGCGCTGATGCATTCGCCCAAGCTTCTGCTTGCCGATGAGCCCACTGGCAATCTCGACACTGCAACCGGCACGTTGATTCTGACTCTTCTGCAACGCCTCACTCGCAAGCACCAAACCGCGACGATTCTCGCCACTCACAGCCAGGAAGCCGCCGCCATCGCCGACACTCTGGTGCGCCTCCGCGATGGGCGCATCGAAACGATTGAGCGCCGCTGACATGTCTCGCTGCAAACTCTTCTACCGTTTGATGGTCCGGCCGCTCTTTCACGAGCCCGTTCGCCTCACTCTCACGATCCTCGCCGTCGCGCTCGGTGTGGCCGTCGTGCTGGCCATCGAACTCGCGGGCAATGCCGCCACCGGTTCCTTTCATTCCTCCATGGAAACCCTGGCTGGCGACAATGACCTGGAGGTCGTCGCATCCGGCGGCGTCCCCGAATCCGTACTCGCCACACTTTCCTCGCAACCCTTTGCTCTTCGCATCTCACCGCGCATCGAGGATTTCGCCACGGTCACAAATACCCATCAGACCCTTCCCCTGATTGGCCTCGATCTCATCGCCGAAGGCCGCCGGTACACCTCCCAAAGCTCGGCCCATGTTTCCGCACAACCTTCCGATAGCTCTCCGGCTGAATCCCTGAAGCGCATGCAAGATCCCGCCAGCATTTGGGTTGGCGCCAGCCTGGGAAAAAATCCCGGCGATCAAATCCAACTGCTCATCAACGATCGCATTCTCCTTTGCACCGTGCGCGGCGTCTATCCCGATTCCGACGGAAACGACAGCGCGATCCTGATGGACATCGCGGCCGCTCAAAAAGCTCTCAATCGCTTTGGCCGCGTCGATCGCATCCTGCTCAAACTGCCTGCGGGCGCCCATCTCAACGCTTCCCAAGAGCGCCTTCAAAGCACCTTGCCAACCGGCGTGGATATCCACCCGCAAGGCACCGCCACTAACGAAAACCGCAAAATGCTCGCCGCCTTTCGCTGGAATTTGCGCCTGCTTAGTTATATCGCGCTGGTGGTCGGCGCCTTTCTCATCTACAACACAATTTCTATCTCCGTCGTCCGGCGCCGTCACGAAATCGGTGTTGTACGCGCCCTCGGCGGGAGCCGCTCCGCCATCCTCAGCGCTTTTCTTGGCGAAGCTGCAGTACTCGGCTTCACGGGCGCTCTTTTTGCCCTCCCGCTCAGCCGCGTAATGGCTGCCGGCGCGGTAAAGCTGATGGCCCTCACCGTCGAATCTCTGTATGTCAGCAGTCGCCCCGGCTCCATCGACTTGACTCCCCGGTTCGTCGCGCTCGCCATTTTGCTTGGTGTCGGCGTTGCCGTGGCATCCGCCCTCTCGCCCGCGCGCGCAGCTACGTTGGTTCCCCCGGTCGACGCCATGTCTCGTGGCCGTCGCGAATACACTGCCCAAATGCACAAGGGTCGCGATCTCGTCATCGCCGTTCTTCTCGCCACTGCGGCCGCCTTCGCCTCCCAACTGCCCACCGTCGCACGTCAGCCTGTCTTCGGCTATCTCGCCAGCATTCTCCTGATCGTCGCCGCAGCCTACGCGATCCCCGCGCTCGTTAGCCTCCTGTCTTCTCTCACCGCGCAATCTCTCCGAAAACTTCTCGGTATGGAAGGCCTCCTCGCCTCACGCAGCCTGGCCGCCTCTCTCAATCGCACTTCGGTCCTTGTTGCCGCGCTCTCCACCGCCATCGCCATGATGGTTTCCGTTGGCATAATGGTTGGCAGTTTTCGCCAGACCGTTGTCACCTGGATGGATGGCCAGCTTCCCGCCGATCTGTATATCCGTCCCGCCGGCCGCCCCGCTGCGGATCGCCATCCCACACTTTCCCCCGACCTCGCGGAACAAATTGCCGCACTCCCCGGCGTCGCTTCCGTCGACCGCTTGCGCGCCTACGAGATCAGCTACGACGGCATGCCGGTAACCCTTGCGTCCATGGAGCTGACCACTTCGCGCTCCTACCGCAATTCCGATTTCTTTTCTGGTCGCCCCGCGGAGACGGTTCTTGCCGAATTGCGAGGCGCCAACAACATCATCGTCAGCGAACCCTTCAGCAACAAGCATCACGTGAAGATTGGCGACACCATCGCACTCTCGCTCGGCTCATCGCGCGCCGATTTCCGCATCAGCGACGTTTACCCCGACTATTCCGCCGAACGCGGCTATATCCTGATGGATCGCGAAACTGCCCTCCGCTATCTTCCGGATCCCATACCCTCCAACCTCGCGGTCTTTCTCGCTCCCTCGGCCCAGGCCGACAACGTCCGCAAAACCATTCAGCAACTCGCTGCCGACCGCCACATCCTCGTTTTTTCCAACCGCGACTTGCGCGCCGAAGCCATTCGTATTTTCGACCGCACCTTCGCCATTACCTACGCGCTCGAAGCCGTTGCCGTCTTCGTCGCCGTCATGGGCATCGCCGGAGCACTTCTCGCCCTGGTCATCGACCGTCGGCGTGAACTGGGCCTACTCCGTTTCCTCGGCGCCTCCGCTCAGCAGATCCGCAAACTCATTCTCTTTGAAGCCGGCCTTCTCGGTCTCCTGGCCAATCTTGTTGGTTTTGTTCTCGGCTACCTCCTTTCGCTCATTCTCGTTTTCGTCATCAATAAACAGTCCTTCGGCTGGACCATCCGTTTTCATTGGCCAGTGGCCATCCTCTCCTCCGCTCTCACTCTGGTGTTTTTCGCTACCGTCCTCGCCGGACTCTATCCCGCACGTGTCGCCGTTCGCCTGAATCCGCTCGAGGTGGTCCATGAAGAGTAGCGCCTTGTTTTGCGCCGCGCTCCTTTTCTGCCTCCAGCCTGCCGCCGCGCAGTACCAATCCGCCCTGCCCGGTTACCGCTACGAATTCCCGCGTGATTATTTCAACCACCCTGATTTCCAAACCGAGTGGTGGTATTACACCGGCAACCTCACGGCATCAGACGGCCATCGCTTCGGCTTTGAGCTTACGTTCTTCCGACAGGCGGTCAGCCGCGAACCCGTTTCACGATCCGCTTGGGACATCCGGGACCTCTATCTCGCCCATCTCGCTCTCAGCGATCTCGACGGTGGCGTCTTCTACCACGCCGAGCGCATTAATCGCGCTGGTCCCGGCATTGCCGGAATCGATCAGTCAGCCCTCCGCGTCTGGAATGGCAATTGGCAAATTACCTGGAACGGCTCAGATCAGACATTGCGCGCCATCGACGATCGCTTTTCCCTCGCGCTTCAACTGCATCCCGAAAAACCACCCGTCATTCATGGCGAAAACAGCGTCAGTCCGAAGGCCGAAGGCCCGGGACGCGCCTCCCACTATATTTCTCTCACGCGTCTGAAAAGTTCTGGAACGATTGTCTTGAATGGCGAAAGCTATCAGGTCTCCGGCCTCTCCTGGATGGATCACGAATTCTTCACCAACCAACTCGAAGCCAATCAAGCCGGCTGGGATTGGTTCAGCCTTCAGCTTGCCGACAATACCGAGCTGATGCTTTTCCAACTCCGGCGCAAGGACGGTTCCATCGATACCTTTTCCGCCGGGACCTTCGTCGACGCGCAAGGCAAATCGCAGCATCTCGCTCACACGGATTTCACGCTGACGCCGCTCGGCGATTCCTGGAAGAGCCCGGTAACTTCGGCAACCTATCCGGTCCGCTGAAAATTTCCGTCCCGGAACTCGGCATTGAATTGGAAGCTGACACCGCTCTCAAATCCCAGGAATTAACCGGCCGGAGCAAATGGCTTGCAAATTATTGGGAAGGCGCAATCACGGTCTCAGGTCACAAGGACCGTTCGCCTCTAGAAGGCGTCGGCTACCTGGAAATGACGGGCTACGATCGCGCCGTCGTACTTACGCAGTAGAACTCGCGCACTAGGCCACGGGAAGACTCTCAGCCGGTCATTCCGAACGCAGTCTGCGAAGTGAGGACCTCCCGCCTTTGGTGCGATGAATCTGTCTTCTCTTCGGTTTTTTAGGGCTCGGAGCTTCAGCCCCTCAGGAAGGTTCTGCCATGTTCCCGGAGCCTGTTCACTGGTGTGGTATTGGCAGGGCAGGACTTCAATGGTGCCCTATGGGCTTGCCGTGCAACCCGGCTTTAGACGCTCAGGGCTTCATCTCTACGTTCAAATCGACCCTTCACCCGGTTACAATATTTTCCAACGCCGATTTATTCTTGATCACCAGCGTCGACCCCATCACCTGCACCAGCTGTTTTCTCCGGAAATCCGCCAGCAGCCTCGTCACCGTCTCTCGCGACGACCCGATCATCTGCGCGATCTCTTCGTGCGTCAGCGTCAGCTTGATTCGCACTTGGCCTTTTTCCTCCGGATAGTTCGCCGCCCACTCCAGCAAGAACCGCGCCAGCTTTTCTCCGGCCGAGTGCGACAGCCCGATCGTGCGCATCTCGGCCACCGCTGCGTGGTACGTTTCACCCAATTGTTGCGCCACCCGAAGTGCTGCTTCTCCGTTTTCCTTCAGAAAATTCAGAAACTCGTTCCGCGAAATAAAGTTCGCCTGCGCCGGCTCGATCACATCCCCGGTGAGTTCGTAACATGTCCCTGTGACGGTCGCTGGGAGGCCTAGGACTTCCCCTGGCTCCGAAATCCGCAGAATGAGGGTCTTACCATCCGCCGACGACGTCGACAGTTTCACCCGCCCGCTGCACAGGATGAACACCCCTCGGGCCGGCTGCCCTTCCACAAATAATGTCGCTCCCTTCGGGTATGACGCCGAGGAAGTGATTGTAGACAAAGCCTTTACCGACGCCTCGGGCAGGTTGCAGAACAGTCGCTCTTCCCGGTGCGGACAGGCCAAGCAATTCTCAATAATCTAGCCCATAGGGCGCTCGCACGAGGTTCCATCGGGAGCGTTTCCCCGTCCGTGCGAGTCACAAATTGGAACCTTGTGCCGTTCCGTCGCCAGCCGTTCAGCATGCCATCACCTACTTATGTGACCTTGATACTCTACCCCGTCGCAGTCTCCTGTGATACGCATCACGCCGCTTGGTGACTCCTGGCACCGCTCATTCCTCCCTTCGGCTCACCATTCCCTCGAGGATTTTCCTATGCCTGACAAGCGCGATGTCCTCGAGGTCCTGCGGGGCGAACTCGCCTTCCTCGATACCGGCGGGTACCGAAAAGCACAGCGTTACCCGTGGCGTCCAAATTTTGTTTTTGAGGATTCTCCCACGTGTTCAATTTCCACGATCCCGACCATCCGCAGCCCTGCTCTGAATGTCTGCTGATGCAATTCGTGCCAAAGGATCGCCGCGAAACCCGTTTTCCCTGCCGCCACATTCTCCTGACCAGCCGCGGAGAAACCGTAAATTCCTTTTATGAGTGGGGCACGGAAGAAGAAACTGGAGACCGCGCTGCGCGCCTGGCTGCTTCGCATCATTGCGGAGCAGGAAGAACGGGCCAGTTCGCAGTCTGCCTAAAGAAGAAATTCGCCCGCAGCTGACCGCGGGTTTGCTTGTCGTTGGGTAAAATAGAGAGAAGAGCGGCTCCTTCCCATCCGGAAGGAGCCGCTCGTTTTTTTGCGTACCGAGTGCCGGGTCGTTGGCGGCCGGTAGTAGAT
>CAWDRK010000038.1:0-96091 GCA_963804635.1 Candidatus Acidiferrales bacterium
CTGGCCCTTTAATGCGTTGGAAGCCCCATTCCGCTTCTGCGGCGCCAGAAGGTTGTGTCATTTTTGACAATAGCAATCAGTGTTCCCGGGTGCAAACCTAGCAGAACGCGATGTCGTCGCGACGTTCATGCTTTGGGAGGAATTCCATGCGATTAGCTTTTCTCTGCCTCTTAGTCTCTGCCATGCTGCCGTCCGTAAGCAGGGTCAGGGCCCCCGTATTCAAGATTACGCCGGAAGAAAGCACGGTTCAGTTCTTCGTTAAGGCCTCCGTGGCTATCGAGGGCAAATTCGAAAAAGTGGGACGCGACTCTAACGTTTCCATCCACAGATGTGACGACCGGCGTGATGGATATCAAGATCCAGGCCGACTCCGTGAACACCGGAAGCGACATGAAGAACGACAAGCTAAAGGGCAAGGACTTCTTCAACGCCAAAGATGATCCGTACATCACCTTTCACTCCGACAAGATTACGCAGACTGGCCCCAACACTTTTGAGATGCCCGGAAAGTTTACGATTCGCGGGGTGTCCAAGCCCGAAACGCTGACGCTAGTGGTTTCCGGCGAGAGAGGGTCAGGCCAGGGAGAAGTTAAAGGGACAATGGCGTTCGACCGTAAGGAATTCGGTATGAACAGCGGCATTCCCTTCATCAAGATCGCCGACCGCGTCGAGGTGACTGTCAACCTCCAAGCAAAGCGAGTCAGCGGGCCTCCGTTGGTCTTCAAGCAATAGCCGCGCACGATTCAAGCCCGGCTAATTGGGGAGCTTACTCAACCTGGGCCGCTCCATCCCTACTGTTACTTCTGACGATTCCATCGTCATGGGACTTCGTATTATTCACTAAAGACAATTTTTTGTTTCACGCTCCGAGCAAATGGCTGGCCGGCACTTTTTATCTTTTTATATGTAATCGGACGTGTGTGCCCGGTTCAAAACGGAGAAAAAGCAATGGAACTTTTCAGTTTTCAGATTGTTGCGCTGAGGCGATGTGGGTCGCCGCGACGCTGTTTAAGTGTCGGGTAACCGGTAAAGTTCCTCACCGTACCTGAGCAACCCGGAGGCCGAGGTACTGATACGTACTTGGACGATTTGCGCATTTCCCAGGACTGTGTCGAAAGATCTTCTAGTCGGGTATGACCACAATGCCACAATGCCGTTTCGTGCACCCATCTGAGCGCCCTCGGAATCTCTTACAACCTGGCGAATCAGATATTTTCCCGGCTTGATCGAAACCCGACTTGACCGTCAATCCCGTGCTGCACCATTTTTCACATGCGCTATCAAGTAGGCGCAATTTCACAATCTTTCCACCGTTGGCCAGATAGTTTCCATTGTCGTCAAAAATCACCGTCGCGATATTCAATTCGTTGTAGTGTTTTCCGTCAGCCATTCGGAATCGCAAATCCTTCAGACCAATGTACGAAACGACACTCAGCCGCGCTCCACCATCACCGGTTTTGAAATACTGCGTTTGCAACGTGAACACGAGATCATAAATCTCGTCCCTCGAAAAGACCGCGTCTTGCATTTCCTGCTTTTCCGCTTCCTGCGGATCGTCCACTTTTTTCGGAGCATAGTAGCCACGCCGCGCCTGAACTGCGTATTTCTGTTTACCGGTCAGCGTTACCTTGAGCGCGTGGAAATGCCCGTCCATTTTTTCATTCTGCGGCGAAAAGCCCAGCATGTAGGAGATTTCCGGCGCAATCCCCAATTGCTTCAGACCGCCTTCGAGGTCATTGGAATTATGAAAAAATCGTCCGCCAGTGCCATAAGCAAAATCCCCTAGCACGAATTGCTTTTCCGTCTGGATGTCGAGTAGGACGCCCGCTGCCTGTCCCGCCATTTGAGCAGGTTGCGCATATGGCTCCGAGATGTCTCCGAATAAATCCGCTGTGTACACTCCGTGCGCGTCAATCGTGTTGATCACGATATTGGACCGGTTCGCATGGTCTACGAACGCCGACGATTCGTTGGTCAATTCTGCGACCGGAAATCCCGGCGACGCTAGCAGTAAGATTCGTTCGCCGGGTTTGCCGGACAAGAGGCGAAGCACGCTCTCGAGTTCTCTACAGACATTCCGGTTCTCCGCTTCTCCTTCGTCGAACACTTTCTGTACCTCAGAACTCACCATCTGCCCCAACCTAGGGTCGAGCCCCGGTGCGCACGCAAGCGTTTGTTGATAAAGAATCACAAAGGCCTCGGAGACCGAGAGGTCAGGTGCTCCGCTGGTGCTAATCACGTTCCCTCCTTTTAGGACCTCGACTTTGGTTCAAGCCAAACGCCTGCCAGATGCGGTGCTCGGTCGATTTCGATACTCCCATCTCGTCGGCAAGCTGACGGATACTCCAGTGCGTTGCGCCTTTGGGTTTCGACTTCAACGTCTTGCGAATTAATTGCGCAACTCGCTCGTCGCTAATCGGGCGGGGACGGCCTGGGCGTAATTCCTCGTAGAGCCCGGACACCCACTGTGCCACAAAGCGTCGTCGCCACAGGCCTACCGTGACCTTGCTGGTCTGCAGTTGCCGCGCAATCTCCCGGTTCGTCTTCCCAGATGCGCTCAACAAGATAATCTTGGCTCGGCGCACCAGGCCCGCCGGATGAGAGCGAGTTGGAAGAAATAAGCGAAATACAGTCGCGAATTGGTCAAAAAGGGAGCGCGTCTCATCGTTGACGTGATCATAGTACTCACAATCTGATAACAAAAATCGAGAATTTTGAGCCAATCTTCGGCTGCTTTGCGCTTCTCTATAAGGAATCGGTTAGCAAGCTTCCAGACCTTACGGGACACTGCAGTTTTGAAAGAAAAGGCAGTATGAACAGAACAGTGAAAACCTCTCCAAGACCGATCCTGTTGTCAGGATTAGCGACCATCTTCCTGGGCCTGATCGTGATGCCGCCGGTTCGGGCGGATTCCATTTCGTTTCAGTTGCAGGCGACGGCGGTTTCCGTTGACAGTGGCGGCACAGCCAGCTTTTCCGGTACGGTGAGCAACGGGTCGGGCAAGGATTTACATGCCAGCGACTTCTTCTTCAATTTTTCAGGATTCGACGCAGCCTCTGTTTCTCCCGTGCAGATCCTTGGTGTGTCGGCGGACGTCCTGATTCCGAACGCAAGCACGTCGAAGATCTCGGAACTGTTCGAGGTGATGCTGGCAACGGTACCGGAAAACTCCTCGTTTTTGCTATCCGTGCAATTGGAGGATTCAGCAGGCGACTTGAGTGCCATTCAGAACGTGACAATTTCCGTTCCGAGTTCTGTTGTAGGCGCCGCTGAGCCGCGCGCTTCGAGTTTTCTCGGAATTGGTTTGCTGCTGCTGGTGCTGGCGCGCAAGCGATTGGTGTAAAGCTCGGGAGCTTCGCCCCGGGGCTCCAACGTTCGGATGGAGTTTAGTGCAAGGAGATCCGTCATGCGTATGGCGAAATTGTGCTTATTGCTGGTCGTCGCGCTGGCGCCGCTGAGTCAGCCGTGCTCCGCGCAGTCACCTGAGTTGACCTCAGGACTTCCGGGTGTGACAAGCGCAGGAAATACGGTTGCCATCCTGTTTCCGATTGTGAATTCCGGCAAGGCAACGGCCGGGCAAGTCACGGTCACGTCCGCCTCTCTCGACGGACTGAGTCCAACGCCGGCTGGTGCTTTGCCAGTTAACTTAGGTGACTTGATGGCGGGCGCGACGAGCGGTCTGAACGTGGCCTTTGCCAACGGCACGCTGGTGGCCGGGACGAAGTATCTGTTCACGGTTCGCGGGACCTACCGGCTGGGGCAAGAGACGCTTGGCTTCAGCCTCAATCGGTTCATTACCTACGGCGCTCCTTCGGTATTCGAGCAGCCACCCAACCCCATTAACGTGTCGGCAACGGTCGATAAGGCTCATTCGGTCGGCGGGCTGATCACGGCCAAGTCCGGCGGCAGCTTGACGACAAAAGGCGCGGACGGATCGGAGTTTACGCTCACTGTGCCGGCGAATGCGTTGCTAGGAGACCAGCCGGTCACGATGACTCCCATTCTGAGCGTCGCAGGATTGCCGCTGAGCGGTGGTTTTGGAGCAGCGGTCCAGTTGTCTCCCGAAGGTCTGGTATTGCTTCAGCCGGCAACGCTGACCATCAAGCCGGCGCGTCAGATTCCTGTGGCCCAGCAGACCGGGTTCGCGTATCACGGCTCCGGGCAGGACTTCTATTTATACCCGTTGAATTCCGTAAGCACCGTAACGCTGAGCCTGGTGCATTTCAGCGGGTATGGCGTGGGCTCGGGGACTGCTCCGACGTTCAATCCCAGCGATGCCCTCGCGGAACTGCAAAGTGCGATCGCCGCGCTGGCTGTCGCGGAGCGGGCCAGAGTCCTGATGGGGGAGGATCCTGATCCGCAATTTATTCAAGAAGAGCTGGACCTGATTCAGCAGTGTTTCCTGCAGGTCGTTCAGCCTCTGCTGGAGCAGGCGAAGGTCAACCTGGCCGATCAGGAAGCGGTCAAGGACGCGATCGCCAAGGCCCTTGGCTGGGAACGCATCGAAGAGTTGCTGGGACGAAGCGACGACAAGGTGTTTCAACAGCAGAAGCAATTCATCAAGGACACCATTGACGCGATCGAAGTAGGCGAATTCAACCTTGCCTACGAAGACTGCATTGCCAGCGCCAACCCGATTCTGGTCGCCGATATGGTGGGAGTGGCGCGCTATTTTGAACTGCTGGGCGGCAATGTGCAGGGCTTCCTCGGTTCGGACTACTGGGACAAGGTCAACAAGTGTGCCAATCAGAAGCTCACCGTGGATTTCGATTCGCAAATCAAGGGAGTGTACGCCGGCCCGATGCTGGGTGCCGGGGTAGCGTCGACGGACTCGGTGGTGCAGGCCACGGGCCTATCGCTGAAATGGAATAACGCGGGAGGCGATCCGACTCAGGCGGCATTCCAAATCCAATCGGCGCCGATGGATTATGTCTCACTGTCATACACGCTCGGCAGTTATTCGATTGCGCGGTCATGTGCGAGCATCACCAGTTACAGCGCCACAATTTCGGTTCGAGCGCGGCCGAGCATCAACCTGTTCGGCAAACCACCGTTCGGGAAGGCGCCGCCTCCGTCGATGGTTACGGATATCAACGTGACGAGTGATGAGGAGTTGCTGGCTTGCGATTGCGATCCCGCGGGTTGTTTTACCGCCCCATTTTCGACGCCTAATCCTTATTATTCGGTGGGCTGGACGCTGATCGGCGGCCGTGAGCCGTTCGTAGCACCGCTGAACGCCACGACAACATTTTCCGGACGAACCGGTTCGGCGGCGGTCGGCGGAGGATCGTCAGCGTCCTTCACGGAGTCCACGACGACGGTGACGGTGAATTCGAATCCAGTGAATTGATAAGCGGGTGAGCGGCGTCTGGCAGCTGCGATTTGGACAGCGAGCAGGGGTCGAACATTCGGCCTGTATCGCAGTTGACTACCTAAATCACGATGTGGACGTTCAGCTTGGCTACTGCATGCTCTCAAAACTCGTCGCCGAAATGCCCGATAGGCACTGTTGGATTTGTCTTCGTCGATCGATCACCTACGTACCTTGCCGGCGAGCCAGTAATCGACACTGAACTTTCCCGGACCAGAGCAGATCAGCCAGATAAAGAAGAGCACGTACAGGACTTCCGGAAGGTAGAGGAAATCGTCGAGCCAGTTAAGAGGCGAAAGTCCTTTAGGCATGGCGGAAAGCTTGCTGGTCAGGATGGCGACAAGCATATCGAGCAATAAAGCCACACAGGCCAGGCTCGAAAGAAACCCCACGGTCAGCAAGGATCCGCCAACGAACTCGGCACCCGACACGAAATAAGTCATCAGGTGGGGAAACGGGACTTTGGCCGCAACGAGCGTTTGGTACATAGTTTGCCTGCTGCCGGCGACCAACAATTTGTTGGCCCCGGAGATGGCGAAGAACAGCCCGAGCGAAACGCGTACCAGCAGGATGGCATATGGTTCCAAATCACTGCTACCCAGCAGCGCAAACTTTTTCCAATCCACCTCTGGTCCCTCCATCGCAGGATGAGCTGTAACGATACCCCATATAGCGGTGTCGCTCGCGGATTCTCGCGCCGCGCGATTATGTGTCCATCCGTTCGACCCATTGCGCGCGCGATGCCGGAGCCACGAATGGATCCGCAAAGTACTGTGTTTCCCGCGCAACCTTATCGTCCCTGAACTCCATGATGCTCACGGTGTAGGACGGCTTGCCGTCATAGGTCAGGATGAATTCGGTGATCCAAAGATCACCGCCGCCAATGATTCGTCGGACCGCGAACCGCTTTTTGCTCGGCTGACTGGCGCGTTGGTTCTGTATGTTGCTTCGGCCGCGAGTTCGCTCGCCGGACTGCGGGTATTCCAGCACCGCGTCCTCGTGATAGATGCGGTGCTCGGTTGCAAAATCGTTGGCATCGGATGCCGCCCAATGCTGATCCAGTGCCGCACGGATCTCTTGATCTCGCACTGCAGAATACTGCTCCTTCTTTTGCTGATCGTTCATCTTGAGCCTCCAATTTGACAAGAAGCTAAATGCTTTAGCGGAATCAGAGTGTACGACTCGTCAAGGCGCGCTGGTTCTTCGATCACCCCAGAGTCTACACCGCGTCGAAGCGTCTAACTCCTGGCGGAGCGGTCTTCGCAGTCCCGTTCCGCAACAGGATTTCTCAGAGCAACTCCGGCGCTGATCGTTATGGACCGAACACCTCGTTCGCGCTTGCGTTGGCTGCCCTAACGCCATCGAGGGTTTTACTTGATTAGCTGGGTGAGCGTCAGGTTTCCGCCGCCGGTCGTGACGATAACCAGATTCATGACCACGAGCATAGTGTCGTAACTCCAGCCGTCGGTCCCCGATTTGCCCCAGAAGCCGGTGCGCCAAGTAAATATTTTCTTTTGTATGGCGCCGAGCATAAGCAAAATCAAACCGCCGGCGGCGAGTGGTGCGAGAACGCCCGAAATTACTCCCAGGCCGCCAGCGAACTCGGCGGCACCCAGAAAAATTGTGAAGTTCTTGCTCATCCCAATGTCCTTGCTCCGCGTTGCCGGGTCCTTAAGATGTTTGTAGCCGCTGGCGATGAACACGATGCCAACCATCAAGCGCAGGAGCAGAAGAGCAATATCGGTGAATTGCGCCAATTGCGGAAAGTTCATCCAAGTTACTCCGAGCCGGTACCTGTATTCACGCGCGTTCCGCCAGCGAGTGGCGGTCAGATAGCCAGTGACGCCGGGTAGTTTACAACGAAATCAGAGGGCCAAGTCTGATTAGAACGCATCACCTCCCAAGTGTGGTCCATGGGAGTCTGATAGACGTCGACGGCAGGCGCCAAACGACGTTTCGACCGGTTGTCATCGGTGTAGCTGGGTTTTCCGTACGTTTCAGTGAGGGGTTGTTGGGATCGGTAAAAAAGGTCAGAGGGCGAATGAGTCGATTTCAGAAAAACGGTGTCGGCTCGGACCAGGATGCTCGCCAATTGGTTATCAGGCGAGACTGAGAAGAATTGCACGGACGGGAATAAGGAGCTGGCCGAAGGATCGAGTAGCCTGGCGCGCCGCGGATCGGCCAACGGGGAGACTTAACCTGCCGGTCTAAGCTTCACCCTTAACCAATGCGAAATTGGCCGACAATTTGCGGGGGGAATTGTCCGGCGTGAAAGCCTAAAATACAGACATATGGTCAAGCCGAATGGCTTACGGAAATCGGTTGCTTGGGAGGTCACGTGAGCCCAGCACCTCTCGTCAGTACTCCTGGGAATTTCGCGGCCACCGGGTTGCGCCGCAGCACGCGCATTGAGAAATCCGTCCCACTGATCGTCTTAGGTCAGAATCGCATGGGAGAGCCCTTCGTGGAGCGGACCGTCGCGGTCAGCCTCAATATGCATGGTTGCCGGTATCACTCGCGCCATGACTACGGCGTCGGAACATGCGTTACGCTGCAGATGGTGGGATTGATCAGTCCCGAGGAAAAACCTGCGACGGTGCGCGCGATGGTTCGGTCGGTCCATGCGCCCGGAAGTCCGCGCGAACTCCAAGAGGTTGGCGTGGAACTGGAAACCCCTGCGAATGTGTGGGGGATTGTGTCGCCGCCGGCGGATTGGCTGAGCGTCCGAGAAACGAATACGTCGAAGGCCAAACTCGCAGGGGTGATTGCCCCCGCGCAAGAATCTGCGACCAAGAAAGCAGGCGAGATCCCGATGAAGCCAGAGCCTAAGGTATCCGAGACCACCAGTTTCCCGTCCCTGTCGCCGGCCGCTTCTCAGCCCGCGGCCCCACCGGCCGCAAAAGTACCGGAGCCTCCCGGACCACGACGCGTCGTGGTCACACCCGACCAGCTCATTTCCGCGCTGCAAGGGAAACTTCAACCAGAGGCGGAGAAAGCGGTGCAGGCAGCGGTAGCGAAACAGGTGAACGATGTAATTCGGGAGGCACTCGGCTCGATTGATGAAGCGCGCCGGTCGAGCGTGCGCGAGGTGCAGGAACTTTTCCCGAAGCAGCTGGAAGCAATGAAACTTTCGCTGAAGGAGGAGTCCGCCAGAGAAATGGCCGCGCAATGGGAAGCGGACATGCAGCTGTATCGCGTCCGGGCCGAGCAGACCGCGCAAGGCCTGGAAAAACAGGCAGACGAATTGCGACGCGAGTTGGCGAATGCGCAAGAATACGTGGACAAGTTGACGCGGGAGATTGCATCGTCGATTCCCGCCAGCCTGAAGGAAACGGCCAACCAGGCGGCATCGGACTTTGAGAGTGCGACAGCTGTGATTGCAGACCGCCGCTACGAAGGGCTGCTAGAGAATGTGCAGATCGTGACACAAGACGCGTTGTTGAAGCTGAATGCGCGCTCCGCGGAAGTCGAGGCCTTGGTGCAAAGCGCGGTACATTCCGGACTGGAGGAATTTCGGCGGGAGACGGAACGGCATGTGAATATGGCGCTCGCGGAGACCAAGGAACGAGCTGCTTCCGCCCTCTCTTCGCTCGACGCGGAGAGTCGAACCAGCTGCGATGCACGTCGCCAGGCGCTCGAGACAGAGGTGACGCGTTCGGCTGATCGGGCGGCGGAACAATTCCACAAAGGAATCAAGGCTTTTCTGTACACCTGCTTGGTCGCGGCCGTCGGTGCCATGGATGAACACTCCAAATCGACGCTCGACGGACTCCTGAAAGATGAGGGAAAAACTTTGGACGAGACACTCAGCAGCTCGCCCGCGCACGATGAAGATGCAGTTATTCCTGATGCCGGCGGCGGTCCGGTCGCCCATTAGAAAACGGAAACGATGTCGGCGAAACTGTGAAGGGTGCTGCTCGGAGAGCGGATACGCACGTAAACAAAAGCGGCGCACTCTGTGATTCTCCTGTTCCGAAACTGATCTTTTGACCAGTAGCGTCCGCTTGCGCGGCATTTCATTATTGGCTCCCAATCAACCAGTTGGCTCTTGGTTTTCGTCCAGGGTGAAGCGGGCCGTAAAGGGGGTGCCAAGATGTCTCGCAGTTTACCCTCGCAACGAAATTTAGAGGATATTCGGAAGGAAGCAAGAGAACTGCTATATGACTTGCGACGATGGGACGCCGCTGCACTCCGACGGCATTATTCGCTGGATTGCGAGGCTGGAAAGTTCCCGGCAAGGCTCGCCGATGCCCAGTACATAGTCGCACGGGAATACGGCTACGGAAGTTGGCAGAAACTCAAGCAGCGCCTCGAAGGCAACCTGCAAGACACCCCGACAAGCGTCTCAACCATTCTTGCCGCTAAGTCTGATTGACGCGCTTGCCGAGAGAACCAGCTTCGGGAACGACGTTCGTCGGTCAATGAAGAGCAACCGGCTTCTCATCAGCTTAGCAGCGAACTTTCCTAAGCGCATGGCCGCCCGAATCGAGGCTGTCGTGGCGCTGGCTCGCGGAGCGGATGCGCCAGGCAGCGTGCACCGATTTCCAGCCCTCCGGCCGGAGGGTAGGTCTGAGGTTACGAGAAGCGTGCGCGTCCGCATCGAGAGCTCAAGTGGATGTAATGCTGGCTTTCGCATCGCACCGAGTCTGCAAGGTTATGAAACCTGTGGTGCCGGGTTCCATCGTGATCGTGATGACGTCGTTTGGCACACCACCGACCGTGAAAACCGGTGACGCGGAACCCAAACCGGCTCCCGTGCTCTTCACCTCGACACCGTACCCCCAGGATGGAGGCGCTCCACCGGGACCGAAATAGTTTGTCGAACAGTACACCAGAAAATCGGCGCTGGAGGTGCACAGGACGCCCGCAGGTTGGGTGCCCGGCGCCAGCGCACGAACAAGGATCTGCGAGAATGGTTCACAGTTGTGGTGTTTTCGCCGGGGTGCAGACCGCGAAGCTTCTGGACGCTTTCGAGCCATAAATCCATCCCTTCAGCCGGAATTTTCCTGTTACCTTCCCGGCGCAGCGCAACATTCTACATCCGATATTCCCGATTCGGGGGGATCTGCGAATCTGGGGCAGCCTTGCCTTTCGAACAGGCATTGCGGCGGACTTGTGCTGGTGAGAGATAGCATTTTGTCTGACCAAAAAGATGCTTACGGCGAAGAGTCCTCGGGATTCCAGATCACTAAATTTGATGGCACCTCCAGCACCGTCTGATCAGGCGCAGCGCGGGGTGGGCAGGTGGAGCAATTCCGCGCCCCAGACTCAACAACCGCGAATCTGGGGCACAGTCTTCTAAACCTCTAGAACAGGTATTCCATCGGAATTGTGCTGGTCATATACCAATAGGCAAAGACCGCAGCAGGGTAGCTGCTGGGAACAAGGGTCGGTCCAACCGGGCCCTTGCCCCAGAAGTAATCTCCGGAGTCACAGATGAAGATGTCCGGCATGATTTCAACGGCCGGACCCATCGCGGCGGCGTTTCCGGCGCCGGTGGCGGAGGCCGAGTTGAACCAGGACTGCAGGATGGATTGCGCCGGTCCGTGGATGCCGAGGAGGTCGTCGGCAACGCCGCCCTCAAACGGTCCGTCGCCGTAACCGGGCGAAGCGAAGCCCGTCAATATGTGAAGCCCGCCGAACGCGGGACCCCAGCGCTGCGCGACGTTGAGGCCGGAACCGTCGGTCGGATCCAACATGTCGCAATCGTCGAGTAGCAGCCATTCGAGCGTATCGTTTGGCCCAACTGGTCCCCACGAGGCGTTGTAGTTGACGGCGTATGAGGCCGCAACGCCAAAGCCGTTGCCATTAATGCTCACGGTGTCGGTCGAAACCGGAGATGAAATGCTGGCGGTGGCGTACATGGTGGCCGGCGCGCCGGGCTGCATCAGAACAGTCCCGTCGGACCAACCGTCGGCGTTGTCGAGCACGATGTCCGCGGTATCGACGCCCCAGTCCGCGTAGTCCGCGTCACCGTACACCCATGGTGTCCCGACGAGTGTGCCGGCAGGGGTGGGGCGAATGAAGTCTCCGGGCCACGCCGTGTCGCCCAGCCAGTCGAAGCTCAGGTTCGCGCCCGCTCCCGGCGTCCCCATCTCGGTATTCCATGCCACGCGGGCGGGCATCCAGTGCAAGGGGTCGCCCGGGTTTTCACTGCCGAACGTCGGGTTGGTTATGCCGCGACCTTCCGGAAAGACGGGACCGGCTTCCACGGCCACGATTTCATTGGCGAAGACGCTGACACCGTTGGCATCGATGACGGTCACCGACAATACCTCGTTGTGCTGCAAGCGGAAGTTCGGGTTTGTCAGCAAGGGGCGCGCTGTCCGGACCTGCGGGACGTAGGTGACTGCCGGCATGTTCGTTTGCGAGACGGCGGGATTCGAGCCGCCCCAGATGTATTGATAGGGCGGCCTTCCGCCTTGGACGGAAACCGCGGCATCGACTTCTGTTCCGCCATGCACGGAGAGCTGCACTGCAGGAACCAGTCGAGTGTCGGCCGTGGCCGGAATAAAGCCGATTTTCGATTTGACTTCCTCGACGACTCCGGTCTTCGGGTTCGTTACATGCGTCGTGACGCAATACGCGTACCAGGGAATCAACAGGGCCACGGGCAATTTCTCCTTGGGATTTGCGAGTGGCGGCGCAAAGTACACCAAACGCGAGTTGACAACGGAGTTCGCCGGGAACATGCGCGCGATTTCCACATTGACCCGTTCTTGCGGCAGCACCGCCACAGTGCCAACCGCCTTCAACGTGCGGGCCGCGTAAAATATGCGGCTGACGTGGCCCGTCGCGTCAAAAGTAACTTGCACTTCGGCTCCCGGGCCATAAATCGGATAGCCATTCGGCGTCGTAAACCGGTACAGCACTTCGGTATCGATGGGCGAGTTTTCGGTGATGATGTTTCGCTTACCATCCTTCGAGTACAAGGACAATTCGTGGTGCCCCGCCGATGCCGTCGCGAACTGCGGCGTCAGGCCTGCTGCTTGGAGTGCGGCGGCAGTCTTCGCGAGCGCGGTTTCGGCCGGGAGGATTTGCAGCTTGCTGATTTCGCCAGCGTTTAGAATCGTCGGAGTGATCTTGCGGGACGAGTCCTTGTTCCTGGTTGCTGCCACGGCTTCCTCGAGAAGCTTTGATTCCGGGGCCGTCTCGGTCGGGACAGACAGATATCGCGAGGCATCAACGAAACCGATGGCTCCGCCCGCCGAAAGAATATTTTCCGCCGGGATGCCGAGCAGTTTCGCGAGCGCTTGCGCCTCAGCCGCAGTCGCGCCGGTCTTTACCACTTCGTAGACGGGTACAGCGGTCTGCTGGGCGTTGGCTGCCGCAGCGATCAAGAGCGCCGTCAGAGCAACGAGAACAACGCGTAGGGTCTTCATAAAACTCCTTTTGGTTCGGAAGTGAAGGGCGGGCAGTGGAAAGAGATAGCCCGCAATTTGTTAGAGATCGCCGGCAGTGTCCTTTTCTACCTGCGCAAGTCCTTGTTGACCTTGCAAACCTGCCGACGTCGATGGGGATGCAGTCGCAGGGCCACAGCCGGCCGGCAAGGGTAAATCCGAGGCCAGCAAGGTGAAGTTCCAGATTCGATAGGGATTAGGCTCGCAGGCTGTAAATCGCGAAGGGCCCCAAGGAAACCTGGCATTCAATTGCTAGCTGAACGGTTAGTCCACGCACCTCATTCGGATAGGTCGTCCGGCTGTATCAGTTTTCCCCGGTTCTAGAACCTCAGCCGTTAAGAAAACCCGCCGGACCAATAGGGAGCATTTTTTTGATGAGGGCTGTCGATTTGGCGGCGGCTCGTTCGACATATAGATGAAGCAAGGGAAGCACCCTTTAGGAGTCGGACATGACAAGCCAACACACAACCCCGCAGAGCCTCGAATCAATCTTAGGAGTGGCCCTGGTCGGGCTCGGGCTCGATCGAGCTGCATGCCCGGTGAGTCATCTCCTCAGCGCGATCGTCGGGAAGGCCCTGGGGATACTGCCGTCGGTGGTACTGGCAGCTTGGCAAGCCTCGCAGTCGTTTGCCCTGGATCACCAGCGGCTCTTGGATTTTCTGTGGCAATCGGTATCATTCTGGGCGCTTATCGATAGCGTGAGCAAGGTCCTGTAGGCAAGCCCGGCTTGCCACCGGGCAAAAGGAGAGGTAACGATGCGATTCATGATGCTGCTGCCTGCCCCGGTTGAAGCCCTCGAGAACTGTGCGGTTCCCGATGCCGCGATCGTCACTGCGATGCGCAACTACGACCAGGAGATGAGCAAGGCTGGTGTGCTGCGCAGTGCCGAGGGACTTCACCCGACCTCGAAGGGCGCGCGCATCCGGGTGTCCGGCGGCAAGCGCATCGTGACCGACGGCCCATTTATTGAAACAAAGGAAGTAATCGCCGGTTTCTGGATCATTCAGGTGAACTCGAAGCAAGAGGCCATCGCGTGGGCCAAGCGGTGTCCGCTGCCCGAGTGCGGTGTGATTGAGATTCGCCAGGTATTTGAGAATCACGATTTCCCGCCGGAGCTGCAGAAAAGGGCGTAGCCGCAAAAACAAAGGAGCTGAACTGTATGCAGAAAATCACCACCTTCTTGTGGTTTGATGATCAAGCCGAAGAGGCGGCCAAGTTTTATACCGCGATATTCAAGAATGCCAAGATCAACACCGTCAGCCGTTATGGAGAAGGGGCACCGCGGCCAAAGGGAACAGCAATGGTCGTTACCTTCGAGCTCGCGGGCCAGGAATTCATGGCCCTGAACGGAGGCCCGCTGTTCAAATTCACCGAGGCGGTCTCATTGCTGGTGAACTGCGAGACCCAAGAAGAAGTCGACGAGTATTGGGAGAAATTATCCGAAGGCGGACAGGAGAGCCAATGCGGCTGGCTGAAAGACAAGTATGGTTTGTGGTGGCAAATCGTTCCCACCGCGTTAGGCAAGCTCCTCAGTGATCCCGATCCGGAGAAGTCGCAACGGGTGATGAAAGCCATGCTGCAGATGAAAAAAATTGACGTCAAACGCCTACAGCAGGCGCATGAGCAGAAATGACGGAAAGCGCCGAAGTCGTAACCTCAAAGCACAGGTTAGAAACCGAAATTGCGCGGGAATTCAGTCCCGTTCATGCAGTACCCCGGCAAGCAAACCCCGAAGCAGTGCAAAAACATAAGGAGAGCAGATCATGAAATTCCTGAGCATCTACAAAACCGCGGAGCGAAACACGCCTCCTTCCCAGGAGGAAATGAACGCCATGGGCAAGCTCATTGCGGAGGGCATGCAGCGCGGCTGGCTGCTAGGCACCGAAGGGTGTTTGCCGAGCGCTCTGGGCGCACGGGTTCGACGTTCTGGCGATAAGCTGGTCGTGACCGATGGGCCGTTCATCGAGTCGAAGGAAGTCGTCGGAGGCTTTGCGCTGCTGCAAGCCAACTCCAAGGAAGAAGCCATCAAACTGGCCAAGGACTTCCTCGCGGTGGCCGGCGACGGTGAATGCGAACTGCGGCAAATTTACGAGGCAGGACAGAGCAGCTGCACGGATAAGGCGGCGAAAGCCTAGCTGCGGGGCGCTTCGGTCAGCGCGACGCCCGCCACAATGGCCTGAGCAGCTCCGCGCATGCTTCCAGCAGGCCCTGGGTCCGTGGGTCGAAAGCGTCGGGCTGCTCACTCTCAATATCGATGGTTCCGACTACCTGTTCTCGCCGCGGGTCGAAAATCGGGACGATGATTTCCGATTTTGTCGTTGCGAAGGCGGTGAGGTAGCGTGGATCGCCCGCAACGTTTCCCACGTTAACGGTTTTTTGGCTGGAAATTGCAGCGCCCGTCAGGCCTTGGGTTATCGGAAAGGTGGGAAATTCAGGCGCGCCCGGACCGGCCCAGACAATGTTCGTCACCAGTCCCAGAGCGTGATCGACATCGTAAAGTCCGACCCAGCGATGATGGCCGCGCGCTTTTATCAACGCGGCTACCTTTTTGAGAGCGCCATGCCGGGTTCCTGGTCCGGACACCAGGCCTTGCAGTTCTTTCAGCAGACTAGTTCGCTCCATTATCCCTTCACCGTCTGACCGATGGCGTTCCGCGGCCTTACGCCTCCGCGAGCACCACCGCCATTGCAAAGCCGTCGTAACCCTTGCTGCCTACGGTCTGCAACTCCGTCGCGCTCACCCTTCTCTCGGCGGCCATGCGCTCGTTGAATCTGCGGACCCCCTGTATGTCGGCATCCGCGGTCGCGGCATCGAGCACCTTGCCATCCCGAATCACGTTGTCCGCGATGATCAGGCTGCCAGGACGCGCAAGCCGCAACGCCCAGGCAAAGTACTCCGGCATGTTGGATTTGTTCGCGTCGATAAAAATGAAGTCAAAGGGTCCGCGGCCTTCGCGTGCGAGTTGCGGCAAAACATCCAGCGCAGGTCCCACGTGGAACTCCACGCGATCGCTCAACCCGGCAAACGCAATGTTGGTGCGCGCCACTTCGGTATGTTTGGCGTTGGCGTCCACAGTGATCAGGCGTCCTTGGGCGGGCAACGCCCGGGCCAGCCAGATGGTGCTGTATCCTCCCAACGTGCCCAACTCCAAAATGTTGTTTGCGCGCATCAGGCGCGCCTGCAAATTCAGGAATTTGCCCTGCGTCGGCGATACTTGGATTGCCGGCAGGCCGGCCGCCTCGCTTGCCTGTAACGCGGCCTCCAGCGCGGCATCGCCGGGCACCAGCAGTTCGCAGATGTAATTGTCGACTTCGGTCCATACGTCTTGCGACATGAGCGTTTTCCCCGTTGCCGGCTGATCAGAACCGCCAGCCATAGCCGAACACCAACTGAATCGTGTGATGCATTCCCAAATCGTAGCGCAAGGAATCGCCGTTCGAGTTTACCGTACGCGGCGAAAAAAATGTGTGGGAATCGCCGGCCTCGATCCGCAGCGTGGCGCTTTCTGTCGGATAGAACTCCACGATTCCTCCCAAATCCAGCGCGAAATTCGTGGAACGTCCATAGCTGTAAGCCACGGAGCCCGATGGCTGCGAGGCGATGCCTTGAAGCGCCTGCCTATAGCTCTGAAATCCGGGCCGCACTTTGCCGAAGAAGCCGAAATCGTTTCGGCGGATTCCGCCTTTCAATCCAAACAACCCCTGAAGCACCGGGCCGCCATAGAGATTGCTGGGTCCGTGTGTATCCTGCGGAAAGTACAGCACGTCGCTATCGAAATAAAGTACCCGCCAAAACCGGCAGCTTGCATAAGCGCCCAGGCCTGATAGCGTGCCGATGCTGCTATTCGCTCCGGCGGGCGCAGCAATCAAGGTGCTGAACAGCGGGCCGAATTCCCAGTTTCCCGGAACCTTTCGCTCGCCCGCATTTTCTCCGAGCGTTCCTGGTCGATAGGCCACGCCAAAGCTCAAGCGGGTCGTGTCTTCTACACTTCCCGAGTAACTAACCGCGACACCGGCGACATTTTTGGCTTGTTGCGGCACGCGGTAGGGATTACCCGCAATGTCTGCGCGCAAGACCCAACGCGGACTGAGGTAATACTCGATTCCGCCTCCCAAATTCAGCGCGAAGTATGTCGCGCCCAGCTGCTGCGTTTCCAGGCCTGTGCCGGGCGAGAAAGACAGCACATCGGTGAAGTGAAACAATCCCGGCCGCACCAGGCCGAAGACCGAGAGCCGCCGCGTCTGTAGCACTTTCGCGCGCAAGCCAAAGACTGCTTGCAGCGTTTGTCCACCTCGGCGGAAAGAGACGGCCTCCGATTGTTCCGGAAAGAAGTCCACTTCCGTCTCAAACGCCAGCCGCCGATCGAAATTCCAGTCGAACCTTCCGCCGAAGCCCGGGAAATTCTTGCCGCCCCCGGTTTGTGCGTTATTTTGCCGGATGGTGGAGAATTCGCCGCCGAATTCCACGCGCGAATAAGCACTTTGCGCAGAAGCCGTGAAGCAGGCTGAAAGCATCCATAGCGAAGCGAGCCGCCAGCGGGAGAACCGACGGCGAGCGAAGGCCGGGAAACTTGCGGGAAAGATGCCGGAGTTTACCGAAGCACTGCCGGACTCAACCGGCGGGATGCGTTTTTCGGTATTCATCGTAAGCGGCCAGATAGCGGTCCACATCCTTGCGCAGCAAATAATAAGGCGTTGATTGGCGGATTTTCGCTGGCGCTCCACCGCGTATGCGAATCTTCTTTTCCCTCCACATCCACAATTCCAGGTCCGGCATTTTCGCCGGTGCTGCGGTCACGGTGGTAATTCCACAACGCAAAGCCGCGTCCGGTGAAGTCCACGAGGTTGCTCCACGCTGAATCATCTGCTCGAGGATGTAGTCGGCCATCTGGCGGTGGCGCTTTTCGATGCGATCGATTCCGATCTGATTTGCGAGCGCGATGGAAGCGCGCAGGCCGCTAAGCGCCGGGACATTCGAGCTGCCGATGCGCTGAAAACGTTCCGCGCGGATCTTGCTGTCTTCCCAGCCTTCCGTGGCAATGGTATTCCAGGTGCGATCGATTACGTCGTCGCGCACAAACAGAAATCCCGAGCCTTTCGGCGCTTGCAGCCACTTGTGCGGGCTGGCGGAATAGTAGTCGCAGCCAATGTCGCGAATGTTCAGCTTCATCATTCCCGGCACGTGCGCGCCGTCCACCGCGCTGAGGATGCCTTTCGACCGCGCCAGCGCCGCCAGTTCCTTTGCCGGCAAAACCACTCCGGTAACGGTGGTGATGTGGCTGAAGAAAATCACTTTTGTTCTTGGCGTGATCGCGTCGTTGAAAAGATTGAGCACCGCAGTGCTGTTGGGCACGGGCTTCGGCAGGGTCACTTTCTTCACCACGATGCCGTAGCGCTTGGCCTTCAGGTTCCATGGCTGTTCGCCGCCCGGATGCTCCTGATCCGTCATCAGCACTTCATCGCCCGGTTTCAGATCCACGCCATTGGCGATGTAGCTGTTGGCCTCCGTAGCGTTCCGCAACAAAGCGATTTCGTTGCGCGAGCATCCCACAAACTCCGCCACCGGATCGCGAAACTGGTTCCACGCGGCGTAGCCCCAGATGGGATAGTCTTCCGGGTCCGTCTCGTCCAACATCTCGGATTTCTGGTAACTCTCAAACACCGCGCGCAATACCGGGGCGGGCGAAGAGCCAACCGTTCCATTGTTTAAATACACTTCGTCTTGCGGAATCAAAAACTGTTTGCGAATCTCTGACCAGTAAGCTTCTTCGTTCTTGTCGTACAGCGAGTGATCCGGCAGGTTTTCGGGCGCTGTCCCAGGATGTCGTTCGACGCCTGCGGGCCGGCTCCCGCCAGTGCCGCCGCACCCGCAACTGAGGAAAGAAACGCCCGCCGGTCAATCATTCTGCCTCCTCACCAAGCCCTGCCGACCGTTCTTCTTACGGTTTGGTGCTGGACTTCGTCCGCACCAAAGTGTGGACCTGGCGGGAAAGTCCGCTCTTGGCCGTGAGTGTGCTGCGCAGGTAGCGGGAAGTCAAGGATTGGCGTTGTGTTCATTCTGGCAAAGTGCCCAAAACAATCCGGTTGCAGCTGCCGGTGGCATCTGCTCGACCCTCTCTCGCGCGTGCTGCCCTTCGGGTATACTCATTTTTCATCTTCTGGAGGAAGTTGGCCCACCTTGCTCCGCTTGACGACATCGCCCATGACGCGCGGCGTATTCTTCGCGCTGCTACTGGGCGTTGTTCCGTTTACTTCCACGCTGGCACAAAATCCGCACGGCTCGCTTGAGGGCACGGTCCGCGATTCCAGCGGGGCGCTGGTGCCTGCGGCCAGGATCTCGGCAGGCAATCCCGAGCTTTCCCTGGCGCGTGAAACGGAAACGGACGGGCAGGGGGAGTTTCGCATCGTGGACCTGCCGGCTGGCGCCTACGACGTGACCATCAGCGCGCATGGTTTTGCCGAGGTTCATTCCAGGGTGACCATCTCGATCAGCTCGGTGCGCCAGATCAGCGTGACTTTGCGACCGCAAAGCGTTTCCGAGAATGTGCAGGTCAGCGCTGCAGCGCCGTCGATCACCACGGAGCCGCTCGACACCTCGAGCGCGGTGCACCAGTCCATCGTGTATCACCAGGATTTGGAGAACATTCCGCTGGCGGCGCGCAGCTTCGCCAACATCGCCTATTTCGCACCCGGAACCGAGCCCGTCGAGCCCTCCGATCCTACCAAGGCGCGCATCACCGCGGTCTCTACCGGCGGCAGCTCCGGGCTCAACAATGAAATCTCCGTTGATGGTGGAGACAATTCCGACGACTACATCGGTGGGTTCCTACAGAATTTTTCGCCCGACGCCATACAGGAATTTGCGTTTCGCACCGCGCAAGCCGATGCGGATACCGGCCGCACCACCGCGGGTTCTATCGTCATCACCACGCGGAGCGGCACCAACCAGTGGCATGGCGAAGCGGCATTTTACGAGCGCGCTGCGGCCCTGAACGCGCGTTTCCCCATCGACAATCCCGCGCCCAATCCCAAGCAGCCCTTCTCTCGGCAAAACTATGTCGGCACGCTGGGTGGCCCGATGGTCAAAGATCGGCTGTGGTTTTTTGCCTCGCTCGAATATGTTCACGAAGACGCGAGCATCGCTTACAGCAACGCCAGCGTGACGCAATTTGCCGCGCTCGCGCAGCTAGCGTCGCTGGGACTGCTCCCCGGGGTCACCTCCAGCAATGTCCCCAGTACGGTCAGCGTGCCGTTTCGCGACTACCTGGCCACGGCGCGCGTGGATTGGGCACAGTCGGCACGCTCGCGATGGTTTTTGCGCGGCGCGATCGACACCTACACCACGCGCAACGCCCTGGTGCAGCAAGGAACGCTTCCGTCCACCGGTGCCACGGCGCACAACAACTATTTCAGCCTGGTGCTCGGTCAGCAATTCAACTTTTCCGCGTCCTGGTTCGGTTCGCTGGTGCTCAATGCCAGCGCGCTTCATTTGACGCAAGCGCGCAACGTGAACCTGGGTTTCGCCTATGCCTTCCCGTTTACCGTCACATCCAGCACGATTTCCGGATATGAAACCTACGGCGACAATCTGTTTGTTACTCCCATCACGGCGTTTCCCATCTTGCGCGATCAGGAAAAATATCAGTTCCGCTACGACATTACGGCGACCGCCGGGCGCCACACCCCGCGCTTTGGCGTCAACTTCATCCACGAACCGGTGCTCAGTGGCGCGTTGACCGCGACGGCGGAAAGTCTGTATTCTCCCCCACAAAATCCCAGCTACTATTTGGCCAATCCGCAGCAGGCGCTGAGCGATTTCGGCTGCGATCCCGCGCTTCCCGAGAATCGGCCGCCCAATCCCCCCTGTCCTTACGCCTCGTACACGCCGGCATTCGACGGCAGTTTCTCGCAAAACGTGCAACGGCTGGGCCTTTACGCGGAAGATTCCTGGCGCCTCACGCCCCGGCTCACGGTGAATTATGGATTGCGCTACGACACCACGTTTGGGTTGTTCATGGCCTCCGGCCACAACCAGAGTTTCAATCCCGCCCTCAGCACTGGCTTGGTGAACGGCATCCCGCACGATTACCGCAAAGCGTTCGCGCCGCGCATCGGACTGGCGCAGATGCTGGGCGCTTCCGGGAAAACGGTTTTGCGCGCGGGCTTCGGCTTGTTCTACAACGACCTGGCGCAGAACGGTTGGGTGAATGCCTTTACCGCCGTGAATCCAGGCAATCTGGCGAACGGCACAAGCCCCGCCGCGCTCATCGATCCCAACTACCACACGCCGTACGCCATTCATGCCACTGCCGGAGTGCAGCACGCGCTTTCGACGAACTGGATGGTCAGCGCGGATTACACCCTGGAAACCGGCATGCACGCGTATCGCAGCTACGGCTACGCTGCGGCGGATGTCTACCGCACCGACAACCGCTCCAGTTACCAGGGCATGTCGCTGCGGGTGCAAGGCAACGTCAACCAGCGCGTTCACCTCACCGCGCATTACACGCTCGCCAAGGCCAGCACCTGGGGTTGCGAGATTGGCGAACTGTTCGATTACGTCAACGGCGTCTGCCATACCGCCAACCCTTTCGCGCCGGGAGATTATGGCCCTTCGGGCGAAGACGTGCGCAATCGCTTTGTGCTCGCGGGGACGTTTCTGATACCCGGCGGCTTTCAACTCTCCACGCTCATGCAGTTTGAATCGGCCCGGCCGTATACCATGACCACGCCGGCCGGCACGCGCGCAGTGATCAATGGCGTGGAAACGACTCTCGATGAGTTTCGCGGGTCACCGTATGCGCAGGTGGACCTGCGTTTTTCGCGGCCGTTCACGTTTCGCGAACGCTACACGCTGCTGCCGTTCGTCGAATTCTTCAACCTGTTCAATAGAAACAATCCCGGCAATAACTTCATCCCGGATCTTGCTGCTTTGCCCACGCCGGTCAATAATCTTTCCAATGCCACGGCCTTTTGCTTGAATGCCTCCTGTACAGAGACCCAGCCGATCACTTCTCCGAACCAGTTGCGCTTTCCCGCCGGGGCGCTGGGCGATTTCTTCGGGCCTGGCACCACGGTGGGCATACCCTTCGCCGCGCAGGTGGGCATCAAATTCACATTCTGATCGGCTGATCTGCCGGGAGCCTGGACAGCTCATCATGCTCACAAAACCACGCTGGCTGCTGCATCTGGAGGGCACTTGCATTTTCCTATTGGCGGTGTTCCTTTATCGAGCGGGTCATTTCTCGTGGGGCCGGTTCGCGCTTTTGTTTTTGGCGCCGGATCTCTTCATGCTGGGTTACCTCAGCAACCCCAGGTGGGGCGCCGCTTGCTACAATCTGGTGCACACCTATGTGGGGCCGGTAGTGCTCTTGCTGGTTGCCTTCGCGTTGCCGGCGCCGCCGCTTACCGGCATCGCATTCGTCTGGCTGGCGCACTTGGGTTTAGACCGTATGCTTGGTTTCGGCCTGAAGTACCCCACCTTTTTCAAGGATACGCACCTCGGACACGTGTAGCCTGTCGCGGCCTTGCTGCGGCGCGCCGGGGCTGCACCCGGAGCCGGGCAACCTGTACAATAGAGATGCACGCGTAAGGAAAACGGCAATCATGTTTGAGAACCTGACAGAAAAGCTGCAACGAACCTTCAAGAACCTGCGTGGCCAGGGAAAGCTCACCGAAGAGCACCTGGATGTGGCGCTCGGGGAAATCCGCGAAGCGCTCATCGAGGGCGACGTCAACGTCGGCGTGGCCGACGAACTGCTCGCCAACATCCGAGCCAAGGCCCTGGGCTCGGAAGTGATGCTGCAGCTTTCGCCCGACCAGCAAGTCGTCAAGATTGTGCGCGACGAGCTGACCAATCTTCTCGGCAAGCACGCCAAGCCACTGTTTGCCTCGCGGCCTCCATCGGTCTGGATGATCGTGGGGCTGCAAGGCTCCGGCAAGACCACCACCACCGGCAAGCTCGCGAAATGGCTGTCGCAGCACGGGCACCGGCCCATCGTCGTGTCCACCGACGTGTATCGCCCTGCGGCGCGCGAGCAGCTGTTGCAAGTGGCCAAGTCCATCGGCATTTCGCTGTGGCCCGGCGCGGGCACAGACAAGCCGCTGGAAATTGTGCGCGGGGCGATTAAAGAAGCGAAGCTTTCTGCCAGTGATGTGGTGTTGGTCGACACCGCGGGCCGCCTGCACATTGATGATGAATTGATGAACGAGCTCGCGACGCTCAAAAAGGAACTACAGCCCAGCGAAATGCTGTTTATCGCCGACGCCATGATCGGTCAAGACGCGGTGCGCTCCGCAGGCGAGTTCCACAAGCGCCTCGGGCTCACGGGCGTAGTTCTCACCAAGCTCGATGGCGACGCGCGCGGCGGCGCGGCGCTCTCCATCGCCAAGGTTTCCGGTGCCCCGGTAAAGTTCGTGGGCCTGGGTGAAAAGTACGATGCCCTGGAAGGATTCTATCCGGAACGCATCGTTTCGCGCGTTCTCGGCATGGGCGACATTCTTTCGCTGATCGAGCGCGCGGAATCCGCCTTTGACAAGAAAGCGGCCATGGAACTCGAGCGCAAGCTGCGCAAGGAAGAGTTCACGCTGGAAGATTTTCGCGATCAGCTGAAGCAGATTCGCAAGATGGGCCCGCTGGACCAGCTGGTGGATATGCTTCCCAAGGTTGGACCGCTGCAGAATTTGCCGAAGGATACGACTGTCGACGAAAAGAAACTGAAACAAGTGGAAGCGATCATCAATTCGATGACCAATGAAGAGCGCCGTGACCACAACGTGATCGACGGCAAACGGCGCAAGCGCATCGCCAAGGGCAGCGGCACTACCGTGCAGGACGTCAACCAGGTCATCAAGCAGTACCTGCAGATGCGCACGATGATGAAGCAGTACGGCGCGCTGGCGGCCCGCTCCAGAATGAAGGGTCTCGGCAAACTCGCCGGCTTGGGCTAACCCTCCTGCACTTGGCGTCGTAGCGCACCGTTTTGAAGTTGGCCTGGCCGCTGCGCGGAAAGTCGATGATAGCGCGGAAGCCGTGGAGACGTTTTTTGCCCTGCGAGCGGGCCAGCTACCGGACCCACATTTGGCGACATGGACGAGCGTGAGGATGAAACCGGCAGGTCGAACGGTTGCTGCGCGCGCTATCCGCGAGCAAGCAGCAGACTGGCGATTTTGTCCGCAAATTCCGTGGGATCCAAATCCCCGCGGTTGCCGAGAATTACGATCGTCAAACCATCCCTGGTGAACCGCTCGATCACGGTGCGGAATCCCATGGTGCCTCCGGCGTGCCACATGCGCGGATGCCCGTTGAGCGGATCCAGAAACCAGCCGAAACCGTAGCTCACCGGTTTTCCCGGAGCAAGATTGTTGTCATCCTGTTTGCTTGGCCAATGTGTTTCGGAACCGTCGGCCAGTTTTGCTGGCGTAAGCGCGGGCGCCATTTCTGCTTCGCTCAGGAGCGTGTGTTTTTCGAGCGCTTCATCCCACTTCGCCATGTCGCGCAAGTTGCAATACACGCCGCCATCGCCCAGCGTTGCTGAAGTCGAGCTCTGATCCGTTTCGACCAGCTTTCCACCATCTTTCGAGTATCCGAAAGCCCGCCGGCTGACCTCGTTCTTCCCTTTTTGATACACCACGGAATGTTTCATGCCCACAGGATCAAAAATGCGTTTCTGCAAGAAGTCGCGATAGGGCATTCCCGAGGCTTTCGCGACGATCAGCCCGAGAACGACATACCCGGAATTGCTGTATGTCCAGCTTGTTCCGGGCGCAAATTCTCCCGCGGTCTGTTTTTCCAGCAGCGCCAGAACCTCGTCGTCCTGAATCTGGTGTTCCGCCGACCAGCGCGGCCCATTGGCCTTTTCCTCGCGGTCCATCAGGTCTTCGTAGTCCGCTAGCCCGGCGGTGTGGTTCAGCAGGTTGCGAACGGTTATATTCTTTCCGTAGGCGGGGAACTCCGGAAAGATTTCCGTCAGCCGCTCGTCGTAGCGAACTTTTCCGTCTTTCACGAGAAGCATGATGGCCATGGCGGTGAACTGCTTGGTTACACTCGCCAGCCGGAAATTCGTTTCTGCGTCGATCTTCTCTGTGGTTCCCAGCTTGCGGACGCCGTAGCCCTGCTCGAAGATCACGCGCCCGTCTTTCTCGACCACGGCGGCAAGTCCTGGCTCGTCCGGCTTTGTCACTGCGGCAAGGATCGCGTCAATTCGCTTGTTGGTAGCAGCCGTGTCGTTGCCTCCTCGAGTGGCAATGCCCAGGGGAACTGCAAGCAGCCACATGAGCACTGCCGCAAATAGTTTTCGCATCATGCACCTCGGGGCCACCGCAGCATACCATCGTGGCTGTTTCGCGTGACGCCCCCCGAGATTCTTCGCCTCCCCCACGACCACGCCGCGGCGCGAGCAAACCAGCCAGGCCGCAAGGCCAGAGAAATACAGCTGCGAGATGCCGGGGTTTTACCTTACGAATTGCCCATTGTGGACGGTGTATTCCACATGGAATGGTTTCTGTTCTTTGCGGGTTTCCCAGTGCTCCCGCGCAATGATCTGGTTGGCTTGCGCCAGTCGTTCCGAGGGCAGCGGATGGGAGCGAAAATAGCCTTCGAGGCTTTGAATCGCAAGGTCAGAGAGTTCGTCTTCCGGGGTCGCGGCGTGCGTCACGTACTCATCGCCGAGCTTGGCCAGCCGGTTGATGGCCTGCACCGCTCCATACGGTGAGTAGCCGGCCTCAACGGCAAGGAAGATTCCTTCGCGGTCGGCTTCCAACTCTTCATCTTTGCGATAGCCAGCCTCCCAAAGAGAAAAGGGCAACTGCAAAAGTTCGCCCAGAACTTCCAGATTGAGATGTTTCAGGTTGGCAGCCACTTGCACGCGTTCCACAGAGTGATAGTGGTCGATATGTTCGAGTTCGTGCGCCAGCACATTGGCAAGTTCGTCTTCCGAGGTCATCAGGTCCAGCAAACCTTCGCCAATGTAGACCGCACCGCCGGGAAGGGAGAACGCGTTGATCATGTTGCGATCCCCAATCACGTGGAAGCTGTAGGGAAGCTGGCGATGCGTATGCGCCGCCAGCCGCGCGCCCACCAGGCTTACATACCGAGCCAACCCCTGCTGTTCCGGCGAGAGTTGCTCTTTAGGCGGGGCGTAGCGCGCGGCGAGTTGCTTGCCGATGGCGATTTCTTCTTCATCCGAGAGGCGCGTGAGATGCATCGGCGCACGCGTCAAGTCCCGCTGTGCGTCGGCCGCCATTTCCAGAACCGCGTTGGGCGACACCGGGGCTTGCTGGTTGTGACGTTCGGTGTAATAGAGCGCGCCAAGCGCCACGCCCAGCACCAGGAAAAACACGGCGAACGGCAGGGTGCGTCTCATAGCAGTTGGCGAATGGCTTCGCGGTAGCGGCTATAGAGGTAGGAGACGAAGAGCAAAGCCGCGCCCACAATGATGAAGGTGATGTAGCGATCGCGTGGCTGCAACCCCCACACATCCATCACCACAACCTTGCCGACGCACAGCAGCAACAATGCCAGGCCGGTCAGCCGGAAGCTGCGTTCTTTCACCGTCAGCGCAAACAGCATGATCAGTACGCCTTCGACGCCCCAGGCAACCGTGACCATTCCCGAACGCATCTTGAGCGCAAGCAGCAACGTTAACAGCATGATCGCGACGAAAAACTGCAGTTGCTCCGGCCGGCGCGCGAAGAACGTCAAGAGGCCAAAGACTCCCTCGGGCGCCGGCGAGGACCGGAACCGCGCGCGAAGTGGAAACGCAAACAATAAGCTCCCGAGCAGCAGCGCGATCGCTGTCCCCAGCACGAAATAGCGGCCTTGCCAGTCTCTTTCGACAAAATAGCCGGCGCCAAACAAGTTGTGCGCCAGCGCTCTGGCAAAAACCAGCAGCGTGAGCACGATTCCCTGATACAGAAACACCTGACGGTTGAGCAGCAGCGCCATCCCGAACAGAACAACAAGCAAAGCGGCCCACGGCACCACCACCCACTCAATGGCAAACTGGAAATAGAACAGCGCCACGAGCGTGGCCGTACCCAGGGTCGCCAGCACCGTGGCGATCGAGTTTGCGCCGCCGCGGTCTTCTGTTTTGCTGTGCCTGGCGCCCGCCTCCGTGAACTGCTGGTACACAAAGAAGTAGATCGGGACCAGTGGGAGAATCGTGTACGTTCGCGGGCTCCAAAAACGCCCGGGTTCGCCGGCCGTCAGGTTGACGAAGAAGATTCGCGCGAAGCTGGCTACCAGCGCGACATACGATTGATAGCGAAATTGCGCAACGCTGTGCAGCGTCCCGTACTCAAACAGCACCAGCCCAAACACCGCCCAGCCGACCGCCACGTTCAGCGGCACCAGTTCGTACCACAGCAGCAGCGAGACAATTGTCGACGCCGCCCAGGAGTACGCGTGGTGCATGTCCCGGGCGCGCCACTCCTCCGGCATGCGCAGCACGCGAGACATGGCGTAGAAGAACACCGCAACGAGCGCCAGCGAGAGCAATCGCACGCTCAATTCATGCCACGTGGCGGTGACGTGCAAATTGAAAACCACGCTGCGCGCCAGCGCCAGCAGCGACAAGATATGCGCCTGCCACCGCAACTCATCGAATGCCAAGCGCGAATCGAGCAGCGCGAGCAGCAGCGCGAAACCGGCCCACAGCGGCGCCAGCCAGCCGTTTGGCGCTTCGTACCATGCCAGCAGCGCCAGCAACGCGGTTGCGGAAAACGAGTGCACGAACGCCACGGCGGCCTTCGCGCGCACATCCGGCGCAGCCTTCTGTGACAGGAAATACAAGCCTGCGGCAACGATAACAACGGTTACGATGCGCAGGCTGATCCCCATCCAGATTTTCTGGTCCAGGGCGTAGTTGAAATCGAGCGCCCGCAAGCTCGCAAGAACGGCGACCACGTTGCCCTGCCACGCCAGTTGCGGGTAATTCAACTGGCGCGAAACCAGCACCAAGGCAATCGCGAACGCCATCCAGCTGACCGCGATCCACGGCCCCGGCAGCAATTCCCACAGCACCCACACCGTTAGTGCGGCAGCGGTCCAGGTATAAGCGCCGCGGACCATCGCGCGGTATTGTTCTTCCGTGGAGTAGAAGCGTTTTGCCAGCCAGTACAATCCGCTAGCCACAGCCAACGCGCTGAAGCTCTTCACCGGCAGGGTGTGCCAGCGATGGAGATTCACTTGATCTGTGGTGATCGCCGACAACGCGGCGCAGGTACTGAGCACGTGCGTGTGCCAAGCCAGCACCTGATAAGGCAACGCGCGCGAAATTTCCAGCAACATCACGGCAAAGGCAATGAACGCCACCGGCTGCCAGAGGGCGGGCACTTCGTACCAGATCAACAGCGCGATCAGGGCTGAGCCAGCAGTTGCGAATGCTCCGCGCACCGTTCGCTGCTTGAGGTCATCGCGCAGGGGCGCAAATCTCGCAGTGACGTAGAACGCGCAGGCCACGAGCGGCAACGTCAGCAACCTCATCTTCACGTGAGCATCCGGCGCCGATTCCATGTGCAAGTTCACCAACATCGTGCGGTACAGCGCGATCAAGCCGACGCCGAGGTATTGCACTTGCAGGTGTTGCGACGGAAAACGTCTGGTCAGCAGCGCCAGCGTCAGCATCACGCCGGCCAGCGCCACGCTGGTCCAATCGCGCGCCGTCAGCGCCCACACCGCAACCACGGCAGAGGCTCCGGCGATATAGGAATGCGCATCGAGCAGGAAGGCGTCCAGCGTTTGAGCGAAGAATTGTTTGCAACGCGCGCTAATGGCCAGGAAGTTACCGTAAAGCACGACGGCGCAAAGCGCAAAAAGAACGCCGGACGCTAACAGCATGCCTTCGCCCAACTGGCGGACGCGAATGACGTCCCGCACATCGACGAAGGCCAGATGCCCGGCGGTCAGTAACCCGGTCAGCAAGCCGATGCGCCGGAACACCACTTCCTTGGCGATCACCCCGGCGAACAGGAAAATTTCCGCGCCCACCAGCCACAGGATGGCCACATTGTTCCCGGAATAGTGGAATGGCGGGGCCGCCAGCATCAGCGCCGCACCCATTACGGTGAGAAGAACAAATGCCTGTCGACGGCGCCTTGTTATCGGCAGTTGTGCAAACGTGAATTCCAGTGCGCCCACAATCAGCAATGCCAGGTACGCATACTGCGGCTCTACCGACTGGAATTTCAGCAGCCCCAGCAGTAACAGCGTGTTCAGCAACGCCGCCACGGTGGAAACGTGTTCCTCAAATTCCGAGTGAACATTCCGCACCAGGTAAGAAACGCGAAAGGTCAACCAGTAGAACCCCAGCATTGCCAGGCTGGCGTGGTAAGCGGGAAACACGCGGCCCTGCTGCGCCGTTCACTCCGAGAATTTGGTACAGCCAGTAGAGATGATTCAGGTAGCTCGAGAGAATGCCAAACACTTCCAGCTCAAACCAGTCCATCTTCAGCACGATAATGACCAGGCCGATGGCCAGGATCACGCCTGCAGACAGGCTGTACACCGTGTCGTGGCTGAGGGCCACCGTGGTGTATCCCAGCAGGAACGCCAGGCCGGTGACGAACTGCGACCGGTAGCGCAGCGTGTGCACCGCCATCGCCACGGCCACCAGCAGCATCAGGAAGCAGTCGAGTGGCAGTGAATTCAGGATGCGCATCGCGCCGACGTGGTAAATGCCGTAGGTGCTGAAGAACAGCAGCGCCCAGCCGCCGCCAATGAACGTGCGGCCGAGCACGCGATAAGTTTCCTTCTTCTCCAGGAAAATTCCGCCGCCCAGCAGCAGCACTGACGCGAGGAACGAGATCGCGGCTTTGCCGCCCGGCCCCATGGCGCTCAACTCATAAATTCCAAACAGAGCCACGCCTACAACGAGGATGATGATGCCCAGCTTGTTCAACCAGTTCGTGCCGAGCGTTTCTTCGAGCGCGGAGACTCTCTTGATGCGTTGCTCGAATGTCTGCTTTGCTGCTGCATAACGGAACGGTTCCACAGTCGCCGGCACGGCGATCCGGGCCGCTGCCGCAGTGACCGCTGGCGGCGCCGGTTTTCGAGGAGCAGGCGCGGCCGCCGTCGGAGCCGGCCGAACGGGTGCCTCAGGAGGTTTCAGAGGCTCTCCGAGCTGCTCGGGTTTCCGAGCAGGTGTATCCTCGCGCGGCGGTTCGGCGGCACGCGGTATTCCTGCTGGTAAGGGTGCAGGAATCAATTGCGTCGGCTTCGGTATCCCCGTAACCGGCGGATGAATTTCGGCCGCCGGCGGAGTCGCGGGATGTACCACCGGTTGCGCCACGGATTCTGGCTTCACGGTTGCGGCTAAAGATTCCGAAGTTGCAGATTTTTCTGGTAGCGATACCGCTCTGGAGCGACTGCACTCGACGATTTAATTCCGCCACTTGCCGCTGCAGGCTGACAATTTGATTGTCGGCATGCGCTTTCAGATTCGAGAGTTGCTCGCGAAGCTTGCTGACCCTCACGAGCAGAAAAATCACCGCGACAGGCGTGAGCAAGACAACAATGCCGTACAGCACCAGGAGGGGCATGGGCCTTCCTATGACCAAGGACCGGGTTGCTATGCCTTCTTACACCTGATCTTAGAACGGTCGAGCGACGTTTCCTTGCACCTTCCCGTGGCCCGTTGCTGTGACCGCCAAGCCAGCGGCAAGTCTAACAAACAACATTAGTTATGGTGAGGTCGCCGTGGGCCGGCAGGAGCTAGTCGGTAAATGGCAAACTTCCTTCCCCCCGGCGGACGGCAACGGATAGAAAATGGCGGCCCGCGGCATCTGCGCGGCAGACTCCCAGGGTCCTCTCGAACCGGCATCCGGGGGCATCAGGGGAACTCTGATTGCCGCAACCTGCAGACTCACGCTAGAATAGGAAGTCTTTAGGAGGACGCACTTTAGTGTTAACTATTCGTTTAGCCAGGATTGGCAAAAAGAAAAAACCGTTTTACCGGGTGGTGGTCATTGAACGCACCCGTTCGCGCGATGGCCGTGTGCGCGAAGCCGTGGGCACCTACGATCCGCTCAAGAAGCCTGCGGAGATCAAGTTGGATTCCGAGCGCATAAAGTATTGGCTTGGCGTGGGGGCGCAACCAAGCGATACTGTGCGGAGCTTTATCAAAGGACAGAAAATCGCGTAGCTTGTCCGGTTGAGCGGTTCATGTTCACGCTCTAACGCTCGTTTTCTTCTTCCGGTTCCAGGTCATGTTGCTTCGGTTGATACGCGCGTCCTCTGGCGGATTTGGGAGGGGTCGCTAGCATTTGCTCGTTCAGGTGAACTGTTCGCGCGGGAGACCCTATGAAGGAATTAGTAGAGGAAATAGCCAGGGCGCTGGTCGATCATCCAGAAGGCGTGCAAGTCCGGGCGGTTGAGGGTTCTCAGGTGACGGTCCTTGAGTTGCGCGTTCACCCCGAAGACCTGGGCAAGGTGATCGGACGCCAAGGGCGCACAGCCAAAGCGGTTCGCACATTGCTGGGCGCGGCGGGCATGAAACTCCACAAGCGTTTCACTCTCGAGATCCTGGAAGATTGAAGCACTCCGCCGACAAGCACGAGCGATGGCTGCAGATTGCCCGCATTCTGAAACCACGCGGGAATAAGGGCGAAGTCGCTGCGGAATTGCTGAGTGATTTTTGCGCGCGGTTTTCCTCCTTGTCGCACGTCTACCTGGCCAAAGAATCGGGCGCGCCGTATCGCGTTGCGCTCGAGCGCTTTTGGACCGATCAGAACCATCCCGGTCAAGGCGTGTTCCACTTCGAGGGTTCCCACACCATTTCCGACGCCGAGAAATTTCGCGGCTTGGATGTCTTTCTGCCGCTGGAAGAACGCGTCGCGCTTCCCGCCGGACAGTATTTCGTGACCGATCTGATCGGCTGTACGGTTTTCGAAATTCCGGCGCAGCCAGCAAAGCTTTCTTCGCCTGCCTGCGATGCGGAAGTTGCTCCTCGCGTGATTGGAACGGTTGGCGATGTATTTTTTCCTGGCGAAAGCGTGGCGGGCACGCCGCTGCTTCAGGTGCTCACTTCCTCCGGCGAATTGCTGATTCCCCTGGCCGAAGATATCTGCGCGCGCATTGATGTGGGCTCGCGGCGCATTGATGTCATACTCCCGGAAGGTCTCGAAGGTGTGAACGCTTCGGAGTAGCCGTGCTCTGGCGTCTTTTCAAAACTGCCATCTTTTCCATCGTTGCCCCGGGCACTGTGGGTGTGCTTGGCCCGCAATGGGTGAAGGACGGCGGCAGCGAGCTTCCACTCGTTGTGCGCGTGCTGGGTTTGGCTTGGTTCCTGATGGGCGTGGCAATTTATTTGTGGTGCGCCTGGGACTTCGCCGTGAAGGGCTTGGGAACGCCTGCGCCGATCGATGCGCCGAGACTGCTCGTGGTCGAGGGGCTGTACCGTTTCACGCGCAATCCCATGTACGTTGGCGTTTCCGCGATGATTTTGGGACAAGCGATTTACTACCGTTCTTTCGCGATTGTGGTTTATCTGCTTGCGATCGTTCTGGCCTTCAATCTGTTTGTGCGCTTTTACGAAGAGCCAGCTTTGCGTCGCCTGTTTGGCGAACCGTATGACGACTATTGCCGCCAAGTGCCCCGCTGGCTTTTTCGCGCCAAGGTGCGTGATCTCGGAGCGCTCCTGCTGCTGGCGCTCGCCATGGTTGTTTTGCATACGCTCGGCAACGGGCAGTATGGTGTTCATCGCGCGAACTTCTGACCTTGAACAACGCGCGCCACCTGCCCTGGGGCTAGCTGGTCTATCGACCGATGACGCCGTTTCTTGGCCGCGTGTCGTTAGAACTTTTCGGAACTTCGCTGAGGGGCTTCCGCTTTTCGCGGCCGTGTCGCAAGGACTGGTGGTGTTCGTGACCGGTCTCGCCACGCGCGAACTTGGCGGCAAGCGCGAAGCGCAGCTTGTGGCTGCTTTGGCCGCAGGGATCGCTGGACCCTCGCTGGTTTCCGGGTGGTTCTTGTCGTACACATCGTTCGATTCTGTGCGGGGTGCTGGTGGCCTGCTTTGTGGCGCGCTTGCTGAAATCCGGATGACCTGCGATGTGGCTCGCCATCGGTGCAGCGATCGGCTTGGGCATGATGGCCAAATATGCGATGGCGTTTTTGGCGCTGGGCGTCGCGGGAGGCGTGCTTCTGACGCCAGCCCGGCGATACCGGAAGCGTCCTGGTTGTGGTGCGGGGCGGCTGTAGCGCTGCTGATCATGCTGCCCAACATCATCTGGCAGATCGAGCATCATTTCGTTTCCCTCGAGTGCCTCAAGACGATTCACGCCCGCGACATTCGCTGGGGTCGGACGGATTACTTTCTGCCGAATCAGCTATGGAAAAGCGCCAACCCGGTCACGGCACCCCTGTGGTGCGCAGGGCTTTGGTACTTGTTCGTTGTGCCCGATGGCAAGCGTTACCGCATGCTGGGTTGGATGTACGTGATTCCGCTCCTGGCCTTTCTCGTCGCCAGAGGGCGCGACTATTACCTGGCTCCGGCTTACCCCATGCTGCTTGCGGCAGGAACGGTCTGGGGCGAGCGATGGATGAATTCACTCAGCGTTCGCTCCGCTTTGATCGCGCGAAGAACCACCTGGAGGGCCCTGGTCGTCTCCGGCTTGATCACCGCCGCGGTGACACTCCCCATGGCTCCGCTCAAGTCCGGCTGGTGGCGTGCGGCGGATCAGATGAATGGCGGCAATTTCAATATGCAGATTGGCTGGCCAGAGTTGGCTGAAACCGTGGCCAAGATTCGCGACACCTTGCCCGCGCAGGAGCAGGCGGGGCTCGGAATTCTGGCGGGTGATGAAGGAGAGAATGGCGCCGCAACCTTTATGGCCCGGCCTACGGTCTGCCAGGGGCCATCAGCGGGATGAACTCCAACTGGATGCGCGGCTACGGCGATCCGCCGCCACAGACCGTGATCGTGGTTGGTGAGGACCACGACTTCGTGGATCGGAACTTTACGTCCTGCGAGCTGGCTGGTCGTTTGACGAACCGGTACGGCATCCGGAACGCCACGATTGGCGGCTACGACGCCGTGTTTGTCTGTCGCAACCTGCGCGAGCCCTGGCCCGTCTTCTGGGAACACTTCAAGTCCTACGGCTGAGAAATCGGAGCGCCAGCATTGTTTTCGGCGTCCGTTCGCGCACATGACAAGCACAGCGTAGGTTCATTACACTCGAAAGCCATGCGCTTTGACCTCATTACCATATTCCCGGAATTTTTCGCCGGGCCGCTCGATCACGGCATTGTTCGCCGCGCGCGCGAAGCCCGGATCACCGAGATTCACATTCAGGATTTGCGCGCGTTCACCAAGGATCGCCATCGCACCGTGGATGACCGCCCGTTCGGCGGCGGCGAGGGCATGGTGCTGAAACCGGAGCCCCTGTTTGAGGCCGTCGAAAAACTCCTGGAGCGCAGCGTCGGAGATTGCGAAGGGAAAACATCACCGCCGCAGAATACGGCAATCGTGTTGATGTCGGCCGCGGGCCGCCTGTTTACCCAGGAAACGGCGCGCCGTTTTGCGCAGCTTGATCGCTTGGTGCTCCTTTGCGGGCGCTACGAAGGCGTCGATGAACGCGTCGCCGAGCATCTCGCCACGGATGAAATTTCTGTCGGTGATTTTGTTCTGAGTGGCGGCGAACTCCCGGCCGCGATCATTGTCGACGCGGTCACGCGCTTGCTCCCCGGCGCGGTTGGCAACGAGGCTTCCACGCAGAACGAATCGTTCCACGAATATGCGGGCGCGCCCGGCGCGCCGGCGCGCGCGCGCGGCGTGCTTCTGGACTTCCCGCACTACACGCGGCCCGCGGAATACCGGGGTTGGAAGGTCCCGGAGGTCCTCGTCGGCGGCAACCACGCGGAAGTTGCCAAGTGGCGGCGACAGATGGCCTTCGAAAAGACGCGCCGCAACCGCCCGGATCTGCTGGGAGAAAACGCCTAGGCAAAGAGCAGCCCCTTGTTTATAATAGTAGTTTGTCTAAGAAGTGCTGGCCCCGCCTGAGTGGGTCTGCAGGGAATACAGAAAATGAATCCGGTAATTCGTAAGTTGCATGAAGCGCAATTGCGCAAAGACCTTCCCGAGTTCCGCGCTGGCGACACCGTAAAGGTGAACGTGCGCTTGCTCGAAGGCGAAGGCGAAAAGGTCAAGGAACGCATCCAGACCTTCGAAGGCGTGGTGATTTCCAAGAAAGGCCGCGCCAGCAGCGCGAGCTTTACCGTGCGTCGCGTCAGTTTCGGCACCGGTGTGGAGCGTATCTTCCCGTTGCACTCTCCCTCTATCGCCTCGATCGACGTGGTGAGCAAGGGCAACGTGCGCCGCTCGCGGCTCTATTACCTCCGCGAACTCCGTGGTAAGGCTGCCCGCATCAAGCGCGCCGCTCGCGAAGAAGTCGCCACTCCCGCTGGAGCCAAGGCGTAAATATCTCAGAACGCAAATTCTGAAAGGGACGAGTTCATCGCTCGTCCCTTTTTTCTTGCCCATAATCTGCGGCGCGAGGGGACCGTCTGCTTTAGCTGACGGGGGAATCGCGTCTTCTCCTTTAGTTAATTAGATGCTTGACAGATATCGAATAACGTGACACCGTCAAGTCATGGTTGATAATCGCTACAGAGTCAACGCTGGTTCGCTGTTCTCGCTCCAGTATCACCTGGTGTGGTGCCCCAAGTATCGCAAGCGCATCCTCGTGGATACTCTGGAAAAGCGGTTGCGAGAACTGCGGTACCAGAAAGCGAAAGAGATTCAGGCAGAAATTCACGCTTTGGAAATCATGCCCGACCACGTTCACATGTTCGTTGAGAGTGACCCAACTATGGCACCAGCAAGGCTGGCGGCACAGTTCAAGGGATTCACCAGCCACCAACTTCGAGAAGAGTTTCCGTGGCTCAAGTCGTATCTGCCGAGTCTGTGGTCTAAGGAGCTACTACATCGGCAGCATCGGTGCGGTCTCGGAAGCAACCGTTAAAAGGTATATTGCGAAGCAAAAATCTCATGCGTAAGACGTTCAAATATCGGCTATTCACAACCCGCCTGCAAAGCGAACGGTTGGGTGTGCAGTTGGAGCGAAGCCTGTCGCTTGTACAATGCGGCGTTGCAAGAACGTCGTGATGCGTGGGAACAGAGAGTTTCTATCAACTACTACACCCAAGCCAAGCAGTTGAAAGAGATTCGTGCCGCTGGCGACCTGGGGTTGGCAAACTTTTCGTGCTGCCAAGATATTCTCCGCCGTGTGAACAAGACTTACGAGGCGTTCTTTCGCCGAGTGAAACGTGGTGAGAAAGCGGGCTACCCTCGATTCAAAAGTCGTCGTCGCTTCGACAGCATCACGTTCCCAAGTTACGGGGATGGCATCAAGTTGCATGACAACATGCTGCGCATGCAAGGCATCGGACAAGTCGAAGTGAAGCTGCATCGTCCTGTCGGCGGCAAGATTAAGACCGTCACCATCAAGCGTGAGTGTGGCGAGTGGTACGCCTGTTTCTCTGTGGAGTGTGAAGCGAAGCCTCTTTCTGCAAACAGCAAGGAAATCGGAATCGACGTTGGTTTGGAGAAATTTGCAACCATGTCGGACCACCAGTCGGTTCCCAACCCTCGTTGGTATCAACGAGCAGAAGCGAAACTGCGTCGTGCGCAACGCAAAGTTGCCGGTCGTAAGAAGGGTTCGCATCGTCGTCGTAAAGCGGCGGCACTGCTGCAAAAGATTCACCAGCGAATCAAGAACCAGCGACACGAGTTTCAACACAAGTTTACGTTCTGGCTGGTGCAGAACTTCGGTGTAATGGCCGTCGAAGATTTGAACGTCAAGGGCTTGGCTGGTGGAATGCTCGCCAAGTCGGTACAGGATGTAAGTTGGGCTGCCTTCTTCTCTAAACTCACGTACAAAGCCGAAAACGCTGGGCGTGTGTTGCAGGCCGTCAACCCTCGTGGAACCAGTCAAACCTGCACATGCGGAGCAAAGGTGTGGAAGGAACTCTCGGATCGAGAGCACTTCTGCAGCGCTTGCGGGTTGCTTGCTCCTCGTGATGTTGTCAGTGCTCAAGTAATTCTCCAACGGGCTAGGATGAGTCCGTCAAACCGTAACGTAGCGGAACGTATCGCATGCGTGGTTTGAGAAGCCGTCGCATTTATGCGACGGAGAAGTCACTCCTTACCCGGAAGACCTGGCCGGATGTAGCGTGGTGGCGCGCGGTCTCGCGCGTGGTAAACTTTCCGCGAACCTTCTACGATCATGACGCGACTTTGCTCTTCCCGTTTCGAGCGAGAGGCGCGCCAACTCGGCTGGACCCGTATCGCGGGCCTCGATGAAGCCGGGCGCGGCGCGCTGTTTGGCCCGGTTGTCGCCGCCGCCGTCATTCTGAATCCCAAGCGGCGCATTGTCGGCCTTGATGATTCAAAGAAGCTTTTGCCCGAGCGGCGTACGGAACTCGCCGCGCGCATCCGGCAGCACGCCCTGGCCTGGGCCGTCGCCGAAATCGATGCCCAGCGCATCGACGCCTGGAACATTTATCAAGCCAGCCGCCAGGCCATGACCGCGGCAGTGCAGCAGCTTGCCATCCAGCCGGACTATCTGCTGATCGACGCCATGCATCTGGACCTGGTGATTGAGCAGAAGTCCCTGATCAAGGGTGACGCGCGGTGCATCTCGATTGCCGCGGCTTCCATCCTCGCCAAGACCCATCGCGACACCCGCTTGGTGGAGTGGGACGCGGTGTACCCCAACTACGGCTTGGCCCAGCACAAAGGCTACGCCACCCCCGAGCACCTCGAAGCGCTGCGCCAACACGGGCCTACGCCGCTGCACCGGCACTCGTTCATGCCCGTGCGGGAATCCGGCTGCTGGGCTGCCGGAGCGGTGCAGGAGGAGCTGCCGCTCGGAATCTGGCCGCCGCGCAGCTAAGTCTTTTCGCCAGTTGTTCGCCGGCTGGTTTCGTATCTGCTACGGGGATAACTGCCTGCTCACACCCTTCTGCGGTTTCGTTGACGCCCTCCCTCGCCAAGCGTAGCGTGAAAATGTACGGTTGCAGGCGCCTCGGCGAGCTGCGACACAACTCGGGAGAAAGTCGCGCCGGCTTTCGCGGGGAAGCGGTCGCATTTTGCGCATGGCCTATAACAAGAGCAAATTCGTGGAAGCCGCACAAAAGCTGCTGAACCAGGGCAAGGTGGCTCAAGCCATTGCCGAGTACCAGCAGATCCTGAAATATGAGCCCCGGGACCAGGTCACCTTGATGACCATTGGCGAGCTGTACATCCGCCAGGGCGAGACTTTCCAGGCCATCGATTACTTCGAACGCCTCGCGCAGCTCTTTGTCAGCGACGGTTTCCTCACCAAAGCCATCGCCGTTTACAAGCGCATCGCCAAGCTCGCACCCGAAGAAATTCGTCCGCTCGAAAAATTAGCTGACCTGTACGTGCAGCAGGGCGTCATGTCAGAAGCGCGGCCCCTGTTCCTGCAACTGGCCGAACTTCACCTGAAAAATAACAAGCAGCCCGAAGCGGTGGCGTTGCTCAAGAAGTTGCTGCTGGCGGAGCCAGACAACCTGCGGATTCAGGTTCGCCTGGCGGACCTTTACGCCGCCATGGGGCAATCCGGCGAGGCGCTGGAAGGCTATGTGGGCGCGGCGCAGCGAGCCTTGGCTCGCGGTGACCAGGCCGAATGCGAGAAGCTGGCCGACAAGGCGCTGCACATCAACCCCAAGAATCTGGACGCCCTCATTGTTAAGGCGCGCTCTTTCTCTTCGGTCGGCAATCCCACCCAGGCTGCGCAAATCCTGGAACGTGTGCCCGACCTCGAAAAAGGCGGCGAGCCGGCCGAGCTGCTGCTCGACCTGTATCTGAAGAACGGCAAGTGGGACGAAGCCTCCGCGCTCTCCCTGCGCATCTTCTCTTCCGACGAAAAGAATTTCAGCGCCACGCAGAAAGTCACCCAGGCGTTGCTCGAAGAAGGCCAGGGCGAGCGCGCCATGTCGCTGCTTTCGCGCATCCGCATCCCGATGATCGACGGTGGCGAGCACGAAGGTGTGGCTCATCTGCTGAGCGAATTGGCTGCCCGCCTCCCCGGCAGGCTGGAGCCGCTCGAGTGGCTCGTCGACACCTATGGCCGTACCAGCGACTCTTTCCGCTTGCCGGATGCTCTCGCCCATCTGGGTGATGCGCTCGTGGGCTCCGGAAAGCTGGACCGCGCCAAGGATGTGTACGAACAGTTGGTCGAGCGAGAACCCGAAAGCGATTCCGCCCAGCGCAAACTGAAGGATGTCATGCGCAAGCTGGGTTTGCTTGAGCCCGAGCCGGTTGCCGAAGCTCCCGAACCGATAGGCCCAGAGACCCTGAAACTCGAACTTCCGGAAACCCCGGCGCCCAAGGTTCGGCCAGGACTCGAAGAGGCGGCGCAGGAAGTCGCGGCACGTTCGAGCAGCCAGGAACCAGCGGAACCGGAGCTGGATGAAGAAACGCAGAAATTCATTGCCCAGTCGCTGACCGACGTCGACCTGTTTGCCAGCTATGGACTGACGCAGAAAGCCATTGGCCTGCTCGAAGCCATATTGCGCCGCGCTCCCACGCACACGCCTACGCTCGAAAAATTGCTGGATTTTGTTCTCGGCGCCGGAGACGATCGCCGGACCGCGGAACTGGCTGCGCAGCTTGAGCACATTCATACCCAGCGCGGTGATCCCCGCAGCGGCGAACGCTTTGGCGAATTGCGCCGCCGATTCCAGCGCGCCGCCGGCCTCACGGACGAAGAAATTAATGCCGCGGTAGCCGCCGCGATGCCTCAGCCGGTTGAAACCGTTCCGGTCGACGAAGTGCAAACCACGGCTACAGAGGCCGGCGCGGAAGAGCTTCCCGTCGAAGCCGCACCGCTAGAAGCCGCGGAAATTCCTGCCGAATTGCTGGAGGCCGGCGCGGCCGTGGAGGAAGTGCCGGTCGCAGAAGCGGAGCAGGCGCCCGAGCCGGTAGCAGAACAAGAGCCGGAAATCGAAATCATCGAGCCGGAAGCCGAAGCTATGCCCGCGTCCGGAGAACCGCAAGCGGCGGACACCGAAGAAGTCGACCTCTCAGCGGAATGGGCCTCCTTGCTCGAAGAAACCAGGGAGCCCGGGGCCGCCGGGCAAGTTCCCGAGGCTGCTGCTCGAGACCAAGCCACGCCCGTTTCTCCCGAACCTCCCGCGGAAGAATTTCCGTTGCCGGAGCTTGTTGTCGAAGAGCCGGACCCGTCGGCGCAGGTTGAGCCATCGGCGCACGAAGATACCGTCGCGGCGTTTGAGGAAATTGGCAAGCCCAAATTTGAGATACCCGCGGAAACCGCGGACTTTGAGGAATGGAGCACCCCGCTAGCAGAAGGTTCTGCGCTACCATCGGCGGAAACGCCGGATGAGCAGCCGCAGCCTGCGGAGCCAGAGATACACTCTAGCGAACTCCTGCCCGACGAAGAGCTCACCACGCTTCCCGTACCCGAACACAGCGAAGTGGCGGCCGAGGGGCCGGAAACCGCGCTGGAGCTGCCCCAGGCCGCGCTTCCCGAAGCGCCTGTTCCGGAGCCGGAATTTGAGTTGGACCAGGACTTCGAATTGGTTCTCGAGCCGGAACCGGTGGTGCCCGCGCATGAAATGCTATCGGCCATCCCGCCGTCGCCGCCCGCGTCTGATGCGCCTGCCGCCGAGACCGCAGGTCAGGAATTGCCCGCTCGACCGCTTCCGGTAAACGCAAATGTCTTTTCTTCGGAAGATTTCTTGGCCGATCTGGGCAAAGAAATCGATGATCTTGGTCTGAATTCCGGGGCCCCAGTTTCTCTCGATCCGCCCATGCACGAGCAGCTTGCCATGCAGTCCGCCGAAGAGCAGCGCCTGGCTCAAGCGAAGAATCCGACGAACAGCGAAGCCGGACCGCTCAAAGAAGTTTTTGACGAGTTCCGCGCGGAACTGGGCGAGATGGGCGCCGAGGATGAGGATCTGGAAACACACTACAACCTTGGCATCGCCTTCCGGGAGATGGGTCTGCTCGAAGAGGCCATTGGGGAATTCCAGAAAGTCGCCAAAGCCAACGATCGCGGCAAGGCTTTCCGCTATGCCATGCAGTGCTGCACGTTGCTAGGCCTGGCGTTCATGGAAAAAGGACAACCGGCCATTGCCGCCATCTGGTACGAACGGGCCCTGCTCACTCCGGGTATCGATTCGGAAAGTAAACTGGCATTGCGGTATGATTTGGGAGTGGCTCAGGAATCGGCCGGCGATCTGGATGCGGCGCTCAAAAGTTTCTCGCAGGTCTACGCCGTCAATATTGATTATCGAGACGTGGCGGACCGCATCGCTGCTCATCATAAACCAGCGGTCTGATCTCCTGCTCACACTCAACCAAAGGTCGCTCCGAACAGAATGAACCGCCTACTGCGTGCGCTTGCCGTAGTTTTGCTCTTTGAAATGGGAGCGCTGCTCCTGTATCTGCCGTGGTCGTCCTTCTGGGAACAGAACTATTTCTTTCGCCATTTTCCTGGCCTCGTGCCCATCGTTCTGCACCCTTCTGTAAGGGGCATGATCAGCGGCCTGGGGGTTCTCGATATTCTCCTGGCCTTTGGTTTATTCAACTCCCGATCGGCGCCCGCGAGTGTCCCACCGCAAACCAATTCGTGATTCCTTTCTGCTGTGCTACGTGACCGACGAGAGCGCTCTACCCGGGTCTGCTGCCAAGCCGCACACGCTGCTTCTTCAGAAAGTCGAGGCCGCGGCGGCTGCGGGCGTGGATTGGATTCAGATTCGCGAGAAACATCTGTCCGGCCGGGCCCTCGCTCTTGTGGTCGAGGAAGCCCTTCGCGTCGCGCCCGCTCCCTGCCGCGTTCTCGTGAACGACCGGCTCGACGTGGCTTGCGCCGTTCGGGCTGCCGGCGTTCATCTCACGGAGCAAAGCATTTCTGTTGCCGACAGCAAAAAGTTCCTACGCCAACGAGGACTGCCCGCGTCGTTCCTCGTCGGTGCTTCGACCCATTCGCTCGATTCCGCGCGAGCTGCCGCGGATTCGGGCGCGGATTACATCATCTTCGGTCCGGTGTTCAGCACGCCCTCCAAGGCCGGTTACGGTGCGCCGCAGGGAATCGAGCGGCTGGGCGCAGTGTGCCGCAGCTGTGCCGATTCCGGTGCTCGCTATCGGAGGAATTACGCCGGAAAATGCTCTTGCGTGTCGCGCCGCCGGAGCTCGGGGAATCGCCGGCATTCGACTTTTTCAGGACGCCGCGGATCTGCCCGCCATGGTTCGCCATTTGCGCCAGGTTTGAACGTGCCCGGGGGTTTGCGCTTCAGCGTTTCATCAGGCGGCGCAGCAGCCGGACCTGCCCGGCGTGGTAGACATCGTGAAACGCCACGCCGTAAATCATGGCCAGGCGCTTCCCGGACGGAGGCGCTTTCAACGCCTGTCGCAGGGCCTTCTGGAGCTCTCGGTGCTCGGTATCGAGGAGAGCGCGATCCCGGCGCCATGCCGATTCGCTCGCAACCCCTTTCTCCGGACGCGCAAAGAAATTGCTGCCTTCGAACAGGAAGGAACCGCGCTTGCCGCCCTCGAGTTTCCGGCGCACCACATACTTCCAATAAGCCGCGTGCAAGGCAATTTCCCAGATGTTGTGGCGTCCGCGACCGGGACGCCACGCTGCTTGCTTCGCCGAAACTCCTTTGAGCGCTTGCCGCAAATTCGGTCCGTGCCAGGTTTTCTTGGAATAAGCTTCGTCCAGCAACGCGAGGAGCAGCGCGTCTCGGGTCGTTCCCGTCCGTAAGCGGGAGGTTTAGGTACGTGGTTTGCTTCGTTGACGTGAGGCTTATGAGCCTTTGGAGTTCTTGAGCAGCATCACGGGGAGCATCAGCCGCTTCGATGCAGACGTGCTCTCTATGAGAGTGCTTTTCGCACGAGGCTCCGCAGATGCACTCTGCGATGTGCAGAGGTTCACGCAGCATTGCCTACCAGCGTTCTCAGCTTTGTAGGTGACTTTTGCATGAAGGAAGCCCAGCCAGCATCGTGAACAGACTTGGACAACATTCCAGCAGACAGCCCTTTGATGTTCAAGTCTTCGATAACGATTGTGCCGAAGTCTCGAACGAGTTTGAGGACTGCCGATGCTGATACTCATTTCGCATCGCCAGATTCGAGCTGAACCTTCTGAAGCAAAGCAACTGCTTACGTCTCCGATGACTGCCTTTCTTACGCCGAGCGGCACGCCGTGTGCTCTCCGAAGTCTTGCCTGAGCCTGCTGATACCAACGAGGATTGGGAATCTTCGTGCCGTTGGACAGCGTAGCGAAAGACCAGACCTACGTCGAACCGATGCGTTATCCAGAGCAGGAAGCAGTTTCGCCTCGCTCAACCGAGAAACAGGCGTACCACTTGCCGCATTCACGTTTCACCGTGACAGTTTTAATCGTGCCAGCAACAGGACGGTGCAATTTAACTTCATTTCCCCGACCCCTTGAACCCGAAGCATTACCCGCAGCCTGACACCGTCTCGGTAACTGGGAAGGTAATACTATCGAAGCGGCGACGAGACTTAAATCGTGGATAGCCAGCCTTTTGATGCCGCTGGACTCGAAGAAAGAAAGCCTTAAAGGTTTTATCCACTCGCCGCAGGATATCTTGGCAACAAGAGAAGTTTGCCAGACCCAAATCGTCCGCAGCACGATGTCCTTCAACTGTTCGCCTGCGTATAGTAGCTAATCGAGACTCGCTGTTTCCAAGCGTCTCGACGCTCTTGCAGGGCGGCGTTGTACAAACGGCAGCCTCACCCAATTGCTTGCGAGAGCGTTCGATTGGAGGCCAGTCGTGAATAGCCGATATTTGAACGTTTTACGCATTTCGAATCTTTTGGTTAGCGATGTATCGTCGCACCGTCGCTTCAGAAACCGTACCGATGCTGCCGACATAGTAGCTTCGACTCCAGAGAGCGGGCATGCGAGACTGGAGCCCAGGAAATTGCTCTCTCAGTTCGTGAGAAGTAAATCCCTAAACTGTGCCGCAATATGTGCGGGAGCCAGTCGAGGGTCAGACTCTACGAATATGTGAACGTGGTCGGGCATGATTCCAAAGCGTGAATCTCGGCCTGCAAGTCTCCGCCTTCTGGCACAACAGTTGTCGAAGTCGCTTCCAACTTGTCCAACCAAAACTTCAGTCGATACTTGGGGCACCAAACCAAGTGATATTGAGCGAGTACGTCGCTCCTGCACTGATTCGATACGGGTGTCAACACAACGTCAGCGTAACACCACGTTAGAATACGCAAGCAAACTAAGGAGAGCCGCATTCCTCGCCGGCAAAGGGGCAGTCGCGGTAATGGAATCCTCCTTTAGGAGTGCCGAAAGATAGTAAACCGCAATGTGGCTGGAGCGCCCTTCATCCGGCCAGCCTCACTCACTATTTCTCTGCCGGCACGGGTTTTGCCGCTTCATTCAGCATCATCGCGAGTCGCACGCCTGCCTGTTCCAGCCGCTGCTCCACGACGCCGGCCGCAGCCGTCTGATACGCTGGGCCCGCGCTCGGCGTGAAGCTCCATCATGCGGTTGCCAACATTGTCCGCATCCGTGCACGCATGCGCCGGCGTCGGCTTTTCCACCGGGATCTTGGGGCTCAACTGTCCGTAGCTAACGGTTTCTGCAAGATCATGGCTTTCCCACGCCCATTCCTCCACCGCGATCCCTGCCTGCGTCCATTTGTCGACATTGGGCCGGAACGTTTCCTCGAGGAATGCCGCGTATTCGGCAGGATCCGCTCCCGCCATGTCGTGCTCGACGATCGTGGAATCCCACAAGCTATGGAGATTGGGGACATAATTGTTGTTGTTCAGGTGTGCTGAGCGCCAAAAATATCTTACCGGCACGCAGTTGCCGCCCAGGTCGTTATCCGTGGTCGCATGCAGCGGCATGTGCAAGTCGCCGACAAAATGCGTCACGTAGCGCAACGCTTCGGCGCGCCTGGCCGGAGGGGCATTCTGGTCCTTGAAAATGGCCCACTGCTCGGCGATTGCCCTGGTGACGCAGCCTTCCTCGCCGCAATACTCTTCCAACGGTTTTCGCGGAGCGCCGCGCGGAATGTCGATGTAATGCCACGGCCCGTTCTTCAATTGTTTGCGCGCGTCGTCCGGCCAGGTGGAACCGTCTGCCAGCAAATCTCCGGCGTAGGGCCCGCAATAGCGTTTCAACTGCGCATCAATCGGATTCTCGCTCAACAGCTTTTCAACCAGTTCCCGGGCTTCCGGCGTCATGTGCTTTTCCGCAATCAGCGCAATGGTTTGGTGCCCTTTGCAGCCCCACGCGCGAGCCGACTGTGCCCCCGCGCCCATCGCCAGCACAACAAAAAACAGCCGCAGCGCGCGTTTCTCGATTGTTTTCATGAATGGTCCCCAACTGTTTAGGATTTCCGAAAGCGCGTGCCTCAGGCGCTTAACCAGTGCGCCACGGGCTTCAACGATTCGGTGTGGTCGCAAATCACGCGCATCGCCGCGGTGATCGGTATGGCCAGAATCAGCCCCATTCCTCCCCACACAAATCCCCAGAAAAGCAGTGCCACGGTAATGGCCACGGCGTTCAATCTCACCTGCCGCCCTACCAGTTGCGGGGCAATCAGGTTCTGTGCGACCACGTGAATGCCCGTCAGCACCAGCGCGATCAACCCGAAGTGGCTTACCGTGTGCCACTTCACGATGGCCAGCAGAAATCCCGGCAGCCACGCCAGCACCGCGCCAATATACGGCACCATGTTGAATAGCCCGGACGCAATTCCGGCCAGCACCGGATAATCAAATCCCAGCGCCAGAAAAAACACGCTGCTCAGCGCCACCACGACCAGCGTCACCACGGTCATGCCCACCAGGTAATCGCGCAAGACGTCGCGCAAATCGTCAAGCGTCTCCTTCACCTGCGTGCGCCGACCCACGGGAAACAGTTGTAACGTTCCGTGCCACACTTCGCGTTTCTGCGCGAGCATGAAGTACACCAGGAAGGGCACGAACGTGCCCTCCAGCACCAGCGCGTAGAGCGATCCGATGCTGCGCACAAAAAAGCTGTGAACGGCGCCGCTGTCGGAGGAAGACTGCAGGCGTGGCCTTGCTGACATCGCCTGCCGTCGTGAGGTCGGAAACGCTCCCTTCAAAGCCGCGAATTTTCCCCTGAACGCTCGAAGCCGCATCGCGCAGGATGCTACGGTAGGTTGGCCAACTTTGCGCGAAGTCCGAGGTGCGCGTCCACAGCCCGTAAATGACCGCGATCAGCACCAGAATCAGGATCAGCACCATAATCAGCGCCCCGATCGGTCGCGGCACACGGAAGCGCTCCAGAAACTCCACCGCGGGATCCAGAAAATAGGCCAGCAGCACCGACAGAAGCAGGGTAATCACCACCCCCTGGGCGTAGTACAGGAACAGCAGGATGATGGCCGTCGCCAGGATTCGCAGGCTGAACGTCGGTCCATAAATCCGAAAGATCGTTGGCGTTTCCGTTGAGGACACCGCGCACTCCTTGGCACTTCACGGTAACACACTCCCGGAAAATCAGGTCGCTCGTGTCGCCGCCAATAGCACAGCAGATTAATATGCTGCGCGTTTTGCCGCCGGGAAATTGCATTTCCCGTCATCTGCGCCTGAATTGGCAAAGTAGCCTCGGACCTTGTGCTAGACTCTACGAGGTCATTTTTCCCGCCCCGACCTGTCTACGTATGGCTAAAGAACTCTTTGGTACCGACGGTATCCGCGGCGTTCCCGGGACGCCGCCGCTTGATGATCAGACGCTTTACGCCATTGGGCGCGCTCTGGGCGGCTATCTGCAACACGACCTCGGGTCCGCGCACGCGCTCGTCGGTATGGATACCCGCGAATCCGGCCCGCATATCGCCGCGCTGCTCGCTGCCGGTCTGCGAAAGTCCGGAGCCAGCTCGGAATTTGCCGGCATCATCACCACGCCGGGAATTGCCTGCCTGGTTCGCGAGAATGATTTTCAAGCTGGCGTGGTCATCTCTGCGTCCCACAACCCTTACCACGATAATGGCGTGAAGCTTTTCTCCCATGCCGGAATGAAATTCCCGGACTCCGTCGAAGAAAAACTTGAAGCGGAAATTCTGCGCTTGCGCGCTGAGCCGGCGCCCACTTCTTTCCCTCCTCTGGTGGCCAATCACGCGCTGCACGTTGAGTATCTGCAATTTCTGCAAAGCCGCGTCATTCCAGGAGCCAGATTCGAGGGTTTTCGCATGGTGCTGGACTGCGCCAATGGCGCCGCCTACCAGCTCGGCCCTGAACTGTTTCAAACCTTAGGCGCGGACATCGTTCCCATGGGCGTCGATCCTGACGGACGCAACATCAATGCCGGTTGCGGCTCGCTGCATCTGGACGGTTTGCTGAGGCGCGTGCTTGATGAAAAAGCCTTGCTGGGCGTGGCGTTCGACGGCGACGCGGACCGCGCGCTGTTTGTTTGCGGCAGCGGGCGCATCGTCAATGGTGATGGCGTTCTACTGGCCGTGGCGCGTTACCTGAAATCGCGAAATGCGCTGAAGCGCCAGCGCGTCGTGGCTACTTCCATGTCCAACCTGGGCCTGGAACGGGTCCTCGATCGCGAAGGGATTTCGCTCGCTCGCGCGGCCGTCGGTGATCGCTACGTCCTCGAAGAAATGCTCAAGTCCGGCAACAATCTCGGTGGCGAGCAGTCCGGCCACATCATCTTCCTCGACGATAGCCCTGCCGGCGATGGCCTGCTCACCGCGGTTAAAGTGGCTTCGCTCGTTTCCGCGCATGGCTCGCTCGAATCGCTCGTTCAGGGCCTCAAAGATTACCCGCAGGTTATCGTCAACGTGAAAGTAAGATCCAAGCCGCCGCTCGAATCGCTGCCGGAAGTTGCCCGCGCGCTTGCGGAAGCGCAATCCACTCTCGGCGACAATGGGCGCGTCGTTCTTCGCTACTCCGGCACCGAGCCGCTCGCCCGCGTGATGGTCGAGGCCGAACAGGATGCCGACGTCGAACGCTTTTCGCAATCCATCGCCAGCGCCCTGCGGTCTTCGATCGGCGCCTGAGCTGTTCCCTGGGCGCGCCGAACCCCCCGAAATATTGCTAGTCGGCTTGCAAGAAGTCGCGCCCTCCCCGTTCTAACCCTGACATACCTGGAGGCGCTGCCATGCGAGACCGTCTCGAACCGCTGGTCCGTCGTTTTCGTGAACTCTCTGCCGTGCGCCGCGGCTTGCTGTATGCCGCTGCCATTTTGGGCGCGGTTTTCTTGCTCGTTTTGTTAGCCTCGAACCGCCCTTCGCAATCCACTTCTTCCCATCCGGCAGTCGGCAGCACGCCCGTTCCGCCCACCGATCGGTTTCCCGTTCCGGCCATGAAGGAGTATGAAGGAATGGTTGCTGCCCCATCGGTTTCCGGGCCCTATCGGCCGGGAATGGGTGACGTTGCCGGTAGTACGAGCGAGCCGCGCATCGCCTATTCCGCCGAACTTGCCGTTGCTACCAAGGAATTCCTGCGTTCGCGGGCTTCGCTCGAGGAAATTCTCGAGCGTCATCGCGGCTACGTGGCAAAACTGCGCATGGTAGGCCAGCCCGCAGGCAGTCTCCTTTCCGCAACTCTGCGGATCCCTTCGTCGGAGTATGCTTCAACCCTTTCCGATCTGAAAGCGATTGGCCGCGTCGAGCGTGAAGAGGAGTCCGCAGACGAGATCACGCAGCAACACGGCGATCTCGAAGCGCGTCTGGTCAACGCGCAGAACACCGAGCAGCGCCTCGAGAGAATGCTCGAGAATCCTCCGGCCAAAGGAAGCGACCCTACGGTGTTCGAGCGTCAACTGGCCGCGCTGCGGGCAGAAATCGAGCGGATGCAGGCGGAACGCCGGGCGTTTGATAACCGCGCAGTCTTCTCGAGCGTTTTCTTCTCCCTGCGTGAGGAAGTGTCATCGCCTGCCGTCACCCTTGGCGCGCAATTACGAAACGCAGCGGTCAACGGCTTTTCTGACGCCGTCATGAGCCTCTCCGGCATTCTGATTTTTGCCATGAATTATGGTCCCTCGCTCTTGCTGTGGGCCGTGATTCTTTTTCTCCCGGCGCGCTACATTTGGCGCCGTTCGCGCTCACTCTCCGAGCACTCGAGTTAGGTGTTGCGAGGATTTGTATTAGAGTGCTCACACCCGAAACGCAATAACGTTTTTGTCTCTCGCGGCCATGTAGGTGGTGGTCAGAAATCCGGAGTTGCTGCGCTCCTAAAGACTGTAGGACTTTGCGGCAAGTCTGTGAGATTTTGTAGATTCATTTCGCCTCGGGAGGTCCGATTTCTTCCAGTTTTCGCTTAAGTCCTTTCTGTTCAACCGCTGCCTGGCAGAGCGAACCCCGCGCTCCAATTGGCAAACCGCGTGCATTCTATCGAATTAATTCATGAGATTGGCTTCCCGGGGTGGCCGGACCTCAACCTCGACTGAGTATCCGGTTATTGGGGGGTCAGATCCAAAAGTAAGGGGGCTTGCACCAGCCCCCTTTTTTATTTGTCCTCACGATTATTTCCCAACCTGTTCCAAAAGGGTTCCCAAAGCCTTGCTTCCGTCTTGCTTTCTGAGCACCACGTTCGACTGCCCCAAAAAAGTGAGCGGCCGGTGGGGGCACCGGCCGCTCTGGCGTGGGGGATGGAGGGTAAATGACGGGAAGCCTAGTTCATCTCTCGTTTTCCGGCGGGCTTGGCCGTTCCACTGCGCTCGCAAGCAGTAGCACGACGCACAGGAGCAAGATCAGTACGATCATTCCGCCCGCCCCGAGAGCCGAACCTCACTCCCAATCACAATGCTGATTCTGCGCGTGCCCCTTGCGAGTGTCACTAGGACGCCAGGTCCATTTGCGGCAGTACTTCGCACCGGAACCTCCGTACTTCTCTTTGGTACTGCAGGCAATCGCATGCCCAACCGCGTCCCTGCGGTCCCCTGACCGGCGAAGCTTGTCGGGATACCGGAATAGCTCCGTATCCCCTTCATTCTCAGCGCCTTATGTCACCGCCAATTATAACTGATAAGGTTATGTACTGAGTCGTTAGAGCGCTTTGCCAAGAGCGCTTTCTCCGCGGGCCCCGAAACGGGAATGGCGGAGCGTTTCAATGACTGGCCAGCGGTCGCTCGACTGCGCTATTCTTCTAGCTCCATGCATGATCTGAACTTTTTTCGCGAGCACCTTGATGTGTTTGCCGAAATGGCCAGGAAGCGCAATATGACCCTGGACCTGGACGCTTTTCGTGTTCTCGACAAAGAGCGCCGCGAACTCATCACCGAAAATGAACAGCGCAAGGCCCAACGCAACAAAACCAACGATGAGATCGCCCGGCTCAAAAAAGAAAAACACAGTGCCGACGCCTTGATCGCCGAGATGAAGCAGGTTTCCGACCGCATCAAGCAAGCCGACGAGCGCATTAGTGCACTGGACGCGCGGCAGCGCGAAACCCTTTTGACCATCCCGAATCTTCCACACCCGAGCGTTCCCTATGGCACCGGCGCTCAAGGCAACCAGGAAGTCCGCCGTTGGGGCAGCGCTCCCAAGTTCGATTTCGAGCCCCGGCCGCACTGGGAAGTTGGCGAACGCGCCGGCATTCTTGACCTGGAAGCCGCCACACGAATTGCCGGTGCGCGGTTCGCGGTTTACAAAAGCTGGGGCGCCCGGCTGGAACGCGCTTTGGCCAATTTCTTCCTGGATGTCCACACCCGCGAACACGGCTACACGGAAATTCTTCCGCCATTTCTTGTGAACACCGCTTCGCTGATGGGTGCGGGGCAATTGCCGAAATTTGCCGCAGATCTGTTCAAGATCGAGGACACCGATTTCTGGCTCACGCCCACCTCGGAAGTGGAGCTGCACAATCTGTATCGCGATCAGACGGTCCCCGAGGACCAACTGCCGATTCTGGTCACCGCCTGGACTGCTTGCTTTCGTTCCGAAGCCGGCGCCGCCGGGAAAGACACTCGCGGTATTCTTCGGCAACACCAGTTCCAGAAAGTGGAACTCTTCAAGTTCACGCATCCTGACAAAAGCTATGCAGAACACGAAGCTCTGGTGCGCAACGCCGAGAGCATTCTCGAAAAACTCGGCCTGCACTATCGCACCGTACTGCTTTCGACCGGAGACATGGGCTTCGCTTCGGCGAAAACTTACGATCTGGAAGTCTGGTTGCCTTCCGGCAACGAGTTTCGTGAAATTTCTTCCTGTTCAAACTGCGAAGCATTTCAAGCGCGGCGCGCCGGCATCCGCTTTAAGCCCAAGGCAGCGGGCAAGAGCGAGTTCGTGCACACATTAAATGGCTCAGGTCTGGCGGTTGGCCGCACCTGGATCGCCGTGGTCGAGAATTATCAGCAGGCCGACGGTTCGATCGTGATCCCCGAGGTTCTGCGCCCTTATATGGGCATTGACCGTATCCCGTGTCCTTAACACGGTGCTCCGTCGCCAGGGGCCGGCATCCCTTGTAACTCTATATAAAGTAGGCACTTAATTGCGGTTTGGCCGGTTTGAGGCTGGGGACTCCCCTGACCGTCGGCCCCGCAACCCCTTGAATCTACACATTTTTGTTTGACGCCCCTGCTTTCCCTGCATACACTCGCCTTGAACACCATTCGGCAGCAAGAAAGGTAGCGGAATGGTGTTTGCAGCCCACATTCCATGACATTTATTGCTCGCATTCTTCGCTATGTTTTCTGGGTCCTGATCGCTTCCTGGGCCGTCTCGATTCTCCGCCGCATGGTGCGCAACATGGCCGGAGCTTCGCCGGCTGCCCATCCCGATATCGATGTTCCCACTGACGAGGTTTCACGAAAGCTCGTCCGCGACCCCGTTTGCGGCATGCATCTGGCCGAATCCGTGGCGATTCCGCTGCGCGAACGCGGAGAGCTGCTGCACTTCTGCTCCATGGATTGTCGCGAAAAGTATTTGGCGGGCGTGCGCAAGTTTGCCGCCAACGGGTAACACCGGAAGTTTTTGCACCCGGCAGGTTGTTGGGCAGTTGAACGAGTTTTCCAGATTCCACCGCAACGGAAAGGACCGAACCTGATGGCAACGGTCGCAAAACCCCCAGTCCCAACCCGCCCCGCGGGCACGCCCCCGATAGTGCCCCGGATCGCGCCGCGCGAGGAGCTCAATCCCTTTCGCATCGCTCAGATTCAATTTGATATTGCGGCGGAAGTGCTGAAGCTGGACCCCGGTCTTCGCCAGGTGCTGCGTACACCGAAGCGCATTCTGGAAGTATCCCTGCCAACCAAAATGGATAACGGCCAGGTGAAAGTGCTCACCGGATTCCGCGTGCAGCACAACATCGCGCGCGGTCCAGGCAAGGGCGGCGTTCGCTTTCACCCCAATGTCACGGTGGATGAAGTGAAAGCACTCGCGGCGTGGATGACCTGGAAGACCGCGGTCGTGAACGTTCCTTTTGGCGGCGCGAAGGGCGGCGTAATCTGCGACCCGAAGCGCATGTCGAAGAGCGAACTGGAGCGTCTGACGCGGCGCTTTGCCAGCGAAATTCTACCGATCATCGGCCCGGACAAGGATATTCCCGCGCCCGACGTGTACACCGATGCGCAAACCATGGCCTGGATCATGGATACCTATTCTATGATGTTGGGACATACCGTTCCCGGCGTAGTTACGGGCAAGCCTCTGGCCATCGGCGGCTCCCTAGGCCGCGCCGAAGCCACCGCGCAGGGGCTGGTGTACGTCGTCGAAGAAGCCTGCAAGGTTAAAAAGATCTCCTTGCGCGGCGCTACCGTCGCGGTTCAGGGATTTGGCAACGCCGGCGCCACCGCGGCGCGCTTGTTGTCCGACCGCAAGGCCAAGATCATCGCGCTAAGCGATACGCGAGGCGGGGTTACCAATTCCCGCGGCATCGACCCCCTCAAGGCCATGCGTTACAAGGAGCGCTCGGGCACGGTTGTCGGCATGCCCGGAGCTTCGCGCATTTCCAACGAGGATCTGCTCACGCTGAAGTGCGACATTCTGATTCCTGCCGCATTGGAGAGCGTCATTACGCTGCAAAACGCCGAAGCGGTGAAGGCCCGCATCGTCGCCGAAGCCGCAAACGGTCCCACCACGCCGCACGCCGACGAAATTCTGGCGCGCCGTGGCATTACCGTTCTCCCGGACATCCTGGCGAATGCCGGGGGCGTCACCGTCAGCTACTTTGAATGGGTGCAGAATCAGGAAGGCCTGCTCTGGGATTCCGACGAAGTGAATGTGCGCTTGCAGAAGATCATGAGCCGCGCATTCCACGACATGATCGAAATGATGCGCAAGCACCACGTCCCACCGCGCGCTGCCGCCATGGCTCTCGCCGTCGGCCGCGTCGCTGAAGCCACCCTGGTCCGTGGGCTGTTCCCCTGACGCTCGCGCTCCGGCAATGATCGGGTCGCTACTGTTTTGGGCGAAGTCGCGTCGCTAGAGCGAGAGTACCGACCGAGCTTGGCCTCGCCGGGACACCCCGGCGGTCTTTCACTCGCTATCCCCTTCGAGCAAAAAAGACTGTTCATGCTTTGCGAGGGTAAAGAAGAGCTCCTCTCGAAGGTCTCGAGGCCAGTGCTTTTCGCCTGGGCCTTCCAAGGTTACGCCATTTGCCAATGCGGATCGCTAGCTCCCGAAGGACCGCGCGCGACGAAAGCAAACTCCGTATAGAAATCACGCGCGGATTCATGAGCGTCGCAGCGACTGTGCCAACGCGAGAATTCTGCAGCATCGCATCCGGAAATCCAGCGCCAAGCGTGCTCCCACGTCATCCTCAAACCATTCGTCGAGAAAGGTCCAAGGCTGCAGGAGCGACGCGCGTAACGGTGTCCCCTGCCAGGTTGTATTTTTGAACCTGCAGGCGCGTCACGATCCCGGCATCCAATATTGACGATCGACCGGGCCAACGTCGGCGCGTTTTCGCTCCAGAATTTCCTTGCGGAGAAAAATTAGTGCGCGTACATTCGCAAGTGCCGGCCGTTTTCTGGCGTGAAGAAACGAAACTTCATCCCAGTGGAACGTGACCGGCCATTTTCTTCACCGCACGAGGCGCCACAGCGACGATCATGAGCCACCTTCACTCCCAGGGAGTTGCCATTCCTCCCATTCTCCTGACCATTGCGGGATTTGATCCCAGTTGCGGCGCCGGCGTTGGCGCCGACCTGAAAACATTTGCGGCTCACGGTTGTTATGGAGTTGCGGCCATCACTTCACTGACGGTGCAAAACACGCAGGGAGTCGAAGCGGTTCACAATACCCCCGCTTCCGAACTGCGCGAACAGTTGGAAATTCTGGTGAAGGACTGCGAGATTGCTGCCGTGAAGATTGGCATGCTGGGGAACCGTGGCAACGCCGCCGTGGTGGCGGAATTCCTCGATGCGCATACGTTTCCTCACATCGTTCACGATCCGGTGATGAAATCCTCGAGCGGATCGGAGTTGCTCGACGCCACCGGAAGCAAGTTCCTGGTTGCAGAACTCCTGAAGCGCTCCACCGTAATCACCCCGAATGTTCCGGAAGCGGAGATTCTTGCCGGCTTCGCGATCAGGGACGTCGCGGACATGGAAGCGGCGGCGCGCAAAATCGTGGACATGGGCGCGCACGCCGTGATTGTGAAGGGCGGACACATGGACAAAGCCATCGACGTGCTCTTCGATGGCACGGACATGCACCCGCTCGGCGGCGACAAGGTGAAGCTCGAGAACACCCACGGAACCGGTTGCACCTTTGCCTCGGCCATTACCGCGCAACTGGCGGCAGGCCGTTCGCTGCTCGAGGCCACCACGCTCGCAAAAGCCTATGTGATGAAGGCCATTGAAAAAGCCTATCCCGTGGGCAAAGGTCGCTTGCCGCTCGATCACTTTTACCGCATGAAGATTGAGCCCCTGGCGCGCGGCACCCATGAAGTCCCGCAGCACGGATTGCATCCGGCCGCAGAGCCGGCCGCTCATTAGAAAGGAGTTGCGATCGAGAGTATCGAGCTCGGAGACCTCCCGATCAGATTGCGAGGCGAGGAGGACACGTGCAGAAAATCTTTCGATGTGCAGTGTGTCAAAAAGGGATGCGCGTGGTGGGATCGACAGGGCTCGCGAAACCAGTGGAACGCGTTGCGCTGTGCCCCTACTGCAAAGCGAAAAACAAAGTAACCTGGCCGCGCGGCGACAAGTTCAACGTGCAACGCATCGCCACGCATTAACTTCTACCAGCCTCCTCCGCCCCCTCCTCCCCCACCGCCTCCGGATCCGCCGCCACCACCTCCAGAACCGCTAGTGGATCCCGGCGCCGCTGACGAGGAAGCAATCGCGCCGGTGAACGAGCTGCCAAACGACGATGCGAAGCTGCTGCCGCCGAATCCGTTCCAGGCAGAGCCGGAATAGAACGACGGCACATACGCGGGAGAACCGCCGGGAGCGGTTCCCGCAGCGCCGAGAATCCCGGAAAACTGTTCTGCCCAGTCCTGCTCGACGTCCAGCGCCAACGCGTAGGGCAAGTACTTCTCAAAGACTTCCGGCGTCTGCTGCGGAGGCGCGGTGCGATTCAGGCGATCCCCTTCCACTTTGCCAAGAAACATCTTGAAGCCCTGGACCCGATCGAGCACCAGCCGGCCGGCGATGGTCGGCGCCTTCAGCAGATAAATAAACAGAATATGCAAGGCCGCCGCGGCCAGAAGAAAAATTCCCAGCGCCAGCGAAATGAACTTCACGAGGAACGTGAATCCCATGATTTCGCCGAACAGGAAAGGAATGGAAAATGCCGTCAGGACGAGCGCGCCTCCAATAGAAACGATCTCTCCTTTCCCGGAGTGCAACGCCGAGCTCCATGCTTGAACTACTTTCCTCAACAGGCCGGCAAGGCCGAGGGTCCAGAAGCTCAGCCAGATACTCACGAACACGCCGCCTATAACCTGCGGCTTTCCCAGTAACAGCAGGTAGGCGAGCACAACGACAATCGAAAGAGCCACCGGGAGAATCAGGTAACGCGAGTTGCTGACGAAATAGACTTTTTCCTCCGCGGCTTTCAGCCATTTCTGCAAGGCTAGCACGGCGCTGTGAATCGTTGGTTGATTCTCATAGTGCAGCCAGATCTCGGATCGTCCGCTAAACAGAATCGTGGCAATGTGCTTCTCGTCGGGAGTGAGAATGCCATCATCCTTGCCGGTGAGTGTGAGCGTGTAGGAGCGATCCTTCTCGCTGATCTTCAGGAAGCCCCGTGCCGCCATGTCGAGTACCGCGGCGGCGAAGGTCTTGTTATCGAAGCCCATGCGCACCAGATAGCGCATTCCCGCGGGCGAAAGGGTTGCCGGCGGCTCGTACCGCGCCATGATTACCCCCGGGGCAGGATCGCGGCCCACTGCCGACCAGGCAATCAGATAGTACAGCAGCAGGACCAGGAGCCCGCTCGCGAGCAGCAGGGCGTCGCGATTGTCGCGGAAGAAATATTCCAGTTTCTGCGCAAACGTGGGCGGCGTCAGGAATCCTTTGGGCCAGGAAACAACGATGCTGAGGCCTTCAAACGAGCGCAGCGGCTTGCTGGTGCGAAACAAGAAGGCCCCATCTTCAGTGGAAGCGGTCAGCTGTGACGCTTCAGAACCGGCCCGCCCCGTGAATCCTCCAAGATGCACCTGATCGGCAAGAATCGCGGAAGGCAGGTGCACGGTGGCGGAGGCATGATCAATCGGAAAGGGCCAGCCGACACCCGTAACGTTCCAGTAGAGTTCATCGTGGTCAGCGAAAAAGCCCAGCTGACGATTGCTTGTGTAACTGAAGGTGTAAACGTGGCGTCCCGGAGCAAGCATCCGATTGGCGTTGCCAAAGTAGATGCGCTTGCCGTTGGAATAATCTTCTACACGGAAAGGCTCGTCGGCCGAATCGCGAGTGGCCGAGAGCACCTCGAAGCCGACCACATAGCGATTGCCGTAAGGATCCTTGTAAGTGGTCGGAAAGTCCCGCAGCAGTCCGTGGCGAATCTCGGCGCCGGTCGTGACGACGGTAATGGTTTCCGTGACCAGGAGCGAGGAATCGTCCTCGACCGTAATGTCACTGTGAAAATCGAGTATGCGTTCTGCTTGTGCGTGGGCATGCTGTGCTTGTGCGGAAGCGCGCGGGACGAGCATCACGAGCGCTGCCGACAGCAGAAGCCAGCGAATTGTTTGGGAGCAAGGCATGACCCGTTTCGTCCCAGTTTAACGGCTGGAACAGCTACCCTCACGGTCCATTGCTACTTCCGTGCCCGTGTTTGTACTATCCACGCTCCGGAGGTTCGGCGTGCTTTCGAAGCGAACTGGTGTCCTGGTGCTCGTGAGCTTGACGCTCGTCCTGATCATGGCGGCGGTTTTTGCGCCGCGCCTTGCTCAGCCGCTCTCCTATCACAATTTTGCCGACCGCCGCGTGTGGCTGGGCATTGCGAATTTCGCTGACGTGGTCTCGAACGCGGGATTCGCCATGGTAGGCATAGCGGGCTTGGTGGTTTTGCTCCGGAGATCCGCGCGCGTGCAATTTGTGGATGCGCGCGAACGCTGGCCCTACGTGATGGTCTTCGCAGGCATGGTTCTGACGGCCGTGGGTTCGTCGTACTACCATCTGGCGCCCGATAATGATCGCCTGCTGTGGGATCGCCTGCCCATGACCATGGTCTTCATGGCGCTGGTGGCGGCGATGATCGTCGAGCGCATCAGCGTTCCCGTGGGGCTTGCGCTGCTACCGCTCCTTTTGTTGGTGGGAATTACCAGCGTGGTCGCATGGCACACGAGCGAAAGCAACGGGGCCGGCGATTTGCGGTTTTATGCTGCGCTGCAGGTCTACGCGGTGGTACTGCTGCTCGTGATTCTGCTTTTACCGCCGCGCTACACGCGCAGTGCGGACCTGGCGGTGGTAGTTGGTTTTTATGTTTTAGCGAAGATCACGGAGGCCGCGGACCGCGCGATTTTTGCCTTTGGCCATGTTGTGAGCGGCCACACCATCAAGCATCTTGCGGCGGCAGCGGCGGGATTGTGGATCTTGCGGATGCTAGAAAAGCGACGCCCTGTAGAAGTTCCCGAATGCGCCTGAAAGGCGGGCCGAGCGCTACGCGCGATGAACGATTTTGCCGCCCACGATCGTAGCCACCGGGCCACCCTTGAACGCGTGGCCGTCGAACGGTGAATTGCGCGACTTGCTCGCGGATTCCTTGACGTGATAGGTCCACGGACGATCCAGCGAAAAAATGGTGATGTCGGCTTGCTCGCCCGCCGCCAGCTTGCGTTCTTTGCCGAGAACCCGCGCCGGTCCGCTCGAGAAAAGTTCCACCATGCGCAGCAATCCGATTTTGCCGCTATGAACCAGTTGCTCCAGTGCCAGACCCAAGGCGGTCTCAAAACCTAAAATGCCGAACGGGGCCTTGTCGAATTCCACATCTTTGATGGCGGGCTCGTGCGGCGCGTGATCGGTCGAAATCGCGTCGACGGTTCCATCCGCCAATCCCTCGAGCAGCGCTTCGCGGTCTTCGCGCGCGGCCAGCGGCGGATTCATCTTGAACCGCGAATCGTAGGTGACATCCTCGTCGATCAGCGTGAAGTGGTGCGGCGTCACCTCGCAGGTCACATAGAGACCATGCTGCTTCGCGAAGCGCACCTGTTCGAGCGACGACTTTGCCGAAAGATGCGCGATGTGCAGCCGTGCGCCGGTCAACTCCGCGATTTGCACGTCGCGCGCCACGCAAACAGATTCCGCCGCGGCCGGCATCCCGGGAAGCCCCAGGCGCGTCGAAGCGACGCCTTCGCGCATGCTGGCGCCTGCAGCCAGGGAAACATCTTCGGCGTGCTCGATGACCGGAAGTTCCAGCGAGCGGCAATAGTCCATGATTTGCCGCGCCAGTTTTGCGGTGGCGATGGGCTTGCCGTCATCAGAAACGGCCACAATTCCGGCTTCACGCATGGCCGCGATATCGGAAATCGCTTCGCCTTGGCTTCCAATACTGGCGGCTCCGATGGGCCAAACGCGCACATGGCCATGCACCTTGGCGCGATCGACGATAAATCGCGTGATCGAAGCGTTGTCATTTACCGGCCTGGTATTCGGCATGCAACACACCGCCGTAAATCCGCCGCGAGCGGCCGCCAGCGTTCCGGTTTCGATGGTTTCCGAATTTTCCTGCCCGGGCTCGCGCAGATGCACGTGCATGTCGATAAAGCCCGGCGCCACAATCAGCCCCGCAGCGTCAAAGGTCTCAACGCCAGAATCCACCGACAGCTTGCCAGCGGGCGCGATTTCCTTGATGCGGCCGTCTTTGAGCAGAATATCCCTGGTCGCGTCGGTGTTTGAGGCAGGATCAAGGACGCGGCCGTTCTTAATCAGAAGCATGAGCAGTTTCCTTGGAGGGTGGTTCGGCCTTGCCGGCGAGCGCAGGATGCGTGCTGCCCTCCGAGGCGCCCACCATCAGCAGATACAGGATGGCCATGCGCACGGAAACGCCGTTGGTAACTTGTTCGAGCACCGCGGATTGCGGCCCATCCGCCACTTCCGGAGTGATTTCGGTGCCGCGATTGATCGGGCCGGGATGCAGAATCAGCGCGTCGGGCTTGGCCAGGCGCATGCGTTGGGCATTCAACTGGTACAGCAGGATGTAGTCGTTCTGCGAAAGCGACGGCTCGTGCAGCCGCTCGGTTTGTACGCGCAGCACGATGATCACATCGGCATCTTCCAGCGCTTCTTCCACGCGATACGCGCAGCGGATCGGCGTGCCCGGCGGCCCGATTTTCTCCATCTCCCGCGGAACCCACATCGCCGGGCCGCACAACGTGAAGCGGCAGCCAAACTTCCCGAGCAAATGGATGTTCGAACGAGCCACCCGCGAATGCGCAATATCGCCAAGAATCGTGACGTTCAGGTTGCGCAACGTGCCCTTGCGATCGCGGATTGTCAGCGCGTCCAGCAGCCCTTGCGAGGGATGTTCGTGCGTCCCGTCGCCGGCGTTCACCACGGGAATTTCCAGGTGTCGCGCCACGAAATCCGCTGCGCCCGACGACGAGTGCCGCATCACAAAGCAGTCCGGCTTCATGGCGTTCAGGTTGTTGGCCGTGTCCAGCAGGGTCTCGCCTTTTTTCAGGCTCGAAGCTTCGGCTTGAAGGTTCATGGTGTCGGCTCCCAGGCGCGATGCGGCGGTGCCGAAGCTGAGCCGCGTGCGCGTGGAGTTCTCGAAAAAGGCCAGCACCACGGTCTTGCCGCGCAAGGTGGCGAGTTTTTTCAAAGGATTGCGCTGGATTTCCTGGAACGGTTTGGACTGGTCGAGAATGAATGACAGTTCGTCCGCAGAGAGCGGCTCGAGGGCTAGCAGATCACGAAAGCAATAGGTCACTTGGCACTCGTTTGGACGCGAGGCGGACCCGGGGAGCGTCGAGGGGTTTCGCCCCTGCTGCCAAGCTATTCTACGTGGTCACGCGCCGGGACGCAAAAGCCGCCTGTGCAAAAGCGGTGATTCCTTATTCCACGCGATCGACCAGCACCACGCGTTCTTCGTTGTCCACTTCCTTCAAGCGAACTTCGATGATCTCCGTATCGCTGGTCTGGATCGTGCGGCCCACATATTGCGCCTCAATCGGCATTTCCCGATGGCCGCGATCGATCAGCACGCACAACGAAACGCGCTTCGGCCGGCCCAGATCGAACAGGCCATTCATGGCGGCGCGGATGGTTCGGCCGGTGTACAGCACGTCGTCGACCAGCACCAGATCCATGCTGTCCACGCCGAACGGAATCTGCGAAGACTGCAGCACCGCCTGGGGCGCGACCTTCGAGAGATCATCGCGATACAGGGTGATGTCGAGCGTGCCTACGGGGACTTCGACGCCATCGATGCCGCGCATGGCTTGAGCGATTCGCTGGGCAAGCGGCACGCCGCGCCGGCGAATGCCGATCAACGCGAGATGCCGGGTGCCGCCACTTTTCTCCACGATTTGGTGCGCAAGGCGCTGCAAGGTGCGGTCAATTTCCGCCGCAGACATTAATTGAGACTTCTCCATGAGGCGCATGCGCGTAATGCTAGCACAACTCCATTGCGCGGAGCGTCGGACGGAGAGCACAAAGCCTGGGTTGTGGCGTGGGCCGCTCGGGAGCGTGCTAGACTTCCGCCAATAGCATGTGCGCCACGAGAGTGGATGGGAGGAAGTCGATGCGCCGGACTACGCGAAGCGGGATTGCGTGTTTGCTGGCGGTGCTGTCGACCGCAGCGATTGTCGGTGGGACGCCGCAGAAAACCGTGGCCCAGCGAGAGGCACGCCCAAGGCGGCCCAAACTCGTGGTCATGATCGTTGTGGATCAGATGCGCGGAGACTACGTCGACAACTTTCGCGGCCAGTGGACTGGCGGACTGAAGCGCTTGCTCGACGAAGGCGCGTGGTTCCGCGATGCCGCCTATCCCTACGCGGCAACGGAAACTTGTGTGGGACACGCCACGATTTCGACCGGCTCATTTCCCGCAAGCCACGGGATGGTGGCCAACGCGTGGTGGGATCGCGACGCGCAGAAGATGGTTACCTGCACCAGCGATCCCAATGTGAAAAACGTGGCCTACGCTCAAGGCAGCACAAAAGGCGGTGATTCAGCCTGGCGGATGGAAGTGCCGGCGTTTGCTGAAGAGTTGAAGTTTCAGACTGGCGGCGCCACGCGTGTCGTGACCTTCTCGCTCAAGGCGCGCGCGGCCATTACCATGGCGGGCCACAAGGCTGACGCGGCCACCTGGTTCGACAGCGGCGCCTGGGTGACTTCGTCTCCTTACGGCACCATGCCTTTCGTCGAGGACTTTGTTACGAAGCACCCGGCCGCAGAAGACTATGGCAAGATCTGGTCTCTCACTTTGCCCGCAACTTCCTACTTCTATGAAGACAAAACCGCAGGCGCCACGCCGCCTGATGGCTGGACCCCTAGCTTTCCCCACGCCCTGCGCGGCAAGGAAGGAGCGACCGCCCCTGACGAAGCTTTCTACGAGCAATGGTCCGCGAGCCCCTTTGCCGAAACCTATCTGACCAAACTCGCGCTCACCGCGGTAGATTCCCTGGGATTAGGCAAAGGCGGCGCCACGGATTACCTGGGGATCAGTTATTCGTCGGTTGATTATGTTGGTCACGCATTTGGCCCGCGCAGCCGCGAAATCCAGGACATCCTGGTGCGCCTCGACAAGGACCTCGGCGAACTGTTCACGCATCTCGACCAGAAAGTTGGGCGGGGAAATTACCTTGTGGCGCTCAGCGCCGACCACGGCGTCGTGCCCATTCCTGAGGAAATGCAAAAGACGGGCTCGGACGCCGGAGTCCTGAATCTGGTCGAACTCAAAGATCGCCTCGAAAAAGCTTTGGAGCCGTTTAACTTCACCAAGCCGGTAATTGCGCGAATTACTGGCAGCGACATCTATTTTTCGCAAGGAGTCTACGGCCAACTGCGGCAAGACCCGGCTGCGCTTCGCACCGTCGTCAGTGCCGCGCAGGCGGCTCCGGGCGTTGCTGCGGTGTATCGCGCCGAAGACCTGAACGGCGGCAGCAACAGCCTGTTTCAGACCCGCCGCGCCATGGAGCTCAGTTTCTTCGCTGGCAGAAGCGGTGACCTGTTCGTGGTGCCCAAACCCTACTGGCTTCTCGATGGCACCGCTGCGGGAAAAACGCGCGGGGTTGCCACCGGGCACGGCACTCCCTACAACTACGACCAGCATGTGCCCATCCTGCTGATGGGTTACGGAATTCAGCCGGGCGAATATTTCGCGCCCGCTACCCCGGCCGATATCGCTCCTACGCTGGCCTCGCTAACCGGGGTCACGCTGGCCACCCGCGATGGACGAGTCCTTTCTGAAGCACTGCGGCGGCGCGAAGCCAAGTAACCCCGCCCGGAGGATTTTCCCAGAACAGCCCCGGGGGCTTCGTGCTATTCTCTGCTGACGTGAGTTCCTCTGACCGCGTTGACCTCCGAGTTCAGGTTGGCGCCCTGCGCCTGTCTAATCCCATTATCACTGCCAGCGGCACCTTCGGCTACGGATTGGAATTCGCTCACCTGGTGGATTTGAATCAACTCGGCGGGGTGGTCACCAAGGGCATCTCGCTCGAAGCGATGGAAGGCGCTCGAGCTCCCCGGCTGTGCGAGACACCTTCCGGAATGCTGAACGCCGTAGGCCTCGCGAACGTCGGAGTGCGGGCGTTCGTCGCGGATAAGCTGCCACTGTTGCGAAAATACAACACCAGCGTCATCGTCAACGTCTTTGGCTACTGTCTCGAGGATTACGTCGAGGTGATCCGACGTCTCGAGGATGCCGAAGGGATTGCCGCCTACGAGCTGAATATCTCCTGCCCCAACGTCAAGAAGGGGGGGATGCAGTTCGGCAGCAACCCTGCTCTTGTAGAGGAGGTAGTCGGGTCGGCACGGAAGGCAGCCGGGAAGCGGCCTCTTTGGGTGAAGCTGATGCCTCTCGTTACAGACATTGGACTTATCGGCCGCGCAGCGGAGTCCGCCGGGGCAGACGCGCTAACCGTAGCCAATACTTACCCGGCCATGGCCCTGGATTTCAGGACCGGAAAGTCCAAACTTGGGAATCTGACGGGTGGCTTGTCGGGTCCGGCGATCAAACCAATCACACTTCGTCTTGTTTGGGAGACGCGAAAGGCGGTCAGGATCCCTATTTTAGGTCTCGGAGGCATCGAATCGGTGGAAGACGTGCTGGAATATCTGGCGGTGGGTGCGACTGCCGTACAGGTAGGCACGGCCAGTTTCGCTGACCCTAGGATCAGTGAGGGACTTGTGAACGGTCTCGAGCGCGCGGTTTCTGAAGCTAACGTGTTAACTATCAGTAGTTTGCGCGACAAATTCGTGACCGAAAATGGTTGACATAATGCATCATTTTTGCTACACTTTTTGAACGTTTGTAGTAAGAACAACACACTATGCGACGACCACTATTCATGACTTGGGCTGCGATTCGCTGGGTGCCGCTGATGTTCCTAGTAGCGCCCGTGATGGAGGCGCCTCTCGTTGCGCATCTGAGCGCCCCCGTGAAACCCATCAAGGTATGGGTAGGCAACGCCAGCTGGTATGGGCCGGAGTTTGACGGCAAGAAGACCGCGAACGGGGAGCGCTTCAACTGCGAGAGTCTGACCGCCGCGCATCCCAACCTGCCATTTGGTTCCTGGGTGCGCATCGTCAACACCCACAACGGAAAATTTGAGGTTGTGCGCATTAATGATCGCGGACCCTACCAGGAAGGACGCGAAATTGATGTATCCTATCGCGTAGCCCGGAAGATTGGCCTGATCAACTCGGGTGTAAGCCAGGTGCGGCTGGAACTGATGCAGCTGCCACCGAGGCGTACCCGAGCAGAAGAAAGTCAGGAGTGAAGCTTCACGGGCAACCCTGAACCGTGACGACCTTCGACGCCCATCCACGCAGCAGCCTGATCGTAGCCCTCGACTTTGATTCCTTATCCACGGCCATAAAATTTGCCAAGCAGGTCGCCGATCTGGTCGGCATGTTCAAGATTGGCCTGCAACTGTTTACCAGCGCGGGACCGGAAGCGGTCCGGCAAGTGGCGCAACTGGGAACGGGTGTCTTTCTGGACCTGAAATTCCACGACATTCCCAATACCGTAGCAGGAGCGGTGCTAGCTTCCGCGGGCTTGCCGGGCGTGCAACTCGTAAATGTGCACGCGCTCGGTGGCACCACGATGATGAGCGCGGCGGTGCAGGCCATCAGTGCCGGAGTACCCATGGGCGCCGACCGGCCGCGGCTGCTCGCTGTCACCGTGCTGACGAGCATGGATCAGAAGTCCATCCGCGAAGTCGGAATTGGCGGACCTCCAAAGTCGCGCGTCCTGAAGCTGGCCAAGCTGGCGCAATCGACCGGCGTGGATGGCGTGGTTGCTTCGGTGCAGGAAGCGAAAGCCATCCGCAAATTGTGCGGGCGCGAATTCCTGATCGCCACACCGGGAGTACGGCCGAAAGATAAGAACGCGAAGCAAGACGACCAGGCTAGAACCGCGACGCCTCGCGAAGCGATCAAAGCCGGCGCGGATTTTGTGATTGTCGGGCGGCCCATTCTGGCGGCCCCGGATCCGCGCGCCGCGGCGCAGGAAATTGTGGACGAAATCGCCAGCGCGAAATAGAACCCACCCCCCAGAATCCACTCGCGCGCAGCGGGAGAGAAACATGCCGGATCTTTCCGCGGACCGTACTGCAATTCTCGAACAATTGAAACAAGCCGACCAGGCCGCCGAACGCTTGCTTCGCGGGAAGTCGCGTGCGCAGGCCAACTGGCAACCGAATCACGGCACTTCCTGGAGCCTGTGGCAATGTTTCGACCACTTGGCGCGCATCAACCGGGTGTATTGCCAGGCGCTGCTGGCCGCGGTCGAGAATCCGCGAGACACGCGCGAGAGCACCCCTCGAATCGCCAAGCCCGGATGGTTCTCGAGATGGTTCATCAAAGGCATGGAGCCACCCGTGCGCCTGCGATTGAAGGCACCGGGAAAGGTGATTCCGGGGGAAGCTGGCGACCCCGAGGAAGCCTTAGAGGCTTACCACGAATCGCACGCGCAGGTGCGGCGCGTGCTGGAATTCTGGGATCGCGTCAACTTCAATCGCGTTCGCTTCAAGAATCCATTCGTGCCACTGCTGCGTTTTACCGTCGCTACAGGATTGCTGGTCATCAATGCGCACGACCGCAGGCACCTTTGGCAGGCGGAGCGCGTGCAAGATGCTCCGGGCTTTCCCCAGGTCTGACCGCCTCCCGACACGCAATTAGTGGTGGGCCGTGCGGGTTTTCTCCCGGACCTTGTTGCTTGACGCGCTGGCGCGCAGTTGACCGACCGCCGCTTCGGTTTCGCGCACCAGCCGCGCAACCAGCTGGCCTGCGGGCTCCGGGCGTGCCATGCGAACTCCCTGCCCTGCCCATAGCGAGAGAAATTCGGCGCGGCCCTGCTGTGCCGCGGCGGAACGCAACGGACGCGTCAGGGCATTCTGCAAAGGAAACGGAAGAATTGTTTCCGCCGAGCCCAGCGATTCCATTTCGTTCATAAAGCGATTGACGATGCCGCGCGCGGGCCGCCCGGAAAAGCATCGTGTAACGCGAGTCTGATCTTCATGCGCCTGCTGGATCGCGTTCTTGTACGCTTGCGGAATTCCTGCCTCGTCGCAGGTCAGAAACGCCGTGCCCAGTTGCGCTGCGCTCGCTCCGAGCGCCAGTGCGGCAGCGATGCCGCGGCCATCCATGATTCCCCCGGAGGCGACAACGGGCAAGCGGACGGCGTCAACAATCTGCGGCACCAAAGAAATCGTGCCAATCATCGCAGCGTTAAAATCCCCGGTAAAGGTGCCGCGGTGGCCGCCAGCTTCACTGCCTTGCGCGACCACGGCATCCACTCCGGCCTTCTCGAGTGCCACGGCTTCATCAACCGTGGTCGCCGTGCCCATTGACAGCATGCCGCGTTCACGAATGGCCGCAATGGCGTCAGCGGGAAAAATTCCAAATGTGAAACTGAATGCCGAGGCTTCGCTTTCCAGTGCCACGATGAGCTGCTCGCGAAACGTGTGGCTGGGCGTTTCTGATGGCGATGGCGCAGCTAGGCCAAGTTCCGCGTAATACCCGGCGAGTCGTTCGAGAGCCGCTTCTCGAGAGAGGCCCGAGTTCACAGGCGCCTGTGGCGCGAAGAGATTGATGCCGAAGGCGCGCGATGTTTTCGCGCGAACCGCTCGGGCCGCTTCGACGATCTGTTGCGGCGTCAGATACGCTGCGCCGATAAACCCAAAGCCGCCGGCGTTCGAGACCGCGGCGACCAGATCCGGGGTATCGCCGCCGCCCGCCGAGCGGTGCTTGAATGATGGGATGGTCGAACTCGAGCCGTTCGAGCAGATTTTGTGCAGCGCGCATGCCGGAACTCCTTGGTGGCGGGAAGCGTTGAGCAATCGCCTACTCTCTGGGGATGCCGAGGAAGCAGCAAAGGTTACGGTGGAACATGATTTTGCCGCGCCTTTCGGGGTGATGTACCGGTCGGTTTGACCGCGCATTCCACTCTCTCGTACCATCGAAACGTTCGCCTTCGGTATGCTCCTATGGCCACCAAGTCGAAAAGCATCATTGTCGGAACCGCGGGACACATCGATCACGGCAAGTCCACGCTCATCGAGGCTTTGACCGGCACGCATCCGGACCGGCTCGAAGAAGAAAAACGCCGCGGAATCACCATCGATCTCGGCTTTGCGTTTCTGGAAGACGGTGGCGTGCGCTTCGGCTTCGTTGACGTTCCCGGCCACGAGCGATTCGTGAAGAACATGCTGGCGGGCGCGTCCGGCATAGATCTGGTGCTGCTGGTGATTTCGGCCGACGAAGCTATCAAGCCGCAGACCCGCGAACACTTTGAGATTTGCCGCTTGCTGGGAGTGAAGCGCGGCGTCATCGCCCTGACGAAAAGCGATTTGGTCGATGCGCAGTCGCGCGAATTGGCGCGTATGGAAGTGGAAGAGTTCGTGAAAGGCTCGTTCCTCGCGAATGCCGCGATTGTGCCGGTCAGCGCGAAGAACGGCGACGGCCTTCGAGAACTGAAAAAAGCGCTCGAACAGGCCGCATCACAAATAACCGAAAAAGATGCTGGCCGCTATTTCCGTTTGCCCGTTGACCGCTCCTTCCCCGTAAAGGGTTTCGGCACCGTGGTTACCGGCACGCTGATCTCCGGGCAGGTTGCCGTCGGCGACGAAGTTGAGCTTCTGCCGGAAGGCAAGCGGCTTCGCGTGCGCGGGCTCGAGACCGGCGGAAAGAGCGTGGAGCGCGCCGAGGCCGGGCAGCGCACCGCGGTGAATCTCGCGGCCGTGGAACACACCGCGCTGCAGCGCGGCATGGTGATTGCGGCACCTGGACGCTTTCGTGCCACGCGGCGTGTGGATGTGCGGCTCGCATTGCTCGCTTCTTCGCCTCCGCTCAAGCATCGCGCACGCGTTCATTTTCACGCCGGCACCAGCGAAACCATCGGCGAAGTCTATTTGTACGAGCGCAGTGAACTGGCTCCCGCCGGATCGAGTCTGGCGCAACTGCGCTTGCAGGATGATGTCGTGCTTGTGAAGGGCGACCGCTTTATCGTGCGGCAATTTTCGCCGGTGGTCACGATTGGCGGAGGCGAAGTGCTGGATCCGCTGGCGCGCCGCCCTGCCCGGAAAGACACCGGCCGCGTGGCATTCCTTGAAACGCTGGAGCACGGATCCCGCGAAGACGCGGTGCGCGCGATGACCGAACGCAACGTGCTTGGCGTGCCGGGGTCGGAAATCGTTGCGCGTACCGGCTGGCTGGAACGCGAACTCCAGGAAGCCGCGAATAATCTGGCCGCGGCCAAGGCCATCCGCATGGTTTCCGCTGAGCCGTTGCTGCTGTTTTCCGAGCCGCGCTTCCGGGAAATGTGCGAAACCCTCTGCTTGCGCGTCGAGAAGTTTCACAAGGAGAATCCCTTGTCGCCCGGGATGACGCGGGAAGATCTGCGCGCCACGCTGGGAAAACGCGTACGCCCGGAGACTTTTCGCAGCGCCCTCGAAGAATTGGTCGAGCAGAAAAGGCTGACGGTACAAGCCGACCTGGTGAAAACGCCCGGCTCGGAAATTACCCTGACCCCGGAGGAAGAGCGCGCACGGCAGCAGATCGCGCAAGCCTTCCAGAAGGCCGGGCTCGCGGTCCCCACGGTCAAAGAGGTGCTGGCGCAGCTGTCCATCGAAAGCCGTCGCGCGGAGAAAATTCTGCAGATGCTGCTGCGCGAGAAGGTCCTGGTGCGGGTCTCGGCAGACTTGATCTTCCACACCGAGGCACTCGGCAAGCTCACCGCGCTGCTGGCCGGCTACAAGAAATCCAAAGGCCAGCGCATCGGCGTGCCCTCGTTCAAGGAGCTCACAGGCATAAGCAGGAAATACGCCATTCCGCTGCTTGAATACCTCGACCGGCAACGCTTGACGCGGCGAGCGGGTGACGAGCGTGTTATCCTGTAGGGGATCAAAAGGGCATAACTTTGCCGCGTAGCCTTGGCTACGCCAGGTTCGCGGAGAGCGGCGGCGAAGATTGCGTGGAGGCAGTTCATGGGTGAATTCAGTATTTTCCATTGGCTGGTGGTGCTGGCCATCATTCTGATTTTCTTTGGTGGACGCCGCATTCCCGAAGTGATGAAGGGTTTGGGCGAGGGCATTCGAAGCTTTAAAGAAGGCGTGTCTGGCGCAGCTGCTCAGATAGCGACGCAGGCTGCAACCACGGTGGCGGCTCCGAGCGGCCTGACAGCGAAATCCGGCAGCGGTCAGATTGCCTTGAGCTGGAGCGCGGGCCCCGGTGTCAGCACCTACAACGTCAAGCGCTCCGGGACGAGTGGCGGTCCGTATGCGCGCATTGCCTCGACCTCGGCGACCAGCTACTCGGATGAAGGTTTGGCTGGCGGAAGCACTTTCTACTACGTAGTGTCGTCCACTGTCTCCTCGAGCGAGAGCGGAAATTCCGTGGAAGTAAGCGCAACGACAGCCTAGTCCGCGCTCCTAAAGCAAACTCCGCGAGGCAAAGCGACGGAACGGCATTTCCCGTTGCCGCCTGATTGTGTCCAAAGAGTAATCCCGCGCGTTACCTCTCCGATAAAAGCAGTACTTCCGTCCCGTAGAGCCCCGGCAACTTTTCCCGCAAACTCGGTTTTAACAAAGTGCCCGGTGGAATCAGGTCGAGGAAAACGAAAACAAGGAGACGGGGAATGATCAGCAAATTCTCGAAGTGGAGTATTTTGCCCGCAGCGGTGCTGCTCGTGGGCACGGTGACCCTGGCCCAGGATACCTCTACGCCCGGCAGCACTCCGGCGCCGCAGCCGACCGTGGGGCAGCGCAAGGAAAATCAGCAGGACCGCATCGCGCAGGGCGTGAAGAGCGGCCAGCTGACGGCCGGTGAAACTTCGCATCTCGAAACCAAGGAAGCGGCGATCAATGGCGAAACGCGCGCCGACCGCGCGGCCAACGGCGGAAAGCTCACGCCAGCGGAAAAGCAGCAGGTCAATGGACAGCAGAATCAGCTTTCCAAGCAGATCTACAACGACAAGCACAATGCCTCTACCGCGCAGTACGGCAACAACCAAGTCGGCGAGCGCCGCGAGAACCAGCAGGATCGCATCGCCCAGGGCGTGAAGAGCGGACAGTTGACTGCCGGCGAAACTGCCAAGCTTGAGAATCAGCAGAAGGGTATCAATCAGCAAGTGCAGGCCGATCGCTCGGCGAATGGCGGCAAGCTCACGCAAGGCGAAAAGCGGCAAGTCGGGAAGGAACAGAACGCCGCTTCCAAGAATATCTACAACAAGAAGCACAACGCCCGCACACAGCCGCAAACGAAAAAGTAAGCGCGTTCAGAAAAGTTCAAGACCAGCGCCTCGGCATTTCCGGGGCGCTGCTCTTTTCTTGGGGAACATTACGAGAGCGACGACGGCTCTCCTTCCGACCAGCCCAGTTCGTGGAGTTCGCTCAACAGGCGCGACAGCGGCAACCCTACCACGTTGTAATAGCAGCCCTCGATGCGCGGAATATAGCGACCCGCGCGGCCCTGGATGGCATAGGCGCCCGCTTTATCGTGGGGTTCGTCGGTTGCGAGATAGCGCGTTATTTCATTGGCCGATAGACGGTCGAAGTGCACCAACGTCGTTTCGACAAAGCAGCGCCGTTCGACATCCGGCAAACGAATCAGAGATACGCCGGTAACCACGGAATGCGTGTGCCCGGAAAGTTTCTCGAGCATATGGCGGGCATCGTCTGTCGAGCGAGGCTTGCCAAGGATTTGTCCCTCCAGCACCACGACCGTGTCGGCGGCAACCACGATGGCAGGCCCTACCGAGCGCGCAGCCACCAACTCCGCTTTGGCATTGGCCAGCCGCAGCACGAGCTCGCCAGGGGCCTCGCCCGGTATCGGCGTCTCATCCACGGCGGAAGAAATGATCGAGAATACCAGGCCGGCGTCACGAAGAATTTGTGCGCGGCGAGGAGAACTGGAAGCAAGAATCAGCCTCATAAAGTTTGCTCGAGTCGAGAATACTACAGCACAAGCATCGTCGCAGCTGTGCTCCCGGGCAGGGTGCTGGTCTTCGGGACAGGATTGCGGGAACAGGAATGCGCCGGTTATTTGCCGCGCCACATGATCGAAGCGCAATCGTGAGTAGCAAGATGGCGGGCGCCACGCATAACGACGGCTTACAATTGCCGCGCGCGGCGAAACGAAGTGACGGAAAACCCGACAAAGACCAGGCCCACGGCGATCGAAATACCGACGAGCCAGTGCGTGGCGTCGCGGGTCCACGCCCGGAGAGCCATATTCAGCCAGCCCAGCGCCAGCAAGGCAAAAATGGCACCGATGGCCTCGTGGAATAACTGTTTGAGCACGCGCCAAAGCCGCCGAAATCCCCGCGGCTCAGCTTGGCGGCTCGCATTCCCTGCAACCATTGACATAGCAGCATCTTAGCGCACTCTCCCGGAACGTGTCCTCGGTCCTGCCCGGCCGGTGGTACAGGTACGTGGTGTGAATACTTTGAGGACAACGGCAAAACGCCATCTTGTATCGAATAAAGTGAAAGCCTACAATCGGATTTAGAAGTATTGGGGAGCTATCCTTGCAACTCGACGACAATCTGAAGAACCTCCTTCGAGAGCTAGGGCACGCCATCAACGATACCGTTTCGGAGTCCGAGCGGATTACCGGGGCAATTGCTGGCGTGCGCGCGCATGGCTATGACATCGTGCTGAAACTGGACGCCACCATCGGCTTGGCCAAGCGCGATGCGTCCGGCGGCGATGATCCTCGCATCTCCACGCAGGACCGCCGATTCCTGGAATCGCTGCGCATTCAGGTGGATCAGGAATCGTTGGAACAGGAACCGGACAAGAAGGCTGCGCCGCATCTGACCATGACCCCCCAGGATGTGCGTTTTTTGAAATCGCTGCGAATCGCGACGGACGATATCGAATGAAAAAGACTTGGCATCTCGTGGGAATCGCAACGCTGGGCCTGGTCGGCCTCGGCACGCTGGGAGCCTCCAAAGCTTGCGCGCAGGATCCTATCCTGACGCCACTCATCGTGGACACCGCGGCGACCATAGTCGTCAGCGCGATAACGCCCAAGCCGAAAGATGTAGGGCTGGTAAAGTTTCAAGGCTTTGTGATGAACGCGAACGCCGCGCAGGTCACCGTGCGCGCCAAGGGCAACGACATGGCCATCCGCAGCTTTTCCTTGAGCCAGCCCGCCGCCAGCAAGATGCAGCAGATCATCGATAAGGGTGGCTACCAGTACGGCGACAAAATTACCGTGTACTACGATCCGCAGTCGCAGCAAGCCATGAAGTTCAAAGGAAAGCCCTCGCCTTCGCTCTAGAGGAGGGGGCCATGATTCGCCCCCCTGCTGTTGCCGGACAATTCTATCCTGACCATCCCAAGGAACTTGCCGCACTCGTCGAGCAATATACCCGCGAGCAGCATCAGCGCGAAAAGGCTCACGCCAAGGCTTGCCTGGTGCCTCACGCCGGGTACATGTACTCAGGGCACGTTGCGGGAGCGGTCTTTTCGCGCATCGTGCTTCCAAAGAAAATCATAATCCTGGGCGTGCGCCACTACCCTGGGGGCGAACCCCTGGCGATTCTGTCCGCCGGGAAATGGCGAACCCCGCTCGGGGATGTGCGCATTGATGAAGACCTGGCCAAGCGCGTGCGCGTTGCTTGCCCAGCACTCTGCGAGGACGAAGTCGCACATCGTCGCGAGCACTCACTCGAAGTCGAGTTGCCCTTTCTGCAGGTGCTCGATCCGGATTTCACGTTTGTGCCTGTTGCTGTCGGCACGATTCGTTTCCAGGAACTCGTGGAAGTGGGTGAAGGACTCGCGCGCATGCTGGCAGAACGCGACGAAGAGATACTGCTCGTGGCCTCCTCAGACATGAATCATTACGAAGACGACGAACGGACGCGTCAGAAGGATCGCCAGGCAATCGACTGCATGCTTCGCGTGGATGCGGCCGGTTTATACGAGGTGTGTCAGAAGCAGTCGATCTCCATGTGCGGACTGGGCCCGGCTGTGGTAATGCTCACGGCGCTAAAAAAGCTCGGCGCGAAAGAGGGCGAACTGGTGAAATACGCCACCTCGGGCGATGTCGCAGGCGATCGCGAAAGAGTCGTGGGCTATGCAGGCATGCTGTTTGCCTGAGGGCTTGCTCCGCTGATTTTCAGAAAATGTAAAACGGCTCGCAGCGGATTCTCGACGAGCCGTTTTCTGAAAGCAAAACCAGGTGCTCTCGCGCGCGATCAGTGCGGCCGTCCGCCACCGCCTGAAGACGGATGCGACGAACCCGCCGAACTTGCCGGCATCGAAGATCCAATAGAGGATCCCATGGAGCTTCCGGAACTACGTCCACCGCTCCAGCTGCTTCCCCCGCCGGAACTCCCGCCCGAATATCCGCCTCCCACGCGAGCCGGCGCTGGTGTCATCGCGGGCCGTGCAGGAACAGAATTGCGTCCGGCATTTGCAAATGTGGCAGCCGGTAGATTGCCGTGTCCCACGGTTGCTTCAGTGACCTTGGCGACATTGCGATGTGCTTGCGCCACGGCGGCATTCGTAGCCGCCACAGCCTGGTTCGAATTCACGAAGCGGTGCTCCGCCGGGTCGTACATAATCGATGATTGACGCACATAACCGGCCTGCCGCGTCGTGAACGTGCTTGCCGGGAGCGTGCGCGAAACCACTAAAGGCGCAGCGGTCTTGACGATATTGCCGGCGACCAGGGCGTCAGCGGGCAGATGCTTGATCACCGACACTTTCTCGCCGTTCGCTAGAGTGACGGGCGACGCGATCGAGCTTCCCTGCGCCGGATACACTCCGTGAGCAATGTTCAGCGGGGTTTTGCCGTTTTTGTCGAGCGGATGCGCAGGGACAAGTCCCAGGAAGGTACTGCCGGTGTTAACCCAGACGGCCGTTACCGGCCGATAGGCAATGGGTCTTCCGCCATAACCTCCAAAGTTGTTAAAGCCGTTGGGCGTCCAGAGCCAGCCATACGCCGGATTAAAGATCCAGCCGCCATAGTGATACGGCAACCAACCCCAGGGAGCCGAACCAATGAACGACCAGCCAATGCTCGCGTCCATGTACCAGTTGCCGTAAACGGAATCAAACGGACACCATCCCGCACCAACGCCGAACGGGCGCCAGCCGTACCCATATCCTGCGAGCGAATACCAGGAACCGAAGGTATACAGGTCGGAAAATCCGGAGCTGTAATTCGCGGTGCTCGTATATTGGTTGGTGTAATTTGTGGCCGTAACCACGCTATTGATCCGCCCAGAAACCCAGGCGTCAAAATCGTCGTTTGGTCCCACGCGCGCAATCACCGGGTACTTGGGATCGGATGCGCGCACCGAAAACGACTGGCCCTTTTCTAGCGGCGTGGAGTTGTCATTGCGCAGCACGCTAACCTGCCCAGCTTCGACATCCACGGTGCTGCCGTCGTCAAAATTGTTCAGCCGGAACCGTGAGCGCGCTCCAGCCTCGACCGTAAAGTCTCCACCCGTCACGCTGAAATAGTCCGTGAGCGAGTGCTCATAGAAAACCGCGCTGCCTTGGCGAAGCACCAGGCGCGTAATCCTCTGGCCATCGTGCAGCGAAAGATCGTAGAACTCCAGGACCGTATTCTCACTGAGGAATGCCATGGCGCCATTCTCAAACTCGACTTCCGCCCGGCCTGCCTCCGTGGCTAGGGCCGAGCCCTCGCGGATGGGCATGTTGAGCGGTGCCGTTTGCCATACCGCCTTGGGATCGGTCAACGAATCTTGATGGAAGGAACTGGTAAAGCGCACCGTACCCTGTACCAGGCTAAGGCGGATAATTCGGACATGGCTGGTATCGCCGGCCGCTATGCCGGGCAGGCCGGCAGAGAGCAGCAGAATTACTGCAAAAAACAGTACAAGTGAACGAGCTTTCATGGCGTACCTCGAGGTGAGCAAGCTCCCTGTAACGTTAGACGATAGCGCACTTCACTAGGTTGCGTTAGCGAAAAGAAATGACAAACTAGCGACAAGTCGAGTTGCCGCAGCGCCTCTCCAAGCGTTGCAAGTTCTGTTACGTAGCAGGTTGGTATGGGCCAGTATACGATCGCGCGATGATTAGGATAAGAATTATTCATTGCCAACTGCTTGACAATAGAGGGTTTACCCGATAACTTCCCTGTTCTACCGGTCCTCCAGGGGTGCTGTTTACAACCGATCTCTCTCGCCCGGCGAGAAAACCGACAGCCAGGCTGCGCGGTGAGATTTCCCGGTTTCCCCGGGACGTGGCGGACTTTTTATACGGGGGATAGCATGCGCGGACTCATACGGTTTTTTTCGTTATTCCTTCTTATTGCAGCATTGCTTGGTGTTCCGCCGGCCAACGGCCAGGGAGGCGCTACCGGAGCAATCAGCGGAACCGTCACCGACGTCGGCGGCGGTTTGGTGGCCGACGCCGAAGTGCAAATCTCCAACAGTGCCACCGACCTGCTGGTGCGCCGCCAAAATACCGGCCCGGACGGTTCCTTCGTGGCCACCCTGCTGCCGCCGGGGAACTACTACCTGGTGGTCGACAAGGCGGGCTTCGCCACGGCCAGAGCCACGGGCGTTGAAGTGCGCGTTACCGAGACGACCCGCGTCACCATCTCGCTAAAGCCCGGAACCGTCAGCGAAAAAGTGGAGATTTCCGCTCAGGTCGCCACGGTCGACACGACCGCCGCCACAACCGGAGGCACCTTGGGGCATGAAACCATCCGTGAGCTACCTCTGGCCACGCAAAACTACCAGCAGTTGCTGACGCTCAGCACCGGCGCGCAAAGCGAATTGAACGCCTCGGCGCAACTCGGGCGCGGAGTCACAAAAATATTCGTGAACGGGCAGCGCGAAGACAACAACAACTACCAGATTGAGGGAATCAGCGCCACCGACTATAACGTGGCGCAGAACTATTACGTGCCTCTGCCGAACCCCGATGTATTGCAGGAATTCAAGGTGCAAACGTCGCTGTACGACGCCAGCCAGGGACGCAACGGCGGCGGCGACGTCAACGCCATCCTGAGAACCGGCACCAGGCAATTTCATGGCGATGTCTACGAGTTCTTTCGCAATGAAGCGCTCAACGCCAACGAGTTTTTTCAAAACGCCAGCGGCCTGAAGCGCCCGGAAGTCCGGCAGAATATTTTCGGAGGGAGCCTTGGCGGCCCGCTGGTCAAGGAGAAGTTCGGCTACTTTTTCGGGAACTATCAGGGAACGCGCCAGGTGAGTGCGCTGTCTCCCGGAACCGAGATCAATAATCCTGGTTTCCCGATTCTTCCCACCGACCGCAGCGCGGCGAATCTCGCGAGCATCTTCAGCACCCCGGCAGTGGCTCCTTCGGCGAGCAATGCGAATGGCTGCCCGGCGGTTCCGATCTCCATCGATCCCGTGGTGCTGAAGCTGCTGAATTTCCAGAGCACGCAATTCGGCAATACTCCCGGCGGATACTTGATTCCTTCGGTGGCCGGCACGCCGGGCGTCAGCGTCAATCCCACCACTTGCCAGGTGACCGTGAATACCGCTCCGTTCATCTATAGCAAGCCTGGCACCTTTAGCGACAATCAGTTCACCATCAACTGGAATAAGGAATTCAATTCCAGCAAAGACAAACTCAGCGCCAACTTCTTTTTCTCCAATTCCGCGAGCCTCCTGCCCTTCGGCGCCGGCGGCTTGCAAGCTTCCCTGGGCGGCACGCTGGCGAGCAGCATCAGCGCCACGGACCTGGACTTTCCCTACCACATACCGGTCGGCGCGCGATTCTTCAGCATCGGAGAGACGCATCTTTTCACGCCCAGCCTGGTGAATGAATTCCGCTTCGGCTATGTGCGCATGAACTACAGCTTGCTGAACGTGCCGCCAGTTACCGCCGCGGATCTCGGCATTGACCGCCCCTCCAACAACATCACGCAGTCCATCTACAAATTCACGTTCAACACTTCGGGCTTCCAGATTGGACCCACGCCGCCCGCCAACCAGTATCAGACGCAGAACAATTTCAACTTTGTCGATAACGTCAGTTGGGTGAAGGGTGCGCACGTTTTCCGCTTCGGCGGCGAAATTACGCGCGTCAATCTGGACAAGCTCTTTCCGCAAACCTTCAACGGACAAATCTTCTTCCTGAACAGCGCCGGTCTGACGGACTGGCAAAACTTCCTCCAGGGCGCATCGGCCTTCAGCTTTGGCGGCGGCGGCGTGTACAACCACCAGTACCGCACCACCGACTACGGCTTCTTCGCGCAGGACGATTGGAAAGTGCGGCGCAACCTCACGCTGAATCTGGGACTGCGCACCGAGATTGACGGCGCTTTCAGCGACAATCTCTGCCACCTCGGCAACATCGATGAAAGCCTGGCCGCGCAGAATCTCTATCCCATGATTTACGGCGGTTGCGCCAACACCTTGAACGTTCCCGGCTTGACCGGCAGCGGAAGCGATACCACATTCAAGAATGCCTATTCCACCGGACTCGCTCCGCGCATCGGTCTGGCGTACGACCTGGGCGGCAAAGGCACCACCACAGTTCGCGCCGGCTACGGGATTTACTTCGTCCGCGAAGACGTGGGAACCGCGGACCAGCTTTCCTTCCAGGCGCCATTTTTGCCGATTACCTTCGGCGCTTCGAATCCGGGCTGTCTCGCGACTTACTTTTCACAAAATCCCGCACCCGGCTGCACCAATAACGGTCTCCCGGTCGCCGGAACTCTCGATCCCAATTTCATTCCGTGCACCGCGGCGTTCCAGGGTTTCCCTGGAGGAAATTCGAATCTGGCAGGAAACTTCGCTTGCGCCGCGGGCAGCCCGGGAACCATTCCCACGACCAACCTGTTTGTGCTGGCGGTCCCGCGAAAGTTCGTGATGCCGAATACCCAGCAGTGGAACATGACCATCCAGCGCGATTTGGGCAAGCAGTGGGTGCTCGAGGTTGGCTACGTCGGAACCCACGCGGTGCACTTGCGCGAAACGCGCACCAACATTCCCGGCGAGGACGCCAGTCCGCAGCATCCCGTCACCATCACCGATGTGAACGGAAACAGCTATCAGATCACCGCCAATACTTTTGCCAATGGTCCCGCGCGGTCTCCAATCCCGGCGATCAACGGTTACGGCGGTTTCCAGATTTTCGCGAATGATGCCTATTCGCACTACAACTCGCTGCAGACCACGCTTTCGCGACGCTGGGCTCACGGCTACGTGCAGGCCGCCTACACCTTCTCTAAATCAACCGACGCAACCTCCAGCGGCAACACCGCTCTGAATACCGCTTACAACAATGAAGCCGACCTCAAGTGGTCGCGCGGGTTGTCAGACTTCGACCGGCCTGAGCGCCTGGCCCTGAGCTATCGCTACGACCTGCCCTTCTTCTCCGAGGGCAACGATTGGAAACACAAGGCGCTCGGTAACTGGGCCATCAGCGGCATCACCATCATCCAATCCGGGACGCCCTTCTCGGTCACCGATTCGCTTGCTGGCTCTGCGTTCCTCTCCCCTGGTTACACGCCCACTCTGAACGGCAGCCTGGCGCCTGGCGGAACCGTGGGCGGCGGGTACACAAAGGGAAGCACGGAGAGCCGCCTCGGCGGTTATCTGAACGTCGCCAACTTTGCTCCGGCTCCGCTGCTCTATCCCACGCAGTGCGCTTCGGATCCCAACTTCTGCACGACCAATTACGGGGTTCTGGGCCGCAACACCTATCGCGGCCCGTACCAGCAAAACTGGGATTTCTCGCTCATCAAGAACTTCCAGCTGGGCGAGCGCTTCAACCTGCGCTTTACCACCGACTTCTTCAACATCTTCAACCACGCCAATTTCGCCAATCCCGCGATCAACGACGTGGAAACCATCACCCACGATGCCAGCGGCAACCCCACGTTCGGCGGGCCGTTCGGCAAGATTTTCTCGACGGTTGGCACGCCGCGGCTGATTCAGTTTTCGTTAAAGCTCGCGTTCTGAGGGCAAGTCCGCTCGCCTCCTGGCTTATGCCCCGGGCGCGGGCAAATCCGTGCCTCGAGCGCGGTTTCCCGCGGAAGAACCCCGCGGCGACTAGTGATATGATTTTTCGGCCATGGCTAAAATCGCTACCCGTATCGCACAACTGACCGGCGAGGGCGCTCTTGCGGTATACACCCGCGCCAAAGAACTCGAGAAGCAAGGCCGCTCCATCATTCACCTCGAACTCGGGGAGCCGGACTTTCATCCCGCGGCGCCGGTGGTCGATGCGCTGCGCGCCGCCGTTGCCGAAGGCCGCGACCGCTACGTCTCGACGCGCGGCATTCCTCCGCTTCGTGAAGCCATCGCCGAGTATCTGAAGCGCACCCGCAAATTGGATGTGCGCGCGGAACAAGTGCTGGTGGCGCCGGGCTGCAAGATGGCTCTGGCACTCGCCATGATGGCGCTCATCGAGCCCGGCGATGAAGTGCTGTATCCCGATCCCAGCTTTCCCATCTATCCGTCCTTTACGCGCGGTCTGGGCGCCAAAGCGGTGCCCTACGCATTGCGCGAGAAAAACAGGTTTCAGCCCGACGTCGAGGAAATTGCCGCGAAGATCACGCCGAAGACGCGCATGCTGATCTTCAATTCACCGAACAATCCTACCGGCACGGTGTTCAGCGACTCGACGCTCCTGCAGATTTCGGAACTTGCCAGGAAGCACGACCTGTGGGTCATCGCCGATGAAATTTACGCGCGCATTCTGTTTAGTGGCGAGTACAAATCCATCTGGGCGCTGCCCGGCATGGCGGACCGCACCGTGATTATCGATGGATTTTCGAAATCCTTCGCCATGACCGGATGGCGTCTGGGCTACGCCGTGGCGCAAACGCCGGTGGTTGACGCACTGGATATGCTGGTGCTCAATACCTTCACGTGCACCGCGGAGTTCACGCAGCTGGCGGGCATCGAAGCGCTGCTCGACATTACCAGCGCGGTGCCCGCGATGGTCGACGAGTATCGCAAGCGCCGCGATCTGTTCGTTGCGAAACTCAACAAGATTCCCGGCTTCCGCTGCCAATCGCCCGACGGCGCCTTCTACGCCTGGGTGAACATCGAGGAAACCGGCAGGTCTGCAGAAGAGGTTCAGAAGATTTTGCTGGAAGAGGTGGGTGTGGCGGGAATTGCGGGCGCGGCGTTTGGCGCCGAGGGCAAGAACTTCCTGCGATTCTCGCTCGTGAGTGCCCCCCATCTTCTCGAAGAGGCGCTCGAGCGCATTCGCCGCGTGTCGTCGCACTGGCGCTCGACCGTGGCGCTCTGACCGCTACATGATCTGGGAGATTTCCGAGCTGCTAATTTTTTTAGACAGTTGCACGAGCGGGGGGTTGCCGAAGTGATGAAACATTTGCTGTGCGCCAGCGTGGGGCTTCTTCTCGCGGCGGGTTGGGCGCCATCTGCGGCTGCGCAAGCCACGCCCTTCGCTTCCGGTGACGTGAAGAAAACCTACGATCGCCTGCTCGTCGCGATCGACAAGATCCCCATGTACGACAATCACGCCCACCCCGGTTTCGCTGACGATTCCGATGTCGACGCTATGGCCGCTCCGCCGGAGGAAAGCCCCACATTTCGCCTGCGCGACGACAATCCCGAATTTGTTGCCGCCGCGAAATCCCTTTTCGGCTACCCCTACGATGATTTCAAGCCCGAGCACGCCAAATGGCTCGCCGACAAGAAGAAAGCCGCGCAACAGGCCGGCGGCACCGCGTACTTCGACGGCATCCTCGACAAACTAAACGTGCAAATCTGCCTGGCGAACCGCGCCATGATGGCTCCGTACCTCGATCCCAAGCGATTCCACTGGGTTTTCTTTGGCGATTCCTTTTTCTATCCCTTCGATAACCGCGAGCAGACCGCGAGCACCCCGGACATGGGCGTGTACGTTCCGCTGCAGGAGAAGATGCTGGCGCGCTGGAAGAAACAGCAGGGTGTCGAAGGCCTTCCCGCGGACCTGGCAGGCTATGAAGAGTTTGTGCGCCGCACCATGGCCGACAATCAAAAACATGGCGGGGTAGCCATTAAATTCGAAGCCGCGTATTTCCGCACCTTGTATTTCACCGACCCGCCGCGTTCCCAGGCCGAAGCGATTTACAGTCACTATCACTCCGGCGGCGTCCCGAATGCCGAGGAATACCGCATCTTCCAGGATTACATTTTCCGCGTCATCGCCGACCAGGCCGGCAAGCTGCACCTGCCCATGCATTTCCACACCGCCGTCGGTATCGGGGATTACTTCAGCCTGCGTCAGGGCAACGTGCTCAATCTGGAAAATGTGGTGCGTGATGCCCGCTACAAGAACGTCACGTTTGTGCTGATTCATGGCGGCTGGCCGTATGAACGCGAAGCCGCGCTGCTCACCGCGGTGAAGAATGTCTACCTGGACACTTCGTTCCAGTCGGAAATGCTCTATCCCTCGCAGTTTAAGGAGGTGCTCAAGATGCTCCTCACCATTTATCCCGACAAGATGATGTACGGTTCCGACGCTTTCCCATTCAATGAAGCGCTGGGCGCAGAAGAGAGTTTCTGGCTGGCCGCGCGCACCTCGCGCACCGCACTGGCGGCGGCGCTGGCCGAGTTGGTCGAAGAAGGCGCGATTAGCGAGCCAAAAGCGCTGGAGATGGCGCGCAATTATCTGCACGACACTGCCGCACGCATGTATGGAGACATGAAATGAGTGAAAAACAGGAATTCAAATACATTCCCTGGAACCAGGTTCACCGCGAACCGCTGAACGACAAGATTGACCGCGAAATGGTCGTGGGCGACAAGGTCATGCTGGCCCGCGTGTTCATCAAAAAGGGCGGCCACGTCCCCGAGCATCAGCACCACAACGAACAGGTAACCTACATTCTGGAAGGCGCACTGAAATTTGCCATCGATGGCAAGGAAGTGGTGGTGAAAGCCGGCGAGGTGCTGTGCATCCCTGGCAACATGCCGCACGAAGCCTGGGCGCTTGAAGACACGCTGGACCTCGACGTTTTCACTCCGCCACGCGAAGACTGGCTCAACAAGACCGACGCGTATCTCCGCCACGGGAAATAGCGCCGCGCGAGACCAGGCGGATTGAAGCAAGAAGAACGGCGGCACGATACTCGACCCGCGTGGCCTTCTTCGTTACGGTGCAACTTCCGTTGGTGCTACCAGATTTTGCAAGCGTTTTCGCGCACCATGGCCTGGCCCTTGGTGCAGCCAAAGGCCTTTGCAAAAGCTTCCATGTTTGACAACGGACCGTTGGCACGGAAGCGCGCCAGCGGATGCGGGTCAGTGTTGGTTTGCAGCCGCGCCGCCTCCGGCCGCTGGTTCGCTCCCCAGACTTGCGCCCAGCCCAGGAAGAAACGCTGCTCCGGGGTGAAGCCGTCGACGTCTTTGGGACGCTGGCCTTCAATCGATTTTTCGTACGCGGCATACGCGATCGTCAACCCGCCAAGGTCGCCAATGCTTTCGCCGAGCACCAGCTTGCCGTTCTGATGCAGCCCAGGTTCGACTTCGTAGCTGTCGAACTGCTTCACGATGCAATCCCCATGCTCGTCGAAGCTCTTGCGATCCTCCGCTGTCCACCAGGTTCGCAGATTGCCCTGGCCGTCGAATTTGGAGCCCTGATCGTCGAAGCCGTGGCTGATTTCGTGGCCGATCACCGCGCCCATGCCGCCGTAATTCACGGCATCGTCGGCCATGGGATTGTAGAACGGCGGTTGCATAATGCCCGCGGGGAAAACGATCTCGTTCATCGTTGAGTTGTTGTAGGCATTGACGGTTGGCGGCGTCATGCCCCATTCCGAACGGTCCACGGGCTGTCCGATTTTCGCGACTTCGCGAGCCTGCTCGAATTCCAGACCGTTGCGCAGGTCGGCAAGATAGGACCCGCGCGTCACGGTGAATTTCGCGTAGTCGCGCCACTTGTCGGGATAGCCGATTTTCACGCTGAAGGCTTCGAGCTTCGCCAGCGCCTGCTTCTTGGTCTCCGGCCCCATCCAGGCCAGCGTCGGAATGTCCGATTTCAGCGCGGCAATCAGGTTGTTGATCATTTCTTTCGCGTGGGCCTTGGCCGCGGGCGGGAAATACTCGTCGACATATACTTTGCCGAGCGCTTCTCCCAAATTCTGGTCCGTGGCTTGCACGCAACGTTTCCAGCGCGGCAGAATTTCCTTTGCTCCTGACAGCTTCTTTCCGTAGAAAGCAAAATTTTCCTGCACGAAGCTTTCCGGAAGCGCCGGCGCGTAGGCGTGCAGCAGTTGCCAGCGCAGATAGACCTTCCAGTCAGCTAGCGGCACGGCGGCAAGTTCCCGGTTCATTTCCTTGAAGAAATCCGGTTGCCGCAGGTTGGCCTGGTCTATGGCGGGAGCGCTCATGGTCCGAAGATAGTTTTCCCACGACCAGTCGGGAGTCATCGCGCTGATCTCGGCCAGCGTCATCTTGTTGTAGTTCTTGTCCGGGTCGCGCAGCTCCACGCGATTGCGCGAGGCCTTGGCCAGACCAGTCTCGAGATCCATCACCACCTTGGCTTCCGCGGCCGCCTTTTCCGGGGCATCGCCCGCCAATTCCAGCATCTTGGCCACGTGCGCGACGTAGTCGGTCCGCAGTTGCGTCGACTTGTCATCTTCCCGCAGGTAGTAATCGCGGTCCGGCATTCCCAACCCGCCTTGACTCAACTGCGCCAGATTGCGCGAGCTGTCTTTGAAGTCCGGCGCGGAGAAAAATCGAAACACCGCATTTACGCGTTCCCGCTGCAAGGTCGCAATTTCCGTTTCCAGTGCTTTGCGGTCCTCGATCGCTGCGATGGCGGCGAATTCCGCGGCCAGAGGCTTCAGTCCTGCCGAATCGATCGCGCTCGAGTCCATGCAGCTGCCATAAAAATCCGCGATCTTCTGCTTGTTCGAACCCGCGGGCGCATTCTCTTTGGCGGTGCTCTCGAGAATGGTGCGCAGGTCGGTCAGATTCTTGTCGCGCAGCACCGTGAACGATCCCCAGGTGGCATACTCCGGCGGGATCGGATTGCTCTTCATCCAGCCGCCCATCGCGAATTGGTAAAAGTCATCGCAAGGCTTGCAGGTTTTGTCCAGATTGCTCATGGCAAAACCCCAATTCGCGTCCGCGTTCACGCTGCGAATGAACGGCAGTATCAGCGCGCCCGACAAACAAAGAATCAGCCCGGCGCCGAGCGCCATGCGCCCAGTTATATTCTTCATAGGTTCACTCCAGGACCTCTGTAGGTTGTTCCGTAACTCGTCTCTCGAGGGGACGAGGCCGTTACCCGATCTCGAACCTCGCGCGCACCTTATTCCTGCCGCGCGCAAATCATTTTACCGGTGCATTCGCCGGTGGCAAATACGCCGTCTGGTATTTCGCCACATCCACTTTCTCCCATTCGCCGTGAATAATGCCATCGCGGATTTGCGCCGGCGTTTTGCCTTTGCGCGTTTGCTCATAGGAGTAAAACGCTTCCCGCATGCACGTGTCGCACCCGGCCCCGTGCCGGCCCACGAAGCAATCGAGCAAGCTTCCGTGACCCTGGCTGCGGTCGCAGTGGCAATAGCAGGGCTGCTGGTAAAGAACCTTCTTTACCCGGCCCGCCACCATATAGGCATTGAAAACTCCGATGTTGGGAAAGAGCGAGGGTTCCATGGTGGGCGGCAAAGCTTCCTTCGGCGGCTCCATGTGAAACGCCGGAATCGGTTCATCGGGATTCGGAGCTTGATCGTACGCGATCCCGGCGACGGGCGGTGTGCCAGAAGCCGCGAACTGCGGAATCCCGAGCAGACACACGCCGGCCACAAGAATTGCCGCTCCGGACAGGATTTTGGCCAATGCTTTCATGAGCACCTCTCTTTTGCGTATGCCACTCTCGACGCTCCCAATGTACGTGGCCTTCCCCAGAAATTCCACTCCTGCGCCGCATCGGCCGCCGAGGCAGCTCATGGCAAGTGAATCACGGCAATCCGCACCGGCTCGAGTTTCGTCACGTCCATCACGTGGTCGTCACTATTCAGATTGTTGCTCCCGCTGTTCACGATGTAGTAGAACTCGTCCTCCCGCAGCGCTCCCGTCGTCGGCAAAACGCACAAATTCGAGCGGTACTCGAGAATCGTGGTTTTGGAAACATGCACGCCATCTTTGGCCAACTGGAACGCGGCGACGCGCGGCGTGCCAATGCCGTTTTGGATTGCGATCAAGCTGCCTTTGTGCCAATACAAACCGTCAATGCCCGCCAGCGTGCTATGCGTTCCCGCATCCACCTCGACACTGTCACCGCTTTCGAGGTCCACGCGAAGCACGCCCAGCTGATCGGAAAAATACATGAGCTGATTGTCGCCAGCGAGGGTAATGCCGTTCGGCTCCAACAATTCCCGCGAAACTTTGCGCTCGGAGAACGTTTGCGTCCGGGGCTCGAATTGCAGCAGCTTGTTGGCCAGCGTGTCGGTCAGAAAAACCTCTCCCGAAGGAAGCACCACCAGATCATTGAAGCAGTGTGGGCCGGGTTCCGGAGTTCTATAGCGGCCCAGCAGCGTTCCCTGCGGATCGAAGTGCAGCAGTTCCGACTTGCCTTCGTCCAGGCAGGAATTGCTCCACACGCTTCCATCGTTGGGATCCATGCGAATCCCCAGAATGGGCAGAAGCTTGTAGCGATCGCCGGGAACAAAATCGCTGCTCTTCTCCGGAACCGCCCCTTTGGCCGCAGCTTTCACGCTATTGCCCGGGATCTCGACGATTTTTCGCAGGTTCTGGCTGCTCAGGTAGAAAACGTTGCGCGCGGGATTGTACGCCAGTCCTTCCGGGACCAGGTCCTTTTCCGTGGTCACATACGCCAGCCGGGCCTGGTTCGCCGCGGGGAAATCCTTACGCGCTTGATCCAAAAGCTGATCGTACTCGCGAGCGCCTTTCAAACCCGCGAACTGCGGGCCGCCCGCAGGGTCGAAACCTTCCTTCAAGGACACGCATTCCTTCAGGTTGGTCATGGCCTCGTGGATTTCTCCCAATTGCGCGTGTAACGCCGCCAGCAGATACAGCACCGCGGCGCGATCGGGGGTCTTGCCTAGCAGTCGTTCCGCCGCGACCATTTCTCGGCGAATTTCCTCTTCGTTGGCAGGTTCTTGCGCCGCGGCTTCGGTGCTCCAACCGGCGGCGAGCGCCAGCAAAATTCCCGCAGCCTTCAGCCAAGTTTTTTTCCTGAACGCCGCCCGCATTCCTTCTCCTTGCGCGATTACGCGCTGGCCCCCTGGGTACGCCGGCCCTCAGCCCAGGCCCGCAAGGTCGCCGGTTCCACAGAGCCATGCGCTACGTCGCTGCTCGTTGCCTCCGGCTTTGTCCAGCGCCACACCGCAGCGCCCCAAATGCCCGCGTCGTGGCACTCGTCAAGCGCCTGCTCGAGAGAATAATGAGTTAGAGCGTCGCGGGCAGGGAGTTCGCCGAGCCACAAAGGCTTGTCGAGCGCTGGCAGTCGAGCGAGCTGCTTGCCCAGGTTCGCGTCTCGCTCGGCTTCGTTGGCCGGATAGTAATGCCCTTGGTAGAAATCCAGTCCGATCCCGTGCCACGCGGGCACCCATTCGAGCCGCGCGGACCCCAGGGTAACGGGAACTTGGCCGAATTCATGAACAGCTTCGGCGACTTCCGTGGCAAACACGCGAAAATCCGCGAGATGCATTTTTGCTGTGCGCTGGCGGTGGAATTCCCGGATGGCCCATTCCGGCTCATTGGCGATTTCCCAAGCCAGGAGCGCAGGGTGCCCGCGAAATTCCCGGAACAGCGGAATCAGGATATGCTCGAGGAAAGCTTCGCGTCCTGCGGCCGACTGCAGCATGAGTTCATTTGCGTGGCCAACGCGTTTTCCACCGTGATCCTCGAGCCAGAGAAAATCAATCAGGGAAAGACAAAGTTCGAGGCCGCAGTTTTCTGCGAGACCGAGCGCCGCAGCCACATCTTTGAACAGGAACGCATCGGGCTTCGTGGGAATCCCTTTTTCCGTCAGAAATCCCGCGCGGCCATCGCCGAACAAGAACCACCGCACCGCTGTCGCGCGACTCTCTCGAATCTCCGCGAAATCCTGCGCCACGCGTGATTGATTTTCCGGCACACTGATGCCCCGGTGGCCCCACGGCCCTTGGCCATAATCCTGCGCATAGTTCAACCACGGATAGTTCACGCCGAGTAGAAACGGAATTGCAGCATCCTGGGGCATGACCGCCTGAAAAGCGAAACTCTAGCCCACCACCACCGGCTTAGCAACCTGCACCGGTGAAGCAACTCGCTCTCGGAGGTGCCGTTCTCGCAAGTGCCGCTGCACCCGGCGTCCCCAGGTTCTGACGAAGGAGTAGTTCAAAGCGCCGCCAATCGCCGAGCTCGCCAGCGGCACCATGCGCCCCACCCACTTTTCGGCGCTTTCCTCGCCAATCTTCACGGCCAGCCGGCCTGCCAGACGCGGCGCGAGTTTTTCCACCATTTGTTTTTCTGCCAGATCCTTGCCGAAGTCGATTCCCGCCGCAGCCGCTGCCGCGAGCCATAACTCCACGCGCTCTTCGTTGCCCTTTCGTTCGAAGCCGTACAGCAGGCACAGTCTCTGGATCAGCCGCAAAGTGATGATTGTCAGCAAGCTGGCGTCGGGCAGCAAGTGTGATCATTCCGCCCAGGCCAAAGCCCGCTCCTTGCGCCAGCGCCAATCGTTGCGAATCGTGAATCAGCCGCTCGGCAATGGCATCCAACCGTTCAACCGGCACATCCCGCATGCGCCCGAAGTGCGGCACCCACAATCCATGCTTGTTCGACAAGTACTTGCGAAAATCGTCGGCGTTGATTTCGACCGAGCGCAGGCCGCGCAGCATGCCAAAGCGCAAAAACCTTCCGATGGTTCTGCCGGCAAGCGATTTTGGTAACCTGGCCATCCCTTTAAGCATCCTACGGCGGTTAGTGCTGGTCAAGAGACGATACGTTACCCCTGGTTTGGGGCTGCCTTATTGACAGGCTCGCAACAAAAAAACGCACGTGCTACTTGACGCCGCACTGGTTTTGGGTAAACTGCGGTTTTCCTTATGGCAGCCATTGCACCAGTCCTGGCACCTGAGATCACCTCCGATCTCGAATTCCCGCAGCGGGAAGCGGCCTTTTTTTATGGGCTGTTCCTGCGAGGCTATTCTGCGGAAAAACTTCGCCAGGATATTGAAGTACCTCCGGCGGTGCTCGCCAAGTGGCATCGCGAAGCCGAACGCGAGCCGCAGCTAAGAGATATTTTCACGCGTATGGTCGAATACCGCCGCCACGTCCTGGCGATCTTCGACTCCTTGGTCGGCAGCGATGGCGGTATCCGCCACATACAATAGCTTGCTCTGGTCTCGAGGCAACTCCCCGCTGCGCTGGGCCTTCTAATGGGCTAGGGAAGTGTCTTGGAATGAATAACATTCAACATTTGACGGGGTGTTGTCAGGGGTTTAGAATCCAAGCGTGGTAGAGGTGTCTCCATGTCCAATGTTTTGAGGGTGTTCACGGCTAATTTAGCTTCCCTGGTATTTCTGACGTTACCCGTGTATCCGCAGCAGGTTCAGGAGCAAAATCCCCAGCCCGCTCCCACCGACCAGAAGCTCACAAAAGAACAACGGCAAAAGCTCAAGAAGACCCTCAAGGAATTGGATTCGCCCTACAAGACTTGGCTCAACGAAGATGTCGTCTACATCATTTCCCCGGCCGAGCGTACCGCCTTCCTGCGACTGGAAACCAACGAAGAGCGCGAACAGTTCATCGAGTCCTTCTGGTTGCGCCGCAGCACCAATCCCGATCTGCCCGACAACGATTTTAAGGAAGAGCACTATCGCCGCATCGCTTATGCCAACGAGCATTTTGCTTCCGGCAAACCTGGCTGGATGACCGACCGCGGCAGGATCTACATCATTTGGGGCAAGCCCGACGAGATCGAATCGCATCCCACCGGCGGAACCTACGATCGTCCCATGGACGAAGGCGGCGGTTCGACCACCACGTACCCGTGGGAAACCTGGCGCTACCGTTACATGGAAGGCGTCGGCGAGAACATCATCATTGAGTTCGTCGACCCCAGCAGTTCCGGCGAATATCACCAGACCATGGACCCCTCGGAAAAAGACGCACTCACGCACGTCCCGGGCGCAGGTTTGAGCTTGATGGAATCGATGGGCATGGCTTCGAAGGCCGACCGCTTCACGCGTTCGGATGGCACGACCATGCCGACCACCATGGGTGGAACGCCTGCTTCCTTGAATGAGTTTAACCGCCTGGAACAGTACGCCAAGGTGCAGCAAGCGCCGCCGGTCAAGTACAAGGACCTCGAAGCGTTGGTCACCACACGCATGGTGCGCGACCAGTTGCACTTCGACTATCGCACCGACTTTATGAAGGTCACGAGCGATACGGTGCTGGTTCCCATCACCATCCAGATTCCCAATCATCAGCTGCAGTTCAAGACCAAGGATGGCGTGCACTCCGCCGAGCTGAATATTTTCGGGCGCATCAGCACGCTCACTGGCCGGGTGGTGCAAACCTTCGAAGATTCCGTTTCGCGCGACTATCCGGATTCGCTGTTCCAGCAATCCCTGAAATTGTCGGCCATCTATCAGAAGGCCATTCCTTTGCGTCCTGGCCTGTATCGCCTGGATATCGTGATCAAGGATGTGGACAGCGGAAATGTGGGCGTGGTGAACAGCCGTCTCGCCGTGCCGCGCTATGACGAAGAAAAACTGGAAGCCAGTTCGCTGATCCTGGCGGACCAGATTGAACACGTGCCAGCCAAGCAGGTCGGCACCGGACAATTCGTGTTGGGTTCTTCCAAGGTGCGGCCTCGCCTGACCGCCGATTTCACTACCAGCGACAGAATGGGAATCTACTTGCAGGTGTACAACCTCAAGCCCGACGATAAGACCCACAAGACCGACGCCACCTTTGTTTACACCGTGAAGAAGGGCGACCAGCAGGTGATGCAGTTCAAAGAAACCACGGCGGAAATGAAGCAGACCGGCGACCAGGTCACTCTCGAACGCCTTTTGCCTCTGGCAACACTCTCGCCGGGGAAGTATACTCTGCAGGTCAGTGCCACCGACGTGCTGGCCAATCAGACCATTTCCCGGACGGCGGATTTTTCGGTCAAGAGTCCCGTAGAACCGAAGACGGCAGCGATCGCTACTACTCCTGGGAGGTAACCGAAGTGAAGCGCGGCCCGCTCCTGTGTTTTTGGGTCTTCTTAGCTTCCGCGGTTGGTGTGTGCGGACTCGGTTCGCCTGCAGCTGCCCAAGCTCCGGCCAAGTCCTCTCTCGGAATGCTTTCCGGAGTGGTGCGTGATGGATCGGGGACTCCCCAACTGGGTGCCACCGTTGAAGTGCTTTCCGAAGCGCCCGGAATCGCCGCAGTCCAGCAATTCCTTACCAACACCCAAGGTTTCTTCCGTGGCGAGAAGTTAGTACCCGGCTTCTATACCGTTCGTGTAACGCTCGCCGGATATTTGCCAACCCTCGAAAAGCATGTGCGCATTTCCTCCAATCTCACCACCGTCGTGCGCATTCAGTTGGAATCGATGTTTGCCTCGATCGAGCAACTGCGCCGTGCGCCGGCTAACGGTGCTCTCGAGCAGGATGATTGGAAATGGGTGCTGCGTTCTTCCGCTGGCCTGCGACCGGTGCTGCAGTGGGACGACGACACCGCCTGCCAGTTACGGCGTGGTCCTCGAACAGGCCGCCGCTCTTCCCCGGGCACGAATCGACTTTACCGACGGAGCTCGCCGGCCAGGCTCGATCTCGAGCATTGGCGCGGCGCCGGGAACGGCTTTTGCTTACGATCAGCGCATCGACAAGTTCAATCGCATCATTTTTGCCGGACAAGTCAGTTACGACGAAGATTCTCCTGCGGGCGGGATTGCCACCGTTTGGCTGCCGACCGGATCCGCGGAGACCGGCCCTGAAAGCACCATCGTTCTCCGCGAAGCGCGGCTGGGCCCCAGCGGTCCCACCTTCCGTGGCGTGCGTCTCGATCAAGGCGGCACGTTTGCCTTGGGGAATCGTTTCATTCTTCACGTTGGCGGCGAATATGTTTTGGTCGGCGCGGGAGCGTCGGCATGGAGTCTGCGGCCGCGAATGAAGCTGGAATCAAAGCTCTCCGCAAATTGGTATTTGGATATGGTCTACGGCAGCTCTCCCACGGGGACTGCTCCGACCGACGCGTTCACTTCGGAATTGACCGGCGTGCCAGTTCCGAGCGCGCTGACCTCGGCGCTCAATCAGCTCGACGCTTTCCCCGTCTTGATGTGGCGAAATGGACGGCCGGTACTCGAGAGTGGCCGCCATGAAGAGATCGCCGCCGAACGCAAAGTGGGTGCGCGCGGGTTCGTACAGGTTGCGGGATTCCACGACGACAACAACCACGTTGCTCTGTTTGGCCGCGGCGCGGGCCTTCCCTCCACCGAATATTTGCCGGATTTCTATACCAAGGGATTTGCCTACGATGGCGGCTATTCCAATGCCTGGGGCGCGCGCGTGGCTCTGCGCGAAAGAATCAGCGACGACCTGGAATTCACGACCATTTATGCTTTCTCGGGAGCTTTGGTACCCAGCAACGTGATGGACGCCGCGCTGCGTGACGCCATCCGCACCGAGCCGCTGCACTCCCTCGGCGCCAACGTAAACGCCAGAGTTGCGCGCACGCGCACGAGTTTCAACGCCGGATATAAGTGGATCAGTGGACCGGCGCTTTCCCGGGTTGATGCCTACGGGGAAAACATGTATCAGATGAATCCCTACCTGCATGTGGGCATTCGGCAGCCGCTACCGCACTTTGCGTTGGGGCAGTGGGAAGCCAACGCCGAATGCGACAATCTCCTGGCCCAAGGCTATGTGACCATGAACACCGGAGATGGCCAGATGCTTCTAATGCCCGCCGCCCGAAGCTTCCGAGGTGGTTTGAGCCTGCAGTTCTAGCACTTTGCGGACTTCTGGAAAGTTGTATCCTGCCTACCAGAAAATGGAATTTGCTTCCTGCCTGGCCAGACGAATAATGTAATTGCTTTATTTACAGTGGGTTAGATGTTTGCGAATCTACAGAAGAATGGAAGTCGAGTTGCACCATTGATCGTACTAGTCTGAGGTAGAGCCGCGCATGAAGGAGAATCTCCGCGTCAGAGTCGGGGCCGTGGTTTTGGCGCTAGCTACGCTGGCGGCGGTGATTTTTGCCTGGCTGAACTTTGTACAGCGCTCTCGCTACGACCTGGTTGACGACGGCGTCGCCTGGACCGACTCCTCTGGTGGCGTTGAGGCCTGGAAGGTAGCTACTGAATCCCCCGCCGCGCAGGCTGGCATCCGGCCCGGCGACCTACTGCTTACCATCAACGACGCCGCGGTGCCCAGTGCCGCCCATGTGGCGCGGCGGCTCTATCGCGCCGGGCTGTGGACGCAACTTCGTTATAAGCTTTCGCGCAACGGCGAAGAGTTTGAAACACGTCTGATCACCACCCCCGCGCAAAAACCCCTGCACGTAGAAAACTATCTGCGCTTTGTCGGGCTGCTCTATCTGTTCATTGGCTTGTTCATCTTCGTTCGACGATGGAACGCGCCGCGCGCCGTGCATTTCTATGTCTTCTGCCTGGTTTCCTTTATCCTGTACTCTTTCCAGTACAGCGGAAAGCTCGACGCCTTCGATCTGGAAGTCTATTGGTCCAGCGTCATCGCGCGGTTGCTGGCCCCCGCGCTGCTGCTGCATTTCGCGCTGGTCTTTCCCGAGCGCGCAGAGAGCTCCCGGAACTCATTGCTAAAGTTTGCCGCGGTCTATACGCCGCCGCTGGTTTTGTTGCTCGTGCACATCGTGGCTGCGGTCAATGCTCTGGGTTTTGTGCCTACCACGCGGGCGCGTGTGGCGCTCGATCAGCTGGAGCTTGGTTTTCTGGGACTCTGCTTCCTCTCGGCCGGCTTGGTCTTTTATCTCAGCTTCCGGCGTTCTCGCTCCGGCGTCCTGCGTCAGCAGTTGAAGTGGCTCACCGGCGGCACGCTGGCAGGCAGCTTGCCGTTTTCTCTGTTTTACATCCTCCCTTTTGCCTTCGATGCCGCCACCAAGTCCTGGATGCAGTTCACGGCGCTCAGCCTGGTCTTGATTCCCTTGTGTTTCGGTTACGCCATCATCCGTTATCGCTTGATGGATGTGGACATCATTTTCAAGCGCGGCTTGGCGTACACCGCGGCTACCGCGGCCGTCGCGGCCATTTACTTCGCACTGGTGGCGCTGATCGCCCAGATTTTCCCGTTGCAAAGCAGCGGCCCGGTTACCGGCATGATCGCCATCGTGGTCGCCGCGTTCCTGTTTCAGCCTTTCCGCGAAGGCATTCAGGCGCGTCTGGACCGCTTCTTCTACCGCGATCGCCTGGATTACCGTCGCACGCTGATCGAATTTGGCAGCACGCTCACGAATGAAGTCAGGCTGGAGCCGATGCTGGGTTCGGTGATGGACCGCGTCTCCCAAACACTGCTCGTGGACCGCCTGGCCATTTTCGTCGAAGATCAGCAGAATCCCGGAGAGATGCGTCTGGCACGCTCCATGGGCGTGCGCCTTAGCGAGCCGCTCAATCTCGGCTTCATCGCCCCCACGCGGCAGGAATTTGCGCGCGGACCGATTTTCTTCGAGTCGCCCCGCGGCGCCAGGGACGTCAGCGAATCGGTTCGCCGCACCCTCGAGCAACTCGATCTTAATTATTTTATTCCCTGCCGCATTCGCGAGCATACCGTTGCCGTTCTCGGGCTTGGCAAAACAGTGGACGGCGATTTCCTGTCCAGCGATGACGTCGAACTGGTGCAGACCATCGCCGGTTACGTGGCCATTGCCCTCGACAATTCCCAGCTCTACACCTCGCTCGAGCAGAAGGCCCTCGAAGTCGCACGCCTCAAGGACTTCAGCGAAAACATCGTGGAATCGCTTAACGTCGGGGTATTGGCCATCGATCTGGAAGGTACCGTCGAAGCCTGGAACACCCGCATGGAACAGTTGTTTGGCGTGGCGCGCAACGACGCGGTGGGCCGACCGCTCAGCGAACTGCTTCCTCCCGAACTGGTCCAGGAAATTGCCGCGCGCGGCGACCAGGAGCAGGTCACCGGAATCTACAAGCACCGCCTGGTGCACCAGGGCAAGTCCGTGGTTATCAACGTTTCGATCACCCCGCTGGTCGGCAAGTCCGCCGAACGCATCGGCCGCTTGCTGCTGTTCGACGATGTCACGCAGCGCGATCGCATGGAAGAACAGCTGACCCAGACCGAGAAGTTGACCTCTCTCGGCTTGCTCGCGGCCGGCGTGGCCCACGAAGTCAACACCCCCCTCGCCGTCATCTCCAACTACATCCAGATGCTTGCGAAGCAGATGCCGGAAGGCGATCCTCGGCACACCATCATCGACAAAATCGTCAAGCAAACGTTTCGCGCCAGCGAAATCGTCAATAATTTGCTGAACTTTTCCCGCACCGGCCCCGGGGAACTCGCCGACGTGGATTTGAATCGCGTGGTCGAAGAAACGCTCTCACTCGTCGCGCATCCCTTGAAGGCTTCGCAAATTCAGGTGGTCAAGCAGTTGACGGCAGGCATTCCTCCGGTGCGTGGCTCCGCCAACAAGCTGCAGCAAGTGTTCCTGAACCTGTTTCTGAATGCCCGCGATGCCATGCCCTCGGGCGGAATGCTCGAAGTACGCTCGGCGGCCCACAATGGCAGCGTGGAAGTGGAAGTCGTCGACACCGGCAACGGCATCACTCGCGAGCACATTCACAAGATCTTTGATCCGTTCTTCACCACCAAAACCAGCGGCCGCGGTACCGGCCTCGGCTTGTCGGTAAGCTACGGCATCATCAAGGAACACGCAGGAAAAATCGATGTGCGCTCGACCCCGGGGCGCGGCACTTCTTTCCACGTCGAATTTCCCGCAGTCAGGAAATCGGTTCATGTCTAAAGGGTCCATTCTTGTTGTCGATGACGAATCGGAAATCCGCGAAGGCCTCGAGCTGCTGCTGAAGTCCGAGGGCTATCAGGTTACCAGTGCCGAAACCGCGCTGTCCGGATTAGCGCAGCTCGAGGAGCGTCCCTTCGATCTGCTGTTGCTCGATGTCAGCCTGCCCGACCGCAATGGCATCGACATGCTGAAGGACATCCACCGCCAGGATCCGCACCTGCCCATCGTGCTGATTACCGCTTACGGCTCGATTGAAATGGCGCGCACCGCGTTCAAGAGCGGCGCCATGGATTACATCACCAAGCCCTGGTCCAACGATGAACTGCTGGCGCAAGTCGCGCAAGCTGTCGAAGCGCGGCGCCTGCGCGATGAAAACCTGCAGCTGAAGCGGGCCTTGAAGCAGCGCTTCAATTTCCCCAACATCATTGGAAAAAGCGACAAGATGCTCACGCTGTTTGACCTGGTCACGCAGGTAGCGCCCTCGCGTTCGACCGTGCTCATCAGCGGGGAAAGCGGTACCGGCAAAGAACTGATTGCCAAGGCCATTCATTCCGCTTCAACCCGCGCCGACAAGGCTTTTGTTCCCGTCAATACCGGCTCGATTCCCGTCGATCTTCTGGAATCGCAACTGTTCGGCCACGTCAAGGGCGCCTTCACGAGCGCTGTGGCGTCCAAAAAAGGCCTGTTTGAAGTTGCCGACCAGGGCACCATCTTTTTCGATGAAATCGCCACGGTTAGCCCGGAAACGCAGGCCAAACTTCTGCGCGTGATTCAGGAACGCGAGTTCATGCGTCTGGGCGGCACGGAACAAATCAAGGTCGATGTGCGCATCGTCGCTGCTTCCAATATCGACCTGCTTTCCCTGGTGAAAGAAGGGCGCTTCCGCGAAGATCTGTATCATCGCCTCAACGTCATCCACTTGCGCCTGCCGCCGCTGCGCGACCGCCGCGAAGATATTCCCATGCTGCTGGCACATTTTCTCGACCGCTTCTGTCTCGAGAACCAGAAACCGCTGCGCCAGTTCACTCCTGCCGCCATGAAGCTTTTGATGGACTACGATTGGCCGGGCAACGTGCGGGAACTGGAAAACGTCGTGGAGCGCGCCGTGGTGCTTTCCACGCAAGAGCGCGTCGACGTCGATCTGTTACCTGACTCCATCCGCAGCAAGGAAATCGTGCGCGGCGTTCGTTTCCAGTTGTCGGAATTCCTGCCGCCGCTTCCGGGCGAACCGGGATCGCGCACCGCCGCCGATAATCCCAATCCTTCGCTTTTCCAGATCATCGATGAAGTCGAGCGCCGCATCATTGTCGACATGCTGGAGCGTTCGGGTTGGAACCAGACCGAAGCTGCCGAACGCTTCCTGATTCCTCTTTCTACCTTGAACCAGAAAATCAAACGCTTGGGTATCGACGTGCGCCGTCGCGGCCGAACCGAAGATGTGCTC
>CAWDRK010000039.1:0-158206 GCA_963804635.1 Candidatus Acidiferrales bacterium
CGGGCTGCGATCCGCGCTAGGTACGCCGCCTAATTCCGACGATATTCACAAGAACGTGAACGATCCGCACTTCCGCGGCTCCATCCTGGTCGCCGCCGTCTTCGATGCATTCTTCAGCGTCTACATGAAACGCGCCGACCCCCTGTTTCGCATCTACCGTGCCGGAGGACGAGACATCGTAGGTGACGAACTGCCCGCACCACTGGCCGAACTTCTGGCTACCTGCGCCACCCAAACCGCTGTGCAGTTCTTCCAACTCTGTGCCCGCTCCATTGATTACTGCCCTCCGGTCGACATTACTTTTGGCGATTTCCTGCGCGCTATCATAACGGTCTCCAGAGACCTCGATGCCTCGGACGACGACGGTGTGCGCGACGCGCTGATGGAGGCGTTCCGCCTTCGCGGAATCTATTCGGAAAGCGCCAGCTTCTACTCGGAAGACGCACTAAGTTGGCCCCCCGATGCCAATCTGCCGCCGATTGAGAAACTGATCTTCGGAAGTCCCAATGGTCTGACAAGTGAAGAAAAGAACAAAAACGGGGACACGCTTCGCAGTTGGGCGAATGAAAATCGTGCTGCGCTCGGCCTCGATCCCGCTCTCCCCATCACTGTGCCCTCCTTCCATCCTGTCTTTCGCACGAAGGAAAACGGCCGCCTGCGGATGGAGATGGTCGTAGAGATTATCCAATCGACGCAGGTGCAGTTCAGTAACTCCGTTCCTCAGGCTGGCACTTTTCCATTCCGCGCCGGCGTGACGCTCATTGTTGAGGCGCTCATCCCCAAGAGTCACGACCATCCGGTGGATGTGCCCCCGAAGGTAAGATTTGTGATTGGTAGAGACATGATTGGCGCTGATGCAAAACAACGTCAACAGAAGCAACGCAGCTTTTACGTGGCGCAAGGTCTTGCGTCGGGCAACACCGAAGATGCTACCCACTTCCAGGCCAACTTTGGCCTGTTGCATGAGGAGTATTGATCATGGCTACTCGCAAGAAGGCCGCAAAAAAAACCGTTGTCAAGAAGAGTCGCAAGCCCGCTCAAGGCAGACCGTCAGGCCGTACAGCGAGAAGCGCCCCGGCAACCGGCGGAGGGATACAACCAAATTCCGCACAGACAGGCGTCGCCGGGAACGGCAACATTCGCATTCGGATGTACCGCATAGGCTTTGGGGATTTCTTCCTGATGACGATACCCGGGAAAAATAGTCCCGCTCACATTCTGATCGATTGCGGAGTACACGCGTGCAATATCGGCACCATCCAGAAGTGCGTGCAAGACATGACGCAAGTAACCGGGAAGAACCTCGCACTAGTCATACTGACGCATTATCACGCTGATCACATGTCAGGCTTCGCTACCTGCTACGACGATTTTACGGAGTTCAACGTCGGGGCGGTGTGGATCACAAACCGGCTCGATCCGGGCAACTCTGATACTTCGAAGTTTATGATGCAGCTGACAAATGTCGCGCAGCAGCTCAAGATGCAACTTGCTGCCCGCGAAGATGATGCCGCAATTGAGGCGAGCCATAAAGTCGAGAATGCTCTCGGCGTTGCAAGTGAGGACGGAGGAGGCGGCAGCAACGCGAAGGCTCTGAAGTTGCTGCAATCAGGTTTCAAGAACAGGCCACCCGTTTACTACTACCAGGGCGGGGACACGCCGACTCTACCCGCCGAGCTCGAAGGCATGATCACGGCCGAGATCCTCGCTCCTTCGCCTAAGGATTCCGGTGGCGAATTCGCCGCTTCCGACAACAAGACCGAACAATACCTTGCCGCGCTCGGAGACGATGGCGTCCCGGACACCACCAGGATTCAGCCATTTGATCAAGACAAATGGCCCGGATCCGCAAAAGAATATCCGAATCAAGCCTTCTCCGAGTTTCACGGTACTGAACGGATGGAGAGCACGCTTGGCGACATGCAGCCGGACGCGCTTGCTGCCGCCGCCGATAAACTGGATGGCACCCTGAACAATCAAAGCCTTGTTGTGCTTTTTACCTGCCAGGGAAAGAAACTGCTTTTCGTCGGGGATGCGCAATGGGGAAACTGGGCGTACTGGTTGTATGGCAAAGCCGTTACGGGTTCAATTCCCGGCATCAGCGACCGTGCCAAGCAGATACTCGGGACCATCGATTTTTACAAAGTGGGACACCACGGCAGTACCAACGCCACACCCATTCCGGTAGTGGACGCACTGAATCAGCAATGCGCTGCCATGTGTTCGACCGCGACCGGATGTTACGGCACTCCTTCGAAAAAAACCGAAGTGCCGCGCACCGCGCTGATGGATGCCCTAGAAAAAAGAACTGCGTTACGGATGGTTCGCAGCGATTGGATCGCTGCCGGTGATGCGAAACCCGATCCGCAGGCGCGAGAAGAACTTCCGAATTTGCCCGATGGATTCACATCGCCGAATGAAGACCTCTATATCGATTACAACCTATAGTCGGATCGCCGAGAGAGCTTGTTAGCTGAGAATTACTAATTTCAGCGAGTTCAAATGATGAATCCCTCGCCACAACCCGTCGTACCGGTCCTGATCGAAACGCCGGCCAGGTCTTACTTCCCAATGGTCAGGTGTCACTATCTTTCAATTGAGTACGACACTCCTCGAGCGGGATGGGGAATCAGTCTTGGCGGATCCATGATGCCATTCCTGATGCTGGGGCTCGCGGGCATCATCCAGCAGCCGTTTGATGCAGCGCGATTCAGCAACTAAATCCTTATTGAGGGGTTGTTTGAGCGCATTGAGAAGGATCCGGGCTTGTCTCTCAGTTTCGAGGACATCTGGCTGCCGGATTTCCTGTTCTCCCGCTCACTCCATGTAGGAGATGTCTATCGGACGGGACTCAGGCTATTTGTATTCGCGTTCCAATATCGTGATGTGCAGCTTCCCCGGCAGGAGTTTGAAGCCCGGTGCAAAGACCTAGGGAATGAAATCGTGTTTTCGGAAGAGGAGACCAGCGCCTTTCGAGGCTGGACTGCTGAACAAGTATCCATGGCACAGAACCGCGAGCCGAAAGATCCGAGGCTTCAGTTGAAAACAAAGTTCCGATGACGATTCTTGGACGGAAGAGATGAGTTGCCTTCGGGTGACATTGATTGACGTAGGCTGGGGAGATTCGCTGCTACTCGAATCCGAAGACGATCAGGGTAACGCCTATTATGGGCTTATCGATTCAAACGACACATCCACGCTCCGTTCATCCCATATTTTCCTGAAGAGATTCTTCGAAAAGAAAAATATGACCGTTCCTTCTGTCGGCCACATATTCGAATGGGTATTGCTCACCCATGCGCACGCCGATCATGGCCAGGGCCTGAAGAAGATCCTCCGCGATTTTGGCACAGCCCGATTCTGGTATTCACAGCCAGCAAATCAGCCTGTCTTTTTTGCTGATCTGCTTCGCTATGCGAATCGATCGGCACGCGTGGGACAATACGATCTCGTTGACATTAGCAAGATTCTGCCAAGTTTTGGCGCCGTCTCGATGCAGGCGCTCTGGCCGCTTCCGGGAAATGTGCTTCCGAACGAGAACAATAATTCGGTCGTGTTGCTGCTCACTCTCGGGAACGTGTCTTTCATCCTGACCGGGGATGCCGAAGCCGACGGAGTGTGGACCCATATTGCGGGTCAAATCCCTCCGGATACCCGATTCTTCAAAGTTCCCCATCATGGTTCGGATAACGGGACCTTACCAGTCTGCGGACCACGCCCTGGCTGAATTCTCTGACGCCGAGTGCGACAGTTGCGATAAGTAGTCACGGGCAGCCTTTCAATCATCCTGATTCGACCGTAATCGCAGCGCTATCGGCCTACGACCCAACCTATCGGACCGATCAGCATTACCATGCGATAGTTGAAACCGACGGGAATAACGTCAAGGTGACTTACAGCCATGTATAACACTCGGGAGGATGTCACGCGTTCACCGGCACTGTAGGTTTTCGAGCAGCGTATAGTCCTCTTTGCAGGTGAGCCAGCTATGCGCGATGTGCCATATGTCTACTTCCTTCGTATTCCGCTGCTCTTCGCCCTAATAGTGGCAGTACTACCCGTTGTAGGGCTTTGGATCGGGCCTGGGCCGACTAATCACCATGCCGCACCCAGAGCCAACACGAGTTTCCACCCGAACTTCCGCCAAAGGGTTTTGGATGAAGTAATTCGAGAGGTCCATTGTCGTGACAAGGCGGGACCCCGCGGATCGACAAGTCCGGGTATTTCGGTATTTCACTAACAATTGTCTGTTTGTAAAGCAGATACACAGGATGCAGTTGCAATCTCGGCGTGTTTTTCTGAAGTGCATGGCTGTTCTTCTGGGCAAGGACCGCCTAAAGCACACTGCGTTCTCCTCTACTCGGAGATTGCGCATCAACGAGTCGTAGCAGGACGGAGAATCCTGGATCCTGAGGAATCTTGGGAGAAATAACGATTCGCCAGCCACACCTTGCGCTACAAGGCCTCGGCGCCTTCTCGGTTGCAGATTGCGCCCCAGGGTATCCGCCACGCAACTTAACACCGCTCCGCTAAAAAGCCGGCCAATCGTGAAACGGCATAGTCCTCCAGCGCACTACTATTTGGGAGCTCCCTGGAATTTTCCTAGGTTCGAGCGGCTAGTTCGGCTCTATCACCTAGCCGGAATTTCCCGCAGCGAAACGGGTCCAAGTGTACTATAAATGCGCTCGGAATTGCCTGCGTACCGCAATTCCCCGCGATCCGAGCGGACTGGTGAACGAATGAAGAAAGGCAGCCTGTTTGCCGCGGCCTTGGTATTGATCGGCGGGACTTTGCGCATTGTGGGTTACGGAGCCGCCGCGCCGGTACCACGAGGAAATGAGCCCAGGCAGCATGAAAGCAATGTCAACACGGCGAAGAATGTTCCCCAGACCCCTTACTTCGCGAAATTTGCGGGCACAATCAGGGAATTCTACGGAGTCAAAGACAGCAGCTCCGGGGGAAACCTCAGCCTTGCCTCGTACTTCAAGACTCTTCAAAGGTCTTCGGGCCCTTTGGGCCCTTCGAACCGCGAGCCAGTGCAATTCGTCATCGCTCTTCTTCCTGACCCGGTGCACACGCATCTGGGACTCTTCTTCGACCGCAGCACGGAAGCCCTTCAGCAAGCTGCGCAGATGAGTGGCTACGTTTTCGACCGGGCGGTCATGCCCTGGGATCGCAGCCCACACGACGGGCCGCCCGATTCCAAAACCAAGCAAGAAGAAACTGAAGAGCAGGCGAAAGGAGAATTGTACCCCGGACTTTTGATCTTCCGGCCGGATCGTTCGAACGACTCGCAGGCGCGCAATCGTTCCATAAGCAAAATAGGAATCTCTCCGAAGGGCCCGCTCTTCGTATTGGTTGTGGGTGAAACTCCAACTGCGGGTGTGAACAAAGAGCAGTTCCGCAACGCGGTGAAAATCATTCAGGAGATTCAGGAAGGCTCTTCGGCGGCCGAGGACGCAAAGAAGCCGCCTCTCCTGATTTTGGGCCCTTCCTTCTCGGGTTCGTTTGAATCACTGCAGCAAGAACTGCAACGACCTGACAGCCCAAAGGTTTCCAGCGAGACGTTTATTTACAGCGGAACGGTTACCACGGCTGGTGGAATAGTCTGGTTCCAGCAACAACTCGGGCCAGCCTCGCACTTTGTCTCCTTTCAGGAAAATGACGAGTACGCAAGGGATGAATTCTTGCTGTTTGCCTGTGATCGCGGCTATCTCCCCAACGAAGTCGCCATCCTTTCCGAAGACGAGACCGTTTTCGGCGCACAGAACCGCGCAGACGAGCAGGAGCTAACGAACACAAAGAGCGGTCAGCGAACGCTTGCGACGCCGGACCAACGGACGGAAGTAGAGATCGCCTCCCCTGACTCTCATAGGCCGGCTGCCCTGACCACACGGCCGGAGATCTGCCCGAACACAGACTCCCGTAACGGGCTCGACCGAAACGTACTCAGGCTACATTTTCCTCGGGAAATTTCTTATTTCCGTTCTGCCTATCAAAAGGCAACCGCGGCGCAGCCGCCGACCTCGGCCCATTCCTCCGGAGTTCCAACTCTCCCGACGAATCTTGACGAAGGCGGCAACGACGATGATAGCGTGATGCCCTACGCCGTTACCCAGATGTCTCTTTCACAGGAAGCAGTGATGCTCGGCGTCGTCAGTGAACTTCAGAAGCACCACACCAAATTCACCCTGCTGTTCGCCTCCGATCCCCTCGATGAACTCTTCCTTGCAAGCTATCTTCGCAAAGCATACCCGCAGGGTAGGGTCGTTATTACCGCCCCCGATTTGCTTTTCGCAAGAGAAGACGACCCCGCTTTGCGGGGCGTGCTCGGACTGAATTCCTACGCGCTGATACCCGGATTGAGCGACAGACTATGCCGCCAGAAGGCATTGCTTAATCGCCATGAGGACCAGCTTTTTGTCGGCAGTTTGAGCGTCGGAACATTCAACGCCATGGCCGGGCTTCTTGCCCAACAAAACGCAGAAGACACCGTGTCGTCGCATGGCCTTCAGCCGCCGGGAATCGCTGCAGCAGGAAGAGTTTCGCCGGGAGCATCCCAAGATAGCGTTCCCTACGCCCCGTATTCGGAATACGGATCTCCGAGCCTGCTTAACCTGTCTGGCACGGACTACTGTCAGGAGCGTCCCTTGCTGTGGCTGACCATACTCGGCCGAGATGGCTTCTGGCCCGTGGTCGGACTGAGCGACGAGGAACTCCATTCTGCGGATGGACAAATCCCCAGCGCCTATCTCGAGACCAATGGGCAGCTTCCGAGCACTCTAGAAACGGCGGCTGGATCCTATTCTCTTCTTGTTTCAGCGGAATCGCCTGAAACCAAACCGCGAACTCCAGCCGGGTGGAACATCGCCTACTGCATCTGTTTGCTTCTTCTGGTGATTCACGCGGTTCTCAGTTGGACGGGGTCCATTCTTGCGGACTCCGAAGCGAGCGCTCAATTTGCTCGAACCACAGATTACCGGGGCACGCTCATCATGGGGCTCGGTGCACTGGCGATAGCGTCCGCGTTCGTTCTGCTGATGTGCACCCGAAGTCCGCGTGTGGATTGGGCCGGTTTTCCTGGCCTTACCGCTTTGATGTGGCTCCCGTATCTACTCTTCGTAACCGCCACGATCTGGGATTTAGGCACCTTGCGCCACGAGCGCTCCGTCGCCGTCTTGTTCACCATCCTTGTGTGCGCCATGACATGCTTCCAAACCGTGCTCACTTGGATTCCCTCTGGAAGCCTGCGCGTCTATTGGTCCACTCGGATGCTGCATATCACCTCCGGCGTTTCTCCTGCCCTGCCCGTATTGTTGCTGCTGGCGGCGGCGTATTGGTGGGTATGGGTCAGCTTGCGCGGAGTATCCTTGGTCGACTTGCGCCGTCCTAGGTTGCCGGAAAAAAACGATCTTCCCATTGATTCGTACCGCATCAGCGATGACGAGGGAGAAGAGCTAAGAAGAACAGCGCATCCGCTGGTTTTCACTTGGCAAATCACAATTCCGGTGATGGGTTTAGCCGCCGCGTCGCTGACCGCGCTCGACCGTGGCCACCCGGTGCAGACCATCGAAGGACGGGCCTACGACTGGGGATTTACAATTCTGCTGGGCTTAATGGTTGCGGCGTTTCTCGGTTGTCTGTTGAAGTTAGTGCGCACCTGGTTAAAATGCCGCCAGGTACTTGCGGGCCTCGACCGGATCCCGCTTCGTGTTGCCTTCAGCCGGATGGATCTCTCTTGGCACTCGTTTTGGAACCCCGGAGGAAGCACGCTGCGTGAAACGTACAAGGTTATGTCGCGCGCCATGGAAAATCTGACGCGACTGCTTGGCCTGGTGGAAAACTGGAGTACGCCGCTGACAGATAGCGCCCGCTATAAGGCGCGCGTTCAGATTAGAAAGACGCTCGAAACAAGACAGCTTATGCTCGAAGCTTATTGGAAAATCTTCGCTGACGAAAACAAAAAGTCCGGCCCGTCGGATTCCCGGTATGAACAAAAAAAAGGCTCATTCCTCGTGCACCTGAAGGCCGCCGGCCAAATCATGCGGCGTGTTTTCAACCCTACTCATTTTCTGGGCACAGTTAAAACCTGCTTGCACAAAAAGAAAGGCATCTTTAGAGATGATTTCAAAAGAGGGTGGCGGTTGAAGACACTCATGAAACGTGTCGAATCGTTGCAGAAGGAAATGGCCAAGACCGGGGCCATATTGATCCGTGACGTACTGAAACCGATGTGGGAAGAGGATCAAACAGCTCCGGCAGTTTCTTCAGACGACCGCCTGGCGAAAACGCCGTTGCTCCCGTTCCGTGCCATGGCGGAAGAATACGCCGCACTGGTCTATGTAAATTTCCTGGTAAGCGTCTTGCTTCGTGTGCGCACCCTGGTGATCAGTGCCGCCGGCTTGTACGTGTTCATCGTGATGTCGATGAACGTCTATCCCTTCGAGCCGCATCCCTCTCTGCAAACTCTCGGCGTAGTCTTGCTGCTGGTGATGGTCGGCGCCGTGGCGTATGTCTATGCAGAAATGCACCGCGAGGTGATTCTCAGCCGCCTGACCTCCACGGCTCCGGGAGAGTTGGGAATGGACTTCTGGGTAAAGCTTGCCTGCGCCGCGGCGATTCCTGTTTTTAGTTTACTGGCCACCCAGTTTCCGGGCATCAACCAGTTTCTCTTCTCTTGGCTCGAACCGGCCTTGCAGGCAATGAAGTAAAGGAATTCGCACGGCTGTGTCTAGCCAAAACGTCGTACACCTGTTGAATGACTTGGCGAAAGGTCGGATTCAGATTTTTCTCCAGAATCAGCCCGGTAGGAGGACGGAAGCGTGTCAGCAAAGAGGTTCGCGCATTGATATTCCGTATGGTTGTCGAGAATCCGACCTGGTGGAGCGCCGCGCATTCACGGCGAGCTGCTCAGGCATCGGGCGATCCGTTGTTCCGCCTTTTCCATGGCCTCGTAGATCTGGTTGAAGTCACCAATTAGGAACAACCGGTTATGAACTTCGCCCACTTTGACCGCAGCATTTAGGACTTCATCCAGTGGGACCATCACTGGTTCCAGGACGCTCCATCGTCCCCAAAACCAAAGAGCGGCGCCGACGGCGGATGGAGGTGAGCTATCCTTCTGCGGCCCGCGCTCCATGGTAGCGGTTAAAAAGCAAAAACGGTGCTAGTTTCAACAGCCTCGGCATTGAAGCCGAGGCTACGCGCAAATGGTAATTAGATTCCACTCGTTAGGAGGTGAGTGTTTTTTATCACGATTAGTGGGCGCGCAGGACCCGATCAGTGATTTGCAAACGTCATCGGTGTGATGTCGGCTCTCAAGCCAACTTTGCGTCTCATTCGCTTGAGGCAAGGAGAATCAGATGGTGTATAAAGAGATCGGATAGTGAAGCGAGGTGACCGATGGCATTCGTAGAACTGACTCGAATCCTCCCAAAGAATAAAACAGTGGCGTGGTCCGTCAATCCAAATAACATTATCTATTTTCAGGAATCGATCGACGCTGAGGTGGGCTGCACCTTGGTAGACGTAGCAGGAACAGATATCGATGTTGTCGAGTCGTATAAGGACGTAAAAACAAAACTAAAAGACTCTTGAGAACCTTCGTACCTTCCTTGTTTGGGTGGTTTCTTGTTTCGTCCTTCTTCCCTCAAACTGCTGTTGCCGTTAGTTTTCGGTTGAATGCTGGGTGGGCGCACAAAGATCAAGGCAACCAGGTCCCAATCGCCTTCGGCTCCTTGTTCGTAAGCAATCCGCGGGTTGGTACCTTCATAAGACACGACCCACAAGTGACGCGCAAACTCGGTGTCCCCAACAACGTAGCCTGCCTCCGCCAACTCCCATATCCGATTATATCCGATCCCTCAGTCGCGCGAAGCGCATACTCTTGACGTTGCCGCCTTGCTCTCAGCCCAACTGAGGCGTTCTAGTGACGGAGATTTTCTCTCTTCTCTGTCACCACGAATCGACACTCGATTCCGCGCTATGCGCAGAAAGTAGACATGTGCGGTAGGTGTCCTAAGTCGCCGATTGTCAACGCGTGTGCTTGGCTGGACTCAGCATAATATCCTCGGTTGGTTGGCGAATCTCGACTCAGACCTGACATGCGCGGATGTCCCGCGAAGAGTTACAAAGGCGCTTCCATAATCCCTTGCTGTAGCCCATCAGCTCCAGTGCGTCAGCGACAAGTCGCTTCAGTGGCAAGTTTCGCAAGACCAAAAACGAATTGCTCCATGACGGACCTCCTCTGAAAAGCGACGGCCTCCGTGGCCGCGAGGAGGTGCATCATGAAATCTTATGTGCTGTGAGTCACGAGAAATGATCGGACAGACAAGCACTTACCGAAGCTACTCTACATAACCATCCGCTGCGCATAATACCGCTCCGTCGTTTGCACCGAAGCGTGGCGAAGCAGAAACTGGATCTGTTCGAGTTCGCTGCCACATTGGTGGCGGAGGCGGGCGCAACTGCGACGAAGATCGTGAGGTGCCAAATTGACTATACCGGCCCGCTGGGCGCATCGTTTGACCGCATACCCGACTACGTTAGCTGTCACGCCAGCATCTTGTCGCGCTCCCTTCTTCAAAACCCGTCTGAATACTCTCCGCTCGCTCACGCCTGAATTGCGGAGCCAAGCATCAACAAGTTCCTTGCACCACGCTGGGACGGGTACGGTTCGCAGTCGTCCGCCCTTGCCAACCAAATCGACGATCACCCAGTGGCGCTCCCGCGGCCCAAACCGAATGCAAAATTCGTGACATCGTCCATCAGAGTTCGGGCTCTGCGGCGATAGCCTTTCGCCGCACCTCTTCGAAATAATCGCGCGCATCGCCTTTGGTGCGAATTCGCGTCACGCGCTCCCGGACGGCCGCGTGGTGCACTTCGCGTGCAACCTCCGTCGGTTGCAGCTCTTTGTCCGTCTGCGAAGCCACAAAAATAAACCCCGGCAAGTTTGGCTGTTCGTCGACGGGTGCTTCGGGTCGCGTTGCTGCGGGCGCTTCATCCTGCAGCCCATCTAGCCGCACTTGTTGATGCGCGGCCAACGCCTCTGGTGGAACTTCGCCAAGAACATTCGGCACATTGCGAGGCGCCGCGAGCGACGCAAGTCCGCTCGGATCCAATGCGGCGCGATCGCGTCTTGTTAGTGGATTTAGTTTGAACACACGCTCGACTGTTGCCAGGATCGAACTGTGGTCGTAGGGCCGGTGGTCGATCGTATTCGCCGGAATCAACGCCGAAATTACCACCGCCGGAACCCGTGGCCCATACTGATCGAATCGGAAACCGTAGCGATTTGCTCCCGGGAACGCCGGCTGGTCGCCGGGCTCAACTGCGCCGCCCGCTGGTGCAACATGATCGTAAAATCCTCCATGCTCATCCCACGTGATGATGAACATGCTCGACTCCCACAGCGGCGAATTTCGAATCGCTTGGTAGGTCGCCTTGATTAGCGCTTCGCCCCCGGTCACGCCGTCCAGCGGATGCTGCGAATTTCCCTCAAGATAATCGGTGGTGACATGCCCGTAATTCGGCTCGATCCATGTGAACTGCGCCGGATAGCTCGGGTCGCTGATGTCCTTCGCGAATTTCGCGTAGCGTCGGATATCCCAGATGTGAATTCCTTTCAACGCGTGCGCGAGCGTGAAGATTTTGTTCCCCGCGTAGATTCGCCAAGACAGTCCTTTGACGTCGAAAATACTTCCGTTTTGAAATTGGAATCCGTCGACCGTTTCCCACACCACTGTTTCTGGGGTGGTCGGGCTATGGTCGAGATCGCCTGAAGATGCGCCCAGCGCGAAGAACCGGTTCGGCCACGTCGGGCCGGGCAGTGAACAGAACCACGAATCGCACACCGCATACGCCCGAGCCAAAGCCGACAATACCGGCAAACGCTCTGGCGTAAAGCATTTCATCACGTCGCCCGGACTCGTTGACTTCGCGGCCACCGCAAAGTTGGAAACGAAACCGCTGTTGTTGATCGCCGGATACGGTCCCCCTTTCGGATACTTGACGTCCGCTCCGCAAAGTTGCTCGAGCACGTCTTCAAATTCATGGTAAGGATCGTTCTTGATCGGGTCCACGGCTGGCGGGCCAGCAGCATAATTCGTGCCGTTCCACGAGTTGCTCATCCCAGCCGGCAGCGCGTTGATCTGCGTCGGCGTTTGCGTAACCGCATCGATCCCAGTGAACGGACTCACTCCTAGCATGTGATCGAACGAACGATTTTCCAACATCAGCACAAACACATGCTTGATTGGCGGCATGGATGTCCTCCCGAATCCCGAGAGGGTACTGCAAATCGACATACATTCCTAGCAAATGATTACAGCATTCGGCTAGCTCCGGCAGCCGGCTGTGGCTACCGAAAACCCCATCCGATCTGAAAACACAGAGGTTCCGATCATTCGTGAGATCGGCATAGATCCAATGATTCAAATCTATTTGCCCTGACCATCTCTGAGTTCTGTCCCGTTCCATCGAAAGATGCTAACCGGCCCGAATGCCTTTGAATTCGCAATATTAAAGCCGAAACTATCTAGGCGATCAAGACGTAGCAATGTTGCAATCGCGTTGAAAACCGCAGGATGGAGTTTTTTGCGTACCGCAGGTGTAACCGTCATCCTCCCGATACGAAATGCACAATGCACATGGTGAAGAAGCGGTTGAGGGGTTTCGCGACCTTGACGCTACGAACCCTTCCTTCGGGGCAGTGCAGGCGTGTTTGAGTTTTGTATGACTTTTTGTTGGTCTACGGGGGATTCGCGTGTAAGTGGACGACGGTGTACAGAGTGCAAACGAGTGACGCGTTAAGTTCTTTATTTGCGGTGTGTTTCAGTGGAGTGACAGCGCTGTGTGAATAGGTTTTACAACTTACTAAGACGCAGGGACTGCCAAAACGCGGCGCAAGCCGCACAGGGATACAGGAATTGTGGGTTGGGTTGTGGGTTGGAAAACTCCCGAGCATGCGCCGCAGTCTCTAAGTGCCCTCCCGGTGTGCGGGTAAATTAATGCCAAAGGTCCATTTCCACACATCGCCGTACTTAACGTAGACCGACGAACCCCAAACCGGTCCGACCTTCTGACCGTAGCACGTGCCGTCCGCCGTGGCGTTGAATGTCAGGATGCCGACCATCGGCGAGAGCATCGTGCCCGCGGCGTCGGTGAGGCTGATACTTTTGACATCGCAATAAGTCCCGGACCAGTCCTGCATCGCATCGGTCTTAGTTGCGAGGTAGACACCAAAAATATTGATGAAGGAAATATCCCGAGCCGTCAGGTCCGCAAGCTTCTTAGCATCGTGTGCTCTCCAGGCTTCCCACACATTCCTTTCGACCGCGAGCATGGCGTCGGTGCGGGCATTTCGATTGGTCGGTTGAGCATTGTCCTCATTAAGCGCCTGCTGCCTGTCAACCGACTTCGCGAGGGTCCCTTTTGGATCGACAATCGCAGCTCGGGCGTGGAAGGCTCGTTTCCATTTACCGTCGTCGCGAACATATATCGCTGCCGCCCGACTATTGGTCGGGAGCTGTTGTCCGCCACATGTGCCGTTAACGGTCGCCTTATAGGTGATAAGCGCCGCGTCCTTACCAAGCGAGCTCAGTTGCTCGTCGGACAGGGCGTAGCTTTTGATCTCGCAATCAGTGCCGGTGTATTCCTTTGTCGCTGATGCCTTATCGAGCTTGCCAAACGAACCCCACCCGACAAACTTATCGGAAAGAAATGTAACCCAGAACTTCGCGTCCTTGGACTTCCAAGCCTCGTACGCGCTCTTCTCGAGTGTTATAAGTGCAACCTTCGTAGGTCCGGCCGAAGCGGTCCTTTCAGGTGTGTCATCGGCGTTTGCATTGTTCGCGAGTACATTTCCGCCGCACGTTGCCAAAATGAAAGCCGTTGCCGCGGTTAAACCGAAGTGCACAATCTTGGCCATAATCGCCGCCTCAAAGTTAGTTGTAAATTGAATTCCAGCCCAAAACCGTACTGTAACAGGACCGGAACGTTTCTGGCTTGGCGATCATTATGGAATCGCGGGGACGACGGGCTTGTCCGAGCAAAGCGTAGCGATACGAAGGAGAGGCGAACCAATCTGCAAGAATGGCGGGGACGACGAGACTCGAACTCGCGACTTCTGCCGTGACAGGGAGGCGTTTCTAACCAACTGAACTACGCCCCCGCAAGCCTGAACCAATTAGTAATGCGAAGTCGGCTAGTGTGGAGCTATTCAAGGTCTTGAGCACACTTGGCCGGAAAACGCGCTATCTGTAGAAGTGCGTCCAGCCACGGCTGTCGGAGTGCGCATCTTGATGTCCTACGGAGCGATGTGCAGCGTCACGGACTCTAGCAGAGTTTTCATGCCGTTCCAGACGATCTGGGCCCCGATACAGACCAGAAGGAATGACGAGAGTTTTGTCATCACGGACATCCCAGTCGGACCCAGAACTCGCGCCAGTCGGTCAGCGAATCCGTAACAAAGGAAAATACTCAACGCGATCAGCGCCGAGCCGACGAGCGCGGCCAAAATCGTTAACGGATGGAGTGAGTGACTGTGCGCGGCATTTGCACCTAACGTGATCGCGACAGAAATTGAGCCTGGACCGACCGTTAGCGGTAGAGTTAAAGGGTAGAATGCCTCACGAACGGCGTCTTGCGGATGAATGTTTTTGCGATTGGCGGCATCGCAGCCCTCGTCTCGCTGCAACAGGATCGCCCATCCCATCGCAACCAGAACGATCCCGCCGCCCACCTGCACAATCGGCAGAGAAATTCCGAAGAACGCAAGGATGTAGGTTCCCACAAAGTACGACGCAACGAGTAGGACGAAGCTGTTCAGCGCGATTTGCCATGACAGCGCTCTCCGCGCTTCTGGTAGGTATTTATTTGTCATGGCCAAAAAGAAGGGACTGCCGCCGAGCGGATCGACAATCGGGAAGAGTGCACTGACAATTAGGAATAGGTTCTTCGCTGCTTCGAGCATAGTGGAAGGTAGTCTATACGGACGGGTACGTAGTGAGCTAGCCACCGCGCTCCGGGAAAGACGATCGGTGCTCATTTCCGCGTTTTCCGAAGAACCGACCCCAGGGTCTAAGGTCAGGTCCGATTCGGACTGTTACGAAACGCTCTGCGAAATGTGAAAGGCATCCTTAATTATACGGTCTGCGGTGTGCCTTCTGGGATTGTTGACGAGCGGGGGAAGGGAATTGGCCGTGACAGTGTGGGATTCTAACCAGCTGAACTACGTCAGGCACACGGCAAAAACTACCACTCCAATCTTTTGAGTCCGGGCACTGCATCGAAATGACGGTCGCGGCTTAAAAGCGGAAGGGAGTGTTGACGACAGAGCGCAGCAATCCAAACATCATTGGATGGAATCGGCGTTCCGGCCTTCTTCAATTCTGTCCGAACTGCAGCGTACGGGATGGTGGTACGTTCGTCGATATCGAGGATTCGAAATTTCGGTAGATATTCGATCAACCATTGTTCGTAATGCTTCCGGTCTCGGGAGTGCGAAATGCCGTACCGGTATTCGCCCAACACAATAACGGGAATAGCGATTTGAGCGGCCTTGCGAAGGATGGGTTCCAGCGTTGATTGGCCATCTGCCATGGCCGAAAGCCCATTCGTGTCCAGGATCACAGGCGATCCTCGGCCTCGATCTGCTCGAATTCCTCCTCGATAACGCGATTGATCCTCGCAGTTTCCTTCCGCAGATGACGGAGCTTGCCGAAAGCAGTGATCCACGGCTTGTCGCTGCCATTGTCGGCCCGGAGTTTGTCAGCGAGGGCTTCCGAGATGAGTGCTCGGAGCGGAATCCCACGTTCAGCAGCAACGGATTTGGCGCGGCGAAAGATAGCGTCGGGAATTTCGAGCGTCGTCTTCATACCTGCATGCTCCCATATTTATGGGTGACCGTCAACTCATTGACTCTATGAACGCGATGCGGCCTCGGGTTGGGCCGCCGTGACAGTGTGGGCCTCTAACGAGCGACAGGGCAGCGTTCTAACCAACTGAACTACGTCCCCATCGCCAAAATCAACAACTTACGCTAAAACCCTGCAAATGAAGGCGTTGCAGGATTTGCATACAGCGCACTGAGTGCCTGGGACGTCCCTGACTGCAAGCGCTCCAGGCAAAACCGCCAATAAACCGCCAATAAGAATTTGCGCGCTCATGCGAGTTTCATACTTACACAGATGCGCTTCTTCGTCATGCTCTCTGGCGGCATTGATCCGTCGAGCTCTGAAACGTGCGCAGCCCAATGGCCCTTGCGAAGCTGGAGATCCTCTAACCGTAAGCTTGTAACCTCAGCTCTCCGGAGGCCGCAGCCGATGAGAAGCGAGAGCAAAGCACGGTTTCGACTGCGAGGGGGCAGTTCTTGCACGCACAGAACATGCGTTAGCGAATCATCGACCGACAAGACAAGCAAGAATGTAGCAGGCCAGTCCTGGAAGTGAAAACAAAGTGCGGACAATGTGAAATCGAATCCAACTGGCGCGAATGGACGCCCAGTCATCGGGCGGGCTCTGAACCGACCAGCGTGCGATCTGTTTGTTGATCCGGACGTCTGTGGACAAGGCAATCGCGAGGACTGCGACATAACAAACAGATCCGGCAATAGCCAAGTCGCCGGAGAGCGAATGAATCCCTGGAGAGAGAATCGCGAGCACGATACCACCCAACAATGCGCCCACAACCACGATCGGCATGTAGGGATTGAACGTGTGGTTGGTGGCTTGATGGAATTCAACGTAGGTCGATACCGAGAGGCGAGACATTGCGCGTCCAAGCCCTATCCAGTTGGCCAGCAGTCCCCCAGTCGCTAATCCCGCGAGGAAGACGACGACCAGTTGTAATGCTTGTTCCATATCTTGATAACCTCCTTTTAGAAATAGGATGACGATACAAAGCAGCAGTCTGAATGCCTTTCCCGTGCCACCGGGCAAGGGGCGCTCGCCCAAGCCACTGATCATTTTGGGTCACGACGTGTTTGTGAAATTGACGAATGCCAACAGCAATGGTGCGGTCGCGACATTCCAGCATCCCGTGTCGCCGATGGGAGGACCGCCGCTGGATCGCCACTCCCGCGAGGACGAATGGTTCTATGTTCTGGATGGCGAAATCACTGTGGAGGTTGATGGCGAGAGAATGCTACTGCCCGCAGGCGGCTCGGCTTTTGCGCCTCGGGACACCGTGCACGCGTTTCAAAACTTCACCAACATCCAAGCGCAAATACTGATAATGGTTACTCCGGGCGGCTTTCATCATTTCTTCGAAAAGCTGTTTTCGATACAGTCGTCGGATCCCGCTCGCCTTGAGCCGTCAGCGAAAGAGTACGGGATCGAAATCCTTGGGTCGCCCCTGTCCTGAGCACTTCGCCCGGGCTGTGGTTTCCGCGGCTCACTGCCGGCCCTGATTCAATCCTCAATCCCAAAGCAATAAGGTTGTGATCCTGTCACAGAAAGAGAGTTTTGAAAATGTCTATTGATCTGCAAACGAGCATTCCACCAAACCGTAGCGCTCATAGGCTGCTGTCCACTCCGAACGGAACAGACCGCCCGTCCCCGCACCGATGATGACTACTCTGAGCGGCGTCTTCGTCATGACGTGGCCTCCTTCGCGCCAAACTGTTCGCAAGCGAATGCGAACCGAGTGGGCTGGGGGCCGCAGCAATCTTCGTCCCTAATGTTTTCACACTGGAGCCAGAGTTGCAATAAAACCGTGAAAGTTATGGCAAAGTCGCGACAGGTCCTGCGTCCATCTGACTTCTCGGGCACTGACCCTGCGAGACCCTCGGACACATTGTCTAATTGAACGGCCACGAGCCGTTGAGAGTCCAAGCTAGAATTGGTCCCTGGGCAAAAAAATGACCCTTGGTTACGCGATACGCTGGGGGATGACATGCGAACCATAACCCTTGAAGAACACTACGCAAGTCCAGGCTTCCTCGACGGCCCGGGACGAGAACTCAAAGCACAAGCATTGAAATTCGGAGCTGCTGCCGCAAAGCTCTTTGAACAGCTCTGCGACGTTGGCGAGAAAAGAATAAGCGAGATGGATGCGGCAAGGATTGATATGCAGGTCCTTTCGCTCACTTCGCCCGGCACGGAACAGTTAGAAGTTGCCGATGCTCTGGCACTAGCTCGTGAAGCGAATGATTTCCTAGCCGATGCAGTCAAAAAGAATCCCGCACGTCTCGCCGGATTTGCTGCGCTCCCAACCGCAGCACCGGACAAAGCCGCGGAAGAATTGGAGCGAATGGTCCGTGAACACGGCTTCAAAGGAGCGATCATCAATGGTCACTGCCGGGGACGCTATCTGGATCACAAATTCTTCTGGCCAATCCTCGAACGAGCCGAGGCGCTGAATGTTCCGATCTACCTCCACCCCACACAGCCTCCGAAGCCGGTGATTGAGGCATCATACGGCGGTTTCTCGCCGATAGTAACCGACCTGCTGGCTGGCGCGGGTTGGGGTTGGCACATCGAGACCGCAATCCATGTCATTCGTCTCATTCTCGGAGGAGTATTCGATAAATATCCAAAACTTCAAATTGTGATTGGCCACATGGGTGAGACGTTACCCTTCATGTTGCAACGACTCGATGTCATGCCGATGGCCATGACAAGACTTAAGCGGCCGATGAGCGCCTATCTTATCGAGAACGTGCACTACACGTTCAGCGGATTCAACTTCACACCCACTTTTCTCGACCTCCTGCTTCACGCCGGCGTCGAGCGCATAATGTTCTCAGCGGACTACCCGTACTCATCGATGGCTCAGGCACGGGCATTCTTAGACCAATTGCCTGTTAGTCCCGCCGACAGGGCGAGGATCGCGCATGGAAATGCCGAAACCCTTCTTGGACTCTGAGGCAGACCTTGAACCGGTTCGTTATCGGCGACCATGGCTAACGTTTCACCCGTTGCATTGTTCCTGATGACCTGATTCTTCTTCATTCTCGCTCCTCCATTAGCTCCTGAGAGCGCCAAATCAGTCTCAGCTTTCTCTACGGTCCGTTCTTGCAGCGTTCCGCGTCGTGAGCAAACCTGCACTTCCGGGTAGAGCGGACAAGCCCGTCCGCCGTGTAGATAGCGAACGGGCTTGAACTATCCTGTTTTCCCTCAGTCCGAGCTGAGGCTGAAGACGCAGTGGTAGAGGCACGGATTGGGCTTCGACAATTTTTGAAATCTGTCAAAGAACCCTTGCTTCTGAAGCCGCGCGACGATTGTTTCCGATGAAGAGTAGTCAGCCGCTTGAGCGTAATTTGTGACGCGCGTTCCGTCCAAGCTCTTATGGACACTAGCAGAAATCCAGCCCGGCATGTTGCTCACGGTCTGAATTGCTTCCGTTAGTAGCTGCGCAAGTTCGTTCTGATTCTTCGGATCAACTTCAAACACATTAATCTGTGTAACAACTTCCTGATTCGCGCGAATTGTTGCCATTGTTCTTCGTCCTTTGATGGCGGGGGTGTCAACCAACTGGTTGAAGTTTAGCACTGGCCTATCGGCAATGAGTGCTTCCTTCGAGGGAGTGCTTGACTACATCGTTGAGGAGCTTTCTATCGGACGGGGTCCTTCGACCGAAGACAAAGGTATAAGGCCGAGCGAGCGACTCGCCGCTCATTTTGATGAACTCGTGCGCCAAGTACGTGAAAAACCCGAGATGTTCCTTGTGCTCGATGAAATTAACGCGCGCGCCATGCGCGACCCGAAGGTTCGGTCGGTAGCAGCGGAAAACGACGAGCGCTGGAAGCATTTCCTCATGCAGATCGTGAGGGAAGGGATTCAAAAAGGAGAGTTCAACTCACCGCTCGGACCCGAAACGGCTGTCGATGCGATCGTGGCGATGGTACGAGGCTTGAGCATCACATACGCGCGTCGCCCTAAGGCGATGAAGCGTTCTCTTCGCCAACTCCGTATGTGGCTGGAAGCAAAGTAGGCCCTTCGGTGGTCGACGCGTTGGCTCATACTTGTGACTCCACCCTGTGGCCCGTATCTGTGAAACAGGTATCACAGGGAAAGGTGAGTCCTCGCGGGCCTACCATTTCGAGTCCTCGTAAACGCTGCCCTAATCGGAAATCACTTGGGTAGCGATCTCGGGAGCTCGTGCGCTACGCTTCAGCAGGTGGTCCGAACCAAGTGGTCAGCGCGTCGGCGAGCCCCTGCTGGTTCAAGTCTCCCACCCAGGCCACGTATCCGTCGGGCCGAATCAGCACGGCGCTTGGAGCAGTGACCGTGCCAAGTACCGGAAGGTCCCACTTACCAGCGTATTTGGCGTCGAGCAACTGAACCCGATCTGCCCACCGAGTGATCTCGAAGCCGCCGGGCTCACCGTGATTAAGTAGCACCGGCCGGGCCTCGTGCAGCAGGGTGAAGAGCCGTAGTGGGCCGTTGGCGGTGTCGAGGTCGAGATCGGGCATGCGGCGTCCGAACAGCGGATGTCCTTCGCCGAGGTCGTAATGAATGTCCAGACCAGACATCATGGCGAAGTATTGCTTGCGGGTCTCGCTCAACTTCATCAACTCGCACATCATTTCGCGCAAGGCCCCGATACGATCGTCACTGCGCTCGATTACGGCGAGCGCCATGGTGTTGCGCAAGAGGCGGGCGCCGACAGGGTGCCGCTCCGCATGGTAGGTCTCCAGGAGGCTCTCCGGCGATGTTCCATGGACCACCTGGGCGAGCTTCCATCCCAAATTTACCGCATCCTGGACTCCGACGTTGAGTCCCTGTCCTCCTACTGGGGAATGCACGTGTGCCGCGTCGCCTGCCAGGAGCACGCGCCTGTCCCGATAGGAAGCCGCCTGCCGGGCCATATCGGTAAACCTGGAGATATGGGTGGCATTGCGAAGGGCATAATCCGTCCCGTATACGGCGATAAGCGCCTCGCGGACGTCGCGCAGGGTCGGCTCGTCGCCCTGTCGGACGCGTTGTTCATTCAGCACGACTCGCGCACGCTTGCCGTCCTCGAGCTTGGCAATAGCATTGATACCCTTTTCACCGCGGCGGATGCCCCACGCTGGCTCTTCGGCCGTCTCGATCTCGGCAATCAAGTAGCTGGTTGACGGATCCCAGCCGGGGAAGTCGATGCCTGCTTTCTTGCGGACCAGACTGCGCCCCCCGTCGCACCCGACGAGATACTTCGCTCGCAGCGATCGGCCATCGGACAGCCGGACGTCGACGCCAGTGTCGCCCTGCGCGAAATCCGTCACATCACAGCCACGATAGATCGGCACCGCCAGCTCGCTGACCCAGTCGGCCAGGATGCGCTCGATGCGCATCTGCCAGAGTGCGAGAAAGTAGTTGTGGCGAGTCGGAAGGTCGCTGATATCGAGAACAGTGCCGGCGAAGGGCGCTCTACGAATCTGCTGCCCTTGCGAAACGAAGCGATCGGCGATTCCCCGCTGATCGAGTACCTCGATCGTGCGTATATGCAGCCCGCCTGCGCGCAAGCCGGCGAGGTCTTGGCTTTCCCGCCGCTCTACGATGGCGACGTCAATCCGCGCCAACGCCAACTCGCCCGCCAACATCAGTCCTGTCGGACCTCCTCCGGCGATCACCACCGCATGCTCGGTCATTGCCACCCTCCGGTTAGCGTCACGCCCCTCGCGACCACCGTCGAACCGATTACCAACGGCTTCGATTGGCGGGAGATTTGCACTGAGCCTGCAGCTAGATTTTGACATCGCGTGCGGAAACTCAGAGAGGAATGGTAAAACACCGTAATCGAAAGGCTCCTCACCAACAAAACCACTTCAACGAATAGCCACCAATACGACCGACAGCTCGAGATTATCAAGCAACCTCAAATGTCGCACCCTTCCTGAACCTTCATTACCACAAGCGTTACATCGTCACGCTGTGGCTCGTCATTTGCAAAGTCGGATACTTCGGCCAGGATGCGTTCAACGATTTCCCCTGGCGCCATTTGGCTGCAAGACCGCAGCAGACTCTCGAGCCTCTCCACTCCCCAGAGTTGGCCAGAAGGGTTGGCCGCCTCCGTGATTCCGTCTGTGTATGCCACCACAATGTCGTCTTTCGCCAATTGGAACTGCGTTGCCTCGAACTGAACCTCCGCGTATATCCCGATAGGCACAGCTTGAGCACGCAAGTGAAACAGTTCGCAGCATTGCGTCCGGGGCCTCACGATGATCGGCGGATTATGGCCAGCATTCACATATTGCAACCTGCGACTCAATGGCTCGTACTCTGCATAGAAGAGTGACGCAAAAACACCAGTCGGGGATGATTCGTGAACGAGATGGTTGACGCCCCCAATAATCGCCGAAAGGTCCAAATGTGACTGTAGCGCTTGTGCTCTGAGGGAGGCCTGTAGACTGGCCATGAGCAGGGCGGCACCAATTCCTTTTCCGGACACGTCTCCAATGGCGATACCCCAACGTCCGGCAGACAGAGAAAGAAAGTCATAGTAGTCGCCGCCGATGCCACGAGCTGGCTGGTAGAAGGCTTCACAGGAGAGGCAAGGAATCGAGAAGCTCTGAGGCGGGAAAAGGGCGTTTTGAATGTCCTTCGCGGTCTCCAGGTCCTTGGCAACCGCCCGTTGGACTCCGGAGTCGAAATCCGCCTTCTTTAGGAATTGCATAACGGTTTCTACGTGATTACGCAGCAGCAATCCGGCTTCTCTGCCCTGGCCGCGATCAAGCGCCTCTACAATGGGCTGATGAGAGTCCACCACCGCAGCTAGATTTTGCGTCACCTTTCCTATTGTTGCTCGCATGCGGAGATCGACTGCCAAGGCATCCCAAACACGCAAAAGCACGTCGTTCTGTGAAGCCCGCAGAATAGCTCGGTGGAATCGCACGTCGTGTTCTGCGCAGGCGTCAAGATCGCGCTCTTCAAGCGCAGCTCGCATAGCGGCTAGCTCATACCGCAGTCGTCCGGTGTTCCCTTTGAACACAGTCGCTGCAGTTCGCCCGCTGATTTCTTCCAAACCGGCGCGTATTTCGTAAGCCTCCTGCATCTCTTTGAGATTTGGCGCACACACCGTTGCAGTTTTCTTGTTCGACAGCGTCAGCAAACCGAGCGACTGGCACTCCGAAAATATGTTCAGCAATGCGTCCTCGTCGATTTCGTATGTCGCGGCGATATTGGACAGCCGTAACAGTTCACCCGGTTGATACCGCCCGGTAAACAATTCTCGGGCGAATCGACCGCGCCCGTATTTGCTCCCTTGTTCATTCCACAAAGCGCCCATAGGTGCCTTGTACTCGTCCTTTTTCCAAATAGCCATCGCACATGCTCCTAACATATATTTCCTCTGCTTCTCTGCCGACGCGCGACGTCGACAATGAAAACTCGGATTCTGCTTTTGTCGGTGTTACTGCCAAAATATGGGCAGTAGGGAGTTGCTTTCCTTCGGGCAAACCTTGGGTATCTCGCTACAAAGAGTAGAAGCTGGGCCAATCTAAGGTGTGACGTTTCCGTTCCGTTCCCGTTGAATCTCTGTTCTACTGCGCAAAGCTGACAGAAATGCCCACGAACCTCGGAAACGATCTCCAAGAGTCGTCTGGAGCTTTCGTGTAAGCTGAGCTGTACTTGTTAGAATCAATCCGGACCAAGGCAGTTCTGGTGTAGGCCGTCCTGGTCGGGTTTGGGTTTGGCAAATGAAATCGTTTCAGTCATTCCGGCTTGACACGGCAAATCATCTCCTCTTGCACGGAGACGAGCGCGTTTCTCTAACCCCCAAGGCGTTCGATGTTCTTCGGTATCTCGTGGAGCGCGCAGGGCGTCTTGTTACCCAAGACGAGTTGCTGGAATCACTTTGGCCGGAAACCTACGTAAACCAAGAAGTTCTTCGGAAATACATTCTGGAGATTCGCAAAGCGCTCGGCGACAAACCCGACAATCCTGAATTTATAGAGACAATTACCAAGAGGGGCTATCGGTTTGTCGCCACGGTCACGGAGGACGATCCTGCTGCAGCGCCAATTTTGCCGAACAGCGACTTTGGGAAGGATATCCTGCTGGCGACGCCCACGTCGGCAGTGCGCCTGAATCCTGAACTGCCCGCCGAATTGGAACGCATCATCAACAAGGCCTTGGAAAAAGATCGTGAAGTCCGCTTCCAAAGCGCAGCCGAGTTGCACGCCGATTTGAAACGTATCAGCCCGGATACTACTTCCGGGAAGGTCGTGGCCCCAACCCGTCCAGCGCGTAATTCAACCTTGCAGTGGGCGGCCGCAATCATACTGGTAATCCTTGTCGGCGCCGTGGCATTTGCCTGGCTCCGCTCTCCGCTGCCTCCGCCCAGGGTGACGGCCACCACGCAACTCACTCGCGATGGCATCCCCAAGATCGGGGTGCTGACCGATGGCTCACGGCTGTACACAACCGAGGCGGGCAACGCAGACCGGATCGTACAGGCTTCCACGAGCGGGGGCGAGACTTCGCCCATTCCCACACCATTTGCCAACCCTATCGTTAATGCGATCTCGCCCGATCACAGCCAGCTGTTGGTCCTGGATAGCGTGGGCAGCGAGGCCGAGTCGAAGTTCTGGAGTGTACCCCTGCCCTCTGGAGCTCCTCGCCGGCTCGGCGATCTTGCCGGCCACAGCGGCACATGGTCACCCGACGGTCGCCACGTCGTGTTCTGCACTGGATTAGACATCTATCAGGCTAACGCCGATGGCACCGATCCGCACAAGCTGGTCACCGTTTCAGGCGAGCCCAACGGACTCCACTTTTCTCCGGATGGTTCTCGCATCAGTTTTTCCATTGCAAGGCCCGAAAGTGACTCGTCCGCGCTCTGGGAGATCCGCTCCGACGGCAGCAACCTTCATCCCCTCTTTCCGGGATGGCACATTCCGCCCGTCGAATGCTGCGGGGTATGGACGCCGGATGGTCGCTACTATCTTTTCGTAAGCGGCTTTCCCGGAAGCGACATTTGGGTGTTACGCGAAACCACAGGATATTTTCGCAAGCGTTCTTCCATACCCTTTCAACTGACCACCGGTCCGTTGTCCTTTACCTCGCTGACGCCTAGTACAGATGGCAGGAAACTGTTTGTGCATGGGTCCCAGGGTCGCGGCGAACTTGTCCGCTACGATCCCAAGTCTTATCAGTTTGTGCCTTTTCTTTCAGGGATTTCAGCCGGAGAGCTGGACTTCTCCCGCGATGGCAGGTGGGTCACATACGTTTCCTACCCCGAATACACGCTTTGGCGTAGCCGCACAGACGGCAGCGACCGTTTACAGCTAACCTACCCGCCAGTTTCTGCCGGTCTGCCTCGCTGGTCTCCCGACGGAACGCAGATCGCGTATGTTGACACCCAGCTGGGCCGGCCCTGGAAAGCCTTTCTGATCTCCGCTCAAGGTGGTTCGCCCAAGGAAGTCCTCCCAGAAAGCCACACCCAGGTAGATCCGAGTTGGTCCCCCGACGGCAAGAAGCTCGCTTTGGGTCGAACCCAGGAAACAGGACAGACGGAACCACTGCTAATTCAGATTGTGAACCTCGCTACTCGGCAGGCCTCGACCATCCCCGGCTCAGAAAATCTGTACAGTCCCCGTTGGTCGCCCGATGGGCAATATCTGGCCGCGCTCAGCCAGGACTCTACCAAACTCCTCCTGTTCAACTTCAAAACCCAGAAATGGTCGAACTGGATCACGGAACCGGGAGCGTTCGGATTTCCCAACTGGTCACCAGACGGGCACTACCTTTACTACGACATTGCGTTCAGCGACCATCCCACTTTTCAGCGCATACAGGTCGGCCAGACACGCTCGGAGCTGCTGGCCGATTTGAAGGCCTTGACCAGATTCAAGAGTCGTGCCGCTGGTCCCTGGAGCAATGTTGCCCCCGACGGCTCTGCTCTCTTCGTCCGTGACTTGAGTACTGACGAAATTTACGCTCTCGATCTGGAACTGCCGTAGTTTAACGTTGGGTCGCGACAGATTTACACTCGCACACCAGACTCAACCGCACCGCAGTCCTCGACTAGTAATTAATCAAGAGTGATTCCTTTGGTCGTAGAAAACTTAAAGATAACAGACGCGCTCTCAGGGTCGGGCTGATGGTCTGCAGTAAACTCACTATCGGCCAACACCACGACATCGATCCCCGGTCCAATCTCCATTGAGAGGGCTCGACAAGCCACCCAACTCCTTGGAATCCTTTGCCTAGGAAACTCGCGCCGTTCCTCTCGAAACCTCAATTTCGCCAGGACATGAGTTGAAAGCAACGTTTTCGAGATGAACCAAAGCACGGAGGCGGTCGAAGCGAAGAACGCCGAAGGCGGTCCGCACCCAAGCTGATGCCATCTCGGTCGCATCTTAAAGCGGACGTGTTGGAGTAGAAACGCATCGTTTCTGGCACGAGTTCGGATAAGTCCCGATTTGTCCGGCACCATTAACCAGGACTACTGCGCTCGCTCAAACGCTGGCCAAGACTAGAAGTCCCGCCATGGTCTCCAGAGCGGAGCGCTTGTGTAGCGTACGTCTGTGGGTCTATTGAGGAATTCTCTGACCTTCGTGACAAAGCGTTTCAACAATGTGAGTAGAAAAATCCCGACCTTCATGAGCGCAGACTAGCGCCGAGTAGCGTAGGTGTCAAGGAAAGACCGAGAATCGGAAAAGCCTCCATCCTGGCAGCCGGACAGGCGGCAGATACCCTGTCGCCGTCGGCCAAATACCAGGCGACCGCCGCGTTCACACAGCATTAACTCTGTTGTAGCACGGTGGTCTCATGTCGCAGAGTTTCGCTGAGGTAAAGCATGAAGAAACTAGTGCCGATCCCACCTGAGAGCTTGAAGCATTTGAAAAAGGATGATTTGAAAGATTTCGGCTACCAGTTTGTTTCGGTAAGACTGAAGGACGGCAAAGTTTTCGCGCAAGCAGTCGCGAGCGAGGGTTGCCTCATCCAAGTAAAGGGATTTCGTGAAATTCCCTTTATTGAGACCGACATAGAGTCGATTGACGCGGACGCCCAGCCGTGGAATTTTCGACGCAGGGCCGTCAGGACAAGAAGTGGACCGCGAAAGTGATGATCCTTGAAGTGGGGAGGGAATTGGCCGTGACAGTGTGGGATTCTAACCAGCTGAACTACGTCCCCACTCGCCAAATCAACGACTTGCCGTAAAGCCTTAAGGGATAAGGCTGTTGCAAGATTCGCATACGGCGCACTGGCCGCCTGCGGTGCTTGCGATGGCATCTGGTCCCTGCCAAAAGCGCCAATAAACCGCTAATAAATATCCGTGCGCTCATACACACCATGACGTTTTTGTCGCAAGTCGGGCAGGATTTTCTTTTCGCAGGAGGGACGATCCTATGCGTGCAACTCCACGAGATGCTGGCGGCGGACTTTGATCTTGCTTTCGTTCTTACGTGCTGCTGCGAGGTCGTAGGCGAGCTGCATCCGCAACCAGGTTTCAGGCGTACTGCCGAAAGCCTTCGACAGCCTGATAGCCATTTCCGGGCTGATACCGGACTTTCCATTCACCACGTTGTTGAGGGCCTGTCGGGTGATGCCGAGGACTTTCGCTCCCGCGGTCACAGAGAGCCCCAAAGGCTCAAGGCAATCATGCCGGACCACAAGGCCGGGATGGGTCGGGTTTTTCATAGACATAGTTTCGTCCTCCTAATGGTAGTCGGTAAGTTCAACGTCAAAGGCATCATTCTCTTCAAAACGAAAACTCTTCAAAACGAAAAATGATGCGCCAATTGGCCCGCACCGTTACGGACCACAAGCCCTTCAAATCGCCTTTGAGCGGATGCAGGCGATAGCGGGGGAGATCGAGAGCCTGCGGTGTCGTGGCAGAATCGAGAACCGTGAGAATTCGCTCGACCGTATCCAAAAGGTCCGGCCGTATCCCGCTGCGGTCACCGCGTTCATAGAGGCGTTTCAAGCCTCGATGCTTAAAGTCCTAATCTCAAGGGTCAGTGTAAAGTGATAATTGTCACTTGTCAAATACTTCTAGCAGTTTAATATTGGGGGGCGGGGTTTTTCGCCTTCCGAAAGGCATAGCCTCCTTGGCTCCTTTGGGTCGTTGCTAGGTTGTTTATTTTGTTGTATGGTGAGTGTATGGCGCGGATGATCTCTACAACGATTCGCTTGAACAAAGAGGATGTTCGTGCTTTGAAGCGCGCGAGAGCGGCGGGGCACTCCGCTTCGGAACTGGTCCGGAAAGGCCTGCGCGTCGTCGCCTCGCGATACTACACCGGTCGCCGACCGCCCTCTACGTTACTGTTTGAGTCGACCGACACGAAGCTGGGAGACGAATCCGAGCTGTTTCGGGATCTCGACGATTGAGTGGACTGATCATCGCCGACACGGGAGGGCTCCTCAAGGCACTCGCACGGACGCCTGATCACAAACCGACCTTTCCGGAATACCAAACGATTCTGACCACCGCGACCGTCGTGATAGTACCAGCGCTGGTGCTCGCTGAGGTGGACTACTTCCTCAGAGACAATCGGGCGGCCATGCGCGAGCTGATCGCCGAGATTTTCGATCCAGCGACCCGCTACGAGTACGAGCTGCCGCTGCCTTCCGATCTTGTTCGCGCGCTCGAATTCGACGCCAAGTTCAAAGAGCTCGATCTTGGATTAGTCGACGGCACGGTAGCCGCACTTACTGAGCGGCGCAAGGTTTATCGAGTGCTGACCACTGATCGGCGCGACTTCGCCACAATTCGGGTAGGCCCGCGCTTCTTACGACGGCTCGAGCTCCTGCCGTAGCGACGCTGGTCGAAGGCCTAAAGTGGAAAATATTGTCAAAGGACCTTGCCGCGTCCATTCTCAGGAAGCGTGCACAACTGCTGCTGAACAGGAGCACTTTAGTCGGCTTAGCGATGCCAGGGCCGACTATGAGGTGCGATATGCAAAAGGGAAGAGTGAAGTCTGAGGTGATTCCCAATTCCGGCAATGTCTTCGCCGATCTTGGTGTTACCAACGCGGAAGAAAAACAGACGACGGTTCGACTCGCCGTCGCGATCAACCAGATAATTCAGGCTCGGAAACTCTCGCAAACGGCAGCGGCACGCCGACTGAATGTGAATCAACCCAAAGTGTCCGCTTTGTCCAATTACCGGTTGGACGGTTTTTCTGTCGAACGGCTAATGAATTTTCTCACCGCCCTGGATCGTGACGTGGATATCATAATCCGCCGCGTGCCAAGGTCGCGTAAAGGCGGTCGCATCCTAGTGACGGCTGATTAGGCATGGCCTTCCTCTCTAAGATCTGTGCGGCCCGTCTCTGGATTAAATAGAAATCTGCCGGCCAAACCGGATCGACCATCGGCTCTTGGCTCCAAGTAAGTACGGAGACGAGGATCCGCGGCGACTGCGATGCTCATATATAGACGCACATACATCACATACATAAGGACCGGCGCAAGTTAGCAATGGGGGGAGACTGGTCCGGAGCAGGCGGCTCGATTTGTGGCAAGTGCTTGAAAACAATCGCCGAAGCGTCGAGAATTGTGCGGAACAGCGCAGTGACAGTTGGATTCTACCAAGAACACAGGCTTGCTTGCCTGAGATAAATAGTCTTCCAGTCTTCCTCACAAAATCGAGTGCAAGACAGCTGGCAGCGCAGCGGTCTTATCGATATTCAAGGTCGTGAACTGACCTCCCTCGCCGAACGTTACCAAATCGAAATGGTCTCGCCGCTGCGACGCAGAGGCCTGCAACAGCAGCCGAACTGCACGTTCGATACTTACATCACTGCATCAAGGCCGCGAGTGTAGCTGTGTAGCCGGTATAATAGATCACCTTATTCGGGATTAACGCTCAAAATCCGACCATCACGGCAATCTCTGAGGTCTCACTCGGGTTCGCTCCCGCTGGGGGATTAAGGGTGGGTCCGCGCTTGCTCCGGGATGTCGTGGAAGAAGGAGCGAGGCCGACCGTGACAGTGCGCCGGAATAGGGCAGCATCCCCACCCGTGGAGTCAACACATAGGCGCACGATCTGCATTCTGTGTCAAAGAATGCGGCTGTTTCCGGCGCACCCGCCCCCAAACCGCCTACAAATCTCTGTGCGCTCATCAAGATTTATCCTAACAGGGATGCGCTTCCTCGCCATGCTCTCTGGCGGTTCTTGCGGCTCTTTTGGCAACATGGATCCGCGTTTTCACGCTCCATGCGAGTGATATTGGGCAGAGATAGCCGGTAATGTCGTGCTTACCGATTGTCCCTACCGAAAATGCTGTCCGGCGCGAATGCCTTTGAAATCAGCGACATTGATAGGATGAACATAGGGGCGCGTCAGCCGGGCGTTTAGGGCGTAACAATCATACATGCCCACCCGAAATAACAATTCGCCAGGGACTACCCAAAATCTATGCAGCGGGTTCCGTCCTGGCCTGGACCGCGGCACGGAGCGCGACGGATTTACGCAAAGCAGCGCGAGCATGGAAGGAGCGGCCCTTGGCTGCGGCAACGGAAATGTCCAGAATCTTCGCTGTTTCCTTGATGGGCAGTTCTTGAAATTGGGCCATTTCGATGACCGCGCGCATACGTGGGCGAAGTCTAGCTATGGCGCTGTGAAGAATGGTTCTGCGCTCGCGCTGCACATAGGTCTGCTCAGGATTTGGGGCACGATCCGGGATCTGAAAATGCGATCCAGGTTCGTCGGCCCGGGGCAACTCGTCCGCGGAAATCTGGCGCGCACTACGATTCTTGCGATTAATCATGAGGGCCGAATTCATGACAATGCGCGTGAACCATGTGGAAAAACTAGAATTGCCGTGGAAGTCGTTGAGGTGCACAAAGGCACTCATCAGCGAGTCTTGCACAGCGTCTTCGGCGTCTTCGCGATTTCGTGTGATACGGAGCGCGATCTTGAGTAAACGCGGTCTGAGAGGTTGGCAGAGTGCCTCGAAGGCTTCTGGTTCGCCACGCTTTGCGTCGCTCAACAATCGCGCTTCAGAAATGGTGTGATTCGCGGACTGGCTCTTATCTAGAGCGTGAGAATTTGTACATAAAGACATGATGCTGTTCCCCTCCCCCATCGGGAAACTTGATGCTCCCTCAATGGGCAACACGGACATTCCGTTCTAGTGAGAGTTATCAGCCCGAGAGCGCCTACGGTCGATGCTCGGGTGCCCCCTACTTTTGAAGGGTTCTTGTTCGACTCTTTCTATCTTTTGTTCTCGCTTGCTAGCCCAAAAAATTGGCCGCTTTTAGGGCAGTTGAGATATATCCCGTTGGTAGCCATATCAAAAGCAGAAAGGGACGCAGAGCAGGTCGTTCTGCCTCCTCAAAACTCTGGCTCGCGTGGCGGAGAGTGGCCAATCAGTTTTGATTGAGCGCACTATGCCGACGGCCATCGTGAAAAGCAATACAGCGTTTGGTGGATAAATCAGCACTGATACGTACTTGTCCGGCTGGCGCGCGTAGTCGGGACTTTAGTTGCCTGCGCGACCCCAAATCACAAATCGAAGAAGGTTACCGACGTAAAAGTGCTGTCCTCGTTGCATCCATATAGCGTGTCAGATAATCCCGCGGAATGGAGAGCATGTAGGGATTAACAAGCCACGCGAAAACGGCAGGAACTGTACGGCTCAGAGCCAGAAATTCAACTTGCAGTTACGCGCCTCCATCGCGTTCCACCCAGCGCGAATCGAAGTTGTAGCCGTGGTCCTTGCCAGCCGGATACTCCCTTTCACTCGGCTTCCCCGGGTTCTGTACTTCGGCTATTCGAATTGAACGTGCGAAGCTGTAGTTCTTCGGGCTGTCCGGTATGGAATAGTCGATTTCGAACTCCGCGTCGTAGACGACGGAAACAATTCTGTTCCGGTAGAAACGTGGATGAAAGCAGCGAGAAGCGGGTTGAGAAAGCCAAAGGCGAAGGGCAGCTCCTACCATAACCCACTCTGGCGGTAACAAAGGGGGCGCGATCCGGCACGTGCGAGCCAAGAAAAACCCACCTCCGTTTTTGCCGATCCAAACTACAGAAACGGGAGTTAGTACCAAATTGACAGCTCTCTTCCGCCGGGCTTAGGCAAGATCGAAGCGGTCAAGGTTCATCACTTTGGTCCACGCCGCAACGAAGTCTTTCACAAACTTCTCCTCAGAGTCCGCGCACCCATAGACTTCCGCGAGGGCGCGCAACTGGGAGTGCGAACCGAAGATCAGGTCGACACGGGTGCCGGTCCACTTGAGGTCGTTCGTCTTGCGGTCGCGCCCTTCGTAGACGTCTCCGGAGCCATTGGATGCGTTGGAAGGCTGCCATTGCGTGCTCATGTCGAGCAGGTTGACGAAGAAATCGTTGGTCAGTGTTTCCGGACGCTTGGTGAAGACGCCGTGTGTGGACTTCCCGCTATTTGCACCCAGGACGCGCAGGCCGCCGACGAGAACGGTCATTTCCGGCGCCGTCAGCTTCAGCAATTGCGCCTTATCCACCAACAGCTCCTCAGCCGACAGGCGCTGCTTGCCGTTGATATAGTTGCGGAACCCATCCGCCTTCGGTTCGAGCGGAGCGAACGAATCAACGTCAGTGTGTTCTTGTGACGCGTCCATGCGCCCCGGCCTGAAGGGGACTTTTACGTCGTGCCTGGCGCCCATCGCGGCTTTCTCGATCGCCGCACAACCGCAGAGAACGATCAGGTCAGCAAGTGAGACTTTCTTGCCGCCAGACTGTGAAGCGTTGAACTCCCTTTGGATGGCCTCGAGTTTCTGCAGTACCTTCGCCAGCTCCGCCGGCTGGTTGACGGCCCAGTCCTTTTGCGGCGCAAGGCGAATGCGCGCGCCGTTCGCTCCGCCGCGCTTATCGGAGCTGCGGAACGTCGACGCCGACGCCCAGGCCGTCGAGACCAGTTGGGAAACGGACAGACCGGATGCGAGGATTTTCGCTTTCAGAGCGGCAGTGTCCTGCTCCCCGATCAACGGATGATTCACCGCGGGAATCGGGTCTTGCCACGCCAGCGTTTCCTTCGGAACCAGCGGGCCGAGATAACGCACGATCGGGCCCATGTCACGGTGCGTCAGCTTGAACCACGCACGGGCAAACGCATCGGCGAACTGATTCGGGTGCTCTAGGAAGCGGCGTGAAATCTTTTCGTATGCAGGGTCAAAGCGCAAAGAGAGATCCGTGGTCAGCATGGTCGGCGCGTGACGTTTGGAGGGATCATGCGCATCCGGCATCTTCCCAGCGCCGGCGCCATTCTTCGGTGTCCACTGATGCGCACCGGCCGGGCTCTTGGTGAGTTCCCATTCGTAGCCGAAGAGGTTCTCGAAGAAGTTGTTGCTCCACTTGGTCGGCGTCTCGGTCCAAATAACTTCCAGGCCGCTGGTGATCGCGTCACCTCCCTTGCCGGAGCGGAACTTGCTTTTCCAGCCGAGTCCCTGTTCTTCGACGCTGGCCGCTTCGGGCTCCGCGCCTACGTTTGCCGCATCGCCGGCGCCATGGGTTTTGCCAAAGGAGTGACCACCGGCAATCAGGGCGACGGTTTCTTCGTCGTTCATGGCCATGCGGCGGAACGTTTCGCGGATATCCCTGGCCGCCGCGATGGGATCCGGCTTGCCATTCGGTCCTTCCGGATTTACGTAGATCAGACCCATTTGCACGGCACCGAGCGGATTTTGAAGATCACGATCGCCGGTGTAGCGCTCGTCGCCTAGCCACTTGCTCTCCGGGCCCCAGTAGAGTTCTTCGGGCTCCCACACATCCACACGACCACCGCCAAAGCCGAAGGTCTTGAAGCCCATGGACTCCAGAGCGACGTTGCCGGCGAGAATTATCAGGTCGGCCCAGGAGATCTTGCGGCCGTACTTTTGCTTGATCGGCCACAGCAAGCGTCGCGCCTTGTCGAGGTTGACGTTGTCAGGCCAGCTATTCAGGGGAGCGAAGCGCTGCTGGCCCGCCCCTGCACCACCGCGACCGTCGGCGATGCGGTAGGTGCCGGCGCTGTGCCACGCCATGCGAATGAACAGCCCGCCATAGTGGCCGAAGTCTGCCGGCCACCAATCCTGCGAGTCAGTCACCAAGGCATGCAGGTCTTTGATCACGGCATTCAGGTCGAGACTCTTGAATTCCTTGGCGTAGTCGTACTCATCGCCCATCGGATTGGACAGGGTGGAGTGCTGGTGGAGATTCTGTACGTCCAACTGGTTCGGCCACCACTCACGGTTCGTGTGCGCGGAAGCTCCGCCCGCGAACGGGCACTTGGCTTCGGTTGGCGCTCCTGTTGCGGTGTTGAGTTCTTTGTCCATGTGTTCACCTTCCTTCGAATTGGTCAAACGAATTAGTCAAAAAAACCTGTGAGGAACCGCGAAACTCTTATTGGCTTTTCCATTCGCGCAATCGCCGGTCTCGATAACGCGCGCAATGCCTGCGAAACCTAACGGGAAGAGTGCCGTGGAGCGCACTTCGTGCAGAGCCCGCGGAAAATAAGTTCGCATCCGCGAAGAATCCGCTTACCGAGGGCGCGCGAAGCCGGCCTTGGCACGTTGTACCAGGCCATATCCTCAACATTGCCACAGCGATCGCAGATGAAGTGGTGATGCCGGACACCTTTCGCATCGAATCTCGCGGCGCGGCCTTCGACGGCTACTTCACGCACCAAACCTGCCTGTACCAAGTCCCGCAGATTGTTATAAGTCGTAGCCCTTGAAGAGCGAGGATCCTTGCGATTCACCGCTTCGAAGATTTCCGCAGCCGTGGGATGCCCGTTGCATGCCATCAAGAATGCGATCACGGCGTAGCGTTGCGGCGTGCACCGCAGCCCGCCGCCCTCCAAGAACCGTTTAATCCCCTGGGGGTTCATGAACAACTTAGATTTTATCTAATGTGATATTTTGTCAAGACTTATGTTTTTGGTTGCGGCTGCGAGGTCAGGTTCGATTGGCGCAGGCAGAATGCATCGGCCGCTCCTCGCGTTGAAAATCTTTCCCGGACGCCGCCACGTATATTGCGGTCCTCCGAGTAACGATTCCCGAGGGAGCCGTTCGGGCGAAAGCAAGGGTGACGGCCGGCCGATGACGTCTGCCGAATCCAAATGCGCAGCAGGGTGTACGATTGCGTCGACAATGCTGAAAGATGGCGCCACGTGCAGACCAAGTGCTCGAGTGATTCGCAGGCTCTGGTTGTGATTGCTCAAAAGACCGGTGTCGACCGCGGGGCAGACTTGGTGTCACCGCCACCTGAATCAACGTCGGGATGTGCCGTCACGACGTCGCGGAGAGTCCCAATTGCCCACTACTAGCCTGAATTCACAACCGACCAATAACCACTTGGCGTGTCAGCAAAATGTAGATTACTTTCTTCTGCTTGCGATCTCGAGCTATATGCTTCTCTGGGTGGCCGTTTTCAACGGTTACCCTGTCTTCTACCCGGACTCCGGCCAATATCTCAGCGTTAGTGTCGATTTGCAGCCGCCGATTTATCGGACGATCGGCTACAGCATTTTTATCCGGCTGGTAAGCTTGGGAATCTCTCCCTGGCTGGTCGTGATAGCTCAGTCCTTCATCACGATATTTATCCTGCATAGAGTGTTCAATTTCATTGTCCGGCAAAATGCGCCGTCAGAGTGCGGGGGCCTGGTTTTTATGGGACTGATGGTGTTTCTAGCCTTCGGAACAACGCTCCCTTGGTTCGTAGGGCAGATCATGCCTGATGTATTCACCGGCTTGTCTTTCCTCTCACTTTTCTTGCTTCTGTATGATTCAAAGATCTTCCTCGGGCGAACAGTTCTTATTTCCTCTGTGCTGTGCATTTCGCTTGGAACTCACATAACACATCTGCTGACAGTAACTCTGCTTCTGCTGGTAATTTTTGTTTTGCGGGCCTTCGGCGTGTTCCGGGAGTTGTGGCCCACTCGATCAACAAAAGGAATAGTCGCCTGTGTGCTCGTGCCAATCATGGCCACCACCGCCCTACTTGCGTTATCGAACTGGCGTTCGGGCTTTGGATTTACTCTCTCTCCCGGAAAACCTGTCTTCTTGCTCGGCAGGCTGATCGAGAGCGGATTGGCGGCTGATTATCTGCAACAACGGTGCGGAATCGAGGAATTGAGTCCCTGCAAATATCTCCACAACCTGCCCAGGACTTCGGAAGAGTTTCTATGGGGCTCGCATCCACTCCTTAAAGAAATGGGCGGCTGGAACGGTGCAACCGGTGAGGCGAGCAGAATCGTATCCGGAATCATTCGGCATTACCCGGTACGATTCGCCGCAGAGTGTGCAAGACAGATGTTCCGTCAGTTTGTCGCGTTCACCGCCGGTTCGGGAAATTATGCCATTCGGAGCGGCCCAGAATTCGAAGGCTTTCGGGAACTCTATCCTGGGGATGTACAGAAATATTTGCTTTCGAGGCAATCGATTGGCAGATTGGCGATGGACGCGTACAGAGTGACACCCGTTTACACTGCCGTGTTCTGGTGCTCTTTTGGTGTCAGCCTGATGGCACTGTTTACAAGACGTCTCCGGGTAAGAATGGCTGATCAGCTCTTTGTTCTGACACTGGTTTTCTTGTTTGCGAACGCCCTGGTAACTGGGGCGCTGTCGGGTGTTGATGATCGCTACCAAGCCCGGGCCGCTTGGTTGATGGCACTGTGCTGCGCCACTTACGTCATTCCTTACATCTTAAACTGGCGGAAGGCCCACTTCGTGGTTTCTGAGAGCCGCCGAGAATCTGCAGGTGTCCTTTGATCAACCAATCTGGTCGATCTGGCCAGACACGATTGACCTGCGGGATGCGTGGAGAAGAATACTCCGGTTTGTGGGGAGGTCCGCGCCACCGCCGGACAGATTTGCCAAATATCCTTTGGAGAACAAGCTCTACCACGGCGCGATCATCGCCGCAGGTCTGTCCTCGATCGTGACCGGTGCATTTATGATGTTTCGCGTACGTACGATCTTTTTCCCCCGTAATCCGTATCTGTTCAGCGACATGACCTGGGGCATGATGTACGTACTACACGGACTGGCAGGCGTCGGACTGATCGCTTTGATCCTGGTGCATGTCTACTTTGGGCTGCGGCCGGAGAAACGCGCCATTACCAAGTCGATGATCTTCGGTTGGATGAGCCGCGACTTCTACCTTAAAGAACACGATCCGGCGCGATGGCCGGTCGAAGCAACAGCGCCACCTTCGAGATCCCAGGGAGCAACTACCGAGGGGTTAACAGATGCTGGCTGATATCTCAGAACGCTGCAACACGATCGAAGAATGCTACGAGTTTATGCTGGCCTACGCGGCACAAGGGCTTCCCAGTGAGGAAGGAAGCCATTCTGGCGGACAGATCCGCGAATATTTGAGCCGCGCCGTGAGAGCGATGTCTGGTCTGGAAGAGAGCTGTACAACGGCGGTTGAGCAAGAACGCCTTGAGCCGGCCCAACGATACCAGGCATTCTTTGCGGTGCTTGACCGCGACGCCCACGACTCACTGGCCGCGGTTCAGCTGGTTCTCGCACAACCCACCATCAGCTCTCAATTGATCGACAACCTGAACGCTTCCATGCATCTCCGCGCTCTGCTAACGGATCTGTTTCTTCTAAGTGAAATCGCAAACACTCAACGCCGAGCGGCAAAGCCGATGGCGTCGGGCGGTTAGGACTTCCCGCTTTTTGCGATTCTCGGGCCAATGATTTAGCAGCATTGACTTGAGTACTGTGCGCTGACTTAGCCAACTCCTATGACTCCGGCTGTGATCGCCTAGAGGATCGCCCCGGTAGCACGCCGAAGGGAAGGCACAAACCCTCGAAGAAACCGAATCGTCTCGTTTATTTCGATGGGGATCTTACTTCTGTCTCCAAATAGTTGTCTAGGTGGGCCTGCGTGCCGCGAAGACTCTCTTCGGTGCGCTCGAGGCGATAAACCATGACGGCTCCTTCGAGGGCGGAAATGATGAGAGTCGCGAGTTTTTGCGCATCGACGTTCGAGCGGATTTCGCGTGCGTTTATTCCGCTGCGGATGATGGAAACAAGGTAGTTGCGCCAACTGCGTAGGGCCTTACGCGCGCGCTCCCGTAGAACAGAATTTCCATCGTCGCTGTCGATGGTGGTGTTCAACAGGGGACAGCCGCCGGGGATGATCCCGCGGCGCTCCACAAAATTCGCCAGTAACTGTTTGAGCCTGTCAACGGTGTTCGAGATGCCATCCAGATCATGGATGCGCGCGTTTAGAGTTTCTTTCCAGGCGTAGTCGAAAGCCTCGGCTGCGAGTTGTTGTTTGCTATCAAAGTGCCGGTAGATGCCGCCCTTTTCGAGGCCGGTGGCCTTCATCAGATCGGAGAGGGCCGCGCCCTCATAGCCGCGCTGATTAAAGATGGGTGCGGCCTTGCGGATAATTTCCTGCCGGGTGTGTTCGCCTTTGCGCATCTGGCACCTCTAAGCCCTATTAGATGCGACCGAGTGGTCGCTTCTAGCATCATATCAGATGCCCGATGAGACCGTTCGGTCTCTCAGGAGGTCGGCGACCTATGATCAGCACCACCGCCTCCCTACCGCTCGGTTACGCCGTCAGGGAGAGACGGGTCATCAATCCATGGATCATCGCGGCGACCGTGACGCTGGCGACGTTCATGGAGTTGCTGGACACGGCGATTGCCAACGTAGCGCTGCCCCATATCGCCGGCGGGCTTGCGGTCAGCTACGACGAGAGCACGTGGGTTCTGACCAGCTACTTGGTGTCGAATGCCGTCGTGCTGCCGCTTTCAGCGTGGCTCAGCCGCGTGTTTGGACGGAAACGCTACTACATGCTCTGCGTCGTGCTGTTCACGCTGAGCTCGCTGCTTTGCGGTCTTGCGCCATCGCTGTCTCTCCTGATTGTCTTTCGAGTGCTGCAGGGTGTTGGGGGAGGGGGACTGGCGCCTGTTGAGCAGGCCATTCTGGTGGATACGTTTCCGCCGCAGAAGCGACCGGCGGCTTTCGCTCTTTATAGCATGGCGATCGTGACGGCCCCGGTAATCGGGCCTCCACTGGGCGGGTGGATCACGGACAACTGGAGTTGGCGCTGGATTTTCTTTATTAATATTCCCATCGGCATTCTGTCTCTGATTCTGACGAGCAGACTGGTTTCGGATCCCCCTGAATTTAAACGCGAGGTAGAGACCGCGCGAAAAGACGGCAAACTTCGCGTTGACGGCCTGGGAATTTTTCTGGTGGCGTTGGGGTTCGCGAGCCTTGAGGTGGTTCTTGACCGCGGGCAGACGTTAGACTGGCTGGCGAGCCGCTTTATTGTGATTTTTCTTTCGCTGGCCGTAGTGTCTCTGATTGCGGCTGCCTTTTGGGAATGGCGTCACCCTGATCCTGTGGTGGAAATCCGGCTGCTGGCAGACCGCAACTTTGCCATCGCCAATTTCTATTACTTTCTTTTTGGGTTCGCGCTATTTGGTTCCACCGTGCTGATTCCGCAGATGCTGCAGAGCTTGTACGGGTACACCGCCACCGACGCCGGGCTTGTGCTTGGGCCTGGGGCATTCGTCATTGTCGCCCTAGCTCCGCTGATCGTGAGGATTCTGCCGAAGGTGGGAATCAAGCCGCTGATTTTTTTTGGGTACGTTATCTTTGCTGCTGCCATGTGGCGATACGCCAGCATTGACCTGGGGACAGACTACGAACACGTGGCGCTGTTGCGGGCGCTGCAAGGCCTTGGCATTGCGCCACTGTTTGTGCCGGTGAGCCAGTTGGCGTATTCGTTCTTGCCGAAAAGCAAAAACAACAAAGCGTCAAGCTTGACCAATCTATTTCGCAACCAGGGCGGAAGTGTAGGGATCGCGTTCGTTACCACCGTGCTCGCGCGGCGAACGCAATACCACCAGTCGGTTCTAGTTGCGCACGCGAGTCCGTTGCAGCAGCGCTACCAGGAGACACTCGATTCTTTGAGTCGATATTTTGCGGCACATCAGTTCACCAGCGCAGACGCGGCAATCCACGCAAAAGCGCAATTGGCGCGAATGATTCAGCAGCAAGCGGCATTTCTTGGTTTTCTCGACTGCTTCTGGCTGCTGGGTTGCGCTTGCCTAATGGGGGCGCCGCTGGCGCTCCGGAAGGTCAGGTGCTGATGACCAGTTTTGCCGGAAGGGAGTTGCGTGATGCTTTCGGAGCGATCTCCGAGGAAGAGTGTGCGCGAGTGGTGGAAGCGGAAAATGCCAGAATTTTAGGAATCACGGCTACAGCGCTGGACCGCCAAGTCTGGAAAGATCCACGAGCGCTGCCGCAGTACAATGTGGGACATGCGCGACGAGTGGCTGAGATTTCAGCCTTGTTGTCGACACAACCAAACCTGCATCTTGCAGGTAACTTTTTGAGAGGCAGGTCCATAAGCGATTGCGTCGAGGTAGCCTACCGGGTGGCCGAGGATTTACATAGCCGAGTAGAGCGCCAAGGCATCTAAACGCGTGGGTATTGTCTGAAGGAGCCGGGACCTTGCTTCCTATACTGGCCTGGTGTTTGGGATTTGCATTGCTCGGCGCGTTGCTGGGGATGGTTTACCAGACCGTGGGGACGCGTAGGGATGGCAAGGTCTATCCGCCGCCCGGCAGGCTGGTCGATTTAGGAACTCATCGATTGCACGTTCTCGAATCGGGATGCGGAACTCCGACGATTGTTCTGGAAGCGGGATTAATGTCGACGGTATTGAGCTGGAATGATCTGCAGCGCGAGTTGGCGCGATCCTATCGCGTGGTTAGCTATGACCGGGCTGGGCTGGGTTGGAGCGAGTTGGGTCCGATGCCACGCACGGCCGATCGCATCGTCAATGAACTTCATAGAACCTTGCAGCGAGCGGCAATCCCTGCTCCCTACGTGCTCGTGGGACATTCATTCGGGGGACTGACGATGCCGCTTTTCGCGGCGCGCTTCCCTGAGGAAATAGCCGGGATGGTGCTTGTGGATCCGGTGGCGCCAGCGGAATGGAACCCACCTTCGGAACATGACTGGAAGCTAACGCGAATTGGGGCCAAGGTGTGCCGACGCGCGGCGGTGCTCTCACGTATCGGAATTATTCGTTTCGTCGCGTTCCTTTTGAGCAGTGGCGTAAAGAAACCAGCAAGCTATGTGGTTCGCCTGATTAGTCGAGGTACGCCCGCCGACTCCGGGTCTGTTTCGAGTCCGTGGTTTTCGGCGCTGCCGGCAAATGAGAAAGCCATGGCGGCAGTCTTCTGGGTGCAACAAAAATTCGCGCTTACGATCGCGAGCCAACTGGAAAATTTGCCCGCAAGTGCGGCGCGGGTTGGCGAACTCGATAATTTTTGCGATAAGCCGGTGGTGATTCTGTCCGCAGGTACTGCGCCTGAGCATCGGCGTAAGGAGCATGCTGCGATGGCAAGGCGTTTGCCTTTTGGGGATCATGTGTTGGCAGCAAGAAGCGACCATTGGATCATGCAAGAGGATCCTAAGCTGGTAATAAGTGCAATCGAGAAGGTGGTTCAGTGCTCGCGAAATGTTAACGCCGCACTGGTTGCGATGCCGCGCGAACGGGTGGTACCCGATAAGACAGCAACGCAGGAGACTGGCAAGGGGGCGCCATGAGTCAACGTCACCTACAACTTACGCGATTACTTGCCGTGACGTTGCTGCTGCGAGTTTCAATGATGGCGCCAGTCGCAGGAGGCCAGAGCTTCGTTGGCGAACCAGCCAAGGAAGAAGCCTTAGCGAATCCTCGAACTGTCGATGGACTTACGGGAAACGAAATCGTCGCGCGAATGATCGAACGCAATCGCTTGCGAAGCGAGCATCTGCAAAGCTACTCAGCGGTTCGTAGGTATGAAATCCGGAATCCTGATGGTCGCGTGTCTGCAGAGGCCGTGGTGCGCGTGGACTATCGGGCCCCGGGCAAGAAGACATTTGAAAAGGTCTCGGAAGAAGGATCGTGGGTGGTCCGGCGTTTGGTGTTTGACCGGCTATTGCAAAGTGAGGAAGAGACCTCGTCGGGCCAGGAGCGGCGCGATTCCGCGATTTCAGACAACAACTACAGATTCACGATCATCGGCGAGGAGAATTTGGGGACCCGCCGGTGTTTTATCGTCGAAGCCAAACCGAAGCGAACGGACAAGTACCTGTTTGAAGGGGAATTGTGGATCGATGCACAGGATTTTGGCATCGCCAGAATCTCCGGTCACCCAGCGGCCAAGTTGTCTTTTTGGATCAACCGCGCGGAATTTGTGCGGCAGTTTCAGAGGATTGACGGTTTTTGGCTGCCCCAACTGGATGAAACGATCGTCGATATCAGGATCCATGGCAGAAGGGAATTCCGCATCGAGCATCAGCAGTACGTAATCAATGCCGCTGACAATCTCGCGCCTCACCAACAGGAATAGGAGGACCAACCAAGACTGGAGCGGCAGTCTTGGTTGTCTTGCATGCGATTGAGGGTTGTTGCCACCCCTTGAGAAGTGACTCTTGTTCGGCCAACAGAAAGCGGATTCAGAGGTGCTGGTAATTCAAGTCTTGAGTGGCAATGTTCAGCTGCTTACTGACCCCCGTCGATCACCATGTTGGAGACATGGTTCGGGCCATTCGGGAGCTTGCTGAACTGAACTGTGAGGTTCATGGCGTCTTTGGGATCGTCCATGTAGGAAGCGATCTGAACCTGAAGGAGTTCCTTCTGAGCTTTGTCGAAGATCAGGGTCATGGAATCTCCCTGTCTTAGGTAGTTCTTGATGACGAGCTGCATAGCGTTGCGATTTTCCGGGACCGAACCCATCGCGATGTGGCCGTGTTGGTAGGCCTGCTGGGGCATGTCCTTGTCGGGCGGAACGTACTGTTGCGCCAAAGCTTTCATCTGCTCCGCGTAGTCCTTGTACTCTTCCTTTTTCTTCTCGACAATGCGTTTCTTCAGGCGGCCGCCCTCCGGCTAATTATCGGCAGGTGGGTCAAGCGAAGTCTTTTGCGGCTTGCCATCCGGGCCGAGACGCACCTGAAAGTGCTCCTGCTTTTTCTGCTCGCCTTTCAAGCTAATGGTGACCTGCTCGACCCAGGTATATTGCGCAAGGGCTTACTTGTTCTGTGCCATTGCCTGCTTGCCGTCCGCGAGACGCTGCTGCAGTTCCGGGCTTTGTGCCTTGACTGGCAGATTGAATGCCACAGCAACCGGGAGAACGGACGCGACCAATAGCGTGCTTCCCAAAATACAGATACTCCTCAAATGTGTCCTTTCGTGAAGCTCGCTTAATCTCGCCGCCGCTATTGTTTGGGCGGGAAACTCTTTAGCAACTTTTGCATGGCCTTGTCCAGATTCTTCTGTTTCTTTTCCTGGTTCGCACCGGGGTCGAGCGTCTTGCTCGCGCGGCCGGTCCAAACGAGTTGTTTGGTTGCAGGATCGTACATGTCGAGCACTAATGTGCCGGTGCTGATTGTCGACTGTTGAGCGCTGGCCATGCCACCACCCCAGCGAAAACCGCCCGTACCATAGGCGTTCCACTGTTTCTCCGAACTGATGGACGCCTGATATCCAATAAGGAGATCGGCCTTGTCACCGTCGGTTTTGGTGAGGCCCTTTGCTGCCAGCTGGCTGTCAACCGACTGCTTGATCTGTGTGTCGACGATCTGGTTGGGATAAGTTGCGCCTTCGATTGTGACCCATCTGTAAGTGTGGTATTTGGAGAAATCCACACCAGGCATGGCGTTGGTGGATACATCTTGAGCGGGCGCCAGGGCGCACGCCGCGAGAAGCAAAATGAGCGCGATCCCGAACTTTGTCACCGTGTTCCGAATTTCTTGCCGCATAGTTTGTCTCCTTATCGAAATTGAACTTTGAGGATCTCGTGCCTCTTGGTGCTATTTCCCCGGGCTCGAGACACAACGAAAGCCCAGGTGATTTGTTCCCGTGGTGATCTCGCCTTTTCCGCGCGTTCCCACCATGTAACGAGAGCAGTACTGATCGGTGCAGAGAAAGGAACCGCCACGATGAACTTTCTTTTTGTCATTGGGTTCCGCGGGGTCGAATGGGGTGTCGGGTCCCTGGGGATTGCGCGCCACTCCGCCAGCCTGAGCGAGTTGGTAGTAGTAGTCAGGGCGATACCAATCGGAGGTCCACTGCCAGACATTTCCAGCCATGTCGTAGAGCCCGTATCCATTTGGCGCATACTGAGCCACGGGCGCTAAGCCGACGAATCCATCACTGCCTGCGTCCTTGTCGGGAAAATGTCCCTGATAGGTATTCGCCATCCACTTTCCGTCGGGCCTGAACTTCTCGCCCCAAACAAATGGCTTGCCGGCTAGACCACCACGAGCGGCAAATTCCCATTCCGCTTCCGTTGGGAGCCGCTTGTGGGCCCACTTCGCATAGGCCTCGGCGTCCGGGAAGGCCACCTGGACGACGGGATAGTTTTCTTTTCCTTTGATGGAACTTTTGGGGCCCGTGGGGTGCCGCCAGCTGGCGCCCTTGACGTAACTCCACCATTGGTAGTGATTGTTCAAATCGACTGCATGATTCGGAGGAGAAAAGACCACTCCGCCGGCGTAGAGATTCTCTGGCGGAGCACCAGGAAAGTCCTCAGGCGCAGGCGTTTTCTCAGCAATGGTCACATAGCCTGTAGCTTTGACGAACTCAGCAAACTGCGCGTTGGTGACATCCGTTTTGTCCATGAAGAAGCCATCCACATAAACTCTGTGGATGGGCCGAGAATCCGTGGTGGCCTTCATGCCGACCATATCCATCTGCGGAGGATCCTGAGCGCCCATGGAAAATTCCCCGCCGGGAATCCACACCATCCCTTTTGGGGCGTGGGCAGGTGGCGGCTGAGTATTGGGGACGGTTGGGCCAAACGCGACTCCGGCGCTCGCAGGCGACCCGGCCCCGTGGATGAGCGGCGAGCCATAGTGAATGGCGGTCAGACCAAGGAGTGCGGCGAAGAACCCTTGTGCGCTAGATCGAAAACGGCCAGCACTCTGCATCCCGACCCCTCCCCATTCTCACTTTCGCAGGGGCGAGGATACGCCAGTCGGCGGTGGGGGGAGAATTGTCAAAACTAACAGTCGGCACCTATTTCGGGGCTGTCGGCGGGGCGGGGAAGGTCCCGGGAGGCTTGTGACGGATGTCACAGGCTTGCTGGATGAGGAGGTTATAAGTTGTGCTAGAGTGTAACTGCATGGCTGAGGCCTCGGCCAAGTAGCGCGCTAACTCCAAGACCGCCCACGGAGTTGCGCAGCCCGCAGTTCACCTCTGAGGTCAGAAATAGTTCGCGCGAATGTTGCTCTTGGTGTCCGCTTTCCGCCCATAAGCCGACTGCTTTGCCGGAAGGTTCCTGAGACGAACCCTATGACCGCTCTGTCGCCCAAGATGGCTAGCTACGAGAAGGTACCAAACTATCCTTACGCCCCGGCGTCAAGATGGACTGCGGCAGTTGCTGGAGGCTTGCGATTCTTGTCAGGCCCAGGGAGAAAGGGGAGAGTTGCTTTGTGGCCGACGGTACTGTGCGCAATCGTGGTCATCAAGGTCGGTCTTTCGGTGACGTTAAATCCGGACTCGGCCGTGTTTTCCTACAGCGGGATCGTTTACTTTTTTCTGCTGCTACTGGCAACGGGTTTTGCCATAAGAAACGGGATCGAGAACACACTGGGGAGCAGCCCATTCTGGGCGTTCCTGGCAATCGGTACCGGGTTGTGGGCGTTGGACCAATGGATTTACCTGTACTACGGGCTTGGCCTCCACACCGATGTGCCCGACAATTCGATTGCTGATTCGGTGCTGTTTCTGCATGTCGTGCTGCTGATGGCCGCAGTAGCGACCTTTCCCCACCGGAACGAGTCCAACCGCAAGGTATACCCGGCGGTTCTAAACTCCGTTCTGTTGGTGATTTTCTGGGGGTTTCTGTATGTTTACGCAGTCTTTCCGCACCAGTTGTATCGCAACGCCACGAGTTACGCCTTGGGATTCGATGTTCTCTACACCCTAGAGAATTGGGCGCTGATTTTGGCGGTAGGTTTTTTGAGCGTTCGCGCCGCGCTGCCCTGGAAGTCAATCTATCTTCATTTGCTAGGAGCGTCGACGCTGTACGCCTTAAGTTCCGTGGTTGCCAATCTGGCGATTGATTCAGCGGGATACTTCAACGGCAAGCTGTATGGCGTGGGCCTGACGGCTGCTGTTTGCTGGTTTGTGTGGATACCGTTGCGGGCGCGGCAGTCAGCGGCAAGCGAACTGCGAGCGGCGCGATCCGATGGCGGCCAGAGTTCACAGGCGTCGGCGTGGGCGATGGTTGTCGTCGTACTAATCTCAATTCCCATCGCGTGGGAGCTGCTGCGAAAAGACGATGCGAGTGGAATGCGTACGTTGCGCATCCTGGCTGCGATCGCCGCGATCGTTTGTCTGGCCAGTGCCGCGTTTATCAAGGAATACCTGGGGAAAAGCGAGCTGGCCGCGAGCCTGGGTTCCGCGAACGACCGGCTTCACCTGGCACTGGAATTCGGAAAAACGGTGGGATGGGAATGGGACGTTAAGAGCAAGCGGATTTCGTGGTTCGGTGACTTGAAAACGAATTTCGGAATCGATTCCGAGACGCATGTGGAGAGCGCAGAAGAGTTCTTCGAGCGTTATGTGCACGCGGAGGATCGAGAGCAAGTTTCAGAGGCCGTAAGCAAAACCAAGAGAAATCATGGGCTGTACGAGGGAGAGTTCCGCGTGCTTTGGCCGGACGGGACTCTGCGGTGGGTCACGGCAAAGGGGGAATTTCAGTATTCCTCCAGAGGTGAACCGGAACGCATGCTGGGAATGGCGGTAGACATCACCGAGCGGAAACAACTGCAGGCGGAACTGCTGGAGAGCCAGGAGCGCATCGTTTCGATCGTGGCATCAGCGATGGACGCGATTATCGCCGTCGACGATGCGCATCGGATTGTGCTCTTCAATGCCGCCGCCGAGAAGATGTTTGGTTGCACGAGATTGCACGCGGTTGGCAGTCCTGTCGAGCGTTTCATCCCACTGCGCTTTCGCGAGCAGCACGGCACTAACATTCACCGCTTCAGGAAAAGCGGCGGCGCTCGGTCGATGGGCGCGATGGGCACTTTGTGGGCCCTGAGGGCGAATGGCGAGGAATTTCCGATTGAGGCCTCTATTTCGCAGAGCAACATTTCCGGGAAGTTGTCGTTTACGGTCATCATTCGAGACGTCACTGAGCAAAGGCGGACGGAGCAGGGTCTGCGGAAGAGCGAGGAACGATTCCGGCTATTCATGAGCCATAGTCCGGCGGTGGCATGGATGAAGGATCAGCAGGGCCACTACATCTACATGAACGAGACGTATCTGAAGCACTTCGGTATCCGCATGGAAGACCGGCGCGGCAAGACGGACTTCGATATCTATCCGCGTGCGATTGCCGAGCAATTCAGGGAGAATGATGAGGCTGCGCTGGCGGTTGGCCACCCGATAGAAGTTACCGAGGATTCGATATCTCCCGACGGAGAACCGTCCACCTGGCTGGCGTATAAGTTCCCGTTCGAAGACACTTCGGGCGAGATCTTTGTGGGTGGGATTGGGATCGACATTACCGAGCGCAGGAAGGCAAGGGAATCGTTGCAGGCGCTGACGGGCCGGCTGATCGATGCGCAGGAGGAAGAACGGGCGCGCATCTCGCGCGAGCTGCACGATGATTTCAGCCAGCGCCTGGCACTGCTTGGCATCGGTTTGGGACAACTTTGGAAGAAACTGCCGCCGGGAGCCATGGAGGCGCGCGAAAGCGTGCTGGAGATGCTGAAGGGAACCAGGGAGTTGTCGTCCGACCTGCATACGCTCTCACATGAACTGCACTCCAGCCGGCTGGAGCATGTGGGCCTGGTGTCGGCGCTGCATGGGCTTTGCAGGGAAATGAGCGACAAGTACAAGATTGAAATTCATGTCAGCGATTCCGATCTTCGTCTGGATATGCCGAAAGATGCGGCGTTGTGTCTATTTCGGGTAGCGCAGGAGGCTCTCGGGAACGTCGTAAAACACAGCAAAGCCAAGAACGCACAGGTTGCAGTCGGAGTGAACGCGGGGTCTATCTGGCTTCGCGTGTCGGACGCCGGTAGAGGCTTTGACCTTGGGCTTCAGAACGCGCATGCGGGAATCGGACTAATCGGAATGAGGGAGAGGCTTCGTCTTGTGGGGGGTACGCTGATGGTTAAGTCGGAGCCAGAGCGCGGAACAGAGATTTTGGCGGAGGTGCCACTGGCCGCCGCAGAGAAAAAGGACCAAACCAAAACAAAGACGGTGGGAGCATAAAATCTTGAGACGCCCACGCATACTCCTGGCCGATGACCATCAGATGTTGGTGGATGCTCTGAAGCGAGTTGTCGAGCCGCGGTGCGAGGTTGTGGGTACAGCGAGCGACGGGCGAGCGCTGCTGGAAGCCGCGGCGCACCTGAAACCCGAGGTGGTGGTGCTGGACATTGCCATGCCCGAGTTGAACGGTCTGGACGCTGCCCGGCATCTGAAGCGGACCATGCCCAAGGTTAAGCTAATCTTCATGACGATGAATGAAGAACCTGACCTGGTGGGTGAGGCTTTTCGGGCAGGAGCTTCGGCATTCTTGCTGAAACAGGCAGCAGCGTTAGAGTTGACGGAGGCGATTGAACAGGTGCTGAAGGGCGGATTTTACGTGACCCCCAGTGCCGCGGAGGGCCAGGCCAAGATCTCCTTGCGGGACCCCAAAGCCCGGGAACATGTTGCCGAACCCACGCCACGGCAGCGGGAAGTGATTCAACTATTAGCGGAAGGGCACTCGATGAAAGAAATAGCCGCCACGCTAAACATCACGAAGCGTACCGTAGCGGCCCATAAATATGCCGTTATGGAGCTGTTGCAGCTGAAGACCAACGCCGAACTAGTGCAGTATGCCATCAAGCACAGGATTATCAGTATCTAATCCAGCGGGACATTTTTCCTTCGCAACTTGGTAGTTCTGCCAATAGTCAGCCAGCAGGATTGCGAGCAGTTTGCTTGCAGGGCCGGGCGCGGGCCGCGAGCTGAAGTCAGCTGCAGGCGGCAGATTACTCTGCTGGCCGACGTTGCTCCGAATCTGCTTTATTGCGCCGGGAACGCGGGACAAGCTCAGAGGTGAGCTGTGATGACGGGCAAGCGCGTGTTGGTGGCGGACGATCTCACCCCCGTATTGAGTGCCGTCGCTAAAATACTGGAAAAATCATTCGATGTCGTTGGCATGGTGACCAATGGGCAAACGGCGTTGGACTCCGCCCTGGCACTGAAACCCGATCTGGTGATTCTGGATATCTCGATGCCGGGCCTGAGTGGAATCGAGGTCGCTAAAGAGCTACGGAGATGCGAAAGCTGCGCCAAGATCGTATTCCTGACGGTTCACCAGGACCCGGACATTCTGGCGACTTGCCTGGCCGCGGGAGGGCTGGGCTACGTGGTGAAGGTGCTGATGGACACGGACTTGATTCCGGCGATGAATGAGGCACTTGCGGATCGTGTGTTTGTGTCGCGTTTTTTGTACCCCCCAGACGTTCCAGACGGCAAAAACTAACCACAAATTTTTAAAGGCCGGGATGTGGCTGAGCGGGACAGCCAGGGTGTCAGTTTTGACAGTTCCAACGGGTTGGAGTTAGGGAGCGTATCGGGAATCGGTGAAGGCCCATTCGCTCCGCTAGGCCGTTCCGATTGGCAAAGAAATCAGCGCATCTGTCGCGCTGCGCAGCAATCTTTGTGCCGGCGGCATACCGGACGCGCGGGAGGCACCGCGGATAGGAGCCAGAGAAACACACTGGAGACTGAAAACGGCTATGAGCTGTCCGCGTGGGGCACCATCGGGTTGCTGGGCATACCACGCGATGGTAAACCCATCGGATCATCTGAATGGACTGACGTATTGTACTATACAAAAAAGACCTTCTCGGAGCACAACAGTTGCATCTCGACGAAATCTGGAAACGCACATCGCCAATATATCGAAGGGCAGGATCGCAGCGAGGTAGTTTTTTCCTGGCAGGGAGGCGAGCCAGCTGTTGAGGCTGGATTTTACCGAAAGTGGTTGAGCTGGAGCAGAAATACAAGAAACCAAATCAGCGAATCGAGAACGATCGCAGTCGAAGGAACGCTCTGAATGACGATTGGGGGGCTCTCCTGAAGAAGCACGGTTTTCTGGTTGGACTGAGTGTCGATGGGCCGAAGGAACTGCACGACGGTATCGAGTAGCGAACGACGGCAAACCACGTTTGACAGGGCATTTGCGCGGCGCAGATGCTACACCGGCACGGCGTGCATTTAACGTGCTGTGTGTGGTGAATCGCGTCAATGCAAAACGGCCACTGGATGTTTACCGCTTCCTGAAGAATGAAATCCGGCCGCGGGAAATGCAATTCATCCATGCGTCGAGCAGAAAGATTTTCGGCACGCCGCGCCGCAGAAATGGGATCCGGCGATTTACCGATTCAGGATTCACCTGCGGCGCATCCGGGGAACGCGGATTAGGTAGTGACAGACTGGTAGGTGGATCAGGACGATTGGGGCTATTTCCTGTGCAAGGTTTGGGATGACTGGTACCACCGCGACATCGGCAAAGTGTTCGTGAATCATTTCGAAACGGCGGTGGCGCAGTGGAAGGGGCTGGACTCGCAGCTGTGCATCTACCACGAGTTTTGCGGCAAAGGCGTGGCGCTGGAGCACGACGGCAATCTGTATTCCTGTGATCACTATGTCTATCCGGAATATAAACTGGGCAACATACTGGAAACTTCCAGCTAGCGGATGGTTTTCTCTGACCAACAGCGTGAATTCGGATTCGCGAAATCCAGCTCTCTTCCAAATCAGTGTCGCGAGTGCAGCTTCCTGCTCGCCTGTAAAGGCGAATGTACCAAGAATCGCGTGATCAGCAAGCGCGACGGCGAGCCGTGGGTGAATACCGTGCAGTGGGGTGCAGAAATATTGGAAACACATGATCGCGACGTGAAGGACATTTGCGGCGGCTGGCGCGCGGAGAATCGCTGCGCCTTGCGTAAGAGATTCAAAGAAAGAACAAATCTTCGTGAAGTGATGGAGAGAGAGATGATCGACGTTTTTGTTGTGGGAAGAAGAGGGAAGAGCAGGATTTGGCGAAGGTGGCAACACTGTTCGGGGTAGTTTTCACAATTCCGTTGTGCGCGTGACTAGCGCACGATCGCGCAGAAGCTCGCTCCCATCACATTTTGCGCCGGTAGGTGAGGCGCGCCCGGTGCGCCGCTCGTGCCCCAGCACCTCATTTACGTCGGATGGCAGTTGGACGCAGAAAACAAAGAAATCTGAATAGAAGACTACACAGAAGTCGGCGATATTAAGATTGGTTTTGACGATTGTGGGCGCTGGTGAAGCGCAGTCACAAGATCAGGCGAGTCCGACTTCGCAGTCCGCGGCTAGTGGCAGTTTACTGCCAGTGCTCTCCCGAAGCTCTGCGCATTCCCACTAAATTGTTCCATCCGTAGAACTTAAGCAGGTTTTTCCATCTTGGAATATGTATTACCCCCTATATTTTGACTTTTCTGTGATTATTATCGCATTTTATGCTTGACAAGTATTGCTATCTCGTTTATGTATTAGCCGTTGATGGCCAGCCTCGTCAAAAAGAGAAAAGGCAATCGCCTCTACTATTACCTCGTGGAAAGTGCCCGCGTCGACGGCAAACCTCGCATCGTCCATCAGGCCTATCTCGGCACCGCCGAAAAACTCGCTGAACTCGTCCAGCAAAACGCTGCCCCCGTCCCCCTCTCCGCCACCTTGCGTAACTTCGGTCTTCCCGGTGCCTTGTGGCTGGCTGCAAAACAGTCCGGCTTGTGGCTGCTGCTCGAATCCCTGTGGTCCGCTCCACGTTCCGGACCCGGTCCCGCTCACTATCTCCTGCTCGCCGCCATTCACCGCATCTGCGATCCCGGTCCGAAGACCGAAGTCAGCAACTGGTACGAGCGGACCATCCTCGCTTCCGAGTGGAGTTTTCCTGCTGAGCGCTTTACTTCGCAAGCCTTCTGGGATGCCTTCGAACAGATTCTGCCGGAGACCAGTGAGGCCCTCGCTCCCGAGGAAGATCCTCTCGATCAAGCGCAGTTACGTTTACTCGGTCTGTGGAAGGGAAAGGATCTGGTTGGCCGTCGGCTGCTGGCCTACGATACCACCAACTTCTACACCTACATTGCCACGACCAACACGCGGAACCAACTGGCGCAGCGCGGACACAACAAACAAGGTCGGCACAACCTGCGCCAAGTAGGACTGAGTTATGTTCTGGACGGAGAGAGTGGGTTGAGCCTATGCCACCACGTCTACCCGGGCAACGTAGCCGATGTCGAAGAGTTCTCCGTCGCCTTGGCACGTATCGTGCGCCTGCTGGATCAAAACCAAATTGCTCGCGACACGGTCACCCTGGTCTTCGACAAGGGCACGGCTGCACTGGACAACACCGTGCAACTCGAAGAGGCGGGGGTGGGATGGATTTCCGCCCTGCCGTGGAATCAAGCGCCGGCGGAGTTGCGCGAGCGAGCCAGCGAAGAGCTGCCGCCGTGCAGCGCGGAACAACCCGGCGTGCGGGCCGTGGCCGAGAAGCTGTTGGTGCACGGCCAGGAATATCTCGCGGTGCTGAAGTATTCCGCGCCTTTTGCCGCCGAGCAACTGCACAGCCTGACCACCAGCATCAGCCGCACGCTGCAGTCCCTGCGACGCTTCTCGAGGGAATTGAATAAACCTCGGTCGCGTTGGACCGAGGAAGGGATCAGGCGCAAGATACGCGAATCGGTTGGCCGGGCAGTTCCTCTCCGATGTAATTCGCTATCAGCTGGAATCTCGCGACGGCCAATGGCAGCTACAATTTGATTTCGATCAGGCCGCGTTTGAGCGCCTCCTCGGTCGTCGTTTAGGCCGCACCGTGCTGCTCACCAGCCGCATGGACTGGACGGCGGAACAAGTGGTGGCCGGTTATGCCGGCCAGCAACAGGTCGAGCGCGTCTCAGCGGCCTGAAAGACGGAGAGTGGCTTGGCTGGGGACCGATGTATCACTGGACCGACCGCAAGATCCGCATCCATGCGTTTTACTGCATGCTGGGCATCTCTCTTTTGCAGTATGTGCATCGCCAGGCCAAAGCCGCCTGGAGCGATCTTTCCATGGAACAACTCCTCGAAGAGTTGCAGCAGATTCAGCAGTTCGTTCTGCTCTACCCGCGGCAAGGCGAGAAAGGTACTCCTCGTGCGGCCTATGTGCTCTCGAAGCAAACTTTGGCGCAGCAGGCTTTAGCCAAGGCGCTGAAGTTGGACGAGCTGCAGATTACCCACCGTGGGTAATACCAACCGGACGACTTAAACTACACAAAAAGGAGTTCTTGGAAATCTGTTGACTGAACTCGCAGTAAACTGCCGCTAGTGCTGGGCAAGCGAAACCGAAAACGAAAACCAAGCCGAATGCCGAGGAGGCTGAAGCTGGAACCAGCGAAGGTACGGAAGCTCTACAGAAAGCGGCGCAGAACCCGGTGGCTAGCCTCATCAGTGTTCCGTTCAGAACAACAATAACCTCGGAAAACCGGGCCGGCCTATCGCACGCAGAATGTCCTGAATATTCAGCCGGTGATTCCGATGAGCGTGTCGCAGAACTGGAACTTTATCGTGCGCTGGATCACGCCGACCATCTACCAGCCGATTCCCAGTCAGCCGTCGGCTCCCCCGAATAACAGACCGGAGTGTACGGACTTGGGGACATGAACCCTTCCTTTTTCCTGGTGCCGAAGAAGAGCAAAATGATCTGGGGCGCGGGGCCACGGTGGTCTTCCAACCGCGACCAACACGACTATCTGGGGCAGGGGAAACTCGGCCTGGGGCCGTCGGTGGTCATGCTAGTGCAACCGACACATTGGACGATCGGGTTTCTTGCAAACAACGTGTGGTCCGTAGCGGGTCACTCCGGCAAATAAGCCTGCGGTGAACCAGTTTCTGCTGCAGTGGTTCGTTAACTACAACATGAAGAAAGGGTGATACTTCACCACTTCGCCCATCATCACGGCCAACTGGAGGGGAGGCGACAGCAACGTGTGGACGGTGCCCTTTGGCGGGGGAGTGGGAAGAATCATGAAGCTGGGATTTCAGCCAGTGAACATCACCGCGCAGGTATATGGCAACGCAGTTCATCCGCCGGGCGCTTCGCCTTGGGGCGTGCGCTTACAGTTTGTGTTGCTGTTTCCCAAACTCAGCAAGGAAGAGGAGAAGATGCTGCTGGAGCAAAAGCTGAAGCAGATAAACCAGGGGACACCGGAGAAGAAGTAGATGTGGGTGGTAGCGGGGGCTGGACTGACCGTCCCGTGCCGTACTGTCATTTTTAACAATAACAACCCTTTGTCATCTGCGTCAGTATTCGGCCTGCTCGAAGTCCGCAAAGTTTTGTCCAGCCCTGGAGCAGGCTCATTTGCTTTGTTGTGGAGAAAAAGAAGGGGAGGAAGTCTATGAAGTGGACGGGGAAAATCAGCATTACTTTGGCAGCGGTGGCAACACTGTTCGGGGCAGCTGGACCGCCCAACGCCAAGGCGCAGGAGAAGAAACCCAACATCATCGTGATCATGGGCGACGACATCGGTATGTGGAACATCGGCGCCTACCATCGCGGGTTGATGGCAGGCAAGACGCCGAACCTCGACAAGTTGGCCAAGGAAGGGATGTTGTTCACCGACTACTACGCCGAGGCCAGTTGCACGGCGGGTCGCGCGAACTTCATCACTGGGGAACTGCCGATTCGTACGGGCATGACCACAGTGGGCCAGGCAGGCGCGAAAATCGGCATACCCGCCGAAGCGGTGACGATTTCCACGGTCCTGAAGTCAATGGGCTACGCCACGGGCCAGTTTGGCAAGAACCACCTCGGCGATCTCAACGAGTACCTGCCCTGCGTGCACGGCTTCGATGAATTCTTTGGTTATTTGTATCACCTGGATGCCATGGAAGACCCTGCGCATCCGAACTATCCGCAAAACCTGCTGAATGTCGTTGGCCCGCGCAACATGGTTCACTGCTGGGCAACCGACAAGGATGACGCGACCGACATGCCGCGCTGGGGCAAAATCGGCAAACAGAAGATTGAGGACGCCGGCCCGCTATATCCCAAGCGCATGGAGACGGTCGATGACGAGATTCGCGACTTGGCGCTTAAGTTCATCGACAAAGCCAAGAGCGATAAGAAGCCGTACTTCGTGTGGCTGAACCCAACGCGCATGCACATCGTGACGCACCTTTCTCCGAAGTATGACGCGTTGCGCAACTCGGAAAATGGCTGGTCGGAAGAAGAAGCCGGCATGGCGCAACTGGATGACGACATCGGCATCGTGATGGATAAGCTGAAGGCTATCGGTGACGACGACAACACCATCGTGGTGTTCACTACCGACAACGGCACCGAACTGTTCACCTGGCCAGATGGCGGTCAGACGCCGTTCGCGCAGTCCAAGGGAACCGTGCTTGAGGGCGGCTTCCGCGTGCCTTGCATCCTGCGCTGGCCCGGTCATGTGCCGGCCGACTCCGTGCAGAACGGCATTTTCTCTGGCATGGACTGGCTGCCGACGTTTGTTGCCGCGGCCGGCAATCCGAACATTACCGAAGAACTGCTGAAGGGCAAGACCATCGGTGACCGGACCTACAAGAACCATCTGGACGGCTACAACCAGATAGCCGCGATCACGGGCAAAGGGCCGTCGGCGCGCCATGAAATCTTCTACCTCGGCGAGAGTACGGTTGGTGCAGTGCGCATTGACGATTACAAATTCCGCTTTATCGACCAACCGCAAGGCTGGCTAGGCGAAAAGACCCATCCTGACGTGCCTTACATTACCAACCTGCGGCTCGATCCCTTCGAGCGCACGGGCTGGCCCAGCAACGGAACGAAAGACGGGGCGCAGCAATACTTCGATTGGTTCAAGTACCAGTTCTGGCGTTTCGTGTTCGTCCAGCAGGTGATGGGCAAGGAAATACAAACCTTCCTGGATTACCCGCCGATGCAGCGGGGAGCGAGCTTCAACCTTGACGCGATCAAGGCAGAGATGGGGAAAAGGATGGCCGAGGCGGAGGCGGCGTCCAAAGGCCCCAGCAATTAGCACCGACGGCAATCACGGAGGGCGGCTCGCGAGAGTCGCTCTCCAATCCGCCCACCAAAGCCGTCGAGGAACACGGCTTTGGATTTTCAATGAAAAACAAGGAGCGTTAAAATGAATTGGTTCTATCGCGCGGCGAAAACAACTCTGTTGATTCTAGCGTTGAGCGCGTGGCTCCTCGCTCCGCGTGCGAGTGCGCAAACGCAAACACCGACGCAGACCACCTCACCTGAGCCAAAAGATAACCTGGACTCGGACGAAGGATGGCACGTAAGCTTTACGCCGTACATTTGGTTCGCCGGTATACATGGAACCGTGGGCGCGCTGGACCACGAGGCGAGCGTGCATGCGAGCTTTGGCGACATCTTCAATTACCTCAACATCGGTGCAATGGCTACTGTCGAACCTCGCTACAACCGCATCGTGATGCCGTTTGATTTCCTGTGGATGAAATTGTCCGACCAGAAGGCGCTGCCCTTTGATGAAGGAGCGATTTCTGTCAAAGCGAAAATGACCGAAACCCTCATAACGCCAAAAATCGGGTATCGATTCGTGGATTCGAAAAAAGTAAAAGTCGATGCGCTTTTTGGCCTCCGCTACTGGCACGTGGCGAACTAGCTTCACGTTGCAGCCGACGCAGATCGCAAACGGGATTTCTCAGTCGGCCAATTGGGTTGACGCTCTCGGCGGAGGGAGAATTGAAGTGGCGCTCACGCCGAAGCTTTCTGCAATGGTTATGGGCGATGCCGGCGGAGCCTCCGCGAAATTGGATTACCAGGTTGCAGGTCTGCTCGGTTACACACTGAACCGAAGGCTCGTTCTCCTGGTGGGGTATCGTTACCTCGCGGTGGATTATCGCCCGACTGGCAATGCGGGCTTTGTTTACGACGTTGAAATGCCAGGCGTATTTGCGGGTTTGAACATCAAGATCAAGTGATCGCCGCTTATCCATTTACAGCGGCCGCCCGAAAGGGCGAGAGGGTAATTGAACTTGCTCCAATGACGCCCATCTCGGCTCCCGGCATTCCGACGGTTTGCTAGATGACGCGAACGCGCAGCATTCTCGTGAAATATGGATTTCTGGTTTGTTTCGCGTGTCTTCCCGCACGCGCGCAAAACGTGCAATTCCTGCCGGAAGTAGATGCGCACCTGACGGTGAATTCCAATTTTCGGGCGTACCTGGAGGCCAAGGATGATCGAGACGGGGGCGACCCGGATCAATTCGCGATTGGTCCGAGTATTCAGCTGTACCTGAAACCATTGATCAAGCTCAAAGAAGTAACAAAGTTTGATCTGGACGATACAAAGTCGAGATTTTTGGTTCTGGAAACTGGATACCGATACATCACGGCGCCGGATGCTCCTCCCGAAAATCGTCTGCTGACTGCTGCGACCTTGAATTTCCCGCTCATTGCCGGATTTCACCTTTCAGACCGTAACCGCGCGGACCTGGACTGGAAAGACGGGATTTTCACGTGGCGGTATCGAAACAAAGTGACTCTCGATCGAACCTTTTCGGTGCATTCCTACCACTTGATCCCATACGTGGCCGCCGAACCCTATTACGAAAGCCAGTACGGCAAATGGAGCACTACTGCCCTTTATGCGGGTTCTTTGTTCCCCGTGGGAAAACATGTGCAGTTCAACGCCTACTACGAGCACGAGAACAACACCGGTAAACACCCAAACCAGCAAGTGAACGAGGTGGGTCTGGCTCTCTATCTTTTCTTTTCCGTGGCGGGGAAATGAGTCTCGAATTGGTCCTGGCAGCTAGTTAATATGCTCCGATGCTAGGATGGCAGCGTAAAGCCGCCTCTACCGAGGCGACGTCGTGCCCTCCCGAGCTACGGGAGTTTTCAGGCAGACTCCAGTGGGCTGTTATTTTTGACAATTACCCCGGGACCGCGGCGGTGCTAACATCACGATACCTATAGTTGTGGCTGCCAGCCGAACGGGCCGCGAGTGTTCGGTTTTTTGGCGCAACGGGGAGTCTGGAGGAGCCTTGAGGGAGTCTCTAACTACCCGCAAACTCGAGGGGTTGCCCGCAAGACCAGTACCGTTTGTTTCCATTCATTGGAGGCTGAAAAGATGCTTACGATCAGGCAACGCCGGGATTCACGAACCCTCTTGAGGTTCTTGACGCTGGCGCTGGCACTCACATTTCTTCTCGCTCCGGCTGCCGTGCGGGCTCAGAAGTCTGAAGAGTTTGATGAGTACAAAATCCGGTTCGACGCCGGTTGGTTTTACTCCTACCCTTCCGGCACCATGCGTGCTCAGGGCGATACCTATCCAGTTGACCTGACCAAGGACCTCAGCTTCAATTCCTATTCCACGTTCGCCGGCAAAGTGGACTGGAAGTTCACTCACAAAAACCATTTTTATGTGGCCATTGTCCCGCTCTGGACTTCTCGGACAACTACGCTCAGCCGCGACATCGTCTGGGCCGGCAATCCTATCAACGCGGGCGCTATCGTTCAGAGTGAACTTCACGCTTTTGAGGTTGCTCCTGGCTACCAGTACGACATCATCCGCCGCAGACGCGGTCATCTGGGCATTGCCGTACAATTCGATCTTTTCCATACCTACGCGAAAATTGCTGCCGCCGCGCAAGTCACGGGTGACGGCACGCATCAAGCCGCCGTCTCCGCCAGTCGGACGCTTTGGGCTCCCATCCCGGTTGCCGGCCCGCAATTCCGCTTGTACCTGACAAACTCGCCACGCCTCTTCATTGAAGGAAACGTCTATGGCATGTATTTCTTCGGCTATGGGAACTTTGTGTCTTCGGCCGGCGATCTCGGATTCACCCTGACCAGGCACATCACCGCCAACGCCGGTTATCAGCTGGGAACTCGCTTGAACGTCAACAATACGCCCAACCGTCTTGGCCTCGATTTGACCCAGAAAGGTCCAGTGGTCGGCTTGGAGTTTTCATTTTAGGCGCCGAAGGAACTAAGGAATGAGCAATGTGTGTCTAAGGCTCGCGGTTGCCTTACCGGCACTGGCGTTTACGCTTGTCTATTGCGGCCCGCGAGGCAATGCTCTCGATGCCCGGGCGGCGAGGTTGCAACAGTCGACAGCGACTCCTGGGAACGAAGCGCCGAAATCGACGGCGTCACTGGAATTGCCGATCACTTTCGCACGTCATTTAGGTGATCTGGAGGGAATGAAGAAAAGGCACGAGATTCGTGTTCTTGTCGTGCCCAGTCATTCCGGGTTTTTCTACGATCGCGGCCTTCCCCACGGAATCTATTATGAGGCGTTCGATGAATTTCAGCGCTTCGCGAACCAGAAGCTGAGAACCGGCAACTTGAAGGTGAATGTCACGTTTATTCCGGTCAGGCCCGAGCAGTTGGAACACGCTTTGCTGGAAGGCGTCGGCGACGTGGTGGGCTACGGGGTGGTTGTCACGCCGGAGCGCGAAAAGATGGTTCTTTTTACTACTCCCATCGATAGCAATGTGAAGCAGGTACTTGTGACCGGGCCGAAGGCGCCGCCCATTGCGACCCTTGCGGACCTGAGCGGGAAGGAGGTATACGTCAACCCCCTGACGGTGTACGACGAAAACCTGCAGCGCCTGAGCAAGGAGTTTGAAAGAGCAGGAAGGCCGCCGATCGTTGTGAAAGCTGCCGACCCCAACCTGACCGATGAGGATCTGCTTGAGATGGTGAATGCTGGCCTGATTCCCGCGACAGTGACGATAAACATCCGGGCGGAGTTCTGGGCAAAGATCTTCCCGCACCTCGAGCTTCATCCAGACGCTGTCTTGAAGGAAGAAGGGCAGCTGGCTTTTGCAACCCGCAAGGACAGTCCCGAGTTGCGGCAGCTCCTCGACGAATTCGTCCAGGGGCACGAACTGGGCACAAGCTTCGGGAACACCTTGTTGCGGCGTTACCTGCAGAACACCAAGTGGACGCAAGATGCAACCTCGTCGGAGGAAATGAGGAAATTCCAGGAATACGTCCGCTATTTCCAGAAATACGCGACGCAATATAACTTTGACTATCTGATGCTGGTCGCGCAGGGATACCAGGAATCGGGCCTGGATCAAAACCGAAAGAATTCCAGTGGTGCGGTGGGTATCATGCAGGTGATCCCCAAGTTTGCAGCTGCTCCGCCCATCAGCATTTCCAATGTGGAGCATGCCGAAGCCAACATTCAGGCTGGAGCAAAGATGTTGCACAACATCGCGGAAACCTATTTCAACGACGACAAACTGGACGCGACCAACAAGACACTTATGGTATTCGCGTCGTACAACGCGGGCCCTAACAGAATTGTGCGCCTGCGCAAGAAGGCTGCGAGCGAGGGCTTGGATGCTAACCGCTGGTTCGGGAATGTCGAACTGGTGGCGGCGAAGGACCTAGGGCAGGAAACCGTGCAGTACGTCAGCAATATTTACAAATACTACGTCGCCTACAAGCTGACGTTAGAAGAGGCCAAGGTCCAAAGATGATTCAGCCAGAGGGAAGGAACGAAACCACACTGGCCAGGTATTCACGACCGAAGGAGTTCGCTATGCGAGGCACGAAGATCTGTTTGGGTGTTCTGGGGCTGATTTGCGCAGCTTGTTGCTGCACCTGGGCGCAGGATCCTGGGTGGCCGCGAAAGCTGGTCAAACCTGGAGGCACAGTCCTGATCTATCAGCCGCAGGTGGATGACTGGCAGAATTTCACCGACATCAAGTGGCGAGCAGCATTTCAGCTCACGCCCAATGGCGGAAAACAAATGGTGGGAGCGGCAAGCTTCGAAGCTACTACCGAGGTCAACACCGACAATCATACCGTTCTGCTGTTCAACATAAATGTGACGAATACCTATTTTCCGGGACAGGACCCGGCTGTGACCCCGCAATATGACCAACTGTTCCGGTCGTTTGTGCCGCTTACTTTGAACGCGTCGTTGGACCGGTTGGTGGCTTACTTGCCCAAGCCGCAATCCGTGAAGACTGTTAATTTGAGAAATGACCCTCCGTTCATTTTTGTGAGTTACACGCCCGCGATTCTTCTGGGGGTAGACGGCGAACCGGTGCTGTCGGAAATTCCCAAAACCGACTTGAAGTTTGTGGTTAATACAGTTTGGCCGCTGTTCTTTGACAAATCCAACTCGCAGTACTACCTGCTCGTGAACAATATCTGGCTGGCTGCCGGCGACCTGCATGGGCCGTGGTCTCGCGTGACAAAACTGTCCAAGGCTTTCGACAAGTTACCCGACTCCGGGAAATTTGCTACCGCGAAGAAAGCCGTTCCGCCTCCCACGGTGTCCAATCCCATCATTCCTCAAGTCTGTTACAGCACCGTTCCGGCGGAAGTGATTCTGTTCGACGGGCAGCCTACCTACACAGCGATTCCGGGCACGCAACTGGTGTACGCCAGCAACACCGACAGTCCAGTGTTCGTCTATAGTGCAACGCAAACGTATTATTACCTGGCTGCGGGCCGCTGGTTTAGCGCCGCGAGCCTGACGGGGCCGTGGACTTTTGCATCGTTGAACCTGCCGCCAGACTTTGCGAATATTCCATTGTCTAGTCCGGCAAGCGCGATACTCGCCTCCGTGCCGGGGACAACCGAGGCAAAAGACGCGGTGTTAATCGCACAAATTCCCACAACCATGCTGCTGAACCCGACGTCTGCGGCGGCTCAAGCCAAGGTTATGTATACCGGAGAGCCGCAATTCGCACCCATCGAAGGCACAACCCTGCAATACGCGACAAACACACCGGACAAAGTGATTCAGGTTGGGGATCTCTACTACTTGTGCTTGCAGGGAGTGTGGTTCATGTCCACAAGTGCGCTAGGACCGTGGACGACGGCCAGCTCCGTGCCGCAAGTGATTTATACGATTCCTCCCAGTTCACCGGTGTACAACGTCACGTATGTAACCCAGGTGACGACATCGAGCGGGTACGTCGAGTCCAGCTATACTGCGGGTTATCTCGGCGCTTTTGTGATGGGAGCGGCAGTTGGAGCGATTGTGACCAGCGGCACCGGGTACTACTATCCGCCATACATTGGGTACCCTGCCTATGGCTACGCCGTTTACCACCCCTATGCCACACCCTATGGAGTATATGGAGCGTACGGCAGCACGGCTTACTACCACACGGGAACCGGAGCATACGGGGTATCACAGACCGCCTACGGACCTTACGGCTCGGCGACGCGCACGGCCTCGTATAACCCCTACACCGGAACATCGACGCGAACCGCGTCGACATCGACGGCTTATGGCAAACAGAGTGTGGGCCAGGCGTACAACCCGTACACGGGATCGTATGGCGCAACTCACCAGGGTTCAAGCCCCACGGCGCAATGGGGGCAATCGTACGTCTCGCAGGGAAACAAGTCCGCCACTACGCAACACTACTCAACGGCGAATGGAACGGTGGCGTCGGGCCAGGGGTCGCAGGGTGGGAAAGGCTATGCGTCATCCAGCGCGTATGGAAATTCCTACGCGGGTAAAAATTCGAGTGGTGACATGTATGCGGGACACGACGGGAACGTTTACCAAAACACCGGTTCTGGATGGCAGAAATCCAACGGCAATGGAGGCTGGAGCAATGTGAACACCAGCCAGCAGGACAAGCAGAATTACGAACAGCAACATCCGAACAGTCAGGCCACCGCGCAACAGGACAAGTCGAGCTACGAGCAGCAACATCCAAACAGCCAAGCCAACGCCCAACAGGACAAACAGACCATGAGTCAGGATCGCTCCTCCGGCAGCTTCTCTTCGCAGAATCTCGACTCGGAAAAGCAAAGCCGAGAAAGCGGCTCGGCGCAGAGTCAACATTGGGGATCGTCGGGAGGTGGTTGGGGCGGTAGCCACAATATGGGTGGCTGGGGCGGTGGAGGGCGAAGTTGGGGCGGGGGCGGAGGTTGGCGAAGGTAGTGGGATTGCTTGGCCACAATTTTGACCACATTATTAATCACCTTGCGTGCGAAGCCGCTATCTAGGGTCATGCCGGTTCTCGTACGATCGAGCGTACTCACAGAGGTGTATTCCTATGCGTAAGGATGGCAAGAAAATCTGGTGGGCGGTCGCCGCGGTGTCAGGCTTGGCGGTTTTGGCGGTGTCACTTCTCGCGCAGTCGACCAATTCGCTGGTGATCACAGGGCAATCGGGTTCAGCAAGGGTCATCCAGGTTTCTGGGCGCAACTATGTGGCAGTTGAAGACCTGGCTCGCGTCGTGAATGGTTCGATCAGCTTTAACGGGAACCAGATTGTGCTGACGTTGCCAGGAACGGCATCAGACGGTTCTGCGCCAGCCGCTGCTCCCACAGGTTTTTCCAAAGATTTCGTGACCGCAGGGATCGAAGCGATGGCCCAGATTCGGGAATGGCACGCCGCACTGAGAAACGCCATACAGAGAGGAGTCCCGCTCGCTGATGACTGGCTCTCGGCTTACCGCAACCAGGCCCAACAAGCTGTGCGACTCGCTGGGGTTGCCGCAAGCACGCCTGCGGACAAAAGTGCTGTGCCGTTCCTCAACAACGAGTTCAACAATATGCGCGCATTGACGGACAAATATCTCCAAATGACCAAGTCCATGACGTATATAGATCCCAACTCGCTGGACAACGATCCTCTGGATCAGAAACTGCGCGCTTGCGGACATTCGCTGGCTTCCATGGCCACAGCCAACCAGTTCGTCGACGACGGTTCGTGTCAGTGATTCCCGCATGCCAGCGGAGCGCCGGCGTGGCATGGCTGATGTCTCCCGTTTGCCGGTTGGCCTAATCGTGATAATTTGCCTGGTCGTTCGCCACATGCTGTAGATTGACTGCAGCACTACGGGAGACTCTGGGCCATGAAGATAATGAACTACCCATTCGCAGTCGCTGGGATTTCCTTCGTGTTGCTATGGCTCTCGGCGCTGGTCGGTGCTTATTTTCGAAGAAGGCGAAGACTGGATGACGATGAGCGCGAGGATTTTAACCTGGTCATAGCTGCCACGCTAACGCTGCTCGGCTTGATTATCGGGTTCAGCTTTTCCATGGCCGTCAGCCGCTACGATCTGCGCAAAAACTACGAGGAGGCCGAGGCCAACGCCATCGGCACGGAGTACGTGCGGGCTGACTTGCTGCCTGCCGCCGACGCCGAGAGAGTCCGCTTGCTGCTGCGACGGTACCTCGATGAGCGTGTGATGTTTTATCGGACTCGGGATGCCCTCGAACTTCAGCGCATCAACGCGGTCACCTCTCAACTGCAGACTGATCTGTGGAATGCCGTCCGCGCTCCGGCTGACGCGAAGCCCACACCGGTAGTCGCTCTGGCAGTTTCGGGGATGAACGACGTACTGAACTCGCAGGGATATACGCAAGCCGCGTGGTGGAATCGCATCCCAATTGCAGCGTGGGGTCTGATGGTTGCGATCGCAATCTGTTGCAACCTGCTGATCGGCTACGGCGCGCTTCACGCTGACGCAAAATCCGTTCGATTGATCGTGCTGCCACTGGTCGTTTCGATTTCGTTTCTTCTAATCGCGGATATTGATAGCCCGCGTTCCGGGATTATTCACGTTACTCCGCAAAATCTTCTAAGCCTCGCTCAGTCCATTAATCCACACTAATCTCAAGCCACGACAGAGACCGGCAGTTTTCATTGCGGACTAAATTCTGGAATAGCTGTGGGCGGAGTGCGTCCCTCGGCTATTTGGGAGGAGCTTCCTCAATGATGGGCAGGTTCGCGGCAATCTGGAGATCCACTACCAACTGAATCTGATTCTCCAATTGGAAAAAGCGCACAACGAGAACCGTGGGCAGGTCTTTCTTGAAAAGATCGTAGTATTTCTTGCGCAGAGCCTGACGCTGGTCATCGAGTTGCAATGCGCGCCGCGCCAGTTGATCGGCTTTCTCGTCGCTCATAGTCAGAAAATCCTTGGCATAATCCTGAATCAGGGCGAGCTTCTGGTCTCCGAGTTTGCTCTGTTCCACGTCGTACTGGTTATAGAGGGGCCAGAAGACGGCCGCCTGCTTTTCATCGAGCTGCATTGATTCCTTGATGAGCGTGCGCTTGGAGGCTTTTAGGTCTGAACGCAGCAGTTGGATATAGGCCTGCGTGTTCAGTTCCTTGCTTTCCGCCGGATCCTGAAGCTGTTTTTCCTGGGCGGAAACGCAGCAGCAAAGGATTAAAGCAGCGCCAGCGACAATTGCGAATCGAATTCTCATGAAAACCTCCCTGGAAATGCAGAATCATTGCGGACGCGGCGCAGGGCCGTTTTGAGCGGGAACGGGTAAAGTGACTGCTTGTTGCAGAGTGAAGTCCAGTTGCGCTTCCGCGGGAATCTGCACCTGATTGCCGCGCTGCACGGCGGAAAGAAACACGCCGGAGAGCGCCCCGATGGCCGCGCCTTCTCCGGCATTTCCGGCAAGTGCGCCGATACCGGCACCGAGGCCTGCGCCACCGAGAGTCCTTCGCGCCGTGCGGCCGCTGGAGCTTTTGCCATCGGAGGAGTAATTGTCTGTGGTAATGCCCATGGCGATGCCGTTGATCACAATCTGCGTAAGTTGGAGAGTGATTTTGGATTTGCCGAACAAGCGGCGCGCCGATGAGACGTCAACGACCTGGCCGTAAACCGTGGTACCTTGCCGAGCCACAATATATCCTTGGGCCGCCAGGTTCGTGGCCAATGTGGCTGTAAATATCTGTCCTTTCTGGGCCGTGCTGGTATCCAGAGTTTCAGACATGCGCACCAGCATGAATGTGCCCGAAGGCACGTTGATCTCCAGAGGAACAGGCGGAGCGCTGGCGGCAGCTTGCTGACTGGCAGATGGGAGGGGGCCGAACGTCAGAGTCGCGACTTGCGCGAGGGGGTAGGATTTGCTGGAGCCATCCGGTCCGAGAAACTGAATGGCATCGTTGTTGCGGCCCATAAAGACACCGTAAATCACCTCGCCGTTGTTCAGCTTGAGCGTGTCGGCCGAGGCAAAACAGGCCCAGCTGAGGCACAGTGAGAGCATCACCGCAAACTTCCTTCTCATGATTAGGCTCCTGCCGTACGGTTCCGGAACATCGCAAGGATGAGCTTGTTCCCAATACTTGGGGAATTGTCAAAAATGACAGTCTGTGGCCATTGGGCCGCGAACTGCCTGCACTTGAGCGATTACTTAACCCTGGCGGATTCTGAGTAGTCGGAGTGATAAAGGGAGATATAGGGGAACCAATATAGTAAGGTAGAGACCGGTGCGAAGAACCATCACAGCGCGACCGGCTGTCTGGGGTTGTGAGGCCGGTCACGGTAACAAGTCCTGAATGCGCCCAGGATGTGTGGGGTGGTGCGTAATGCCCGCGACGGTCCCTCTTCCTTGCGCGCCCACAGCGTAGTCGCTCGAATCTCTCGTGATTTTCGACCGAAATGGCCAGCGATCACAATCCGGATACGACTCAATCGGCGCTGCGCGTGCTGATTGTCGATGACAGTCCCGAAGACGCGTTGCTGATGGCCCAAGAGTTGAGGAGCAGCAATTTCCCATTGTCGTGGGAGCGCGTGGAAGCGGAAAACGATTACCTCCTGCAGCTACAGACGCCTCCCGATCTAATCCTCGCTGACTATAGCCTGCTGCAATTCAGCGCGGTGCAGGCCCTTGAGCTGCTGCAACGAAGGGGCCTGAGCGTTCCTTTTATCGTCGTGTCCGGCACCATTGGAGCGGATGCGGCTGTGGACATGATGAAGCGGGGCGCCACGGACTATGTTCTGAAAGACCGCCTTTCGCGCCTTGGGCCGGCCGTCACGCGGGCGTTACAGGGCCCCGGCAAAATCGCCTACTTCTCGATGGAAATCGCGCTGGAGGCAGCTCTACCAACCTACAGCGGAGGCTTGGGCGTTCTTGCGGGAGACACCATACGCGCTGCCGCGGATATGCGTGTGCCGATGGTGGCGGTCTCTTTGTTGTACCGCACCGGCTACTTCGTTCAGCGATTGGATGCCAACGGATGGCAGATCGAAGCTCCTGCATCGTGGGACGTAGCGAAGTACCTGCGGGAGATGCGTTCTGAGACCACGCTCAACATCGAAGGACGGACCGTGCATGTGCGTGCCTGGAGGTATGCGGTTCGTGGTGTGAGCGGTTACGTAGTTCCCGTCTATTTTCTTGACACCGATGTTCCGGAAAACAGCGAGTGGGATCGCGGCCTTACCCGGTCTCTTTATGGTGGCGATTGGTACATGCGTCTTTGTCAAGAGGTGGTCCTGGGTATGGGAGGAGTACAGATGCTCCGCGCGCTCAGTCACGACAAGATCGAGCGCTTCCATATGAATGAGGGCCACGCCAGCTTCCTGATCCTCGCGTTGCTGAAGGAAGAGGCCGAAAAAAGCGGCCGTACGCAAATCAACGTCGCGGATATTGGCACGGTTCGCCAGAAATGCATCTTCACTACGCATACTCCCGTTGCCGCCGGCCACGATCAGTTCCCGCTGGACGCGGTGGGACGAGTACTCGGTTGCCGCGAGAATTTTTGCGAAATGTTCTATCCGGATGTAGCGCCTCGGGTCATTGGATTAAGAAGATACGGTCAAGCAAGTCAGCTGAATGACACCGCTGCGGTTGTCAATATGACGTACCTCGGGCTGAACATGAGCCGCTACATCAATGGCGTAGCCAAGAAACACGGTGAGGTCTCGCGGCTGATGTTCGCTGGCTATCAAATTGACGCCATTACCAACGGCGTTCACGTCGGCACCTGGACCTCGCCACCCTTCCAGTCTCTTTACGACAAGTACATTGCGGACTGGCGTCAGGACAATTTCAGTTTGCGTTACGCCGAGAGCATTCCACGAGATGAGCTGTGGGCAGCGCACTTAGTGGCGAAGAAGGAGCTGCTTTCCTATGCCAGCGCAAACAGCCAGATTGAACTCGACCCGGAAGCTTTCACCATTGGTTTAGCGCGCCGCATCACGCCGTATAAGCGTCCTGATCTTCTTTTTACCGATATCGAGAAGCTGCGCAGTATTGTGAAGGATGTTGGGCGCGTCCAGATACTGTGCGCCGGCAAAGCGCATCCCCGCGAGTATGACGGAAAAATACTGATCCAGCAGATTTTCAAGATGAGGGAAATCCTCAAGCACGATGTGCCCGTGGTGTTTCTGGCGGACTACGACCTGGATGTCGCGAAGCGTATGACCGCAGGCGTCGATTTATGGCTCAACACGCCGCAACCTCCCTTGGAAGCTTCCGGAACGAGTGGCATGAAAGCGGCCCTGAATGGAATTCCCAGCCTTAGTGTTTTGGATGGCTGGTGGATTGAGGGTCACCTGGAAGGTGTGACAGGATGGTCCATCGGCGAGAAAGACGGCGGGGCGCAAGCCGCCGGCGACCGGGCCCGCGATGCTGTGTCGCTTTACCACAAGCTGGGCGAGGTGATCCTGCCAATGTTTTATGGTCATCGAGACAATTTCATTGACATCATGCGTCATGCCATTGCGCTGAATGGATCGTTCTTCAATACCCAGAGGATGTTGCAGCAGTACGTGGTGCGGGCATACTTTTGAGACGGGCGGAGTTCCGATTCGGAACGTCGCTCCCATTTCGACATCTCTCTCTCCCAGCGCTTTCCCCGTAAACGATGGTCGGGATCATCGTAGTTCCAAGCCGACCCAAACCCGTGGTTGGCGATCCGGATCCCTTGTTCCCCCTTTATGAATGGTCGTTCGTGAGAACTTCGGCGTTCCGGCTGGTGCTCCCGGGAGGTGGCATGCATTGATAAGGGCCAGAGAACCATCTCGCTGTCGTTTGGCGTGGCGGTGTTTCCGGACAACGGCCAGAGCGTCGAAGGACTATTGAGAGCGGCGGATGAGGCGTTGTACCAGGCGAAGATGCACGGCAAGGACCGCGTGGTGGTAGCCGACAGCGGCGCGTCGGCGGCGCCGGATACTGACCAACTCCCGGTTTGACTTCGAACGCGGCAAGGTCTTAACTCACGGCAAGCGGAAGCAGAAACATCGCTGCGAACAAGACTGCTCCGCAGGTCACTCGTACAAATCGCGCCGCACACGCGCCTGGTGATTCTGAATACTTGACAGTGGGTGTCGGCCGAGCTTAAAACATTTGAACCCATTCGTGGGTGCTTTGGCTGGGTGCGCGGAATGGATCTTCATGGGCGTTGTGCCGGTTAAGAGCAATCTGTTCGCTATAGTGAACAGCGCACGACCGGCGAGAGTCATGCAGATTGATCAGACGCTCTTCTTCTAACATGATTGCCGACACCAAAAGCTGGGCTTGGTCCAAAAGCGTGAATATGTGCGAGGAAATGCGCACGAACTGTAGAGCAGTCGAGCGTTCATCCGTACGCCGCGCTTGCGTGGTGGCGCTGATGGCGCTTTGCCCGGTGGTCCTCTCGGGCGGGAATGCGGCTACGCGACAAGAAACGCCACGCCAAAAGCAAAGCGCTTCCACGGATGCACCCTCGGGCCTTGGCCGGCTGACGTTTGAATCGACCTGCGCAAGCTGCCATGGGTTAGACGGACGCGGAGGCGAGCGCGGACCGGACATCGCCAGCCGCGCAGAGGTCCTTCGCTTGAGCGATCGCGACATGCTGCAAGTTTTGCGCGATGGCATTCCTGCCGCCGGGATGCCTGCATTCGGTTTTCTGGGTAGCGCGAAACTTCGAGCGGTGCTCGGATATCTGCGCACGCTGCAGGGGAAGGGAAGCACGGCGACGATTTCCGGCGATCCGCAAAACGGGGAGCGTCTTTTTTTTGGCGAGGCGCGATGTGCGGAATGCCACATGGTCCGCGGCAAAGGCGGTTTTCTTTCCTCGGATCTATCTGCCTACGCCGCGCATCTGGCAGCGTCCGAAATCCGCAGCGCCATCAGCAATCCAGGTGGCAACTCGTCGGAACCGCGCACACTGGTGACCGCGACTTTGCGCGACGGACGCGTGATGGAGGGCCTGGTGCGCAATGAGGATAATTTTTCACTGCAACTGCAATCCGTCGACGGCACGTTTCATTTTCTGCAGACATCCGACATCGCGAAAGTCGAACCGCATACCCAGCCGTTGATGCCAGCGGATTACGGCGCAACGCTCACGCCGGCGCAACTCGACGATTTGGCCGGGTACCTCATGAGCGTTGCCAGGCAAACAGAAGCGCAGTCTCACGCCGACGCAGAACCCGAGGACGATTGAGGTGCCGGCTCAGCGAAATTCTTCACTGCGAGACACTCCGATGAAAAGACTCTGCAGCTATTTGGCGGCGCTACTCCTGCAGGCCAGTGTTGTTTTTGGTCAGCAAACGGCTGTCCCGAAACGCCAGTTCCAGCTTAAAGAGGAATCACCGCAATTCTGGAAACTCATTTCGCATGATGCGAAACTCGAAGTTGTTGCCAGTGGCTTTGGCTTTACGGAAGGGCCGGTTTGGGACCCTGGCGGATTTCTGTATGTGAGCGACGAGGAACGCAACGAGATTTTTCGCGTTTATATGGACGGCCGCAAAGAGGCTCTCATCTCACTTGGCGACCCGGATGGCAACACCTACGACCAGCAGCACCGGCTGATTGATTGCGCCAGTGTGCTGCGCGCGATTATCCGCATCACGCCCGATGGCAAATACATCGTCCTTGCCGATCGCTTCGAAGAGAAAAAGCTCAACAGTCCCAATGACGTCGTTCTCGGGCCCGATGGCGCACTGTACTTCACCGACCCGACACTGGATTTGCCGGAGGGAGAAAAGCAGGAACTCGCCTACCAGGGCGTCTTCCGGCTCGACGCCGGCGGCAAAGTCACCTTGCTCACCAAGGAACTGAGCCAGCCCAACGGCCTGGCCTTTTCTCCCGACGGCAAAAAGTTTTACGTTGACGACAGCAAGCAACGCAACATTCGCGTTTACGATTTTCGTTCCGATGGCACGATCGCCAACGGCCGCGTTTTTGGCGAAGAGCCCGGCGGCAAAGGCGACGGGGTTCCGGACGGAATCAAGGTTGATCGCGATGGCAATCTATACGTCACCGGTCCCCAGGGAGTCTGGATATGGGACGCCGAAGGACATCATCTGGGCACGATTGTTATGCCCGAACAACCAGCGAATCTGGCCTGGGGTGATGCTGACCTTGGAACCTTGTACATTACCGCGACAACTTCGGTGTACAAACTTCGGACCACGGCACACGGGTTTGTGCCGTACTTGTCGGCTGCACACTAAATTGACTCGGACGGAAGTCTGGAGCTGGATCGCTGATTCGTGATAGAAAATTCGCTTGAGCCTCGCGGATGCCATCTTATTGTTTTCTGCCGGCGTGCTTGGCGGAGCCATGAACGCAGTTGCCGGCGGCGGAAGTTTTGTATGCTTCCCGGCGCTGCTATTTACGGGAGTACCACCCATTCCCGCGAATGCCACGAACACACTGTCGCTGTGGGTTGGCACGGCCGTCAGCGGCGGCGCTTATCGCCGGCATTTAGATCTTCCGCGCCGCATACTTCTTCCTCTTGTCGGCATGAGCCTTCTGGGAGGTCTGGCAGGAGCCCTGCTTCTGATCAAGACTCCGGCGCACACCTTTCTTCGCGTCATTCCGTGGCTGATGCTCGGGGCCACGTTGCTGTTCACGTTTGGCCGGCACCTTACGGGACGCATCTCTGCGGGCATTTCGCACCAGGCCAGTAACGCGGCTATCGCCGGCGCATCTTTTTTTGAGTTGCTGGTGGCGATTTACGGCGGTTATTTCGGCGGCGGAATCGGCATCATGAATCTGGCCATGTTTGCCGCGTTGGGCATGACGGACATCCACGCAATGAATGCGCTGAAGATTGTTCTGGTGGCAGTGATCAATGGTGTGGCGGCGGTAACCTTCATCACGACAGGCTCAATCGTGTGGCCGCAGGCCCTGGTGATGATCGTGGGAGCAGGCTTGGGTGGCTACTCCGCGGCTCATTACGCACAGAAGTTGCCGCAATGGCTGATCCGCGCGACAGTTATTGCCCTGGGATCAGGAATGACAGTTTATTTTTTCCTGAAGGCCTACCGCTAGTCGAGCGCGTCAGGCGGCAATCCACGGATCGACGCGTCCAGCAATTGAACCGTGTGCAGCACCGGGATTCTGTGGTTGATTTTGCGCAAAGATGCTTGCAGCTGCAGAATGCAACCCGGATTGCCGGTGGCCACTACCTGTGCCTGTAACGGGGCAATCAGCCGTGCTTTGCGGTCGCCCAATTCCGTCGCGGCGTCCGGCTGCACCAAATTATAAATTCCTGCGGACCCGCAGCAGATGGGCGACTCCGGAATGTCCACCAGTTGCAAGCCGGGAATCTGCGCCAGAAGAGCCCTCGGGTGGGCACGCACGCCCTGGGCATGCTGCAAATGGCAGGAATCGTGAAACGCCACGCGCAGGCGGAGCGCTTTCCGTTCTACTCGCGGAGATTGCTCCGACAGAATCTCGCTGATGTCCTTGCATTTGGCGGCGAAGATCCTGGCCTTCTCCGCATAAACGGAGTCATCACGAAGCAGGTGGCCAAATGCTTTAACGTTGGAACCGCAACCCGCGGCGTTGACCACAATGGTCGCAACGTTGGCCCGTTCGAAAACGTCAATGGTGTGCCGGGCCAGCTCCTGGGCCTGTTTTTCTTCTCCTGCATGCACGAACAGTGCTCCACAGCAAGGCTGTTCCTCAGGAGCCGCCACTTCATATCCCTCCGCGGCCAAAACACGCGCCGTTGCGGCGTTCACCTGCGAGAAAAAGGTTCGCTGCACGCATCCCAGCAAAAGGCCAACGCGCTCGCGTTTCTCGCCCTGCGCCGGCGTGATTGGCGCCACCCTCTCGGCCGGCGTCACTTTAGGAAGCAGGCTGTCCATCGCTTCTACGGATTTTGGCAGCAGCCGGAAGCAGCCGAGCGCCCGTAGCGCCGCTTGCAGGCCTGTCCTTTGGTACGCCAGGAGCGGCCAGCGCAGAAATTTCAAGCGCTGCGGTTTCGTGAAGGTCCCGAACAAGAATCGCCGATGAACTTTGTCCAACGCTGGCCGCTGGTAGTTGCGTGCAATCTGGGCGCGTGTTGCCTCGATCAACTTTCCGTAGTCTACGCCGCTTGGGCAGGCCGGCATGCAAGCCACACAGCCAAGGCAGGAATCGAAATGGCTCACCCATTTGTCGTTCAGCTCTGTAGCGCCTGCGAGCGCCAACTTCATCAAATAGATTCGCCCGCGAGGTGAATCCATCTCTTGCCCCCACAACGCATAGGTGGGGCACACCGGCAGGCAGAAACCGCAATGTACGCACTTGTCGATAATCTCCTGTGCCGGTGGATGATGGGTGTCAAACGCAGCCGGCAAATTCGTTGCTTTGTTCTCGCTGGCCATTCGATCAGATTCCCCCAACAAATCGCCCGGGATTCAGCGTGCCCTTCGGATCCAATTGCTGTTTCACCGCCCGCATAAGGGGAAGCGCATCTCCAGGATTCCCCCACGCGTCGAGCGAGGCAAGCGCGTTGGGCCGATGCAAAATCACGAGTGATCCGCCCTGGGCTTCTAGCTTGGCGCGCAATTGCCCGACCGCGGCGGACAAGTGCGCGGGTTCGCCCTCCAGCCGCAACGTGCCGATCCCGGTTGCCTGCACGACCATTTGCCACGGTAGTTTTTGTGAGCTGGCGATTTGCTGCAAATCTAGAGCCAGGTTTGCGACTTCCGCAGGCAGGATACTGATCTTTGCGATCACAGCGCGATCCGCGGACCTCCAAAGTTGCTGCCTGGCATTCCAGACGGATTGCGCTGCTTGTTCGGCGCGCGTTGTTCCGAGCAGGTTGCCTAACCGAGATTCTTGTGCGCTGATGCCAGCCTCGGTAGCTTCAAACAGAATGTCAGCGTTCGGCTGACCGTCAGCGGCACAGCGAACCTGCAAGGCCGTGTGTGCCAATTGTGAATCCTGGATGCAAAGAACATGTTGCTGCATGCTTTGCAAGCTCGCTGCCGAAAAAGAGAACGTTCTTGCACTGTGCGGCAGAGGATGCACGCGAAAGACCGCTCGGGTGATAATCCCGAGCGTCCCGAGCGCGCCGGTTGCCAGCTTAGGCAGATCGTAACCTGCAACGTTCTTCACCACTTTCCCACCGCTACTGGCCAACGTGCCGTCAGGAAGCGCGAGAGTGACGCCGATAATCAGGTCGCGCAGAGCACCGAAGCGCAGCCGCAATACGCCGCTGTCATTAGTAGAAAGCAGGCCGCCAATGGTTGCGCGGTCGGGCCACAAGCAATCGCACGCCAGCCGCTGGCCATGCTGCGCCAGGGTGTTCTGGAGGGCTTCGACGGTCGAACCAGCTTGAACGGTTACCGTCAGATCAGCCCAGGCGTGCTCCAGAACGCGATCGAGTCGGGCCGTGGACAGAAGCACTTCTGCTTTCTTCGGAGGGTTGCCCCAGTCCAGTTTTGTTCCACCTCCTCGAGGGATAACGGCAACGCCCATTTCGTTTGCGCAGCAGAGCAGGGAAGCCAATTGCTGCTCGTCCTCGGGTTCCGCAACAAATTGTGGCCGCACACCGCAGACCGAGTCGCCAAGAGCGGCGGCGCGCAGATTCTGCGAACCTACCGCGGCCTGAAGTTTTTCTTCGATAGAGCTAGTCTTTAGCATAGTCGTGGAAATAGTCCCGCCGGTCTCCCATCAGAAGCGCTCGGCAATCCCCGCGGATTCCAGAGGGTGGGGAACGTATTCACCGGCTTTCTCGCCGCACATGCGTGGGGTCGGGAAAATCTTTGTAGGATTGGAGAGCTGAAGCGGATCGAACGCACAGCGAACGCGCTGCATGGTGGCAAGGTCGGGTTCACTGAACATTTTTGACATCATCCGCTTTTTGTCTTCCCCTACCCCATGCTCGCCGGTGATCGATCCACCGGCCGCAAGGCACAACTCCAGGATGCGGTAGGAGAGCGCTTCCGCGGCTTGTTCCTGTCCTGGGACATGCCGGTCGTAGAGAACCAAGGGATGCAAATTGCCGTCGCCCGCATGGAAAACGTTAGCGACGCGAAGTCCGGCCTCCTGGCTGAGCCGCGTGATTTCGTTCAGGACTTGCGGTAGAGCAGTTCTCGGAATAACGCCATCTTGCACGATGTAATGCGGTGAAATTCGCCCCATGGCCGCGAAGGCTGCTTTGCGACCCTTCCAGACCAGCGCACGCTCTGCGTCCGTCTGCGCGACACGCATTTCCCACGCGCCATTCTTCTTGCAAATTTCCGCGACGCTCTGCATCAGGGCTTCCACTTCCGCTCGCGGCCCGTCGAGCTCCACAAGCAAAAGTGCGCCGCAATTCGGATAGTTCGCATGTACCGCGGCTTCCGCCGCCTGAATTGCCAGGTTGTCCATCATTTCGATGGCCGCAGGAAGCATCCCCACCGCGATGATATCGCTGACCGCCGCGCCCGCTTGGTTGGTACTTGGAAAGGCGGCGAGAAGCGTGCGGATGCATTCCGGCCGCTTCACAATTCGCAGAATTACTTTCGTTGCGATCCCCAGCGTGCCTTCCGAGCCAACGAATACACCGGCCAAATCGTATCCGGGACGGTCCAGGGTTTTGCCGCCCAAATGCACGAGCGATCCGTCGGCAAGAACCACCTCCAGTCCCAGCACATGAGTTGTCGTGAAACCGTACTTCAGGCAGTGGGCCCCGCCGGAATTCTCCGCAACATTTCCACCGATGCTGCAAACCGATTGCGAGGAGGGGTCCGGCGCGTAGAAATACTCCTGCGGCTGTACCCGACCGGTCACTTCCAGATTGATTACGCCCGGTTCGACAACTACGCGCGCGTTTGCCAAGTCCACTTCCAGGATGCGATTCATCCGCGCGAGGCTGATAACAATTCCGTTTTGAACCGGCAGCGCGCCCCCACTCAAGCCGGTTCCCGATCCTCGGGCGACGAACGGAATGCGTTCGCGATAACAGATTCGCACGATCCCCTGAACCTGTTCGGTATTCGCAGGCAGCAAAACTGCCAGCGGCATCACGCGAAAGTTGGTCAGTCCATCGCATTCGTAGGTGTGCAACTCTTCCGGTGAAGAGAACAAGCCGTTTGCGCCTACCATGGCCCGAAATTGCTGGAGGAGATCGCGGTTCATTGCGCTGCTCACCACAGGAATAGTATCGCGTTTGCTGAGAACAGCGAAAAGCGAACAACTCACGTTAACGCGCCGTCGAGGTACACACAATAGGAATGCGTTCGAAGCAGCGTCAATGCACTACCAGTTTTGTAAATGGGAACACATACGCCTGCAAGAAGACCAGCACGCCCACCAGACAAGCCAAGGCAATGCTGTGAAAGAAGACATAGCGGAGAATGTCTCCTTCGTGACCATACCATTCCGTTGCGGTGCTGGCGACGACGATGCTTTGCGCGTCAATCATCTTGCCCATGACACCGCCACAGCTATTGGCGGCAGCCATTAAGGTTGGCGAAACGCCGACCTGCGCAGCAGAGATTTTCTGCAAGCTGCCAAACAGCACATTGGAAGAAGTGTCCGAGCCGGTCAGTGCGACGCCCAGCCAGCCGAGAAGGGTGCCAAAGAAAGGATAGAACATCCCGGTGCGGGCAAATGCCAGACCCATGGTCGCATCCAGTCCGGAGTAGCGGGTCATGAAGCCAATAGCCATCATCGCTGAGATCGTGATCAGCGAGAATCGCACTTTGTATAAGGTCTTCCCGTATTGCCGCAACATTTCGAACGGCCCAAAACCCATCACCAGGCCCGCGATGATGGACGCAAAGAAGATGCCGCTCCCGGAGGCCGACAACCAGTTGAAACTAAACACCGCGGGCTCGGCCGCGGGCTTCGCCACTACCGGAGGCACGCGCAGAATCAGGTTGTGCAGCCCTGCAATCGGAATCTTGAAAATCGAGATTTTGTCCAGGAAAAACTTGATGCTCGGCAGCCCCCACAAGAATACCGTCACGCTGAGGATAAACCAGGGAACCCAAGCCCTGAGCACTTCGCTTTTGCTGTAACCGTGCTGCCCGCGCGCCGCTCGTTCCGACTCGTGCCCGGTGAAGCCCCAAATTCGTTTGGGATGCCACAGGAACAGCAAGACAATCACCGCCGCCATCGACGACACGGCGGCGACAACGTCCACGAGCCACGGCCCATGAAAATTCGACATCAAGTATTGTGGGATGGCGAAGAAAACACCGGCGACGAGAATCGCCGGCCAGACTTCCAGCATTCCGCTATAGCCACAGAAGGCCCACAATAGCCAGAAGGGCACCAGCACCGAAAAGAACGGCAAGATTCGACCCGCCATGCCGCTGAGTTGCAGCAGGTCCAGGCCTGTCACTCCTTGCAGTGCAACCAGCGGTGTACCTAATGCGCCATACGCTACCGGCGCTGTGTTGGCGATCAGGGATAGCCCTGAGGCCTGCAACGGTTTGAATCCCAGCCCAATCAAAATGGCGGCAGTGACCGCGACCGGCGTACCAAATCCCGCCGCGCCTTCAAAAAAAGCTCCGAAGGAAAAGGCGATTAGCAGTAGCTGTAACCGCCGATCCTGTGTGATACCCATCAGGCTGTCTTGCAGGACCTTGAAGCGCCCTGACGCGCAATTCATGTCGTACATGAAAATGACATTGAGAATGATCCACCCGATGGGAAATGCGCCATAGGCTAACCCAAATACAGCGGCGCGCGCGCCCATCCCGACAGGCATGTGGAACACTCTGATCGAAATAATCAGAGAGGTTGCTAGCCCGAGCAGGGCCGCCCAATGAGCTTTCAAACGCAGCAACGCCAGAGCTCCCAGAAGGACGATCACGGGAAGCGCCGCAACCAGCGTAGAAAGCCACCAGTGGCCCAGAGGATCGTACACTTGCGTCCACGTCATGATCAGCCCTCCGAGGGGAATGATCGTGCAGCATTGCTTGATCGATTCTTGCTAGCCACGGAGCTAAAGAGGCCGCAGCATTGTGGCACATTTGGCGTAAGGCACGCTCGCCGGACGTGGGAAATCCATTTCCCATACCGATACACCCCGGGGCATTGTTCCAGCCGGTTTGTACGGTTGGCGTAACGCTGCTCTGCGGCGCACTGGTCCTAAAGTAACGGTCGAATTGTCCGCACCTCGTTCAATCTCTGTATCTTGCAGAAATTGCAGTACCTTCGTACCAGACCTGCCAGGATTGGCAGCCCCTTTGCACCAATCAGGGCATGGCCCCGCACGATCAACTCTTTCAAGGAGATTTCATGAAGAAGCAAAAGGGTTTCTCGCTTATCGAACTCCTGATCGTCGTAGCGATTATCCTGATCATTGCGGCTATTGCCATTCCGAATCTACTGAAGGCTCGCATTTCGGCGAACGAGTCGTCGGCAGTCGGCTCGATACGCACCCTGACCACGGCGAATATTCAGTATGCAGCGCAGTGTCCGACAAACGGTTTCCCATTGGCTTTAACGAATCTGGGTCCTGGTGCAGGTGACTGCACGAACGCAGGAATCATTGATGCCGTATTGACAACGGGAGTTAAGAGCGGGTACGGCTTCACGTATACCGCTGGCGCAGCCGACGGCGCCGGCGCCATCGATACCTACACCATTCTGGCGCTCCCGCTGAGCGTGTCAGTGACTGGTCAGCGTGCGTTCTGCTCAATACAGGACGGCGTTATTCACTACAATGATCAAGGCGCGGCCTGCGACCCGAGCATCGGTGGCGACCCAACTCTCGAGTAGACCAACGGTTGCTGAGGTCTAGGGGGAAGGCTTCCAAGCTTTCCCCTTTTTTCTTTGGTAGCAGAGGTTTCTTGCCGGGAATGCCGGTCCGGACCATCGCATTTGGCTTGGGGCTCCGGCGTCGGAATGCGGCAACCGCCAACGTGGGGCCGGAAGCTCAGTCCGGTTCAGCGACCAGAGGTATTTCCTGGGCGATCGCTTCGCCGACTTCACGGGTACTCGCGTTGCCACCTAAATCAGGAGTGCGGACAGCGGATCTCGCCAGCACTGCTTCCAGAGCTTTCTCGACGGCTCGCGCTGCCTTCAATTCACCCAAGTGATGCAGCATCATTGCGCCGGACCAGATTTGCGCGATGGGATTGGCGATTCCTTTTCCTGCAATGTCTGGCGCCGAGCCGTGCACCGGTTCAAACATGGAAGGATATTCCCGCTGCGGATTGAGGTTGGCCGAAGGCGCCAATCCAATAGAGCCGACGACTGCAGCGCCCAGGTCCGACAAAATATCACCGAACAGATTTGACCCGACGACCACGTCGAACCAATCGGGATGGCGAACGAAGTGAGCGGTGAGAATATCAATGTGGTATTGATCGGCGTGGACATCGGGGAAATCCCGCGCCATCGCAGAAAAGCGCTCATCCCAGAAGGGCATGGTGTGAATAATTCCGTTTGATTTCGTGGCTGACGTGACGTGGTGTTTGCGGCCACGCGCCAGATCAAAAGCGTAGCGCATGATGCGGTCGCACCCGCGCCGCGTAAACACCGTTTCCTGCAGCGCCATCTCGGCATCCGTGTTGTGGTTGAGACGACCGCCTACTTCGGAGTACTCGCCTTCATTATTTTCACGGACGATGCAGAAATCGATGTTACCGGGTGGAAAGCCTTTGACTGGTGACGCGATGCCGTGCAGCAGGCGCACCGGACGCAGGTTGACATACTGCTGAAACTTCCGGCGGATGGGAATAAGCAGTCCCCACAGCGAAACATGATCAGGAACACCGGGATTGCCGACGGCACCAAGATAGATGGCGTCGAAACCGCGCAACTGGTCGAGCCCATCTTCCGGCATCATCCTGCCGGTCTTGAGATAAGTCTGACAGCTCCAGTCAAAATGCTTCCAGAAAAAGGTGGTGTTGTAACAACTCCCCGCGGCTTCCAGTACCCGCAGACCTTCGGGCACAACCTCGCGACCGATTCCATCACCTTCGATGACCGCAATCTGGTAATGACTCACCGAACTCCTGCCGTATTCGTTCGCGAAATCATCTTCCGCGGCAGCGCTTCACGTCAAGCGGAAGCTGGGGGGGCGTTTTGCCGACTGGATTCTGCGCTATTATCGGCGATGCAGAAGCGAATGTAAGCAACCTAAAGGACAGAATGATGAAGAAGCTGCGCAGCCAGGAATGGTACGGGCGAGAGGGTCGCGATGGGTTCGTCTACAGAAGTTGGATGAAAAACCAGGGCTGGCCGCCCGACCTGTTCGATGGCCGGCCGGTGATCGGTATCTGTAATACCTGGTCGGAACTCACTCCGTGCAACGCGCACTTTCGAGAGCTTGCGGAATTTGTGAAGCGCGGAGTGTGGGAAACGGGCGGGTTTCCTCTGGAATTTCCCGTCATGTCTCTAGGAGAGACGCAATTGCGTCCGACCGCCATGCTGTTCAGAAACCTTGCCAGCATGGACGTGGAGGAATCGATCCGTGGCAACCCTATCGATGGAGTCGTTCTGCTGATGGGTTGCGACAAGACCACGCCGTCGCTATTGATGGGGGCCGCTTCCTGCGATTTACCGACGATCGGTCTTTCCGGTGGGCCCATGCTTTCCGGAAAATTTCATGGACACGATTTAGGTTCGGGAACCGGATTGTGGCAAATGACCGACCAACTCCGCGCGGGCAAAATGAAGCTCGAGGAATATTTTGAAGCGGAAAGTTGCATGCACCGATCCAAGGGACACTGTATGACTATGGGTACGGCCTCAACCATGGCCAACATGGTCGAAGCGCTGGGCATGAGCTTGCCCGGCAATGCCGCTATCCCCGCGGTCGACGCGCGCCGCAATACGCTCGCGCAGATGACCGGTCGGCGAATTGTGCACATGGTGCAAGAGGACCTCTGCATGTCGCGGATCCTTAAGCGCGAGGCCTTCGAGAACGCAATTCTAGCCAACGCTGCGATTGGTGGCTCGACGAATGCGGTGATCCACTTGATCGCCATTGCCGGACGCATCGGCGTCCCATTGGGTCTCGACGATTTCGATCGCTTGGGGTCTCCCCTGCCCTGCCTCGTGGACCTTCAGCCTTCGGGCAAATATCTCATGGAAGATTTCTTCTACGCGGGGGGATTGCCGGTGGTACTTCGTGAGCTAGGCGAGGCAGATGTCTTGCGTCGGGAGGCGCTAACCGTGAACGGACAGTCGATGTGGAAGAACGTCGCGGACGCGCAATGTTGGAATCGCGACGTGATTCATGGCTTTGCAGAGCCCTTCAAGGCGAGCGCTGGAATCGCGGTGCTGCGCGGCAATTTGGCGCCGCATGGTGCTGTAATTAAGCCCTCGGCGGCCAGCCCGCAGCTCTTACAGCATCGTGGACGGGCCGTGGTATTTGAAACGATTGAAGAATTTCACGCGCGGATCAATGACGAGGCCTTGGACATTGATGAGACCTGCGTGCTGGTGCTCAAGAATTGTGGCCCCCGCGGTTATCCCGGCATGGCCGAGGTGGGCAACATGATGCTGCCGCCCAAGCTGTTGCGGAAGGGCGTAAGCGATATGGTCCGTATTTCCGATGCGCGAATGAGCGGCACTGCCTATGGGACGGTGGTTCTGCATATCTCGCCCGAAGCCGCGGCGGGTGGTCCACTGGCGCTCGTGCACTCGGGAGACATGATCACACTCGACGTTCCCAAACGGCTGCTGCGTTTGGAGGTGGGTGAGGAAACGCTCGCTGCGCGCCGGGCTAAGTGGGTACCTCCGCAGCTTCCGGAGCGCGGCTGGCTCAGGCTGTACGCCGAACACGTGCTACAAGCGGATCAGGGGGCGGATCTCGATTTTCTGGTAGGCGGCAGCGGTGCGCGCGTAGCACGGGACTCGCATTGACCGCCAGCGCTAGGGGAATGCCGAACGGCAGTTGTCTGCGCTCCCCCGAGTATTCGGAGTGGTTCAGGCTTTACTTCCCGCGCCAGTGCGTGCTGCTCCCCTTGGCTTGCTCGCGATTTCGTGGGCTTGTGGTTTGGGGGAAAAGTCGTCGAACTTCTGAGAACCAACCGCGTTTTGAGAATGTACTCCGTGCCTTCTGGCGCAGGCGTTTCCTTCTTCACTTCCTCGAGTAGCGCTTCAAAGGCAACTTTCGCCAATTCCGATTGAGACATTTGAACGGTGGTGAGCGGGGGAGTCAAAAACTCCGCCATGCGGATATCGTCAAACCCGATTACTGATTATTCCTGAGGCACTTTGATCCCAAGTTCGAACGCTTCCCTCATAACGCCAATCGCGGTCATGTCGTTGGAGCAGAGAATAGCGGTGGGACGTTCGCGAAGCTCGGATATCTTTTGCAGGGCCTGTTTTCCCCCGTCCAACCTATGGTCGCCCTCGACCACAAAGTCGGGCTTCACCGGCAAGCCGATCTCACGCATCGACGTTTCGAAGGCATCTCGGCGCGCCAGCGCAGACCTGAGTTCCAGCGGCCCGCTTATGAAGCCGATGTGCTGGTGCCGCAATGCGGCCAGATGTTGCACCGCTTGGCGAATTCCGTCGGCATAGTCGACACGAATGTTGCTGATGCGCGGCGCTTTCGGGCCGATGTCGACGAACACCAGGGGCAGGTTTCGGAAACGCAGGTGCTCCAACAAGTAGTCTTCCATTCCGAAGGTGAGAATGGCGACTCCTTCCACTCGGCTCTCAATCATCCTGCGGACGGCAATTTCCATGCGTTTCGGGTCATGAATTGTGGAGGTCAACAGGATTTCATAGTGCTGTTCTACGGCCAGGGATTCAAACGTCTGCACGATTTCGGGGAAAAAGGGATTGGTGATTTCGGAAACGATCAGTCCAAAAACATGGCTCCGGCCAGAAACCAGCGCGCGCGCCTGCCGGTTGGGGTAGTAGCCAAGCTCCTCGATTGCTTTCCAGACGCGTTTCGCCAATTACGCGTCGACGCTGGCCACCTGGTTGACGGTGCGGGAAACCGTTGCCGTCGATACCTTGGCTCGTCGCGCGACGTCGCGGATGTCCGCGTGTCCTCGTTTGCAGCGGAGAAGGTTCCAAAGCCCAACTATAGGCTACCCGAAGTTTTCCCAATTGAGAATTGCTCCAACCGGGCCGGCGGCAAAGCGCCTGCAATGGTGGGGATAGCTTGGTAACGTTTACGTGATTGGGCGATCATTGTGCCGCACGCGGCAGTGCCGCAGCGTCGTTCATGATTTGTTCGACGGTATGCCGATCTCTAACCTTCTTCCGGTTCCTGAATCTCTCGACCTGGTTCAATGCGAACTGCGGCGACCAATTTCGGGACATATACGCACACAAGGAGCAATACTATTCTACGGAGCGAGTGCAAATCTCATGGCAATTGTGGCAGGGGTTGATTTCGGAACTTTAAGCGTGCGCGTTTCCGTTGTAGACAGTGAGCGAGGAAGTACCACCGTGATCGTCCACACGCACGTTCGCCGCGAAACCTCATGCTTCCTGCCTCGAGTTGGCGAATTCTCGCGCCTCAAAATACAATTTGCAGTGGCTCTCCGGGCCCAGGCAAGGAGACGCGTGCAACTGTGGCTCGCCGAGTTACCCGGCGTGATTTCTTGAATTTCGCGGCCATGGCTGCCGCCGCGCCTCTCTTTGAAATGAAGCCCCTGCGGGGGATTGATTTCATTCTCCAGAATTCTCCTACTGCTAGGAAATTCCTGATCGAGACGATGCCGGGCGGCATTGCGTTATTCGACTACAACAATGATGGCCTGCTTGATATTCTCCTGGTCAACGGCGGCCGCATCACCGAATCTCTCCAGGCCGCTTATCGCTTGGGGGCAGCCTTGCTTCAGCAAGGAAAAGCGAGCGAAGCTCTTCCCGAGCTGAAACGCGCGAATGAACTAAAGCCGGAGATGCCGGAGACGTTGTACTCGCTGGGCAAAGCCGCCTCGCTCGCGGGGGACAGCGCGACCGCCGAGAAGTCATGGTTGAAAGTGATCGAAATCGAAAAGCGCACATCGCTCGCGGCGCAGGCACATTTTGCGCTCGCCGGCTTGTATCGCAAACAAGGCAAGGCGGAGCAAGCGCGCCGCGAAATGCAAGAATTTCAGAAACTTCAAAACACCATTGGACCGCCACGCTCTGATAGCCAGGCCGCGATGCGGCCGCAGGACTATTGGTGATTCATAGTGTTTGGCGCTTAGGCTTGGCAGAATTGTAGAGATGGCTGGCAACAGCAAACCGGGCGCTGTGATTGTCACCGGTGCCGATGGGCACATCGGACGTGAAGTCTGCCGTTTGCTGAAAGCTTCCAAGAGCAGATTTCTAGCGGTGGATGTGGATCCCGGCAAGAAGTGCGATTTTCTGGTTTGTGACTTGCGCAGAAAGGACGACGTAGCGCGGCTGTTCCAGTCTCAGCCGGTTCGTGCGGTGATACATCTCGCGGCCATTTTGCCAAGCGCCTTCCATTCCGACCCCTTGGCGGCGGTTGATCTCAATCTAACTGGCTGCTGCGAATTGTTGCGGCAGGCTGTGAGCGCGCAGGTGGAACGCTTCGTCTTTGCAAGTTCAAGGAGCGTTTATGGATCAGCTGTGACAGGTCGGCCACTGACGGAAGCGGACCCGGCCATCCCCGACGAGCCCTACGGAGCAGCAAAGCGAGTTGTCGAGCTGGTCGGGCAAACACTCGCAACCGCTCAAGCGATCGAGTTTATATCTCTGCGTATCGCCATCGTGATTGGATCGGGCATTAAGAAGACCTCCTCGCCTTGGCGCGCTGAGATATTTGAGGCGTGCTCAAAGCAACCGCGGATCAAGATTCCGTTTGCGCAGGAGGCAGTGCTGCCGCTGGTGCATGTAGAGGACGTGGCGCGAATGCTGGTCACTCTAGCCGAGGCTTTCAAGCCGAACAGTACCACGTACAACACGCCAGTCGAGAATTGGGAAGCGCGATGTTTGAAGCAGCTGATTGAGGAAAGCCGAGGGGCCCGCGTTGACCTCATTCCACACGGACCCCAGGGCGGACCACTCTGCGATGGCAGCCGCTTCGCAGCAGAGTTCGGGTTTCAACTCCGAGGACTTCGCGAGCGCCTTCTGAGTGGCTAGGACTTACAGAGATTTGGCATTGCCACTCGCAGTTGCTCGGACACGGTTAGGGGCCTGTTTGCTCGAGGGAGAATTCATTTTCGGCCGGTTCATGCGCCAAAATCTGTGAACTCAGTGGCTTGCGATAGCAAAGCGATAAAGCTACAATCACAAAAGTGCAGCAGTAACACGCAGAGTGGCGCAAGATTATTTCCAGTCGCCTCTGGGTTTGCGGCGGAAGAACCGGGATCAAGTAAGTCTTTTATTATCAATCAGGGCCGAAGTAGCTCAGTGGTAGAGCAGTCGATTCGTAATCGACAGGTCGTGGGTTCAACTCCCACCTTCGGCTCCACTGTTCCCCGGGGGCCAGCCCGGAGACATGGGTGACACGACGTACCTAAGACATAGGTAACACTCGTGGGCCGAAGGGATTTTCCAGCGGTTCGGAGAACGCGCGTCTCCAGGTCGCAGTAACCTAGCTCGTAATCCATACTCACAAGCCAGATATCGCAATGAACTTTTTTGCTGCCGCGCGCCGGCAAAGACGGCGCCGAATTTCTTTGACGAATGCGAATGCTTCTGACGCCGTCAGCGCAGCGGCATGAAGGCGATGCCACGGCGAAACAGTTCCGAGTCCGGAATGGGATTGATGTTGGCGATGCGAGCGGGAACAAAGATGGCGGGGGCTTGCGGAGTTTCCCGCGCGAAGGGCACGGCGATGTGGACGAGGGAGGAGAGTGGATAGGGGTGTTTGGTCTTGAAGCTGAGGCCGCCGCGGGACATATCGATGCAGGGGAGATCTCGAAATATGGCGCGAGGACGATTGGCGTCGGGCGGAGCGACGAAGTCGGCGAGTGTTTCAAAAGAGAGCTCCGCGGGAACTGGCGGAGGCGCTTCTGCCTCTGCGCTGGGCGGCGGAGGGTCAAGCACAGCCACGGAAGTTGCGACGGGTTCTGGTTCTTGCGCGGAAGCTACCAGCTGTGGTTTTTTTTCACCGACGACGCGGATTTCGGATTCGCGATTGGATTCGAGCGAGCGGAGAACCAGTTCCTGCTCGGAAACAAGTTTGTGACGAGACAGGATGCCGGCACCATGGAGACTGATGATGACGGTTTTGGTCTCTTCGGAGAACACCGGCCTCGGAATCGCTGCCGATGAGCAGGATGGGAACCGCAATAGTGATGCGTCCGCTGCGACGAACCTTCTAGTACGTCATCTTGGCAACCTGGGGAAGGGGCCAAGAGTCTATCCACAGACAATGTTAGCGAAAAAGAAGCCGACGGTAGGGAAATGTGAACGCGAGTTGCTTGCGCGGAACGGGGCGGTGACCGCCCGGAGAGGAGAAAATTCTCTCCGAAGCGGTCAGGGCTTTGCTGAGCCGGCAGCAGACTCGGAGACGACGAGATAATCGTAAGACTTGCCGTTGGCCTTGAACTTCATCTTGTCCTTGTCGAGAGTGAATTCGACGCTGGTGTTGACCGGAATCAGGGCCTGATTGGAAGGCTTCTGCTGGCGGACGTGGTAGTCAGTGGTGGCGGTGCGGACGACGTATTCCTGGCAGAGGATTTCCGTGCTCTTTTTGTGCTTATCGGTTTTGGAGCCACAGTCCACGGAAGATTCGGAAATAATCGTGCCGGTCTGCGGCTTTTGGCCGGCTTGCACAACGCTGGCGGCGAACAGCAGCGCCGCGGACAGCAGAAAGGTTCTCTTCATGGGACTCCTTAAGGATTGGGCTGGTGCCGCGCCGGAACAAGTCTACCGCAATTTGCCGCGAGTCAGCTCCAAGAGGAATGAGAGTTGTGGTATTCCGAGATTGCCGGGGTCGAGACAGGGGGTTACGATGGCGAAAAGGGCAAGCAAAGGCTGGGCGTAAGTGGACCACACTTCTTCACCGCGACCGTGATTTTGAACCTTTCGAAAAATACCTGGCGTTGCGCGTGGTTCATTCATGAACTAAGGTTGCTGAGTCGAAGTGGCGCTGGGCCGATGTTTTTGAATCACCCAGGAGGAGCGAAGTGGGATACGCGGATTTGCGGGAGTTTGTGCGCCGGCTCGAAAAAGAGGGCGAGCTGAAGCGCGTGAAGGCGGAAGTTGATCCGGTGCTGGAAATCGCGGAGGTGGTGCAGCGGGCGCAAGCGTTGCCGGGACCGCAGGGAAATCCGGGAGGCCTGGCGCTGCTGTTTGAAAAATCGAAGGGTTCGCGATATCCACTACTGATCAACGCGTTTGGAAGCCAGCGGCGGATGGAGTTGGCGTTCGAGGTGGATAAGCTGGATGACGTGGCGGCGCGCATTCGCGGGTTCACGGACATGCAAACGCCGCAGGGCTTGTTCGACAAGTTGAAGATGTTGCCAAAGCTGGCGGAACTGGGATCGTTTTTCCCAAAGAGCGTGAAAGACGGCCCGTGCAAGGAGATCGTTCGGAAGGGGAGCGACGTTAACCTGTTGGATTTTCCGATATTGAAGTGCTGGCCGCAGGACGGCGGGCGATTCATCACCTTTCCCTTGGTGTTCACGATGAATCCGGAGACCGGAAAGCGCAACGTGGGCATGTACCGGATGCAGATTTACGACCAACGAACCACCGGAATGCATTGGCAGACGCAGAAGCACGGCGCAGAACATTTTCGGCGAGCGCGAGCGCAGAATCCCGAGGGGCGCATTCCGCTGAGCGTGGCAATCGGGTCGGACCCGGCAACGACGCTGGGAGGAATCCTGCCGATTCCGCCGGACCTGGACGAGATGATGTTCAGCGGCTTTCTGAAACGAGAACCCGTGGAAATGGTGAAGTGCGAGACGAATGAACTTGAAGTGCCGGCGAATGCGGAAATTGTACTGGAAGGGTATGTGAACCTGAACGAGATGCGCACGGAAGGGCCGTTCGGGGATCACACGGGATATTACTCGCTCGAAGGGGAGTTTCCGGTTTTTCATGTGGAGTGCGTGACCCAGCGCAGGGATGCGATTTATCTGACCACGGTGGTGGGACGGCCGCCGCAGGAGGATTTCTACATGGGATACGCGATCGAGCGGGTGTTCCTGCCGTTGATGAAGATGACGCATTCGGAAATTGTGGATGTGTCGATGCCGGCGGAAGGGATTGTGCACAATCTGATGATCGTGTCGATCCGGAAGTCGTTTCCCGGGCACGCGCGAAAGGTGATGAACGCGATCTGGTCGCTGGGGCAGGCGATGTTCACGAAAGTGCTGGTGGTGGTAGACCACGATGTGAACGTGCACGATTACCGCGAAGTAATGTGGAAGGCGCTGTGCGCCATCGATCCGGAACGGGATGTGCAGTTCATGTTGGGGCCGGTAGATACGCTGGATCACGCGGCGAGGATGCAGGATTTCGGGTCGAAGATGGGAGTGGACGCCACGCGAAAATGGGCCAGCGAGGGATTCGCGCGCCCGTGGCCCGACGAAATCTTGATGGATGAGAAAACGAAAGCGCGCGTGGATGGGTTGTGGAAGAGTTTGGGGATTTAGCGCGAATTGCTTAGGATGACGGAAATCGGCGCTTCGGCCGAGTCGACACGGCATCGTAACTCTGCCGGTTGACATTCTTCGGGCGCACACGCGGCGCTCCTCAGGATGACCCGGCGCCTGAAAAGCGTTCGGCAGGATTATTTTGCCACGGCGGGCAGCCAGGTAAGGCCGTCGACGCCTTTGCTCAGATGCAGCGGTTCCTCCAACTTCCCGTCGCGCAAATTCAACACTTCAATCGTACCTCCCTGAGGGCAACTCACGTAGGCATGGGAGCCGTCCGGTGCAAGAGTGACTTCGCCGGTGGCGGCCGGGATGTCGTAGGTTTTTTCCAGCGCGCCAGTGGACAGATCTACAACGAACAATTTTCCTTTCGGAGAATCTGCGACGAGGTTTTTTCCATCCGGCGTGGGTTGCGACGAGTAAACGGTGGAGGGAATGTCGATCCAGCGAGAGATGGTATTTGAGGAAGTGTCGATGACCGCGATGCGTGGCGCATCCTGGTCGTGAGTGAACAGCCATTTGCCATCGGACGAGAGCGAAAGGCGTTGCACCATCTTGGCTACCGGAATGACCGTGACGAGGGCGTGCTTGCGAAGATCCAGAACACTGATGCTGCCGGTCGAGACGTTCGCGGTGTAGGCGCGAGAGCCGTCGGGGGAGATGACGAGCATGTGGGACTCGGGACGGCCCGTGGGGATTTCGGCGACGACTTTGCGTGAATGGATGTCGATGGCGTAGACCGAGTTGGCCAGTTCGGCGGTGACGTAGAGCAGGCCATCAGGGCCGAATTGGGCGCAGTGCGGGCGGACGGCCTTGGGGAGATTGAGGATCTCGATCGCGCGGCCGGTTTGTAGGTCCACGATTTGAATGCTGCCACCATCCGTGCCGGGTTTGCCCACGCCGGAATTGCCATAGATGGGAACGTAGCCAAAGCGGCCGTCGGAGGAGGCAGCCACTTCGTGGCCGTTGATGTCGACGCCGGTAGTCGAAATGGTTTTACGGGAAGTGAGATCGATGAGCAGAGCGGTGTGTTCAAACTGATTGGCGACGAACAGATATCCCTGGGCGTGAATGCAAGGAGCGAGCAGTGTCAGGGAGAGAAAGAAGAGCGCTCCAATAGCCAGGCTAGTCAGGCGGGCATTACGGCGCATCGATAACCTCGCAGACGAGAGCATTGAGCCGCAAGTATAACGCGAACAGAATTGCCGAAGATGGGCAAATTCAGACCAGCAATTGGCGTTTGCGGCCGAGCACCGCGGCCAGAGCGAAAGCCGCGGTGAGCGCGAAGTAGAGGAGCGGATAGCGCGTTGAGGATGTGGCCGGGGCGGAGGCCGCGTAGTCGAGCGCTGGGAACGCGTGCATGGGGCCGAGATACCACAAAAGGGTGTAGAGGATTTCGAAGGGCTTGGCTGAGCCACTCCAGACGCCCAGTGCGAGTGCGAGGGTTGGAACGAACATGGCGCCGATCAGCCAAGCCAACAGAGCACGCCAATTGCCGCCGAGCAGCAGGCGCACAGCGAATCCGCTGCCGGTAACAACCGCGAGGAACACTCCTGCGAGCCAGACGGCGGGCAGTTGACGCGCGATGGGGTGAGGCGCGGAGAAAAGAAGTTGCTGCGTTTGGTGCTGCACTTCGCGAATGCCCATGGGAGACCACAGCAGCATGGGCCAGATCCACGCGCAACCCAAAAGGATGCCGCGGGCGGAGGGATCAGGAACGGCGGCCGAGGCGATGATCAACCCTGCGACGACCAGATACCACCACCAGCGCTGTCCCTTCAACAACAAGCGAATTTCGGCGCAGAAAATTGTCAGGAAGCGGGAGTGGAATGCCAAGCCCGGGAGCGGCGTAAGCGCGCGAATTGGCAAAGCAGCGGGTAGGGAAGACGCGGAGCTAGGTGTGGCCGGAGCGGGCAGAGCAGATGCCGCCGATGAACGATAGCCGCGGGCGGGGTCAAAACGATCGAAGAGCGTGGCGGCAAGCAGAGAAATGGCGAGGGCTATGCCCAGCCAGAAAATGCGAGCAATAAGAATCTGCCAAGTCCAGGAGATGCCGTCCCAGCGGAACATCGCCGACGCGGTGCTGAACTGGCCGGCATCGAGAGAGAAGGTGAAGCCGGCGTTTTCCCTGAGATGCGCCGCGGCCATGGTGCTTTCCTTCACGAGAGCGATTCCGGCGAGATCGCAAGCAGGGAAGTGCGGGATGACGGACATGCTGAGCGCAAAGGCCCACAAGAAGAAGTACGCGACGTTACCCAGGCCACCGCGAAGGAATGGGATGGTCTCGAAGAGCACAGCGACGGCAGCAACCACGGCCATAACGGGAATAGCGAGAAAGAGAAAAGGAGCCAGCAGTTTCCAGAGCTGGATGTGTGGGTCTTCTCCGCGAACCAACTGCATGACGATCGCGGAAAGCGCCAGGATAACAATCATCAGCGAGAGAACAGCAAAGTTACTGAGAACCTTGCTGAGGATGTAGAGGAGTTTGGAGAGCGGAGTACTGGCGAGGATTTCGCCGACCCGAGTTTCACGATCACGCTGGATGGTGTTTTTGACGAAGTAGAAGCCGGCCAGGGAAATGAAGGTGCTGCCAACGATGGTGAGCAGCGCGCCGACCCAGGCAGAATCATAAACGCCGCGCGTATCGTTCAATCGCAGCATGATGCGGCCAATGGCGGCGAGATAGCCGAAATACAGCGCCAATCCCAGGGTGAAAAGAAAGCTGTAGCGGCGAATGCGCTCGAGGAAATCCGCGCGAGCGGAAGCAAACATGACGCGCGGAATGTTCACGAAGCTACTCCCGCGGCGGCGGTGCGACTGCTGGCGATGGAAGCGAGATAGGCGTCCTCCAGGGTGGGCTCGAGCGGTTGCGCTTGCGGCGTGGGCGGAGAGTTGGACACCACGCGAACGTGCACGCCGTCGCTGCGATGAGCGGTGCTGCTGATCAGATGCTGCTGCTGGATGACGGACAAGGCTGCACTCGGGACGACAATCTCCCAGACCTTTCCGGAGAGCGCGGCGAGCAGGGATTCCGGCGAATCGTGAGCAAGGAGCAGTCCGTGATTCAAGATGGCGATGTCGCTAGCCACGGCTGCGACGTCAGAAACAATGTGCGTGGAGAGAATGACGATGCGTTCACCGGAAAGTTCCGAGAGCAGATTGCGGAAGCGCACGCGCTCCTCGGGATCGAGCCCAGCGGTGGGTTCATCCACGATCAAAAGTTGCGGGTCGTTAAGCAGGGCTTGCGCAATGCCGACGCGCTGGCGCATGCCGCCGGAAAATCCACCGAGGGGGCGATCGCGAACCTCCGTCAAATTGACCACGGAAAGAAGTTCGTCGATGCGGCGACGCGCAGAGGAAGGTGCAAGGCCTTTTACGGCGGCGAGGTATTGCAAAAATTCGCAAGCGCTGAGGTGCGGATAAATGCCAAAGTCCTGCGGCAAGTAACCCAGAACCATGCGAAGCGGATCTGGCGACGCTAAGACCTCCACGTTATTCCAGAGCACACGCCCGCGTGTTGGGCGAGTGACGGTGGCGAGGATCCGCATCAGCGTGGACTTTCCAGCGCCATTGGGACCGAGCAGTCCCAGAACACCGGGGCGCAATTGCAGGTTGATGTTTTGCAGCCCCCAAACATTTCCACGGTAGCGTTTTCCAACCGAATCGATCAGCAGATTCATTGGTGCTGAGCCTCCGCGCGAGAGAATCCGGACCGGTCTAAGCAACAGTACGAGCCAGTGGGAGAAAAGGTTTCAATGCAGCGATTTGGCCGAGAAAGAGAGTGTGTGCTGCGAGCCCAAAAAAATCCCGTGAAGGCGAGCAATGAAAAATTGTCGGTGCCGAACAGTGCCGAAGAGAAAAGAGCGAGGAGGGTGGAGACAAACGATAACCGTACTGTGGGACAGGGAGCGGATTTCGGAAAAAGCACAAGTAATGGTAGTTCCGTCGGCAGCTGGCCGCAATATATAGAGAGAGCTGCCTACAATACCGGGTGAATTGCCTAAGATTCCCGGCATTCTTAGGACAACTGCGGGAGAGAAAGGCTTGACGGTCAGGTGAGCCGGGTGACATAACGGGACCACGGGCTGCACCTGTGGAGAATTCCGATTCGGAGTGAAGGGTGCGGCGACGCTCAGCAAGAAGAGCGTTTTGCAGACAGGGTGGCGTTCCTCGTGAGCGAATCTCGTGAAGTGATGAACGTGCGGCAGGCTTCCCAGTATCTGGGAATCAGCCCAGACACGCTGTACCGGTACATCACAGAGGGCGAAATACCCGCATTCAAGCTGGGGAATCGTTGGAAACTGAGGAAGACGATCTTGGACCGGTGGATGGAACGGAAGATGAGTCAAGTGGTAACCAAACGCCGATAGGAAATAGCTCTGGCTCATAGATTAGGGAAAGAGGGCGCGCTATGTGGTTACTCGGGGGCAAGAAAAACAAGCAATTGGTGGGGCTGGATATCGGGTCCAGTTCGATCAAGGCTGTGGAACTGAAGTTGACCAAGGCGGGTTATGAGCTGGTCAGCTTCGGCATGGAGCCGCTTGCGCAGGACACCGTAGTCGACGGCGCCATCATGGACGCACCGCAGGTGGCCAATGCCATCACGAAGATCTTCGACACAGAAAAAGTGAAGACGAAGAATGTGGCGACATCGGTTTCAGGACATTCCGTGATCGTGAAACGGGTGCCGCTGCCGCTGATGACCGAAGAAGAGCTGTACGACCGGATTCCTTCGGAAGCCAGCCAGCACATACCGTTCGACATTGCGGACGTCAACCTGAGTTACCAGCTGCTGGAAGCGATGGATGCGCAGATGGACGTGTTGCTGGTGGCGGTAAAAAAAGACAAGATTCTGAATCACACAAACGTGCTAGCGCAAGCGGGAAAGACGCCGGTGGTGGTGGACATCGACGCGTTCGGCTTGCAGAACTGCTTTGAAATTAATTACGAGCCGGATGCCGGACAGACGGTGGCGCTGCTGAACATCGGGGCGAGCGTCATGAATATCAACATCGTGCGCGGCGGGATCCCGCTGTTCACGCGCGACGTCAGCGTGGGAGGCAACCAGTACACGGACGCGCTGCAGAAGGAACTGGACTTGAGCTTTGACGACGCGGAGCGGCTGAAGAAGGGCGATACCCTGCCGAGCGTCACCGACGAACAGAAATCACAGATCCTGCGCAGCGTGTCGGATATCCTCACGCTGGAAATTCAAAAGACCTTTGATTTTTTCCGTGCGACCGCCAGCGGCGAAAATATTCAGCGCATCATGGTAGCGGGCGGAACGGCGCGGGTGCCGGGCCTGGTGGATCTGTTGCGCGAAGAATTTGCAATGCCGGTGGAAGAATTGAATCCGTTCCGGAAAGTTCTGATCAACCCGGCAAAGCACAGTGAAGATCAGATTCGGGATTTGGCACCGAAATTGGTTGTTGCCGTGGGACTGGCCCTGAGGAGCTTCGACTAGCCATGATCCGCATAAACCTGTTAGGACAAACGCGGCCAAAAGCCGCCCGACGCCCGGCGGACACCGGTGCGGCGCTGCCGGTGGTGTTCATCGGAGCGGGCGTGCTGCTTGGCGGATTGTTTCTTTTCTACTTCTACCATTCGTGGCAGGCGCAGTTGAATGACGAGACCAAGCGCATCCAGACGTTGCAGTCGCAAAAGACCGAACTGGAGCAGGTGAAACTGCAGGTGGAATTGTTCGAGAAGCAGAAGCAGGTGCTGCAGCAGCGCGTGACCACCATCGAGCAACTGCAACATGACCGGACCGGTGGGCAGGAACTTCTGGACCAGGTGGCCAACACCGTTTCCCGGGCAGAGAATCTCTGGCTGACATCGATGACCAAGAAGGGATCAACGCTGACTGTCGAGGGCGCTTCGGCTTCGATCAATTCGGTTGCGAATTTCATAACCGCTCTGAAGCGCTCGGGATATTTCCAGAAGATCGAAATCAAGGAAGCCAAGCAGGACGATAAGAACGCCGCGGTTCAGACATTCCTTTTCACGATTAATGCGGAGATTACGCCATCGGGACCAGCGGCGGGAACTCCTCAGACCAAGCCGGCGAACGCGCCATCGCCAGCAACACCAAATCCAGCAGCACCGGCGAAGAAAGGATAAGGGGGAACCATGGCAAATCCTTTCCGAGACATGTCGGTGGTGATGCAAGCGCTGGTGGCGCTGGCAATCGCGGTGATCCTGGTACTGGTGGGCTTGTACCTGCCGTTTTCGCCCGTGGCACAGAAACGCGCAGAGTACGACCAGGCAGTGCAAACGCGCACGAAATTGAACCAGGAAGTCACGCAATTGCAGGTGTACAAGCAGCGTTATGGGGAACTGAAGCAGCAGATGGATTCGCTGAACAAGCAACTCGACACGCTGAAGACGATCGTGCCGGAGGAAAAGGAAGTGGATGAATTCATCCGGCAGGTCCAGGGAGCGGCCAGCGCGGCAAACGTGCAACTGCGCAAACTGACGGCGGGGAAAATCGACAGCAAGGAATATCACTACGAGATGCCGTTTGAAGCGCAGGCCGACGGGCCATACTTCAACGTGCTGGATTTCTTCCAACGGTTGAGCCGGCTTTCGCGCATCATCAATGTGGGAGACCTGCAGTTGGATGATCCCGCAACGTCCAGTTCCAAGGAAACGAAATATCCGGTTCGTCCGGGAACGACGGTTACCGGGATTTTCACGATCACAACCTACTTTACGAAACAGGCGGATACACCCCCAGCGGCTGCAGGTGCGACCAAGGCGGCTCCGGGGATGAATCAGCCGGCGGTGAAAAGACCGTGAGCAGGAATGAGCGAGCCATGCGCCTAGGCAAAACACTGGTAGTTGCGAGTCTGCTGGCAGCCGCCGGAAGCGGTTTGTACGCGCAGACCAAAACAACGCCGATACCACCGGCGGCAAAAACGGGAACGGCAAAAGCACCGGCGAAGACGAGTACCAAGAAAGCCGGGGCGACAGCCACTTCCGGAACACCCGCTGATGGACCTGCCGAGAGTGAGCAAAAGGTGGCGAGGCGGGATCCGTTCGAGTCCTTGACGACTCGGCAGGATGCGGCGGCAAAGAACGCGGCGAATTTGCCTCCGGGCAAGCCCGGGTTGCAGATCGGGACGTTGCGGTTGGATGGCATCGTCAAAGCCCCCAACGGCATGATTGCGGTGGTTACCAATCCACAGGCTCGTACTTACTTTTTGCGAGATGGGGATCAGCTGTATGACGGACGCGTGGAAAAGATTGGGATGGACAGCGTGTCGTTCCACGAAATTGGCAAGGACGCATTCGGAAAGCCAGTGGAACGCCAGGTCAATAAGAGAATTTACTCCAGTGCAGGAGAACAGCAATGACGACGAACCGGCCGGCCTTTCGAATTGGCTGCCTGATAGTTGCGAGCATGATGCTGGGGGGAATCCCGGCGACAGTTCGCGCCCAGGCGCCCGCTGGAGCCAGCACGAACGCAGCGGTGATCTCAAGCGTGGCGATTACGCAAGCGCCACAGCGAGCCGCAATCCGCGTGGAAGGAGCGGGGAAGTTGGACGTGCGCGCCGCGCGCATGCAGAATCCGGAGCGACTGGTTCTGGATTTCGCCAGCGCGACGATGAGCGTGCAGAAAACCTCGATTCCCGGCGTGTCGGCACCGGTGCGCAGCGTACGGATGGGGCAGTTCCGTCCAGACGTAGCGCGAGTGGTGATCGACCTGACGACAGCGGCTCCCTATCAGATCGCGCATGAAGGCGAGGCCGTGGTGATTTATTTCACGACTGAGGAGCAGCCGGCGGAGGCATCGCCGGTGAACTCGGCCGCGACGCCCAAGACGCGTCGCGACATTTCTTACGCCGCAGCCACGCCACGCAGCAAGGCGAGCAAGCCGGCGACCGTGGTAGCGCCACGGTTCCCATTGCCCAGCGACTTGACGCAGCCGACGATGGTGTTGGCCTCGCTGAAGGACAAAGCGGAGCCAGCGCGTCCGGAAAGTGCGCAGCAGGCGGCACAACAGGCAGCGCAACAGGCGAGTAATGCGGCCGGCACGCTAGCGGCTTCGCAGCAGAACGGTGCACAGATGAGTGCGCCGGCGGCACCCGCGGGCCGTTACACAGGTGAGCCGATCTCGGTGAACCTGAAGGACGTGGACCTGAAGGACTTTTTCCGTTTGATTCACGAAATCAGCGGGTTGAACGTAGTGCTTGATCCCAACGTAAAGGGAACGCTGACCATCGTTCTGGATGAAGTACCCTGGGACCAGGCTCTGGATATCGTGTTACAGAACAACGGCCTGGACAAACAGTTGTCCGGCAATGTGCTTCGCGTGGCCACCCGCGACACGCTTAAGAAAGAAGCAGAAACAGAGCGTGACCTGGAAAAAGCCCAAGCCGAAGCGGTCGCTCCCGTGACCGTAACGCGGGTGTTGAGCTACGCAAAGGCCGCAACTATGAAGGACACGCTAAAGAAATTCCTCTCTGCGCGCGGCGACATTCTATCGGATGACCGTTCGAACCAAGTTATCGTTCGCGACATTCCGTCGGTGATTCCGACGATCGATAACCTGATCCGCCAGTTGGACCGCAAGTCTCAGCAGGTGGAAATCGAGGCACGCGTAATCTCCGCGTCGCGCTCTTTTGCGCAAGACATCGGAGTGCAGTGGGGCTTCGCGGGAACCACGACCAGCGGGCGGTCGATTTATGGCGGCAACCCGAACGTGGGAGTGAGCCCAATTGCGACAGGCTCGGGACTGCCGCAGCCGCCATTGCTGAGCTTGCCAACGAGTCAGTCGGGGGGCTCCAGCACCGCAGGCATTCCGTATAACGTGAACCTGGGCGCGGGCGCGCCGACAAGCGGTTTTGGGTTCTTCCAGCGTTCACCGAACTTCGCAATCGACCTGTTCATTTCCGCGGCCGAGGCGAAGGGCGTAGGCAAATTGCTGTCCAAGCCGAAGGTCATCACGCAGAACAACGAAAAGGCCGTGGTCAAACAAGGTCAGAAGATTCCGATTCAGACGACCATCAACAACACCATTTCCGTGCAGTACATCGACGCGGTGCTGCAACTGGAAGTGACGCCGCAGATTACCGCGGAAGGCACGGTGTTCATGGACGTGCTGGTGGAAAACACGCAGATCGATAACGGTATTCCCCGCGTACAGGGCATTCCGGCGTTGGACACGCAGTCCGCACAAACCAAGGTGCTGGTGGCCGATGGCGGAACCGTGGTGATCGGCGGGATCATCATTACCCAGCAGCAGACGCAGATCACCCAGGTGCCAGTGGTGGGAAGCTTGCCGCTCATCGGGCACCTGTTCAAGCGCACAAACATCAACATCAGTTCATCGGAACTTCTGTTCTTCCTGACGCCGCGAATCATTCCTGGCTGATCGTCCGGGGGCCGAGCGGCTCAGAAAACGAAAATCGGGTACACTAGAATCGAGGAGACCTGGGGTCTCCTCGATTTTTTTATGACCGTAGACTTCGCAAAGAGACGCAGAGCAGCGCTAGGGGAACTCCGGCGGCGAAAGCTGGACTGTCTAGTGGTGACTGGCGCCGCAAATTGGTATTACCTGACGGGGTTCACGGGCGAATCCGGAGCGTTGGTGATTGGCGACGGCGGCACGACCCTGCTGACGGACGGGCGGTTTACGGTCCAGGCACGGGAAGAAACCCACGGGGTAAAAATCGCGAAGCAACAAGGGCCGCTCTACAAGGCGCTGGGAGAGTATCTTAAGCACACGAAGGCAGGAGCCACGGGCTACGACCCCGCAGCGCTGACCGTTGCGGACTGGAAAGTACTGCGCCGGGCCGCAGGAGCGAAATGGCGGGGAGTTGCGGCAGGCGGCATCGCGGAATGTCTGCGAACGAGGAAAGACGCGGCAGAACTAGCGGTAATGCGAAAGGCTGCGGTTCTGGCGGGGCAAGTATTCGAAAGTGTTCTGAAACTGATCAAGCCCGGAGTGCGAGAAAACGAAATCAGCGCCGAGATTGACTACCAGATGAGGAAGCGGGGAGCCAGCGGGCCCTCGTTTGAGACCATTGTGGCGTCCGGGCCACGCTCCGCGCTACCCCACGCCAGACCCACGGGTAAGAGGCTGAGGAAAAATGAGTTGGTGGTGCTAGACCTGGGTGTTATACTCGGCCACTATTGCAGCGATATGACGCGAACGGTCCACGTGGGACGGGCGTCTGAACGAGTTCAGGGCTGGTACCGGGCAGTACAAGAAGCACAAGCAGCCGGGGTAGCGGCGGTGAAAGCCGGCGTTACCTGCGGGGATGTGGATGCCGCCGCGCGCGATGTCCTGAAGAAGCACGGACTGGAAACGTGGTTCGTGCACAGTACGGGTCATGGTTTGGGCCTGGAAGTACACGAAGAACCCAGAGTAGCGCGAGACCAGGCAACTCGACTCGAACCAGGAAATGTGATTACGATAGAACCGGGCGTGTACGTCGAAGGTGTTGGGGGCATCCGGATCGAAGACGACGTAGCAGTACGCGCCGGTGGAAGTGAAGTCTTGACCCGCGTTAAGCGGGATCTCATTGAGATTTGAGAAGGCATGAAACGGAAAAAGCCGAATAAGGCGAGTGGAAGTCCGTCGTTCGCGAACCCTGAACTGGCTCAGATCGAACAATTGCTGCGCTTCATGAGCGAGCACAACCTTGAAGAATTCGAGTATTCGCGCGGTGATTTGCGCATCCGGTTGAGGAAACCGGCCAGCACCGTGGGATTGTCCGCCCAGCTGAGGCCGCCAGCGGAAATCATCGTGCCCAGCGCTATGCAGGCGTCCAAAACGCAGGCTGCCGCAGGCGCTTCTGAGGCGGAAGCAGAGTTGCGCAGTGGCGAAGACCTGTACCTGGTGAAATCGCCGATCGTGGGGACGTTCTACGCGTCACCAAGCCCGGGAGCGGAGGAATTCGTAAAGGTGGGGCTGCATGTGGATGTAGGGCAGACGCTGTGTATCGTGGAAGCCATGAAGCTGATGAATGAAATCGAGTCGGAAGTGAGCGGCGAAGTGCTGCGAATTTTTGCGGAAAACGGACAGCCCGTCGAGTACGGGCAGCCGCTGTTTGGGATTCGCCCAAGCCGGAAAAGATAGCCGGCGCCTCTAACTATGTTCCAGAAGATTCTCGTAGCCAATCGTGGGGAAATCGCCCTGCGAATCATCTGCGCGTGCAAAGAATTGGGGATTGCGACGGTGGCGGTGTATTCGGAGGCGGATCGCAATTCCTTGCACGTGCGCTTTGCCGACGAGGCGGTATGCATCGGGCCGCCACGAAGCAGTGAGAGTTACCTGAACATTCCACACGTGATCAGCGCGGCGGAAATCACGAACGTCGACGCCATTCATCCGGGATACGGGTTCCTGTCGGAAAACGCAAACTTTGCGAAGGTCTGCGAGGCCTCGGAAATAACCTTCATCGGTCCGAAGCCCGAAGTGATCGAAATGATGGGGGAAAAGGACCGCGCGCGGCGCGAGATGAAAACGGCCGGGCTTCCGACGATTCCCGGAAGTGACGGGGTGGTGGAAGGGGAAGAGCAGCTCGCCAAGGAAGCGCATCGCATTGGCTACCCGTTAATACTGAAGGCCGCGGCGGGCGGTGGCGGACGCGGCATGCGGGTGGTGAAGAACGAGCAGGACCTGCTGGCGGCTTACCAGACGGCGCGGAGCGAGGCGCAGCAGGCCTTTGGCACTCCCGACGTGTACATGGAGAAGTTTCTGGAGCACTCTCGACACATTGAAATCCAGGTGCTGGGCGATCAACACGGGAAAGTGATTCATCTGGGCGAGCGCGAGTGCACGATTCAGCGGCGTCATCAAAAGCTGGTGGAAGAGTCGCCCTCGCCGGTGCTGGGCGCCAAGCGGAGGAAAGAGCTCGGGGGGAAAGTGACCCGGGCGCTGGAAAAGATTGGTTACACCAATGCCGGGACGGTTGAGTTCCTGATGGATGCTGATGGCGCGATTTACTTCATCGAGATGAACACGCGCATCCAGGTGGAACATCCGGTGACCGAGTTCGTGACCGGAGTGGACCTGGTAAAAGCGCAAATCCGGGTGGCGGCCGGAGAGAAAATCGAGCAAGCCGCCGGTGAGATCAGCTTCACCGGGCATTCGATCGAGTGCCGGATCAACGCCGAAGATCCGGAGACGTTTGTGCCCTCGGCGGGACGCATCACGACTTTCCAAGCGCCGGGCGGAACAGGCGTGCGGGTGGATTCGGCGGCGTACACCGGGGCGCTGATTCCGCCGTACTACGATTCGCTGGTGGCGAAGCTGATCGTAAAGGGCCGGGACCGTGGGGAAGCCATAGGAAGAATGAAGCGGGCGCTGGAAATGTTCGTGATCGAAGGAATCAAGACTTCGATTCCATTGCAGCGACGAATCATGGCGGATCCGGATTTTGCGAGTGGCAAGTTCGACACGCATTTCATCGAAAAATTAGTGAATACCAACGGCAAATAAATCCTGATGCGCCTTGTGATGCCCAGGCTCTATGTGATATTAGACGCGGGACTCATGACGGGTTCCATCGAAGACACAGCCGAAAAACTGATCAAAGCAGGGGTGCTTGCGCTGCAGTACCGTAACAAGAAAGGGAGCGCTCGCGAGATCCTGGCAACCGCCAGCAGGCTAGCGGGAGTGGTGCGTCCCCGCGGTGTGAGTTTCTTCGTAAACGACCGCGCGGACATCGCGCAGCTTTCCGGTGCCGGCGGCCTACACGTGGGACAAGAAGATTTGGGAGTCGAGCAGGCGCGGGCGGTGATGGGAGCGGAAGGCTGGATCGGCGTCTCGACGCACAACCAGGCGCAATTCCGGGCCGCGGCCGAGACTTCGGCGGACTACCTTGCGGTCGGGCCGATATTCGGGACGACAACAAAAGAGAACCCTGATCCGGTCGTGGGGACGGAACTAATCCGCAGCGTGCGCTCCCTGACGAAGAAGCCCATCGTGGCCATCGGCGGAATCACGCTGGAGCGTGCCGCGGAAGTGATCGAAGCCGGGGCGGATTCGGTTGCGGTGATCAGCGACATTTGGCGCGCGGAAGATCCCGCCGAGCGAGCCCGGCAGTTCATTCGACGACTGGAAGCCGTGAAATCAACGGTGAGCCACTGAGGTGCGCGACGAATGGCAGAAGCGATAAACCAGGTCCACGGCGAGGCGCTTAAGGCCGAGCACGGATTCGTAAAGGCCATCGGTTTGTTCGACGGAACGATGATCGTCGTGGGCTCGATGATCGGGTCGGGGATTTTCATCGTTGCGGCCGACATCTCGCGCCAGACAGGCTCCTCCGGGGGATTACTTCTCACCTGGATTCTGACGGGCTTCCTCACCATAGCCGCAGCGTTGTCGTACGGCGAACTGGCGGCGCTGTTCCCTCATGCCGGCGGGCAGTATGTGTATCTGAGGGAAGCGTATTCACCGTTGTGGGGATTTTTGTACGGTTGGACGCTGTTCTTGGTGATTCAGACGGGCACAATTGCGGCGGTAGCTGTGGGATTTGCTCGCTATCTAGGCGTGATCTTCCCGGCGATTTCTCCCAACACGTGGATTATTCCGCCCGTGAATTTTTCCTCGGGTTACGCCGTCAGCCTTTCGGTGCAGCAACTGGTGGCCGTGCTGATGATCATTTTCCTGACGTTTCTGAACACCCGCGGCGTAAAGCTCGGCAAGTGGATTCAAAACGTGTTCACCTCGGCGAAGATGCTGTCGCTCGTAGGACTGATTTTCCTGTGCGTGTTCGTGGCGCGCAATTCGGCCGCGATTGCCGACAATTTTTCCCATTTGTGGGCTATGCGAGGGGCCCAGCCGATTGAACCCGGCGCGAGCTTTCTGAAGAATTTCCTGCCCACGGTGACGGCCGCAAATGGGTGGTTTGGGTTGCTGGTGGCCTTCGGAGTGGCGCAAGTTGGGTCGCTATTTTCCGCCGATGCCTGGAATAACATCGGGTTCACGGCGGCAGAGGTGAAAAATCCCAAGCGCGACGTGGCGCTGTCGATGGCGTTCGGGACGATCATCGTGATTACGCTGTACTGCCTGGCGAACCTGGCGTATCTCTGCGCGCTGCCGCTGGCGCAGATACAGAATGCCCCCGACGACCGAGTGGCCACCGCCGCGCTGTCTGCAATCTTCGGAGCGAAGGGTGCTTGGATGATGGCGATCGCCATCATCATTTCCACGTTCGGGTGCGACAATGGGCTGATTTTGGCGGGGTCGCGTGTCGCCTACGCAATGGCAAAGGACGGGTTGTTTTTCCGGGCCACCGGCAGGCTGAACGACAAAGGCGTGCCTGGTACGGCGCTGGTGTACCAGGGAATCTGGATCATCATCCTGATCATGCTGCGCACACGCAAGCCCGATGGCACGTACGGAAATCTGTACAACGACTTGCTGGATTACGTGGTGTTTGCTGCGCTGCTGTTTTATGCGCTGACAATTCTGGGTGTGTTTGTGCTGAGGAAGAGGAGGCCAAACGCGGAGCGGCCGTACCGAGCATTTGGGTATCCGTGGCTGCCACTCTTGTATATAGTGGCCGCAGTCGGAATCATGGTGGTGCTGCTGCTATACAAGACGCAGACAGCCGGGCGTGGGATGGTGATCGTGCTGTTGGGGCTTCCGGTGTACTGGTTGTGGAGCCGGAAGAAGGCGCGGCCAGCAAAGTAAAGTAGTTCCTGCAAACCAGAAAAAGCAAAAAGGAGGAGTTGCATGGGCAACCCCTTGTTCGCGACAAAGTCGATTGACACGCTGATGAAGGAGGCCGGGGAGACAGGAGAGCACAGCTTGAAGCGAGCGCTGGGCCCGGTGAACCTGATCACGCTGGGAATTGGAGCGATCATCGGCGCGGGCATCTTCGTGCTGACAGGCTCCGCCGCTTCGCTCTATGCGGGGCCCGCGATCATGCTGTCTTACGTGCTGGCCGGAGTGGGTTGCGCGTTTGCGGGGCTGTGCTACGCAGAGTTTGCCTCGATGATTCCGATCGCCGGGTCGGCGTACACCTATGGTTACGCCACATTGGGCGAGATCGTGGCGTGGATTATCGGCTGGGATTTGATCCTGGAATACGCGTTTGGGGCGGCAACGGTAGCGAGCGGTTGGAGCAGCACGCTGGTCGCGTTCCTGCAGGACTACGGAATCAGTTTGCCACCCCAGATCTGCGATGTTCCGGGAGCGGAATGGGTGAAGTTTGATGGACGTTGGACGCCATTGGCAACGCTTAGCATGACGAGCGCGCAATTGGAAGGACTGCCTCACGTAACAGCCAAATTCAACCTGATAGCCTTTCTGGCCATCCTGGCGGTGACCACCATCCTGATCATAGGAATTAAGGAGTCGGCAAACTTCAATACGACCATCGTGTTTGTGAAACTGATTGCGGTACTCACTTTTATCGTGGTCGCGACGGCGTTCGTGCTAAAGAACCCACAAGTCGCGCATGCAAACTGGAAAGTGTTTCTGCCGCCTAATACCGGAACATTCGGTTCGTACGGGTGGTCTGGAGTCTTGCGAGGGGCGGGGGTGGTGTTTTTTGCCTACATTGGTTTCGACGCGGTTTCCACGGCGGCGCAGGAAGCGCGCAAGCCGCAAAAAGATATGCCGATTGGCATTCTGGGATCGCTGGCCGTTTGCACCGTGCTCTACATTATCGTGTGCGCGCTGTTGACCGCCACGGTGCACTACAGCCGGTTGAACATTGGCGCGCCCGTGTCGCTGGCAATCCGCGAGACCGGAGTGAAGTGGGGAAGTTATGTGGTTAACGCGGGAGCGCTGGCAGGTTTGAGCACCGTGATGCTGGTGATGTTGCTAGGGCAATCGCGGGTCTTTTACTCGATGGCGCATGACGGCCTGCTGTGGAAATGGGCGGGAGACATTCATCCGCGCTTCCGGACACCTTGGAAGTCTACCGCGATCGTGGGTTTGCTGGTAGCCATAGTAGGCGCGGTTGTGCCAATCGGTGACTTGGGACAATTGGTCAGCATCGGAACGCTTCTCGCCTTTGTGATTGTGTGCGCCGGGGTGTGGATCATGCGAGTGCGGCGGCCGGAGTTGGTACGTCCGTTCAAGACGCCGTGGGTTCCTTTCGTTCCCATCATGGGGATCATCATCTCTCTCGGTCTGATGTCGGGGCTAAAGGCGCTGACCTGGATGCGGCTGGTGATTTGGCTGGTCATTGGGATGGTCATCTACTTCACATACAGCGTGAAGCACAGCCACGTACGAATCGCGAATAGATTGAATAAATGAGCTGGTCACGGGCGGGGGTGCTTGGCTGGTCTTGGGATCTGACCACAAGTGATAAAGTGTATCTCGTGCACTTGCCACGAATCGGGTAAGCTGTCCTTTCAACTGCTCCACCCATGGACGGAAAAGAGAAACCACAGAAAGCATTTTGGAAGAGCCTGTCGCTGCTCGATTGGGCAGCACTGGCGCTTTGTGTGGCGGGATTGTGGTTAACCGGGATTGGCAGTACGGCACGAGGAACGGGATTCTTGAAATACCTGGCGGTAATTGCCGCGGGTTATCTGTTGTATCGATTCTGGCGCCGTCTGCGGAGTGAACTGCTGTGGAGTCTGCGGAACCGGCTGATTGTTGTGTATGTATTTATCGCGGTGGTTCCCATCATCCTGTTGCTGACACTCGGGATCCAGGCCGCACGCATCATCTATTCTCAGTTCGGCGCCTATCTGCTGTACCACGATATTCATGACCGCATAGAGATGCTGAGCGACTCGTCGCAAGATGTTGCCGCGGCGGAGGCGACATTGCCTGCGAACGTGGACGAGGTGGCCGCCGAGAAGCGGCTGGAAAAGCAGATTCTGGAAGCGCGAGAGAAGACTCTGCCTGGCCTGACGGTGAATTTTCACGGCGATCCCGCGCTCTTCGAGAAGATCAGGTCTGCCAAAAGCAATTCGTTCGCGGGGCTGGTGCAGACCGGAAACCAGTTGCGTCTGGTAGGAATCCATGAGGTAGACACGCCCAGGGGGGTGCGGGTGGTGGAATTAAGTGTGCCAGTCGAACCAGAACTTCTCGAGAAACTGTCGACCAGCTTTGGGCAGATTGACGTCACGCTTTGGCGGCGAGTGGAAAGCGACCGCGACGGCAGTGCAGTGCGAATCGGCAGCAAGAACTATTACCGCGCCATTCGTCGCGTCAAGACGCGAGATCGCGTTTTGCCGGAAGCCAGTAGCTGGATAGACCCGGTGGTGGACGGATTCTCGCAAATGGAAGCGACGTACGTGAGACCCGATGGCGTGGTGGAGCAGCAACACCCGGTGTTTGCCTTTTTCAAGGCACGGACTTCGCAGTTAAATCACCTGATCCTTGCTTCGCTGGGAGATTTGAGCTCGGCGCAGCAGTTCTCCTTGGAAATCGTGGCGATTATCTTCCTGGTGATCGAACTTGTGGCCCTGGTCATCGGAGTGGTGTTGACGAGGGCGATTACGAACACCGTTTCAGATTTGTACCGTGCAACGCAATTCGTGCAGGAAGGAAATTTTACGCACAAGGTGCAGGTCACGCGCAGGGATCAACTGGGGGTGCTGGGGGATTCTTTCAACAGCATGACCAATTCGATCAGCCGCTTGATCGACGAGCAAAAGCAGTTGCAGCGTCTGGAAAACGAGATTTCCATCGCCAGCGAGGTACAAAACCAACTTTTCCCGCGCAATTTGCCCCACGTCGAAGGAGTGGAGGTCGAGGCGATTTGCCGGGCAGCGCGAACCGTGAGCGGAGATTACTACGATTTCATTCAATTGAGCCCGACGCACGTGGCGTTTGCAATTGCAGATATTTCGGGCAAGGGAATCTCGGCGGCACTGTTGATGGCCAGTTTGCAGGCGGCGTTGCGAAGCCAATTGCTGGTGCCCGGAAGCGAGCGGATGAGCACGGCAGAGTTAGTAGCGCGTCTGAACAAACACCTGGTGATCAATACCGGCGACGACCGATTCGCCACTTTCTTCATCGCCATTTACGACACCGCTTCACGGACCTTGCGCTATACGAACGCGGGACACCTGCCAGGCTTTTGCTTATCCGAAGGACGAACCATTTATCTGCACAAAGGCGGAATTGTGCTGGGGGTCGTAGAAGACTACGAGTTTGATGAAGAGACCATCGTTGTGCCGCAAGCTGCGGTGCTGATTGTCTACAGCGACGGGCTGATCGAACCGGAGAATGCCTACGGGGAACAGTTCGGGATCCCGCGGCTGGAGGCGGCGGCGCAGCGGTTGCGGAATGCCGTGCCGCGAAAAATTGCGGAATCGTTGATGGTCGCGACCGAAGAATGGTCCGGAAGCCCGGAACAGGCAGACGACATGACGGTTGTTGTGGCGAAATTGAGGTAAGGTAGGAGAGCAGACGGAGCAAACTAAGGTCACGTCTGTTTCGCAGAAAAGGTCGAGGATTAGAATGGCGCTACGGAATCGGATCGCGTTGGTTACAGGTGGAAGCCGGGGAATCGGGCGAGGAATTGCGATGCGACTGGCGCAAGACGGCGCACGGATTGCGATCGGTTACCGGGCGAACAAAGGGGCGGCGCAACTCGCACTGCGACAAATTCAGGGAATGGGCGCGGACTGCGTGGCAGTGGAGACGGACATCAGCCAGGCGGGGCGAGCGGATCAACTGGTGAAGGCGGTAGTAGAGCGCTTCGGACGGCTCGACGTCCTGGTGAACAATGTGGGAGATTTCCGCTGGGGAACTCTGGCGGAGTCTTCGGTTGAAGATTGGGAGAGCATTTTTAATTCGAATGTAATGACGGTGTTTTATATGTGCCGCGCGGCGCTGCCGCAGATGCGCAAAGGGCGCTGGGGAAGAATCATCAATTTGGGAGCGGTGGGCGCGGAAAGGGCGTTCGGACAAGCCAAGATTTCCGCGTATGCCTCGGCCAAGGCCGCGGTGGTCGCGTTGTCACGGTCGCTGGCATTGGAAGAGGCGAAAAACGGCATTACGGTGAACGTGGTGAATCCTTCGAGCATCGATGAGAAAGACCTCACGCTGGAAGAGGCGAGAAAGCTGCGCGATGCACGCTATCCGATTGGGCGGCCGCCAACGGTGGAAGATGTGGCCGCGGCGGTAGCTTTTTTCGCTTCCGAAGAAGCCGAGTACGTGACCGGACAGGTCGTAAATGTGAGTGGCGGCTGGATGCTCTGAGGTTCGGCCGAAAACTGAGATGAAAGCTCTGACCGCGGCGGAAATGCAAGAACTGGACCGTCTAACGACGGAGCGCTACGGTATTCCGGGACTGCAATTGATGGAAGCCGCCGGAAAGAGCGTCGCGGAAGTTTTTCTTGAACAATATGGAAGAAGGAATGCCACCCCTCCGGGACGAGTGTGCGTGCTGTGTGGGAAGGGGAATAACGGCGGGGACGGATTCGTGGTGGCAAGGCATTTGAAGGAAGAAGCCGAGCAGGTAGAGGTGTACCTGTTAGCCGCACCGGGCGAATTGCAAGGCCACGCGGCGAAGAATTATGAGAACTGGAAAGAGGCGCGCGGAACTGTTCATGAGGTGGTGACTGAAAAAGAGTGGGAGAAGGTCTGGCCTGCGGTCGCGTCGGCGGAAGTGATTGTGGATGCGCTGCTGGGGACGGGAATTCGCGGTGGTGCCAAGGGGCTCATGGCGCGAGCGATTGAAGATGTGAATCGTGTCTCGCGCAACGCTACGGCCGCGCGGCCCGCCTGGATTGTGGCTGTGGATACCCCGTCGGGTCTGCCATCGGATGGCGAGGCGGCCAGTGGGCCGGTGTTGCGGGCGCATTTGACGGTGACGTTCACCGCGCCGAAGGTTGGACAATTAATCGGAGCCGACTCGGCGTGCTGCGGGCAGTTGGTTGTGCGTTCGATTGGGTCGCCGCAGGCGCTTATCGAAGAGCTGGGAAAAGGAACGCTGCGCTGGGCGGGACCGGACGAGTTCGCTGGAATGCCACTGCAGAGGACGGCGGATGCCAACAAGGGTTCGTACGGTCATGTGCTTGTGGTGGCGGGATCGTCAGGCAAGTCAGGCGCGGCGGTAATGGCCGGGAAGGCGGGGTTGCGCGGGGGCGCAGGACTTGTGACCGTGGCGACAGTGGAGTCCGTGCAGCCGATTGTGGCGGGGGCGCATGCGGAATATATGACCGAGGCGCTGCCGTCGAGTGCGAACGGCGCGATCTCCATGGAAGCTATCCGCAGCGGTCGGTTTGCTGCGGCCATGGCGCGCAAAACGGTGCTGGCGCTGGGCCCGGGCCTGGGGACAGAAGAGGAAACGATACAATTTGTGCGCAATGTTGTGGCAAACGCAGAAACCCCGGTTGTGTTGGACGCCGATGGACTAAATGCCTTTGCGGGGATGGGCGACCAGTTAGCGCGAAGAAAGACGCCACACCTTGTGGTGACGCCGCACCCGGGAGAAATGGCGCGACTGGTGGGTCTGGCGACGGCAGACGTGCAGAAGGACCGCGTGTCGTGCGCCCAGAATGCAGCGCGGGAGTGGAACGCGTGGGTTGTGTTGAAGGGATTTCACACCGTGCTGGCGTCGCCGAACGGCGAAGTGTTCGTCAATACCACGGGGGATGCGGGGCTGGCCAAGGGTGGGTCCGGCGACGTGCTGACGGGATTGCTGGCGGCGCTGATCGCGCAGTTTGGAACCCAGGATTTGCTGCGGGTCGTGGCACTGGGAACGTATTTGCACGGAGCTGCCGCGGAGCTGCTAAGCCTGCAAAGTGATCCATCCGGGATTCTGGCTGGCGAGGTCGCGGACGCGATACCGTATGCGCGACGAAAGCTGATGGAGGAGTTGCGGGCGCGTGCCTGAAGAGATCATCACGCACTCCGCCGAGGAGACAATCGCGTGGGGGCGGGAGCTGGCAAAAAAACTGAAGCCGCCCGTGCTGGTGCTGCTTTCGGGCGAATTGGGTAGTGGGAAAACCACGCTGACGAAGGGAATCGTCGCGGGGCTGAACGCGGCAACCGAAGACCAAGTGACGAGTCCTACATTCACGCTGATTCACGAATATGGCAGCGGACAGAAAGTCTTCCACGGCGACCTGTACCGCATTGCGAATTTCCACGACCTTGAAACGCTGGGATTGGAAGACATTTTTGCGCGGCCTGCCATCGTGATCCTGGAGTGGTCGGAAAACTTCCCTCTGAAAACCCCCTGGCCGCAGATCAGCGTTCATCTGCAGCATCTCGGCGGCGAATCGCGCCGAATAACCGCATCCTGATGATAGCTCGGGTCGGCTTACTTTCTGGCTACCCCTGTACCCCGGTTTGCTTGCGAGACGCAAGTGGGCTTGTTAGGTTGAAAAGTGGCAGCGGCCAGGCGGCGGAATGGCGAATGCATTGACCAATACAGGGGTGATGGATCGAGGTCGCATCGAATTGAAGAGTTATCGGGTGACACTCCCGTTGGAGTCGCTCTCGATCGGCGTGGACAATATCCACCACGACGTTTTTCTGAGCCCCAAATTCGTGCAGGTGGCGCGTGACTACCTGTTCGATTTGATCCGGCAAAACACTAGCGGCACGTATCTTTCCGGGATCGAGTTCCGGAGCACGAAACCGGTGGACTCGACGGCATTTCGCAAACTGCTGACGCAGATGTTGCAAAGCTCCCTGACAAAAGCCAAACACCAGAAGAATATTGAAATCGATCTCTTGTTTCGCGTCGCGCTGCTGAAGTTTCTCACCGCAGAGCTCTTGAACCAGTTTGGGAACGTGATCCTGGAGGGCAAGGAATACATCCGGAAACGTGGAGAGTATTTCGAACGAAGCCAGCAGGCGCACGTGATCAAGGCGAAATTGTCGGAAATGCAGTCGGCGCGGCGAGACGTTTTGCGGTTGATTGGGCAGTTGGTGGCGCAGATCCTGACGGATATCGAAGACAACATAATCGCGAAAACCAGGCGCGCGCTGTTTGGCGATGACTTCGCTCCGTATTACGAGATTTTGAAGAACCGCTTGGTGTTCCTGGATGGCGGGAAGGACGATTTCTTCTTTTTGGAGCACTACGTGTTGCTGGGGAACTATGCGCGCGATCCCGACCGGTTTGAAGCCATGGACGCGCTGTTCCAGGAATTCCTGAGAGAAGCCGGTCTGAGCGTCGATCAAGCGGAATCTCCGGGACAAGTGGCGGAGAGCTACAAATCGTTGTTTGCGGAAGCCGAACACCTGAAGTCGGAGATAGGTGGGCTGGAAGAAGAACGTGAGGCACTGCGAAAGAAACTGGAGAAAGGCGACGGCCTGTTCAACAAATTGCTGAACGCGGTGGATCCAGCGGAGACGCGGATGGCGTTGAATGATGTGGAGAAGCGCCTGACTTTGCTGCTGCAGCGGCTGGATGAGTTCGCGCCGCAACTGGACATGGCGAAGCAGCAGGTTGATTTCATCAGCAAGGATTACCAGGGAAAACTGGGCGACTACTTGAACGAACCGGAAAATGCCAAGCGGCTGTTCGATCCCACCTGGGGAGCGGAAGATGCCCGGCCTGGGAGAGGCCAGCTGTTGGCCCAGTTGACCGAGCGACTGGAGCAACGTGAAGTGATGCCGCATATCCTCGCGAGCTACGAAATTCGTCCAATTGCTACGGATTTTTGCCCCCCGGTGCACCTGCAGCAACTACGCAAAGCGCTGGTGACCAAGGAAGAAGCCAAGCGCGTGGAAGAGATGTTGAAGCAGGTACCGGCGAAACGGCTGAGCATGAAGCCGTTGGAAGAATTGTCGAAGAGGATACGGCGCTATTCGCGGGAAGAACTGCACCTGCTGGTGCTGCGCTTCGCCAACGATTTTCTGCGGCTGCGGCGGGACTTGCGGGATGCGGAGCACCTGACGGCATGCATGGAAAGAATCAACCTGATCACGGCGGAAAAGGTGCGCGAGCTCTCGCGCATGAACAACAAACTCTACGAATGCCTGCTGAGGGAAGAGGCCAGGCCGGAGCAGGACCAGGTGGTTTCGCACGTGATTATCAAAGCGGACGTGCGCGGCTCGACAAAAATGACCCAGGACCTGCTCTCGCGGGGGTTGAGTCCGGCATCGCATTTCAGCCTCAACTTGCACGAGCCGGTGAAGCGCTTGCTGGGCCGCTACTCGGCGAAGAAGGTGTTCATCGAAGGCGACGCCATCGTCCTGGCGATCTTTGAGACCGAAGGCAGCCAATCATATGCGCGAGCGGTAGCCAAGGGTTGCGTGCTTTCGCGGCAGATCCTGACGGTGTGCAATTCCTATAACGACCGGGCCGCATCCAGCCAATTGCCGGCGCTGGAAATCGGAATCGGCGTGGCGTTTCAGGGATCCGCGCCCACGTATTGGACAGACGGCGAATCGAAAATCATGATTTCCAAGGCGCTGAACCTGTCGGACCGGCTTTCCGGCTGCGCCAAACTGGCCAAGCGCATGCTTTCTGGGCGGAAGACAAATTTTTCGGTTTTCCAGTTTCTGACCGCGATGGAAGGGGCTTCGGCAGAAGAGTTGGACGAGTTCCTGGTGCGATACAACCTGAACGGGATCGAATTGAATGAAGAAGGCTTTCAGAAATTGGCGGAAGAAATTTCGCTGGACACGTTCTCGACACCGCTGGAGATGCCCTGGGGCAAAGAGGAAGTGACGTTGTATTACGGCGAAGTGCCTATGGGCGAGTCCGTGGAATTGCTGGTGGTGCGGAAAGGATTGGCGCGCCAACTGCTCCCGGACGGAAAAATCGGGCGTCTGTCGGACCATAATTACTACGAGATTTGTACCAGTCCTGCGCTGTACGAGCTGATCGCGGCGCTGAAAAGGACGCAATCGGTAGGCATTGAAGTCACGTAAGGTGACCTTCTGCCGGCGCTGAGGTAGTTGGCCCTTGCCTTTGGAGCGAGGGCCGGAAAAGTCGATCAGGGCTGGTAGATCCAAGCGCTGGCCGTAGCGGGTAATCCGCCTCCCGTATCGGCATAGCCGCCGGTAATCAAGGCATCGCCATTAGCAAGCAGAGTCGCGGAAGCAAAGAACCGTGAAGCGCCAAAAGTACCTGCAACCGGGGTGAACGTGCCCTTGGTCTCATCGTAAACTTCAGCGGAACGTCCGCCACCCGCAATCAAGACTTTGCCGCTTTTCAGTACAACCACAGCTTCCGGCAATTTGAACCGCGGGGTGCTCATCGTGCCCGTCGCTCGGAAAGTGCCGGTAGCTGGATCGTAGATTTCTGCGCTCGAATATTCGCCGTGCCAGTCACGATTGTCCGAGCCGCCGGCAACAAGGACCATGCCGCTCGGCAATAAAATGGCGGCGTGTTTGTGGCGGCACTCCGTCATCTGTCCCGTGGGCGTAAACTTACCGGTTGCGGGATCGTAGAGTTCTGCCGATCGATAAACCGTTTGCGAAGGATAATCGCCGGACCCTCCGCCCGCCACCAGCACTTTGCCATTCTTGAGAATCGTGGCGGTATGCCCGTCTCGCGGTTCGCTCATTGTTCCAGTGAGAGCAAATGTTCCCGTCTCAGGATCATAAATTTCGGCACTGGCGAGAGAGTTCTCGCTGCGATCAACTCCGCCAGTCACAAGGACCTTGCCATTCGGAAGGAGAGTCGCGGTGTTGCCCGACCGTTCAAAGGCCAAGTTACCCGTTGGCGTGAATTTGCCCGTCGCTGGGTCGTAGACTTCAGCCCTTCGACGAGACGCGTCCCTGCCTGTCCATCCAGCTACCATGAGCACCTTGCCGTTTTTCAGCAGCGTCGCGGTGTGGCCGGAGCGTCCAAGGGTCATGCTGCTCACTGGCGCAAAGTTCCCGGATTGCGGATCGTACAGTTCGGCGGTCGCAAAGGGATGGCTCTCGGTGCCGCTTCCAGCGAAGCCGCCCGCGACCAGGACCTTGCCGCTTGGCAACAGAGTCGACGTGTGAGCCGCGCGTTGCGCATGCATGCGAGCCGTTTCTCTCAGCGAATCCTCTGGAGAAGAAGCAGAGGTACCTGGGGCCTTAAAACAATTGACGAGGAAGAGCACCAACAGAAAGAGAAAGAATGCCGAAGCCGTGCTTGCCAGTCGCGATCGCATGTGACCCTCCCGTAGCTTGCGTTATAACCGGGAAGACGGAATCCGAGGGGGTGAGTGTTAACGAGGGTGCCAGAGAAAAAGGAAACGGCCCGAGGGTCTCAATAGGCAATCTTGTCGGGCTTGGTGGTCCAGGCGCGGAATCCCTCCAGTGCCTCTTCGCGCATCATCTGAATCGTGGGGACGCGACGCATGGAATGGGGCTGTTTCAGTTCGCTGTAAATGAAGGAGTCGTCGAAACCGATTTTGGCCGCGTCCTCAGCGGTGTTGGCGAAGTAGATGCGCGAAAGGCGGGCCCAGTAGATGGCGCCAAGACACATGGGACAAGGTTCACAAGAAGTGTAGAGTTCGCAACCCTTCAGTTCGAAGACCCCCAGCTTGTAGCAGGCGCGACGGATCGCCACGATTTCGGCATGGGCGGTCGGATCATTGGTCGAAGTGACCTGATTTGCGCCCTCGGCGACGATCTTGCCGTCTCTCACGATCACGGCACCGAACGGGCCACCCCGGCCGGAATGCAGCGCCTCAAGCGAAAGCTGGATGGCCCGTGTCATGAAGGGGTTGTCCATGTGCGCCGCCAATTCTCCTTGATGATCCGCTCCGCGCTGCAAGTAGCCGCCACGTTTCGGGCTAAGAAAGACTCCGGCGGAGGCCCGCGCCGGGGAGCAAGTATATGCCCAGGAAACCGCTTGGCAGCACTTTTTTCGCGTTGAATTATCGATTTTGGCAAGTTGAAAAACTATTGAGATCGGGCTACGCTCTTGCCTCAATCTCAGGAGACTTTGCCGCGATAAGCGCTCCTTACTATGACCTTGTGCGCCTTCCTTTCCCGCCGAGTCGTGACTCCGAAGGGGGTGTGCCCAGCCGCCGTGGTTGTCGACGGGGAACAAATCCTCGGAGTGGTTGCTCCTGGCCAAGTTCCGTCGGGTGTGTCGGAAATCGAGGATTTTGGCGATGCGGCGATTCTTCCGGGGCTCGTCGATTCCCACGTTCACATCAACGACCCCGGCCGTGCCGAATGGGAAGGATTTGAGACCGCGACGCGAGCTGCGGCAGCGGGGGGAATCACATTGTTGGTGGACATGCCTTTGAACTGCCTGCCGGCGACCACCACTGTTGCGGCACTGGAGGCCAAGCGAGCGGCGGCCCGAGGGCGATGCCGGGTCGATTGGCTGGCTTGGGGAGGAGTTGTCGCTGACAACCAGCGTGAGATTGGACCGCTGGCACAGGCGGGGGCGGCGGGATTCAAATGTTTTCTGGTTCATCCCGGCATTGATGGTTTCACCATGGTCACAGAACCGCAGTTACGAGCTGCGTTGCCGCATGTGGCGCGGACCGGCTTACCACTGTTGGTGCACGCAGAACTTCCTGGACCGCTCGATGCGGCTGCGGCAAGTTTGCAGGACGCGGATTGGTCCCTTTACGAGACGTATCTGCAATCGCGTCCGGAACAAGCGGAACTGGCAGCGATTCGACTGTTGCTGTCATTGTGCCGCGAATACAAGTTCCGGTTACACATCGTCCATCTCTCGGCCAGCAAGGCGCTTTCTGAACTGCGCGCAGCACGCTCCGAGGGGCTGCCTGTCACTGTGGAGACCTGCCCTCACTATCTGCGTCTAACTGCTGAGATGATCCCGAAGGGAGCGACGTTTTTTAAGTGCGCTCCGCCGATTCGCAGCCGGGACAATTGCGAACGATTGTGGCAAGGCTTGCGCGATGGAACGATCGATCTTGTGGCGACAGATCACTCGCCGTGTCCTCCGGAAATGAAGCGGCGCAACGCGGGACATTTTCGTAGCGCTTGGGGCGGTATTGCAAGCCTGTCGGTAGCCTTGCCGGTCGTGCACACGGAGGCTAACAAACGTGGATTTGCGCTGACGGATATTGCGCGTTGGATGTCTGAGGGGCCAGCGAAACTGGCCGGTTGCGAAATGCGCAAAGGCCGAATCGCGGCGGGATATGATGCCGACTTCGTGATTTTCGATCCGGAGAGCGAGTTCGTCGTGAGCGAAGACCGATTGCATTACCACCACCCGGTTTCGCCGTACCTGGGAGAAAAACTGCGAGGTGTGGTGCGGGCTACGTATCTTCGAGGCCGGCAGGTGTTCAAGGACGGCGAGTTTCCCGGAGAACCCGCCGGCAGGGAGTACCGCTTTAGCGAGGGGAGCGTTTCACGACTCGCATGACGAAGCACCGCATCGTCGGCACATCAGTCCCGCGTCTCGAAGGGCGCGACAAAGTGACTGGGCAGTCGCGCTATGTCGACGATATGGTTGTACCAGGAATGATCTATGGCGCCACCGTGCGCAGCCGTGTTCCACGAGGGAAGATCCGGAAAATTAGCTTTGCACCAGGGATTGATTGGAATGAGTTCGCGATTGTTACCGCGAAGGAAATTCCAGGGAAAAATTGCATCGCGTTGATCGAAGACGATCAGCCGTGTCTGGCGGATGGAATGGTCAACCATCCTGAAGAGGCGATTCTTCTACTGGCACATCCGGACCGGCATCTGTTGCCGAAAGCGGTGGAGGCGGTATCAGTCGAATACGAGCCGCTGCCCGGAATCTTCACCATCGAAGCGAGTGAGGAGCGTTCGCAAATCATTTGGGGTGTCGACAACATTTTCAAAAGCCAGCTGATCGAAAAAGGCGATGTCGATGCGGTGTGGGGAAACGCGGACTATATCGTCGAAGGAGAATATCGCACTGGCGCGCAGGAGCAGTTATACATCGAAACCAACGGAATGATCGCTTCCTTCGACGCGCAGCAAGGGCTGACGGTGTGGGGCTCGCTGCAGTGCCCTTATTATGTGCACAAAGCGCTGATGAAACTATGCGACCTGCCTGCGGATCGAGTGCGCGTGGTGCAACTCGAAACGGGCGGCGCGTTTGGCGGCAAAGAAGAATATCCGTCGATGATCGCCGGCCACGCAGCGCTGCTGGCGATGAAGTCGGGAAAGCCGGTGAAAATCATTTATGACCGCATGGAGGACATGACGGCGACGACAAAGCGACATCCATCGCGCACCCGGCACCGGACGGCGATAAGCAAAGACGGCAGAATTCTGGGCGGAGAGATCGAATTCACGACGGATGGCGGCGCCTACGAGACGTTGTCGCCCGTGGTTCTTTCACGCGGAGCCATTCATTCCGGCGGCCCTTATTATTGGCCCAGTGTTCGCATCCGGGCCAAGGCCGTAGCGACCAATGCTCCGCCGCACGGCGCGTTTCGGGGATTTGGCGCGCCACAGTCCTTGTTCGCGTTAGAGCGCCACATGGACCGGATTGCGCAGGTCGTTGGACTTTCGCCTGTCGAGATCCGGCGACGGAATTTCCTGAGACCTGGGGAGACCACAATTACCGGGCAAACGGTGAGCGAAGCGATCGATCTAGGCAAACTTCTGGATCACGCATTGCAACTGTCAGATTATCAGGCGAAAAAGGAAAGATTCGCACGGCAAAATCCGCAGAGCGACAATAAGAAGGGCATTGGCCTCGCCGCATTTTTGCACGGAGCGGGATTTACGGGTTCGGGCGAGCGCTATCTGGAATCGGTGGTCGGAGTGGAGGCGTGCGCCGATGGTAGTGTGCGAGTGCTGGTCTCAAGCACGGAGTTTGGCCAGGGAACGAAGACGGTTTTGTGCCAGATTGCTGCCGAGACGCTGGGGTTGCGCTATGAAGACGTGGAAATCGCGCAACCGGACACGCACGAAGTGCCGAATAGCGGGCCAACGGTAGCGTCGCGAACCATTATGGTGGTTGGGAAATTGGTGCAATCGGCGGCCCTGGGAATCAGACAGACTCTCAAGGCTGGCGGCATGCTTGCGGAATCGTATTCACCGGACGAGTTTCGCGCGGCCTGTCGCTCGTATGTGGCGGAACACGGCAAGTTCCGCAGTTTGGCGCGATACGAACAGCCGCACGACATTGTTTGGGATGAGGGGAAATATCGCGGCTCGGCATACGCGGCGTTTGCGTGGGCTGTTTATGTGGCAGAAGTCACAGTGGACCTTACGACCTATAACGTGTCAGTGGACGATTTCGTGGCGTTGCAGGAAGTAGGCAAGGTGCTGCATCCGGTTCTGGCGAAAGGACAAATCATCGGCGGAGTTGCGCAGGCGATCGGTTTTGCCTTGTATGAGAAAGTGGTTTGGGAAAAAGGGCGCATGCAGAACGGGCAGATGACCAACTACATCATGCCGACTTCCGCGGACCTGCCCACGATCCGAGTCTATTTTGAGGAATTGGGGAATATGCACGGCGCGTTTGGGGCGAAAGGAATCGGTGAATTGCCGATGGATGGGCCGGCGCCGGCGATTGTCAACGCCATTGAAGCTGCGCTGGGAGTGTCGTTCCATTCGATCCCGTTGCTTCCCGAGGACATCTTCGATGCGCTGGAAGATAAGGCGGGAGTCGAGAGTGCGGTACCGGCAACCCGAGGAGTGCGATGAGCGAATCTCCGCAGGTACGCGGGAAAGGCGAGATCATTCTCACGGTTAACGGGAAATTGGTAGGTGTGCGAGCGCATGCGATGGAACGGTTGCTGGATGTGCTGCGCCACGATCTTGGATTGACAGGAACGAAAGAAGGATGCGGTGAAGGCGAGTGTGGCGCGTGCGCCATTCTGCTCGATGGAGTGTTGGTGAATAGCTGCTTGATTCCAGTGTTTCAGGCGATTGGCGCGGACATCGTGACGATTGAGGGTTTAGCGGCTGACGGCCGTCTGCGTGTGTTGCAGCGGGCTTTTCTGGAATGCGGCGGGGCGCAATGCGGCATCTGCACTCCGGGAATGATCCTGGCAGCGTTCCACTTGTTGAGCAAGAAGCCGCAGCCCACCCTGGAAGAAGTTCGCCAGGGGCTATCCGGCAACCTGTGCCGCTGCACCGGCTACATGCAGATCTTTGAAGCTGTGGCGGAGGCGGGACGGCAGGGGAGGCATGACGTGAGGGCCAATCCTTCCGAATATGAATTCGCCACACCTGGCACTATGCGTGGCGTGCTATCGCTGTTGGCGCAAGATCCCGGCGAATGGCTTCCCATCGCAGGTGGCACGGACCTGATGGTGCAATTCTCGGCAGGAACTTTGCGCGCACGGAAACTGGTGAGCATCTGGAACCTTCCGGAGTTGCGACGAATTGAAAAGTTCCCTGAGGAGATTCAGATCGGCGCAGGTTGTACATACACGGACCTGCGTGCACATGAGGTAGTTAACCGGGAGTTCACGCTATTGACGAGCGCAGCGAGCTGGACCGGCGGAATTGCCAATCAAAATCGCGGGACAATCGGTGGCAATGTCGTGAACGCTTCACCGGCGGGAGATTCCCTCCCGGCGCTGCTGGTTTATGGGGCCGAGCTGCTGCTGGTTTCTGTGCGCGGAGAACGCCGGGTGCCTTACCGGACTTTTCATATCGATTACCGGAGGACGCAGTTGGAACCTGATGAACTGATTCGAGCCATCTGTCTGCCAAGGCGATTTTCAGAGTATTATGCGCAGGCACGAAAAGTGGGGGCGCGCAACGCGCAGGCGATCGCGAAGTTATGTCTGGCGGCGCTGGGGCGGCTCGAGGATGGCGTTGTGGCAGACCTTCGTCTGGCAATGGGAAGCGTGGCGCCGGTGCCGCTCCGTCTAACCGAGACGGAGCAAATCGTAAAGGGACGACGTATAGAACCAATGCTTGTACGGTTAGCGAGAATGGCAGTGGCCTCAGAGATTCGGCCGATTGACGACATGCGATCTACGGCGCGATATCGCGCCGCGGTTGCGGCGAATCTGGTGGCGCGATTTCTGGAGCAGCTAAGCGCTAACGGAAATAAAGCATGAGTGGCGTGCTGGCGCGGTGGAACGAGTTGCGAGCGGAGGAAGCGGCGGAGGAGATCTTGCCCTGTTGCGGTTCAAAAGCCTGGGCGCACGCGATGTCGGCTCGAAGACCGATCCTGGATGAGAACCTTCTATTGGCTACCAGCGACGAGGCGTGGAAGAGTCTTTCCGAGTCCGACTGGATGGAGGCGTTTTGCAGCCATCCGCGAATCGGCGAATCGCACTCCAAGCCGTCCAGTTCAGCGCGATCTGCGGACTGGTCGGGAGAAGAACAACGGGGGGCTGGCACTGCGAGCGAAGCTGTGAAGACTGCATTAGCCCAGGGGAATCGCGCTTACGAAGAGCGTTTCCACCGCATCTTTGTTGTTTGTGCCAACGGCAAATCGGCGCCGGAAATCCTGGAAATTCTCCGAGGACGCTTGCAGAATGACGAAACGGCAGAACTGCACGAAGCAGCGGAGCAGCAGCGGCAGATCGCCCGCTTGCGGCTGACGAAATGGCTCAATTCATGAAACGAATCTCAACACACGTTCTGGATATCGCCCGCGGCTACCCCGCGAAGGATATGGCGGTGCGTTTGGAGAGGCGGGAGTCGGCCGGCGAATGGGCGCTGCTGCATTCGTCGCGCACGGATGCCGACGGCCGGTGCGGTCAATTGCTGCCGGAGAGCGATGTTCTTCGCGCTGGGCTTTACCGCATATCGTTCGATACGGCGAGCTACCAGCACGCCCATGAGACCGAAGGATTGTATCCGATTGTGGAGATTACCTTTCAGGTGCGCGAGGGCGAATCGCAGTTCCATATTCCGTTGCTCCTGAGCGCGCATGGTTATACGACGTACCGAGGAAGTTGATCCGATGGGTATGCTGGCGGAAAACAGGTACGGCAAGTCGCGGGTCCGCTTGGTGAAAGTGAAGCGGCATCCCGACCGGCACGATTTTCGCGAATGGAGCTTGGAAATTCTGTTGGAGGGAGATTTCGAGTCGTGCTTTGTGGATGGCGACAACAGCAAGATTCTTCCCACAGACACGATGAAGAATACGGTTTACTCGCTGGCGCGCAGTTCCTCGGCGGAGTGCATGGAAGAGTTCGGCCAGGAGCTGATCGCTTTCCTGCTGGACCGCAACCCCCAGCTTTCCGCGGCGCGGGTTTTGCTGTCGGAAAAAGCGTGGGAGCACGTGCAGATAGGCGGCAAGCCGCATCCGACGACGTTTGTGCAGTCCAGCAGCGAGTGCCAAACGGCCGAGATTTCAGCAACGCGAAATGGCGTGCCATCTTTGCAATCGGGACTGGAAAATCTGGTCATTTTGAAGACGGCGGGCTCGGAATTCGTGGGCTTTATCAAGGATTCGCTGACGACTTTGCCGGAAGCGACCGACCGATTGTTTGGCACCGCCGTCCGCGCGCGCTGGGCCTACGCGCAGCCCACGGTTGCTTTTGCTACGTTGCGGTGCAAGATTCGCGAGATTTTACTGAGTCTGTTTGCCAGGCATGCCAGCAAATCCGTGCAGCACACGCTATACGCCATGGGCGAAGGCGTGCTCGCCAATGTTCCGGAAATCTCGGACATCGAATTGACGATGCCGAACAAGCATTGTCTCCTGGTAGACCTTTCACGGTTTCGGCAGGACAACCCTAACGAAATCTTTGTGCCTATCGATGAGCCGCACGGCACCATCGAGGCGCGCCTTCGCCGGCAAGGTTGACGCCCATGTCTTCACAGGCGAACGCCAATATTCGCGCGCAACAGGTTGTCGCTCGCTGCCAGAGACTGGCGTCTTTTTCGGAAGACTCGACGAGCACGCAGCGGACATTCCTGTCGGCGCCTATGCGTGAGTGTTATGAAGAAATTACAAGGTGGTTGCGCGCTGCGGGAGCCGAGGTGACCGTGGATGCGGCTGGGAATTTGCGCGGTTTCTATGCGGGCACGCAATCTGCTGCGCCGAGACTGGTGATTGGGTCGCATCTGGACACGGTTCCGAATGCGGGGGCCTATGATGGTGTTCTGGGCGTGGTCATCGCGGTTGCGTTACTCGAAGCTTTGGAAAAACGACGGCTTGCTTTCGGAATTGAGGTGATCGGCTTTTCGGAAGAAGAAGGAGTACGTTTCGGCCAGCCGTTCATTGGCAGCCGCGCGCTGGTTGGCAGGCTCGATGAGGAATTGCTGAGTTGCCGGGACGCGAAGGGAATCTCGATTCGCGCGGCAATCGAGGAGTTTGGATTAAATCCGACGGAGATACCGCACGCGGCGTTGAAGGCCGATGCGATGGCTTACTTGGAGTTCCACATCGAGCAAGGACCGCTTCTGGAGTCGCTCGAACTGCCGCTCGGAGTGGTAGAGGCCATCGCCGCTCAGACGCGCATGGAATTTATATTCTTGGGAAGCGCCAATCACGCGGGCACGACGCCCATGCACCTTCGGCACGATGCCATCGCAGCGGCGGCCGAGTGGATTGTTGCCGTAGAACGCCTGGCGCAGAGCAGCGCAGGCCTGGTGGCGACAGTGGGCCAGGTCGAAGCAAAACCCGGAGCGACCAACGTGATTGCCGGGGAGGCTCGCGTGACACTCGATGTTCGCCATCAGTCGGATGACACGTGCGCCCGCGCAACCGAGTCCCTCGCTCGGCAAGCCGAGGAAATTGCGGAGCGACGCGGATTGAGGCTGCGGCGGACTGTCCTGCTCGAACAGAGGGCAGTAGCGATGGATGCTTTTCTTATTGGGCGCATCGTGGAAGCGATCCGCAGGACCGGCTGCCAAGCGCATCGCATGGTCAGCGGCGCCGGCCATGACGCGATGATCCTGGCTGAAAAAGTGCCCGCGGCCATGCTGTTTCTGCGCAGTCCCGGGGGAATTAGTCACGATCCGGCGGAATCCGTCGAGATCGATGATGTGGCCAAGGCGCTGGAATGCGGGTTGCACTTGCTGGAGCAACTTGCAGGTTCTCCTGAACTTCAAAAAAGGATGTGCCGTGCATAATCTAGGTCAAACGCGAAGTTCTCAAAAATACAACCATCTGCTGCTGACGGCAGACACTTTCGTTCGTACTGCGTTGCCGGGAATGAACCGGTGTGCGGCCGTTGTGCACGCGGGGCCTGCAATGGGCGCGCAATTCATGCAGTACACCGCGGAATTCGAATCCGCAGGGGAACTGGGAGGAACGGTCGCGCAGCGCTTCATCTTTGTGCTTGCCGGCCAGCTCAACTTGGAAGTTGACGGTCGCCAGAACGAGGTTGCCCCGCGCGGCTACGCTTATCTGCCAGAAGGCTTGCCGCATAGGATTGTGGCAACGAAGGCAAGCCGCGCCGCTGTGATCGAAAAGACCTATCAGCCGGTGGCCTCGGTTCAAGCGCCGCGCGTGATCATTTCCAGTGAAGACGCGGTTTCCTCGCATCCCCTGGCTGATGATCCATGCCTGCAGGTGAAATGCTTGCTGCCGGATACGATGAGTTTCGATTTCGCCGTGAACACGATGGTGTACCAGCCAGGAGCCGCCCTGAGCATGGTGGAGATGCATGTGATGGAACATGGACTGATGATGCTGGAAGGCGGCGGGATTTATCGGCTTGGCGATTCGTGGTATCCAGTGACGGCCGGCGATTTTATCTGGATGGCGCCGTGGTGTCCGCAATGGTTTGGAGCGATTGGGAAAGTTCCGGCGAAATATCTCATCTACAAGGATTGGAACCGGCATTCGTTGGACGGTACGGCTCGATGAAACTCGAGGTGAATCAAGATCGGTTGTCCGTGGAAATTGAAGAGCTCGCTTCGATTTCCGACGCCGTGGCGCCTGCGGTGACCCGGATTGTTTTTACTCCCACGGATTTGAAGGCACGCGCGTGGCTCATCGCGCGGTGTGAAAAAGCCGGGTTGAAAGTACGCCAGGATGCGATTGGAAATATTTTTGCGCGGTGGAGTGGCTCCGAACCAAATGCTCCGGCGGTCGGCACAGGCTCTCACATCGACGCCATCCCGAATGCTGGAAAATACGACGGCGTGGTTGGTGTGCTGGGAGGCTTGGAGGCAATTCGGTCGCTGCAGCTCGCCGGTTTTCGCCCCAAGCATCCGATCGAGTTGCTGGTGTTCACTTCGGAAGAACCTACGCGCTTTGGGATTGGATGCCTGGGAAGCCGGCTGCTCTCGGGGACTTTATCCGCGGATGCGGCGAGAAAATTGGCGGACAAAGAAGGGACTTCGTTGGAAGAAGTGCGGCGAAAAGCCGGATACAGTGGATCACTCGAGCAAGTCAAACTGGGAAATGGCCACTACAAGGCATTTGTGGAGTTGCACATCGAGCAGGGCCCGGTGCTGGAGCAGCAGAAAATCCCGCTCGGAGTTGTCACCAGCATCGCCGCCCCGGCCAGCCTGCGCATTTCCATTGCGGGCGCGGGAGGACATGCGGGTGGGGTTCTGATGCCCGGTCGCAGAGATGCTCTGTGTGCCGCGGCGGAATTGATCCTGGGCATCGAAAACGCGGCGCGGAGCAGCGGTGCGGTGGATACGGTAGCAACGGTGGGTATGTGCGACGTGTTTCCTGGGGCGGTCAACAGCATTCCCAGTCGCGTTCATCTGAGCGTGGATATACGCGACACGAATCTCGAGCGGCGCGATGCAGTGATGCGAATGATAGCAGAAGCAGGCCAGGCCATAGCGGGGAGACGGCAGGTCGAGATTCGCGAAGACGTGTTGAATGTGGACGCACCGGCAGAGTGTGCTCCCGTGATTGTCGAACCGCTCTCTGAGTCCTGCAAAAAGCACCAATTGAATTTTGTCCCAATGGTCAGCCGGGCCTACCACGACTCGCTGTTTATGTCGCGCGTCGCTCCTGTCGCAATGCTGTTTATTCCGTGCCGCAATGGATACAGCCACCGTCCCGACGAATACGCGTCGCCGAAAGACATATGGCGGGGAGTTCTGGTCCTCGCGGAAACCTTGGCGAGTCTCGCTGCCTGATTTCCGGCAGAGCTGATCTCTGCTTCCGGTTTCTCGGCTTCACGGTGTTGACAGAGAGTTACGGACCTCCGCGTAACCGGGCTTGATTACAGAGTAGATGAACTCGCAGCGCCGGTCGTAAGGCAGAAAGGCGCTCTTCATCGCGTTGATGGTTATTTTTTCGAAGTCGTCCATAGTCAGCCCGAAAGTGTCGCGAGCCGCCTCGAATTCTTTGGTCATGGAGGTGTCGCTCATCAAACGGTTGTCGGTATTCAAAGTGACGCGAAATTTCTCCTGATAAAACAGCTTGAAGGGATGCTCGGCCAGGCTGCGCGCGGCGCCGACGTGAACGTTGCTCAACAGGCAAATCTCCAGGGGAATGCGTTTGTCCAGGACGTATTGCGCAAGATCGCCCAGTTTCACCACCTTGCCATCTGTCACGGCGATGTCGTCGACCAATCGTGTGCCGTGGCCGATGCGGTGCGCGCCGCAGTATTGAATGGCCTGCCAGATCGATTCCTTTCCAAATCCCTCGCCGGCGTGGACGGTAATGTTGAAATTCTGCCGCTGGATATAGTGAAATGCATCCACGTGTTTCTTGGGAGGGTAGCCGCCCTCTTCGCCTGCCAGATCGAAACCCACAACTCCGCGCTGGCGAAAATCAACCGCGAGTTCCGCCATTTCGAGCGAGACATCCATGTTGCGCATGGCGCAGATGATCAAGCCTGAAGAGATTCCAAAACTCTTGCGGCCTCGCTCCAAACCCTTGAGCACGGCGGAAACTACTTGCTGATGGCTCAATCCCTTGCGCGTGTGAAAGAGCGGCGCGAAGCGCGTCTCGAAATAGACCACGCCGTCATGGCTCAAGTCTTCTGCCTGCTCGTAAGCGACCCGCTCCAGCGCCTCTTCGGTCTGCATCACCGCGATGGTGTGCGCGAAGCCTTCCAGATACTTGGGCAAGCTTCCCTGATTTGCTCCCTGGTGGAACCAGCGCGCCAGTGCTTCGGGATGTTGTGTGGGGAGCTGGTCGTAATCGTTGCTTTTTGCTAGTTCGATGATGGTTTGTGGCCGTAGCACGCCATCCAGGTGCTCGTGCAACAGCACTTTGGGAAGAGTCTGCAGGACTGCGCGATCCAGCTTCATAGAAGCCTCTGGTTTCCTGGTTCGCCACGATTATCGCCGCAAGCTAGGGCGCTGTCGAGGAGTGGAAGGCGATGGTGCGGTAGGGTCGTGTGCGATTTCAGATTGCCGCGAGAATAGCAGCTTCTGCCACGGCGTGCGCAAAAACATGACGGCATCCTCTTTCCGGTGTGAGACCACGTTGTCGCGGACATTGGAGATTGCTACTGATGATATTCTTGTGTGGGGGCGAACGGGGTCCGGTGACCTTCCCGGCCTTCAAAGCCGGCGACGCGGTCCTTCGCGGACCGGGTGGTGGATTCGACTTCCACACGCCTCCGCCAAGCTCTTATCTCAGGCCGTCTTAGCTCGAAAAACTGACTCCAATTCGGGATCTGACTCCAATTGAGCCCCGATCCGCCGGGACAGTTTCTCGGACGCGGCTCGCTCGGCGTCAGCGATCACGTGCGCGTAGTGGTTTAAAGTGACCTTCGCATCGCCGTGTCGCATCATGAGCGTCACCAGATGGATTGCAGTTCCGGCCTGAAGAAGCTCGGTCGTCACTCCGTGGCGAAAACAGTGGCTGCCAACATGAACGCCGCCGCGAAACCGGGTCATTCCAAGCCTCTTTATCGTTTTGTGCACGTGTTGGACGACCTTGTCGGAGCGAAATGGCAAGCCCCTTTGATTCTTTGATTAACGAAGAGATAGCCGTGAGGGTTCGGCTTCATGTGCTTCTCGATCCAGTTCCGCAGATGATGCTCGAGGATCTCAGTCATGTGGGGGGCCGCGCTGTAGCGTTACCGTACAAGTGGCTCACAGTACTCCGCGAAGCTGATCCAGAGACCCGCTCTGCCGGGCACCGAATTCCGGAGAGGATCGTTTTAGCTGGCTCGATCGTTCAAGCATCGATGTGAACTCACTGAGCGCCAATTCGGGATTCGCAGTTGCGATTGGTCCAGACCGTGCCGTCTGTCACGGCAGAGGTCGCGAGTTCGAGTCTCGTCCGTCCCTGGCCCATTCCCTATACGATCTACCAATGTCGCGGGTGTTTTGCCTTTGATGTGAGAACACGCTAGTATCGCGACATGCCCGTTGAGTGGAAAAACTACGTCGCAAGCGATCCAGAAATTCTTCGCGGGAAACCGCGCCTAAAGGGAACACGTATCCCAGTCGGGCTTGTTCTTGGATACCTGGCCGCCGGTAAGACGGCCGAAGATATTGTCGCTGAATTTCCCGGTCTTACGCGTGACCAAATCGCAGCCTGCTTGGACTACGCCCGGGAACTGGCCGAATTTGAGGCCCTCGTCTGATGGCCTTGCGGTTCTTGGCCGACCACTGCATCTCAAGCTTCATCGTTCAAACCCTACGAGACGCGAATCACGAGGTAGTGCGCTTTGAGAGATGTGCTGCCAGTGGAATCATCGGATGGTGTCGTGATTCCCAAGGCTCAGGAAATCGATGCCATTCTGCTCTCGCTGAACGGCGATTTCGCCGATATCGTCAGCTACCCGCCTGGCAACTATAAAGGGATTGTCGCGCTGCAGATGCGCAACCATCCCGAGGTCCTTCCTAATCTGATGACCCGACTGACTGCGTATCTAAAGGTCCAGTCTGCGATGGAGCATTATCACGGAAAGCTACTCGTGGTCGAAGTCGATCGCATTCGCATTCGGAAATAGTCCCGTGACGGGCAGCACTGTGTAGAATCGTGATGCGAGACGCGAGAAAGTGCGAGACAAATTAACATACAGCTAAGTCTTCGGCGGCCATGTCACTCGATTGAGAAAAACTACCTGGCAGTTCCCAACTTCTATGGTTAACTAAGCTCAAGGCTGAACCATAGTGAATATCCAGTTTGATCCTATATTATTGATGTGCCTGATCGCCGAAATCGTTTCATTGCTCTCAGACGGATGAGGAAACGACGTGGATCTTCCATGGTAATGCCAGGCGTGAAAGCTGGCCGTGATGCCGCTCGCCGCCGATTCTGGTTGGCGATGTCGGGGATTGTCATGGCGCTTGCACTAATGCCCTTTTCCTACAAAGTTGAACGTCGCCTGGAGACAGCTGCTCACATCAAGGGCGGAGAATCCGAACAAGTTGACCTGGAACTCGCGCAGCGTTTCCAGTCGCCGTATGCCCACCGCCTCGTTCTGGTGATCAGCGGCATCCCCGATCCGGATTCAGCAAAAGGCGCAGATGCATTGGGCTTCTTAACCAGCTCATTGCGTAGTGTGCCTGGGGTGTCGGGTGCCGTTTCGAGTCCGGATTGGCCAGATCCTCTGTTCACTGGGAACAATGGGGGAGCCCTGATCATCGTCGGCTTGAACCCGCACGATAAAGCGGTCGAGGCGTTGGTCCCCATACTGAGGGCAAAAGCAGACTGGATGGAAGGTCAGCTTAGGTCGCAATACCCCAATATTAAACTGGAGATTACGGGTGAAACGCCACTGACCTTCGATCTTCGCAAGGTCAGCGCAGATGACGTCAAACATGCCGAGGAACGAGCGATGCCGGTGACTCTCTTGCTGCTGTTGCTGGCTTTCGGCAGTCTTGTGGCCGCGCTATTGCCGCTGGGAATTGGAGTACTCTCCATTTCGACGGCGCTGGGTGCGGCTGCGCTGCTCGCGCATTATCTGCACCTGTCGATTCTGGTGCAGAATCTGGCGACGATGCTCGGCCTTGGGTTGGGCATCGACTATGCATTGCTCATGGTAAGCCGGTTTCGTGAAGCATTGGCCGAGGGATATGATCGCGGCCAGGCTGCCGATATTGCTGCCGGGCAAGCGGGGCGTACGCTGTTGATCTCGGCCACGACAGTGGCAATCGGATTTTCAGCGCTGCTGACTGTGCCCATCAGCGAACTGCGCTCTATCGGAATAGCCGGCCTGCTGGTAACCGTTTTGAGTGTCGTACTGTGCACATTCATTCTGCCTTGGGTGCTTGGTCTGCTAGGGCATCGCATCAATGCCGCCAGAGTGCGCCTTCCGGGCAGACAATTCAAAACGCGAGAAAGCTCCCGCGCGGCGAGTGAGCGGTGGATACGGTGGGGCAGCATCATAACGCACCGGCCCTGGACAGCTCTGCTGCTCGCCGGGGTTCCGCTTGTGATCCTTGCATTGCAGGCACGACGAATCTCCCCCGGGATTCCTGACCATGACTCGCTCCCGGCCGCGGCCGAGTCGGTACGAGCACTGCACACGCTGCAAGGCATGGGGCGGTCGGGTATTGTACAGTCCCTCCGCGTGGTCCTGGAGTTGCCGCCACAATCTCAGCCGCTCTCGCCGGCTGGCTGGCTGGCCGTAAGTCGCTTGACGAGACGCTTCCAGAGCGATCCTAGAGCGGAAGAGGTCTTATCTCTCCCGACCCTCACGGGAATGTCCGACACTGCGGATGCTGTCGACGACGTGCCCCAGCCAATCCGCGAAAGTTTTCTTCGCAGCGATGGCCAAGCCACGTTGATTGAGTTGCTGCCCACCGCCACTCTTCCGCCCAACGAACAGATACGATGGGTGCGAGAGGTGCGTTCCTGCGATATCGCGGCGATAACCGGCGTCCCCGGCGCGGTGCTGCGCGTCGGCGGCGTTCCCGCACTCGACGCAGATTATGACTCGGTAGTAAAAGAACGTTTGCCGAGTGTGGTCCTTGGCGTCGTATTGGGGAGCTTGCTGGCGCTCCTGATCGGGTTACGTTCCTTATTTGCGGCTGTTAAAGCAATTCTGCTCAATCTGCTCTCCGTTGGCGCTTCATTCGGTGCGCTAGTTGTCGTCTTTCAGGAAGGCCACGGCAGCAAACTCTTTGGGCTCCACGGACCGACCGGCAGCGTATACCCGATCGTGCCGATTCTCTCGTTTGCCATCGTCTTCGGATTGAGCATGGACTATGAGGTCTTCCTGGTCGCCCGCGTCCTCGAAGAACGACGGGGCGGTCTATCTGAAAGATCAGCGGTGATCGAGGGCTTGGCGCGGACGGCTGGGCTCATCACGAGCGCCGCAGCAATCATGATTGCCATCTTCACCGCATTCACCGTGGGAAGCTTTCTGGTCGTCCAAATGCTGGGTTTTACGCTCGCTGTGGCGGTGTTCATTGATGCTACGGTAGTGCGGATGGTTGTCGGGCCGGCATTATTGCAACTTGCCGGCGACTTGAATTGGTGGCCCTTTGGCCTATATGGGGCTGCGGCAACGTCTGAAAAGGAGCTTATGCCATGACGGCGAACACCGTGGATGCTCCGGTGACAACAAAGGGCCTTGCAACAGCCTAATTTAATTAAGCGATTCGATTTATTTCAGTTTCTCGCCTTGGGCGCTGAACTGGCTGAGATCAAAGTCCTTGCGTCCAAGATTTGCCTTTCCCGAGCCCCCTTCGATTACAAGAATCGAGGAGCCGGGCTTACCTTGCAGCGTTGCCTCCACTTGCGTCGCAGACCAAACGCCGCCGACCTGCCGCAGCCCATAGTAAATGAATTCCTTCTGCTGCCCCGTGCCGCGAAGCGTCTTCACCACGTGCACAGGGTACAAAATGCCGCGGTCAATCCACGATGTTACCGAATCATAGTAAGTCCGGTCCTGAGAGCCGGACTTGCTCTTAAGGACAAAGCAATCCCGTGCGCCGTATTTCTCCGGTGGCAGGAGTTCCTGATTCTTCCAGAAGAACTGGTTCTCTACCATGTCTTCATAGGAGAAGTCTGTTCCCACCAGGGCGTCGTTCCAACGTTCGAATGGCAACACACTAGCGGCCTTCTCGCCAGGAAGTACCGCCTCGATGGTCACGTGCCCAGTCACGCTCATATGCAAAAGAAGGCTCGTCTTCTCCGAGCCAGGCCCCGAGATCTCGCATAGCAGACGCAGACCATCGGGAAACCAATGAGCCTTGGCGACAAACTTGTAGTTTGTGCGCTTGCCATTGTCTTCCACCCGTGTAAGGCGCCCGGTCATGCGGTAATCCAATTTCTCAATACGCTGGCGCGAGCCAGTCAGCGCAGTATCTTGGTCGGGATTCGCCGTGAAGGCCCGCGATGGGTCCACCAGCGACAACAGCACCAGCAAAGCGATGGACACTTGAATCGTCCCAAAGACGCAATTCACCCGTGTGGCCTTTGAATACCGGCCAAACTTGCGGCTGCGAGAGAGTACTACGGCGCGGCGAAGGAAGGTCATATCTATGTATACAGCCAAAGTCCGTATAACGCCAACCAGCGCGAAGCGTACTGATTCTCAGCCCTAAACGCGTGCACGCCATGACTACTTGTCGCCAAAGTACGAAGCGATGCGCACCCCGGAGAGTGACTGGGCAGCTAGAGCCAATCCCTTTGAATCTGTAGGCCGTGCTTCTTCCATCGGCCTCTTCTTGCTCAAACGACTTTTCGATTCGCCTTTCTCAGACGCTCGGGCACAGCATTCATATAGATATTCATCGTCGTGCGGATATCCGCATGGCGGGTCTACTGTAATCTGACCTCAACTTCCGTCACTCTGGCCATAGGGACGGCTCGGCGATCTAATTCCAGCAGTAACATTTTGCTGTCGGAGTAATACGCCTGCCCGGTGGTTGTCTGCGCTGCGAATACGGGTTCAGCGCAACGCAAATATTCCTCGTGAGCAAGCCGCTGAGTCTCCGCCAAATTCCCGGCGATGAACTCACGTTCCGCATCCACGTTCGGGTCAATTCGGTGAAACAGCCGGAACTTATGGATCACAAATTGAATGGAAACGTCCTGTGTGGCCGCTGCCACCCACAACGGCACACCGTTCACTAGGCGGTCAGTTTTCCAGATGCGCAGGTGATGTCGCCGCGCCACGATGGACCGCGGGTCCGGCAACGAGTAAGAGTAGTCCTGCGCTCTCCCAAACACGTACAGCTTGCTCATCGGCAGTTTCGTGTAGTGTTTGTGCTGCCACAGCAGATGCCAGATGATTTGCGGTTTGGATTTCTCCACTTTCAGCCAGCCTGCGCGTGCAAAAGTCTCTTGCAACTCGTCTTCCTGGGCCACGAAGATCAAATTCAACATGTCACCTTCGCGCCCTTCCCCATTCAGAACGCGTGGCGGCAGCATGTTCATCATCTCACTCAGTTCGGAAATATTGTCCCTCGCCACGGGAAGATCTGCGGCCTTCATCAAGGAATCGCTCTCCGTGAACGCAGTCACCTGCGTGCCCTTCAAAACCGTACTATCCCGGCCGCGCGTAAGCAGCAACACCGGTGCGGCCGGCGGATAGAACGCCGCAGTTACCGCCATTCCCACGGCCATGCGAATCGTATGGGCTTTTCCCTTGAATTCCTCCCGCAACACCAGTCGAATTTTATCGCCGGTTGTTAGATCCACTGAATCTAGCTCCAGCACGATGGCCCCTCCCATTCCCAAGAGGCGCTTTCCTTTTACTCCGATTACTGAACCCACAGCTTGGGCTCCAGCGCGGATTATCGTGAATCCTGCTACCTCCACGTCTTTCACTACCACAAACGCGAGAAGATCCCCTCGGCGCGCGCGGGCCGAGGAGATCGTTTGCATCAATTGAAGCCTTACGGGAGTGCCGGTTTCCATCACGAGATTGGCCGGGCTAGCGGGCAATCCTTGGCCGAAAAGCCCCAGTGGCAACAGAAGAAGAAGTGAATGGAGCGCTGTGGCTAGGTGCACTGCGCGAGACATCTTGTGTTCCTTTCTCTTGGGCCCGAGACCTCTAACTTGCGCAGACTCCAGAGGGGAAGTCATTTTGAAGCGCTGGGTCGCCACTTCTTCAAATTAAACAGCCGGTGAAGATAAAAGTCTGTTCACAATTGCACCAGATGGCGGACTTCCGACGGCGATTTGCGATGGCGATCGGCGCGCACTTACCTGACAGTGGTTCTTGGTTTGCGCTTGTTTCTGCCGATCCGTCTCAGTTTTCATCTCGTCTGAAGCTTAGGTTTGCAGCCGTTGGATTGGAATTCGGAATAGTACTGAGTTAGCTACCGGAAGAACTACGATGTTGGCCGTGCCGCTGGATTTATTTTTGTTAGCCGACTCCCAGTCGAGAGCTTGGATGAATTTCCCACGTGCAATTGGGTTTGAACCTTGGGGGATGTATGAGCACATAGAACGCTAGCCCTGGGTCTTACCGCTAGTCCCTTTCGAGAACCGCGTTTGACTTAATGCTTCGTAGAACGCTCTGCGCTGAAACGAAACTTGTTCACAACACCGTCTTCCCTCTTTTTCAGTTGCCGTGGTGTTCCGTTCTCGACAGCAAAAACGTACCACCCAGCGCCATGTGGCATGGCACATTCAGCCGCTTCTATGAGCGTTTGGTGCTTGTGCAGACAACGACGATGTTGCCAGCTGTCGGTCCAACCTGCTTCGTAATGGATGTCGGGATTGATAAGTCTATGCCGCGCTTTCGATAACCGTCGTATACACTCACGCTCTGGTGTCTGCGTAGTACTTTCGTTCCGGTACACCACCATAAATCCTGGTAACGTTGAGGGTGCTGTTTCGGCCCCTACTCGCTCCTTTGAGCTGGATGGATGTTGACCGGATTGCTGGCGACCCGGGGGCGTGAGGGTGCTGGAGCCAAGGTACTAGCAGGTCACGGCTTTTTCGGTACGGACCCTCTATTTCTAGAGCGTCATGCAGAATCTAAGATCAACCCAATGTGGGATTGTTTGGTATTGAGCACGTCGATTCTCTCGTCGATCTACCTGGTAACGGTCCAGATACGCATTGCGCAATGGAATCAGACTGAGACCAGGAAGGTTTAGAAAGCCTTGGCCAAATCATTCCACTCGAGAGGTGTGAGCCGCTATGGGAACACAGCATTTCCGCAGTGTCGAACGCCGTCGGACGGCCCGAGTCGCATTGTGTGTGGACCTGATTGTCCACGGGGAGACGGAGAGCAGCGGCAAATTTAGAGCTGAGGCACGGACCCTGTCCGTGAGCCGACACGGCGGGATGATGACGCTCGAGCCAGAGGTGAGGATTGGGCAAAAGCTGATGTTGATTAATGTGAACAGCGGGCAGAAGGCGGAGTGCAAGGTGGTGTCGGCGAAGCCCGTGCGCGATGGTAAGAGAAATGTGGCCTTTGAGTTTGTGTCCGCCGAGATCAATTTCTGGAAGATGTACTTCCCGGTGGCAGGGGCAAAGCCCATTCGCCGGACCGTGCAAGCATTGTTTGGGCCAGTTCCTGCGACCAAGATGGCGCGATAAGACGACATCGCAACATTGCCAAGTCCTGCTAAACGCATTCACGGACTCTAGCGCCACTATGCGCAGATCTGTGCAGTCAAGTTGGAAATCTGAGGAAGCAAAAGGTTTCGTCTCTCCGATAGAGCGCCGGAAAACGCCTTCGCGCGATCATCGAAAGCGTAAGCAGTACCAATGTTGGAGAAACAAAAATGATTAAGGAAACAGCCATCAAAATCACGAAGGGCGAGAAAACAGCGACTCAATTAAACCGCGCTGGCGAACCTCTAGGACGCCCTAACGCCTCCAACAGAGAGCCGGTCAGGTTCAACGCGGTCGATGCGCACGGCGTAACCAACCCCGACTTCACGAAAGACCAGACGACCAGAAGTCACGAACTGGCCACGGACGCGTAGGCAATCAAAGCGGGAGGCCACAGCACAGCCCGGAGCGATTGGCGAAGACCGATTCGTTTTCTACGATCGGAGGGAGATTCAGCCTAGGCGTGCAGAACTTGTGCTTGCAAAACGCCGTGAGACAGATGCTGCATTTGACGCGCACAGGAAGTACTCCGCCAAATATTCGTACGCGAAGAACCCGAAATTTAAGCACTCAGAACAACCAACCTGCCCCTGGTCGGAAATGGCGGGGGTCTTTTTGTTTGTGAGGGCACCTCGCTTACTGCAGAGCCGGGTCGCCACCGACGGCTGCCGGGTTGCAGCCTGCACCCGTACCGTTGTAGTGGATCACGTTATCTTGAAGCGAGCAGAACATACGCTGACCGGTCGTACCGACCGTAAGCGGCGTGGCGGTGATCAGGTACGTTGTGTTAGCGCCGTTGATCGGCGAGCCGCCAAGATCGGTCATCGTGTAGCCGCTCTTTACACCTGTTACGAGCACTGCGTCAATAATACCCGCAGCAGTGCAGTCACCTACACCAGGGCCGATGTTCGCCAGCCCAGCAGGAAAGCCATTGGTGGGACACTGCGCCGCATACTGCACGTTAGCTGTGTTCAAAGTTCGAACCGAGCCAACCGCAGAAGACTCGTTCGCCGAAATGCGCGCCTTCAGCAAGTTGGGAATTGCGATTGCCGCGATGATCAAAATGATCGCTACGACGATTAGCAATTCGATAAGAGAGAAACCTCTCTGCTTTTTCATAAGATCTCCTCGAGGGGACGGGCCTCTTTGTCTTGGCTTCCCATGGGGGGCGGGCGAGATTATACATCCATCGGCGCCGGTCACCAATCGGGCGGAACGAGGTGGGAAGAAGATCCAGATCATTCGCGGCGCGGGTGGTCTCGCTAGTCCCGAGATGGCCGGCGCGATGCTATGAGAGAGCGAATCCCTGCCCCAAGGCGAATACAGATGCAGAACTAGACGTACCAATACCTACCACCATGTCCCCATAAGTTGCGCAGAGGACCCGCTTCTTTCGTTCTACTCCGTGGTTCCCCTAAGGGAGAAAAGTTCCTGGAAGAGCGTAAAAGACGTGACTACCAGTAGGCTAATCGACTTCCACACTCCCGCCAGATTGCGAAAAAGCGATAATCGAAGAGCATGAGCGGACCCACCCTTTGCAAGAAACAAAGGCGCAAAGGGTAGGCCACCCGCCTCGCTGCGCAGACTCCGCTTGGAGTGACGTTGCATTTCCGAAATGACAAGCTTTGACAGCTTTGACAGGACACAGCTTTGACAGGACAGCTTTGACAAGCTTTGACAGGGGACATTTCTAAAGAGCTTTGACAAGCTTTGACAGGGCGCGTTGACTTGGGTGGGGGGCGACCTTAAGATGAGCGCGCATGAGCGAGTCCGACGTTCTAACCGGAAAAATCGTATCGCATTACCGCATTGTGGAACGGCTGGGCGGCGGCGGAATGGGTGTGGTGTATAAGGCCGAAGATACGCGACTGGAACGCGCGGTGGCGTTGAAATTCCTCCCGGAAGACCTGGCGCACGACGCGCAGGCGCTGGAACGGTTCAAGCGAGAAGCAAAAGCGGCCTCCGGACTGAATCATCCAAACATTTGTACGGTATACGACGTAGGGGAGGCCGGGGGACGCGCATTCATTGCGATGGAATGCTTGGAGGGGCAGACATTGCGGGAACGCATCGCACAGGGGACGGCAGCGGTCGAGCAGTTGGTGCAATGTGGGATTGAAATTGCTGACGCGTTGGATGCGGCGCACGCGAAAGGAATCGTGCACCGGGATATCAAGCCCGCGAACATTTTCGTGACGACGCGGGGGCACGCGAAGATTCTGGATTTCGGGCTGGCAAAGCAATGGCCCGGAGGCGGAGGCGTTGGCGCGTCGTCGATGCCGACGGTGACGACGGAGGCGTTACTGACGAGCCCAGGTGTGGCGTTGGGAACCATGGCGTACATGTCGCCGGAACAGGCGCGCGGAGAAGAACTCGATTGGCGCAGCGATTTGTTTTCGTTCGGGATGGTGCTGTACGAGATGGCGACGGGAAGGCCGGCGTTTCGGGGACAAACGACTGCGCTGCTGCACGATGCGATTTTGAATCGCGCGCCGAAACCGATGAACGAAGTCAATCCGGATGTGCCGCCGGAGCTGGAACGGATCGTGGGGAAAGCATTGGAGAAGGATCGCAAGTTGCGCTACCAGAGCGCGGCCGAGATGCGCGCGGACCTACAACGCCTTCGCCGCGACACGGAAACGGGAAAAACCGCTCCGAAAACGGTGAACGGAGGAGGAAGGCAAGACAAGAAATTGCGTTGGGCGGCGGGGATAGGAGCCGTGGCGCTGGCAGCGATCGCGGGCTTGCTGTACTGGCGCGGAGCAGAACCGACACCGAAAAATAGCGGGAAATGGGAGCAGATCACGTTTTTCACGGACTCGGCCGTCTATCCGCAGCTTTCGCCGGACGGGAGGCTGCTCACATTCATCCGGGGAAGCAATACTTTTTTCGGGCCGGGCGATGTGTATGTGAAGTTGTTGCCCTCGGGAGAACCGGTGCAATTGACGCGGGATAAAGGGAATAAATTGTCGCCGACGTTTTCGCCAGACGGGACGCGCATTGCCTACAGCGTGGTGGGCCCATGGGATGAGTGGGAAGTTCCGGTGCTGGGAGGAGAGCCGCGATTGATGCTGCGAAACGCGTCGTCGTTGACCTGGATGGAAAACGGGGAGCGGTTGATGTTCTCGGAAATCAAGACTGGGCTGCACATGGGGGTGGTGACCACGGACGAAGCGCGCGGCCAGCAGCGGGAGGTGTACCTGCCGGAAGGAGATCGGAGCATGGCGCACCACTCCTATTTGTCGCCGGACGGGAAATGGGTGTTGGTGGTGCAGATGAATTCCCAGGGAAAGATGACCCCGTGCCGGTTGGTGCCGTTTGACGCGAAAGACCTGGGGCGGGAAGTGGGACCAGCGGAAGCCGCGTGCACTACGGGGACATGGTCCCCGGACGGGAAATGGATGTACATGAGCACGAACAAGGGAGGGAGATTCCATATCTGGAGAGAGCGGTTCCCGAATGGCGAGCCGGAACAGTTAACGAGTGGACCAACGGAAGAAGAGGGAATCGCTATGGAGAAGGATGGAAGATCGTTACTGACGTCGGTGGGAACGACGGACATGTCGGTGTGGATCCGCGACGGAAAAGAAGACCGGCAAATCTCATCGGAAGGGACGACGTACAGTCCCACGTTTGCGGCGAACGGTAAGACTTTGTTTTACCTGAAAAACGTGGAAGGAAAGAACGCAGCGGAAATATGGAGTGTGGAACTGGCGAGCGGCAAGAGTGAAGCGGTGCTGCCGGGATATGCGGTGGAAACCGGCGGAGATAACCGGAATTACGCGGTGAGTGCGGATGGCCAGCGTGTGGCGTTCGCAAAGAAGGATGAGAAGGGGATGTTGCATTTGTGGGTTGCGACCATGGACCGACGGAGCGCGCCGGTGGAGTTGCGGGCGACGGCGATCGAGGACGCGCCTAAATTCTTGCCCGATGGAAGGCTGATTTATCGTGCGACGGAAAGCGGGCAGAATTATTTGAACACCCAGAAGGCGGACGGAACGGAGAAGCGGCGGGTGAGCGAGGAGCCCATCCTGGAACTGCAGACAGTATCACCCGACGGCCGCTGGGCGATGGTGACCCAGAAGGATAACCAGAACCCCGAGACACCATACCGGACGGTAGCGTATCCGATCGCCGGAGGAAAACCGATAGTGATCTGTGCGACGATCTGCATCGGGAGGTGGAGTGAGGACGAAAAACACATGGAACTAACGCTGCTCGAAGTGGGCCAGACCTACATCTTGCCGGTACGGAAGGGGACGGATTTTCCGGAAATCCCAACCGGGGGATTCACCCGCAAGCGCGGACAGAAAGAACTGGCGAAGGGGACCATGATCGAGGTGAGGTCGGATTCGCTTTTTCGCGCGGATATGTTTGCGTATACGAAAGTGAGCATACGGAGGAATATTTTTCGGGTGCCGATTTCGTAGCGGGGTAGAGGAAAGTTCAAAGACAAGAGGGATTCCTCACTGCGCGGACTCTCTGCTGTTCATTTCCGGGTGAGATCGTCCAGTGGCGCGGCGTTGTTCACTCGTGAGGCCAATGCCTCTCCACCTTCAATCGCCATGAATGAGACTTGCCGACAAAGCTCTGAGCCACTGCGTTTTACTTTTCCCGCTTACGCACCCGCCGTTTACGGTGCGGAACCGTGACAGGCTCCGAGCGTATAGCGACCTCTCGGGAGATCTCCGGCACTGGGTTGAACGCCAGAATCTCCCTCGCACGAAGTCTCGTACAGCACGCAAACGTGAACATGCTAGGCCCCACTTTGACGGTTTACAAGCAGCCTTCAGCTAATGACTTCTTGACTCAGGGTGCGCTTCTCAGTTGCTTGAAAAAGGGACAAGAACGATAGCTACTCGCCGCCCGGTGCTTGCAATTCGCTGTGGAACCGATGCTTGGTGTCATCGACCTCGAGCCGATTCTTGAGGAGCAGCTTTGCTTCCTCGGCAACAGCGCGCAATTCCGGTCGCCTGGCGATTTCGCCTGAGGCCAAGGCGGCATTGGCCAGACGCTGAAGGCAGTTCTCCAGTTCGTTGATGCGCTTTACGACCTCGGGCGCCGACGTCTGTGCCTTGACGTAGGAATCCAGAGCGACTTCACCTTCAATCTTCTCGATATATTCGGTGATGGCGGCTTCGCCGTCGATTCGCGGTTGGACGACCCGCGGGACAATGCCTGCTAGTGGATTGTTGTTCGACATAGGTGGATTATAAACCCGGAATTCTTCATGTTGAAGGTCTCGTGAGCACCTTGAAGGACAGAATAATCTGAGCAATGTTTGGCCGATGTGCGGGGGGCCGAATATGGAACCCGGCCAGAAATAGGTGTAACGCTTCATCCCTCCCTTGACGTCTAATTTGCAGAGCCACGCTCTCGCTCCGTTCTTGGTGTGAATTGACATCAGGTCTGTAGGTGCAGTTCTCACAAAGACGGGAACTTAGGGATATTTCGAGAGGAAGGTTTAGGTGAACATGTTGAGGCGACGAATCCGCCGAGCCCCTACGTGGGCGAGTTGTGCGTATCTCTTGCTGGCTTTGTTTCCCGCGGCGATACTGCCCACCGGCGCACTGGCAACCGCGCAAACCGCGACCCCGGCCAAGACGCCGCCTGCGGTAGGAACGATTAAGAGCATCGCTGGCACAACCCTTGTTCTGGCGACTGACGCTGGAGGTGAACTGAAGATTTCGCTGCCGGCGGATGTGAAGTATCTGCGCGTGCCCCCCGGATCGAAGGACTTAAAGGAAGCAGTGCCTATTCAATTGAGCGATCTGCAAGAGGGCGACCGCGTCCTGGTGCGCAGCAAGCCAGGCGATGACGGAACGAGCCTGGTCGCATCCACCGTGATCGCCATGAAAAAGGCGGATATCAGCGCGAAACAAACGCACGAACGCGAAGATTGGCAGCGCCGTGGGATTGGCGGGCTGGTGAAGAGTACCGACCTGTCGGCAGGGGTCGTAACGATTGGAACAACAACAGCGGCTGGAACCAAAGACGTGGAAGTCCACGTCTCCAGTGCCACGGTCCTACGAAGGTACGCGCCGAACTCCGTGAAGTTTGATGACGCCAAGCCGAGTTCGCTGGCCGAAATCAGAGCCGGCGACCAATTGCGCGCGCGCGGGGCAAAAAGTGAAGACGGATCGAGTTTCACAGCAGAAGAAATTGTGACCGGCGCGTTTCGTAACATTGCGGGAACCGTGGAGGCGGTCGACGCCGGCGCGGGCACGTTGACGGTGAAAGACCTGGCGAGCAATAAGCCGGTGCAGGTGAAAATCACCTCCGACTCGCAAGTTCGCAAGCTGCCTCAGCCCATCGCGCAGCGGATTGCTATGCGACTGAAGGGAATTACGCCTGACGCTGCCGGAGCAGCGAATGGTGCCGCGAAGCCGGCAGGTCCTCCTGCCGCGGGAGCGCCCGCAGGCGGCGGGGCGCAAGGATCGCAAGGCGGGGCGGGCGGAGGAATGGGAGGTCCGCCGCGCAATGGAGCGGGAGGCGACATCCAACAGATGCTCAGCCGGCTTCCCGCGAGTACCTTGGGAGATTTTCAAAAGGGCGATGCGGTAATGATCGTGGCAACAACGGGGCAGAGTGACTCCGTGGCAGTGGCGATCACAGTGCTTGGTGGAGTCGAGCCGCTGCTGCAAGCTTCACCGCAAGGGCAGGCATCCATCCTGACGCCATGGAGTTTGAACTCCGGCGCTGGCGACGCGGCCACGCAGTAAAGCCAATGAAGCGTCTAATCAAACGAAAAGGACGAGATTCCGGAATGAGATTCAGTTTGGGGGCAACAATTCAACGCATAACGTGTATTGCGGGTCTGATTGTTCTGTTTTTTGCGGGTAGGTCGTTTGCACAGGCGCCGACGGGAATTCTGCGGGGGCAGGTAACCGATCCCTCCGGAGCAGCCGTGGTAAGCGCGACTGTGCTTGTGACCCCGACTTCGGGAGAGGCAAAGGGAGCGCAGTCGGGTAAGGACGGCACATACGAAATCAAGGATCTGCCTCCCGGCACCTACAAGTTGGAGACTAGCGCGCCAGGGTTCGCCGTTTTCAGCAAGCCCGACGTGGTGATCACCGCGGGTCAGTTGACGCGGCTGAATATCCAGCTAACCATTGAGGTGCAGCAGGAAAAGGTCGTGGTGAACGACTCGACGACGCAAGTGGATGTGAACCCGGCGAATAATGCCAGCACAATTGTGATTCAGGGGAAGGACCTCGAAGCGCTCTCGGACGATCCGGACGAGTTGCAGTCGGAACTTGAAGCGTTGGCGGGACCGGCGGCTGGGCCGAATGGCGGCCAAATGTATATTGACGGGTTTACCGCCGGGCAGTTGCCGCCCAAGGCTTCAATTCGAGAAATTCGGCTGAACCAGAATCCGTTTTCCACGGAATACGACAAGCTGGGGTATGGACGCATCGAGATCTTCACCAAGCCGGGTACGGACAAGCTGCACGGACAGTTTATGGTGAACGGCAACTCCTCCGATTTCAACTCGCGCAACCCGTTTGAGACTCTTCCGGAGGGCACCAGCCCGCCTGCTTACCACACCGTGCAATATAGCGGGAATATAGGGGGAGCGCTGGGAAAGAAGGCATCGTTTTTCTTCAATCTGGAGCAGAGAGACATTCAGAACTTGTCGATCGTAAGCGCGACGGTGCTCGATCCGGAGTTCAATATCGTTCCCTACAGCGCGGCGATCCCAAATCCGCAGAACCGGACGAACCTGAGCCCGCGGCTGGACTATCAGATCACGCCGAACAATACCTTGACGGCGCGCTACCAGTTTTATCGCAACGCAGAGCAGAACGATGATGCCGGAGCATTCGACCTGGCGCAGGTGGCAGTAAATGACTACGACACCGAGAACACCGTGCAGGTGAGCGACACACAAGTTGTGAACGCGCATGTCATCAATGAAACCCGCTTTCAGTATGTGAGAGAGCTGACGAATACGGGCCCGGTGAACGCCAGCGTAAACGTGAATGTGCAGGGGGCTTTCAACGGTAACGGCAGCGGCGGCTTCAACTACTCCGACTTGCAGAATCGTTACGAGCTGCAAAACATCACCTACATGAACTACGGCAAACACGCCTGGAAGTATGGTGGGCGTTTACGGATTACGGATGACGCGAACTCCGCCACGACGAATTTCAATGGGTCGTTTACGTTCGGAGCGCGACTCCAGCCGGGTTGCATTGCGACGGCGACGAGCAGTTGTGAGATTACTCCGATCGCGGCTTATCAGATCACCGAACAGGGACTTGCCAGCGGCCTGACGATTCCCGAAATTCAGGCGCTGGGGGGCGGTGCGAGCTATTATTCGCAAGCTGCGGGGATACCCAAACAGTCCGTGAACATCATCGATGCCGGACTATTTGTGCAGGATGATTGGAAGTTGCGGCAGAACCTGACGCTGAGCTACGGGCTGCGTTTCGAGACGCAAAACAATTTCAGTGACAAGGCGGATTTCGCGCCACGGTTCGGCGTTGCCTGGGGCATCGGAGGAAGCGCGAAGAAGCCACCCAAGACGATTCTCCGGGCCGGTTTCGGCATCTTCTACGATCGGTTCACATATACCATGGCGTTGCAGCAGGAACGGTTGAACGGCATCAATCAACAGACCTACCAGGTGCTGAATCCGGAGTTCTATCTGAGTGACATACCGCCTGTGAACCAGCTTCCCTCGTCCACTACCGCTCCCACGATTTATACCGTCAATAACAACCTGCATGCGCCGTATACGATTCAGGCCGGCGTAACGCTGGAGCGCCAATTGACGAAGACGGCGAACATTGCCGTGACGTACCTGAATTCCCGCGGCGTTCATGCGTTCTACACAAACAATTTGAACCCTGCCGATCCCATTACGGGCGCGCGGCCCAACGGCATTAACGAGAACATCTTTCAATACCAGTCGGAAGGCACATTCAAGCAGAACCAGTTGATCATCAATGGCAGCCTGCGCATGGGTGCGCGCCTTTCCTTGTTTGGTTACTACACCCTGAACTATGCGGACAGCGACGTTTCCAGTAGTCCGTCCGGCGGTGGTGGGGGCGGCGGTGGAACACCGGGGTTTCCTTCAAATCCCTATGACCTGCAACAGGATTGGGGGCGCGCGAGTTTCGACGTGCGCAATCGCGTGTTCCTCGGGGGCACGATTGGCTTGCCCCGCGGCTTCCGTCTGAGCCCCTTCATGGTTGTTAGCTCGGGGCTTCCGTTCAACGTCACCACGGGCGCGGACCCCTACCAGGATTCGGTTTACAATACCCGACCCGCCTTCGGAACTTGCCCCCCGAACAAACTGACGGCCTTCGGCTGCTTCAATTCCGTCCCGGAAGTTGGCTATGTGCCGATCCCGCCTTTCTACGGGGAGGGAACCTCACGTTTTGCTCTGAATCTGCGATTCAGCAAGACATTTGGCTTCGGTCCGGTAATTGAGAACGCATCAAGCGCGATGCAAGGCGGCGGGATGGGTGGCGGTACATTTGGCCGCGGACCAGGACGAGGAGGACCGGGAGGACCGGGCGGAGGTCGCGGCATGGATGCGGGATCAACCAACCGCAAGTATGCGTTGACGCTGGGCGTGAATGCGCGAAACGTATTCAACAACGTCAATCTGGGGACACCGATCGGGAATCTCAGCTCCCCGCAATTTGGCGAGGCCAACACCTTGGCGGGCGGGCCGTATAACAACAACACGGCAAATCGCAGGATCGATCTGCAACTTACCCTTTCGTTTTAGTGGTTGGAGGGGAACGCCAGAACAGGACGAGCGATCTTTCCGAGGCCCCTCGCTAGTGATTCAAATCATGCGGGGCTTCGGCCGTCTTCAGGGAAGAGGCGCGCAAACTCTCTACCGTGTTCAGCACCAGCATTTTGATGCGCGGGTCTCGGGTGATGGAAAGATGATTCGCGCCCTTCACCACGAGGTTGGCAACAATCTTTGTGTGGATTGGATCTTCTGTTCGCAGGTTCTTCGTGGTCATGAACATCAGGATGTCGCGGGCGTGAAAGATGGCTCCAGACTTCACGTTTCGCGGCACGGTGTAATCGGTAAAGCCGACGCTGTCGATCTGGATTGTCAGTTCAACAGGAATGTTGCGGTCGCGCAAATCACGGGCCACTGCGAGCATGGCCCAGCCTCCGGTGCTGTGACCGACGAGAATGACGCTGGGTGCAGTGGCCAATTCTTCAGGGGTTAGCGGACCTGCATGGGACGGGAAGTGCTTCAGGACCCAGTTGAGGCCGGAATTCCAGTCAATCGGGATGAAGGATTCCGCACAGACGTCGGGATATTCCGAGCCGCGCAGGATATCGCGGATCTGGACGATCCCGGATCCCTTGCGTCCCGCACTCTCCAATGCGCCAACAAAGCCAGCATAGACAATTTTGCACGGCGGGTTGCTGTCCTCAACTGGTGCGGAATTTGATGCGCGTGCCGCCGGTTCCGCTGCGGAATAGCTGGGGGGCGCCGCGGCAAGGCATGCGGTCACGGCGAATGACAAAGACAGCACCGCGATTTGCCAGCCGTTGAAACAACACTTCGAGCGGTTCGATGAAAGGATGACGGTCCCCTTTTTCAGTGTGCGAACTGATCCATGGCGCGAATGAGCTGTAGCAGTTTGCCCTGGTGGTCGGGTCCAATGATAGCGCAAACCGTGCCAGCATGCCTGTCGGTAGAGTGCGAGAGTTCCAGGACTTTGCGATGCCAACCGGGTGGGCTATGCTTTTTGGAGCATTTACTCCTGCTGCTATCGGCAGGTAGGCGGGCTACGGCCTTCATCGGGAGATTGCCGCGTGGAGCAGGACAAACGAGATCGCGAATTGGGAATGGATCGCGCCATCACGCGCCGCGATTTTCTAAACGGAGCGAGCGTTGCCATCGGGGCGTCCTTGCTAGGCCCGGGGACGTTTTGGACGGATGTATTTGCGGAGCACGCCGGCTACGCCCCGGAGAAGGATCCCGGGTACTACCCGCCGGCGCAAACCGGGATGCGAGGCAGCCATGACGGATCGTGGGAAGTGGCGCACGCCATGCGGGATGGGAAGATCTATGACAATCCCACGCGTGACACGGATTCGTATGACTTGATTGTGGTCGGAGGCGGAATCAGCGGGCTATCCGCAGCCTATTTCTATTGCCAACAGACGGGACCGAACGCCCGGATCTTAGTCCTGGACAATCACGACGATTTCGGAGGGCATGCCAAGCGCAACGAATTCCAGAGCGGCAACCGTCTGATTATCGGCTATGGCGGGACGCAGACTATCACCGGGCCCAACTTGTACAGCCCACAGGCAAAGCAGCTCTTCAGGGACCTGGGAATTGAGGTGAAAAAGTTCGAAAAGTACTACGACCAGAAATTCTACGAATCGCGGGGAATGGGTCAGGGATTTTTCTTTGACAAAGAAACCTTCGGCGAAGATCGCTTGGTAGCGGGCGCGTATGAAACGCCATGGCCGGAATTTCTGGCGAAGACGCCACTGTCTCCTGCAGCGCGGAAGGATCTGGCGCGCTTGTATAGCGAAAAAGTGGACTACCTGGCAGGGATGAGCCCAACGGAGAAAAAGGCGTACCTGGCAAAAACGAGCTATCAGGATTACTTGCTGAAAAACGTGAAGGTCACGCCGGACGCGATTCCACTCCTGTTTACGTCGATGTATGGCTTGTACGGCGTGGGGATCGACGCGGTGCCGGCGGGAGATATGGCCGGGCTGGGCTACCTGCCGGGATTCGCGGGGCTCGGAATTACGGACCAAGACGGGCCCGGGATAGGACTGGAAGTTACGCGCCAGGATCACGAACCGTACATTTACCATTTCCCGGACGGCATTGGATCCGTGCCGCGACTGCTGGTGCGGGCCATGATTCCCGCCGTTGCGCCGGGTCACACGATGGAAGATGTGGTGACGGCGAAATTTGATTACGCAAAGCTGGATGACGAGGACTCGCCGGTGCGTGTGCGGCTGAATTCCACGGTCATCCATGCGGCGAATATCGGAGGCCCTGGCAATCCCAAGGGTGTGGAAGTGACCTATGTGCGCGGAGGCAAAGCGCGGCTAGTCGAGGGCAAAACATGTATTCTGGCCTGCTGGAACATGGTGATTCCGTATCTGTGCCCCGAGATGCCGGAAGCACAGAAGGATGGACTTGCGTACAACGTGAAAGTGCCGCTGGTCTATACCAACGTGCAGCTGAAGAATTGGCAAGCGTTTCAGAAGTTGCGGGTCCACAGCATCCATTGTCCTGGTTCGTTTTTCTCCAGTGTGGAACTGGATTTTCCGGTGAGCATCGGCGACTACAAATTCGTGCAGAACCCCGACGAATCCTGCCTGGCGCACCTGCAGTACGTTCCGGTGGGCACGGGCGTAACGGCGCGCGATAAACAACGTGGCGGGCGTGGCCGTTTGATGCGGATGGACTATCGCACCTTTGAAAGAAACGTCCGCGAGCAGTTGGCGCGCATGCTCAGCAGCGGCGGATTTGATCCAGCGAGCGAAATCGAAGCGATTACCGTGAATCGCTGGCCGCACGGCTACGCCTACGAATACAATTCCTTGTTTGATCCGGTCTGGCCGCCGGGACAGGCTCCGCACGAAATCGGACGAAAGCCGTTCGGTAACATTCATATTGCGAATTCTGATGCGGGCGCCTTCGCGTATACAAATGAAGCCATCGACCAGGGCTACCGGGCAGTCGAAGAAGTCGCAGCAAAGAAGAGTTGAGATGAGCCGAGCGAGAAAAAAGAAGCTGGACAAGGGAGTTGAAGCCCGAAGGCGCGCGCGAAAGGCAGGGCTTGTCCCGGCAACGACGCGAGTTGTCCCCGACAAGCGAAAACAGCCGGAGAAGCACAAACGCGACCTGTTGCACCAAGATGTCTAGGGTTTTAGTCCGACATTCCAAGCGAAGCGGGGGAATCTCTCTTTGACTGAGAGCAAGAGGGATCGCGCGCGGTTCAGGACTACCTTGAGTTGTCGTCAGGTCCGACCGGACCTAGTTTTTCGAGCCTCACCCAGGTTTGTAGTCTGGCACGACTTCATTATTGCTGAATAGCGGGGCCGGCGGCTGCGCACGGTGCTGCGACAGTTCCGCGGCAATTTTCTCCAAATCGCCTTTGCTGAAGCCCGTGCACTGAACCTTGATGCGGCCGTCTGGCGCAACCAGAAAAATAGTGGGGACATTCGTCAAGCCATAAGCGTTCGATGCCGGATAGCCCGGTTCGTCGATCAGCGTGGGAAATTTTATGCCGTATTCCTGATTGAATTCTTTTGTGTCGCGCGCATCGTCTTGCGAGACGCCAAGGAAAGAAACGCTGTCGCTGCCATAGCGCTCGAACAAACGCTGAAGAAAAGGGAAAGTGAATTGGCAAACCGGGCAGGAAATCTTGAAGAATGCCAGGACAACCGGGCCCCGTTCGAGAAGCGGTGCGAGCGAATATTCCTTGCCATCCAAAGCTTTCAAGGAAAAGCCGGGAGCGGATTGACCGACTTCAATGGTTGTCAAAGGAGCCTCCGAATTAATCCAGCGGGATAGCTTGCTCATCAAAGACATGAACTTATTTTATCGCAGGGAGAGCCAATGCCTCGCCTCAGTGAATGGTCTTGGTTTTGCGCTGCATATAATCCATCAACAAGTATTGGCCCAAGGTGTAGGGCGTGGTGAAGTAAGCCTTGCCCTTGCACATCTGGGTGATTTTCTGGACGAATTGAACCAGGCTGTAGTCGGTCGCGAGCATGAAGGTGTTGATCATGATGCCGGCGCGCTTGCACTTGTTCACTTCCTCCAGCGTTTCGCCGACCACGAACGGGTCCAGGCCGAAGGCATTCTTGTAGATGCGGCCGTCGTCGAGCGTCAAGGCAGAAGGCTTGCCATCCGTGATCATCACAATCTGGCGCATATCCTTACGCTGGCGAAGAAGGATGCGCTGTGCCATGCGCAGGCCTTCGCGCGTGTTGGTGTAATAAGGTCCGACCTGCACGCGCGCAAGCTGGTTTAGCGGGACTTCTTCCGCGGAATCATGGAATAGCACCAGGCTCAGGGTGTCGCCAGGATACTGCGTGCGAATGAGATGCGAGAGAGCCATGGCGACGCGCTTGGCCGGAGTGAAGCGATCTTCGCCGTACAGAATCATGCTATGGCTGCAGTCGAGCAGAAGAACGGTGGCGCAGGAACTCTGGTATTCACACTGGTGGACCATCAGATCGCGATACTGCATGTCGATAGGCACCTTGGCGCCCTCGCGTCGAATCGCGTTGGACAGCGTCTGGCTGATGTCGAGATTCAGCGTGTCGCCGAATTCGTACGCTCGCGATACGCCGCCGGACTCGACGCCGGTGGAAAGATCACGCGTATCGTGGCGGCCAAAGCTGCTGCGGCCCAACGAACCGAGCAGATCGCGAAGGGTCTTGAAGCCCAGGAAGTCGATGGCCTTGTCAGTGATCTCAAAGCGCGCATCCGGATTGCGCTCTTGCGCGTTGCCCAACTGGCCCCCAGGCGTGTTTTGCGGCGGGAGAGTGATCTGCGGCGGCTGCTGCGGATTGATGAAGCCTTCCTGGGACAGGCGTTCCACTAATTTGTCGATCAAGTCGCGGACATCGCGATTGTTCAACGCGCCGGGATCCTGCAACATTCTGCGGAGTTCCTCGCTCATGGCTTCGTCGGGCAGCAGATCACCTTCTTGCAGCGCGCGGAGGATGGCGTCACGCAGAGCTTCCATCGATTGGCTGGAATCGAACTCGGATAGGCCGTAATACTGCGATTCGAAGCCGCTCTGCAGGAAGAAATCGCCGAGGCGCTTCATCAGTTCGTCGAGGTCGACAACGTCGGCCGGTTCCCCCGTGTATTTTCCGTATTTGACGACTTTCATGCGCGCCTCAATTGTAATTGCGCCGTGGCCGATTGGGAGATTCGCGTGGTTCCGGGGCCCGCTGCGGTTTCTCCGCGTAGAAACCGCGTTCCTCGCTGCGACCGATGCGGCGATGTGCCCACAAGCCTTCGAGAATCATTTCGCCAGCGGCCGCAGCCTGAGGTTCGTCTTTGCGGCTATGCACGCCGAGTTTACCCACATGGTCCAGCAAGCCTTGAATCCGAGCAAGTTGCTGGTAACGCTGAGGCGTAGAAATAATGTCCGGGATCTTCAGTTCGCCGCCGAGTTCAAACCATTGCGTGACCGGCTGAAAATTGACGTCGCCAAGATACTTGGTGAAAACGCGGCCAACCGCCGCTCGTATAAGTTCGCGAGCAATGGTCTCGGCGCCTTTCAGCTCACCCTCATATTCGAGTTCGAGCTTGCCGGTAATGGAAGGCAGGGCGGCGTAGAGATCGGTGACGCGGGCCACGCCAAAAGATTCGCCGGTGCGTGCGGCGCGTTGTTCGGCGCTGCTGACAAGGTTTTCAAGCGTGGTGATGGGAAGACGCTGGCTGACGCCGGAACGCTTGTCGACGCGCTTGTCCTCGCGGGCCTGAAACGCGATTTCCTCCACGACCTCGCGCAGATAGTCGGGAACTTCGACTTTGATGGAAGAGTCGCGTTGCGTCCAGGCTTCCTGCGTGGTGATGGTGATGCCTTCCTCGATGGAACTGGGATAGTGGGTGCGAATTTCCGCGCCAAGACGATCCTTGAGCGGCGTGATGATCTTGCCGCGAGCCGTGTAATCCTCAGGATTGGCGGTGAACACCAGCAAGACATCCAGGGGAAGGCGCAGCGGGTAGCCCTTAATCTGAATGTCGCCTTCCTGCATGATGTTGAAGAGGCCGACCTGGATTTTTCCAGCGAGGTCGGGGAGTTCGTTGACAGCGAAAATACCGCGATTGGCGCGCGGGAGCAGGCCGTAGTGAATGGTTAGCTCGTCGGAAAGATCGCGTCCACCGCGCGCGGCTCGAATCGGGTCGACATCGCCAATAATGTCGGCGATGGTGACGTCGGGAGTGGCCAGCTTCTCTACGTAGCGCTGGTCGCGCGGAAGCCAGGCGATGAGCGTGTGGTCGCCTTCGGCGGCGACACGCTCGCGGCAAGCGCGGCAAATGGGTCGCAGAGGATGGTCGTTGATCTCACACCCGGCGATCACCGGAATTTCCGGGTCCAGAAGCTGCATCAAGCCGCGCAGGATGCGGCTTTTGGCCTGGCCGCGCAGCCCAAGCAGAATGAAATTATGGCGCGAAAGCAGGGCGTTCACGATCTGAGGAATGACGCTGTCGTCGTATCCATGCACTCCGGGAAATAGCGGCTGATTCCGTTCAATACTGCACAGCAGGTTGCGACGGATTTCATTTTTGACGGACAGGGCCGTGGTGCGGGCATCGAAATCCGGGATGCGTTTCCACTCGCCAAGCGTGCGAGGCCGGGGTTGTCCGGATTGATGAAGAGAACTGCTCGCTGTCATGGGCCCTCTATCCGCGAACCAAGTGATCAAGCTCGCCGAACCTTAGTTCAAACTTTGACCGTTGCCGCCGGCGCGATGTCGTAAGGTCTCTACTTTCTGTAGATGCGGCGCCCAGTCGCGAAGGTACGTCGAAAGCCGATGCTGGCGTTCGGACTCGGTGCGAAGCTCGAGAAGCTGTTGCTTCCATAACAGATCCAGGGGAAGTGCCGCTGCGATGGTGTAAGCGAGTTGCTCGGGAGGGACGGAGTCGAAATCCTTGGGAATGCCGCTGAAAAGCAACGTGTGGCAGGTCTCATAGAGTTCAACGAGTTGCTTGGTCGATTGAGGCCCCACGGCGGAGTCGGTATCCTCCAGGTAGTCGATGTGGCCCTCGAGCAGCGGATCGCCGGAGAACAACTCCAGCACGCGAAAGGGGGCACGGCCAACGGTGATGATGTCCATGCGGCCGTCCTCGTAACGTTTAATCACCTCCAGAATTTCCGCCGTGCATCCTACGCGCACGATGCCGTCGGGAAGGGCCAGAAGCATTCCGAAGGGAGATTCTGCATCCAGGCATTCGCGTACCATGCGGCGGTAGCGCGGTTCGAAAATGTGCAAAGGGAGTTGTTCGCCGGGGAAGAGCACGACGTTCAGAGGAAAGAGTGGAATGCGATCTGGCCGCATGAGCCCCAAGCGGGATGATACCAAAGTGTGCGCTAAGGAGGGAGCAGTTCGGCCTATTGCACTGCGCGATAGACGGTCCTACCCGCAACCATGGTCCAAAGGATCTTTGCTTCGCGCAATTGGTCCGGAGAGACGGTTAGCACGTCACGGTCGATGGCGATCAGGTCCGCGCGTTTCCCCGGCGCGATGGAGCCGATGGTATCGAGCATGTTCATGGCGCGCGCGGAATTGCGGGTATAGGCATAGAACATGGCTTCCCGCGGCATGTCCTGGGAAGCATCCAAGACGCCTTTCGCGCCCTTGCGAGTAATCGCTTGGTAGACCCCCCAGAAAACGTTGGCACTCGAGACGGGCCAGTCGCTGGCTCCGGAAATAACGCCACCATGGTCGAGGATGGAGCGAGCGGGATACTGCCATTTGTAGATTTCCGGGTCCACGTAAGGCTTTACGATGTCGATGGTGTCCACGCTGGCTTCGGCCCACAAAAGCTGGAGCGCGCTGATTACGCCCAGTTCGCGAAAACGCGGAAAATCGCGCGGATCGACGAATTGCTCGTGCGTGAGAGTGTCCGGCAGACCGGAGTTGCCGTTGGCTTTGCGGGCGGCCGCAATGCCATCAAGGGCGGCTTTCACGGCGCCGTCGCCGAGGGCGTGAACGTGAATGATCAAGCCTTGCTTGTCGGCGGCGACGCACAGTTCATCGAACTTTTTCTGTTCGAACAGTAACTCGCCATTTCGCCCTGTGTTTTTGTATGGTTTCGTGAGATTTGCAGTTTGTGAGGGATATTCCACAACGCCATCAGCAAAAACCTTGATGCCGATGATGTGCAGGTTGGCAACGCCCTTATATTGTTCGCGCGTTTTCTGCACGCCGGCAAGTTCCGCTGCGGGGTCCTTGGCGAACAGCTGCGGAAACGCGTCGACGACGGAGTTCAGTTCGCCATGGTCGGCAAGAAGTTTGTAAGCCTGGAGGACGTTTTCACTGGCAAGAGGATCGAGCCACGCGGTGATGCCCAGGCTGTAGTTGTACGCCAACGCCGCGCGGCCGGCCGCCAACAGTTTTCTCTCGCTGGGCTTGGGAAGCAACGGTGTGAGTTTTTCCATGCCGGCATCTACGAGGAAACCGTTCGGCGTGAGATTCTTGCCGACACCGTAGTAGCTGCGTTCTTGTTCGGAAAGCTTCTTGACATAGGCGCCGTCAATCCCCGCGCGCTTCAGCATCGCGGAATTAGCCCAGGCGGTGTGGCCGTCCATGCCAAACAATACCACCGGAAGATTTGCGTAGGCGCCGGCGCTGAAATTCGCGTTGAGCCGATCGGTGTGCGACCAGAACTCCAGTGGCAAGCCAAAGATTTCCAGAATGTCGCCGTTCATGCCTTTGCCGGACTTCTTTGCGTCGGCCGTGAAGGCCACGAGCTGGCTCATGGTATTTACGTTCTCGCTGGCGTCCGCGGAAATGCGGTTTGTGCCGCCATCAATGGAGTGACTGTGGGAGTCGATAAAACCGGGGAAGAGCGACTTGCCCTGCAGGTCGACGCGTTCGGCGTTGCTAGCGGCGGCCTTTGCTACTTCCAGCAAGTTTCCGACGGCAACGATCTTGTCGCCGTGAATGGCCACCGCCGTCGCGTAGGGATTCTGCGGCTCGCCGGTAAAAACCTTGGCGTTAAAGAAAATGCGATCGGCAGCTTCCTGCGATGAAGTGGGAGCGACATTTAGAACCAAGACAAAAGCGGCGATGACGACGAACCGATAGCGGAAAGAAATTCGCTGCAAGGTGCTCAAACAAGAATCCTTTCTACATAGAAGTAGACTCGCAATGTCCCAATGTGCGGGAAAGTATACATCGAAATCGCAATGAAGGGACTTCAAGCGCCCGCTGCGTGTGCGGCTGCGAATGTAATTGCTGAGCGCCCGTCTGTCAGTTCCACACCTTAAGCTTCGGCCAAGCCTCGGAAAGCGGCATCTTGAAATCGTGGCAGACGAGGATGTTGTAGTATTCCCAACCCATGCCGTAATAGGGCGCGTTGCGAGGCCCGACATCGACGCTGCGGCACCAGCGCTGCGCATCTTTCAGCTCCCATCCCAGCAAGATGATGCTCTCGCCGGTATAGTCTCGCGGGCCCCAATAGTAATAGTTTTGGTGAGCGCTGATGGCTTTTGGCAGGCCATAGCGCGGACCGAAAAAATCGATGGCGCCTGCCTCGCCATAATTTCCCGCGAGGATGGCGGTCTTGGCGCGCTGCTCGGGCGGAAGGGAATTGTGAACACCGGCGACGCTGGCAACCATTTCTTCCCAGCCAAATTGATCCGCAAAGTGCTGAGGAAGCATTCCCGTCATGGTGGTTTCCGTGCGCGTGTTAGCGATGCCCAACGCGCTCATGTACGGCACGATCTTATCTGCCGGCAAAACGGGCAGGGCTAGAGGAACCGAAACCAGACATACCACAACCACCACGCAAGGCAACGCAACACGCACCCTGCGTAGCCGAGGCCGCGATTCGGTGAGCGTTTCCCAGAACACGCCGCCTGCGGCGAACAGCATGGGATAGATGGGAGCGAGGTAGTAGTCCTTCCCGTGGAGCGCCATCATCACGCCAAGAAAAAAGAGGTAAGTGAAACCAAGGAAGCGAAACGGCCGCATGGAGCGGTGGAAAAGAAGAAAAGCCAGCCCGGCGATCCAAACAAGAGCAGTGATGGGATTGAGCATCATGATCTGCTGCTTGATGAATGGCAGAGGCGGCAGCTCGATGTTCTTATGCATGGCTTTAACGTTGCGGAGGTCTTCGAGGGTCGGGAAGTGATGTGTGTATTGCCAAATCACATTTGGCAGGCAGATCACGAAGGCAATCGCTGTGGCGATCCAAAACCATTTCGTAGCGAAGAGTTTCCGCTGGGGCGTGAGGAGCAGTCCAGCGACCAGGGCGCCTAGGAAAAAGATTGTCGAGTGCTTGTTTAGCAAGCCAAAGCCGAGCAGCACGCCGCACCAAACCAGCAGCTTGAGCTGCTGGCGATTGATGGCCAGCAGCAAAACATACACGCTGCCCATCCAGAAGCACGGCTCCAACGGATTCATGGCCAGGCGTGTGCCGTTGCCGAGAATAACAGGAGCAAGCATCACAGTGATCGAAGCCATGGCGATGGCCCAGCGTTTTCCGCCAAGTTCTCTCGCGATGTAGCCGGTCAGTGCCACATTGATGGCAAAACCTAAGGCTGGCAGCAGGCGAATGGCGTGGAGAGCGTCACCGAACAGGTAGTGGCTGGCGCGCGCCAACCAGGGAGCGAGAGGCGCCATGTCGACATAGCCGAAGGCGAGATGATTGCTGCAAGCGATGTAGTAAAGTTCGTCGCGAAAATAGCCGTAGCGTCCGCTGAACGCCACTTGAAGGAGAAAAGCGGCAGCAGCAGAGACCCATGCGATGCGCATGGATACGTTTGTAGCTTGTGACCTGCTGGGAAGGGCGGCGTCCGTCATTCGTATGGCTCCAGATTGCGATCAACCCAGTTCTGCGAGAAGAGCTTCCATTTCCGAACGGGCGTGTTGATTGCCTTGGCGAATTGCAGAGTCGATTCCCCTGGACAAGGCGATTTTGGCCTCGGCCGCGCGGTTATTCTGCGCGAGCATTTGCGCATACATCTGGTAGCCCGGCACGTAGTCCGGATTCGCTTCGAGCAAGGTGCGAAAGTGGGATTCCGCGGCGGGCAGATCACCTTCGCGGATGCATTCAAGTGCGATGCCGTAGCGTGAAAAAGCGTCGTTGGGATTGCTGGCAAGAAATTCCTCAAGCTTTTGCCTTCGGGTTTTCTTTTGGTCGGTCATAGGGGTGTCCCGTATTATACGTGGAGGAGAATAGCACCCAAAGAGACGCGAGGCTGCATGCCGCTCTGAAAGCAACACCCGTGATACCAGTGGAAAAGGGAAGCGACGAAAACGCTGCGTTTTGCAGAAAAGGACTGCGATGAATCGAAAAGACGGCGCAAAAACTGGGGCGGCGCTAAAAGGGAAACCCGTGAGCGCGTCGGCATCCGAAATGGCAGAGGTGGTGCTCCCGGCGCAAACCAACGCGCTGGGAAAATTGTTGGGCGGGCACGTGATGCATTTGGTAGATATCGTGGCGGCGATGGCGGCCAGCCGGCACGCGAACAGCTACATGGTGACAGCTTCGGTGGACTACATCGACTTCCAGAATCCCGTGAATTTGGGAGAGATCGTAATCCTGAAGTCGCACGTGAACCGCGTATTCCACACCTCGCTGGAAATCGGGGTGGAAGTATATTCCGAAGATATTCTGACCGGGGAGCGCAAGCAGACCACGACGGCGTATGTAACGTTTGTCGCCATCGACGAACATACGCGATTGCCCAAACCCGTCCCGCCGCTGATTGTGAAAACGGCGGAAGAAAGACGGCGCTGGAGAGAAGCGGCAAAGCGGCGAGAAATCCGGTTGGCGCACCGGCACCGGAAAACGCGCTAGGGTCTAGTTGGCGAAACTGACGCGAATTTCGTTGGCCACTTTCAGGGCCTGCTCGATGCACGTGCCGATGGCAGGACCATTCCAGAAGTTTCCGACAATATGGAGTCCAGGGAAATTGCCGCGCAGTTTCTCGATGGCGGCCAAGCGAGCGGTGTGGCCCAGATTGTACTGGGGAATCGCGCGAGGCCAGACGGTGACGTTCCGGAAGGCCGCTTCCTTGCGTATTCCCAAAAGCGGAGTGAGTTCTTCATGAACCTGCGCCACCAAGTCCGCGGGCGACTGTTGTAGCGCGCCGGGATTCGTTGCGCCACCCACAAAGCTGGTGAGCAGCGCCTGACCGTCGGGGGCGCGACCTGGAAAAAGGGACGAGTTCCAGACCGTACCGAGGATCGCCAGCCCGGCAGAGCGCGGCACCAGAAAGCCAAATCCGTCGAGCGCGTGCGCAACGTCCTGTTTGCGATAGCCGAGGGACACAACCGCGATGCCGGCATACTCCATGCCGCAAAACGGCGATTCGAAATCCGCGTGCAGGGGCGCGAGGAGTTTTCCTGCCGCGTTGCTGGGAACGGCAAGAATCAAACGCTCGGCTTCGATCACTTCTTCGCCCTTCGGTGTGCGCAGTGTGGCGCGGAATCTGGGCGCGCTTGGTTCGGCGGCGGGATCGAGAGCCTGTAGGGAGACCACTTCAACATTGCAGTAGAGAGAATTGCCCAACCTCCCTGCCAGAGCCTCGATCAACGATTCGTTGCCATCCTGAAAGGTTTGCAGCGTCGCTTTCTCGCGAGGAGCGTCACCCGCCGCCGCTTTGCGCGCTTTCATGATTTTCAAGGCTCCGCGAATCACGCTTCCGGAATCCTTTTCCGCTTGGTAGAGAATAGGAAAGGCGGCGCGCAGACTGAGCTTTTCCGGATCCCCGGCGTAAATGCCGGAAACGAATGGGCCGACAAGACGATCGAGCAAGGTGGCCGAGAATTTCCGCCGCACAAACCCGGCAACGGATTCATCAGGCTCCGGGGGCGTGCTCTTGCCGAACATGTCGCGCAGCAGCGCCAGCCTTGTGCCTCCCGACAGCAGCGTTGAGGCGAGGATGGCCGGGCCCATGGGAACGAGTTGCAGTTTACCGTTGATGAGGACGTAGCGAGGAGCCTTGGGATCGGCAAGGAGACGCTCGCTCTGCAGGCCGAGATCCGAGGAAATCGAAGCGATGGCGGAGTTGCCGCTGAAACTTTGCGGGCCGCACTCCAGAAGGTAGCCCTCGCGCTTCACGGAATGAATCACCCCGCCCGGACGCGCGGCTGAATCCACCACGATCGTCAGGATTCCCGATTTCTGCAAGGCAAACGCCGAGGCCAGACCGGATATTCCGGCACCCACGACGAGGGCCTGGACCTGGTTGGGCATCAGAATGGTCTCCGCTCACACAGCGCGACATTCGAACCGAGGCCGTTCGGCCTGGAGCATCTTGCGGTTCACACCGCGCTGTTAGAGTGTCTTCGAGAACAGCGGCTTGGAATCCAAATGCTGCTTCTCGAGGTAAGGATCAAATACCATGGCCAGGTTGCGGATAAAAATGCGTCCCAGCCATGCGCTGCGGATTTCCTTGTCGTTGATCACGACCAGGCCATCGGCCTCCGGTGTTTTCAATCGCGCGAGTTCTGGAGCGAAGTACTCGTCGAAGTTTATATCGAATCGCTTTGAAATTTCATCCTTCACGATTACGGTGTGGCACAACAGGCGACTGATGACCTCGCGGCGGATGACGTCATCGGGAGATAAGCGATAGCCGCGCATCGTGGCGATACCCCGTTCCGCAACGGCCTTCTCCCAGGAAGGAATGTCGCGAAAGTTTTGCGCATACGTCTCTTGAATGCCGCTGATGGCGGTAATGCCCATGCCGTAGAGATCCGCGCCGGCCTTGGTCGTGTAGCCCTGGAAGTTACGATGCAGGGTGCGATTCCGCTGCGAGACGGCAAGCTCGTCGTCTTCTTTAGCGAAGTGATCCATACCGATGTAAAGATAGCCGGCTTCCAGGAATTTCAGCAGGCCGCTGCGGAAAATGTCGAACTTCTGCATGCCTTCAGGCAAGTGCGCTACGAACGAGCCCTGCTGCTTCTTCAACCAAGGCACATGCGCATAGCTGAACATGGCGATGCGATCCGGCGACAGGCCCACGATCTGCTCAACCGTGTGCGCGAAGCTATCCGCGGTTTGATACGGCAGGCCATATATCAGGTCGACATTGATGCTGTCGAAGCCTAGCTCCCGCGCCACCTGAATCAGATCGCGAGTCTGTTCATACGGCTGAATGCGATGCACGGCCTTTTGGACTTCTTCCTTGAAATCCTGGACGCCCATGCTGAGGCGATTGAAACCCATGCGGCGCACGGTTTCCAGATGTTCGCGAGTGGTGACCCGAGGATCGACTTCGATGCCGATCTCGGCGTCGGGGGCAAACGTGAATCGCTCGCGCGTGAAACCGAAAAGATCCTCAATCTGTTCCGGTGAAAGATAGGTGGGTGTCCCGCCGCCCCAGTGAAATTGCGCTACCTGGCGATCGCGCGAAACGCCACGGGCAATGTGCGCCGTTTCTTTCTTCAGCATGTCGAGGTAGGGCGGCGTGCCGCTCTTATCTTTGCGAATAATCACGTTGCAGGCGCAAAACAGGCAAAGGCTCTCACAGAAGGGGAGATGCATGTACAGAGAAACAGGGGAGTGCTTCTGGTCGGCAAGGGCAATCGCGGTTTCGTATTCGTTGGGGCCGAAGGAGTCGGTCCAGACCGGTGCGGTTGGATAGCTGGTGTAGCGAGGTCCGGGGTGGTTGTAGCGATTGACGAATTCCTCGTCGACGGAAAGCTCCTGGCGCATTTCCCGGAGCGTCGGGTTGATGATGGGCACGGCGCAAACCTCCTGCGCGCTCACGAGCGCGACTGTGCCACCTGGCTGGCATCGCTGATCGCGGCTTGCTGGCCTGTGTGGATGAACAGCTGGGCGTTTTCCACGGGCGTGTGCTGCAGAATCCCGTGGCCGAGATTGAGGATGTGGCCCACGCCACCGAGTTCATCGACGATGTCGAGTGTGGTCTGGCGGACTTTTTCTTTGGGTCCGAGAAGGATGGCGGGGTCCAGATTACCCTGCAGCGCCATGCGAGGTCCGGCGAACGCGCGAAGTTCCTGGAGGGACACGCGCCAATCGACGCTGAGGACGCTGGCGCCAGCCTTCACAATCGCAGGCAACAGGTGGTGCGAAGCTTTGCTGTAGTAAATCACGGGAACAGCGCCGAGTCCCGCGATAATCTCTGGCACGGCCGGCAGAACAAACTCGGTATAGTCGGCAAGGTTTAATTCGCCGCACCAGG
>CAWDRK010000040.1:0-61428 GCA_963804635.1 Candidatus Acidiferrales bacterium
TGGAGCTTCGGCCGCGGGCAACAATTCCGCCGGCTCGTACACATGATTCACGAGCCCTATGCGCTGCGCCTCTTCCGCCGAAATCATCTCCCCGCTCAAGCACAGCTCATGCGCCACGGCCTTGCCGCAAAGCCGCGCCAACCGCTGCGAACCGCCGTAACCCGGAATAATCCCGAGCTTCACCTCCGGTTGCCCCAACTTCGCGGTGCGGCTCGCTAGACGAATCGTACAGGCCAGCGCTAGCTCACATCCGCCCCCGAGCGCAAAACCGTTAATCGCCGCAATGGACGGCTTCCCCAGGGTTTCGAGCTTATGGAATACGCCCTGACCAAAGAATGCGAAGTTCGCTCCCGCCGACGGGGGCCAGTTGCGCCAGTTCGTTGATTCCGCGCCCGCAACGAACGCCTTCTCGCCCGCCCCGGTGAGAATCAACGCCCGCACGTCGGAATCGGCGCGGGCCTCGGTCAGCACCCATCGAATTCCTCCATCGTCCGGCGATTGAGCGCGTTCAGCACTTTCGGCCGGTTAAACGTGATCCAGGCAATCCCCACGTTCTCTTCTCGTACAGCAGATTCTCATAGGCCATCTACCCCTACGTGCTTTCCCTCAAAGCTGCATCGGCTTCGGATTACTCAGGATCGCTGTAATCGTAGAACCGCGCCCGGACTTCCTCCCATGCCAACCCGCCATCACCATCCGCTTCAACAGCGGAGGCGCCGCGAACCGGCTCTCCTTGAACTCGTCGAACATGATGTGCGAGATGTAATGGGTCGTGTCCAGACCCACAAAGTCGAGCAGCGTGAACGGTCCCATCGGATGCCCGCAGCCCAGCTTCATCGAATGATCGATATCCACGATCGAGCCCACGCCCTCTTCCAGCGCCCGAATCGCATCGAGCAGGTACGGCACCAGCAGCCGGTTCACGATGAATCCGGTGCGATCCGTCATACGCGCGCACCGGCTTCTCCCAGTTTCGCCCCGAACGCCACCATCTCGTCATAAACCTCCGCATCCGTCGCAATCGTTCGCACCACCTCCACCAGCTTCATCACCGGCACCGGATTAAAAAAGTGCAAGCCCGACAAATCGCTCGCGGCCGCTTCGTAGCCGCGGCAATCTCCGTGATGGTCAGCGACGATGTGTTGCTCGCAAAAATCGCTGCCGGCGGGCAAATCGCATCCAGCGTCGCCAAAAGTTCCCGTTTCGCGGGCAGTTGCTCGATGATCGCCTCGATGATCAGGTCGCAATCCTTCAAATCTTCCGACGAAGTAGTCCCCTGCAGCCGTCCGCGAATCTCGCCTTTCGCGGCCTCGGTAAGCGTGCCTTTTTCCACCAGCCGCGCAAGATTTTTCTCAATGCCTTTGATTCCCTTCTCCACCAGCTCCGCGGTAACCTCGCGCACCACGGTTGGAAAGCCGGACTGCGCGCTCACCTGCGCGATCCCGCTCCCATCAAGCCACACCCCACAACGCCGACTTTTTGTATCGCCATTCTCGTTCCTCAAAACAGCGGATTCATGTCGATCTGGCAGGAAACATCCACCCGCAAGAGTGTACCAAAAGTTTCTTCCAAAGATCGTTTCGGTCAGTTATTGAGGGCTTCGACGATCATCGCGATTCCCTGGCCGCCACCGATGCATGCGGTTGCCAGGCCGTATCTCAAATTCTTGCGCTGCAATTCATTCAGCACTGTCAGCACCAGCCGCGTTCCGGAAGCCCCTAGCGGATGACCCAGGGCAATCGCCCCGCCGTTCACATTGGTTTTGTCGCGATCCAGGCCGAGTTCCTTTTCCACCGCCAAATACTGCGAAGCAAACGCTTCATTCACTTCCACGCGATCCATTTGTTCCAACTTCAACCCGGCAAGCTGCAACGCTTTTCTGCTTGAGGGAACTGGCCCGATGCCCATGATGCTGGGATCTACGCCGGTCACTGCCCACGACACAATTCTTCCAATCGGCTTCAGTCCGCGCTCCTTAGCAGTCTTTTCCCGCGTTACCACCACCGCCGCGGCCCCATCAACGATTCCACTGGCATTGCCCGCCGTGACCATTCCGTCTTTCTTGAACGAGGGGGGCAGCTTTTCCAGCGTTTCCATGGTGGTTTCCGGCCGACGGTGGTCGTCTTCGCTCACAACCACGGTCTTTCTTCCCTGCTTCACTTCCACCGGAACGATTTCATCTTTGTAGTAGCCGGCCTTATAGGCTGCATCCGCCGCCTGCTGGCTCCGCAGCGCATACGCATCAGAGTCCTTGCGCGTGATTCCCGTTTGTTCCGCAAGTTTCTCCGCAGTCAATGCCATCGGCAGGCCGCAATAGGTGTCCGTCAATCCCACAAAAAGAAAATCCTCCAGCACGCCGCCGCCGAGTTTCAGCCCTGTACGCGCGCCGCGAATCACGAACGGCGCCTGGGTCATGTTTTCCATGCCTCCGGCCAGCACCATGGTCGCCTCGCCAAGCAGCAGTCGCTGCGCCGCTTGCGCAATCGCTTCAATGCCGCTGCCGCAAAGACGGTTCACGGTCAGTGCCGGTGTGTCCACCTTCAATCCCACCTTTAACGCAACGTGCCGAGCTCCGTAAATCGCGTCGGCGCTCGTCTGCATCACATTTCCAAAAATCGCGTGATCGAAATCGCTGGGATTCACTCCCGATCGTTCGATGGCGGCCCGCGAAGCCAACACGCCCAGCTCGATGGCAGATACATCGGAGAAGCTTCCCGTATAGCGGGCCATGGCCGTGCGCGCGCCAGCTACAATCACAACATCTGTTGGGAACATATTCATCCTCGCTTAGTTTGGTCCGGGAAAACGGTACGCCCCGCCGCACTTCAGGGCTTACGTTCTTCCGCTACCACCGTGTCTCCGCCGCGCTTTCTGGCCTCTTCTATGCTGAACTCCGCCCGATTGATCAGGTCCGTCACAATGTCTTCACTGTCGTATTCCTGTCGCGCCGCCGCCTCCACGATCCCTGCGCTCAAAGTGATTTGCGTGGAGTCCCACGGCGGCCGCACGCCCGCTGCCGCGCGCCGCAACTTTTCCACCAGGTTATGCGCGCCCGAAAAGACGTATCGGGAAGGATGAACGCCAACGCCCACGACGTGTATTTCACCGCCATGTCGTTTTGCCGCACCATGGGCTGCAGCGATCGTGCCAACTGCTCCAGGAATTTCTCCAGCGGCGTTTCTCCCTGCTGCCGCAGCATTTCCGCTCCCCGGTCGATCTGCAGAATGGCCAGTGAAAGCGCTGTGCCTTGGGTCCTGGCGCGGTCGGCCTCGTTCAACAAGCAGCCAACGTACGACGTCCTGCTCAGCAGTCCGGTGCGCTCATCGGATACCCCCATGCGCCGCACCAGGACCGCAATCGCGTATGGCTCACGCTCATCAGCATCTGATCGCCGATGGCCTGCAGAAAATAAGTCTCATTCGCTTTCCATCGATGCGCGGCTTGGTGCGCCACGATCAGCATTCCGGCCGGGGCCTGCGTCTCTTTGTCCGTTATCGTCACTCCTAGCGCGGTCTCCAATCCCAGTTCCGTCAGAATGGAGCCCTCGCTCGCGTCAACCACCAACCCACCCAATTCGTCCGGTATCGCTTTTTCCATCTGTGCGATCAGAAACACCACCTGCGCTCCCGGCGCTGGCTTGAACCCCGGCGCGCAATATTCCGCCGCGATTTCCGGTGGACGCCCCGGTACGCCAATCACCGCCAGCGTCCGCCCCGCCTTCATGTACGTGCCAACTTCGCTTACCGTCGTATTCAGCATCGCGCGAGGTGTCTGCTGCCGGAAAATCTTCTGATTGATCTCCGAAATCTTCGTTAAGTCCCGCAGCGTTTCGGCGGTGTATGTGCCTGTCCGGCCGGTCGGTGGCGTGGGCTTCGCTTCATCCACAGGGATTGCCACCACGCGAGGCACGGCTTCGCGCTTTTCCACTAGCGGTGGCCACCAGTTGGCCATCTGATAAAGATTCTGCAACCGCGCGTTTCGCGTTTCTTCTCCCGGAAACATCGACGCGATTCTTTGCAAGCGTTCCACTGCTTTGCTCTGCAACGAATATTGCAGAAAGATTTCCGTCTGAACGATCAGATCTTCCAGCGCCTGCATCTTGCGCCCTTCTTCGCTCACTGGCGCGGTTTCCGGAATATCGGGGCCGGACACCGTCTTCGGCGGAGCCGGATTCGCCGTGACTGTCGCCGACTTGGCCATTCGTCCGGCCACTGGCCGCAGAAATCCTGCGTCCACGTGACCCTTCAGCTTTTCCAGGCGCTGTTGGTTTCGATAGTCGTAAGCGTCGATATCCACCAGGCGGTCAAGAATCTCACAGCCCGATCGAAACTGCCCGAATTGAAATTTGCATCAAACAGCCGGATGAGTGTCTCAAAATATTGAGATTCCCGGTTCAATTCGCTGTACATGGCCGCCCAGAATTCCAGTATCGGCAGAGATTCCGGGTGTTTGGCTCCCAATTCTTCCACGTGGGTCATGAAACTCGCCGTTTCTTGTCCGCAAACATTCGCTGCTTCAGCGTCTGAAGAATCTCCACGGACTTCGAATCCTGCCCCGTATCGGAGTACGCATCCGCGAGATCGAAAAGCCTCGTGATTCCCTCGTTTTTCTCGCGCAGCAGCCGTTCGAATATCGTCCGCGCGCGGTCCAGTTGCCCCGCCTGGCGTAGCGCGTCGGCAAAGGTATCCAGGAACGCGGAATCGTTTTCATTCGCCGCAAAGGGTTCCAGCAGCGCCGCCGCTTCCGCGACTCGCCATTCCGCAGCTTCGCCTCGGCATACAGCAGCGCCACACTGCGCTCTTGCGGCGCCAGCCCATAGGCGCGGCCGAGCAATTTCAATGCCTCCTGCGCGGCCCCGGTAGCCGTGGCAATTTGCCCCGCGCGCAAGAACCCACGCGCGGAAAGCGCATTCTTTCCCAATTGCGCTGCCGCCTCTGCCACTTTCAACTGCCGCGACATATTGTCCGGGTCCAGTTGCGCGGTGCGTTCCCAGCAGAACAGCGCATCTTGCCCGCGGCCAAGCTCATTAAACATTTCCGCCGCCTTGGAATACTGTTCCATGGCTTCATCGGGGCGATTCTGCTTCTGTTGTAAGAAGGCGTATCGCGCGATGCGTTCCGGCGGCTGCGGAGAATGGGAGTTCTTCAGACAACGGTTAAAGATCGCCAGCGCTTTGGTTTCGTCCTTGGGTTCAACCAGAAGGTCAAACAGGTAGCCGTAATACACCGCCGCGCGATCCGGCTGTTCCAGGCGCGTGTACAGATCGCCCAACGCCTGGCTGGCCTCCGCGTGTTGCGGCGATAATTCCAGCACCGCTTGATAGGCCTCGATGGCATCCTCGACACGATTCTTCTCGAGGAACTTCTTCGCGCGTTCCAGTTGCTTGCTGACGTCTGCGGCCATCTGTCCGATTTGCCTTTGGATGCTGCCTTGTCGTTGGATCCGTGGGTTCGCGGGTGGTGCGAACCCATTCTCCAATATATACCTGCCCCCAAATCGGGCAAAACCTCTGTGCCCCCCGTATGGGAATCAGCCAAGAGCAAACTGACCGGTAGCTGCACGCCACCTGGCTGAGCGCTCCGGGGCCTCCGCGAAATTTTCAAGCTTTCGCGCATCCAGGGGAATGAAATGGACCGCGAGGCAATCTTCGTCGCCGATTAGGCTCCTCAGCTGGGGTTATTCCATTTAGAAGCGCAACGCACAGTAACACTCCAACAGGCCACTTCCGCATGCTCCGTTCCTTTTGCTATCGCGAGGTGATTGCAACTTACTCTGTGCAATTGCAACACCCTGCTGGTTCCTCTTTTCCTCACTGAATCATAGTTACTTCTCGGACGGCCCGGAGGGAAATGTCATCGGAGTGGAGCGTTTTCCCGCCACTTGTCAGCACTTCGTGGCGATTGCAGTCATGTTTTGAGATTACTTCTATACTAATATACCAGAGAGTATACTGGACCGGTTTTTCCGAGGTGCCTAATGAGCGAGCATAAAGCTGTCGTTTGGTTCAGTGACGACCCGCAGCCAAATACTTTCTTCCTTAGGTTGCCGTTCCGTTCTTGGAAGTTCTTACTCAATACTGTACTCCTCGTTGTGGTCTGCCTTTTGTGTGCGTTGGTTATGTCAAAATTGCCAAGCTTTACGGCATTTTGGCCGCTTCTCATCTTCTTACTTCTGAACGTAGTTTATCCCTATTTGTGGGCGCTCAAACGACACGCCAAGGTCAATGAACTCTATCTCTCGGGCAAGATCCTAGGAGAACCTGCCGAATCCCCGCAGAATGTCCTGCGAAAAGTGGCTGATAATTTTATGAACGAGGGTCTGCGCAATACCTCGTTTGTTTTTGTTCTGTTTCTTCTCTGCACTCTTTTCTGGAAGTTGCATTACTTAGGATGATTTCATAGGTTTGGACGACTTACTTCCGTTTGAGTCACTGGGTCGGAGGCATCGGCTAGGACTCAAAGTGCTGATCGGCGCAGGCATGGAAACCCAGCCCGCTACCCGACTTGCAGTCAGGCTGACGCCTCCCCGCACTTGTGGCAAACTAGAGGTTTACACGGCAAGGTTTCGACCGTAGTGCGCCGGGCTTGCCCGGTGCTTCGGCCCGCCGGCTAGCTCGATCTACCCTCAGGAAAAATCCTGGCGGTTTTGGACACGAATGGATCCCAGTTCATACGAAATTTCTGCATCATCGCGCACATTGACCACGGCAAGTCCACCCTTGCCGACCGTCTGCTGGAACTCACCGGCGCGCTTTCCCAGCGCGAAATGCCGAACAGGTGCTCGACTCGATGGACCTCGAGCGCGAGCGCGGCATCACCATCAAAGCGAAAAGCATTCGCCTGCACTATCAAGCGAAGGACGGAAATACCTATCGCATGAATTTGATCGATACGCCCGGCCACGTGGATTTTTCCTACGAAGTTTCGCGCGCGCTTTCCGCCTGCGAAGGCGCGCTGCTCGTCGTGGACGCCAGCCAGGGCGTGGAAGCGCAAACCGTCGCCAACACTTTTCTCGCCGCGCACACAACCTCACGATCATTCCGGTAATCAACAAAATCGATTTGCCCGCCGCGCAGTCCGGAATCCGCGCGCGAACAAATCGAAAGCGTGCTGGCGATTCCCGCCGCCGACGCGCTGCTGATCAGCGCGAAAAGCGGTATCGGCGTGCAGGATGTTCTGGAAGCCATCGTCGCGCGCGTTCCCGCCGCCCGGGCGGTCGTCCGATGCTCCTTTGCGCGCGCTGATTTTCGATTCCTGGTTTGACCCGTATCGCGGCGCGGTCGTACTGGTGCGCGTGATGGAAGGCCGCATCACGCGCGCACATGAAAATCAGGCTTTGCTTCAACGACGAAATCACGAAGTCGAATCACTGGGCGCGCTGACGCCAAAACCCGTTGTGCTGGAGGAGCTCGACAGCCGGCGACGTCGGATTTCTCGTCGCCAACATCAAGCAAGTTGCCGACGCGCGCATTGGCGACACCATCGTGGAAATCGGCCGTCCCGCCGCGCCGCTTCCCGGCTTTGAGGCCATCAAGCCGATGGTATTCGCCGGACTTTTCCCGTGAACGCCGACTGATTACGAGCCGCTGCGCGATGCGCTTGGCAAATTGCAATTGAACGACGCCGCGTTTTTCTACGAGCCTGAGAATTCCGTCGCTCTGGGCTTCGGTTTCCGCTGCGGATTTCTTGGCCTGTTGCACATGGAAATCGTTCAGGAACGCCTGGAGCGCGAATTCGGCATCAATCTGATCACCACCGCGCCTTCAGGTGCGCTATCGCATCACAACGAATTCCGGCGAAGGTCGAAGTAGATAACCCCACAAAATTTCCTGAGCCCAACGAAATCGACAAAATTGAAGAGCCCATCATCAGCGCGATGATTATCACCGTGAGGAATCCGTCGGCGGAATCCTGCAACTCTGCGAGGATAAGCGCGGCATGCAAAAAAACTTTGAATATCTCTCGCCCACTCGCGTGATGCTCACCTACGATCTCCCGCTGAACGAAATTGTCCTGGATTTTTACGACCGTCTGAAAAGCGTTTCTCGCGGCTATGCTTCCCTCGATTATCACCTCGCGGGATATCAGGAAGCCGATCTCGTCAAACTCGACGTCCTCGTCGGCGGCGAACCGGTGGACGCGCTGACGCTCGTCTGCCATCGCGATCAATCCTATGAACGCGGCCGCGAACTCGTTACCCGCTTGCGAAAATTGATTCCGCGCCAGATGTTTGAAGTCCCCATCCAGGCGGCCATCGGAAGCCGCATCATCGCCCGCGAAACTGTCGCCGCCATGCGCAAAAACGTTCTCGCAAAATGTTACGGCGGAGATATCTCGCCGCAAACGCAAACTGCTGGAAAAACAAAAAGAAGGCAAGCGCCGCATGAAACGCGTCGGCCGCGTGGATATTCCGCAGGAAGCATTCCTGGCCGTCCTGAAGGTTTCCGGCGACGAAGAGGAGTAGAATTGGGTATCGCAGGGTGAAAGGCAGCCCAACATGCCAACCTCTCGGTTTCCTTTTCTTTCTATCCCCGCCCAATCGACTCTAATCGTTGCTTTGCTCTTCTTGTTTTCCGCCGTATCTCTGCACCCTCAAGTAGTTCCTGAGCAAGGTGCTCCGCCGACGGACACCCAATTGCAAGCGCGCGAAGCCATCAATCAAGGCGTGCAAGCGTTCAAAAATGGTCAATTTCAAGAAGCCGAACAGCACTTCATCCGAGCTAACGAATTGGATCCCGCTCTGCTGAACGCTCGCCTGTATCTGGCAACCGCGTATGCCGCTCAATACATCCCCGGAGCGCCAAGCGAAGAAAACATCCGTACCGCAAAAATGGCGATAGACGAATACAAGGATGTTCTCCAGACGGATGCCCAGAATGTTCCGGCCATTGACGGCCTTGCATCCATTCTGTATCAGCGGGCTGGCCAGCCTTTTGACGCCGAAATGTTCGCTGAGTCCAAGTCGTATCATCAAAAACACATTGATCTTAGGCCTCAAGACCCCGAACCATATTATTCCTCTGGGGTCATCGACTGGGCATTGGCCTATCGTGCCAACACCGAACTGCGGCAGGAATTCAACCAATCCGTTCGTGGAGAGGGCCTCAAGGATACCGATCCATTGCCGGAAGTTCTGCGGAAGGAATATGTCCAGGAGTATGGCGCCATGGTTGAGGAAGGGATACGCTTCTTAAACCGTGCCATGGAGCTGAAGCCTGACTACGATGATGCCATGGTCTACTTAAACCTCCTGCTCAGGCGCAAGGCCGACATGGCTGCTACTCCCACGGAGAGAGAAACCTACACGAATCAGGCCAACGAGCTATTGGATCGCGTGAAAGAGTTGAAGCAGAAAAGAGCAGCGACGCCTGCACAACAGAACCCCTGAGACTAAGCCGGCTCTTTTCGCCGGACTGCGGTAATTAGCTTTCCTCGGTGCAACTGCAGATTCACATTGTCGCCAACAGAAACTTGCGCCGCATCCCGCAGAACATTTCCTGCGGCGTCCGTGGCAATAGCGTAACCTCGCTCCAGAACCCTCAGCGGCCCGCGCTCCTGCAATTGCAGCGAAAGTCTTTCCAACCGCTCGCGCTTTAGGCGCAACAACCGTTCGGTGCGCACCACCAGGTCCTGGCTCCGCTTCTCCAGCCGCATCCGCAACTCCCCAATCTTGCGGCTAAAATCAAACGATCGAACGCGCAAATGTGCAGCCGTGAACCGCCTGCGCGAAAATTCCAACTGCGCGCGCAAGCCCTGCGCCACACGCGAGGTCATCTCATCCGCGCGTTGCCGCTGCTGCCGCAAAAGGTCGAGTGGCCGGCGGAATCCGCGGCGGCCTGCCAGTTCGTGCACGCGGCGGGAAAGTTCCAGCAAGCGGTAACGCATGCAACCTTCCAGGGATGCCCGCAAGTCGTTCACGTGCTTGTCGAATTCGCGGCGCGTCTGTACCACAAGTTCGGCCGCCGCCGAAGGAGTGGGAGCGCGCATATCGGCGACAAAATCCGCCATCGTGAAATCCGTCTCATGGCCGACGCCGAAATCACGGGAATCGAGCAATTCGCGATGGCCCGCGCGACGCGTCTCCTCATTAAACGCCCACAAGTCTTCGAGGATCCTCCACCTCGCGCGAGCGATCACCACTTCGGCCCAGCCCGATTCGCTGAAAGTACTCGATTCCCTCCACAATCTCTGCGGCTGCGCCATCGCCTTGCACCAGCGCTGGGATACAGACGGAAATGCCGTCCGGGAGCGCGCCGCTCCAGGATCTGTAGAATGTCGCGGATCACCGCCCCGCTCGGCGAAGTGACATGCCCAATGCGCTCCGGCAGAGCGGGATGGGGCGTTTGCGCGCCGCGGTCGAACAGCCCTTCCGCCGCCAGCCGCTTTTTCAGCTGTTCGAACGCCAGTTGCAGCGCGCCGTGCCCCATCGGCTCCAGCGCATCCACCACTAGTTGTACTTCGCCGCGCGACGTCATACACGTTGATGCGAGCCCCGCGCCACCACTTCCACGCCGTCCTGCGGCTTGAATTTCAGATACCGCGCCGTCATTTTGTAGCACACGGCCGAAGCTGGGCGCTTTCGTCCTTCAGCGTGAAATAGTAGTGCCCCGACGTAGCCCCGCGGCAATTTGAGATTTCTCCTTGCACGCTGATGTCGGTGAAATTCTTCGCCAGAAGATCGCGGATCCGCGCCGTCAGATCGCTGACCGTGTAGATTCGCTTCTCTGGCTGCAGGTTGAACGTGAGTTGGCTCATGGCGTTGCTTGCATGGCACCGGCGCTGGCCGTCAATTCAACAAAACAGGACAACACTGGCGGCTATTCCTCTTCATCCTCTCCCATCTGCATCGTCAAGTAACGCTCGTAGCCCAGTTCTTTGATCATGTGCATCTGCGCTTCCAGCCAATCGACGTGATCTTCTTCGTCCTTCAGCAGCGTCACGAACAAATCGCGCGAGCCATTGTCTTTTTCGTCCACGGCAACTTGAATGGCCACGTTGTAATCCTTCACCGCGCTCAGTTCCAGCGTCAAATCGCTCTGCAGCATCTCTTTCACATCTTTTCCCACCGTCAATTCCAGCGGCTTCATGGTCGGCGCGCCGTCCAGGAACAGAATGCGTTCCATCAGTACTTCCGCATGCTTCATCTCGCCAATCGACTGTTTCTTGACGGACTCCGACAGCTTTTCGTAGCCCCAGTTTTCGCACATTTCCGCATGCAGGAAATACTGATTGATGGCGGTAAGTTCCTCGCGCAGTGCCTTATTTAGTTGCTCGATTACTTTTGCGGAATCTTGCATGGATGGCATCCTCCGGACGGTGGCGAGTCTATCGCAACAAGATTGGCAAAAACAGTTTCGTTTTCAATTGCATTGACACTTGAGGTGCGACCGTTATCTTACCGCCGGAAGCGCGAGAACAACCAGAAAAGCAACGAAAGGCCGACGCTCAGCACAAGACAGGTCACAATTGGATAGTAAAACGTCGTGTGCGCGCCTTTGTGCACAATATCTCCTGGCAAGCGTCCGAGCCGGAACGGCAACTTTCCGCCAAAAAAGAAAAACGCCCCCACCAGAAGCAGCAGCCCTCCCAGCGTCAACAACATTCGACCAAGTTCGCGGAAGGGATGCATGACTCACTACTCTACAATTTGGAGTGCGGTGGCTAGCCATCGCTTTTGAGCCCACAAAATTGACCACAACGTGTCATCTTGCTGACCACCACAACCTCGTCATCCGTTCTCCACGTTGTCATCCCTAACGAAGCGAGGGATCTGCTTTTCACAAGCCTGAAGAAAAGCGCAATCACGCCGCAGCGATGCGCCGCACCAAATCACTCTGTTCGTTGATCGATTCCGCGCCAATCGTGAATGCATGCAAGACGCCCAGTCCCAGCGCATAGTTCAGCGCTTCGTCCTGGCGATGCCGCATATCGCCCTGGCCGAGGATCTTCATCCCCACAATGCCCTTGCCGGCGGCCCGCATTTCCCGCAAGACGCCTACAACCGTTTCCGGATTGGCATCCATGTGCGACCCGATCGGGTTGACGCGCGCGAGGTCCACCTCTACCCAGGGTGACTTAGCCGCCGCGCGCAGCGCCTCAATCGAATGGCACGAACATCCATGCGCACGTATGATTCCCTTCTGCTTGGCTTCCGACAGCTCGTCCATGGCCCCGCGGAACCGCGTCGTCCAATCGCTTTCCGTCACGCAATGCATCAACACAATGTCCAGATGATCCGTGCCGAGCTCGCGCCGGAAGCGATCCAGATCAGCGCGCATTTCAGAAGCGCTGCGCGCCCATGACTTCGTCAGGAGTGTGACCTTGCTGCGGTCCACATGCTTCAACGCCTCCGCTACGTGCGGGTGGCTGCCGTAGGAGTCCGCCGTGTCAAAAAAACGCAGCCCGCTGTCATAGCCGTTCTGGAGCAGCCGGGAAAGCCCGTCGATTCCCAGTGCGGTTTGATTCGAATGGTGTCCGGAGCCAACCGTCCCGGTGCCCATCGCCAGTCGCGAGGTTTGGATTCCTGTTTGGCCGATCGTCACGATATCCGTTGCCGTGAATTTCTTACCTAGCGCTGGCAGCGCCGTCAGCCGCGAAGCAAATGTTTTCGAGCCCATGCAGGCAAGGGTCGAAGCGGCAGCGGTCCAGTGAAGGAATTCTCGACGCGTGAAGCGAGACATAGTTACCTCCCGGGAAGGAGCTGGGCGGAGCCCCTATTATGCATCGACGCCAGGAATTGGGATAGGGAGGAATGTAACAATTGGCCGCTGGCCCGGGTCTTTCACCAGGGATACTTTTATCCGTCACCGAGACACTACAATACTTATTCAGATGAGGTCCAAGCCCGCGAAGAAGTACCCAATCTCAAATGCTGCGGTATCGGGCGCATCCGATCCATGCGTACAGTTCGTTCCAATGCTGGTGCCCAGGTCGTGGCGAATCGTGCCAGGCGCTGCCTTTTTCGGATCCGTAGCTCCCATGGTGTCGCGCCACTTGGCAATCGCCCCGTCAGCTTCGAGGACCATGGCAAAAATCTTGCCCGAGCTCATAAAGTCCGTCAGCTCCCCAAAAAAAGGGCGAGCTTTGTGCACCGCGTAGAATCCCCCAGCCTCTTCCTTGGTCAACCGCATGGACTTGACGGCAACAATGGTGAAGCCCGCCTTGTGAATGCGCGCCAGAATTTCTCCTTGCTGGCCGCGGGAAACGGCGTCCGGCTTGATGATGGCGAAGGTGCGTTCAAGTGACAAAGTAAGCTCCTTAAAAAAAGAAGTAAGGAAGTAAGGAAGTAATGACAGAACCGGGAATCCCCAATTTCGCAAAACTCTGCCAATGTCCCCACAGGCTTTTCAGCATCGCGCCCAGAACGTTGAACCGGTTCGACAGCTCCTCGCGGTTCGCCGAGCTGATGAATCCTTGGTCCTGGCTCATCTCCAACCACAGCTTGCATTCACCGCAAAAGCCAATGGCAACCTGTAAGTAGCGCTTGAACTCGGCAGCCGAAGCTCGCTTGGCCCAGCCTTCAACAATGTTGGCTGGAATCGATCTCGCAGCCCTGCGCAACTGTCGCGCAAGCTCGAATTGTTCCACGGCGGGAAACTTCTTCGTCCGAGAAATATCCAAAGCCAACCGGTACGATGCTCGAAAAACATCCAAATCTTTGTACGTCTTGATAGCCGCGGCCATCACCTGCTCAAGACGTTTTTATCACATTGGCCTTAAATCGCAGTTCATTACTTCATTACTTCGTTTCTTCCTTGCTTCTTTACTTCAAAGCTGCGGCTACACTCGATCCCAAATCCGCCGGCGTTTCCACGGTGTGAATCCCCGCCGCCTTCATGGCGGTGTATTTGTCCTTAGCCGTACCTTGTCCGCCGCTGATGATTGCTCCCGCGTGGCCCATGCGGCGTCCCGGCGGCGCGGTCTGGCCTGCAATGAACCCCACAACGGGCTTCTTCACATGCGCCTTGATCCACTCCGAAGCGCGCTCCTCGGCGTTGCCACCGATTTCGCCAATCAACACGATGGCCTGTGTGTCGGGATCATCGTTAAACATTTTGATGGCGTCGAGGAAGGTCGTGCCGATGATGGGATCGCCTCCGATGCCGATGCAGGTGGACTGGCCAATGCCAAGCTGCGTCAATTGGTGCACGGCTTCATACGTCAACGTGCCGCTGCGGCTGACCACGCCGACATTGCCCTGTTTATGAATCCGGCCGGGCATGATTCCGATCTTACATTTGCCGGGAGAGATGACCCCCGGGCAATTCGGTCCCACGATCCGCGTCCTCCCTTTGTTCACAACTTCCATCACGCGCACCATGTCCAACGCCGGAATGCCTTCCGTGATACACACCACCAGCGGCACATTAGCGTCCGCGGCCTCCAGAATTGCGTCCGCGGAAAATGGCGGCGGCACAAAAATCACGGTGGCATCCGCGCCCGTTGCGTTCACACCCTCGGCCACGGTATTGAAGACCGGGCGTTCCAGATGCTTCGTCCCTCCCTTGCCGGGAGTTACGCCCCCCACCACGTTGGTGCCATACTCAATCATTTGTTGCGCGTGAAACGTGCCTTCGCGGCCCGTGAATCCCTGCACCAATAGTCGCGTCTTTTCGTTTACCAGGATGCTCATCGCGCGCCTCCCGCCAGGGCGACGACTTTCTGCGCGCCATCTTTCATTCCCTCGGCAATCGTGAAATTCAAGCCGCTCTCTCTCAGGATCTGCTGTCCGCGTTCCACGTTCGTTCCTTCCATGCGCACCACGATGGGAATCTTCACTTGCAGATCCTTTGCGGCGGCTACCACCCCAGTTGCCAGAACGTCGCAGCGCAAGATACCGCCGAAAATGTTGATGAACACCGCTCTCACTTCCGGATCGCTCAGCAAAATGTGGAACGCATTTTTCACCTGGTCGGCCGTTGCCCCGCCGCCCACGTCCAGGAAATTCGCCGGAGACCCCCCTGTGTATTTGATGATATCCATCGTGGCCATCGCCAGGCCCGCGCCGTTCACCATGCACGCCACAGTTCCATCCAGCTTGATATAGTTCAGCCCGTACTTCGACGCTTCCACTTCCAGCGGGTCTTCCTCGTCCAGGTCGCGCAGTTCGCGCAAATCTTTGTGCCGGAACAGCGCGTTATCATCAAAGGTGATTTTCGCATCCAGGGCCACCAGCTTGCCCTCGCCCGTCACCACGCACGGATTGATTTCCACCATGGAAGCGTCCGTATCGATGAACGCGCGGTACAGCGCTTGAAAAAACGGCGTTGCCGATGTGGCTTGTTCCCCTGTGAGTCCGAGTCCAAACGCAACTTTCCGCGCTTGATACGGTTGCAGCCCCACCGCTGGATGAATGTGCTCCCGAAGGATCGCTTTCGGATTTTCCTTCACCACCGTTTCAATTTCCATTCCCCCGGCGGCGCTGGCCATGAACACCGGTCGCTCGGTCTCTCGATCGACCAACAGACCCAGGTACAGTTCGCGCTTGATGTCCAGCCCTTCCTCAATCAGCACGCGTTTCACAATGCGCCCTTGCGGACCCGTCTGTGCCGTCACCAGGTCCATTCCCAGAATTTGCGACGCAATTTCCGCTGCTTCGTCGGCCGATCGTGCCAACTTTACGCCTCCGCCTTTCCCGCGGCCCCCGGCGTGAATTTGTGCCTTCACCACGCACACTTGAGATTTCAGGCGCCGCGCGGCTTCCCGGGCTTCTTCTTTCGTGAAAACCACTTCCCCGCGAGGCGTGGTAACGCCGTATCGCGCAGAGAATGGCCTTGGCTTGGTACTCGTGGATTTTCATTTGTGGTTCTGTCCTCTGGAGCGGCCCCGGTCCAACCGGGGTTAACGGACTGTGCGACGATGGAACCGTGCACAGATGCTAGAATTTGCGTTTCGTCAAACAGTAAAGTTTACTTGAGACATGCAGATCGAGCAAGGCAGCACCGCATAACGCTTCGGCGAACATGATGAACGCTCTATCGACATTGTTACAAAACCTCGAAGCAGGCAGCCCGCTCACTCGCCTCGAAGCGGAATCTCTCATGGAGGAACTCCTCTCCGGGCGGCTGGAAACCAGGGAAATCGTTCGCCTGCTGGAAGCCCTGAACACCCGGCCCGTGAACCCCACGGAACTCGCAGGCTTTGCGCGAGTCATGCGCAGGCACGCGGCGCCCGTCTTCCTGCCGGGCGCCCCCGTGCCTGAAAAAATGGTGGACACCTGTGGCACTGGCGGAGATGCCAGCGGAACTTTCAACATCTCCACGGCAGCGGCCATCGTCGCCTCTGCTGCCGGCGCGCGCGTTGCCAAACATGGCAATCGCTCGCAGAGTTCCCGGTGCGGCTCTGCCGACGTGCTAGAAGCGTTGGGCATTCGAATCGATCTGCCGCTCGAACATGCGGGCCGTTCCATCCGGGAAATTGGCATCGGGTTTCTGTTTGCCCCGGCGGCGCACGCCGCAACCCGCCATGCCATTCCCGCACGCAAACAGATCGGCAGGCGCACGGTGTTCAATCTCCTCGGCCCGCTTACGAATCCGGCGGGTGCCCAGCGCCAGGTTCTCGGCGTTTTTTCCGCGGATGTTATGGATCTGGTGGCTGCCACGCTCGTTGAACTGGGTGTAGAGCGCGCTTTGATTCTGCACGGTGCCGGAGGCCTGGACGAAATTTCGCCCGCCGGCGAAACGCAAGTAGCCGATGTGCGTGCTGGAACGATCAAGAAGTACACCGTTGCACCCGAAGATTTCGGCGTGTCCCGTGCTCCCCTGCACATGATTCGGGGAGGCACTCCAGAAGAAAACGCAAAGTTGATTCGCGGACTCCTGGAGGGAAACCGGGGCGCAGCGCACGATGCTGTGGTCATGAACGCCGCCGCCGCGCTTGTGGTCACGGACTGCGCCGAGGATTTCCGCTCAGCGGCAGAAATGGCGGCTTCTTCCCTGGCCTCAGGCGCAGCCAGAGAAAAACTTCGCCAACTCATTACCTTCGTCTAAAACTGGCTGAGCCTGCTCGCCCTGAGCTAGCCCAAAAGGCTCAGCCGACGTTCTGGGTCGGCCTCCCCAACTCATTGCTCACGGCTCGGCCGGGCTTTCCGGGCCGTTGCTGGATTCGATGAGATCGTGAATACCCCATGCGGTGGCGCCAGTCACCGCTCCCGCTACAAAATGGCAATTCTTGTACCCGTGGTGGCGGAGGTTGCCGCCCTGCCTCCTGCGGGTCGCTGCGGGCCCGCTGAATTCAGTTGCGCTTCGTACGCTCTGGTGAGCATACCCAAGGCGGGATCAGCTGTCGGGCTTCCCCGAGCGAATGGAAAGAAAAGCAGAAAACGGAGCAACAAGGCTAAAACACCGCGGCGAGGCAACCTGAACGCCTCCAACAGGCTGGATGAAGGAGGAAGCGAAACTCACTAGCGACACCATACGCTGTTATAACGAAGTATTTAATCTACTGTTATCCATAGAACTGATTTTTGGCTCTTTGCGATTGGTAATTAGCGCTGGAGGGAATAGGACCGCCAGGACTTCGGTGCCACGCTATAGCGAGAGGAAATTCCTGAGCAGCTCTTTGCCGGATTCCGTCAGTACCGATTCGGGATGGAATTGCACTCCTTCCACGGGGTACCGCCGGTGCCGCACCCCCATGATGATGCCGTCGTCCGTCTCCGCAGTCACCATCAGCTCGCGCGGAAGCGTCTTGCGCTCAACAATCAGCGAGTGATAACGCGTTGCCGTGAAAGGATTCGCCAGCTTGCGAAAAATGCCCTTACCGTCGTGCTTTATTTGGCTGGTCTTTCCGTGAAACAGCTTTGGCGCTCGAATTACCCTTCCGCCAAACGCCGCTCCAATGGCCTGATGCCCCAGACACACTCCCAAAATGGGAATCTTCCCTGACAGTTCCTGGACCAACTCGACGGAAATTCCGGCCTCTTGCGGCGTGCATGGTCCGGGAGAAATCACGATCTTTTCCGGTCTTCGGCGGATGATATCTGCCACAGAAATCCTGTCGTTACGACGCACTTCCACCTGGCATCCCAGCTCGCCCAGATACTGCGCCAGGTTGTAGGTGAACGAATCGTAATTGTCGAGCAGCAAGATCAACGCTTTCGTTTCTCCTTTGCCGGAATCCCGGCGGCATGCGCCGATTCCAGCGCCCGGAGCAATGCCTTGGACTTATTCACGGATTCGTTGAACTCGCCGTCCGGCGTGGAGTCTGCCACGATACCACCGCCTGCCTGTACATAGGCTACTCCATTCTTGATGACCATGGTCCGCAGCGCGATGCAGGAATCCAGGTTCCCGGCGAAATCCAGGTACAGGATCCCACCGGCATAAATTCCGCGCCGGGTCTTCTCAAATTCCTCGATGATTTCCATGGCGCGGACTTTTGGCGCCCCAGAAACTGTGCCCGCGGGAAAACACGACATTAACGCGTCGAAGCAATCCACATCTGCCCGCAATCTTCCGCGCAAGCTGGACACCAGGTGCATCACGTGCGAATAGCGCTCCACGCTCATCAGCCTTTCGGCTCGCACCGTGCCGTACTCGCACACCCTCCCCAGGTCGTTCCTTCCCAGGTCCACCAGCATGATGTGCTCCGCCCGCTCCTTCTCGCTTGCCAGCATCTCCTTCTCAAGCCGCTGATCTTCCGCCTCGTCTTGCCCGCGCCAGCGCGTCCCTGCGATCGGCCGGTAAAAGACGTCGCGTCCTTGCACCTTCACCAGCATTTCCGGTGAACTCCCCACAACGTACACATCGTTCAGTTGCAGGTAGAAAAGATACGGCGAAGGATTCAGCGCGCGCAGTTCGCGGTAAACGTCAAACGGCGCCGCTTTGGTTTTCGCGGAAAAGCGCTGGCTCAGCACCACCTGGAAAATATCTCCCGCCCGGATGTAGCGCTTTGCCTTCCGCACCACCTCCAGATACTCCGAACGTTTGAAGTTCGACGCCACTTGGGGCGTGCGCAGTTTCCCTCTCGCGGGCGCTGCGGGACGCTCGGCGGCCACCGGTTCTTCCAGGAGCTTACGTGTGCGCTGAATTTCCTTCACCGCCGCAAGATACTTCGCGCGCAAAGAGCCCGGGCCATCCGTGAATACATTACGCACAATCCACAGCCGGTGCTGCACGTGGTCGAAAGCAATAATCCCGTGATAGAACATCAGCATCGCGTCGTACAAGCCGATGTCGTCGCGCAATCGCTTGGGCAGGTTCTCGATCAGCCTCACCATGTCGTAGCTGAAATAACCGATTGCGCCCGCCACTAACGGCGGCAATCCCAGCAAACGCACCGGCCGGAATCGCTCCATGCGCTCGCGCAAAAAGGAAATTGGGTCGCGCTCTTCCCAGATCATGCGTTCTGCGCTCTCCAGCACGCAGGCGCCGCCCGCATAGCGAAACACTTCTTCGGGATGCGCGCCCGCGAAGGTGTAACGCGCGATTTTTTCTCCGCCCTCCACGCTCTCCAGCAGGAACGAATACCTTGCTCCCTGCGCCATGCGCAGGTACGCGCTCACCGGCGTCAGCAGGTCCGCGGAAAAAACGTCATAAACGGGAATCAAGTTCCCGCGCGTCGCCAGTTTTTGGAACTCCTGAAAAGTTGGTTGGATCATCACCTGAGTTCAGATTCCCAAGCTCTCAATCTCGCTTCAAATTTCGATGGAAAGGCCTGCTACATCCACGTGGACTAACGAGCTGTTTTTTCCTTGGCTTTTAGCTCCGCCAGCACCGCTTTCCTCATGGCTGCTTCCGGCGCGCGCCCTCCCATCCAGTGCTCCCATTGTGCAATCCCCTGCGCCAGAAACATTTCCACCCCCGAGACTGTCTTGATTCCTCGCTCCGAGGCCAGCCGCAGCAATTTCGTCTGCATCGGCCTGTAAATCAGGTCCATGACCACAGAACAGTTTAACTCGCCAGCCGCAAGAGGAGAAACTCCGGCTTGCGGGTGCATCCCGACTGGCGTCGCATTCAGAATTGCGTCGAACGATTCTTTGCGCAATGCCGCCCGCGGCACAGCTTCTCCCTTTACCGTCTTGGCCAGCTTCCGTGCCGCGTTCTCCCGCCGCGCACAAACAAAAACCTGCCCACCAGCAAACGCAATCGCAAACGCAGCGGCCCGTGCCACTCCTCCCGCGCCCAAAATCAGCACGCGACTCCCCGGCAATTTCATTTTTTTCTCTAACGCCCGCAGCACGCCCAGATAATCCGTATTGCTTCCGTACAGCGAACCGTCCCGCCGCACCGTCACCGTGTTCACTGCGCCAATCTTCTCCGCTATCGGCGCGCACCCGTCGAGCCGCCGGTACACCGCCACTTTGTGCGGCAGCGTTACGCTGAACCCTTTCACGCCAAACTCCGGCACGGCTTCCAGAAAGTCGTCCAGTCGCTCCACCAGAAATGGCAGGAATACCGCGTCTTTCCGGGCGGCAATGTACCCGGTGTTGTGCAGCAGCGGCGACAGCGAATGTCCCACCGGGTTTCCGATCACTCCATAGACCTGAGTCTTGCGAGTCAGTTCCTGCGCGCGATAGAGCTGCTTCATCTCGCGCAGATGCACCTGCCCCGGCGCTGTCACCTCAGCCACCGGCGCGTAGGCCAACGCACTTCCTTCTCGCAGAGCCAGGATCCGCGCCGGCATGCCAAGTTCTCCCATGGGAATCGCCACCACGTCTCGAGAATCGTGCGCCCATTTCAGCAGGCGCACGCTGTCCGCAATACTCCGCGCCATCGCGGCAACTTTTATTGCGCCAGCCCCTCCACGCACCGGAACACCAACCTTCGGCAAGCGTGGGGTTCGCCGAAAATCGTGCATCGACAGCAACACCTTTTCCGGCACGGGATAGAAAAACACGGATTTTCCCGGCAATTCCTTCAGCGTCTCGACTTCCACGTCGCACCATTGGCATCCGGCCTCGCGTGCTTTGGTTAACCAAAAAAGTTCTGCTCCCGCATCGCCCGGGAATTCCCCTCCGCCAATCCTCCGGCGGCAAGTCGCCAGGAACACGGCGTTACGAATTCCCGATCGCTTTAGCCAGGCCAGCAATTGCTGGCGCTCGCCATCATTCTTCAGCCAGTCCAGGCGCAGTTCGACGGTGCGTGTCAGGCGCAAAGCCTGACGCACCAGCGCCTCCATTTCCCGCGCGGTACTAGCCGCTGCGACGCCACAAAGGCGATGTGTCTCATTACCAAACAGTCCCATCCCGCAAAGCTCCTCGCAATTCATTGAAAACAAAGCTTGTAGCATGCCTTTGCAAATGTGTAAAGCGCCCTCGCCCATTCTGTTGACGCCACCCGGGGCGCTTGTTAGCTTCAGAGGTGGAAGTCCCCGCACGGCCCTTTTCGGCGTGATCTAAGGAGTACGATAATGCGCGCAAACGCAGCTGCTTTATGCCTTGCAATGACGCTGGGCGCCTCTTCTGCCTGGGCGCAAGGAATTCCCCAGTCCCAAGTCGTGTCCTCCACCGAACATGTGGCTGAGGCCAGTTCCCCGGACTACACCGCGATTTATTGCTCCAGCTTCGTCAGTAGCGAGAAAGCGCCTGACACCATCTATATCGCCTCAGGCGAGCAATCCAACGACAAGATAATTTTCTCTCGCGGCGACTATGTGTACATCAGCCAGGGTTCCGCTCAAGGCGTCAAAGTTGGCGATCGCTTCGATGTCATTCGTCCCGAAGTTGACCCAGACAAGGTTCAGTGGTTCAAATGGCAGGCCAAGCTGATGAAGGCCATGGGCACCTTCTATCGCGACACCGGGCAAGTTAAGGTCGTCAATGTCCAGCCGAATACCTCCACCGCGGAAATCGTGCATTCCTGCGACTACATGCAGCGTGGCGATATCGTGCGCCCGTATGTTGACCGCCCCTCTCCTCCGTACAAGACCGCGGAAAAGTTTGACCACTTTGCGCCCGTCAGCGGAAAGTCCGTGGGCATGCTCGTCATCGGCCCGGACTATACCGAGACCTACGGCAAGAACTCCATTGTGTATGTTAATCTCGGTAACAATCAGGGCGTGAAGATGGGCGACTATCTACGCATCTTCCGTTATCAGGGCTCTCTGTCGGAAACCGCTCCCAACACCAAGGGCTATGCCTACAAGATTTATGGTTTCGGCAGCACTCCAAAGCGTTTTGAGTGGAACGACCTGCCACGTGAAGTTCTCGGCGAGGGCATTGTCATTAACGTCAGCCCGAACTCCTGCACCATGTTCGTTACCTATACCAGCATCGACGTGTATGCCGGCGATTACGTAGAAATCGAATAGTTCTGCCTGAACAAACCAAAGCCCGCGTTCTTCTCCTCGGCGCGGGCTTTTTGTTTTCGCTCTTTCTATTTTACAATTTCGCAGGTAAATCCATAGATCCTGGTTCCTGGGTCTTTCCACCCGTCTCGCGGCAACCCCGCCTTATGGCACGTTTCTTCGAGGAATCGTTCCCGGTGCAGATGATGTTCCGTGGCCACCTGAGGCAATAGCAACCCGCGTCGGATTCCCTGTTCCACCACCAGGCCGTGCTTTCCAATCTCGATCTCTTCCGGTCGAATCTCCTGCAGCGGAGAAAGTAAAGAAATTTCTATCTCGGTTTCCGCCACTTCCTCCGGTAGCATCCGCGTAAACCTCGGATCCTGCAGCGCCGCGGACGCCGTGCAATGCACTAGGCTTTGCCCCAACGGCTCCCGCGCATCGATTACTCCGATACATCCGCGCAATCTTCCGCGCACGTGCAGAGATACAAACACTCCACATCTCATCGAAAAAATGCCTTCGATTGAAAACGGAATCTGCTGCCCATGGCATACGGCTCCGGCCAGCGCCTGGCGGGCATGCTCCAGGATGGCGTTTCGCTCAGCTTCAGAGAGGGACTGCATCCTGCGGCTTCTTCCGCGCCTGCAACATATCCAGCTTGCGTCGTTGCTTGATCCGGTCGTCCAGATGACTCCAGAACCGGTAGAAATACTGCCCGGCGGAAACCAGCGCGCTCACCACCACCAGCCACAACAAGATGTATCCGAGTGGCCTCCAGGATGGCCGGTGCACTCCGGAAATCAGCACCGCCGACGCACACACCTGCAACACCATCTTCGTTTTTCCCAGGGTCGAGGCTGCGATCGTAAACCCTTCCGCGGACGCGATATTCCGCAAGCCTAAGATCGTGAATTCCCGCCCGATGATGATCACCACCATCCAGGCCGGAACCAGGTGCATGTCCACCAGCGCGATAAATGCCGCGGTAATCAGCAGCTTGTCGGCGATCGGATCCAGCAAAATCCCCAGCGTCGTCACCTGGGAATTCCGCCGCGCAAAATACCCGTCGGCCCAGTCGGTGGCCGCGGCAATCAGCAGGATCAATACTCCCCAGAACTCGAACCTTACGGTTACGCCCCAGAGTTCCACGTTCGGGCTGCGCGTCAGCAATACCACAATAAGCAGGGGCACGAAGAAGATTCGCAGCAGTGTGAGTGAGTTCGGAAGGTTCATAGGGAAGCCAGGGCCTGGCGCGTTCTTTGCAGGCGAATTGTCGCCCCTCGGCTCACTATAGTCTCCGCCCAACCATAGGTCAACGCTGGAAGAACGCCATATCACTCGACGTCGCTAGGTACTTGTGGGTTACGGGGAGGGCGGTTTTTTCAATCGGGGCGGAATACTCTTTCGTAACACCGCTGCTGCAAACCTGTGCAAATCTCCACCCCTGGAATGCCCTCGAAGGGTGCATCAAGTCTTTTGGGAACATCCAGTAAACTCGCCTAACTCTATACACATCTTCGCCTTACAGGTCGCACAAGGTCTGGCGTCCGTCTGGCGACAGCGGCCAGTGTGATTTGCGATGGCAAAGCCGTCCGCGCTTTCCACAAAGTTTTCCACAGGAAGTCGCCCTGCCACTTTCCTCGGTCGCAGTTAAAATTCCTTTACATCTCATTCATATTACGAGGGATTCTCGGATGTTACCGGAGAGTAACGGGTGGGCCGTCCCTAAATGGCGTGGGGTCCGCGCAACACTCGAGCGGGCAGAAACAAGATGGCCCGGAGCAACTCAAATACTCCGTGAACCGCAATTCCGACAAGCCGGAACGGTAGCAGCAAGAGCCACACGAATGGGTAAGCCACCAAGGCCAGCAATGCCAGCGGCCAGCAGATAATCAACAGAATGCACCAAAGCAAAAAGGCAGCCATCTTCTTTACCCCCTTATCTCTTTATACGACGCCACGCGCCGGGATGTTTCCTTTGCCAGGAAGTCATTCAGTTTCAATCGACGGGCAATCGTTTCCGGCACCTCCGCCTGCAACTCCATTTGCGAGTCGTTCACCCGCGATTCCACCACGCGCCCCAGGGCGTGGATCAATGCCAGCGTCCGGCCTTCGCTCAACGGAATCCGCAGGGACAGTTTGATCACCGGATCGATGGGCACCGCCTTCTCGATCCTCCGCAATAATTCCTCGATTCCTTCGCCCGTTAGCGCCGAAACAAATACCGGCGCTTCTTCCGCGCTGCCTGCGTTGCGCCACGCCGCCTCAAATTCTTCCCGTTGTCGTGGAGTCAACTGGTCGACCTTGTTGAACACCTGCAACCTTGGCCGTTCCAGTACCCCAAGCTCTCCCAGAATTTTCTCCACTTCCTGGTCCAATTCGTCGTGATGCACATTCGAGATGTCGCTCACCTGCAAAAGCAGCGCCGCTTCTTGAACCTCTTCGAGCGTCGCTCGAAACGCCGCGATCAGCCCTTTCGGCAAGGCACGAATGAACCCGACCGTGTCGGAAACCAGAATTCGCCGGTTCGACGGCAGACGAATCGCCCGCACCGTTGGATCCAGCGTCGCAAACATACGCGAAGATACCAGCACCTCTGCCCGGCTCAGCGCGTTGAACAGTGTCGATTTTCCGGCGTTTGTATAACCCACCAGCGTCACCGTTCCCAATGGCACGGCGTTTCGCGCTTCGCGTCTCAGCGCCCTCTGCTGGCGCACCTCATCGATGTTTTCTTGAATCTTTCGCACCCGGTCCCGGATCCGCCGCCGGTCCGTTTCCAGCTTCTTTTCACCCGGGCCGCGAACTCCGATGCGACCCGCCCCGCCGCCGCTGCCGCCTGCGCCGCCACCGCCGCTTTTGCCGCCCAATCGCGACATTTCCGTGCCCCGCCCGGTCAGGCGAGGGAGCATGTAGTTCAGTTGCGCCAGTTCTACCTGTAACTGCCCTTCGCGGCTCCGCGCGTGCTTCGCGAATATGTCCAGGATCAGTTGCGTTCGATCGATCACCCGGTGTTCGGTGGCTTTTTCGATATTGCGCTGCTGCATCGGTGTCAATTCGCTGTCGAATATAATCAGCGGCGCGTTGCGCGCGTTGGCTTCCGCGCGAATCTCGTCGAGTTTCCCTCGTCCCACCAGCGTTGCCGGATCCGCGGCTTCACGGACTTGAAACAGCGTTCCGGCAACTTCTGCTCCCGCGCTTTCCGCCAGTTCCACCAGCTCCGTTAGCGATTCTCGGCCTTGTTCTCCCGCCGGCATTCCTGGAAAACGGGGCGCGCGCTTCCACCCGATCCCAACCAGCAGGACGCGTTCCGCAGCAGAAGTATTGTGTTGGAGTTTCATGCGCGCAACCAGGTAGGCGTGTGCCGGAGCATTCTCCGTCTCGAAGGGTCTTGCCTCATCACCCGAATTATACTTCCTTTCCCCGCTCTCCAGGTGACATCACAAGCCCGCAGTCTTTTACGCCAGCCTGTGAGTACCGCAGTCTGTCGCGACGGCCCGACTTTCGGTTGCTCGGTAACCGCTAGCGCTTCAATCCGGCTTCGGCCGCTGAGGGCCACTCTCCCAGTTGCTTCCGAATCTCCCCCAGCGCGGCCTGCTGAATTGCCGGAGCATCCCCAAATCCCTCAAGCCAGGTTACCTCCGTCTCTCGTCGAAACCAGGTTGTCTGCCGCTTCGCATATTGCCGTGTGGCTTGCTGAATGGCCATCCGCGCTTCCTCAAGCGTCATTCTATTTTCCAAGACCCGCCGCAGCTCGCGATAGCCAATGAAATCAAAAGGTTTTCCATCCGCCGCCATTCCGCTTTTCATCAGCCCGCGCACTTCCTCCATCCAGCCGCGCTCCAGCATGGCATCCGTGCGCGCGTGCACTCGCTCGTTCAACGCTTTTCTCCCAGGCATCAGTCCGATCTTGATCGCCCGCCATCCCTCCAGCGGCTTCCTGCCGCTGCGGTGAACTTCTATCAGCGGTTTTCGTGTAAGCAGGCATACTTCCACCGCACGAATCAATTTTTGCTCATCCGCGGCGGCTATCTTTTGCGCGGCGGCCGCGTCCAGCCGCCGCAGCACCTTGTGCAGGTGCCCGGGCCCGCCTTTCGCCGCGCTCTTCCTCAGTTTCTGGCGCAACGGTTCCGACCGCAACGGCACTTCCGCCAACCCCTCCAGCAATGCGCGCCAATATAGTCCGGTCCCCACCGTGAAGATCGGCAATCGCCGGTTGGCGCGCAACTTCTCCAGCACCGCAATCGCTCGCTCACGATAATCCCCGGCGGTCGCGTTCTCCGCAGCATCCAGCACGTCGATCAAGTGTTGCGCCACTCCCTGGCGTTCTTCGAATGTCGGCTTCGCAGTGCCGATATCAAATCCTCGGTACAGTTGCGTCGAATCGCACGCCACAACATCTCCCCCCAACTGCTGCGCAAGCCAGATTCCCAATGTTGATTTTCCGGATGCCGTCGGACCCACGATAGCCACGAGTGGAGAGTCTTGTTGCTGGTTCATTTGGGGAAGAGCACCGGCCACGCTCGTAGCAATATCACCGCCAACCCAATCAGCGCCAGCAGCAGACGGCCGAGGGCGCGCCAGCTTCATTCTTGATCCTAGTGAGCTGGTGGCTGGATGTTGTAATAATACGTGAAACGCAGCTCGATGTACGGACCGGAAAACGCCGAAGGCAGCGGCTGGAATGGACTGGAAGCGCGAATCGAGGAGTACGCCGCACGATCCAGTGGTTCTTTGCCGGACCCAAATACCTGAACAGGTTCTCCGCCCGGCACACTGCCGTCCCTCATAATCTTGAATTGCAGCGACACGACTCCCTGATCGCCCAACTCCACCGACGCTGGCATCACTGAAAACCAGTTCTGTTTTACTCTCAGGTACACGCGCATGAGGTAGTCGTTAAAGTCGACTCCTTGCGTGTCGGTCAGCAATTCAGGGCCGGGGAGTCCCGCGCCCCGCACCCCGCCCCCCCGTCCGCCGCCACCGCCTCCCGGAAATTGTCCGCCGCCGACCGCGGGCGGCGAATTAATTCTGGAGTTCCGTGCCGCGTCGCGAATCGCGTCTCCTGGCGATGACCCTTGCTTCGGCAAGACCAGCCCTTGTTGAGGCACGGGCATATCCGGCGATTCCAGTTTCGTGGGTGCTTTCGGCAGATCACCGCGATTGCCCTGCGCCGGGGTCGGCGGTGCCGGCGCAACCTCATTGGTCTTGGGCACGGGCGCGCTTGGCAACTCCTTCTTGGGCACCACAGGCTGCGGTGTTGGTGGTGGCTCGGGCGCCGGTCTCTCAATCGGTGGCGCTATCCTTCTCAACTCCCGGGGATCCACTTTCACCGCCGGATGCGGTGCGGGTGCGGGTTGTGGGGTCGGTCGCAGGGATTCCAGCGCTCCCGGCGGAAGCAAAACCCTGATCTGATTGCGCGCGATTTCTTCTTCCTCGTTCGTCCGCACGTGCGGTCCAAATAGTTTCGGCTCAAAGATCAGCAGCAAAATAAATGCCGCGTGCAGCAGCACTGACCCAATGGTTGTTATGCGATCCTCAAGCGTCCTGCGACCGGCGCCTTCCGGCCGCAGAAACGTTACTTCGCCCGTCTGAATAATGTCAGGCTCGACGAGGTCTTCCGAGACGACCAGCGGCGTGTCCGTTGATATTTCCGGCGCCGACGAGCCTTGCGGCACGGTAATGCGCTCGTCCATGTCCGTCGGCTGCAACGGCAGGTCCGATTCTTCGACCTTCTGCACCAACTCGACGTTCACATCCCGCGGTACCACCATTCTCGTCGCGATCGACTCCAGCGGCAAATTTGCTGGGATCGTCGATCGTCCGTCTAAATGCACCACCGGCAGCGTCGCAGGCACCAGCGTCCGCTCATCCAGCGTCGACGGACGTCTCCTGGTCGTGGCCGTCTCTTCCTTGGCCGGCAGCCGCGCACCTTCAGGCACAAGAATCCTAGGGATCATCGGTTCCTTTTTTCGGGAGCGATCTGTGCTACTGGTTGGACGCGCGCTTCATGTTCTCGGATGCTTTCCATTACCCGGCTGGCCAACTCCAGTGCCGCCCGTCCTGCCTTTCCATCCGTCTTAGGCGCCACTCGTGTGCTCACCGCCTGTGAAAACGCTTGCAACTCCGCTTGCAACGGTTCCACCGCCGGGGCCGGCAACTTCTCGAACCCAAACTCCGGCTCGGGTCCAGCCCGCTTCACACCGATCCTCAGGGCATCCCGGCGCGCATAATCCAGCGAAATGTACTCGCGGCGCTGGAAAAATCTCATTTTTCTCACCCGTTCCGTCGAAACGCGGCTCGCCGTCACGTTGGCAACTGCACCGCCGGCAAATTCCAGTCGCGCGTGAGCTATATCCACCTTATCCGTCAGCACCGGAATTCCCACCGCCTTCACTTCCACTACCGCTTCCTTCACCAACGCCAGCAGAATGTCCAGATCGTGGATCATCAGGTCGAAAATCACGTCCACGTCCAGGCTCCGCGGCGTGAACACTCCCAATCGGTGCACCTCAAAAAACAGCGGCCGGCTCACCACCGGTTCCACCGCCAGCACTGCCGGATTAAATCGTTCGACGTGTCCCACCTGCAAGATTCTCCGGTGGCGTCTGGCGGCTTCTAGCAGCCTGTCTGCTTCCTCCAGTGTGCTGGCCATGGGCTTTTCGATTAGCGTATCGATCCCGTTTTCCAGCAGCCGGCAGCCGATTTCCGCGTGCAGCACGGTGGGCACGGCAACCGATGCCGCATCGATTGCTCCACACAACTCCTCGATGTTTCGGAAATTTCTCGTCTGAAACTCGTTCGCCACCGCGGTCGCCCTGGCCGCGTTCTGGTCGTACACTCCAACCAGTTCAACGCCGGGCACTTCGCGATACACCCGCGCGTGGTGCCGCCCAAACTCTCCGGTACCCACTACCGCCACACGAATTCTCCGGGATTCTCCCGTAGTTCCCCGGTCCACACTCATTCGTTCTTCATTCCCGCGGAATCGGCCTTCGGTTCCGCAACCTGGCTAGGGCGAATGCTTGGATGGCGATCCCGGCAGCGTCCGCCGACTCAATCAACCTGGCACGATCAAACAAAAGAGTTCTCGAGGCATCGATGGCGAGAGCCGTCGCGCCCGCTCCTATCATGTGTTGGACGGTCGGCAATCCAATTACAGGTACATCGAACCTCATGTCCTGGTTCGGCTTGCTCACCTTCACCACCACCACCGGCTTTCCATCGGCAAACCGCGCGGCCCTCGCAATGGTCTCGTCCGTTCCTTCCATCGCCTCCACCGCCACGCACGCGCGGTCCGCGATCACCACGGTCTGTCCAATGTCCATCGACGCCAGGTGCCGCGCCACTTCCAATCCATACTGCATGTCCGCTGATTCGTGCTCGTTGGGCGCGCGCCTTGTCAGCACACCTGCTTCGGGCAGCAGCGGCTTCAGGAAAAGTGTGGAATCCACCAGTTGAATGCCTTCTTCTTCGAAGACTTTCGCCACCGCGCCAATCAACGAATCGGTATTTTTCCTTGGCAGGGAAATCAATAGTTTTGCCAATTTCCAGTCGGGCCGGATCGCGCTGAAAATCTTGTTGTGCTTCACCTGACCGGCCATCACCGCCCGCTTCACGCCCTCGCGCTGCATCAGCTCAATCGTCTTGCTCAGCTCCCCCAGGCTCACCCAGTGCAACCGCTTCGCCACCTGCTCCAGTTCCGGCGACGCCTCTTCTTTGAGCGCGATCACGGCCATATCGATTCCCTGGCTCCGCGCTGCTTCCAACACCAGGAATGGGAATCGACCGTTTCCCGCGATCAATCCCCAGCCTGCATTGTTTTGAATTGCTTCCGGCATGAAGTTGGACCTACTTCACAATCCCGCGTTCGGCTTTCTCCACGAACTCGATCAATTCTTGCACATCGTCAGAATCCGCCAGCGTTTTCCGCATGTCTTCCAGTGCTTGCGAAGTGTTTTTCTTCGAGCGCGTCAGCATGCGAAACGCCTTCTGCAGCGTTTTCACCCGTTCCGCGGAAAAACCCTTGCGCTCCAACCCGATCGTGTTGGCCCCAAAATTTTTCGTCTCTCGCTCCGTCACGATCAGCGAAAACGGCGGCACATCCTGCGTGATCACGGTGCACGCGCCGATATACGCATACCGCCCCAAACGGCAAAACTGGTGCACCGGCGAAAAGGCTCCAATGGTCACGTAATCTTGCACCGTCACGTGTCCCGCCAGCGTCGCTCCATTCACAAATAACGTGCCGCTGCCCACCTGGCAGTCATGACCCACGTGCGAATACGCCAGAAAAAAGTTGTCGTTCCCGATGCGCGTCGTGCCCCCGCCCTTTTTCGTTCCGCGGCTTATGGTCACGTACTCGCGGAAAATGTTTCCGTCGCCAACCGCCAACTCCACATGCTCTCCGCGAAACGTGTAGTCCTGCGGATCGCCTCCCAGCATGCAGAAAGAATGAAACACGTTGCGGGGGCCAAATTTCGCGGGCCCCTGCAGCACCGCCTGAGCATGCACCACGCAATCGTCGCCCAGCTCCACGTCCGCTCCCACCGTCGCGAACGCTCCCACCTGCACACCTTTGCCAAGTTTCGCTTTCGCCGATACCACCGCTTGCGGATGAATCTGCTCTTCGCTCATTTCCCGGGAGTTTCTTTGTTCCGGTCCACCATCACGCACATCAACGTCGCTTCCGTGGTCAGATTCTCCTCCACAAATGCTTTCGCCCGGATCTTGCACAGGTCGCCCTTCCACGCCAGTATGTCCACTTCCACCCGCAACTGGTCACCAGGCAGCACCGGACGCCGGAATTTCACGTCGTTCATCGACGCCAGGTACAGCAGCTTGTTCTCGCGGTCCGGAATCTCCTGCAGCAGCAGCAATCCGCCGGCTTGCGCCATCGACTCCAGAATCAGCACGCCGGGCATAATCGGCTTGCCGGGAAAATGGCCCTGGAAATAGGCTTCGTTGATGCTCACATTCTTGATCGCCACGATGCGCTTGTAGCGCTCCATTTCGACGACCTTATCGATCAGCAGAAACGGGTACCGGTGTGGCAAAAACTTTTGTATTTCGTTGATGTCGAGGATCATGCACGCTCCCGCGCCGCTAGCCCCATCTGCAGCGCCCCCTAGGTTCTCGCAAACTTACTATTATAGACATTTTACACCTAGGGCCGAAAGCATTCTCCTCGGCCGGTTGTAGGTCCGTTTCCGGTCTCCCGTCGCCCCTCGTTCGGGCGAGCGTCAAAAAATTTGTAACCCACTCCTTCCGGCCTCGTAATACAGAGTAGAGCCGCTAAGGATGCCTACGACCTGGTCTGCAAATACTTGATCGGATCCTTCCATCGAGTCGCAGGAATCGCGGAGTGGTGGCAATTCGAGATGCACTAGGAGGGCCTAATGGTGAACGGACAGCCCGGTAGCATTCCCGCGGTCTCACACCGAGAGCGATGGCCCTCCGCGGTGGCCTCGCTGGCTGTGGGCGCGGCGTTCTTCTCCTTATGGTTTTGGCTGCTGCCGCGATGGCTCGGCTTCAACGTGGAAGCGGCGGGCGCGGCAAATTGGCGATGGTTGGCGGCGCTTCCTTCGGTGCTGGGATTTGCTGCTGCCCTGCGCTGCGTGTGGGACTTCGGGTGGACGGGACGCGGCACACCGGCCCCCGTCGCGCCGCCGCAGCGATTGGTTGCGGTGGGTTTCTACCGCTACGTGCGGAACCCCATGTACGAGGGCTTCGCCATAGGTTGGATCGGGCTATGGATTGTATTCGGCCACGCCAACCCGGCAGCGATCGCCGCCGTCGTCGCGGTTGCCCTAGCCGTGCATTGGTTCGTGGTCTTCTATGAAGAACCAACTTTGCGCAAGAAATTTGGCGCAGACTACGAACAGTATTGCCGGAACGTGTATCGGTGGTGGCCACGTCTGCGCGGCTGGGACCTGCCGCAATAAGCCACCATGAGTGGTGGGACATCCAATTTCCAGCAGGGTCGCCTGCCCCAACACCCACAATCTCTAACGTGAGCCAGACAACCCATACCTTGCACTTCTATGCGTCTTGCTCTAATATACGCATAGAAGCTCGAGGTATAAGCGATGACGGCGCCAAAATCGGATCTCCCTCAAGGCACGTTGGATCTCTTGATCTTGAAGGTTGTCGCGATTGGTCCTGTCCACGGATACGCAATTGCCCGGCGATTGCAGCAAGTATCGCGCGGGGTGGTCCAGGTTCCGGAAGGGTCGCTGTACCCGGCTCTGCACCGGCTTGAAAACCGCAACCTCCTGGCGGCGGATTGGAAGGAGACCGAGACTGGACGCGAGGCGAAGTTCTATCGCCTGACGGGGAAAGGCCGGAAGCAGCTCGAAACGGAAGCTGCCAGTTGGCAGCGATTGATCGATGCGATCGCGCTCATCCTTGGAATGGCCAGTGGAGGTGCGCAGTGAACTGGTGGCAGCGTCTGTGGCGACGAGAGCAAATGGAGGAGCAGCTCGAGAAGGAACTGCGCTTCCACCTCGACGAACATGCAAACGAGCTGATCGCGCAGGGCAACGCTCCCGACCTGGCCCAGCGAAATTCCCGGCTTGCTCTTGGCGGTTCGGAGCAAGTCAAAGAGGAATGCCGCGATGCCCGTGGCACACGCTGGCTGGAGGACTTGTTTCAGGACTGCCGGTATGCACTTCGTACGCTGCGCCAGCGGCCCGGCTTTGCGGCCGTGGCAATTTTGACGCTTGCGCTGGGCAGCGGAGCCACGACCGTCATGTTCACGGTCATCAATGGCGTGCTAATAAAGCCGCTGGCTTACCCGGAAGCCGACCGGTTAGTCACACTGCACGGAAAGACGGAAAAGTATGGTGAGCTATGGGGCTTTTCCTATCTTGAGTTTCGCGACTATCAAAGGGTGAGCCGCACTCTGGGATCCGTAGCCGCATGGACCTATGGAGGAGGCACGATAACTCAGCCCGGAGAAGCGGAGTACGTTTTCGGCCGCCTGATCTCCTCCGGATTGTTTTCTGTTCTGGGCGTCCCGCTCGTTGAAGGTCGCGCGTTTCTGACGCAAGAAGACCAGCCCGGCGCAGCACCCGTCGCGATCATCAGCTACAGTCTGTGGCAACGCCGCTTCGGCGGAAGCAAAGAACAGATCGGGCAGCAGCTTGTCTTTGAGGGGAAATCGTACACCGTTGTCGGAATCGCGCCGGCAGGATTTCAAATGGATGGCGGGGCCGACATATACACGCCGCTGGGCCAAAGCAGGGACCCGAGAATGCGGAATCGCGGCGCGTTTTTCATTCATGTTCTGGGGCGTCTTCAGCCGAACGCCACGCTCGCGCAGGCACAGACCGAGATATCCGTGATTGCGCGGCAACTTGCGGTGCAATTTCCAGAGGATAATCAAGGACGCGGCATGGTGACGCATCCACTCAGTGAAGAGGTGGTCGGCGATGTGCGGCCAACACTATGGCTGCTGCTCGGGGCGGTCAGTCTGGTGCTGCTGATTGCGTGTGTCAATGTCGCCAGCTTGCTGCTGGCACGGGCCGTTTCGCGAGAGCGAGAATTGGCCATGCGCGTGGCACTGGGGGCGGGCCGCGGCCGGTTGGTGCGTCAATGTCTGACCGAGAGCAGCGTGCTGGGCATTTCGGGAGGCGCGCTGGGCATTCTGTTCGCGCTCGTCGGCATTCATCCGTTCGTGTCCCTTTGGCCGGGAAGTTTACCGCGCGCCGAGGATGTCCAACTCGATTGGCGCGTGCTGCTTTTTGCTCTCGGCGTGTCGCTGCTGAGCAGTCTTCTCTTCGGACTGGCACCGGCCTTGCGTGCTCCGGCGCGCGAACTGGAACGCGCACTGCGCGGCGCGGGCCGGAACCTGGGTGGAAACACGCGTCGCTTGCATAGCGTTTTTGTGGTGGCTGAGGTGGCGCTTGCGGTGGTGCTGTTGGTTTCGGCGGGGATACTGGGCCGCACACTGCTGCGGTTGTCGTCCCTCGACCCCGGATTTAATACCCAGAACGTGCTGGCCGCACACGTGGCGCTTTCTCCCGCTGTGCTCGAGAACCCAGCGAAAGCGCGCGCAGCTTGGGAGGACGTCCTGGAGCGCGCCCGCCGTTTACCGGGAGTGCAGTCCGTCGCGCTGGCAGACGTCGTCCCTATGCGTGTGGGAGAAGACTCCGTGGGCTATTGGGCCACGCCAGTTCAACCCCCGCCGGGCAAAACTCCTCTCGCACTCACATCCATTGTGACGCCCGATTATCTGAATGTGATGGGCATGCGGCTGCGCCGAGGTCGTTTCCTGAATGAACAAGATCGCACCGGCCATGAACCGGCCGTCGTGATTGACGACAATTTAGCGCAACATGCTTTCGCTGGAAGCGACCCTGTCGGCAAGCCCCTCTGGCTTCAAGGAATGGACACCAACCCTGCAAAAATCGTCGGTGTGGTGGGTCATGTCCGGCATTGGGGGCTCGCTGGCGATGATCAATCGCGAGTGCGCGATCAAATCTACGTTTCGTTCTATCAGCTACCAGACCCTCTGGTGCATGTGCTTTCTTCAGTAATGTCGATCACCATCCGCACCAACATCACGCCGTTGAGTGTGGCCGAACCGCTGCGGCGAGAATTGCGCGGCCCTGGTGGTGACCAGACGCTCTACGATGTTCATACGATGGACGACCTCGCGAGAGCCTCACTCGACCGGCAACGCTTTCTTTTGTGGTTGTTCGGCATATTCGCCGGCTTGGCTTTGCTGCTGGCGTGCATCGGCATCTATGGTGTGCTGACCTATTTGACAAACCAACGTGTGCCGGAAATCGGATTGCGTATGGCCCTGGGAGCCAGCGCGCGCGATGTCCTGCGGATGGTACTCGGGCACAGCTTTGGAATGATTGTCGTCGGCATTGCTGTAGGTATCTTGGGCGCTGTGGCTGCGGGGCGTCTTTTGCAACATCTGGTTGACGGAACGCCGCCCGCCGATGCATCGACCTTTGCAATCATGATTGCTATCCTTCTGGCCGCCGCGTTGTTCGCGAGTTTCATACCGGCCCGTCGCGCAAGCCGGGTAGATCCAATGAGCGCGTTACGCCAGGAATAGCGCGGCGTCCACTTCTGCCCATATTGTCGGCGAACACGAAGTACACATGGCACTGTGAAATCGCGCTGAAAGGAGCCAGGGAACTTATGGCTGGAATCCTCCGTATATCTTTATAGGGATGCAGGGGACTCCCTGCCAGGTCTCGAGACGAGTGGTCAGAGGCACTGCAAAATGCCGACGGAGACAAACGAATGGACTTTCGAAGCATGGGAAGATCTCGTCCAGGAGGCACTCGCGGAATGGGAAGAGTGCCAGGCCGGCCGGCCACCCTTTAAAGACACGTTCACGGTCGGCGAGCAAATCGAGAGAGAAGCGCAACTGGAGGAGTTTCTTAGGACCGTCGAAGCCGATTTGCGTCGCCCGCCGCGCACCAAATCTGGCCGGAAAGCCCTACGGGAGCGGGTCACCTCCGCTTTTGAACCCTTTGCCAAAACGGCGCTAGACCTAAAAGACGATCATCTTCACTTGCTGGTAAACGGCGGCTTCTCGGCCATTGGCACGCAAATGGCCCACAGGGCACGCCGATTCGACTCCTCCATCAGCCAGGCCGATATTTACCAAGCCACCCGGAACGCCTGGACAGCCTGCGGTCTTCAACTGCTGCTTGGCCGGGAAATGTGCCTGACTCCGGCAATCTTCGCCTACAGCATGCTCTATCCCTACACCGATAATTATCTCGACAACACCGAGGTACCTTCCCAGGAGAAGCTCAAGTTCAACGCTCGAATCCGGCGGCGTCTGTCGGGGGATTCGTTGCGCCCACGGGTGACGCGGAGGCCGCCCTATGGCGGTTATTTGAGCTGATTGAAGGGCAGTACCCTCGCTCCGAGTGGCCGCAAGTCTATGCGAGCCTGCTGGCAATTCACAAGGCTCAGGAAAACAGTCTGCAGCAACGAAGGTCAGCGCCGGGCGTATGCGCACCCGACGTCATCAAACTCAGCTTCGAGAAGGGCGGAGCCTCGGTCCTCGCAGACGGTTATCTGGCTGCGGGATCACTCTCCCGCGAGGAGGCGCAGTTCATATTTAGTTGGGGTGCACTGTTGCAACTGGTGGACGATCTCCAGGACATACGACAAGACCGCTCGGACGGTTGGCTTACCATCTTCACGCAGGCTGCCGGGTGCCTTCCACTGGATGCGTTGACGACACGTACGCTGAATTTCGGCCAAAAAGTGATGCGCCGCCTGGACCAGTTGCCTGACCGTTGCCAGGCCCTGAAGCAAATGATTCAAAAAAGCTATACGTCCTTGCTGATCTGGTCCGCAGGGGAATGTGGCGAGCTATTCACCAGGGACTATCTGACTGAATTGGAAACTCACTCACCCTTCCGATCCGCGGCCCTCGCCGAACGCCGAAAACAACTTGCTAAATTGACGGGTCCCTTGCCCCGATTGTTCGAGGCATTTCTAGAGGACGAAAAGGACCAATCCATATTCCCCTCCCTACCGTTGCCCTTTTCTCCTAGCCGGAAATTGGCTGCGGCCCACTACCTTCCGTATAGTCCGTGACCCCAGCCCGAATCGTGTTACTTGGCTCCTGTCTCCTGGCTGAACAAGCAAACCCATTGACTTCCTCGCTTCGCCCAGACGGAGGAAACGTAGACTTGAGCTGCGAATTCCTTGCCGTGGGAAACTCCTTTTTCCGTGATCTTGTACGATATCAGCCCGGACGCTTTCGAGATGGACACGAATCTGACATCTTCTATCGAGTATTCCGTGATCCGGAATCGAGCAACGTTCTTGAGCACTTGCGCCTTGCTCGCTGGGCCTTGTGTGTCCACGAACACTGCGTCATCCGCGGTGAGTTTTCCAAATAATTCCAAGTCGCCGGCCTTGAGCGCGTCCAACTCCTCGCGTTCCTTGGAGACGATTTGCTGCTCCATTGACCCTTTGCTTGTGTCCGCATCGAGAGATTTGAGCGCTGGGTTCGCGGCATCGGAGATTTTGGGTCGTCCGAGCAAGAACGTGCTGGGAAAAGTGATCGCCACGACGAGGATCAAGGCGGAAGCGGATTTCATAGGATTCCTCCAGAAATGCCGGAACGGACTTTAGCGAGATTTGTCCTCAACAGTCTTGGAAAAATGCGACATCGTGCGGGGCAGCACAAAGCGTCGTGACAAATCGATTTCTTGGTCAAGAAGGGCGTTTGGAGTCTTTCCAGAGAACTCGCGAAAGTCACGAATCAGGTGTGCCTGGTCGTATATAGTAGCCGCAACGGACCGCAGTGTTGACCCAGTCTGCGGCAGCGTTTCCCATCGCTCGGAAAACGCCCTGAAATCTCTGCATACGGCCGAAAAGCTTGGGCGAGATGCCAACGGTACCCTTAAAACGCCTCTGCAGTTGCCGCGTGCTCCAGCCTACATGACCGGCTATGTCTCGGATGCTCATCAGTCCATCTGTGCGCTCCAGGTCTCTGACCGCATGGGAGACCGGATCATCTTCGATACGCGCCTCTTCAGCGAATGCGCGGAGAAGGGAATCGAGAGCCGCCACTGCTTTTGCCGGCGGGCACAGGTCTCGCACCCCTTCGAGTTGTCGGAACAATCGGCGCGAAACATCCTCGAGACGGATCGCAGAATCCGTCAGCTCACATATAGGCAATCTCAACAGCTGCGCCGCTCCCTGCGGACGAAATTGAATCCCCAGCATTCCAGTCGGACCGAATGGTCGCAGCAAGAGTGGACCCGTAATTTGTCCGATAAAGAAGCACTCGGGCTGGGTATTCCACACTCCGAGTGTATGGCTCTCAAACGGGCTGCCGAAATTGAGGACTAGCGCCGGGCGCCCGTCCGGAACGATTCTTTGTACACCGCTTGCAGGCGACTTGTCTTCCAACATCCAATAGAACTCTACGTACCTGCCGACTGCAGCACTTGGCCGGATCCGGCAATAATTCATGCTTGACACCTTGGTCGGGCTCTCACCCCGCGTGCGCCGGACGGAAGAACGGTTCCATCCGGGGCAAGTTCCGCCAGGTTAGAACATCCGACGCTTCATTGTAGTCCTGAGGAGGGCGTTTGAAGCTGATCCAGCGATTCAGGACGAATCGTCGGCATAACCGGCCAATATTTTTAATCTTTCTTTAAAAGAGGTTTTTCTGGGGAGTGTTATCCTTTTCCAGCCGGATTTTTGTTTCATGAATGAGGACCTCCGCTTCCGTCTAAGATCTTGGGAGATCAAGCGGTGCGGAAAGGTCAATAAAAAGAATCGCAGCTCTTTGGAGATCTGCCCTGGTGCGCGATGTGCAGGTCCCCTACAAAACGTCCATCATCCTAGACGCACGAGAATGGGCAGAAATTGGCCGGTTATGTCGGCTACACGGAAACTGACCTATTACGGCCACGTCGCTGGGGGGTGGTTCCTCTTCCAATGAGCCAAACGCACGAGCCGCGAGGCGCCTGCTCCAGGATTGTGCAGCTCGCTTGTCTGAAACGGAATCGTCTCGCGAATTCTCGCCCCGCCGCGTTGCTAGGTTGCGGTTGGCGGCGGAGCCGGTTTCTGGGTGAAGTCGAAACAGTCCGACATGTCATCGGCCGAGGCATCGCGCGCATTCAAAGTCGGCAAGCCGAAGATTGTCTCGCAGAATCTAATGAGACTGACGTGCGAGTGCAACGTCTTCGAGATATACCCAGCTTTGGCATAGGGACTCAGCACCAGACAGCCGACCCGCGTGCCATAGCGGAACTGTGTCCCGTCACTCCATTTCTCCACTTCCGGCGGAGTAACGTGATCGTACCAGCCGCCCCAGTCATCCCAGGTGATGAAAATCGCCGTTTGCGGCCAGAGACCGCCTTTGACTATGGCGTCCACTTGGCTGACGCTCCACTGCATTCCGTTGGTGACATTTCCGACCGGAGGATTCGCGCCTTTATCCGGCGGGTCTGGCGGATGCTCGCTCAACGCGTGAGGCGCGTAGACCCAGGACACCGCGGGAAGTTTTCCTGCGGCCGCGTCTGTGGCGAACTGCGCGGAAGGAAGCTGAGGCCGCGTCGCCAGAGCCTTAATCATTGCGAACACATAGCCGCCATAGTTGCCCCACGTAAGACCGGCGGCGTCAAGGCTGGCAGGCAAGGACGGCAGGTCATAAACGGGATTTCCAGAGGGATTGTCGATCACCGGAGAATCCGCCGTGATGAGCATCAGATGATTCGGAGTGGAAGGACCGGCAACATCCGTGAAATAGTTGTCGCAGAGGCTGAACTGGCGGGCGTACGCGAAATATTTTGGAATGTCCGCCTCCAGAAACTGTTGACGGACCGCCCCCGTAGCGCGATTCAACCAGCCTTTGTGAGTATGGTTGGGGTCCTGCGTGGGTGGATTCGGCGAATGCGGCATAGTGGCGCCGTTTGCCCCGGGAAAAGTTCCGAAGTAGTTGTCGAAGGCATGATTCTCTTTAAACAGAATGACGACGTGCTGGATTGGACTCTGTGGTGGCATCAGGACCTCACCAATTAATCGTAGCTCCAGCACAGATCCTAGATCAATTTTATTGCAGAAATTTAAACAGTCATCCGGTACCGATGCGCAGCCTCCACCGGGCCACTCCGCCCTATTCGGGTAGCTGTACCTGGCCCGTGATGGTGAAGTTCGTATCGATAACCGGAGCGATTGTGCCGGGCTGTCCCCCACCTAGCGACAGCTTGTAAGTCCCCGGCGCGACGATGCGGTCGCCCGCTTCGCTGACGTGGCTCAGCTCCCGTGGAGTGAGCTGCAGACGAACATGCGCCGTTGCTCCCGCCCCGATGTGCACTCGCGTGAATCCGCACAGTGCGCGGATCGGAGCGCCGGGCAGCTGGGGATAATTCAGGTACGCTTCCACCACTTCGTCGCCTTCGCGCTCGCTGCTGTTCTTCACGTCAGCCTCGACGGTGAGCGGGTCGCCAGCCTTCACCTCTTTCGCCGACAGCGTCAAATTGAAATACGCAAACTGCGAGTAGCTCAGCCCGTAACCAAACGGATAGAGCGGCGTGCCGGTAAAGTAGCGGTAGGTGCGGTTAGACATCGCGTAGTCTTCAAACGGTGGAAGCTGCCCTACGCCCGTGTAAAACGTAACCGGGAGACGCCCGGCAGGATTGTTGATACCAGCAAGCGTCTGCGCAATGGCCGCGCCGCCTTCTTCGCCGGGGTACCACGCCTCGAGAATCGCGTTGGCGTGTTCCTTAGCCCAGTTCACGCTGAGCGCGCTGCCATTCATCAGCACCACCACCAGTGGCTTGCCCGTCGCCCCACACTTTCCAGCAACGTCCTGCTCGGGCTTGGGCAGATCAAGGCTGGTGCGATCGCCGCCTTTGAAGCCCTCTTCATTCACCGGCATCTCTTCGCCCTCCAAGCTCGCTGGTGATGCCCACTACGGCCACCACGACATCTGCTTCCTTCGCCGCTGCCACGGCCTCCGGCGCGGGCTGCAGGTCCACTTGCGACCACACCAGGCGGGCCAACGGGGGTGGCATCCTGATCCGCCGCGTATTCGACTTTCAAGGCATAGGGCTTGCCTTTCTCAAGGTGCACGCGGCCAAGCTTGGTCTCCACTGCCGTTGGTGTGGTACGCCATGGTCATCACCTTGCCATCCAGCGAAACGCGGAAGAATCCGATCCCCTCGAAAGCCGAGGTTGTAGTCGCCGGTCTCCTCCGGCGTGAGGGTCGCCGCCCAGCTGACGACCAGCGCGCTTTCTCCTGGCAGCCTCGGCCGGCAGCAGAGATTTCGATAGCGCCAATGCCCGACTCGAGTGCGGCTGGCCAGCGGAGTCCGCTTGGCTGCCGGAGTTCATGAATGCTGGCACGTCCGTCATCGGGTAATAGCTGGCTCGCGCGCCCGGCTTGCCGTCCGTAGTCAGCAACTTGTCAGGAACCGGTCGGGCTTCTTTGTGCAGGAATTGCGTGCCCGGCACATAGTGGATCTGCGCGCCCGGAAACTCCGCCCGCATTCCCTCCAGAACAGAAACCGAATGCGTTGGAATTCCGTTGTAGTTGCCCAGCAGCACCTGGCGTCTGATCAGCCAGCGGCCCGACCACGGCAATCTTTATTCCCGAAGTCTTCAGTGGCAGAAGTGCCGTCATTCTTCAGCAGCACCATCGACTCATTGGCCAGCTTGCGAGCCATCGCGCGATGCTGCGGGCTGTCCAGCAACTTTTCGTCGATCTTTGTGAATGGCACCATCTCCGGCGGATCGAACATGCCCAGTTTCATTCGCGCAGTGAAAAGACGCTTCAGCGCAACGTCGATATCGCTCTCCTTCAGAAAGCCCTGCTTCACCGCCGCCAGATACGGCGCATAGTCGTGGTCGTCGGTGACTTTATCAACAAAGTCGATGCATTCATTATCCATGCCGCGCTTCAGGCTGATGGCCGACGCTTCCGCTTGGGTCGGCTTGTAGTGATGGCCGTCGAAAATGTTTTGCACCGCCCCGCAATCCGACACCACGTAGCCTTGAAATCCCCACTTCCCGCGCAGTTGGTCTTCCAGCAGGAACTCGTTGGCGCACGCCGGCTGGCCGTTAATGCTGTTGTATGCGCACATTACCGATCCGGCTTTGCCCTCGGCCACCGTGGCGCGAAACGCGGGCAGGTAAGTGTCCAGCTCATCGTGCTTGCTCACTTTCACATCAGCGTTGTGGCGCGTGGGCTCCGGCCCGCTGTGCACGGCGTAGTGCTTGGGAGTTGAGATCGTGCGGTAGTAGTGCGGGTCGTCGCCCTGCATCCCAGTCACAAACGCCACGCCCATCGCTCGATGTGAGAAACGGGTCTTCCCCATACGTCTCCTGGCCGCGGCCCCAGCGTGGATCGCGAAAGATGTTGATGTTCGGCGCCCAAAAGTCCAGCCCCTCGAAAATATTGCTGTGCCCTGCGCGGACAGCCTGCGCATGCTTGATGCGCGCCTCCGTGCTGATAGCTACGGCCATCTCGTGAATCCCCGGCGCATCAAAGGTGGCGGCCAGGCCAATTGGCTCAGGGAACTCCGTCGTCCCATTCACCGCCACGCCGTGCAACGATTCGCTCCACCAGTCATACGCCGGAACTTTCAGCCGGGGAATGGCACGCGCCTGGTTCACCAACTGCGTGGCCTTTTCTTCCAGCGTCATCCGCCCCACAAGATCATCCACGCGCTTATCGATCGGCAGCGACGGATTGAGATAGGGCGGCTTGTCCGCGGGCGCGTCCTGGGCAATTATCCGCGAACTGCCCATCGCAAATCCTGCCAGTACCACGGCAACCATCGCTAAGCGCTTCACCAGCTGAATCGAATGCATCGATCTCTCCTCTGCCACAGCAATCTCTTCAAACGGAAATCTTCCGAACCACTGTGTTGGTGAGCGTGTCTCTCGAGCGGCCCGAATTCTGCGATTGGTTCGTGAACTGAGTCTACATCAATCGCGCCCCGCCGCCACTTTCTAGCGGCGGCCTTTTTACCCCGATCTGCGAGGGGCTGCTTGCCCTGAGCTTCGCAGGGAGGCGGGCGCTTTTCACACACCACAAGCACAGCACGCGCGACGTTGCCCTGGCCGTGCAAATTCCGACAAACCACCGGCGCCTGACCGTGACCAAGGTCACACGCCGCCTTCTGCATTTGCGTCATTAAAACGTTTCTGTACAGCGTTTCCCACTTCGCGATACAATACAAACGCACGAGACGAAAAATCGGAATCCGGCATCATTCGGCTCATCAGGAATCAATAACACCAGGTGAAGTCCGCCCTGCCTGGTATCCGAGCAACGCCACGAAGAGCTATTGCTTCCGCACTATTCATCCGCGAGGAGGATGCCATGCCTGCGTCCACGATATCGACAAAAATGAAAGTTTCCTTTTACGGCCACGCCCGCCAATACCACAACATCAAGCGAGAGATCGACGACGCCTTCCATGCCGTCATGGAGAGCGAGGCCTATGTCATGGGACCCACGCTCGCTCGCTTTGAGAAGGAGCTCGCCCAGTATTTTGGTATGAAGCATGCCGTAGGCCTGAACTCCGGCACCGACGCTCTCTGGCTGGCCTTTTTTGCTCTGGGCATTCAGCCCGGCGACGAAGTCATCACCACCGCCAACACCTTCTTCGCCACCGCCGAAGCCATCTGGATTGCTGGCGGCAAAGCTGTCTTCGTCGATTCAGACCCAGTCACAAATAATATCGATCCTTCGAAGATCGAAGCTGCCATCACGCCGCGCACCGTCGGCATCGTCCCCGTCCATCTCTATGGCCACTGCGCCGATATGAAGGCAGTTAGCGCCATCGCCAAAAAACACAAGCTCTGGGTCGTGGAAGACAACGCCCAGTCCATCGATGCGCACGGCGACGGCTTCAAGCAGGGCGAGCTCAGCGACGCCGTCTGCACCAGCTTCATCATCCAGAAAAATCTCGGCACCTACGGCGACGGTGGCGCCCTGGTTACCAATCGCCCCGACGTCGAACAAGCCGTACGTCGCATGCGCAACCACGGCTCCGTGAAGCGCTCTGTGCATTCCTTCGGCTTCAATAGCCGCCTCGATGATCTCCATGCCGCGTTCCTCAGCGTCAAGCTCAAGCACATCACCCGCTGGACCGATCAGCGGCGCGCCTGGGCCAAGCGCTATACCGACGGGCTCAAAGGCAATAGCTTCCGCCTTCCCACGGAAATGCCGGGCTACCGTCATGTCTTCCATCTTTACGTCATCGAGCATCACAAGCGCGACCATCTCACCCAGTTCCTGGTTGATCATGGCATCGACGCCAAGCAGCACTATCCCATCGCCATTCACCAGCAGGAAGGTTATCCCTGGGGCAAGCTTGCCGACCTGAAGCCCCATGTCCCCAATGCCGAGCGTAATGCCGCGCAATGTATCTCTTTGCCCATGTTCCCGGAACTTACCGCCGAAGAGGTGGATTACACTATCGCGAAACTCAAGGAATGGGACGCCCAGTTCGGTTGGAAGTAACCCACACGAGGAGCCATCGCAGTGAGCGCTAAAAAAATCTACAAAGTTATGGTCATCGGAGCGGGCAAGCGCGGCAAGCACCACGCTGTCGCCTTCAAGAATAATCCTCGCTTTGAGCTTGCCGGGCTTGCCGATGTCGTCCCGGAACAGTTGGCCAAGGCCGCGGCAGAGCTCGGCGTCCAGAAAACCTCGCTGCAACCTCTAGCGCTCGCGAAAGAAATCCAGCCGGACGTCTTCTGCTTTTGCACCCCTCCAGACATCCGGCTGGAACTTGTCAAAATGGGCATCGAGTCCGGCGCAAAACTGATCGCTTACGAAAAACCCATGGCACTTTCCATGAACGAGGCCATGGAGATTCGCAAGCTCGTCAACGCCGCGGGTGTCAAGACCGTTGTGTCTCACCAGCACCGCTACGATCAGCACTATCAGAAGGTCAAAGAGATTGTGCATAGTGGCGCTTTGGGCCGCATTCACACCATTCAGGCCCACTCGGCTGGATGGTTCCTTCACCTGTTCACTCATCTCGTCGAATACATGCGCTGGTACAACGATTACGCACGCGCCGAATGGGTCATGGGACAAGCGGCCGGGCGCGGTAAATTCTCCGACCGCCACACCTCTCCCGACTACATTGCCGGATTCATTCAATTCGCGAACGGCGTGCGCGGCATCATTGAATGCGGCGCCGGCGCACCGGACGTTCCCGAAGTCGATTATTGGTGGCGCAAGAACAAGATCGGCGTGTATGGGACTGAAGGCTTCGCCGAAGTCCTGACCGGCGGCGGCTGGAGAGCCGTCACCAAGCAAGGCATGACTTCTGGCCCCGGCTGCATGAACTACGACGTCGAAATGCCTCCCTATGTCGAAGACATGGTCCGTTGGCTTGACGACGACAAGCAGGTCCATCCCTGCAACGGCGAAAGCGCCTATCAAGGTTTTGAGATCACCATGGGCATGCTCCGCTCCGTCGTACAGCGCGGCCAGATTCAATTACCCTTGGCAGCCGGCGAACCCGAAATCGAGGCCCTCAAAAAGGTTTTGCCGAATCAACCGGTGCTGGTCTCTTGCGATGCGAATCGCAAGGAATACAACGTTGCATCCCCGGCCCTGGTCACGTCCTGATGCAGGCCTGAACCGTTTCCTCTCCGCGTTCGCCCGGTGAAAAGGGGCGACTCCGGTTATCTGTCATTGCCGAGAAATTGCCCCGTTGTTACCATTAGCCCCACTATGAAACAAACTTCGATTCCCAATACTCTCCTGGCTCTGCTTCGCCCACGCCTCTCCCACATGCTGGAAAGCCTTCGTCAGCTTACCGTGCTCGAATCGCCCAGTCTCGAAAAAGAGCCTTCGGATCGTTGCTGCAATCATCTCGCCGACGAATGGATGCTTCGCGGTGGCAGCGTGCAAATCCTGAAGCAACGGCATCGTGGCGACCATCTGCGCATTTCCTGGGCTCCCGATACCTTGCGCACCAGCTCGCAACTTCTCGTCCTCGGTCATTACGATACCGTCTACCCTTCTCGCTCCCTCGCCCACATGCCCTTCCGCGTCGCTGGTAACAAGGCTTTTGGCCCTGGCACCTTCGACATGAAAGCCGGCATTGTTCAGGCTCTCTATGCTCTGGAAGCTTTGCAGCAGGCGAAAATTCCCCTCCTCAAGCGCCTCGTCTTTTTCTGGACCTCCGACGAAGAAATTGGCAGCGAATCTTCACGCCAGCTCCTCGAATCCGAAGCGAAGCGCAGCGACGCGGTTTTCGTTCTGGAGCCTTCGCTAGGCCCTCACGGCCTGGTCAAGACTTCCCGCAAGGGCGTTGGCGAAGCCAAGCTCATTGTCCATGGCCGCTCCGCTCACGCTGGTCTGGATCCTGAGCAAGGCATCAACGCCATTCACGAACTTGCCGCGCAAATCGCCCGCATTGAAAAGTGGAACGATCCTCGCCACGGCGTTACCGTCAACGCCGACCTCGTCGACGGCGGCACGCGCACCAACGTCATCCCCGACCACGCCAAAGTCAATTTCGATCTTCGCGCCTGGCGTCACGCTGATATGCGCGCCCTGGAAAAGCGCTTCCAAACCTTGAAACCGATTCGTCGCGGCGTAAAGCTCGAAGTGCGCGGCGGCTTCGATCGACCGCCGCTGGAACGCAAACACAGCGCCGAATTGTTCACTCGCGCCAAGTCCCTCGCCAAACAAATGGACTTTGCTCTCGGCGAAGCCGCCGCCGGTGGCTCTTCTGACGGCAATTTCACCGCTGCTCTTGGCGTTCCCACCCTCGACGGCTTCGGCGCTGTTGGCGATGGCGCCCACTCTGCCCACGAGTTTGTTTTCTACAAAACCATGCCGCAGCGCGCCGCCCTACTGGCCTCCATGCTCGCCTCCTCGTAGGTAGCACAGGCTTCAGCCTGTGTTCCGCACGCCTGCAGCTCGCCCTTTGTGTGGCGGCCGCCTTTTTTACCCCGAGCTTCGCGAGGGGCTGAGGCGGGCGCTCTTTTGTAGGGACGGCCGTCCGAGGCCGTCCGCTTCGAGGTCACTCTTTAGCGTGTCGGAGTCCCCTACCGCCCGTTATTCTTCTTCAAATATTCCACCGTCGACTTCATCAATTCCCCATAATCGTCCCGCACCACTTCTTTCACCGCCGCTTCCGTCTCGCTCCCCGCGGCAATGCGGTCGAGGATTCGCTCCATATCACCCATCCCCTGCGTCTGCACAATGTACTCGACGTTCGCCAACGACCACGCGTAGGCGTACCGCGCTACATCCCCGGACAACCCCATCCACGATCCTTCCAGGCGGTTCAGCGGCGCTGCCTGTCCCGCGTCGTACACTTGCGCCAGCACCGCTGCATTATCGTCGCTTCTCTTCCCTTCCATCCATTGCGCCAGGCCTTCCTGCAGCCACGTCGGCGCTCTTCCATGGGTCTTCTGCTGAAGAAAACTATGCGTCAGTTCGTGACGCAGCACACGCGATAGTTCCGAATCCACTCCGCTCAATCCCTGCACCGGAACGCGAATTCTTCCATCATTCAGCGCTCCTACCCAGCCGGGCGCCCGCGTAATATCCGCGAATCCCTGTTGCGTGTACAGAATCACGCCAATCGGTTCCGGCGGCGAATAATTCAACTCCGACTCGAGTCGCTCGTAGTGCCCTTCTAGCGCCCTCAATACCTCCCGCGCCAGCGCTGGAGCCGCCGCTCCGTTGTATTTCAACTGAAAATGCGCGCTCTCGTTTTCTTTGTAATTCTCTTCTTCCTGTTTATCGCGCTTGGCTTTTTCCAGCGCCTCCAACGTATCCGGATCGGGCCGCAGTTCCAGCGCTTTTTTCCATTCCACAATGGCCAGCTCCGGCCGGTTCATCCCCGAATACGCCCATCCCGCCAGTTTGTAGACATCCGCATTCTTGGGCGCCACTCGTTTCGCACGCGCCACATATTCCAGGGATTGCTTGAATTCGCTCCGCCGCAGGTACATGTACGCCGCGCTCATCAGGAACGCGGGCTCTTCCGGATCGTACTTCAGCGCCGTTTGCTCGTCGCCCAGCGCGTGTTCCGTGTCTCCGTGCGAAAACTCAAATTGCGCCGCCGCATGATGCGCCAACGCAGCGCGTTCGCCCGCCTTCTGCCCACCGGTTCTGGCCGCATCTTCCAGCCCCGCGATGTACGCCCGGTCGATCGATCCATCGTGAACTACCGCTTGATCAATCTCCGTCGAGATCGCGGTGGCCTCCGCCTCCGGCGGAGCCATGTTCAGGCGCGCCGCGGCCGCTGCCGGAGATTCCCCCATCGGCATCAGCCCGCCTTTTTCGATGTGGTCCACTATGGATTTCGGAATTGACAATTGCCCCGCGGAAGTTTCGTACTGGATTTTGTCTCCCACTTCCACCACGTTATACGCCCGAATCTTCCGCCCATTCTTCAACACGATCTCGTCCGCTCGCGCCTGCATCTCCCCGATCAGTGCAAACGCCAGCGCGCACCACGCCATTGTCGATATCCACTTTCGCTTCATTTTCTTATTCTAGTCCGTCCACTCGTTTCTGCTCCATTGGCCTTGTTCCTCGATGCCGAATGTGCCTACACTATTTTATGAAGTTGCGTCTCGTTCTCGTCACCTTCCTCTTGGTGATGCCGCTCGTTTCCCGCGCCGCCTCATCTGAACCGACTGCCGACGCTCCCTCCCCGCGCGAAATTCTTGCTTCTCTGAATGCCCTTCGTCTCGACGGCCAGGCCGTCTACTCCGTAATGCCCAAAGATCGCATCGAAATTCGTCAGCCCGACATCACTCTCTATTTCACCGAAGGCCGCATCGCTTTCTTCCAGCCCTTTGAGGGCCGCATCACCGGTTTCGTCTTTTCCGGACTGGGTCATGCCCTGGCTCTTCCTCGGGAACCGGTGGAAAAACAACAGATGGCGCGTTTTATCGGCTCTCCGGTCATGGACCAGCAATTCGTCTCCGCCTACGTGCGTTTCACCGATGACACCGCCAAAGATCTGCTCGTGGAACTGCAGCACGCCGGCGTTACTCCCGCCGCCGATAGCGCGTTCGCCGCTCTTTGGCTGTACCAACTCGAGCGTTTCAATCCCACCCACTCCATCCGCATCCTTATGGAAAAGTTTCATGCAACTCCGCGCCATTTTTTCCACGCCGGAATCGATGGCATCGTCACCGGCCCCTTCGATATCCTTCTCGACAACGCTCGCACCGAAAATGTCTTTATTGGCCAGTCACGGCGCGCCAACAACAATGTCTCCTACTATGATGTTTGGAGCGCTTACGCTCTTCCCGGCTCGGCCCCGGTTCGCAATCCCTTCGAAGCTCTGCGCTACCACGTCGACACCACGATTCAGGCTGATAACTCGCTGGCGGGCTCCACGGCCGTCGATTTTCGCGCCGTGACCGGCGACGAGCAGGTTCTCTTCATCCAACTCGCTCGCGCCCTCAAGGTTGAATCCATCTTCCTCGACAACGGTCCGCCGCTTTCCTTTTTCCAGAACGAAGGCATGACCGAGCAGCAACTACGCACACAGGGTGACGATACGCTCTGTGTTTTCCTCCCCAGGATTCCCGCCGCAAAGGAATCTTTCACTCTCCGCTTTCGTTATCGCGGCAATGTCATCACCGATGCCGGCAACAGTGTTCTCTATGTTGGCGCCCGCGAAAGCTGGTACCCGCACTATGGCGACACCTCCAGCTTTGCTCCTTATGACCTTAGCTTTCGCTGGCCCAAGCGCCTCCGCCTGGTCGCTACCGGCGAGAAATCTGAAGAGCACGAAGACGGCGACTTCCGTGTCGCCAAGTGGACCGCCGCCCTTCCCGTTCCCGAGGCCGGCTTCAATCTTGGCGAATACGCCGTCTGGTCCGTCTCCTCCTCCGATCATACCGTCGACGTCTACGCCAATCGCCAGCTGGAACAGGCCATCCTCGCCCGCATTGCTCCCCCCTCCGCAGATTTCGAGTTCAATTCCAGGATCTCTTCCCCTGAGGGACTCACTGCCCCGCATAGTGCCATGCGCGCTCCGGCTCCCCCCAGCCCCGCTGACTCTTTGCGGCAACTCGCCCGCGACATTGATACGTCCATCCACTTCTACGAGAAATACTCCGGGCCGTTTCCGTTTCATCACCTCGGTGTCTCTCAGATTCCGGGTACTTTTGGACAAGGTTGGCCGGGACTTCTCTATCTCTCCACGCTCTCCTTCCTGCCTCAGCAAGCGCAGGCTCGCGCCGGCCTCAATGAAACTGGGCAAGAGCAATTCACCGCGCTGGTTCCCTTCCACGAAGTGGCGCATCAATGGTGGGGGAATGTCGTCGGGTGGTCCACTTACCGCGACCAGTGGTTGAGCGAAGCCATGGCAAGCTATTACTCTCTCCTCTTTGCCGATTTCCAGAAAAATCCAGACCGCACCGCGCGCACTTGGCTGGACCGCTACCGCAAACGCCTGATCACCAAGAGCCCCAATGAGGACGTGATTCCTGCCGACATCGGACCTCTCACCATGGGTTCTCGGCTCTCTTCCTCGAAATCGCCGGATGGCTACGAGGTTATCGTGTATTCCAAAGGCGTTTGGGTCATCCATATGCTCCGCGAAATGCTGCGCCAGCCGAATTCAGCCGACCCCGACGCTCGCTTCACCGCGCTACTTCGCTCGCTCGTCACGAAATATGCGCAGGTTTCCCTTAGCACCGATCAGTTCCAGCGCGAAGTGGAAGCGGTCATGACTCCGAAGATGGATCTCGAAGGCGGGCACTCCATGGATTGGTTTTTTGATCAGTACGTTCGTGGCACGGGGATCCCGCGCTATAAGGTCGAATTCACCACTCGCCGCACCGAAAAGGGCTTTCAGGTACGTGGGAAACTCTTGCAGTTCGATGTTCCGCGCTCGTTCATTGCCCCGGTTCCCCTGTATATCAACGCCGGCATGGGGCACAGCACTTACCTCGGTACCGTTCTCGCTGTGGGAGAGGAAACGCTATTCAACTTCGCCGCCCAGACCGAGCCGCACAAGTTGCTCATCGATCCGCGCATGACCATTCTCTGTGTGCCGGAATAACCTGAACGGGAGCTCGCGTCCGTAGCGACGTATTGATGCGTATCGCGTCGCGGCCGCCTATGGCTGCAACATCTTGTCGCGCATCCTCTGCTCCCTCAGAGGGCTTTTCCCCGACAGGCCGGCTTTCCCATCTGCACCTAAAACGTACGGATAACCTTCCGGATCCACCGGAATGCTTTTCAACAGTCCCTCTTGCACCAGTTCGCTCAGCCGCGTCGCGTGTCGTCCCGTCCTCTTCTCGTACTCGGCCTCCAGGCGGTCTAGCTGCCGGATCATGCTCTCTGCCATCAGCAGTTTCAGGTGACTTTCGGCATTTTTCTTGATCTGTTCTTCGGTCGTGGTGTCGTACACCTGCTTCCAGAGAAAATAAGATGTTTCCAGCGATTCACCGTCTGCGGCAATCTTCGCGGCCATTACCTTGAACCAGATTGGCGCGCCCGGAATGTCCCCTCCCTTCCGGAATACCTCCGACGCCTTCGCATAATCCCTTTTGTCGAAGTAGTAGACGTTCCCAAATCCTGGTAATACCTCCAATATTCCGGACTCGCCTTCATCCCTCGCTCCAGCAGCTCCACCGCCAATTCCGGGTGGCCCGCTCCTCGCGGCGGCGCATCGCTCAGAAAAATCGCCCCGAAACGGTATGCCACCTGCAAATGTGGATCTAGCGTCGTCGCAATATCCAGCAATGGCCACAACAATTCCAGGTTTTGATCGTGCAATCGGTGTTTTTCCCCGAAATACTGCACCGCCCGGGTCCAATAAATCGCCGCCATCAGCGGCGCATATTCCAGGCTCAGCCGCTTTACCACGTTGCCGGAACGCAGCGCCAGTTCATCGCGTTCCAGGTGGATCGTCTGTTGCTCGGCGTCGATCTTCTGCTGCAACCGCCAGTTCAACGCCAGGCCAGCAACCACGGCCACGCTCAACGCCAACCCGCCCAGTACTCTGCGATTCATTTCAGGTCCCGCCGCGAAAAAACCATTGCCGCCGCTGCCAACAAAATGCTCCCGTAGACCACCGCGTACAGCGTGGCATACCGCACCAGGGCTCCTGGGAACGGCGCCCCCATGGGCCACCGCTCCCATCACGTTGAAGTTCTCAAAGTTCGGCAGCACATACGAAATCCACCGCTAGCAGCGTAGTCATTGCTGGCGACAGGTCCACTCCCTGTATCGTTCGCAAACCTGCCGCGAATAGGCCTGCAATATACAGCCCGGCGGTAAACAGGATGGCCAAAAACTGCGTCGTGAAACACGAGAATAGCAGCGCCATCGCCACAATCAGCGCCAGCTTCAACCAAATCAGGTATACCGCCACGAACACGTAAGCATCGCCCTTCTCCAGCGGATGCTTCACCGCCCACATGGCCAAAAATAATCCCAAACCCATCGCTGCCGTGTTTACCGCCAGCGTCATCACCAGCCCGGCAAATTTTCCCAACAGGAATTGCCAGCGTTCCACGGGCTTCGCCAGCAGCGCGTACAACGTGCGCTTGTCCATCTCTTTCGAAACCAGTCCCACGCCAATGAATATGGCGATGAACAGCCCAATCACCGAAATCGCCGTCAGTCCCAGGCTCACAATAATGCTCTGCTTCGATCCCGATGGAGATTTCTCCCACGAAGATAGCCGCCGCCATCATCAGCAAGCGCAAAAAACACCAGATTGTAAAGTACCCGGTCACGCACCGCTTCTCGAAACGTGTTCGCCGCTACGGTCGCGCGTTTCTCATTTCCCGATTACCTCGACGGCGCTCGCCTGCGCCCGGTCTGCTTCCACCAGGTCCATGAAGAATTCTTCCAGCGTCGGCTTGATCTGTGTCACCGACAAAATTCGCGCCCCCACGGCTTTCAATTCCTCCAACGCCCCGTACAGCTCTTCCTCCTTCAACTGCACCCGGTAGCGTTCGCCCGTGCGCGTTGCGTGCGCCAGCAGTGCCGTATTGCTTTCCTTCCCGCCAGTTCAAACAGGATCTCCATCCCTTGCGTCTTGATCCCTACGAGATTTTCCGGCGCTCCTACCCCGCGCAGTTTCCCGCCCACAATCACGCCCACGCGGTCGCACAGCATCTCCGCGTCCGACAGAATGTGCGTGGAGAACAGCACCGTCCGTCCTTCCTTTTTCAATTCCAGAATAATGTCGCGAACTTCCCGCCGCCCCAGCGGGTCCAGTCCGGACATCGGTTCATCCAGCACCACCACTTTCGGTTGGTGCAAGATTGCCTGCGCCAGTCCCACGCGCTGCAGCATTCCTTTCGAATATTTTCGCAACTGGATTTTCTTCGCCGTATCCAGGCCCACTTTTTCAGCATCTTCTGCACGCGCTCGTGCCGCTCGCTCGCGGTCAGCCCGTGGAATCGCGCGAAATAATCCAGCAGTTCCGCGGCTGTTAAATAGTCATAGAAATAGGGCTGCTCCGGCAGATAACCAATGTCTCGGTGCATCGCAACATCGTCAATGGATTTGCCGAGGATTCGCGCGGTTCCCGCTGTCGGGAAAATCAGCCGCATCAGCAGCTTGATGGTGGTCGATTTTCCAGCGCCGTTGGGCCCCAAAAAACCGAACACTTCGCCCGTTTCCACCTGCATGGTCAGGTCTTCCAGCGATTTCTTTGTTTTCAGATGCAAAAATCCAAACGGATATTCTTTGGTCAAGTTCTCGATTTCAATGGCGGGATTGGGCATGCCCTTATTCTTTTCGGCGCCGCCCCCACCGTCAACACCCTGCGCGGAAAGGTGTTCGTGGCACGCAACTGGCTGGATTCACTCGCCGCGGGTTACTTCCTTACTTCAGTTTCTCGCAATCTGCACCAATTCATTCTTCGCCGGCGCAGCTTCCCTCGGCTGCAATGTTTGTGCGCCGCGCCAGTTATCCAGGATTCCCACCTGCTGCACGCAACTCACCGTGCACATCGCCGCGCATCCCTTGTGCGTCAAGAACTCGCGGTGCCGCATCTCTGCCGTATACTCCGCCAGCGCAATCCCCGGATATCCCCGTTGTTGCGAACACCAATGCACCAGCCCGTTTTCGCAGATGTACAGATATCGCGAACCGGCCCGGCATTTCCAATCATGCTCCTTGCCTCTCGCTACGTTATGCTGAAATTGATTGAACCGGGAAAACGACCGCTTTCCGAGCGTCATGATCTCTTCGAAGATTTCCAGGTCGCGTGGCGCTAAGGGTTTCAATTGCCCGCCGTTATCGTGAATGATTCCCACCGTGCTCGTAAATCCAAGTTCCAACGCCCGCTGCGCAATCTTTAGCGCGTCCTCGGAATTCGCCACGCCGCTGCCCAGCACGGAATTGATGTTTACCTGAAACACCGCCCACTCCGACAGCATTTCCAGCCGCCCATCCAGCGACTTCAGGCTCTTTTTCGAGACCCCATCCGGCACGGCATTATCAATGCTGATCTGCAGGTATTCCAGCCCCGCTTCGTTCAGCCGCTCAATTCTCTCTTTGTTCAGGAAAAATCCGTTGGTGATCAGCCCGGCAATCATCCCCCGCTTCCGGATATGCGCGGATCACTTCATCCAGTTCCGGGTGCATCAGCGGCTCGCCTCCGCTGATGGTAATGACCGAAGTTCCCATGTCAGCCAGAATATCCAGCCGCCGTTTCATCTCCTCCAGCGGCACTGGTTTCGACACATCGTCATACTCGTTGCAGTAGCCACAATCCAGGTTGCAGCGCCGCATGGGAATGATGTGCACCAAAAACGGATGCTTCGTCGACACCAGTGCTTTTCCGATGCGCCACAGCTCTCGCGCGCGTGTCCGGTAAAAACGCAAACGCCTCCGCCTGCGCGTCTCGCTCGACGCCTTACCCTTTTGCCTGCCCGGAGTCATCCTGTTGCTACTTCCCCCAGTCTTTCATTATACCTCACGCCTCATTCCGTCCAGCCCGCTAGCCCGCGACGCAACCGATTACCACCCTTACTTCGTCTTTTGTAACGGCCAGCCTTTAGAGCGGTGCTTTCTCTCGGCTTTGCTCTTACTCACAACGCAAGCTCGGGGTGCCCCACACGCCGTCATTGCGTGTGGGTCTTGGCGTTATCGTTCGTCGTTCGATGGCCGCACCAAGTGTCTTCTCGAGGCGCGCGTAGCTCGCGCACCGAAGGATCTCGACCGCAACGCGCTGCAAGATTCCATTGCCGCCACGCTCCTTCCGGAGTCCACCACGAATCCATCGTCACCACACGCCGCTGTCCCTGTTAAACTATCTTTGATCGCTCCTGAGGAGCCTGGCATGCCTGACGCCACGCTATTCGCCAAATCTGTCCCTTCCCGCACCGAATCCGACAGCATGGGCAAAATTGAAGTCCCACTGGACCGCTATTACGGCGCGCAAACCGCCCGCTCGCTGATCCATTTCGCCATCGGCAAAGACACCATGCCCCCGGAGCTCATTCGCGCCTTTGGCGTCCTGAAAAAAGCCGCCGCGCTGGTGAATCGCGATCTGGGCAAACTTCCCGAAGACAAAGTGCAACTTGATCACCCAGGCCGCCGACGAAGTAATTTCCGGCAAGCTGAACGAGCATTTCCCTCTGCGCATCTGGCAGACCGGCAGCGGCACGCAGACCAACATGAACGTCAACGAGGTGATTTCCAACCGCGCTATTCAGATCGCTGGCGGCGAAATGGGCAGCAAGAAACCAATTCATCCCAATGACGACGTCAACATGTCGCAATCCTCCAACGACACTTTTCCCGCGGCCATGCACATCGCCGCCGCCATGGAAACTTCTCGTCGCCTGCTTCCCGCCGTCAAGAAACTGCGCGACGCGCTGGATGCCAAGGCAAAAGAATTCGCCGGCGTCGTCAAAATCGGCCGCACGCATTTGCAGGATGCCACGCCTCTCACAGTGGGCCAGGAATTCTCCGGCTGGGTCAAGCCTGCTCGATCGCGATGGTGCGCGCATCGCCGTGGCGCTGGACGGCTTGCTTGATCTCGCCATTGGCGGCACCGCCGTGGGCACCGGCTTGAACGCGCATCCCGAATTCGCCGAACGCGCCGCGAAGAAAATTGCCGAACTCACCGGCCTGCCGTTCCGCTCGCATCCCAACAAATTCGCCAGCCTGTCGGCGCACGATGAGATCGTCTTCGCTAGCGGGCACTGAAGACGCTGGCCGCTTCCCTGATGAAAATTGCCAATGATGTCCGCTGGCTGGCTTCCGGTCCCGCGCTGCGGCTTGGGCGAACTGACGCTTCCGGAAAACGAGCCCGGGTCTTCCATCATGCCCGGCAAAGTGAATCCCACTCAGTCGCGAAGCGGTGACCATGGTCGCCGTACAGGTGATGGGCAACGACGCCGCTATCGGCTTCGCCGGCTCGCAGGGCAACTTTGAGCTGAACGTCTTCAAGCCCGTGATGATCTTCAACTATCTTGCACTCCGTCGAACTCCTCGCCGACGCTTGCAACAGTTTCGTCGATCACTGCGTGCGTCGGCATCGAACTGAATCGCGAGACCATCGACCACTACGTGCAGAATTCCCTGATGCTGGTCACTGCCCTCGCTCCCCGAATTGGCTACGACAATGCCGCCAAGGTCGCCAAGACCGCTCACCACGAAAAGACCAGTCTCCGTGAAGCCGCCGTCAAACTCGGCTTCCTCTCCGCCGAAGAATTCGACTCCCTGGTCAAACCCGAAGACATGACCCATCCCTAGTAACCTCATGAACCGGGTGGTGGTTAAGCAAGCGTGGCAACATTTCAAAATACCGCCGGCATTAGGGGGCCACACAGATACGTCAAACGTCGAACTTGCCTCCATGGCCGTGCCCGTCTCTTTAATGGGCCAAAACCACCAACCATTGCAGGATCTGCCGCCCGAGATCGGCTAGGAACTGTCAATCCTGAATGAATGGATCCATACGGAAAGAAGTGCGCGCGCAGCAATCGAGCGGGGAACTATCAAAGCCCTTATCCAAGATTAGCCTTTACTTCCCTTCTCCGACCCACCTCCCGAGTAGTAAACTAGCTACCGCCCGGGGATGGCCATGCTTCACCGCTTCCTTGCCTGCTTTCTCGCTGCTTGCCTCCTTCAGCTCGCCGCTATTCCACAACGGAGCGACGCTCAGCCCTCCCGCGATAAAACCGTCTGGAATTACGACGGCGGAGTTCGATTCGTTACCGACGGTGCCGTCCCGAATGGCCCCTGCTTCCGCTTAATCGGGCTGCTGAATGCTCCTCCGTTCTTCGACAATCTTCGCCGTGTGGACTCCACCACCGGCACACTGTTCCGTCGCGGAAACGACATCGTCACCGAATTCCCTGAAAGAATGGAGTTGAGTTTTGAGTTGCACGACTTGCCCTGCGCCGAAGTCGGCCGGCCAGAAACAACAAAAACGTACCTGAATCGAGAAATATTGCGTTCTTTGCGCGTCAACTTCTATTGGAAGCACGGAGTTTTTCAGCGTCCAGCGCGGGAGATTGTTTTGAAGCACGCGGCAACCATACCGATTCAGCCGTATGCGCGCGAACTCAGCAGCGAGCCTTTGCCGCCGAAATACCAGTGGCTGTTTGATTTCGATGTGCCGAGCGCGGGCGTTCCGTTGACCGACAGTTTGGTGATCGTCCTGGAATCACCCGAAGGAAAAATCGTGTCGCGCTGCGCCGCCCGCATGTAGCGCGGCTTTACGCCGCCTTCTTTGAATCCTCGCGATAAGATTCGCCGCGTTTCCTGATAACTGATCGCTGATATCCGATATCTCCTACTGCCCCAGCTTCATCTGCGGCACGCCGCCGCCAGGCGCCATCAATTTCGCTTCCGTGAATTTCTGCACTTCTTCCGCGGTCCACCCGGGTGCTACTTCACGCAGTACCAATCCATTTTTCGTCACATCGATTACGGCAAGATCCGTCACCACCATGTTCACGCATTCAATGGCGGTCAGTGGATAGCTGCATTTGTGCACGATTTTCGGCGAACCATCCTTGGCGTTGTGCTCCATGCAGACAATGATGTTCTTCGAGCCGGTGGCGATGTCCATGGCTTCGCCGATGTTTCCGGCGCCCTTGGAACCCGGAATCTTCCAGTTCGCCAGATCGCCTTTTTCAGAAACTTGAAAGCCGCCCAGCACCGCCACATCCAGATGCCCGCCGCGGGTCATCAGGTGTGCATCGGCTTGATGGAAGAACGATGCGCCGGGAATCAGCGTGACGGGTACCTTCATCGCGTCGACAAGATCAAAATCTTCTTCGCCCGGCTTGGCCCGCCGCCCCATCCCCAGAATTCCGTTCTCGCTGTGGAAGTACACGGTGATGCCCTTCGGCAAATAGTCCGCAATCAGGTTCGGTATCCCCCACCCCAGGTTGACGTACGCCCCGTCGCTCAATTCCTGCGCCGCGCGCTGCGCAATCTGTTCTCGCGTCAATCGTCGTTTATTTTCAGCCATGGCTTTCGGCTTGCCGTCAACCGGCGAAGCGCACTCCTTTCGCTTGCACGATGCGATGCACGAAGATCGCTGGCGTGATCACGTTTTCCGGTTCGATCGCGCCCACCGGCACAATTTCCTCCACTTCGACGATCGTCGTTTTCGCCGCCATGGCCATGATCGGATTAAAATTTCGCGCCGCCAGCCGGTACGTCAGGTTGCCGAGCTGGTCAGCCCTCTCGGCTTTAATCAGCGCAAAATCCGCGTGGATGGGCTTCTCCAGGATGCAGCGCTTGCCGTCGATCACGCGTTCTTCTTTCCCTTGCGCCACTTCCGTGTCCACGCCGACGCAAGTGTAGAAGCCCAGCAGTCCCGCGGCAGCGGCGCGCATGCGTTCGCACAGGATGCCCTGCGGCACCAGTTCGCAGGTAACTTCTTTCTTGGCGAACTGCTCCTGGAAATAGTAGGAATGCGGCCCGGGGAACGACGCGATCACGTGCCTCACCTGGGCGTTCTTGAACATGATGCCCAGTTCGCCTTCGCGGGTGCCGCAATTATTGCTGATGGCGGTGATGTTCTTGACGCCCTTGCGCGATAACGCCTCGATCAGATTGTTGGGAAAACCGGCGCCGCCAAATCCGCCGAACATGATCCGCGCGCCGTCGGGAATGTCCGCCACGGCCGCGTCGAGAGAAGGAACACTTTTCTGTTTCATCGGAGCTCGGAAAAATTGGAATGGTCTTACCCATAGATTGTTCACGAGCCCGCCCAAATCTGCAAGCCGCCCTGTAAAAACCAATGGTGAATTTGCTCCGCAGCTGACAGCGGCGTGGGGCGCAGGAGGACCCATGAAGCGTCTTCGGGTGCCGCACCCTTGGGCCTTTCCAGGGTGCGGGTTTTGACTTGGTTTTTCTCCAACACTGACGCGTGGTCCTGCTAACCCAAAGCTGAGAACGACATAGACCTACCGAGCGATTTATTTTGTCGCAAAAAGCACTGGACATCCCTTATCGCTTTTGAGAGGATCAGTGTGGATTACTTCGATGCGGAGGCCACACATTGAAACGAAATGCGGAAGGTGTACCAAAGTTCTTATCCGGGCGGGAATTCAGCAATCAAGAGATTCAGGAGATTCAAGAGACGGTGCGGGTGTACTGGCGGCTGAGTCGGAAGGAGCTGGTACAGACCATCTGCGAACATCTGGAGTGGGTTACACCCGCAGGGCGGAACAAGCTGGCTTCCTGTGCGAAGGCTTTGCGACAACTGGAGGCGTTGGGATTGGTGAAGTTGCCCAAGCTGGACGCCAGCATGCAGCACAAGGGTGAGCGAGCGATTGTGGTGGGGGCGGGCAGCGCTGCAGAGGAGGAGATTACCGGAACGATGCGAGAGGTGGGCCCGGTAGAAGTGGAACCGGTAAGCGGGAAGGAAGCGATGCAGCTGTGGAACGAGTATGTGCATCGTTACCATCCGCTGGGCTACAAGCGCCCGTTTGGGGCGCATCAGCGGTATTTTCTGGTGGGCCGGGGTGGACGTCGATTGGGGTGTTTGCTGTTTGCTTCCTCGGCGTGGGCGCTGCGAGAGCGGGACGCGTGGATCGGATGGACGGAACGAGATCGCCAGCAAAGATTGAACTGGGTGGTGGCGAATACCCGTTTCATAATTTTTCCCTGGGTACGGATCAAAAATCTAGCGAGCAAGGCTTTGTCGCTGGCAGCGCGACGGATTCGTGAAGACTGGGAGGAGCGCTACGGCTACGGCCCGGTGTTGCTGGAAACGTTCGTGGAGGTGGCCCGCTACCGGGGGACCTGCTATCAAGCGGCCAACTGGATTCGCTTGGGGGAGACGCGTGGGCGAGGACGGATGGACCGTCACACGCGATACCTATCGACTCCCCGGACGATCTACGTGTATCCGCTGGTGCCGGAGTTTCGTGCGTTTCTGCAAGGGGCGAGCGGAGAAGGCCAGAGGCAGCGATGAGCTGCCGGGAGCGCAGAGAAGAACGCAGACGGGAGAGAAAGGAGCGGAGACGGGCAGCGAAAGAACTACGCAAACGTCAGGCTGCCGAGGGTCTCGAGAGTCCGCCGACGGGCACGATCGGGAACGGAACGAGTCCCTGGAAGACGGTGAAGGAGGAACAGCAGGCGCGACAGGAAGCGGTGGAAGAACAGATCCAAGCATATCGTTCCGCTCTGCCCACGTTGTTGAAGCGGTTGGGGAAGATCCGCGACCCGCGGAATCCGAAAACGATCCGGCACAAATCGACGGTGTTGCTGTTGTACGGGATACTCCTGTTTGTATTCCAGATGGCCTCGCGACGAGAAGCTAACCGGCAGATGACTCTGCCGCAGTTCCAGGAGAACCTGCGACGGCTGTTTCCGGAGCTGGAAAGTGTTGCGCATCAGGACACGTTGAACCGGCTGCTGGCGGGGATCGAGGTAAACGAGATCGAGGAAGCCCTGGTCGAACTGATCCAGCGGTTCATCCGCAAGAAGAAATTCTTGCGCTACCTGGTGGGGAACTGTTATCCGGTGGCGATCGATGGAACGCAGAAGATGGCGCGGAACACGCTGTGGACCGAGCAATGCTTGGAGCGAGACCTACAGCATAAGCAGGAAGACGGGAGCATGGGCAGCGAGACGCAATACTACGTCTATGTTCTGGAGGCCAACCTGGCCTTCGCGAATGGCATAACCATTCCGCTGTTGAGCGAGTTTCTGACCTACGAAGAGTACGACCAGGAGAGGGATAAACAAGACTGCGAACTAAAAGCATTCCGTCGGCTGGCGCAGCGGATGAAAGAGTATTTTCCGCGTCTGCCGATCTTGGTTTTGTTGGATGGGCTGTATGCCAACGGCCCGGTCGTGGAACTGTGCCGGCGCTACCATTGGCAGTTCATGATCGTACTGCAGGACGACTCGCTGCCGTCGGTATGGGAAGAGGTCCGCGGGCTCGGACAACTGCAGCGCAACCATCATGGGGAACAGCACTGGGGTGACCGCAAGCAACGTTTCCGCTGGGTGAACGACATCGAGTATCGCTACGGGGAGAGAGAACGGAGGCGGCAAATTCTACATGTGGTGATCTGCGAAGAAACCTGGGAGGAACTGGCCCCGGATTCGGCAAATACGGTGCAGAAAGCCTCGCGTCATGCTTGGATCTCCAGCGAACCGCTGAGCCGGGAGAACGTCCATGAGCGATGCAACTTGGGCGCGCGGCATCGTTGGGGAATCGAGAGCAACTTTTTGGTGGAGAAGTGTCAGGGCTACCAGTACGAGCATTGCTTTTCGCAGGACTGGAAGGCCATG
>CAWDRK010000041.1:0-127498 GCA_963804635.1 Candidatus Acidiferrales bacterium
AAATTCGGGAGAGAACTGCAGCTGCTACATAAATCAATATCCGGAAGTCCACTAGGACCCTCGGGCACACCGTAAGTCTTTACGCAGTAAGTAGTTAAGTCGATGCTGGTTTGGCGTTTCAATTGCCCATAGATGCTTCATATTGTCGGTATGCCCTGGTCGGAGTCTCGCGTCTTTTGTCATCATTGGATCTACAGAGGGATGGCCTCCTTCCAGAGCCTTCAGGGTTGATTCGTTTGGGGAAATTACATTTTTGCGGGCCACCACCAGGTGGCACCAAACCTTTAGGAGGTTTGCATGAAGTTGTTTAAGACGTTGTTGTTTTTCGTTCTGGCAGCTTTGCTCGTCGGATCGCTCGCACCGAACTTGGCGGCCCAAAGCTTGGTCTCAGGCCAGGTTGACGGAACGGTGACGGACCCGGCAGGCGCGGTGGTCCCGAACGCATCAGTGAACTTATCCAGTTCCGAAACTGGCTTCAATGAAACTACGAAATCGAATGCCGACGGTGAATACCATTTTGCCCTCGTGAAACCCGGCAATTACACCGTAACCGTAACCATGACTGGCTTTGCCACTTCGAAGCGCAATGTCATTGTTGCTATCGGTCAAGCTTCCAGAGTGCCGATTCCCCTGGAAGTCAGCGGCAAGGTGGAAACCATCGAAATCACCACGGCAGCTCCTCTCCTTACAACGGAGAACGCTAACCTGAACACCACCGTCGACCGGAATACCATTGAGAATATTCCTAGCCCTGGGCAGGACATCACCAACTTCGCAATGACTACACCGGGCGTGTTCTTGAGCACCGGCGCTGGCTACGGCAACTTCACCGCGAACGGTCTGCCTGGAACTTCCAACCTTTATACCGTCAATGGCAACGACTACAACGATCCGTACCTGAACCTGAATAACTCCGGCGCCAGCAACTTGCTTCTCGGCGCCAATGAGCTGCAGGAAATCGCTGTCGTTACCAACGGCTACACGGGCCAATACGGCCGCATGGCGGGCGCCAACATCAACTACACCACCAAGGGCGGCACCAACCAGTTCCACGGCAATGCCATTTACTATTACAACGGAAACGTATTGAACGCGAACGACTGGTTCAACAACAACACCGCCACCCCGCGTCCTCACGAAGTCAGCAACCAGTGGGCGGGATCCATCGGTGGACCGATTAAGAAGGACAAATTGTTCTTCTTCTTTGACACCGAAGGCTTGCGCTACGTACTTCCGAGCGGCGGAGCAGTCTATGTTCCGACCACCGCTTATGCCGCTGCTGCGCAGTCGAATATTAATTCCGTTTTTGGCGGCAGCTCAGCCTCAAGCGCTTTCTACAACAAAATCTTCGGACTTTATGCCGGCGCACCCGGGCTCAGCCGCGCCACTCCTGTGGCAGTGGGAACCCCGGCCAATAATGCGGCTGCCAATGGCGGCTGCGGCGATTTCACCGGCACACCAGTAGCAGGACAGGCGAACACCTTCTGGGGCAGCGGACCGGCTACTGGCGCATGGACGGCTTTGCCCTGCGCGCAGACGTTCCGCAGCACGGTTAACAACCTGAACACGGAACGGCTCTTTTCTGTGACCGCAGACTGGAACGCCAGTGCGGAGGACACGGTACGTTTCCGCTACAAGCAGGATCGTGGCACGCAGGCTACCGGAACCGACCCCATCAACGCGGCGTTCAATGCCAACAGCGTCCAGCCCGAAGATGACGGCCAGGCGGTTTGGACCCACGTCTTCAGCGGCACCAAGACCAACCAGTTCATCGTGTCCGGCATGTACTACAGCGCCATCTTTGGTCCCCCGAATATCCAGGCGGCGCTGGCTGTCTTCCCCACGACCATCGTCTTTGGGGACGGCGACTTCAACAACATGGGCGGAACCGACAACAACTACCCGCAAGGCCGGAACGTTACCCAATACCAGTTCATCGACGACTTCTCCTGGACCAAGGGCAAGAACGTGATCAAGTTCGGTGGCAACTTCCGCCGCAACCTGATCTCTACCTTCGCCATGTATCCCAACACCAGCGGAACGATCGCCATGAACAGCATGACGGACTTCTTCGACGGCGTGGCTTCTTCGGCTGGAGGGAGTAACGTTAACCAGGGGTTTGCCAACTTCGGCGTTCAACAAATCAAATACTACAGCCTGGGCTTGTATGTTCAGGACGAGTTGCGGGTCAACAGCAGCCTAACCTTGACTTTGGCTCTCCGGTTGGATCGCAACTCCCCGGAAATCTGCAAAGACAACTGCTTTGGCCGCTTGGCGACCCAGTTCCAGGACCTAAATCATGACCCCACCATTCCTTATAACCAGGCAGTGCTGACCCACCAACACCAGGCCTTCCCCAACCTGCAGACTGTTGCATGGGGACCGCGCATTGGTTTTGCCTGGACACCGAATGACCGGTTGACGAAGCCCGGTAGCACCGTCCTCCGCGGCGGCTTCGGCATGTTCAATGACCTCTATCCAGGCTTCCTGGCGGATCGCTTTATCACCAACCTTCCCAACGTAAGCTCCTTCACCGCGGTGGATGCTCCCATCGCCCCAGGTGAGGCGGGCAGTGCGTGGTCCGCTCTGGCTGCCAACAACGCTTCCCTGCAGTCCGGGTTTGCGAATGGCGGTACCACGACAAGCTTGGGAATCACACCCAACTTCAACTCCATCGCCAACAACATCAAGAATCCCGCGTACTACGAGTGGAACCTGCAGATCCAGCAAGTGCTCGGTCCCAACACGTCTCTCAGCATCAACTATGTGGGCAATCACGGTTACAACGAATTCATGAATGTCACCGGGATGAACACCTACTGCGTGTTGTGCGGCACAACCTCGGCTTCTGGTTTCACCTACGTGTCGCATTTCGGAGATCTGCCCAACACCGTTCCAGATGCGCGCTTCGGCAGCGTCCGGCAATATTACAATGGGGGCATTTCCAACTACAACGGCATGACAGTCAGCCTCAACCAGCGCTTCAGCAAGGGCTTCCAGGGCATATTCAATTACACCTACAGCCATAGCTCCGATGATGTATCCAACGGTGGCTTGCTGCCTTACAGCACGCAGACCGGTGGCGACTCCATCACCCAACAGATGGATCCCTACAATCTGAGCAAGAACTACGGAAATTCGGACTATGACTTCCGCCACATCGTCAGCGGCAACTTCTTTTACGCGCTCCCGTTCAAGTCTGAGAATCATTTCTTGAATGCGGCGATCGGCGGCTGGAACGTCGGCAGCACCATTTTCTGGCGCACTGGCGAACCCTTCAGCGTCTATAACACGCGCATCACCGGCAGAATGTTTGCCAACAACACTTACGCAACCCGCGTTCTGGCAGACTATCTCGGCGGAGGCACCGTTTGCTCCGGCCCCGGTTCCAATCCGGCGGTTTCCTGCCTCCCCAATACCAACTTCGCGGACTACACCGCCCAGAGCGACTTCGGCAACACGGGACGTAACTTCTTCCGTGGTCCGGGGTACTTTGACATGGACTTCTCTCTGTTCAAGGATTTCCGAGTGACAGAGAGTGGTATGACATTCACGTTGGGAGCGAGTGCCTACAACGTGCTCAACCACGCGAACTTTGCCAACCCCACCAACAGCGCAACCTCGGGCCTCTTTGGGCAGATCCTGAACACCGTTACCCAGCCCAACAGCCCGTACGGCAACTTCCAGGGCGCGGCCGTTTCCGGCCGAGTTCTGCAGGTGATGGCAAAGTTTAAGTTCTAACTCCTGACAACAATCAAAAAAAAGGCGGCCTTTCACCAGGCCGCCTTTTTTTATTTCCCTGAACCCATGCGAACCTAATTAACTTTCTTCTTTCTACGGAACCCCTAGTTCGCTACCCTGCAACTATGTGGGGAGCACTGGCCCGCGACATCTGCGTTGTCCATCCTGGATTCCGCAAGAACCATTAAGGAGCATCATGAAATATTCCACCTTGGTTTTCGCTTGCGCGTTGAGCATCACATCGCACGCCACCACACCAGGCGCATGGGGAGCATGGAGTCCCGCACAGGCTACGGCTGCAACATCTCCGGCCAAGTCTTCGAACTCGCTGAATGTTCCGGTCGACACCAGTTTCTTTGCGAAGCTCACAACGCCCATGGTCATCACTCAGACCAAGAACGATGACACGGTGGAAGCGCAGACCACCCAGGACATCAAACAAGGGCATGATGTCTTATTGAAGAAAGGATCGACGCTCCTCGGACACGTCCGTTCGGTCGAAGCACCTACGACAGACAGACCCGAAACCTACGTTGTCATTGTGTTCGATCAGGTGAAGCCGAAGGGCGGCGACGCCGCGCCGTTCAGCCTCATCATTCAAGCATTAGCTCCTGAATCGGACTCCAATCGCGACATCGCGGACGCTACCGGAACAAGGGTTGAGGGCGCCACACGAACTGCCGGCGTAAGTGGACATGCGGTCTCCGCGCCAAATCAACTCACAGGCACAAGCAAGGGCGTCTTCGGCATAACCGGCCTGCAACTCGGAGACAGAATTACGGATGGGAAACACTACACGGTGCTGGCTGCCTCCGGAAAAGACATTCAACTGAAGAAGGGCACGCAGTTAGTGATGAAAGTTGTAAACCAATAGTCAAATTACCATCAAAGCGATTTGTCAGGCTGCCCCATGACGGACGCAACGAAGCAGCCTACAGGAAATTGTATAAACAATCCAACATTCCGGAATACCTCCATAAACGAATCCCGCACTCCGCCATAAATGACTGATTATGGTGTATATATTTCCTCTAGCGGTTGGCAGTTTTCTTGCAAGAGGGATTCCCGCCCTGATCGTCATTCGTCTCAAACGCTGAACGCAGCGTTTCCAACCAGGCGCGAATGACGCTGGATGCTGCGGGTGGAACTTGGTGATAAGCCGGTTCGCAGCATACGGTCGAACAACCAAATATGAGTTAGCACTGAAGCTTTGACTTCACAGGTTTGGTGTGTCTGTGTGTCTGGCTTCGTGCCGTATCCCGCATCGGTTCGTCAGGTGCCGTGTTGAAGTTTGTCTAAATGAGAGGAATCAATAATGAAGAAATATTTGAGGCACGTTTTAGTTCTGGCTCTTGCGTTCACCCTGTTCAGTGCCACAAGCAGTTGGGGACAATCCATCGTTACGGGAGGAGTCGCTGGAACGGTCACCGATCCTACGGGAGCGGTGGTTTCCGAGGCGGATGTAACTCTGAAGAACGCGGCTACCGGTGAACAGTATAAAGCCACGACTTCGGCCAGTGGTGACTACACTATTTCCTTGCTGAAACCCGGCGGGTACACTCTCGAAATTGCGAAGGCCGGTTTCAAGACGGCGACGCGCACCATCACCGTGCTTCTGGGAACCACGGTTTCCGGTAACGCCGCGCTGGAAGTAGGATCGGGCACCACCACGGTTGAGGTATCCGCCGAGAACGTCGCGCAACTGCAGACCGAAAACGCCAACATCTCAACCGTTTTTGAAACCAGACAAATCCAGGAAGTCCCCAACCCGGGCGGGGACGTCACTTATGTCGCGCAGACCGCACCCGGCGTCACCATGAGCAATACGGCCGGCGGCGGATACGGCAACTTCAGCACTTTCGGTTTGCCGGGCACTTCCAATCTCTTCACCATGAATGGTAATGATTACAATGACCCGTTCCTGAACCTGAACAATTCCGGTTCCAGCAACCTTTTGCTCGGCGGTAATGAATTGCAGGAAGTCTCCGTCGTCAACAACGCCTATACCGGCCAGTATGGCCGCCAAGCCGGTTCCCAAGTTGACTACAGCACCAAGTCCGGCACCAACTCCTGGCACGGCAACGCCGTTTACAATTGGACCGGCCGCTACCTCAACGCCAATGACCCGATCCTCAAGGGCACCACGGCGCCCGGAGATCCACTCCCCGATCGCCCATTTGAAAACAACAACCAGTGGGCCGCCTCTTTGGGTGGGCCGATAAAAAGGGACAAAGCGTTTTTCTTTATAAACACGGAAGGTATCCGCTACATCTTCGGCTCTGTCAAGCCGGCGACCGTTCCGACTCCGGAGTTCCAGAGCTATGTTATGGGCAACATTCCCCAAGACGCGGCCACGCAAGCCTTCTACCAGAATCTCTTTAAGCTGTGGAACGCGGCGCCGGGCGTCAATACCGCCACGCCAAACGCAAACAGCTGCTCCAACAATGGCATCGCCGCGACAGGAATTCTTGCCGCTGACCAGTGCACACAGTCCTGGACGGACAGTTCCGCTGCGGGCAATAAGGAATTCCTGGTTTCCGGGCGCCTTGATTATTCTTTTAGCGATAAGGACAAAATCTTTGGTCGCGTCAAGTTCGACCGCGGCGTCCAGCCGACCTATACCGACGTCATCAACCCGGCCTTTAACACCGATAGCAATCAGCCGCAAAACGAAGGGCAGTTAAACTACACCCACGTTTTTAGCCCCACGATCGTCAACAACTTCATCGGCTCGGTGCTGTACTACTCGGCGATTTTCGGCAAGATACAAGCCAACTCCCCAGCACTCGGTCTGATCCCCGGCAACCTGGCCTTCACAGATAACTCGCTCACGAACCTCGGATTCGGTTCCGGGCAGGGAGGGTATCCGGGTTTCCTGTTCCCACAAGGCCGCAACGTGACCCAGTGGGGATTGGTCGACGACTTGTCGATTACCAAAGGCAATCACTCCTTCAAAATGGGGGTGAACTTCAGGCGCGATGACATCAGCGATTTTACCGCTTCATCGTTGGCTGTCTATCCGGCTATGAACACTACGCTGGCGCAGTTTGCCACCGACACGGCGCAGTATACGCAATACAACTTCGCGACAAACCCTGTGCAGCCCGTCGCTTTCTATACCTTCGGCCTCTATTTCCAGGACGAGTTCCGGGCAAATTCAAAACTGAAATTTACGTTCACCCTGAGGGCCGACCGCAATTCGGGTGGCGTTTGCCAACATAATTGCGCAGGGCTTCCGGTCGAGCCCTTCAGCGAGTTGACCAAGGGAGCAGACATCCCTTACGACCAATCCTACAAGACGGGCAATCATACGATTATCCCCGGTATCGAAGCGGTGGCCTTTCAGCCCCGTTTCGGCGTTGCCTATTCTCTGAACTCCAAGACCGTCCTTCGCGGCGGTGTCGGGCTGTTTGCTGACCTGTATCCCGGGACCGTTTTGAGCGGTATTGACACCAACTTCCCGCAAGTTAACCTGTGGACTGTTCCTGGTGGCAGCCTGGCTTGGGACCTGAACTCGCCTTCGACTACTGCCTTCCCCAACAGTGGTGTCAGCTATGTTCAGCAATGCAACTCCGCGTTTACCAGCAACTACTACTCCGGCGGGAACCTGAACACCTACTTGAATTCCTTTTCCAATCCGGCTCTGGCGACTTCCTGTGCCACTACCCCAGCCCTCAACGACGTCAGCCGCAGCCTCCAGAATCCGAAATATCTGCAATGGAACGCCGAACTGCAACACGCCCTCACACCGAACACTATCGTTTCCTTCAACTACGTCGGCAATAAAGGTTACGATGAGTTGTACTTCAACGACTACCTGAATGCCTTCGCGGGGGCCGGCCAATTCGGATTTGGGTTGCTCCCTGGCACGGCACCGGATCCTCGGGTAGGGCGCGTCAATACTCTGTTAAGCGGCGCCATCTCCAACTACAACGGCCTAACCGCTTCTATTCAAGAAAACAGCTGGCATGGTTTGACGGGCCGCTTTAGCTATACTTTTTCGCATGCTTTGGACGAGAACTCCAATGGCGGTGTAGAGCCGTGGGGCATCTACTCTAGCGTCTTGGGGCAGATCAACCCCGGCAATCTGCACGATAACTATGCCTCGGCGGACTACGACGCCCGTCATCAGATCAGCGCCAGCTATATCTATGCGCTGCCGTTCAAGAGCAGCAATCGTTTGTTGAACGCAGCCGTCGGTGGTTGGCAGCTCTCCGGCACCGAGTTCTGGCGGACCGGATTCCCCTTCACCGTCAACGACTCCGCGACAATCGCAGGCCTCGCCGGTCAAAATATGGGTCTGGGTTTCATTACCCCCGGTAACGCGATCATCCTGCAGCCCTTGTTCACCCGACGGGACTTTTCCAACGGCGGTGCTTGTGTCGTGAACGCGTGCTTTGGCATTCAAGGCGGCGTGAACCCCAACGCACCTTACTTGTTTGCGCAGCCGACCGGCTTTACCGGCAACATCGTGGGTCGCAATGCTTTCCGCGGCCCCGGCTTCTTCGGCGGCGATATGAGCCTCCGCAAAACGTTCCAGATCAACGAGCGCATGAACTTCCAGCTGGGGCTGAATGCCTACAACTGGCTCAACCATGCGAATTACGGCGCGCCGTCTTCACAAACGCTCATTAGTTTCGGAAAGACCATTCTCACATCGTCAACGCCCACGACTCCTTACGGAGCGTTTGCGTCCGCCGCAACCGACATGAGAATGGCGCAAATAACGGCCAAGCTCACCTTCTAACCCGCGAAAACGCGCACGGAAAGGGCGGCCTTCGGGCCGCCCTTTTTCTTTTGTGGCTTTCCCCGAACCGCGAGCGAACCCTGTAGCTCACCCTTTTCAGGAGTGAAGGTTTTCTCTGGGGTTTAACTTGTAGCGACGGCCTTCCGGGGCGGGTGCCTCGTCGGTTTGTTTCTGCAATGTGCCGCTGGCTTTTATGGCAATCCTAACGACGCGCTTTACCTGTAGCTCAGGCCTGGAGGGTTTTCGTTATTGCGAGGCGCGGCGACCGGCTGAGCAGAAGCAAGCTGCTTCAAAGATTCCGTGAACGGCGCCTTGGCTACTCCCCGCTCTGTGAAAATCGCATGGATATACCGATTCGGCGTGACATCGAAAGCCGGATGCGCCGCAGGTACGTCTGGCGCGATGCGCACGCCCTGAATATGCGTGACCTCTTCTGCGCTGCGCTCTTCGATGGGAATGTGCTCCCCGTCCGGAATCGACAAGTCAAACGTGGAAACCGGCGCGGCAATATAAAACGGTACATGGTTTTCTTTCGCGAGCACCGCAATCTGGTAGGTGCCAATCTTGTTGGCGGTATCGCCGTTTGCCGCAATGCGGTCGGCTCCGGTGACGATCGCGCCGACTTTCCCGGTCTTCAGGAAATGCCCCACCATGTTGTCGGTGATCAATGTCAGCGGAATGCCGCCGCGATGAAGTTCCCACGCGGTCAGCCTGGCGCCCTGCAGATACGGCCGCGTTTCCGGCACCAGCACATGGATCTTTCGCCCTTGCTCATACGCGACGCGAATCACGCCTAGCGCTGAGCCAATCCCAGCTGTCGCCAGCGCTCCGGCGTTGCACTGCGTCATTACCTGGCCTTCTTGGGGCATGTATTCGGCGCCGAACCTGCCAATCGCTTCGTCCGTGGCCTTCTTCTCGAGATGGACTTCCAGCGCTTCGGCAATCATCACTTTGCGGATCTCCGCCAGATCGGAAGTAGATTGCGTGACCGCCGCAAAGCGCGCCTTCATGCGCTGCAAGGCCCAGAACAAGTCCACCGCCGTGGGCCTGGTCTTCGCCAGGGTGTCGCAAATCTGCGTGAGTTCCTTTTGCAGTTGATCGACGGAGCCGGCCTGCGATTTCTGCACCCCGATTGCGACTCCCATGGCGGCGGCAACGCCAATCGCCGGCGCTCCGCGAATCACCATTTCTCGAATCGCCTTAGCTACGCCAAGATAATCCGTGTAGGTATGGCTGATTTCTTCGGCAGGCAGCCGCCGCTGATCCAGCATTACGACGCCGTGCTCGGTCCATGCAATGGGCTGTGCCACGTACATTCTTGCGCGCTTCCTCTCGTGTGTTTATTTTAGCGTATGAAGTTTCTAGCGCGCATCGGTCACTTTCCGACAGGCGTCTGCGTGAATCCGTGTGTGCCAATCAACGCAGCCACCGATATCAGCGAGTTGTACCCCAGATGCATCAGAAAACTGGCAAAAACGCTGCCCGTTCGTGCCCGCACCAGCGTAAACACAATTCCCACCAGAATCAGCATGGCTACCAATCCCCAGGTCCAGCCCAGCTGCGCGCCATGCATCATCCCGAACAGCACTCCGGTGATCACAATGCCCGGCGTGACGCCAAACGATCGCGCAAACAGGGGATAGAGATATCCGCGGAAGAGCGTTTCTTCCACCAGCGGCGCGATTAAGACTGCCATGCCAACAAACAGCAGCGCAGTCTGGCGATTCTTGAACAGTTCCTCCATGGGAGAGTTGTCCGGCGCTTTCAACCGGGAACTCAATATGGCGACAAACAACGACAAACCGCATCCGGCAAGAAAATACACCATGGGATTTCGCGCCCGCTCGCCGGGACGCGAGGAAATCTTGCGCCAGCCCAGGCATTCCCAGAAGGAATGCCCTCGCAGTAGAGACAACGTCACATAGAGAAAAAAGAAAATCGCCGCATACCAGATAATCATGCTGCCCAACGTGAACTGCGGCTTCGATAGCAGGTACGTTTCCAGTTGTTGGGACGACATCGACTGGTGCGGCGCGTAAAACACCATCAAGATTCCCTGGATGACGGTCAGACTGATGACGGCAAATAACAGGAAGAGCACCAAATGCGGCCAGGACCAGCTGATCTGCAAGTCCGCCGGATAACGCAAGTCGTAGTAAGGAGTTCCTGCTGCGGCAACCGGCGCGCCGCCAGCAACCGGCGCACCCCAAATTTGCGGCGAGGGCTCCGCTTGCGGAGTCTCAGAGGAAGCTTCTCTGGAATCGGGAGTGAGTTCGGGCGGAACGGATGGGTAGTCGTCAAACAATCTCAAGCTCTCCTGCGTTTTGCGGATTTTGGCCAACCCTCCGCCAGCGCCGCAGCAACCAGCGGGAAAAGCAATTCGTGGTGTCCGGTAATCGCAAAGCCTCGCGATTCTGCGCCTCTACCTTCTTTCGATGCTGCCGTCGGACGCTTCACTACATTCTGCAGCGGGCGGTAATGCTGAATGAAATCGAAATTTGCCGTGGTGATCGGATGCAGTGCCACGCCCAGATTGCGCACCACGGAAACTGCTTTCAGAAATACTTCCGGCAACAGCACCGCCGAACCCCAGTTGAGATAAACCCCTCCGGCATCCATCTCCTGAACGAGGGCGCAAAATAAGCGGAAATCGTTGTAGCTGGCAGCCCCCAGCGCGGCGCCGTCCGCGGCCGGATGCATATGGGGAATGTCCGTGCCGATCGCCAGATGAACGGTCACAGGAATCCGCAGCCGGTAAGCCTGCAGCAAAACGCTCTCGCCACCGTGTTTCGGCGAAAGCATTCCGCTGCTCAGATACTGCCCCGCCGCTTCCCCGTAACCCATTCGCAGACGCTGCGCCAGCTTGGCGATTTCGTTGATGGTCCTCCCGGTTTCCTCAGCCATTCCGAATGCCCCCGCGCCAATTCCCGCTTGCACATCCTCCGACGTGCTGCCCACCAGCGCGATTTCGAAATCGTGAATCAGCGCGGCGCCGTTCATGGCCACGCCGGAAACGAAGCCCTGCTTCATCAGTTCGATCAGAAGCGGCCCAAGCCCAACCTTGATCACGTGCCCGCCGATTCCCCAAAGAACGGCGCGCCGCTGTTTCTTTGCGCGATGCACCGCCGATAGCAGGTCGCGCAGATCCTGCGCCGCCAGAATTTCCGGCAAGCCATCGAGAAATTGTTTCAGCGTGCTGCGTTTCAACGACGGCTTGGCGAACTCCCGCGCATTGACCTTGCTTTTGCGCGTAGCCAGCGGGTAGGTGCGCACACCTCCGAATACCAGTGGATGAATCGAATAGATGCTCATGCGAGTGTCATCACTGTACGAGGAAGCGCAACAGGGCGCAAGTGGCGGAAAGCGCTAACGCCGGGATTGAAGTCACGCACCCTTTCGTAAACCGCTTTCATTCCCGCTGGCGTAACCATTCAACCCCAGGGAGCGCGCCATCGCCTGTCCGGTGTACGATTTCTTCACCCGCGCCACTTGTTCCGGCGTTCCCTGCGCCACAATACGCCCGCCGCCTTGCCCGCCTTCCGGACCAAGATCGATGATCCAGTCCGCTTGCTTGATCACGTCCAGATTATGTTCGATGATCAGCACGGTATTGCCGAGTTCCACCAAACGCTGCAGCACGTCGAGAAGTTTGCGCACATCGTCGAAGTGCAATCCCGTGGTCGGCTCATCGAGGATGTAGATGGTTCGCCCGGTCTGGCGCTTGGAAAGCTCGCGAGCCAGCTTGATGCGCTGCGCTTCGCCGCCCGAAAGCGTAGTGGCAGACTGTCCCAGCTGCACATAGCCAAGGCCAACCTCGACAATGGTAGTCAGCTTCTGCTGAATCTGCGGAATATTCTCAAGCACCTTCAACGCGTCGCTCGCGGGCAGGTTCAACACATCATTGATCGAATGCCCCTTGTAGCGCACCGCCAGCGTTTCCGCATTGTACCGCCGCCCGCGACACACCTCGCAGGTAACATACACGTCCGGCAAAAAATTCATTTCGATGCGCCGCAGTCCTTCTCCCTGGCACGCCTCGCAACGCCCGCCCTTTACGTTGAAACTGAAACGCCCCGGCCGATAGCCGCGTTCCCGGGCTTCCGGCAGCATCGCAAACAGTTCGCGAATCGGCGCAAAAACGCCCGTGTACGTCGCGGGGTTCGAGCGCGGTGTGCGTCCGATCGGCGCTTGATCGATCTCGATTACTTTATCGATGTGCTCGATGCCCAGAATCATGCGGTGCGTTCCGGGCGGCTCCTGGGATCGGTATAACTTCTGCGCCAGCGCACGATAAAGAATGTCGTTCACCAGCGTGGATTTCCCGGAGCCGGACACACCGGTCACCACGGTAAACAGGCCCAGCGGAAAACTCACATCCACGTCTTTCAAATTGTTGGCATGCGCGCCCAGAATCTGGATCGCTTTCCCATTGGGGCTGCGCCGCTTCGTGGGTACTGGAATTTTTGCCCGCCCAGACAGATATTGCCCGGTCAACGATTCTGCCGACGCCGCGATTTCCTCCGGCTTGCCCTTGGCCACAAGATAACCACCGGCATTGCCCGCCCCTGGACCCAGGTCGACAACATAATCCGCGCGACGGATCGTGTCTTCGTCGTGCTCCACAACCAATACCGTATTCCCCAGATCGCGAAGCTGCTCGAGCGAATGCAGCAGCCGATCGTTATCTCGCGCGTGCAATCCGATGGACGGTTCGTCGAGAACATACATCACGCCGCGCAGCCGCGACCCAATCTGTGTAGCCAACCGGATGCGCTGCGCTTCACCGCCCGATAGCGTGGCCGCCGAGCGCTCCAGGCTTAGATATCCCAGTCCAACGGCCAGCAGAAAATCAATCCGCTCGCCCACTTCTTTCAGCGGCCGGCCCGCAACTTCCATTTGTCTCGGTGTAAGTTGCGAAAGAATTTTGTCGACGGCGGGCCGCGCATCGCTCAGCGACAGCGCCGTGAAATCAGAAATCGACCACCCCGCCAGCTTGACGGCCAGCGATTCCGGGCGCAGCCGCCTTCCCAGACAGGTATTGCAGAGCGTGGCCGACATGTATTGGGTCATCCACTCGCGATAGGAATCGGAATTGGAATCCTCGAAGTTGCGCTCGAGAAACTTCAGGACTCCCTGAAAGCGAAATCCCTTTTCGCTGCCACTCGCCGGTTTCGCAGCTGCTTCACTGCCGCGTTTGGCTCCTGTGGGAGGATAGCCGTACAGCAGTAAGTTCTGCACGCGTGCAGGATATTTTTCAAAGGGTGTATCCAGATGGAAACCGTGCGCGTACGCCGCCAGTTCCAGTGTGCGCTTCAAAATCGCTGAGCTAGAGCCAGGCCCCAATCCTCCATCGAACAATGGTCGCGTCCAATCCGCCACCACCTTTGCGGGATCAAAGTCGTATTTCGATCCGAGACCGTTACAAGCCGGACAAGCGCCGTACGGCGAATTGAAACTGAACGATCGGGGTTCCAGCTGTGGCACAGACAAGCCGCAATCCGGGCACGCCAGCTTCTCCGAGAAAACATGCTCGGCGCCGCCCACGACAGCCACGGTCACAAGCCCTTGCGCCAGCTTCAGCGCCGTCGCGATGGACTGCTCGAGCCGCGCGGCCACTCCCTGCTTGACCAGCAGCCGGTCGATCACCACCTCAATGGTGTGGTTCTTGCGCTTATCGAGTGCCGGAGGCTCGTCCAGTGGATACAACTCGCCATTAATCCGCACGCGAACGAACCCGTCCTGCGCCAGCTTTTCTAGCTCCTTCCGGTACGCTCCTTTGCGGCCGCGCACCACCGGCGCAAGGATCATGATGCGGTCATCGGACTTGCACAGCTCGCCTTTCAGGATGGCCTGCACAATTTGCTCGCTGGATTGGCGCGTAATCGGCTTGCCGCAGTTTGGGCAATGGGGAACACCCACGGAGCTGTAAATCACGCGCAGATAATCGTAAATCTCAGTAATGGTGCCAACCGTAGAGCGGGGCGAACGCGTGGTGGTTTTCTGCTCGATCGCGATGGAGGGAGAAAGCCCTTCAATCACATCCACTTCCGGCCGCTCCATCTGATCCAGGAACTGACGCGCGTACGCCGACAGGGATTCGACGTACCTTCGCTGCCCTTCCGCGTAAATCGTGTCGAATGCGAGAGATGACTTGCCCGACCCCGACAAACCGGTGATCACGGTGAGCGAGTTCCGGGGGATTTCCAGATTGATATTTTTCAGGTTGTGCTGCCGTGCCCCCCGCACAACCAGTTTGGTCAGTCCCATAATTCGTGGCAGCCCCCCACGGCAGCCTTGGCGCTCAATAGGTAGAAGGAGCCCAATATAGCGGATTGAAGTCACGCACCTGTAAGCTATCGCTGGCGTAATTAACCCGGGCGCGCATCGCCTGTCCGGTGTACGATTTCTTCACGCGCGCCACTTGTTCCGGGTTCCCTGCGCCACAATACGCCCGCCGCCTTGCCGCCTTCCGGACCAAGATCGATGATCCAGTCCGCTTGCTTGATCACGTCCAGATTGTGTTCGATGATCAGCACGGTATTGCCGAGTTCCACCAAACGCTGCAGCACGATAAGAAGTTAGCGCACATCGTCGAGGTGCAATCCGTGGTCGGCTCATCGAGGATGTAGATGGTTCGCCCGGTCTGGCGCTAGGAAAGCTCGCGAAGCCAGCTTGATGCGCTGCGCTTCGCCGCCGAAAGCGTAGTGGCAGACTGCCCCAGCTGCACATAGCCAAGGCCAACCTCGACAATGGTAGAAAGCTTCTGCTGAATCTGCGGAATATTCTCAAGCACCTTCAACGCGTCGCTCGCGGGCAGGTTCAACACATCATTGATCGAATGCCCCTTGTAGCGAACCGCCAGCGTTTCCGCATTGTAGCGCCGCCCGCGACACACCTCGCAGGTAACATACACGTCCGGCAAAAAATTCATTTCGATGCGCCGCAGTCCTTCTCCCTGGCACGCCTCGCAACGCCCGCCCTTTACGTTGAAACTGAAACGCCCCGGACGATAGCCGCGTTCCCGGGCTTCCGGCAGCATCGCAAACAGTTCGCGAATCGGCGCAAAAACGCCCGTGTACGTGGCCGGGTTCGAGCGCGGTGTGCGTCCGATCGGCGCTTGATCGATCTCGATCACTTTATCGATGTGCTCGATGCCCAGAATCATGCGGTGCGTTCCGGGCGGCTCCTGGGATCGGTATAATTTCTGCGCCAGCGCACGATAAAGAATGTCGTTCACCAGCGTGGATTTCCCGGAGCCGGATACACCGGTCACCACGGTAAACAGCCCCAGCGGAAAACTCACATCCACTTCTTTCAAATTGTTGGCATGCGCGCCCAGAATCTGGATCGCTTTCCCATTGGGGCTGCGCCGCTTCGTGGGCACTGGAATTTTTGCCCGCCCAGACAGATATTGCCCGGTCAACGATTCTGCCGACGCCGCGATTTCCTCCGGCTTGCCCTTGGCCACAAGATAACCACCGGCATTGCCCGCCCCTGGACCCAGGTCGACAACATAATCCGCGCGACGGATCGTGTCTTCGTCGTGCTCCACAACCAATACCGTATTTCCGAGATCGCGAAGCTGCTCGAGCGAATGCAGCAGCCGATCGTTATCTCGCGCGTGCAATCCGATCGACGGTTCGTCCAGAACATACATCACGCCGCGCAGCCGCGACCCAATCTGTGTAGCCAACCGGATGCGCTGCGCTTCACCGCCCGAAAGCGTGGCCGCCGAGCGCTCCAGGCTTAGATATCCCAGCCCGACGGCCAGCAGAAAATCAATCCGCTCGCCCACTTCTTTCAGCGGCCGGCCGGCAACTTCCATTTGTCTCGGTGTAAGCTGCGAAAGGATTTTGTCGACGGCGGGTCGCGCATCGCTCAGCGACAGCGCCGTAAAATCAGAAATCGACCACCCCGCCAGCTTACGGCCAGCGATTCCGGGCGCAGCCGCCTTCCCAGGCAGGTGTTGCAGAGCGTGGCCGACATGAATTGGGTCATCCACTCGCGATAGGAATCGGAATTGGAATCCTCAAGTTGCGCTCGAGAAACTTCAGGATCTCCCTGAAAGCGAAATCCCTTTTCGCTGCCACTCGCCGGTTTCGCAGCTGCTTCACTGCCGCGTTTGGCTCCTGCGGGAGGATAGCCGTACAGGAGTAAGTTCTGCACGCGTGCCGGATATTTATCAAAGGGTGTATCCAGATGGAAACCGTGCGCGTACGCCGCCAGTTCCAGTGTCCGCTTCAAAATCGCCGAGCTAGAGCCAGGCCCCAATCCTCCATCGAACAATGGTCGCGTCCAATCCGCCACCACCTTTGCGGGATCAAAATCGTATTTCGATCCGAGACCATTGAAAGCCGGGCAAGCGCCGTACGGCAATTGAAACTGAACGACGTGGTTCCAGATGTGGCACAGACAAGCCGCAATCCGGGCACGCCAGCTTCTCAGAGAAAACATGCTCGGCGCCGCCCACGACAGCCACGGTCACAAGCCCTTGCGCCAGCTTCAGCGCCGTCGCGATGGACTGCTCGAGCCGCGCGGCCACTCCCTGCTTGACCAGCAGCCGGTCGATCACCACCTCAATGGTGTGGTTCTTGCGCTTATCGAGTGCGGGAGGCTCGTCCAGCGGATACAGCTCGCCATTAATCCGCACGCGAACGAATCCATCCTGCGCCAGCTTTTCGAGCTCCTTCCGGTACGCTCCTTTGCGGCCGCGCACCACCGGCGCAAGGATCATGATGCGGTCATCGGACTTGCACAGCTCGCCTTTCAGGATGGCCTGCACAATTTGCTCGCTGGATTGCCGCGTAATCGGCTTGCCGCAGTTTGGGACAATGGGGAACGCCCACGGAGCTGTAAATCACGCGCAGATAATCGTAAATCTCAGTGATGGTGCCAACCGTAGAGCGGGGCGAACGCGTGGTGGTTTTCTGCTCGATCGCGATGGAGGGAGAAAGCCCTTCAATCACATCTACTTCCGGCCGCTCCATCTGGTCCAGGAACTGACGCGCGTACGCCGACAGGGATTCGACGTATCTTCGCTGCCCTTCCGCGTAAATCGTGTCGAATGCGAGAGATGACTTGCCCGATCCCGACAAACCGGTGATCACGGTGAGCGAGTTCCGGGGGATTTCCAGATTGATGTTTTTCAGGTTGTGCTGCCGCGCCCCTCGCACAACCAGTTTCGTCAGTCCCATAATTCGTGGCAGCCCCCCACGGCAGCCTTGGCGCTCAATAGGTAGAAGGAGCCCAATATAGTCACGATAGCAATTCGCGCGCTGTGAGGTCAAGACGCCGAGGCGCGCGATGAAATTTAAACTGTGGGAAATTCTTTGCCACTGGGCCTTCGAGCAAGTACTAAACGTAAATTTTTCCCCAGGGGTAGCGCGTTTTTACCAACCAGCCATTGTTCAATGGACTGAAAACAAACACATTAGGATGGTCAACAGCGTGCATCTCTCCTAACCCGTGGGGGAGGCGAGCCGAGGATCCCTTTAGGGGATTGAGGGCTGGGCCGGCTCGTACTTCCCCTCATTTCTTCCGCAAGCCACGACTGTCAGTTCAACTCCAAACCTTCACACCGTAGCAGCAGCCTGCGGTATAGTCTGCTTGCTAGCTTGTGTCCATGGATGATATGGGCCAGGCCGCGTAAATTAGCCTGTGTGCCGTCAGGCAGGGTGCGGGTTTCTTCTCATGAAAAATCCAAGAACGGCGTCGCCCGACCTTTGCGGCTGAATGTTCTGACGTGGTGCCGCCAAAGCCATCGAGCGATGTACCTGCTAGAGTTGAAGTCAAATTCAAGCGAGATTCGCCTGATGCGCTCTCCTCAGGAGGCGGGGCTTCCCCATGAAACTGAATTGGACCGAAGGAGAACTTGGCGAAGGTCTGCGATGCTATCGTAGGCAGGAGTTCTTTGCTGCTCATGAACATTGGGAGTGTGTGTGGTTGCGATCGAAAGAACCTGAAAAAACTTTTTTGCAGGGACTGATTCAAGTCGCGGCCGCGTTTCATCACCTGCAACATGGCAATCCCCGAGGCACTCGCTCTTTGCTGCACCGGGCACGGCTGCGGCTGGAGCGCTATCCGGAGTGCTTTCGGGACATCGACGTGGCTTCGCTCTGTAAAGAGATCGACGAATGGTTGCAAGTCCTCAAAGCGGGTACAGCCACTCATGGCCGTTCTTATCCATCGTTACACCACGGTGGACGACATGGATTCATTGGCTCTTCGGACAGGAAAAGGGACGAAGGCTGAACTTACAAAATCTTGACTTCGAGGATATAATCTCAGCTCATGGCACCCGAAACACAAACCGCTAAAACGCCGGGAATGGTCCCCGATGACCAGAAGCACGAGCCACGCTCGAAGGGGATTACCACCGCGCGGAAGAAGAAGCCGAAAGAGCTGGCGGTGATTACCGAATGCTGTACAGGTTGCGCGGGCTCGCCGGCTTGTGTGGAGTACTGCCCGGTCGAGGACTGCATGTTCTGGGTGTATGACGAGGACAACCCGCCATTCGGCCGCATTCAGATTGATCCTATCCTTTGCATTGGCTGCAAGAAGTGTCTCAGCAAGGGTCCCGACGGCTGTTTCCTGGATGGCTGCCCTTGGGACGCCATCGTGATGGTGGATATCGCTGAAGTAGAGAAAGAAGTCGGGCCGATGACCTATTAGCTGTTGCAGTTCCGACGAACTCATCTTTCGAAAACGCGTGCCGAGAGCGCGCGTTTTTCATTTAGAGAGTTGAATTCTTTTCTGATTCGGACACCGGGGAGGGGCCGGAGTCCAGGGGGCGCTGGGCCGCCCTCTGCCGAACAGCCTTTTCCGTCAATAATGCCTGCTGGCGCACACGATCGGGAATCTCGGGGAGCTCACGCTCGTAGGGAAGGATTGCGGGCAGGTCGTCCAATTGGCCGATAAGATAAAGCGCTCTCAACGCTTCCCAAACCTGCTCATCTCCAGGCGCCACGGTGGCGATTTCGAATCCCGCAGTAACGTTCGTTCCCTTTTGTGCGTCGAGAGCGCGGATCCGGCCACTGATCGGGGAGCGCACTTCGACGCTTTGCTGACCATCTTGCAGTTTGGCGATGACGCCGCCTTGATGGATGGCCGTACCGATTTTGTCGGTGTCACTTACCACCCCCGCTGTAGGTGCCGAAATAACCGCCGGCCGCAACAAAGCGACAATTTGAGCGCGGCCCGATGCGTCGCCGAAGCGCACCAGAGATAGCGCCGCATTTCCTCGCACCAATAGGGAAGAGTCTCCCAGCATTGTGAGCAGCGTTTCGTGGAAGGCCGCGTTAGAGGTGTCTTGCCCCATGACCCAAGCGTCGGTGTTGCGTACCTCCTCGACGGGATAGGTGGCCAAGCGCACGAGATCAGGATACCAGCGCGCCGCACCCGCGTCGTGACGACCCATGCGCTCACCCAATTGCACAAGCGCATGCTGGATGTGTCGCGGGTGCTTCGCATCGTTCAAGTATTCGGTGATCTGCTGATCCGTGAGCTGGCGTCCGAACCAGGTGCTCCACCAGAACAAAAACGGCATGAGGACGATCAGCCAGGCAGTCAGAAAAAACAGCATCCTTTTGCGGGTGGACATGCGCTGAGCTGCAGCCGGCGCCGCAGGGTCCCCCGCCAGGACTTCAGGCGGATGACCTGGGTTTAAGGAAGTGCTTCGACTCACCATGGTATTCCCTTCGGAGCTAGCTCGCCTTGGGAGCCGAGACTTCTTTGGCGGACGCTTTTTTCTCCTTGCGGAGAAAGGACAAGAGGCCACGATCCTGCAACTCCCAGACTGCATTCAGGAAGAATACTCCCAACAGCGAGAGAAGAATAAGGCTCATGAACAGACCGTCTACCGTGGTGATAGAGCCGGCAGTGAAGATCCAAACAATTCCCGCAACAGGGACAAGACAAAAAGCGATGGAAATCAAGAATGTCGCGGCACGCGAGAGATCCCCTTTAGTCATCTTGATCTTGACTCCCATGTAACCACACTGAGCAACCCGGAAACCGCTGACAGACTACGCCTCGCCCCAGGTCACATACAAAATCCCCCAAGAGGGGGTGCGCAGTTTTCCCGGACCTGCGGCCACCATTCAGCTTTCATTGCTTGAAGGTCATATCTACAGTCTTGCTGTCTTTGGGGGCGAGGGTCACTTTCACGTCCTGCTCCCCCAGTTTTTCCTGCACAAAGGCCAGCGTGTAATCGCCCGGCGGCAAGCCTTTAATTTCGAATTTGCCGTCCGGTCCGCTAACCGCATAGAACGGATTCTTCACAACGCTGATAAACATCCTCATCCAGGGATGCTGGTTGCACTTCACAGGAAGCAGTATCTCTTCCCTTGCAAAGACCTTCTCCAGGGGAGCCGCTTGAGGCGGCTGCGATTCATTCCATTCGCGGTTGTCCTTCGGCGTCGGATGAATATTGTGGGTGGTCGGATCGCTGTTGACAATCTTCACGGTTTGCCCGGCCATCACCCCCAGCGCGTGTGGATGGTACTTGCAGCCCTGTTGATCCACGACGACCGGATCTTTCGGAACGTCGAAGGTGCGGTTGCCGAGTCCTTCTTTGACGTACACGAACACATTGGCGAGGTTGCCGCCGCTCACCACAATGTTCTCTGCTGTGTTCTGGCCCTTGCAATTGGGATCCTGGCTCATGTCGATCGTCGCCGCCTTTGGCGGGGTCCCAGCGAATTTTACGGTCCCGCTGACGCTGGCAGCGGTGGCGGGATCAATCGGCGTGGCTGTGGCCGCTGGTGTTGTGGAAGCGGGTGCCGCAGGCGGTTCCTCGGCAGTTTCCTTTTTGCTACATCCTCCTAGAAGGACGAGCCCCAAAATGCAGGCCCAGCCCCAGTGCGTCAACCGAGTCGTCGTTGTCATGATGTCGCTCTACCTCTCTTAGATTCAAAAGCTCCTACAAATTGAAATCCTAGTTTGCACCGTTGCGCCCCGCCGGGCTGCCGGATTTACCCTGCGAAGCCGGGCGGACGCTCGCAGTTGGAGACCGGCCCATCGCAGCGCTCACACGCCGCAGCTCTTCCGGGGTGAGTTGGAGAATATATTCCACTAGCAGCTTAGTATGATCCTTTTCGTACCCTTCGAAAGACGCTGGAGTCGGGCCGGCGAATACCCACCGGCTGTTATCGCGCCTAAACAGTCCGGAAGGCATGGAGGTGCCCGGACTGATGGCTTGCGGGTCGATTATCCAACGCTCCATCCAATCGGCCTTCAGGCGTCCTTTGGCTTGCAAGAAGTTAGGCGCAGTTGCGGTTCGATCATGGGTGGGATCCCCGGTGGCATGACATTTCAAGCACGGTGCCGCGTTGCTGGTGAACAGGCTGCGCGCCATTTCGGTCTCTTTCGCGGTCAGCACCGGGACGTCCTCTGGAATGTAGGGGAAGGGCTGACGTGAGAGCGCCTGGAAAAATCGCACCAGCTTGCCCAGTTCATTTTCCGAGAAAGAGAACGTGGGCATGCGCACCTGTAGATAAGTTCGCAACCCGTTGCGATTGGTGTTCTGATCATTCAGTGAAGGATTGCCCAGGAAGTGGAGCATCCAGTTGGGATCCACGCGTGCGCCTTCGGTGAGAAGTTTGGGAGGCAGTTGTTCCTGCCCGTCCGGCCCCTGATAACGCGCCATGGACATGAGCGAGGTACGCTGGCCCGGGAGCAGCTGGTGGCATCCCATGCAGTTATACTTCTTGACGACCCACCACCCCTCTTGAATGTCGTGGCGATAGTCGAGCGGACGGTATTGATAGCTCGGAGGTAGAGGGCTCTCCTGACTGCCCATGAGAAACGTAGTGAGTGCGCGAATTTGCTCCTTGGTAAGGTGCATATTCGGCATGCGCAATTTTTCTGTGTCGGGCTTAATCTTTCCCTTATCCCAAATATTGGGCTCGGCGAGCTTGTGTTCGAAGAAGCCTTTGTGGCCGTACCAAGGCTGCTTGGCCGGTCCCTCCGGCAAGCGCGCAAGGTCGTCCGGATCTGTTATCGGTTCACTGCCGCCGCGTTGCGCGACTTCTGTCAACAACGCGAAATCCAGGCGTTCAACCGGCTTGCTGCCCTCAAACGTCAACTCCGTGCCGATGCGACCTTCGTCTTCAAGGCCCGAAATTTCGTGACACCCAGCACAGCCGTAGTGGCGAATCCAGCGCTTGCCTTCGTCCCGCAGACTCGGGTCATCCATGAACGCCGCTTCGGGATAGCTGGACGGTTCTTGTTTCTTGAGAGTGACCAGATAGCTGGCGACGTCTTCCGCATCCTGCGGAGATAGGCGCAGACTTGGCATCACGGTCATGTTTTGTACCTGGAGTTCGTGGCCGTCGTTGGGACACCGCGTGTGCTCCAGGTCAAAAACAAACGGCAAGCCCTTCTTCTGGTAATCTTCCGGGCCAATGTCTTTCTTCTCAAAGAGGCAATAGGGGCGGGTGCGTTCGCGGGCGTTGTGGACCCAGCGAACCAGATACTCGTAATTGTCCTTCTCGCCAACGCGAGTGAGATTTGCCGCAAAAGTGCCGCCTTGCATTTGCTCGCCCTCGCCGATGGAGTGGCATGCCAGGCAACCTCGCGTTTCGAGCAATTCCTTTCCATGGGCTGCATTGCCAGCGGGATGCTTCGGCAAGGGATCCGTCAAGCCTGACTGCCAAAGATAGGCGGAGATGGCCTTGATCTGCTCGTCGTTCAGCCGGAAGTTCGGCATCTTCGTCGTCGGACGAAAGTCGGTTGGCTTTTTTAGCCACACCGGAATCCAGTTCTTGTTGAGCTTGAGGCGCACGTCCTTTAGATTCGGGCCAACTTTCTTGATGTCCTGCAGCAAGCTCTTGGTGGTCCGATCGAGCTGCACGATGCGCAAATCCAATTTGCTGTTGGTGACTTTCAATGCCACAGCGCGATCATTGAGACGGTTGGCTTCCTCGTTGGACGCGGCAGTGTCGGCCTGCTTCATTAAATAGCCGGCTTCCTTGAGGTTATCCTTTTTCTGCTGCTCCAGTTGTTTGATCTGCTGCCCGACGGACAGTAAATCTTCGGGCTCCTTGTCATAGCCCTCATAACGATGGCATCCCATACAACCACGTTGACGATACAAATCTTTCCCTTCGCTCAGAACCCAACCCACATCGTCGCTCACTAACACCATGTCCGCGGAGTGGCAGGTCTGGCAGCCGGCTTCCATATCTCCCCGGGGAAAGAGCGGCCAGAGCCAATGTTCATAGGTGCCATGGGCCTTCTCTACGCTGGTGGTGGCGCGTCCATTTCCCTGATGGCAGGGGGAACAAGCAAACTTTTCCGGATCGTGAATCTGCAACAAGTTGGGTTCGGGATGGCTGGTAAAGGCCCGTGCGTATTCGTCGGGCTTCTTGCCCTTAAGAGACATTGCCGCTGGCGAAAGCTTAACGGGTTCCCGTATGCCCAGGTGGCAGGACTGGCAGCGATCAACAATATTGGCGTCCGGCACATTGATCTGGATAATGGCCGGAGCCCAGTCTTCGGTCTTGTTCTCTAAGCCCGCCAACTGCGATGGCGTGAGGTTGGTGATGTGGTCGGAGATATAGGTATCGACCTTTTCTTTTTGCTCGGTAACCGGCTTGATTACGTCGCCGAGTTGTACACTGAGGACGGTACGCTGGTTTTTCAGGTCATTGTAGACTTCTTCGAGTTGGCGATAGTTGTAATTCTGCTTGCTGCCATCGGGAAAAATGACCGAAGTGACTTCCTGTTTATACTTCTCGAGATCTTTTTCTTTGCGCTGTTTTGCCGAGGCGCTGGTCTCCGTTTCGATTTCGTACGTGAGGGCGCCGACATAGGCACGCCGGTCAGTGAAGACGTTTTGCACCGCCAGGATTCTGGCGGTCAAATCGCGGTCTTTTTCCTTGAGTTCCGTGATGTGCGGGGCAGCGGCCTGGTTGGCCGCGTCGTAGTCCTGCTTCAGTTTCTGATAGTCCGGGCTGCTTTCCACTTCCTTCTGCAGATCACGCGACTCCGTGCGCGCGCTTTTGAGGAATGCCGAATAGCGAGTCTTCCACTCATGTTGAAAGGTTTTCCAGGGGCGCTGCCCGAAGTCTTCGTCCCAGAGCGCCCAGAACAGCGTGGCCATCAGAACGACGATCGCCACCAGGTAATGAGGTGCGAGCGACTTGCTGACTACCGGATCATTCTCGATGTTAGGCTTATCGGACAACCGTACCCCCTACACGTTGAACCACGGCGTTATCCACACGTACTTAATGTGAAAAAGAAGCCGCAACAGCATCTTGATCGGCAATCCCAGCATGGTCAGTAGAAAGACCATCAGGATCGAATATTGCAGCAAGCTCATGCGCTTGTAGTCCTTCGCTTTGTACCTCCGGAAGTAGGCGTGCACGCCGATACCGCCCAAGACGAAGAATCCTCCGACGACAGCCGCGCCGAAAATCCCTTTGCCCCAATTCGAAGTAATTCCGAAAAGGTCAGGCAGGTCACGGTTCACCTCATAAATGAGACGGTTATGATCCCAGGTTTGTCCGGGCCAGAACCACTGCCAGCCCGGGCCGCGGATGAAAGTTCCGATGAAAATCATCGAGACCCACAAAATAATGAAGCCGAACAGGAAGGTTGCGATAGCAAACTTGCGCTGCTTCCAGGTGTAGTAGCCACAACCCAATGGATTGGTATCAATATAGGGAATCACCATCAGTCCAATAATGATCAGCGTAGGCATGACCACGCCGGCGATCCACGGATCGAAATAAACCAGCATTTCCTGTAACCCGAGAAAATACCATGGTGCTTTTGCGGGGTTCATCGTCAGGTTCGGGTTCGCCGGTTCCTCGAGCGGAGCGTTCAAGGTGATGGACCACACCATTAGTATGATGGTGACGATAATGGCGGCCAGGAATTCCACGCGAAGCAGAAACGGCCACACGTGCACTTCTTTTTGCCAACCCGGCTGGAACGGCCACGCTTTCCGGTACTGCGTCTTCGCCAGGGCGGCATTGCCTTCCAGTTGCTCGATGAGCACATCATTCGCATGGGCCTGCTTCCAGGCAAGATAAATATAGAAAGCCAGCAGCGGGATCATCGCGATGATCGGCACGTTGTCAGGCGCGGAAAGAATTTCCCACAATTGTTTCCAATCCATGGCTATCGCTTTTCCTCTTTGACTTCAGAGTCGAGCACCACCTCAGCCGGTCCGGAGATGCCGCCGTCCTTCCGAACGCGCCAGAAATGCAGGATCATGAAAATCGAGGCAACGATGGGAATGCCAATGCAGTGCCATATGTAAGAGCGCAACAGCGCATTCGCATCGACGATGGAACCCCCCAACAGACCAAAGCGCACGTCGTTGTAGGGTGTCATACCCAACTGCGCGCCGAACGGTCCCTCGTGCCCAAGCAGCGGCGTGGCCCGCGCCATGTTCGTCCCCACGGTCACAGCCCAAAAGCCGAGTTGATCGTCGGGCAACAAATATCCGGTGAAAGAGAGCAGCAGTGTCAAAACGAGCAGGATTACGCCAACGTTCCAGTTGAACTCGCGAGGTTTCTTGTACGAGCCGGTGAGAAACACGCGGAACATGTGCAGTTCAACCGCAATCACCATCAAGTGTGCGGCCCAGCGGTGCATGTTGCGCAACAATTTGCCAAAAGGCACGTCGTGCTCGAGATAGAGCACATCACGGAAGGCCTGCACCTTGCTGGGATGATAGTAAAACATCAACAACACCCCGGTGAAAGTCAGCACAATAAACAGATAAAACGTGATGCCGCCCATTCCCCAGGTGTAGCTGTAGCGCACCGCGTCACGATTAATTTTTGCGGGATGCAGATGGAGGAAAACATTGGAGAGCACGCCCAAAGCGCGATTGCGGGGGGTGTCGTCGTGCTTGTGGCGGAAAATCGAGGTATAAACCTGCGTTTTGGTGGGCTTCTTCAGCAGCTCCACCTGTTCCTTGGCTTTCGCAGGCAGGTCGGTTTTCAAAGACGCAAGATCTTCTTGAATGCCGGTTTTGACGCGTTCGACCAATCCCACGGATTTGCCGTTTTTAGGGGTCGAGTTTTTTTCATCAGGCATATCGTGTGTGCTCCCGTCCTCCGCTGGCTCGTTCCGTGTTCGATCTTCCTCTCTGCTTCCGCGATTCGCGGTCGAAACCTTACCCCGTCAAATACGCTCCCGGATCGTTGAAACGGCTGGGCTGTCCCTTGGGCCACTGATAAAGCCTGGAAACATCCACGATGATCTGTCCATCCGGAGCTAATTCCACATGGGCGCGGTCCATGGGGCGCGGTGCCGGTCCCTCGAAATTAACGCCTTCGCTGTCGTACCCACTTCCGTGACAGGGGCACTTGAACTTGTTTTCACTGGATTTCCAGTCCGGCGTACAACCCAGATGAGTGCACCGCGCGAAAATGACAAACAGTCGATCGGGTGTGCGATCCACCCAAATGCGGTATTTCTGTTGCCACTTGGTATCTACGCCCAGTGCGTAGTCCGAGGGGTAGCCAATCTTGAAGACGGTGGGCGGTTCGAACAGCGTGCGCGGCAGGAAAAAACGAAAGAAGGCGAGGAACCACGCGGTGAGAAAACCTGCGACACCACACCAAACAAGGCGACGGCGGTGTTCATTGACTTCACTCGGTTCTGGACCGACGGTTCCCAAGCCCGCGGCCGCAGCGGCCTTTGAAGTGCCCACCGCCGGGGAACCAACATAACTCGTCGCCTGATTCCCCTTTGCAGCGGATGCCTTCGCTGCATCGGATATCGGTTTGTCCGATCCGGATTCCGGGCCCGCCATGCGTTGCCTCCTAGATGAGCGTGTCTCGAAGTTAGTCCGTGGCCGTGGTATGAGCTATAGAGTTCTCCCTAAAGCCAGGCCCGTGAATTCCGTCAGAGCGATCGCGTGAGTGAGCAATCTCGCATGCAAAGGCGAATTCCTAATCACAGAAAACCATAGGAGCACGTGGGCGACGAAGCTCCCGGCGAGAGACGCAATACCTTGAGTTGCAGAACAAAATTTTCGCGCTTTGCCGGCGTGATTGTCTTTCCTGAAGTGGGTATAGATAGAGGAGCTGCTCGGCGTGGCACCGGCCAGCATGCTGGGGCCGTTAGTTTTGAACAAATTCGTACACTTTCCCGAGATCCCAAACATCATCAACGGACCCCCAGAACGAGTCGCATCTTACTTAAATGAAATAAATTCGTCAATGCGTGTTTCTTTTGTTTCTTTTGGTGTCAAAGCTCTTTAGAAATGTCCCCTTCCTTACCTCAATAGAAATGTCCCCTTTTTTTGTTGTCTGCCTCTTTTTGCTTGCTATGGTTGTTTTCTCAAAAAATCTCGCTTCAGGATGCCCCAGGAACGACGATCCTTTTCTCGGTCGACTTACGGGATCCCGGTTTTTCCGATCCGTTGGCTTGGCCCGGAGCGCCGCCCTGCGTAGCCCGTAGGGCGGAGCGCTTAGGGCCAAGCGTAGGGCCAAGCCAACGACGGCCGCGGTTAGCTGGCCGCTAGCCTCCTGGCTCGCTTCTGCACCTTCGGGCGGGGCGGTTCATGCCACGGATGGCTGGGCGGCGGCGTCCACTTCCGTTTCTTCACCGAAATCGGCACCCGTGGGTTCGCCGGGCGGGCTGCTGTCTCCAGACCCTGCGGCGGTACTGGCGCGGCAATCTCCCGCCAGCGCAACGCACGCCCTCCAGACTCGATGCTCAATCCTGCCGTACCGCCCCTCGCATACCCACACTTTGCTCCGCGCCGGCACGATGTGCCCGCTCTGCGGTTCCAGTTGGAAAAAACGGTTGTCGTACCGCACCACCCAATCGTCACTGACCGTGCGTTCACTCTCCAGTCGAAAGATCCGCTCCAGTTCCGCCGCGCACGGTGCCTTACGGTGATAGTCCTCCGGCCGCGTTGCGGCCCGTGCGAATCGCTGGTTGTGTTCCGGCAAATACTCCCGCTCCAGAAAAACGTTGCTCCCTTCGTAACTGTAAATCCCCCTCCGGCGTAGCTTCTTCACCAAGCGATCCTGATGGGTACCGTGCTGGCGTTCCACTCGCCCCTTGGCTTGCGGGGAATTCGCGGCAATCAGCGTGATCCCCAACTTCGCGCACATCCGTCCGAACTGCGTCACCGGCTCTTCCCCACGCAACCGCTCCCCCGCATTCGCCGGCCGCTTGTACAAGTTCTTCCAATCCACGTACAGCGCCTGCGGCACCCCGTAGCGCTCGATCCACGCTCGCAGCGCATCCGCCACCGCCCAGATCGTCTCTTGCTCCCCCAGTTGCGCCCATGTCTTGTTGCTGGCGTCATCGACCATGTCGATCAGGCACCCCTCCGGTCCACGCTCCTCCAGCCAGGCGTGAAAACTTCCGTCCATCTGCACCATCTCCCCAAAATGTTCCTTGCGGTCGCGCCGCCGCCGATGGCGCCTCCTCCTCCGCTCCCGGCTCCATAATCCCTCCGCCAGCATCCACCGTCGCAGCGTCTCGGCGTCCACCTGCAAACCATCTTCGGCCGCCAAGTGCTCGGCGGCCAGCGTCGGCCCAAACCGTTCGCCCACCTCTCCCCCGTACTTCTCCCGCACCAGCCCGAGCACCTTCTGCCGAAACTTCTTCTCGTGACCGTGATTCGAAGGCCGCCCCGCGCTGCGGTGCTGCAGCCCGGCAGCCCCTTCCTCGCGATAGCGCTTCCACAGTCGCTTCGCTTGCCGGTAGCTCACCCGCATCAGCCGCCCGGCATCGACCACCCGCAGTTGCTTGCTTCGCACCCGCGCCAGCACTTCCACCCTTGCCAACTCCCGCTTGCTCATCTCCGTCCGTCCCAAGCTGACCTCCGCAAGGAGTCAGCTTAAGGGGACATTTCTATCGAGGACAAAAAGGGGACATTATCACTGAGGTTCAACATGCGTGTTTCTTTTTGGCTAAGCGCTCAGAGGAGGCGCTGCCCGCCTGCGAGAATTCCGGAGCAGAACGAACGCTCCGAAGAAGCTGCTTGCGCGGGGAAAAACCTGTGATAGACTCCGTTTGGTTTTGCGCAGCAGTTTTGCGTTTTCAGGGGATTTCACGGGTTTTCCAAGTGCGATGGGTCGATGATTTGGCCGGGGGGTTCGTGCAATGGGCCTCGTTCTTCTGATCGTTATTTGGTTAATCACACTTCTCAGCACCTATTTCTTCATTGCGAAGACGTGGTGGCTGCCTGCGGGCGCCTCTGCACTCGCTCCGGCCATCGACCATCATTTCACGACCACTTACATTGTCATGGGCATTGTTTTCGTCGCGGCGCAATTGTCGCTGGGCGCGCTCGTGTGGATGTACCGCGATCGCAAGGATGCTCGCCGTGCGGAATATTCCCATGGCAACGTCACCATGGAAATTATCTGGACGGTGCTCACGTTGGTATTGTTTGTCGGGTTGAACCTGATGAGCAGCTCCATTTGGGCTTCGGAACGGTTCCGGCCCGCTGATCCTGGCGCTGTGCGCGTGGAAGTCACCGGTATGCAATTCGCGTGGTACTTCCGGTATCCCGGGCCGGACGGAAAATTCGGCGCAACCAAACCAGAGCTCGAGGACGCATCCTCGGGTGGCGAGGGTGCGCTGGGTTTGGATACGACTGACCCGGCTGCAAAAGACGACGTCGTAACCAGCACCATGTTCGTGCCGGTGAACCACGAAGTCGAAGTCATCCTGCGCGCGCACGATGTGATCCACAGCTTCTTCGTCCCTGCCATGCGCTTCAAACAGGATGCCGTCCCAGGCCTCGCGATCCACATGCATTTCACGCCGACGCAAACAGGCGACTATGAGATAGCGTGCGCGGAACTATGCGGGCTTGGTCATTACAAAATGCACGGCATGCTGAAGGTTGTCAGCCAGGACGAATTCGACAAATGGCTGGCGGCACGGGAGGCGGAGAAGCAATAACATGGCTACCCACGAATTCGCGGCCGCAGCAGCTCATGCGCATGCAGCCCCGCAAGGATTCATTCGCAAATACGTTTTCAGCTTGGACCACAAGGTAATCGGCATTCAGTATTACTTCCTCGCGCTCACGGCTGTGTTTGTCGGTATGTTTCTCTCGCTGCTCATGCGCATTCACCTGATCTGGCCAACTGCGTCCCTGCCGTTGCTGGGCGAGATCAAACCCGAAGCCTATCTGAGTCTTCTGACCATGCACGGCACAATCATGGTTTTCTTTGTGCTCACCACGGCACCGCAAGGAGGCTTCGGAAATTACTTTCTGCCCATCCAAATCGGCGCGCCGGACATGGCTTTTCCGGTGCTGAATATGCTCTCTTTCTGGACGACCTTCGTGGCTTTTGTCGTGATGCTCTGTGCATTCATCGTGCCAGGGGGAGCACCATTGCACGGTTGGACCGGTTACGCCCCGTTGAGCGCGCTGCAATCGGCCGGACCCGGTGAAGGACTGGGCGCGGATCTCTGGATTATCAGCATCGCCATCTTCTGTCTGGGCGCCCTGATGGGTTCATTGAACTTCATCACCACCACGCTCGACATGCGTGTCAAGGGAATGTCGCTGATGCGCATGCCGCTGACCTGCTGGGCGTGGTTCATCACCGCCATCCTGGGGCTGCTGGCCTTCGGCGTACTTTTTTCCGGCGGCATTTTGCTGTTGATGGACCGCAACCTGGGTACGAGCTTTTTCGTGCCGCTGGTAACCGTTAACGGCCAGCTCACCGGTCACAAGGGGGGCTCGCCGCTCCTGTGGCAGCATCTATTCTGGTTTTTTGGCCACCCCGAAGTTTATATCGCGATTCTTCCCGCTATGGGCCTCACGTCGCAATTGCTTTCGGTATTTTCACGCAAGCCGATCTTTGGGTATAAGGCGATGGTGTACGCAATGCTGTCCATCGGCTTCCTGGGCTTTATGGTCTGGGGCCATCACATGTTTATGAGCGGCATGAGCCCTTATTCCGCTTTCGCCTTCTCGATTCTGACCATGGCCATCGGTGTGCCGTCGGCAATTAAAACTTTCAACTGGTTGGGAACGCTGCTGCGAGGGCGCATCCGCTTTTCGTCGCCCATGTTGTTTGCCATCGGATTTGTTTCGCTGTTTGTTTCCGGCGGAATAAGCGGGCCTTTTCTGGCTCAGCCGGTGCTGGATATCCAATTGCACGACACCTATTTCGTACCTGGGCATTTTCATCTGATCATGGGTGTAGCGTCGATCTTCGGCATTTTCGCGGCTACCTATTACTGGTTCCCGAAAATGTTTGGGCGCATGATGAATGAAAGATTGGCGCGGTGGCACTTCTGGTTCAGTTTCATCGGCACCTATGCGATTTTCATGCCCATGCACTACTTAGGGATGGCCGGCCATCCACGGCGCTATTCACAACTCACCGAAGTCAATTATTTGCACGGGTTGATTCCTTTACAGAAATTCATCACCTATGCAGCGTTCGTCACCATCGCCGGACAGTTCATCTTTCTCGTGAATCTCTTCTGGAGCCTCAAGCATGGCGCCAAGGCCAGCGACAATCCATGGGAAGCGACCACGCTGGAATGGACGACCGCGACGCCGCCTCCACATGACAACTTCGGAGGCCACACGCCGGTGGTCCATAATGGCCCTTACGAATACAGCGTGCCCGGTGCACCGCGCGATTACGTAATGCAGACCGATCCAGAAATCCTGGCAACGCACTAGGCAGGGCAACAGGGCAATATGGCAACCTTCAGTCCAACTGCTTCGCTCGACGGTCCTAGAGTCGCACTCGACGACCACGGAATCGTGCCGCCGGTACGCGGCGGCGATGACGGCGGCTCTGGGAGATCTGGCTCACCCGATTACCGCACGCGCCTGCGCCGAGCGCGTCTTGGGTTGCTGGTGGCACTGACGCCGGTGCTCATGCTCTTTGTTTCCTTTACCAGCGCGTACGTTGTGCGCCAGGGACTGCCAACGCTCGACCCGCGTAGCAACCAAATGGTTCGCGACTGGATTCCCATTAAACTCCCGAATCTGCTGCTGGCAAACACCTGCATACTGCTTCTGAGTGCCGCAAGCATGGAGTTGGCGCGCCGCCAAATGAAGCGTGAAGCCACACCTTCACCGGCCGAGCCTCCCGCCGCGGGCCTTTTCAACACTGAGACGGCGTTCCCTTGGCTGGCATTAACCATACTGCTCGGGATTTGTTTCTTGACAGGTCAATGGCTGGCTTGGCGCGAACTCGCGGCGCGCGGCTTCTATGTTGCCACCAGCCCCAGCAGTTCCTTTATTTACTTACTGACCGGGACACACGCTATCCATTTGATGGGCGGCGTTCTTGCTCTGTTTGCCGCCGCTGGAGCGGCGCTGTTCGGCCGGCCCGCGGGTGCACGGAGCATTATGGTTGATGTGACCGCTTGGTATTGGCACTTCATGGCGCTTTTGTGGATTTACATTTTGTGTTTGCTGGAGTTCGCGCACTGAACCAAGATTGACGGTATGCCCGATTTGCACCTGACGAGGAGGCCCTAGAGCATGGCTGAATCAGCGCTGGCACCGAACGCACAGTCGGTCTACGAACCGTCACTTTTTGGAACTTACTCCAAGAAAATCGGCATGTGGCTGTTCCTGCTCTCCGATTCCTTGACATTTGGCGCACTACTCTATGCTTACAGTTACGGGCGGATTTCGACACCGAATTGGCCCACGCCATTCCACTCCGCGAGCATCGTCAACGCCACCATCATGACAGCATTTCTTCTCACCAGCTCGCTAACCATGGTGTTTGCCGTGCGCGCTTCGGCAGACGGAAACGCGAAACTGCAGCGGGTGTTCTTACTCGCCACGATGGCTTGCGGGGTAGGCTTTCTGATCCTACACGCACGCGAGTGGCATAATTTGATCAGCGAAGGCCTGACCCTCTCGGCATTTCCGGCTATTCCGGGGCAAGCGGCAGCCGGCGAGTTTGCCGACGTAGCCAAGAGCGTGCCCCAGTTTCCCGCGACATTCTTCGGGCTGACGGGGATGCATATGCTGCACGTTACGCTCGGGGTGATCTATCTCGGCGTGATAGCCTTGCGGCGCAAATTCATCCCAGTCCTCCTGGTTTGTTGGCTGCTGGCATGGTTTGCGACGCCGGCTTACAGTCCCTTTCATTACGCCGTGCACGTGCTGCTGGTAGCGGCCATTGCGTGCTCGATTATTTTGTGGCTGAAACCGAAGGTGTACGATTCCTCGGACGTGGAAGTTGCCGGCCTGTACTGGCACTTCGTGGACCTGGTATGGATGTTTATTTTCCCTCTGGTCTATCTGATGTCTGCCAAGATTCTTTAGGAGCGCGAAAACTATGGACGCAACTCAGCTAGCCATTGAAGAGCATGTTGCCGAGCAGCATCGCCACCACAAGAAAGCGTTGTTTTTTTGGGTTTGGGGAGCGTTGCTGGTGATGACCGCCCTGGAAGTCTATCTGACCTATCAGAATATGGAGCCTAAGCGTATGCTGACCATATTGATGGGTTTGTCGCTGATTAAGGCGGCCCTCATCATCGGCTTCTTCATGCATTTGAAATTTGAAGTTTCCCGCATGAAGTGGTTGACCATGTGTTCTGTCATTGGCTGCCTGATCTTGATGACAATTTTCTTCTTTCCGGACGCCTTTCGAATTCTCTCCCTGGGAGTGCGATGAAACGCAGACTTGTGATTCTGACCGTAGTCCTGCTGGGGTGGACGGCAACTGCTTTGGCCCAGGGATGTGCTATGTGTTATAGCTCTGCGCAGGCTACCTCCAAAGACGGTCAGCGGGCCATCCACAAAGGGGTCATTGTGCTCCTGATTCCCCCTATGGGGTTTATGACACTGGGGATCTGGATGGCGCAACGCTATGCGCGCAAGCGGGATCTCGAGCGCGCGAATGAGGATAGTGTACAGAGTTTTTCGCAGGTCATGGAGAGATAGCCTGATTCCTACCGGATCGAGAAACCCTCAAGAAAAACTAATAACGCAACCACCTGAGTAATTCCGGGCGCTGCCGATTCAGAGGACGGAAACACCTCCTTGGCTAGGTTCTGATTGCGTACCCCCGACAGGTCGATTCTCTGCAGGAAGTAATTGTCGGATCAACTAATCAGTTAGCGTTATAACAAGCGGCTGAACTTGCAGCTGATTATGCGCGAGTGTCCGTGGATGCAAATGCACCGCCAGTGGAGATGGCCAGACCTGCCGTGATCGCCCACAACCGGTCTGGCCCGGAATAACTTGCGGTTAACCCAATTACACCTGAACCAAAGATTGACTTGAATTATTCTGACGCAGGCATAAAATGTGCGAGTCCTTAGGAGATTGTCTTGGGCGGCATCCCGAGTAACTATACCGTTGACCTCGACCTGATATCCCCGGTCGACTTGATGGGCATCCCGACGGGCTACACGATCGACATTAAGTCCCTTCCGAAGATGCAGATCAGCCTCGATCCCATAACGCTCAACCCCGTAGACCTACGCGTGCATTTGAAAGAGATCCCGTCCGTTCGCGTGCACGTTCCGGCGGCATTCACCATTGGTTTTTCGGTGTTGGGCCTGCAGGTGGCGAGCATTCGTCTCTGCGGCGAGGCCCAAGTCATTACCGAGCCATACTCTCCAAATCCCTGCGAGCGCTGTGCCGAGACGGTGCCGGTCGAAATCCCCCCCGTGCCCCAGCCTTCCAATCCGGCGGGTGCCGTACCTACAGCTTCAACCAGGGCGAGACGCCGCAGAAAAGGCTCATGAATCAATGAAGGACGAGCGAGAGCCCGTGAGGTTCAAGGGTTCCCCAGCCCGGGTCGTGGCCACCCTGGAACTAACGGAAGCCCTTGCGTCCTCGCGCGCTTGCCGTGTGACTCTGCCGGAGGCAGGAACGTTCCCGCTGGCTGTTCGCCCGCTTCGTTCTCAGCCGCCGATGATCTCCGCACTGAGTTTTCGGCTTCCCAAGTCAACGCCTCCCGGGTGCTACCAGGGCAGCATCGATTTAGGGGAGCAACGCATCCCCATTGTGGTTGATGTGGAGTCCCGGTCGAGCCTCCGGTTTATTCATCCTAAGTTCACCTATAAAGGACTGTCAGGCGCCAGGGTGAGGACGCAGCTGTCCGTCTTGAATCGCGGCAATGTGAGCGTGACACTTCCGGGCAAAGATACATTTTGTGTTTTCGAGGATGGTGGAGTGGCTCGCGCTCTCTACCGTGGACTCGCTGCAGAAAATTTGGGTGGGCGGCGAATTGACCACATCCTGGACGAGCTGGCTGACGCACACGGCGGGCTCGTGAGGATCACCATTAACAAAGGAGCGGGACGCTTGGCCCCTGAGGAAGTCCGCGAGCTCGAAATTGACCTCCATTTTCCAAGGAAAGTGATGAGCGGCAAAACGTATCGTGGCACTTGGTCTATTTCCGGTGCGGATCTTGAGGTTGTGATCGAAATCGCCGGGCGTTCAGAGGCGAAGAGAGGCGTCCATGCCGAAAAATAATGCAGCGCTCAACGCAGCCATCGACTCCTTGGCGAAGCTCGTTGAAGAAGGCGCGCAACTGGGCGCCGGTGCATTGGAGTCATTGATGGGAACTTACCCCCAGGTTCTCGAAGGTCTGGGAAAATTCGTTTCGGGTATACACCTTTCCGCATGTGACTCCTGCGAAATCCCACCTCCCTGTTGGATGCCAAAACTTCTTTGTCCCGTGACGAGCCTCGGCCGTCCGGGCGACAAAGCAAGTCTCCGCTTCTCGATCACAAATTGCTCAATGGCAATTCGCAACGTCGCGGTCTTTACTTCCACGAAAATCGCTGGCTTGACCTTCAGCGCTAGCCAACTGAACTTGGGGCCAATGGAAAACGGGGAAGTCGATGTCTCCTACATTATCCCCGCAACCTCCACAGTCGGTCAAAAAATGGAAATTCTCATGTGGGTACGCGGCTGCCGCCTGCATTTTCTGCGCTGGAAGATGATCGTCAGTCCTATCGGGGTTAGCACTTGTTACCAAGTTGAAGTGAAGGACTGCCCCGACCTGGTCCATCACTGGTATGACCACTTCTACTGCCCGCGGCCCTGCATCGAGGAGCGAAATAACCGTGGATGAACAAAGGCCACCGCTCACGAGAGTATTGGGACGCGCCCTGGACGCAAACCTGCGATGGGCGTCCATGCTAGGCGCGTTGGCAATCCGGACTTTCGATTTGCTGGCCGCAAGCGTCTCAGAACTTGGCGTTCAAATCGTTTCCCCCCAGGCTCAGGCTCAACCCCAGCAACCGAGTGGCACATCATCCGATCCATCATCATCGGCTAACCCGTCTCCGGCCGCGATCCTGCTGGAAGGTGAGGCCGGAACACGCGCGTTTGGCCTGTTTGTGGTTGAAAATAATTTGCCGCAACAAATCTCCACGCCCGTAGAGGTTGGACCTCTGGTCGATCCCGATGGGCGAGAGATTCCCTCGGTCTTAAGGTTCGAGCCCGGTATCATTACGCTTGCACCTAAACAACAGGTGGTTGCGAAAGCTAGCGCTGACATTAGCCGGAGTCTGCGTGCCGGTGTGCAGTACCAGGCCGAGATGCGTGTTCCAGGAATTCCCTCCGCCCGGATCACCATCATTGTCCGCCGTAAGCAAACCATGGTTTCCAAGGTTGTGACCAGCCATTCGAATCGAGCAAGTTCCTTGCCCAAGGAGAGTTCGAAGGCGATTCGCGGTCACCACCCGCGGAGCGCAGTCAGAGTCAAAGCATAGACTTGCGGTCTCAGTGTTAACGGCGGAGTGATTGCTGGAGGATCGTCAGTCGCAGCATTCTCGGATTCACGATGAACGCCACAGCCAAAGCTGTCGCTGAAACCAGCGCTGTCTGGGAGCTTCCCCAAAGGTCGGGATTAACCGCCGACCTGCAACGTTTGCGGTCGCTGTTGTCGGCCTGGGCCGAGGAAACTGATCCGGAAGTACGCCCTATGATTCAGGCGCAACTCTCCGGTCGCGCTAAGTACTTCCGTCCGGTCACAATTTTCAGTTGCTACTATTCCGTGTTCGATCGAAAGCTCTCATCTGAGGTCCTGACTTCCGCGGCAGGCCTTGAGCTCTTGCATAACGTCAGCTTGATTGTCGACGACATCCTGGACCGCTCGCGGTACCGCAGAGGCAACCTCTCGCTTCATTGCCGCTTTGGTTTTCTTCCTGCCCTCATGACCTCGGGCTACATCATGGCTGCGGTTTCGAAACTTGTGGCAACCGACGCTTATGCGGTTACTTGCCTGGCCGAGCTTATGCAAAGGCTCGGCGTCGCAGAATGTCTCCAATGGCGTCTTCGCCGGCACGCTCTGGGCACGGAAGATTGGCGCATGATCGCTGGTGAAGACACCGGCTCCATGTTCGAGATCTGCGCCCGCCTCGGGACTCGCGATAATCGGCTACAGAAATTCGGCAAGTTGCTCGGCATGCTCTACCACGGCTGCGATGACGTGGCGGACGTTCGCGGAACCACGGCGCTGGGCGGCGGCAGCGCCAAAGACATCGAAGATGCCATCGTGACTCTGCCCGTGGCAATCGCGGTGCGCGATCCTAAGACAGCGCTGCTCTTTCGTAACGCCAGCATCCCGAACCGGCCTGCTCTCACGCAAAAGCTGGTGGAAGCCTTGCCAGAGGCGGAGATCTACTTGGATCAGCTCGCCGCTGAAGCGACGGCCGAAGCTGTGAACAATAGCAGGTATCCCGAGCGTCTGATTTCCTTGATTCGCGATACGCGTCTTCTGTCGAAGGCATAGGCGTGGCAAACAAACAAAAAACGGCCTGGCAATCTCAAACTCGTTCTTCCTCCCGCATGGGACTTCCGAGACGCGACGTTCACTATGACGTGGTCATCGTCGGTGCAGGACCTGCGGGTAGCACGCTGGCCTGGAAACTGGCTCGCGACGGCGTCAAGACGATCGTCTTGGATGGCGCTCGCTTCCCGCGCGAGAAAGTTTGCGGCGATTACGTCGAGCCTCGTGGCCTGCATATACTCGCCGCCATGAGTTGTCTGGAGCCGCTGGAAGCAGCGTCCCCACTAGCCATTACACATTCTTCGACCTATGTCGACGGCAGAAAATGCTACCAGGGAAAGATTCCATTCTACGGCGTTCACAAACACTTGCCGAAACACGGCTATATCGTTCCGCGCGAGATCTTGGACCATCTTATGCTCGAATCCGCAATCAAGGCTGGAGCCATTGCCCATCAGGAAACATATGTAACCAGTTTCCGCAGCAGTCGAAACGGCGTAACCCTTGATAGCATGAGACACGGTAAGCGTGTCACTTATCACGCGCGGCTGGTTGCCGGGGCTGACGGAGTGAATTCCGTGATCGCGCGGCAGGCGGGCTTGCTCGCCGACGATCCACGTTACATTGCGCTCTCGCAACGGGCGTACGCAGAAGGCTACCGTGAAGAAGTCGGCGAAGCCGCATTCTTTTTTGACGCCGACTTTTTTCCTGGTTACGGATGGATGTTCCCGATGTCCGAGGGCCGCGTGAATCTCGGCGTCGGTGTTTTGAAGGAAACGTGCCAGCGAAACGACATTGTTGTTCCGGAGCTGTTCAGGAAGTTTTTTGAAAAATTAAAGCAAAGCCACTCCCGCTGCAAGAAACTCAGGCTCTTAAGGCCGCCGATCGGAGGCATCGTCAAGACTTACGGAGGTTCGGGACCGAATTACTTCGACAGGGGCTTGCTGATTGGCGATGCCGGGTGTTTCGTCGATCCCATGACAGGAGAAGGCATCACGCCCGCGATGGAATCTGCCTTGATCGCCGCCCCTATAATCGCCGCCTCACTCCAGAAAGGGACGTTTGATGCCAGATCTCTGAGCGCTTACGAAACCGAATTCCGCAAGTACTTCGATCCCTCGATGGTTTTTGTAGACTTGTGCGCGGCAACGCTGCGCAATCCTCACTACTGGAAATCTTGGAAGAAGGCCCTGATACGAGGCTGCGTCCTCGCGAAGAGAGACTTGAAATTTGCATCCGTCGCGGGCTCATGTTTTGGCGGATTGGAAGTAAACCCTTCCGGTATTCTCGGAGAGATGTATGCAAAGACGGTTGAGACTCTTCTGAGCGGTGACCGCGCCAATGGCGACGCGTTCGCCTTGCGCGAAATAGCAGGTTGGCTGACCAATTCATGGTCATCTGTGCTCAAGGATCCTTTCTGGCATGCTGGCTGGGCAATGGACGTTCAGCGAAAATGGATGCGTGCTCTTTCCATCATGCGCAAGGGACTACCAGACCCACGAGTGCATGGCCTCATCTGAGCCTTGCACATTTGCGCAGCTCCAAAGACGCCCACCCAGCGTTCTCGAGTCTTGAATTTTTTCACCAGTGTGGCTACATCCGCGGGTTTCGACCACCGGGCAGATTCGTTAGACTCACTCCTTGGCTCTGGCTTTCCTCGAGCGCTTTGGAGCAGGCTTACCAGCCGGCTTAGAGATCTTTTCAATCTCACTCGCAAAGTGATCGACAGCAAGATTCGGAAGCGCAATCATTTCGCGAAGATATTCTCTGCTGGAATCCAGAAGACTCCCAACGAATCTGTCAGAATGCTCCCCCTGACTGACCCGCGTCAGTTCGGCACCGATTTTCTCGGTGTACCGGTTGGCGGATTCCACCCAGCCTCCCCAAAACTTCAGGGCTGCCGTCACCGCAGCAAGCTGAGTGCGTGCCACTTCCACCATGATCTCACGGACTTCTTCACTGGTTTTGGCCGAAGCAGTTTGTGCCATGATATTTCTTCCTCAACATCGGCTTACCTTACTACGGAATTGAGAATCACTCAACGCCCATGACGAGTGCCAGGGTCTGCTTTCTTGCAGGGTACCCGCGAATCGTGAGGAACCAAGACCTGACTGCGCGCGGTAATGAAAGAGCAGAGCGCGGCGCCGCCCGTCGCAGCGGACGTAGGATTGACCACATCGCGCGGCAGGGCTTGAGCGAACTCCTTGGCACAGAACGGTTTCTGGTTGCGGAGGCCTGAATGGAGCCAATAACTGCGCGTTAGGAGTGTTGGGCCCGGCCCAGCCTAAGCCGTCAAAGTAATCTCCGGAGAATGAATAGTTTCCTGCGGCTGGCTTCCGAGCACGTTTGATCTTTGGTTTTGTCGCCGCTGGCAGGCCGATGAGGTCATGCGAGTCGCAGCAAACGGGTAGGACCGTGTCGACCGAAACCCGAGTGTCAACTCAATCCGCTACCCTGGAGAAGCACTTGGCAGTCGATTCAGGTTGCGGCGGGCAAGACAGCGTAGCGTTTCCGCAGAACGGCTAGAACCAGCCGCACTACCATCCAAAGAAGGCAGGGCAACTTGCGGTTGACACGATGGGGCAGGAGGGCTAGGCTTGCGGGCAAAGGGGAAGCTCAAAACGGAAATTCCGGCTATAACCTTGCAAGTCTTGAACAGGCGGGCGCAGCACGAAAGAAACGCCCGGCCACGCCCCCAGAAGGTCATGTCCATGTCGCATCGCAATCTCTTCGTCTTGCCTTGTGTTTTGATCGCAACCTCCGCTTTTGGGCAGACGGCCCCGAAACCGGCACACGCGGACATCGTCAATGCGCAGGGCCAAAAGATTGGGACAGCCATATTCTCGCCAGCCGATGGTGGGGTCAAAATAGACATCGATGTCGCCCAATTGCCTCCGGGCACCCATGGGGTTCATATTCACGGCGTGGGCAAGTGCGAGGGGCCGGATTTCAAGAGCGCGGGTGGGCATTTGAATCCCAACGCAAAAGAGCACGGTAAGGACAACCCGAAGGGACCGCACGCCGGCGACTTGACGAATATTGAAGTCGACGCAGGCGGCCACGCGAAGGCCTCTTTCTCCAATTCGCTCGTAACGCTCGGGGGCGGCGCGAATTCACTTTTCCATGAGGGAGGCACGGCCCTGGTCATCCACGAGAAGGTGGACGACTATAAAACCGATCCGTCGGGTAACTCAGGTGCACGGATCGCCTGCGGTGTAATCCAGCAGTGATTCCCTAGTGTACTGCGTCACAGATGGGCTGTTATTGAGCTTGGCTTTGGCGCGTTTGACCTTTTCGAGAATGTCGGTGGCCTTTGCGGTCCAGATAAAGGGTTTGGGTTGACGATTATGTTCTTCGATATAAGCGAGGATGCCTCCTTGTAGAGCTCCGACGCTGGTAAAGACGCCGTGCCGGAGCTGATTCTCGGTCAGGTCGCGGAAGAATCGTTCGACGCGCCGTCCAGCGCTGAAGCACCGGGTGTTTGTGGGTGGCATAGTTGTCGACGATAGAGTGTAGCTGTTTGTCGGCGGGCGTTTGGTGATCGATGAGACGCAGGAACTTCAGCCACTCTTGATGGCGATGATGCGCCATGCAAGTCGCTATCACACTGCCATCGAGTGTGTTGAGAGCGGCAAACAACGTGGTGGTCCATGCCGCTTGTAATCGTGTGTCATGGTATGGGCACGGCCCTTTTTTCATGGGCAAGCCGGGCTGGGTGCGGTCAAGAGCTTGGATCTGGCTCTTTTCGTCCAATGATAAGACGAGCGCATGCTCGGGCGGATTCCGATACCGGCCGACGATGTCCTCTCGTTTCTCTGTAAGAATACAGCGAAATAATAAATGTTTCTATTTATGACCCAATATAATAATTCTCAGCCATGAGCAAACCGCAATCGATGGGGAAATGTAATCTCTGTGGGGAGATGGCCGGCAAAGCTTCCATGACTCGGCACCTAAGTGCGTGCCGTCAACCGAAAGGTTCCGAGCTATTGCCGGCTTCTGAAAAACGATCGCCTGTCCCGAATTTCCATTTAGCCATCGAAGGACGTGACTCCAAGGCGTACTGGATGCATGTGGCAGTGCCGCTGACCGCCCCGCTGAGTAAGCTCGACGATTTTCTCCGTCATACCTGGCTTGAATGCTGCGGCCACTTGAGCGCTTTTGAGATTGCCGGCAAGGGTTATGCTTCCGAGCCCATGGATGAAGAAATGAGCATGAGCGCGCGGTTGAGCGAAGTGCTTGAGGTAGGGATGAAGTTCTTTTATGAGTATGATTACGGTTCTCCAACGGCTCTTGTGCTAAAGGTTGTTGCCCTTCGTGAGCAAGGCTTGCCGAAAAGCGCCGTACAACTATTGGCCAGAAACGCGGCACCGCAGGTAAGCTGTCAGCGGTGTAGCATCCAGCCCGCCACCCAAATCTGCACCGAATGCGCGTGGAATGGGGAGGGCTGGCTTTGTAAAGCGTGCGCCATCGCACATGAGTGCGGCGACGAGTTGTGCCTGCCGGTAGTTAACTCTCCTCGCGTTGGAGTGTGCGGGTATACGGGATAGTCGCCCCTCTTCCATAGATGCTCGGAATTTCGTCGCACTACACCAGCTGCCTAGGACTGGAACTTAGCCTCTAGTGGGACCAGAACGTCGTGAGGGTAGTCCATATACAATTCACGGCCAGCGTGGCGCAACCAGATATGAAACACACCACTCCAGCCAAAAGCACGAAAAGCGGCCAATGATTCGGCGCTTGTTCTGGCAAAGCATTTGCTGGTGCTGCAGGCTTTAGCGTATAGAGGGACAAGAGGAGGACAAAAGCAGTCGTCGCCATAACAAAGTGCATAACACCCAAAGAACTATTTAGTGGGTGCGCTACCCACCGAGAAGCAGCGAAATAAGTTAACGCAAAACACGCGCTGGCCAACGCCAGCGTAATCTGCAACTCAATTCTGTCAACCACCAAATACGTCCCATGAACACCAATATCGACCGACTGAGGGGTGGTTCTGCTTTCGAGCGCAGCAAGGCCGACTTGCAAGACTGCTAGCGCCGCAAAGAGTTTCGCAGCTAACATCTTCAAACTCCAGTTTGTCAACCGGGAGAACAATACGGCATGCATGGGGATCTGAAACGCGACTATCCGGCCGCAGCCTACCGTCTCCCACCAGCTGATGGACTAGGCGTCCACTGCGACGGTCCTCGACAAGAAATGCGCTGGGATTTGTAAAAATCCCGTATTTTTCTCCAGGAATTACGATGGCTTGGCGGCAACGGTATCATGCAGGATACTTAGCCGATATGTAGTCATGCAACTGCTTGATAGTTTCTTCCTGCTCCGAGACAATCCACTTCACCAGGTCACCGATCGAAACAACTCCAAGCACCTTCTCGTTTTCCATAATCGGAAGATGACGTATGCGGTTTCTCGTCATGATGATCATGCACTCGTCCACGGTTTTGTCAGGAGGTGCGAAAATCACGGGGCTCGTCATGATCTCCTTGACTGCGGTGGTCATCGAAGATTTTCCCTTGAGGACGACTTTCCGAGCATAATCGCGCTCCGAGATTATGCCCACGAGCTTGCCCGCTGAAAGCACGAGCAACACCCCCACGCCCTTATCGGCCATTCGCTCAATGGCCTCGTAGACCGTCTGATCTGGCGTGACATACCAGACTTCGCTCCCTTTCCGTTTCAGGACTGAGCCAGCTGTACCGTCCAGTTTGATCATTGTCGGACCTCGTTCTCGCAGAAACGCGAGCTTGCCAGTGCGATCATATCGCTGCGTGTCGACGGAGGTCAAACTTGAGCCTTAATTTCGCAAGGCTCTTGAGCTTTTGGCGGTGTGCCAGCCGTCTTGAGCCGAAAGCAAATGGTCCCCCATAGCTTCCCGTAACGCGAACCTGTCAGGAGTTCGCCCACCGTTGGCCAAGGGATTGCGATTATCTTGCGCCATGATAGTCCTTGGGACAGGATGCCAGTTTCCATCACCAAGGTCTGTAACGCACATCGGTGATTGACTGAGGTCACAGGCCATTGGTGCTCGGCGAGTTACCTTTGGAAACCCAGTTAGGGGATTGGTTACCGCGATGAATCCAGGTCCATTCCGGTATTCGCGACAGCGGCGGTGTCCGGGTGAAGTACATTCTCGTTCAGACAGAGCTTAAGACCATTGATGGGTTTCCCGGCTGGTGACCTGCGTAAGCGGAGAGCGCACCCCGCGGTAGTCAACGCGCGAAATGTAGTCGCTCATGGTCATGAACAGAAGAATCGCAAGCCAGAATATGCCAGCGATAATCACAAGTTGCGTGCGTCGCGGACTATATTTGGCGTGCATAAAGAAGAGCACCACCAGGGTGGCCTTGGCGGTGGCAATCACCAGCGCTACAACGATGTTATACCGGCCCAGGTCAACGAAAGCTGCTGCCACGGTCAAGCCCGTCAGCGCCATCAGCGTCAGAATGATGGTCAGATAAATCCCCGGGGAAACAATATGATGACTACCGTTATTTTCGGACACGCGCGTGACTCCCTACTTGTGCCGGTCAATCAGATATAACAATGGAAACAGGTAAATCCACACAATATCGACGAAGTGCCAGTAAAGGCCCACGGTATCGACTGGGGTGTTCCACTGCGGGGAATAAATTCCCTTCAACGAGTTTTTCAACAGCCAGAACAACAGGCCCGCGCCGATGATCATGTGCAGCGCGTGCAACCCGGTCATGCCGAAATAGGCGGAATAGTACAGTTGCGCGTGAGCGTTCAGGTCTGGGTCAAGCGCCCGTGCCTTATTCAAGAGCTCGCGCTCGATTTCCATCTCCTCGGCGCTGATGTCGCTGCACCTGTCGGGATTGTTCGAGCAATAGAAAATATCGAAGGACCTTCCCGGAACCAGATGGTGATGGAATTTCTGCGCGTATTCCACGTACTTGATGCTGAAGAACACAAATCCCAAAAGAATGGTCAGCAACAGGAACATGGCGATCAGCTGCTTCTTGCCAACCTGTGCCGACCACACCGCCATGGCCATGGTGAAGCTGCTGGCCAGCAGCACAATCGTATTGATGCCGCCCAGTTTCAGGCTCAGCGTGTTGCTGCCCATGGCGAACGCCGGAAAATATACGTGCCGGTTCACCGCATACGCCAGCATGATGCCGCCGAAGAACATGACTTCGGTGACCAGAAAAATCCACATCCCGAGATTGGCAGAGTCTTTCTGCTGCTCCAGGGTCTTAAATTGTCCGTACAGGTCGCCGGTGCGATGCACTCCGCACTCCTCTAACGCTCAGTTTCAGGCGCGACTCTTGCGCCTGCCCTCCGGGCCGAAGTCCAGACGGTCTTCAATCGTCCCCGTGAGCCGGCGCGTGCGCCGCCCCACCCGGGACTTCCAGCCCAAGCTCCGGTCGATTGTGGAAATCGTAAGCTTCCCACGTAACCACTGGCGTAACGTGGAAATTCTCTGTCGGCGGCGGCGATGCTGTCTGCCATTCCAGGCCCGTGGCGGGCCACGGATTACTACCCGCTACTTTCCCAAAGAACGCCGCATACGTCAGATAGATCATCGGCAGCAAGTAGCCAATCGCGAGGATGGACGCGCCTGCCGTGGACATCACGTTGTACACCTGAAACTCCGGGGGATACACGTGATAGCGGCGAGGCATACCGAGGTAGCCGAGCACAAACTGGGGAAAGAACGTCAGGTTGAAGCCGACAAAGAGAATCACGGCGGCCAAACGCGCCAGCCATTCTGAATACATGCGGCCTGTGATCTTGGGCCACCAGAAATGCAGTCCGCCGAGGTAGCCCATGATTGCGCCGCCCACCATGATGTAGTGGAAGTGCGCAACGACGAAATAAGTATCGTGAATGTGAATGTCGGTGCCAAGGCTGCCGAGGAACAAGCCCGTCAATCCGCCGATCAGGAACAAGCCGATAAACCCAAGCCCGTACAGCATTGGCGTGTCGAAGGAGATCGAGCCGCCAAACAACGTCGCCGTCCAGTTGAACACCTTCACCGCGGAAGGAATGGCCACCAGAAAGGTGAGGAACGAAAAGGCCAGCGCGGCGTAAGTCGACTGCCCGGTGACGAACATGTGGTGCGCCCAAACCAGGAAGCCGATGACGGCAATCGCCAGGCTGGCTGCTGCGACGAAGTGGTACCCGAAGATTTTCTTGCGCGCGAAAGTGGCAATCAGTTCGCTGATTACACCCATGGCCGGCAGAATCATGATGTACACGGCCGGATGGGAATAGAACCAGAACAGATGCTGGAACAGAATGGGATCGCCGCCCATCGCAGGATTGAAGAAGCCCAGCCCGAAAACGCGCTCCATTGCCGCGAGTCCCAGGGTGATAGCAATCACCGGCGTGCCCAAAATCATGACCACCGACGTGGCGTAATGCGCCCAGATGAATAGCGGCAGCCGGAACCAGGTCATTCCCGGTGCACGCATCGTGTGGATGGTCACAAGGAAATTCAGCCCGGTAAGAATCGAGGAGAACCCAGTGATGAACACGCCGACGACGGCCGGCGCGACCGCCGAGTTCGAATACACGGTGCTTAGCGGGGTGTAAAACGTCCAGCCGGTATCCAGTCCGCCATTCACCATGGAATACAGCGTGAACACCGCACCGACAACATACACATACCAGCTCAGCAGGTTGATCCTCGGGAACGCCAGGTCCTTTGCGCCAATCATCAACGGAACCAGGAAATTTCCCAGCACCGCCGGAATCGACGGGATCAGGAAGAAGAAAATCATGGCCACGCCGTGCATGGTGAACATGCGGTTGTAAGCATCGGCGGAGAGCAGGTAGCCGCTGGGGGTGAGCAGGTGCAAGCGAATCATCATGGCGAAAAAGCCGCCGATGAAGAAGAACAAGGTGACGGAAAAAAGGTATAGCAGCGCGATACGCTTGTGGTCGGTCGTAAGCAGCCAGGAACGAATCCCGTAGGTCTCGTTCAAATAGTGCTTCTCAGGAAGCTCCGGCATCATTGGTTTCGTACTCATACTATTTCTTCCCTGCCGCTGCCGCCGCAATAACTCCAGCACCCTTGGCGGGCACGGGTTGCGTCTGCAGCGACTTGATGTACGCGGTCAGATTCATGATCTGTTCCTCGGTCACCAATCCCTGGAACGTGGGCATCACGGGCTGATACCCGGCCACGATTTTTGCCTTTGGCTGAAGAATCGATTCGCGAATGTAGGCTTCGTCCGCAATTATCGTCGAGCCATCGGCCAGCAGAACCTTGCCTCCATAGACGCCATTGAGCGAAGGACCACGGCCCGCGCCATTCGGGAGGTGGCAAGTGTTGCAGGCTAGCTGCGAGAAGAGTTTCTCGCCGGCAGAGACCGGGTTCAGGTCGCCGCCTTCATCCGACAGCCATGCTGCGTATTCCGCCGGATCCATCACCGTCACCCAGCCGCCCATTACGGCGTGGTTGGTGCCGCAATACTGCGAGCAGAAAAAATGATATTTGCCGATTTTTGTCGGCCGGAACCACATGGTGTTGTAGCGCCCGGGAACCACGTCCATTTTCACCCGGAATGCCGGGACGTAAAAGTCGTGGATCACATCTTCGCTGCCCATGATCAGCTTGATGTTGCGGTTCACGGGGACGTGCAGTTCGTTGATTTCCTTGCGGCCGTTGGGCTGCTGCAGCTTCCACATCCACTGCTTGCCGACCACATAGATATCCAGCGTATCCTTCGGCGCGGTGCGGTAGTTGACGTATACCGCCGCACCCCAGGCAAACATTCCCAGCGCAATCACCAGCGGTATCACCGTCCATCCCACTTCCAGCGCCATGTTTCCGTGGTCTGCGCTGCCCACTTCCCCCGCGGTCTTCCTTTTGTATTTCACCGCCGCGAAAATGACTAACAGCGTCACCAGGACGGAAAAAAACAGACAAGTCAAAAGAATAAACGAGAAGAGCGTGTCCACGTTCCCCGCGAAATTGGACGCTTGCTCTGGAAAAAATGGAAGCGGTAACTGCACGGCTCTAGTGTGCTCCTTCGATCGGCGAACCCTGGCGCGATTTCCCGGAAGCGTCCGGCCGGTGCTCGCGGCGGCGGAAAATCACAAACCCCAGGGCCAGGCAGAACAGCGTCACAACTCCACCCATGCGGATAACCGTTAGTACCGTGGCGCTGTAGCGGGCCTTGGTCGGGTCGTACTGATAACAGAACAACAAAATATGATCCACCGGCGTGCCGATTTTCCCGGAGGAGGCGTCCACCAGACCGAGGCGGACATTGCTGGGCGGATAGTCGACGCCAAAGAAATAACGCGAGATTCGGCCCTCGGGAGTCAGCAGCAGAATACCGCTGGCGTGGCCAAACAGCCTGGTCTTCGGATCGTAATTGAAGCGGAAATCGGCGGCCTTGGTCACCGCGTCAATCGCTTCTTTGGAGCCCGTAAGGAAATGCCAGCCCGGTTCGGTTCCCGGACGCGCAAAGCGCGACATGGCTTCGTGCTTCTTCTTCAGCGCCTCGTCCGGTGTGTCTGAAGGATCGAAGCTGATAAACACCGTTTCGTAATCCGTTCCCGGATTAAACGAAATCATCTTCAATGTGCCGACCAGCGCCTGTTCCACTTGGTTGCAGAGCATCGGGCAGGTGAAGTACACGAATGCCAGCACTACCGGCTTCTTGCCGAAATATTCCTTCAACTGCACGGAGCGGTCATTCTCGTCAGTGAACGCGACGTCGGGCGGAATCTGCTTGTTCAGTTCGGGATCGAACCCGACGTTGAGCAACGCAGGCGGCAGTCCGTTCGAGGATTGCCCCACGTTGTCGGGAATCATTTGCGCGTGCGCAGCAGAAGCCGCCAGCAGCAACATCGTTCCCAGGATTGTACTCCGTGCCTTCATCGTTTACTTCTTTTCTGCCGGCATCGAGGAAACTACCGGCAAACCCTTCTGAACAATCAATTCCATCGCGTCTTTCACGGGAATTTGCGCAATCCCGGACTTTTCGTCGATCCACTTCAGTTCGCTGTTGGCGGCGTTGGCTGCCTTGACCGTGTCGCGCCATTCTTGTTGCGGATCCATCATGTGACCTGGCATGCCCTGTAACCTCGGCTCGGGCGGCATCGTTGGGCCTTGGTCCGTTCGAGACGGTGGCGGAGGCGCGTAGGTGCCTGCGAAATGGGCAGTCAGACTGTGGTATACGAAAAGCGCAATCACAAAAGAGAGCACTGTGCCGATACCCAGATAAATCATGAATTTCAGAATCGGCGTGACGCGCACATCTTGCGGTTCATACGATACATCGTCGTGAATCGGCAGCCGCATTTCCGCGTCACCGTGCTTTTGAGGATCAATGCTCATGATGCGCAATGGCCTCCTCAAGTTTGGGATCGCCAAGCGGCAGCAATGGCCGCTGTTTCAGGTTCCGGGCAAAAAACCCGACCCATAGTCCGATCAAGGCCACCGGAACCACGATATCCAGCCAGGTGGGCAATACCCGCGACGACAATTCCGGCCGCGTGGTCCAGAACATGTCAACGAGTCGCATGAAGATCATCCATAGGGCGAGCTTTGAAATCAGACGCGGATTCCGCTTTACGTCTTCAGACAACAGCAGCAGGAACGGCACGGCGAACTCAAAAACCAGGACCGTCACCGCGACGACACCCCAGCCTCCGCTGAGCCTGGTACGGTAGAAAGTAATTTCCTCAGGCAAATTTCCCGACCAAATAATCAGCAACTGCGAAAAATCAAAGTAGGCCCATAGCATGTTAAAGGCGAAGAGCAACTTCCCCAGATCATGCAAGTGCCGCTTCTGCAAGATCCCGGCAAACGGTTCCGAGCCGGAGAGCAGCACCACCACGGCAATCATCAAAGACATCGCAGAAACGGCCTGCCCTGCTACAAAAATGAAACCGTATATCGTCGAAGCCCAGTGCGGAGACAGCGACATGGCCCAGTCAATCGAGGCAAACGTCATGGCCACAACGTATAGAATAATCCCGGGTCCGGCCAGCAGTTTGAAAGAGCGGCGCAGTCCCCGGTCGTCCCGATCGATATCCTGTCGCTGCGACCAACGGTTGAAGATCCACATTAACGCAAACCAGATCGCAAAATAGATCACCGCACGGATAAGGAATCCGCTGGAAGTCAGGTACCACTGTTGCAGCGGAGAGAGCGCATCTGCCTTGCGAAGTTCCGGATCCATCCACGCACGGTAGAGCGAATTCATGCCCAACACTACTGGCACAAACATCAGGAACACTAGCCAGATGTTTTGCGCCGCCGCCTCTAACGGGCGCCGAATGATAATTCCCCAGTTGCCGCCGGTCAGGTGTTGCAGCATCAGCAGCCCGAGCGAGCCCAGCGTTAGACCGAGCACCAGAAGGTAGGCCATCAGATAGGACTGGTAGAATTTGTCGGGCGAAGTAACCGCTCCAAAGATCGCCGCGATCAGCGCCACTCCTCCAACAAACCAGCCGGCTCTCTGAACGCGGCTGACGCTCTCAGGCGCCTGGTATTCTTGCGCGTTCATTTCGCGGCTCCTCCGCCCATCAGCTTCTCCCTCAAATTTGCCGGCAATTCTTTCACTGGCGCATTCCGGCTCAACTGTAAAGCACGCAGATAAGCAATGATGGCCCAGCGATCGCGGGGCGGAATTTGCGCCGAATAGCCGTACATTGCGCCAAATCCGTTGGTGACCACGTCATAGATGTAGCCGTTCGGCTCCGCGCGCAGTCGATCCTGATGGAAACTGGGCGGGTGCTTCATGCCGCGCATCGCCACCATTCCCTGTCCGTCGCCCTGGATACCATGGCAAGGTTGGCAGAAAATTCCGTAGCGCTCTTGCCCGCGCTGCAGTAATTCCATGGTCAGCGGCAGCGGAAACGCATTGGAATCTTTGGCTAGCAACAAGGCGTCGTTGGCAAGCTCCCCATGCGCAACCGTATTCTCGGGCAACGGCCTTTCTGACCGGCCATCCGGAAAAAAGCTCGATGGGGATAGCGGGTTTTCCCGAGGCTGGTTGGCCATATCCTGACGAAGCGAGTAGCCACACCCCAGCAGCCCAATTCCGCAGAGACAGAAGAGCAACGCGGCAGCGAACGAGGCTCTACTCTGCATTCGACACCTCGTGAACGTGATGTGCCTGAATGCTCTGCAAGAACTTCGCCGTTCCCACCAGATCGAACTTCGCGTCACGTGACTCGATGCACAGAAAAAAACGGTCCGACGATGCGCGGGCGAAGCGCTGGACGTTAAATACCGGATGATAAGGCTGCGGTAATTTGTTCAACGCCAACATCCCAATCACCGCAAAAATCGATGCCCCGAGAATCGTCAGTTCAAACGTCACGGGAATAAATGCGGGCCAACTGTTCAACGGGCGCCCGCCAATATTGAGGGGATAGGTGATGACCGAGCACCAATATTGCAGGCCAAAGCCAGTCAAGCCGCCGCCCAACCCGCCAAGCAGCGTCAGGAACGGCACCCCAGTCCGGGGAAAACCGATGGCATGTGCCAGCCCTTCTACTGGAAACGGGGTGTAGGCGCTAATGTATTTGTACCCGGCTTCGCGTGCCTGCGATGCTGCATGCAGGATCTGTTCCGGCGTTAGGAATTCGCCCATCAGGCCGTAGATATCGAGGCGATGTTCCTTCATGGCTTTTCCTCGTCCGATTGCTCATGCACGAGTTCCCGCATCTCGGCAATCGCGATGGCCGGCAAGACCCGCACGAACAGGAAGATCAGCATGACGAACAACCCGATGGTGCCAATAAATGTGGAGTAATCCCAGAAGGTGGGCAAGTAACGACCCCACGCGGACGGCATGAAGTCGCGAGTGAGAGAAATCACGACGATGACGAATCTCTCTAGCCACATGCCGGTATTGACCACGAGCGACATCACGAAAAGCACCGCCACGTTACGCCGCATTTTTTCAAACCACAGCAGTTGCGGCGTCAGAATGTTGCAGAGGATAAGCGCATAGTAAAAATGCGAGTACGGCCCGTGCAAGCGCTGCTCCGCCAAAAATACGTCAAATTTGTTTCCGCTGTAGAAGGCCATAAAGAATTCAACGAAGTAGCCATAGGCCACGATGAGGCCAGTGGCAAGCATAACTTTGGCCATGTTGTCCAAGTGGCGCATGGTGATGAAATCTTCGAGGCCGTAAGCTTTGCGGAGAGGAATTGCCAGCGTCAAGACCATCGCGAACCCGGAATAGATGGCGCCAGCGACGAAATAAGGCGGGAAAATCGTGGTATGCCAGCCGGGAACGATCGCGACCGCGAAGTCGAAGCTCACTACGGTGTGCACCGAAAGAACCAGAGGCGTGGCCAGTCCTGCGAGCAGTAAATAAGCTGACTGATAGCGGTGCCAATGATGCGCCGAACCGCGCCAACCCATCGAGAGGATACCGTAGATGACCTGCTGTGCCCTGGTTTTTGCACGATCGCGCAGCGTCGCCAGATCCGGCAACAGCCCAACGAACCAGAACAACAGCGATACCGTACCGTAGGTAGAGACCGCGAAGACGTCCCAGATCAGCGGGCTGCGGAATTGCGGCCAGATCCCCATGGTGCTCGGGTACGGCATCATGTAATACGCCATCCATGGGCGGCCGGTGTGAATCAGCGGGAAAATGCCGGCGCAAGCAACGGCGAACAACGTCATGGCCTCCGCAAAGCGGTTGATGGAGGTGCGCCACTTCTGGTTCAACAAAAACAAAATTGCGGAAATCAAGGTACCGGCGTGGCCGATACCGATCCACCACACAAAGTTCACAATCGCAAAGCCCCAGCCGATGGGAATGTTGATGCCCCAGATTCCGACGCCTTTGATGATCAGCCATGACAGCGAAACAAACAGCACCATCACCACGATGAAGCTCACCGCGAAACCCACGATCCACCCGGTGGTGGGCGGCTGGGTTAAAACTACCGCGGCGATTTTGTCGGTAACCGATGCGTAGGTATGCCCAGGCTCGAGCACCGGATCAAGCCGGCGGATTTCGGGTAGATCCCCGGGAGGTGGCGTGGTGCTCATGCCTTTTCTAGCTCCGCGTTCGGATTACGCACCGCCGCAAGATAAGTGGTACGCGGCCGTGAATTCAGTTCCCCCAGGATGGCATAGTTCCTTTGTTGCTTCTTCAGCTTGGCAACGCGGCTGTTCGGATCGTTCGCGTTCCCGAACACGATCGCTTCCGACGGGCAGGCCGCTTCGCACGCGGTGACAATTTCACCGTCGCTTATGGGTCGGTTCTGCTTTTCCGCATCGATGCGCACGTTGTTGATGCGCTGCACGCAGTAGGTGCACTTTTCCATCACCCCGCGGCTGCGCACCGTCACTTCCGGATTGCGCATCAATTTCAACTGCGGAGTCTCCCAATCCTGGAAGCGCAGAAAATTGAATCGTCGTACTTTGTACGGACAGTTGTTTGAGCAGTAGCGCGTGCCGACGCAGCGGTTGTAGACCATGTCGTTAAGTCCTTCGGCGCTGTGCACCGTCGCGCCCACGGGACAAACCTGTTCGCACGGTGCGTTTTCGCACTGCTGGCACGGCACGGGCTGGAAAAATGTCTGCGGATTATCCAGCGAAGGATTGTAAGTAGCGGGATCGTTGCTTGCTGATTCCGCCTGGTAATACCGGTCGATGCGAATCCAGTGCATCTCGCGGCCCCGCATCACCTGATCTTTTCCAACCACCGGAATGTTGTTTTCCGATTGGCACGCCACCACGCACGCGTTGCAGCCGTTGCATTTGGTCAGATCGATGGCCATGCCCCAGGCATAGCCCGGGTAAGCGAATTCCTTGTAAAGCGACATATCCTTCGGAGGCATTTCCGCGTGTTCGTGCGCAAACGCGGGATTCTTCTTGTACTCCTCCAGCGTCCCCGCGCTCAGAATTTGCCGGCCTTCCATGTTGAAGTGATATTGCGTGCAAGCCAGCGGGTAGCTGTCGCCGGTCGCGGTCATCTTGCCGTCGAACGAGGTCCACAACGCGTTCGAGCTCCTCACCACATAAGCGTTGAATCCTTTGTTTGTTCCGGTGTAGCCGCAGCGACTGCGCCCGTAACCCAACGGCAGAACGATTGTATTCTCCGCCTGCCCTGGCAACGTCCACGCGGCGGCCGTAACTTTGCTTCCGTTCAATTCGATGTCCACCACGGCGGAACGCACCTGACCGTGTTCGCCGCCGCGGGAAACGACCTTGTGTGCCAGGTCCATGCTATGCGCGAGCTTCGGGCTCACCAGCGCCGCGTTGTCCCAGGTCAGCTTGGTTAGCGGCTTCGGCAATTCCTGCAGCCAGCCGTTGTTCGCGAATCGCCCGTCGTACACCGTCGGATCCGGGCGGAAAATGTATTCAACCTGCTCCGCGGGCGCGGGCTTCAGTGTCGGAAGGCTTGGCGCGCTGAATTTCAGTTCCGGAGTAATCGGCGCATATTTCGTTCCGGTGACAACGCCGTCGTTCAGCCACTTGCGCCATCCGGCGTCGAGCGAAGTTCCCGAATGCGTAGAAGCTTCCGTCCAGTACGCTCGCAGCGCTTCAAAAGCCGGCATGCCGGGCTTGTCGCTGAACGCTGCCACCAGGTCATGCGCGGATTTCGTGTAATACAGCGGCGAAATCAGCGGCTGGACAATGCTTATCGTGCCGTCATAGGCCCGCGCGTCGCTCCAGGTTTCCAGGTAGTGTGACTCAGAGATGTGCCACTTGCAGTACGCTGATGTTTCGTCGAAATACGGACTCAAGTGAATGCTGGTGTGCACGCGCTTCAATTTCGACGTGAAATCAAAATCGTGCGGCGCGTCGTAGACCGGATTGCCGCCCAGAATCAGCAGCAAATCCACTTTGCCGGCATTCATGTCGGCACACAAATCGCGCAACGACTCCAGGTTGCTCGTGGGCTCCGCTTCGACAGGCTCGGTATAGTACAGCGTAGTCCCCACATTGCCGAGCGATGCGTTGATGGCATGCACCAGTGCATGCACCACCGCAGGTTGGTATTCTCCGGCCATCACCAGTGATGAGCCGTGCTCGGCCTGCAAATCCTTGGTGACCGTTTCCAGCCATTTCTCCGCGTCACCCTGCAGCGGGACCTCCGGGCCGATACCCAATTTGCCGGCCAGCGCCCGCGCGAACAATTCCATGTCGCTGGCACGTAGCGGCAAACGATGGTCCGCATTGGAACCGCTCACGCTGGGCGTCGGTTCCACGACATACAAGCGATTCAATGAATCGTTCGTCCCCTCAAGCCTCCGTCGCCGCGCAAACTGCTTCGCATACGCAATGTGCCCCGGACCGCTGGCCAGAAAATCCGCATCCAGCGACAAAATCACGTTGGCCTTGCCCGGCACATATACCGTGTTCACGTAGCGCCCGAAAGCGAGTTTGCCACCCTCTTTCGCTCCGTCACACGCGGCCGGTTCCCACTGGTGCCACTTGGCCTGCGGGTATTGCGCCAGCAATTTCTTAATTTGCCAGGCCAGCGTCGGGGAAGTAACCGTACCCGTTAAAATGCGGAAACCCGCGCCATTGGTGGCTTTCACGTTAGCCGTCATTACCGGCGCCGCATCCAAAAATGCGGACCACGAGCGGATCTCACCGGTGTACAAGGTCGTTTGCGCGCGATCCGGGTCGTAAAGATTCAGGATCGACGCCTGCACAATCGCGCTTGTTGAACCCAGACTCGACGGATGATCCGGATTGCCCTCGATTTTCGTCGGCCGCCCTTCGTGACTTTCCACCAAAACGCCGACCGCGTCCGCGCCAAAGGGCATCACCGTTGCAAAAAAGTTCGGCCGCCCCAGAACCACGCCGTCCGGCTGTTTCACGTATGGCACGACGTGCGTTTGGTCCGGCAGTCCGCAACCCGCCAGTCCTGCCAGGGCCAACGAAGCGCCCATCAATTTCAGGAAGTCGCGGCGATCCACCGCGTCGTCCCATTGCGAAGCGTGCCGTGGAAATTCGCGGTGCAGCAAATCCGTAAAATGCGGATCGTCCGCCAACTCTTCCAGCGTCCGCCAGTATTGTTTGCCGCTTTTTTCGCGCAGCTTTTCACGAACCGCGGCAAGATCCAGTTTGCTCTCGCGCACCGTGAGATCTTCCGGCTCGTCTTCGCGATTGTGTTCGTCGCCGCGCGCGGCCTGGTGGCTCTGCGCGGGCTTTACGATGCGAAACTCCTTGTCGTTTGCCTGATCGCTCATATGGTCCGTTAGCGGTGGCACGTCGAGCAGCTGGTCAGCTCGCTCGTGCTTCGCAATTTGTAATCCGCGGCAAGTTTCTTCCCAACTTCTTCCTGATTGGCCGGGGCCTTCCAGTTCATATTGAAAATTTCTTCTTTCGGCCGCAGATTCACTTGCGGATTCCGGTGACAATCCAGGCACCATTGCATGGTCAAAGGCGAGGCCTGGAAGATCAGGGGCATTTCATTCACCGCGCCGTGGCAGGAAGAACAGCCGATTCCCTTATTAATGTGAATGCTGTGATTGAAGTACACGTAATCCGCCAGCCGGTGCACTTTCACCCACGGAATCGATTGCTCGGTCCGGTAACTTTCGCGCACCGGCTCCAGATATCCGACATTGTTGAACAGTACGGAATGGCAATTCATACAGGTTTTCGTCGGAGGGATTCCCGCGTAAGCAGATGTCTCCACGCTGGTATGACAGTAGCGACAGTCGATGCCGTCGTCTCCCACGTGGTGTTTGTGGCTGAATTGAATGGGTTGCTCGCGCGTCACACGCTGGTTGGTAATATACGGTGACCTCGCCACGACCAGCACTCCGGTCAAGGCCAGCCCGGCAAGGAATACAACTGCGGACAAACTAAGCCGCGAGATAAAGTTGAAACTGCGGTGAAAAATCTGGGCCATGTCAACTTTGCGCCTGAGGGCACATACTCTCCACTAGCACCCAATCACAGGAGAAATGTAGACTCTTATGCCTTACAGCGCGAGTCCCGCTCAAGATGCGAGCGGATAGTTTCCACCAAATTCTTCCGGATTGCAACCTATAAGCAAGCTGGCTGCCACGCAATTCATGCTCCGGAAGTTTCAAAAATGGTTACCATTCCAAAGAGTCCACAAGCAGAGCGCACGTCAAATTTTGAGTTGTTCCCCCGGGAAGGGCGCTTGGTTTTTCCAAAGGATTTGACCCCTGGTCACTTCGTAGACGTTGCTTATCTATAAACCCTCCAGAGGAGTCGCGCGAGCCTCGACTAATGTCGCTTGGAGGTCAAATGGACTGCTACTATTCGATGTTCGAAATCAGACCGGTCGGTGACTACTCCACATTGCCTGCATGCGATGAAGGACCGATTGCCGAATGGATTTCAAGAGCCGAGACGCCGTGGTGGTACGGATTGAATCAAGTGCTCGAACTGCGGCACCACGGGTGATTGGAAATTCTGGCGCTGGAGTTAGCTCCCCCATCGGAGCGGCAACCCACGAACCATTGGAGAGCGCGTTACAACGCGGCTGACGGCTAGCACAAGCGGAGCTGCCAGCAGCGAAAGGAGCCGTATCGCGGAGCTTCCCAGCCATGCCGTGACTGCATGCTGTCGGTGTCTTCGTGCCACCGTTAGCACAGCAGTGGTTCACCCCCCATCGCTTACGGGCTGGTTCGGCCAGCAAACGCCTTATGACCAGTTTTGATAGCAATCCGGGACCCGCTTAGTGATTTGCGCACTGCCGGATTCCCTAAAGGCTATCGTAGGAACACTGAATGAACTGAAAGTCCAGACCATTGACCCAATTAATGAGATTTGTTGATAGACCAAAATGTCTTTCGGTGCTAAAAGGGGAGCGAAAAGGACATGCTCACGTCTAGGGGGTATTCCTCGACCCGGTGATGCCTCTCGCTATCTCGTAACGGGGCATGACACGAAAACCGGGCGACCCTTTCGAGGGTCGCCTTTTATATTGCGGTGTTCCTTTACGGTGGAAGACCCAACTGGCGCGGATACCCAGTAGATCTCGTTTGGCGCACTCCGAGATCTCAACCTTGCTGGTCTTGTGGGCCAATTACCAGGCTGCGAGTGTTGGTAGAGTAGGACAAGCAATGTTGCTCATCGAAATATTTCCGGTGCTAGCAGATGAACTCGAACAACTTCTCGAGAAGGCAGATGAACCTGACTTGGCTGCTCAGGTATCGCAGTTGACGATAGTAGAACGTTGCCGATGTGCAGATGGCTGCTGCGCTTCTTTTTATACGCACCTGTCTCCTGAAGGACGCTACGGTCCGGGCAATCGTAGCGTGGAGTTAAAAGCACCGGAAGGAATGCTGATTCTAGATATTCTTGATGGGACGATTGTCCATGTCGATGTCCTCAACCGCAAAGATTTCCGACAAAAGCTCCTCGCCGCACTTCCATGAGAGGATGCTGACACGGAGATCGACTTGGCAAACCAGAGTTACCGGAATCTGGTGGTCATGGCGGAACCGGCGCCCAGAGCTTCGTCTTTTGACTACCGCGTATCGCCACTTAGTAAACGTGCTCTGCTATTGGCTGATTCGCGTCTGGATTGAAAGCCATGGCAGTGCCTCGAACAGTAGGAATCGGTGGCAATGAACCCGTGATGGTACGCGTCCCGGAGGGCTGGTTCTGGATGGGCTGCGAACTCGGGCGCGATGATGAGAAGCCCGAGCATCGCGTCTGGGTGGATGCATTCGATCTCGCTGTTCATCAGGTTACGAATGAGGAGTACGCCTGCTTCCTTGCCGCCATGCGAGCTTCTGTGCCCCCGTGCTGGAACGATTCACGTTTCAATGATCCGAAGATGCCGGTCGTCGCCATTTCGTGGCACGAGGCTATGACCTATTGCGAGTGGCTAAGTCGTGTGACGGGCAAGCCCTATGGCTTGCCTAGCGAAGCGGAGTGGGAACGCGCGGCCCGCGGCGGCGCCGAACGCGCAATGTACCCCTGGGGAGATGCGCCTCCCGAGTCGATTCCTGATTACGCCGAGCGTTGGAGAAACGGGCCCGAGCCGGTGGAACTGTATCCGTCAAACGCTTACGGCCTTTTTAACATGGGTGACAACGTACATGAATGGTGTGCCGACTGGTACGACGCCAACTTCTACGGATCCTCTCCTGAACGCAATCCGCGTGGGCCCAGCAATGGCAGTCGCCGTGCCTCGCGCGGTGGCTCCTGGCGGCACCATATCAAGGTCAGCCGAACCGCGGCGCGCTCCAGTATTCCACCAGACTTCAAATACACCGACTACGGTTTCCGAGTCGCACGATCATCGACCACGTGAGTTGGCCCGCGCCGCCGTCACCTGCTCACCTTCACGTACTTGTCAGGCTGAGACTTACCGCCGTCAACATCATTCTTGTTGATCTCGATGTATGCGTGGCACTTCTCCTGCAGCTCATCGGTCACGAAAATGGCCGTCACGGGACTGGTAGCCAGGCGCAATCGATGCACTCAGTAGGATCGCTATACCGCTGAGGCACTTCGTCGAACGTTGGGCGGCCATGGTCGTTGAATACATCCAAGGTCATGAAACATGAAACCGCACATTCCGGCCCAGTCTTGGCTACCCAGGCAGGCATGGTACAGGCCATGTAGACTCGGAATATTGGGTCGAACTCGCAAAAAAAAGCACCCCGCCTTCGCATTCCCCTCGCAAAGCGAGGCAGGTTACGACACGCCCAAACATGAATCGATAATCCCGCGCCCTTCGCATTTCTCGCGTGAAAAACAGATCTCTCTTTTCATCTCTTGCATAAACATTCTTTATATTCATTTACGGCGCACCGCGCTTTTTCTAATACCACGGGCATGTTATTCTTGAGGTGTTGGTCGCTGTTTCTCACTTGGGGCAGCGCCTCACTGCCTTGGCTGTTCCCCAGGGCAGTCGCTCTACGCCGCTGGGGCGTGGTCCAACTGGTAGGACACCTCACTGTTAATGAGGACGGTGAAGGTTCGAATCCTTCCGCCCCAGCCAATTCCTTAAATTCCCCGCAGCTCGTCTGGATTCGCCGATTCGCAGCCGGGTAGCAGCACCGCTACCGTCAACATGTGCGCATTTGGACAGTCACGCCCTGACAATATCCTTATCCTTAGGTGAGGGAGCAGCACAGATCGTTCAGGTCGTGCGGCGACCAGAGAACCTGCGACTTCAGCCTATGAACCCCGCGCTTTACTCAATCGTTTCGCGTCTCCGTAGTGTGTTTTCGTTCCTGGCTTCGTTGGTAAAGATATTGCCAGGAATGAAACCACGCGACAACGAGGTCCCGAGTAATCGGATGTGCCCATTTTGTGGACTCATCACCCCCCGCCGCAAACGATATTGCCTGGAATGCGGCAAATCTCTCAAACCAGCTTAGAGGTCATGAGAAATGCGATGGCGTCCGTCACAGACCGAGGACTGACAGAACTGCTATACCTTGGGTCAACCAGCCTGGGGATGGAAGGAGCACTGCGTTGTCCCTCAAGCAACTGTCGCTAATCGTGTCCTTGCTACTCCTGCTGTTCAGTTTCACCACATTCGCAAACGATGCTGAACTCTCGGTCGCGAAAGTTCGAGAGGGCGTCCTGAGCGCGGGCAAACCGCAGTCGTTTGCCGTCTCGCTCAACGCTGGAGATTTCGCCCAGATCAATCTTGACCCTCGCGGAATACAACTGGTGGTCATCGTCTACGATTCTTCAGGCAATAAGTTTCGCGGGACCACGCTTGGACCCAACGCGGACACCTTCAACTTTGTGGCCGAACGTCCGGGCACGTACCGGGTGGAGGTTGCGGCCCGCAACGAGAGTGTGGCGGGAGCCTTTAGCATCACACTCGAGAAGGTCGTCACGTTGCGCGCGCGTTTGGCTCCGCCCAGGCCGCTGCATGAAAGCCCGCGGATTACGCTTCTAAGAGCGTCGCTCGAGTCTGGAAAACAGGAAAGTGTTGACGCCTTCTGGGATGAAGTTAAGACCCAGGGCACACCGCTCATCGAACCGCTGCCCGGTGATAACAAGAACATGTTGGTGACTTTTCTTTGGAAGGGAACCCCGTACACCCAGAACGTAATCGTCCTGCGGATTCCCATGGCTGCTGCCAGGCCGGATGACTATTTCATGAACCAACTGGGAGAGACAGACGTTTGGTACGCGAGCGTCGTGGTTGACAGGAAAGCGAGATTTGATTACACCCTGGCCCCCAATGTTGCACGGTTCCAAGGAATCGCATACCGCATCGATCAGGACATGATCGCGATGATTGCGGCAGCTGCCAGAGTTGATCCCCTGAATCCCAAGCGCTGGCGTGTGGACAAGGAGAGCGTGGACGCGCCCGAGTATCTGGGGAGGTCCATCCTCGAAATGCCGGATGCGCCGGCGCAGCCGTGGATTGCAGAGAGGCCCGGCGTTCCAGCAGGGCAGGTCGAAAGGCACGAATTCAAAAGCACCGTGCTGAAAAACGAACGCGAGATTGCCGTGTATCTTCCCCCGGGATATTCCAGAACCGCGAAACCGTATCCGCTTCTCGTGCTCTTCGACGAACAAGCCTATCTGGGCGACCAGAATCAGGATGCGCTTGTGCCCACGCCCACCATCCTCAACAACCTCATCGCCGAGAAGCGTATTCCACCGATGGTCGCGCTGTTCGTCGGCAATGGTCCCGATGATGCCCGCAGTCACGAACTTCCCTGCAATCCTGTGTTTGCGGACTTCCTGGTTTCCGAACTGCTGCCGTGGGCGCACGCCCGGTACAACTTCACGACTGCTCCGCGGCAGACGGTGGTCGGCGGCTCCAGTTTCGGAGGACTCGCCAGCGCGTATGCCGGTCTACGCCACCCGGAAACATTTGGCAACATCCTCGCGCAATCCGGTTCGTTCCATTGGATTCCCCCGAAAAGTGACAATTCCGGCAATTCCGAAAGCGATGCGCATCCCCGCTGGGTGGCCAAACAATTCATCGCCAGCCCCAAGCTGCCGCTTCGCTTCTACCTGGACGCCGGCAGCGATGAAATTGACTTTACCGGAAACGGCAATTCCATTCTGCTGACCACGCGAAACCTGCGCGATGTGCTGCTGGCAAAGGGCTATGAGGTTCACTTCCAGGAGTTTGCGGGCAACCACGATTATTTGAGTTGGCGCGGCACGCTTGCCGACGGCTTGATGGTGTTAATGGGCGATGCCCCAACGAAACCCAAGCAGCAATCCGCCGCGAAGCCCGACGGAAAGATGTGAGTCCGTCACACTCCGCATGATCCGGGCACAGACAGAAGGTCGACATCAGCGCTGATATCTTGCGGATGTCTGGGAGGTGGGCGGTTGGAAGATCAAGTCCAGGCAATGCTCCGCGGCCAGCTCGCCGAAGTCATTTCAGGATCAATTTTCTTGTTTATGGGATTGGCGGCTTGCTGCGTTGCTGCCATCCGTCGGCGGAGCGGAGTACGCCTCGTTATCTGGTTGGGAATCTGGAGCGCGATGTATGGAGTCGGCCTGCTGGCTCGATCACCGGCTGTCGTTGCAGCTCTGCCGCACTGGTTGCAGATGGGCATTCCCTACGCGAAGATTGTGACCACGTACCTGACCGTAGTGGTTGCATCGTTTGCCATCTTGGAACTAACCCGGGGTAGACTTCGGCTTCTTATCGAGATCCTCATTTTTGCCGGGGTGGCCGTCGCTCTTGCCGGCATTGGCGGGTTCGTGTTCGGCGGCTCAGACCGCAAGTTCAACCAGTACAATATTCTCGTCACCGTCTGCTTCCTTCTTATCCTTGTAACTGTCGTCGCGGTGAAGAAGCTGTCTGACAAGTTCCTGATTCTCCTCAACCGCCGCGTTCTAGAGGTAGGCGCGCTCGTCTTCCTCATTGAGGCTTTGTGGGTCAACCTGTCGCGCTCTTCGCCTTACCGGACTCCACACCTCCTGGACCATCTGGCTTTTGCCGTGTTCCTGCTTTCGTTCGGGTACGTCGCCGTGCAAATCACTCTTACCAACGAGCGTCGCTTGCTGTCCATTGAAAACGAACTCGAGGTTGCCCGGCAATTGCAGTTTTCGATCCTCCCTACCACCATTCCTGACGTCCGGAACCTCCGGATTGCGGTGGCTTATCGGCCTATGACCGCCGTCGCTGGTGATTTTTACGAGTTCATTCCCGTGGATCAAAATCAGGTTGGCTTCCTGGTAGCTGATGTCACCGGACACGGTGTGCCAGCCGCGCTGATCGCTTCGATGATCAAAGTGGCGACGCAATCCGTCGTACCTTGCGCGCACGACCCACGAGAAGTGTTGCGAGGCTTGAACCGCGTCCTCTTCACGCAGCTGCATGATCAGTTCGTCACTGCAGCTTATTTGTGGCTTGATACCGAAAATCACAAGGCATCGTATTCAGCGGCCGGGCACCCGCCGCTTCTGCGCTGGCGGGAAGGTAATCTGGAACGCATCGAAAGCAATGGCTTATTGTTTGGAGTCATCCCGGATCCGGACTTCCCCGTCTGCAACCTAGCGATCCAGTCAGGCGACCGCTTCCTGCTTTACACCGACGGTGTGATTGAACCCGAGAATGCCAGCGGCGATTCCTTTGGCGACCAGAAGCTTGAACAAGTTATTCGCAACAATCAATGGCGTCCGCCTTCTGAACTATCCGATCAACTGCTCTCCGAGATTCGCCTTTGGCAACCTGCCTCGCTGGCTCAGCAGGACGACATCACGCTTATCGTCGTCGATGTTCTTTAGCGGACCCGGCACCCATCCGGATGGTGCGAAGTCATCTTTCGCAAATTCCCTGGTCGCGCCGAGATTTCCCGCATTCAGGGCATGTGTACCAGGGCCAACTAGGGGGCAACACTGAGTAGTTTTGGATTTCTCCGCCCAAGAGATCCAAAATCTTTGCCAGCCGCCTGAGGCACAACTTATTGATCCAGTAGTAGCAAAGTTCTATGGCTCAGCACTACCCCCTAGTTGGCCGGTCAGAGCGACAGGTCAACTGTCAATTGTTACAGTTCCTCGAAATCCGCCATAACACCCGGGCTTTGACGCCATCGCTGGCAGGCCTTAAAGCGTCCTACACAAGTTCTGCGGCGGAAATCGCCGATGCGGCACGCCGTGGCCCCGCCGAGGTGAGACGAGCACGAATCTGCGCTAGCAGCTCGAACGAGCACAGACGCGCTTTGTGCTCAAACACGTGGGCGGTGATGATGATCTCGTCGGGTTGGGTGAGATCGAGAATATTGAGCAAGCGCCGTTCGGAAGTTTCCGGAGAGCCAACCACAGAGCACAACAGCGTCTGGTTGGCAGAGGCTTTTTCCACCGGTGACCAGAACGAATCGATGTCAGCGATGGGCGGAGGAACTTGGCCTGGCGCGCCGCGGCGAAGATTGGTGAAGGATTGCTGAACGGACGTGAAATGATAGCGAGCTTGGTCGTCCGTTTCCCCGACTACAGCGTTCAATCCGATCATCGCGTACGGACGATCGAGTTGCCGGGATGGTCTGAAGTTCGCGCGATAGAGTCGGAGAGCCTGCAGCAAATCTGCAGGCGCAAAATGCGATGCGAATGCGAACGGCAGGCCAAGTTCAGCGGCAAGTTGCGCACTGAACAGGCTAGACCCCAGCAACCAGATGGGTACACGTAATCCTGCACCTGGAATGGCGCGAATTTTCTGGTTTGGGGTTACCGGCTCGAAATAGGATTGCAACTCTTCGACATCTTGCGGGAACCTATCGGAACTGGAAGCCATATCACGGCGCAGAGCGCGCGCGGTCAGGACATCGGTTCCTGGCGCGCGGCCGAGCCCCAGATCGATACGATCTGGATAGAGCGAAGCAAGCGTGCCGAATTGCTCGGCGATCACCAGCGGAGAATGATTCGGCAACATGATGCCGCCGGAGCCAACGCGGATCGTCTTGGTTCCCCCCGCCACATAGCCAATTACGATCGAAGTGGCGGCGCTGGCAATGCCGGGCATATTGTGATGTTCCGCAAGCCACACGCGATGGTAACCCCAAGATTCCGCGTGTTGCGCTAGATCAAGAGAATTGCGCAAAGCCTCGCTAGCGGAAGCACCTTGCGGAATCGGCGACAGATCGAGAATGGAAAAGGGAATCACATGCGTTAGATGTTGCGATCTAAGAGCTGGTTGCGGACGGCCGACCATCCGGGAGTTGGAAGAATTTCGGATGCAAGGGGGTTTCAGCTGGCGCGGAACACTGGCGGCGGGCAAACCGGAGGCGATCAGCTCGCCGGGTGGGGTCCGTACCGACAAATGCTTCCCGGACAAGTTGCTAACAGTGCGGCACTCTGTGGTTATGCGCTACTCGACGTGCAGCCGTGATTTCATCAGTACGACCACGTAGGGATTCCAGGTAGACAGCGCATAGTAGATGCTGAGTTCGGATCCTTTCACCCTGGTCCATCGTTCTATGACATAAGGCGCGTAGGTGCCATCATGCACGGCCCGCGGGTTCGCCTGACCCTTTCCGATCACCGGTCCTCAAAGCCCATCGTCTGGATTTGCCTGAGGATTGTGGATGAATTCCCCGAGGGCGCCATCGCGCGCTGCATTGAAAATGATTTGCGGCTCGCTCCACGGCCCCCACGGCGTTGGGGAATACGAGAACAGGATGCCGCGCGGCGCAGGTTCGCGACTGTCGTAGGTCATCAGCCACAAACCAAGATCCTTGCACCAGGTTACGGAAAGATCGCCCATGGTTCCGTTCTGTACCATAGCCCTGGCATCCGATTCCTTCTCGCTCCAGATCGGAGCGCTCGCCCCGTCCAATCCTGCAAAATATCGCGTCCCTTTGCCACTTTCAAATTGCGCCGCCGGCACGACGGACAAATACGCGTCGCTCTTACGGTACGCACCTGTGCCCCAAATGAGGATGAACGGCCGCCCGGGAGGCAGCCCAGCGATCGACTGGGGTTCGATGTGCAACGACATCTTGACGAAGTGTCCTTCAGGAAGCTGCGAAATCGTCCGCAAAGGTTGGAAACTGGCGGGTGGTGTGAATTTCGTAAGGACGGAACGATCCGTGGACCGATCCTCGGAGTGGTTTGTGGAGACCGCCACATACACTTGGCCACCGATGTTAATTCCTGCCACCGGCACCTCGAACGCTCCCATGCTGATGCCGGGAGGTTGAATGGTCAAATACTCGCTACCGGATTTGAGGAAATCCAAGCGAACGCCGTTCTCGGGATCGTCCGCATCGCTTGTCGCGATCGTGTCGAGTGCGCGGCGCAAACGCCCCACGGTGTCGCCGAAGAGAAAATAGACTGGACCTCCGCTCTCAAAGGAATTGCCTAGATCGGTACCTTCGATGCCGTATCGAGTCGCGGTCTGACTGAGCGTGGGAATGGTCGAGCCAGCTACGTAACGCAGCACTGGCTTGCTGGCTGATCGCACAGCACGGAACGCGGGTTAAATGCCTCTGGAACCAAGACCGGTGCGTTGGGTTGAGTCTTTCCGAAGAGCATGCCCACGGCAAGCGACAACCCCAGCAGGAATCTCAAAAGAAATCTCATGGCATTGCCTCCGCCTAATCCTTGAGCTAAACGCGAAATAGTATCGAGACAAATGCGCATTCTCTTTATGCGCAGGAATTCACCTTGAATCTACTAAGCTCACAAGCCTCGTAGTAGGGGTTCGTGGAGTTCACCTTGACCTTGAATAAGTTGGGATGCTGAATTCTGAAGAGGTTGGGCTGTCCGAAAAAACGTAAAGTCAGGTTTCCCTAGGCTTGTAATCTCGGCACTTGCAGCCCGGAAAGCGGCAGTAGTGCTTGAGTTTCGGGTGAACAGCGTAATGAATGGTCTTCGGGTGGCCGCAGAGGCAGGGTTTCTTCCCGGCTACGCGGTTGAATTGCATGGTTGTACTTCATTCCTTCTACCGCCTCAGAAAGTTCCTTCTATCGGCAATATTCAGTATTGGGCGAGAGTACGGCGCGGGCTGACACCTCTTGATGTCTCCTCCGCCTCTTGGTCCTAGCTTCATAAGTGTTCAAGGAACCACAAAAAAACAAGAAAGAGGGGAAAGCTCTCAGCTTTCCCCTCTTTCGTCAAAAATACTTCTGCTCACTGCAATGCCGGGTCGCCACCGACGGCGGCCGGGTTGCAACCTGCACCCGTTCCGTTGTAGTGGATGACACCATCTTGAATCGAGCAGAACATACGCTGACCGGTTGTCCCAACCGTAAGCGGCGTTGCGGTGATCAGGTACGTCGTGTTAACGCCGTTGACCGGAGAGCCGCCCAGATCGGTCATGGTGTAGCCGCTCTTCACGCCCGTCACGAGCACTGCGTCAATAATACCAGCAGCAGTGCAGTCACCTACACCAGGTCCAATGTTCGCCAGCGCGGCGGGAAAGCCGTTCGTGGGACACTGCGCCGAGTACTGCACGTTAGCCGTTGTCAGGGTGCGGACCGACCCAACCGCGGAAGACTCGTTCGCGGAGATGCGTGCCTTGAGCAAGTTTGGAATGGCGATAGCCGCGATGATCAGAATGATCGCCACAACGATGAGCAATTCAATGAGAGAAAAACCCTGTTGCTTCTTCATGAAATCTCCTTGAGAGAATTATCGTGCGGGGCCATGCCCTGAATGGTGCAAAGGGGTTGCCAATACTAGGAGATTTGGTACGAAGGTACTGGAGTTTCTACAAGATACAGATACTAAACGAGGTGCGGGCAGTTTCCCCGTTACTTTAGGACTAGCGCGCTACACAGCAGCGGTAACCAGACCGTACGAACCGACCAGAACAGTGCCCCAAGGTGTACCGGAATGGGAAATCGATTTCCCCCCAAGTTGCGATTGACGGGACCACGGCAGATGGTGGTAATTACCGGCAAGTATTTTCTTACCTCCCACAACTGCACTCTGGTGGGGCTGCCATGGTCCGAGGCGAGATGCCACCCGACTTTCGGGAACAATGGGCGGTGGCGATCAGAGCTCTGAGGGAGGAGTAAACGTCACGGGGGACGAGAAAGAAGGGCCGAACGGTTGATAGCGTTGGTGAAGAAGGCCATTGCTGGTCTGGCCCAACCGCATAATGTCCGCACACGCGAACCCCAGGAATCGCCGGACCCGGCACCTCGAGCGCGACCGCCAGAACAAACGGGACGGATACACTTTGACGCTGTTCTTGAAGCCAAAGGGGAAATTCTGATCATCATATCGGTAATTCATTGCAGGGTACTACCAGGCCGACGGTGGTAGGAAGGTGCCACCTCTCTGAAGGGAGACCGCTTGCCGCACGTAAATGTTTTCAATAGGTTGGGGCCTAAATTGCCATTGGAACACGTCCCTGTGGGAGGATGCAACCGTGCGAGCAAATCGAATTGCACTATTGGCATGCTTATTTCTAGGCGTGGGGCTGAGTTCGACGATCACCAAAGCACAGCAATGTCCTCCGACCTCGACACCGCCGCCGATCTGTAGTTTTGATAAGAGTTTCTGCGGCGCAACGCTTCCCACCTGTAGCGGACCTGCCGCCGACTGGACAAGCAGCAGCACGAACTTGGACCACGTGATCAACGGCACCGTGACGCAGACTAGCGGCACCACAAAGGTCATCGGCTACGATTCTCACAGCTACACGTTCATCAACCTCAACGATACGATCCAAGATACCTACGATCTTTACGCTTGGCCCGCCACCTTCGAAGTCGCTAAAACCGGCACATTCAACCTCCAGGGCGGCACTCTTACGGCCGGGTTTGAGGTCATTCAAGGTGTCATGAACCAGAGCGGAAATACGACAAATACGCTCGTCAGTTATGGCGTAGGGCCGAATTCTCAAGGAGCGGCGTTCCATCTTCATTGCAGCGGCACGGACAATGTAAGCTGCGGGTCGGTGGTTTCTGCTCAGGACACCGTAGGGTCGTTGCTCGTTTCCGGGAATACGGCGCAATACAATTTAAGCGGCGGCACGATCAACGCCCCGATTCTCCAAGTCGATTCTGGCGGGACATTCAACCAAACGGGCGGGACAGTCAGCATTCTGCCGAACCTTCCTGAAGATGCCAATCAGCCCACAGGCACGCTGAGCAGCGCTCTGTATGTCGGCTTGAACGGCGCGGGCACTTATAACCTATCGAGTGGCACGCTACAGGCCGGGGGCTATTACACCAGTGGCTCCTCTGCCATTCAGTCACAAGCAATAGGCAAGGAGTACATCGGCTACAGCGCGGGTAGCACCGGTGTCTTCAACCAATCAGGAGGAACCAACCAACTCGGCCAGTACAGCAATCCTTCCAAAGTGTTCGGTGGCTCTGTGGGTGGAAATCTCTTCGTCGGCTACTTGGGAAATGGGACATACAACCTCTCTGGTGGGACGATGGCAAACGTGCTGGGGACGAATGAGTACGTGGGATGGGGCCCGGGCAGCGTCGGTACGATCAATCAAACCGGCGGCACAAACGGGAACGATATTGGAACGCCGCAATCTCCACAGGCCAGCATCTCAACGCTGTATGTAGGCTATCTCGGCCAAGGCCACTATACGCTTGGTGTGCCGGGCGGCTCGGCTTTGACCCCCATTTTGGACGCGAATTACGAATATATTGGATCGACTGGATATAACAGCAAGAATCAACTCATTGCCGGCACGGGGAGTTTCGTTCAGAATTCCGGCGTAAACTTGGCCGCTATCGAACTGATTGTAGGCAATCAGGGCAATACCTCGGGAGCGAACTTCGGTTTATTGAATCCCCAGGGCACTTATACACTCAATGGAGGAGAGCTTTCCACGGACGACGAAGTCCTGGGCGACCAGTCGGTTGGCTATTTGGTCCAGAATGGCGGGAACAATTCTACGCAGTCGCTTCTGATTGGTTTCGGCAACGCTAAATATTCCCCCATCGGGGTCTACGAACTCAACGGCGGCACGCTCAGCGTCTGCTGTGGCAGCGAAAGTATCGGCATTGGCGCGGGTACCAACGGTCTTTTCAGCCAGAGCGGCGGTCTGAATCAAACTCTCGAAGTGGTGCTCGGAAATTCGGGTAGCGGCACATACTCTCTCTCGGCTGGGACTCTGGATGTGGGCACGTTGACCATTGGCCTGAACGGGACGGGGCTTTTCAACCAGACCGGCGGTACGGTGAATATGCTGTTCACGCTGGATGGCTTTGCGGCCGGCGGCTCGTTGGATGTGGGAAGCAACGGCAGCGGGACGTATAACCTTGGTTGTGCGAACGGAAGCGCTTCGACATGCGTCGGCGCGGGCATATTGAACGCCGGAGATGAATATATCGGATTAACCGTTGGTACGACTCTCGTCGGAACTTTCAATCAGTACGCAGGCACAACCAATACGCTTGCTGCCGGTAAGACCCTTAACGTCGGCGAAGACGGCCAGGGAGTCTATAACCTCTACGGAGGCGCCCTGGCGGCTAATTATGAGAATATTGGCGAAGCTGCCGCGACGGGTACTTTCAATCAATCCGGTGGCAGAAATACCATCGCGGCGGGTTCCAGCCCGGGCACCGGCACCCTGAACGTTGGCGCGAATGGAACCGGTTTTTATAACCTCTCTGGCCCGAGCACAGGCATAAACCCAACCACACTGAACGCCGTGACCGAAAGCATCGGTTCCGGCATCGGTAAGGGCACATTCAATCAGTCCGGCGGGATCAACAGCGTCAGTGGCACGCTCACGGTCGGCGGCGGCGACGTCGGCTCGAGTGAGGGCTTCTACAACTTGAGCGGCGGGGTACTCAACGCCAAGAACGAAATTATCGGCAATAATTTCGTCACCGCCTCGGCGCTTACGCAAGCATTCGTGCAAACAGGTGGCACGAACTCCGTCTCTGGGACCGTGACCATCGGCGGGAGTTCCGGCGCGCAGAATGCGCTGGGTCTCTACGGTCTCGAAAACGGCAGCTTGACTAGCGGCAACATCACGGTCGGCTCAGGGGGCGTCTTTGCCATCAACCCTGGGGCAGGAGGGGCTGGAGCTGATGTTCAATTGAAGGTCGGAGGGACGCTCACGAATAACGGCACTATCGACGTTTTTGGTGCCACGCAGACAAATCTGCAGATAATCTATATCGGCAACTTCGTGGGGAATGGCAAGTTGAATGTGGATCCGGCCTTGTTCAATATCGGTAATTTCACTATCGGGACATCCGGCGTCCTGAAGACGGTCGCTGGCGATGGCTTCAATATTTCCGGAAATTTTATCAACAATTTCAATATCGCCAACGCCGCTCTGGCCTCGCAGTGGAATGTGGCCGACGCAACTCTGGATTTCACCGGCGCGAACGGGCATAGCGTCTTTCTTGCCAGTAACTTGAGCGCGGACAATTTAGTCTGGGGGAACCTCGATTTGGATGCGCGTGGCAGCCTCGCGTTCCTCGCCGGCTCGTCCAGCCTGTACGTGGATTCGCTCGACCTCGGCGGCGGCCTGGGCGCATTCGCCGATATTTGTGACGGCTCCATCTTCTACGACAAAAACGATTCCGCCAATAGCGGGCTGCTTGCTGGCGGCAGCCAAGGTACGTACACAAATTCCTGCGGAGGCTCATTGATTCCGTTCTTGGGCGCCGACATTGGTCCGTCCGGCGGTGGGAGCGGGAGCGGCGGCGGGGGCACGACTTCAACGCCTGAACCGCCAACGTGGCTGCTATTGTTGATCGCCATGGCTTGCCTCTCGATGGGCACATGGATTCGGAGATTTCAGCGCCACTGTGCAGCCACTTAGGCTTCCCACGGACAATCGGGAAGAAGGGTGAACATGAACCGGAAAAATCAGCGTGGCAGTGCGGCTGCCGCAATCGTATGGTGCGTTGCGGGAATACTGGTCGCAGCGGCGGCAATCACCTACCTGGTCGGGCAATATCGCGTACATGCCAGCGACGAAGTCCAGTTTACGACCCCGTATCAGCTCGTGGTGTTCACCAATAGCGTTTCCTATTTTGGCAAGCTCGAAGGTTTTGGCGGCCCGCATCCCGTCTTGCGCGATGTTTATTACGTCGTGACGCAGACAGATCCGCAAACGAAGAAGACCAACAACATTCTGGTCAAGCGCGGCAAGGAGTGGCACGAGCCCGACCGCATGTACGTCAACCCCGGCCAGATACTGATCGTCGAGCCAGTCAACCCAGATTCCAAGGTCGCACAGCTCATCCAGGAACTACACGCGCAGAAGTAATCGCGACAGAGCGCATCAGAGGGATTCAGGCTTCTATTTTGACGCCAGCTGCAGCCGCGGCCAATCCGCCGACGGACAAGGTTCCGTCGTCAACCTCAAGTTGAACGCACCGGGTATGCTTATCGAAGGACTGGAGGCGATGTTGCCAGCTCTAGGCATCACTTCCCAGCGGCTCACAGCTGAATTTGTGGCGCACTGTCGTTAAAGCTCGACGTCGCAGGGCCAGTAGATAGACTTGTGATCACCGGTCCAGAAGAGAACCGCTTGTGATTTGCGAGGCGACCCAGCGGTCTCCTTTGCGAACAAGAAAGCCGCTTCGCGAGGCGGCGTGATGGGTGGTGGCGAATGTCGAAAAAAGCTGGGCACCGAGATTAAAAGGGTCCTTCGTGAAGCTTCGGCTATCGCGGAGCGATCTTTGGCGCGCGCCCGGACGGCACAATCTGCAGGAACCTCAGTCGTTGAAGGAGCAGTTGCGAGGCTCGCCGCTATCGAGCGTGAAATTCGCGCCATCCTTCCGCGGGGGGACACCAAGGCCTTAATTAGCGGTCCGAGCCATCTTGCGTAGTGCTCCCGCGGGCCTGTTCCGCGCTACACTCGTTTGTTGTGCCGAGTCTCCTGAGGAACGCCTGCTATGTTTTCGCGACGTAGGTGTCGACTCGTTCTCTCGCTTTCTGCACTGCTGTGCATGTCGGTGTCCGCCCAAAGGATGCCGCTCTACACTTCGCCGCTGCCCACCGGTGTGCGCCTCGATCCCGCCGGCGAAGTGGTTGAACTCGGCAGCTTGCCGATCAATCTCGCACTCGCGCCTGAAAAGGACCGAGCCGTGGTCGTGCTCAGCGGTTGGCGCGAGCAGGGCCTTCAGGTCGTCGATCTGAAGACCCGGAAGGTCACGCAGACGCTGCTCCGGGATGGCGCATTCTACGGCGCCGCCTTCTCGCCTGACGGCCATCGCCTCTGCGTCTCCGGTGGCAACACGGACGTGATCTTCGTCTACGGATGGAAGGACGGCGCCGCCACCCTTGAAAACAAGTTCGAACTGGCAAAGGCAAAAACGGCGGATGGCACCGGTACAAGCTATCCGGCGGGATTGGCATTCTCGCCCAACGGAAGATTTCTTTATGTAGCCGAGGATGTCGGCGACCGGCTCGCCGTGGTGAACGCCACGACCGGCGAGATCACGCAACGGTTTTCTACCGATCATTATCCCTATGGCGTCGCGCTCACGACGGACGGTCAAGTGTTTGTCTCGGCTTGGGGCGGCAGCACGGTGTCGCAGTTCCGGGTTTTGCCCGACGGAACGCTGGCGTATCTCGGTCGGATCGAGGTCGGTGCGCATCCGTCGGCGCTGGCAGTGAGGGGCACGAGTATGTATGTCACGCTCGCGGGTAGCGACCGCGTGGCCGTCGTCGACACGAAGCTGCGGAAGGTTGCGCGTTATCTGCACGATGCCGCGCCCGGTGCCCCGCCCGAGGGCAGCACACCGAACGCCGTCGCGGTTACCTCCGATGGCAGGCGTGTGCTGGTAGCAGAAGCCGACAACAATGCCGTCGCCGTCTTCGATGTCGCTACCGGCAAGTTGCTCGGGCGCGTTCCCACCGATTGGTATCCCACCGCGATTGCCGAAGTAGGCGATCAACTCCTGGTCCTTTCCGGGAAAGGGCATGGTACCCACGCCAACCTCGACGGCCCCGTACCGCTCACGAACTGGCCGGACGAGAAACCGACCGCGTACGTACTCGGACAGCTGAATGGCACTCTGCGTGTGCTCTCCGCATCACAGCCGCCGCCGCAACTGGCCAGCTTCACCGCGCGTGTCGCCGCCGCCAATAACTGGCAGCAGCAGCCCGCGGCGCGGCGCTATCCGCCGTTCCGCCACGTGGTCTACATCATCAAAGAGAATCGCACCTATGATCAGGTGCTCGGAGACATGAAAGAAGGCGATGGCGACGCGAGCCTCGTCTATTTCCCCGACATCACCATCACCCCGAACCACCACGCGCTCGCGCGCCGCTTCGGCCTGTTCGATCGTTTCTTCGTGAATGCCGAGGTCAGTTCGCAAGGACACATCTGGTCCACCGCCGCCTACGTCACGAACTACGGTGAGAAGACCGTGCCCTCCGGTTACGCTGGCAAGCGGGCCGACATGGACGGCGAAGAGAGCGATGAGCCGGAACGCGGCTTCCTGTGGACACTCGCAACCCGAGAAGGCATCACTTTCCGTGACTACGGCGAAATGGTCAAGGGGAATCCCGGCTGGCCGGTGACGCAACGCGGCTTGGGCGCCGACGTGAATCCTGACTACGTCCCGATGGATCTGGTCACGCAGGATCAGAAGCGCGCTGATGTTTGGATCGCTGAACTCCAGCGCTATGTTCGCGACGGCAACATGCCACAGCTCGAAGTCATGTGGCTGCCGATGGACCACCTGGCCGCCGGGCGTCCGGGCAAATGCACACCGCGCGCGTGCATGGCTGACAACGACCTCGCACTTGGGCGGGTCGTGCAAGCACTCTCGCACACCCGGTATTGGAAGGACACGGTGATCTTCGTCGTTGAAGACGACGCGCAGGCCGGGCCCGATCACACCGATTCGCACCGCGCGCCGTTCTACGCCATCTCGGCTTACAACCCGTCGCGCACGGTGCATCGCTTCATCAACACGACGGACGTGATCGCGGCGATTGAAGACATCCTCGGCATGGGGCGGCTCTCTAAGTTCGATTATTTCAGCCGATCCCTGGTGGACATCTTCGCGCCGGCGCCCGACCTGACGCCTTATGATGCCATCATCCCCACGCAAGACTTGGAGGAAAAGAATCCGCAGAATACTACCGCCGCGCGCTTGTCGGAGAGCCTGGATCTCAGCGCACCCGATCGCGCGGATGATCAGCTCTATAACCGCATTCTGTGGCTGATGTTGAAGGGTGATGTTGCGCCACCGGTTGCACAGAGCCACGCGGCCCTGCATGCGCTGCAATCGAGCAAATGAGATCAGCCCTCACATCTTATCGGGCAAAAGATTCACTCGAGACCCTGGACTAAAGAGCACGTGCTCGGCGGCAGGGGGAAACTGTTCCGGTTCGTCTCTCGGTTTAGTGCCGGAAAAAACGTTAATGCTTTAAAACGCACTTATCGTACAAGGTGATACTGGGACGGGTTTCCCAAAACTCGCTTCCATCTGACGCCCTAAGCGGCGCAGAATCAGTGGACGCAAGGCTTGGTTTGCAGTTTCCGAATGCAGTGGTTTTTGTGAATGGTTCTACAGATCTTTCTGCGTTGGATATCCCGCCGCCAGCCAGCCTTTCCATCCTCCGTCCATCGATTCCACGTTCGTGTATCCCATTTTCTGCAGGTTATCCGCCACCAGCGCCGAACGGAATCCACCGCCGCAGTAACAGATCATCTTGGCTCCCGTATCCGCTACGCGCTGCTCAACGTCTCGCTCGATCACACCCTTGCCCAGATGGATCGCTCCCGGCAAATGTCCTTGCGCCCACTCGCTCTCCTCACGCACGTCCACGAGCACAAACTTTTCCCCGGCATCCATTCGCCGTTTCACATCGGCTACGTTTGTTTCCTTGATGCGCTTTTTTGCGTCGTTCACCAGCCCCAGAAACCTCGGCGCATGACCCATAGCATCCTCCCGCATCCTTGTGGCAATTCGTCGAGCCCTAGCATACCGCGAACCGCCCGCAAATCAATCGGGCGTCCCCGGTAACAGGAACGCCCGATTGCGCATAAAAGCCCATGCGACATGGAAGGAAAACTACAAGGCCCCCGGCGCAAGGCGTGGCGTGTTGCTCAGCTCTTCGCCGGAGTGCGGGTGTTCCTTTTGATCTACTGCGCCGGTGCTGGCTTGCTTGCGTAGGAACGCACCAGGTTCACCAGATTCCAGCGCGTCGTTTCCTTGGTGCGGTCTCCCTCTCCACCCGTCATTTTGCCGCGGCCGTTCGTGATGATGTAGAACAGCTCGCCATCCGTCATCTTCGCCAGCGAATCCGGATTGCGCCAGTCCTTCAGTTCAAGTTTCATTTGTTCTGCCAGATCTCCCTTGCCATCTCCTTCGTCTCCGTGGCACATCGCGCAGTGATATTTGTACAACCGCTTGGCTTCCGCCAACCCTTCCGGTGTCGGCTTCACGGGATTCTTTTTCTCTGCGTCAGCTGCGGGAATTGGTGCGGCATCTCCTGTTTGTGCTTTCGGGTCTTTCTGTTGTGCTAAGGCTACGCCCAAACCGAGGAGAAGAAGAGCCACACTGAGGAACCACACAATACTGCGTCGCATATACACCCCCTGGGATGAAAATGTCTGTGGAGCGATAAGGAAACTGTTCGATTTGATTCTACGCCTGCGGCCTGCGCAAAAGAAGGGCTGAGGGCCAAGCGCTACGGAGCAGTCACCCCGGACGCCGGGCCGCTCCGCCATGCGTCAGGATGTGAGCTTTCTCAAAGCTTGTGCTTTGCCACGCTTACGTTCGATGCCGGCACACGGCACCCGCGAGCTGTGCTGTTGCGATTGCCGTCGCGACCTGCGGTGAACCGGCTCGTCTCGCGCACACGCGTCCGCAACCCATCGATCTCCGCGGGAATGCCACTCACCGATGCGCCGTGGTTCACGTAGATCAGCAGCGCGGCTTCGCCCGGCGCATCCACGCTGGACGTGATTCCCACTCCCAAAACTCCCGGCCGGCTCAAATACTCAGCCTGGTGTGCTTTCTGCACGGCCTTCGCGCGCTCCAGCTCTCCCGAGCGAAGCGTATAGACGACGAGCGGATCGGCAACACCAGTCAGAAGCTGCGCGCTCTCCTCACTGTTCAGCATTCCGCGCAACGCCCAAGACTCTCCCTGGATCACACGCGTGCTCACGCCGTTGATACTGCGCGGCAGACCCGCCAACGATCCACGCGAATCGACGAAAAGCAGAATCGCGGCTTGCCCCGGATGATCGTAGCTTCGTCCCACCCCAATCGCGTCCACCGCCATATTCCCCAGCAATTCCGGCGCGTGCATATCGCGCACCAGCGATGCGCTGCGGATCACGTCCGCAGAGACCTGTGGGCTTGGCGCCTTTGCCACCGCCGGAGTCAGCGTCAAGGTGCACCCAATCACCTGATGGGTCGAACCACCCACAAATGTCGGTGATCCACTGTTTCCGGTAAACGCATTAAGAACGTCGCCCACGGGATTTCCCACCGAGTCCGTGTCTGACCCGGCAAACAGCAGCGCCACCGCCTCTGCAGTGTCCTGCGTAACGATTAACGATCCGGAATCACCTTCGGCGCTGAAGTCTCCGCCTGAAACGGAAACCAGGTCGGTGTAGTTGACCGTAAACGCCGCTGTAGTGTCGCCGCAATGCCGGTAGTAATCCACGCTGGACGCCACGTTCATTGCCAGCACCGTCGAACAAGTCAGGCCAGTCGTCCGCCCGCTCTTGGCCACTAATCCATTGTGCGGCGCAGCCATCGCTTGCGAAGGTGTGATGCCCGTTCCTTGCGCGGGTACGCCAGCATCCGGCACGCCATTCGTTTGCGTTGCTCCCAACAATAGAATGTTGCCGGTGCTATCCACCTTGCCGCTTGCAACCTGCGCCAGCGCCGCATCAATCTTCGGCGTCGGTCCGCTTTCCAGATTGAAGAACTGCGACAGGTTCGCCACCGTCTGGGTGCCTGCGACTTCGCAATTCGTCTCGATCAATCCCGGCTGGCTGATGGCATCTCCCACTCCTCCGCCATCGCTTAGTGCCAGCACGTGATTGTTGCTCAGAATGTACTGCGTTCCACCCAAGCTGACCAGCGAGCCCAGGGTTCCCGAGCAACACACTCCCGTAGCCGTATCGTTGATGTTTCCACCAGACGTTCCCATCTGCACGGTACTCGCCTGTGTCGCCTGTTGTTGTGGTTCGAGTGTCACGGTCGCCGTTCCCGTTGCTGTCGCATCCGCTTGCGAGATCGCCGTGATCGTGACGGCAACGTCCGCGCCACTCGTGGGAATCAGGCTCGGCGCGATCTTCAACGGGGCGCTGTACATCCCGCTGGTGGAAATCAGTCCTGTAGTTTGGCTGCCTCCGGTTACGCCGTTTACTTGCCATGTCACTCCGGTGCTCGACGATCCGGATACTGACGCCGTAAAAGCCTGCGTGCCGAACGGGTGGACGGTGACCGTTGACGGCGAGATACTGACGCTGCCTGAAGGCTGCGTCCGCCGCCCGCCGCCACCATTGCCGCTGTTGTTCTTCACGTCTGTGAGACCGCTACAGCCCGCCAGGCTTGCCACAAGAGTGGCAAGCAGAAGAGTTTCGGTTGCTCGGCGCATGTTTTTCCCTCAGTTCGACCACGCGACTCAGCGTAACACGCCGTTTTGCGCGCTTTTCGTTAACCCGGATTCAACGTGCCGTATCGGAATCCTGTCCCGCAGGACAGGTTGGGAGTTCGCAACCATGCTCTTTAAGTTGTGCTCTTTCCAGGGCTTACTCCAAATCGCGCCAGTTCGGTCCGGTCCCAATTTCCACCATTAGGGGAACGGCGAGCTTGTAGACCCCTTCCATTTCTTCCTTCACCAGTTTCTCGAGCGCTTTCAGCTCTTTGATGGGCGCCTCAAATAGCAACTCATCGTGCACCTGCAAAATCATCTGCGCTTCGAACTTCTCTTTGGCCAGGCGCTTGTCGATCGAGATCATGGCGAGCTTGATCAGGTCCGCCGCGGTCCCTTGCAACGGCGAGTTCAGCGCAGTGCGCTCCGCAAAATTGCGCAATTGCACCTGCGGCGACACGATATCCGGGATAGGACGGATTCTTCCGAACAGCGTTTTCGCCATGCCGGTCTGCCGCGTCTCTACCAGCACGCGGTCCAGATAGTCTTTCACGCCCTTGTAGCGCGTGAAGTAGGCATTGATGAATTGCGCCGCTTCTCTCTGTTCGATTCCCAGTTGCTGCGCCAGTCCGAATGCCGACAAGCCATAAATAATTCCAAAATTGATGGCCTTCGCCGCGCGCCGGTGCTCGGCGGTCTGCGCCAGCGGTCCCACGCCGAAGACTTCCTGCGCCGTTCGTGCGTGAATGTCTTCACCGTTGCGAAACGCCTCGATTAACACCGGATCCTGCGAAAAGTGCGCCATCACGCGCAATTCAATCTGAGAATAATCCGCCGAAAGCAGAAGTTTGCCCGGGTCGGCCACGAACGCCGCGCGAATCTCCCTGCCAAGCTCACTGCGAATCGGAATATTCTGCACATTGGGATCGCTGGAGCTGAGCCTGCCCGTCGCGGCCACGGTTTGCGAAAAACGGGTGTGCAAGCGCCCCGTCTGCGGATCAATCAGCTTGGGCAACGCGTCCACGTATGTGGATTTCAGCTTGGCAATTTCCCGGTACTCGATCACCTTCCGCGGCAGTTCGTGCTGCGCGCTCATCAATTCCAGAATATCCGCGGCCGTCGACCGCACTTTTTTCCCCCCGCGGCGTCCCGGCGGCTGCAAATTCAATTTGTCGAACAGAATCTCGGCCAGCTGCGTTGGCGAGTTCACGTTAAACTCCGCGTCCGCCAGCAACCAGATCTCCTTCTCGATTCGCCGCACTTCCTTTTCCATGGACTCGGACATTTCCTCCAGCGCTTTGGGGTCAACGCGAATTCCCACGCGCTCCATTTCCGCCAGCACTCCGGCCAGCGGCAGCTCGATCTTTTCGTATACGTCCAGCAACCCTTGCGCTTCCATCTGTTGGCGCAAAGCCGGCGCCAGTCGTTGCAGATAATCGGCGCGCTCTCCCAGACCGCCGCCCATCGGCACGTTGAATTGCCGGAAAATAACATCGACAAAATTGTGATTCGCGGTCGTTGGCCGCAACAGATAGGAATAAAACTGTGTGGCGTGCGCGATATTTTCTGTCTTGCCCGCCAGCAACTGGAACAGTTTCGGGTCGTGCACGATCTTCCGCCGCTTGCTGTCGCGCAACAGCGGCTCCAGGGCCTCGAGGGCCTCTCCTTTTTCATCCATCCACACCGCGCGCCCTTCGCCGGCCTTGGATGACACTTCGATCGACGCAACTCGCGTGCCAAATCCTTCGGTCCCGCGTTCTCCGGCTTCCAGGTTCAGCCAAATTGCCAGCGAATCTTTGGCCGCCAGCTTTTTCAGGTAGGCGCGAAACTCCCCGGCATTCGCGAGCTGCGCGTAGTCCTTAGGTTGCTGGGCTGTTGCACGGTCCGCAGCTGCGCTCTCCGGTGCTGCTGAAGCGCTTTCACCTTGTTGCGGTGCGGCTGCGCTGGCCAGCAATTCTTTCAGCAAGGAGTTGAAGCCCAGCTCGCGATAGAGCGCCGACAGCCCGGCAACGTCCGGCTCCCGGGCCTTCAACTTCTCGGTGTCCAGCTCCAAAGGCACGTCCATCGCAATGGCCGCAAGCTGCTTGCTCAGCTTCACTTGCTCCACCTGCTGCTGCAGCGCTTCGCGGTAGCGCTTGTTGGGTACTTCGGCGGCGTGCTGCAGCGCGCTTTCCACGCTGCCATATTTCTGGATCAGCTCGGTCGCGCCTTTTTCCCCGATGCCCTTTGCGCCGGGGATGTTGTCGACGGTGTCGCCGAGCAGCGCCATCAAGTCGATCACTTTGTCCGGCGTCACTCCCAAAATTTCTTCTACTTTTTTCGCGTCGACGATGGTGTCTGCTTTCGCTCCGCCCGTCCCGGTGCGCAAAATCTTCACGCCTGCATTCACTAACTGCATCATGTCCTTGTCGTTCGACACCACCAGCACATCCAGGTTCTTGGCTTTACCGAGCTTGGCCATGGTGCCGATCACGTCGTCGGCCTCGTAACCGTCGAGTTCCAGAATCGGCAGGTTCATGGCCTCGATCAGCCGCCTCACGTACGGCAACTGGATGCTCATCTCATCGGGCATCGGCGGTCGCTGGGCCTTGTACTTTTCAAACAATTTGTCGCGGAAGGTCGGTTTCCGGGTATCGAAGACGATAGCCACGTAATCCGGCTTGTAGTCCTTCAGAATCCGCCGCACGATATTCAAAAATAAAAATGGCACTTTCGTGGGCATTCCGCTAGGCGCGTTCATGCGCACCATCGGCGCGTAAAACGCCCGATAGATATGCGCCATGGCATCAATCAGGAAGAGTTTTTTTTGTTCCGAAGGCATCCCGGCGAGTATAGCAAAGCGCGAGCCGGTGTCATTGAACCAACAAGCAGGCGCACTCGCGCACGCCTTCTGCGCAACACTGGTCGAGAGAAATTACGATTTCGGCGCCGTCGCCGGGCCGCGACCTTGCGTCACCAGCAGCAGTTGCGTGTCGCTGTCCAAATGCACATTTTTGCCGCGCGATGTAATCACCGAACCTTCCGCGGGATTCGTTGCCGGGCGCAGACTGGCGTCCTTCGAGCCATATATGCCGCGGCTGTTGGGCGTCAGTCGTCCCATCGCATCCAGGCCCTTCTCTGGTGGTGCGCCGTTCGAGGCCACGGTGTTATCTGCCGGAGGACCCGTGGGACTGCTGGATGTTCCTGGCGTCCCTCCCATAGTGCCACCGGGGCGACCCATGTTTGAAGGCGCACCTGGCGAGGCGACTGCCCCGCCTCCATCGTTACTCATACTTGGTCCTGGCATTGACGAGGGCGGCGGAGCCATCGCTACGATCGCGACATTCAAAGGCAGCTCCTCGCCTCCCTTGAGAATCGCTTTGTCAAACGCAATGCCCAAAGACGAATCGGCGCCGCCCTTGGCGCGCGCAGCAGCCTCGGTTACGTGCCCGACGAGCTTCGTTCCTCTTGGCAGAATGGTCTTTCCGTCCGCCCTGATGTCCGCCGTCGTTCGCGCCGTTACCGCGTCGCCCGGCTTGATTTTCTTGGAATCGACCGAGGAACTCAGTTCTGCAACGATCGGCGAGCCGTCTGCCAGCGAAGCATTCAGCTTTGGATTTTCCGCCGAAGCGGTGGGAACCTCCGTGGCGGAACTCGCCGTCTGCGTGGTCTGTGCGCCGGGCTGCGGTTGCGTTTGGCACGCTGCGGAGGCTGCGAAAACAAGCGCTCCAAAAATTGTGAATCCCCTAGGTTTCATTTACATCCTCCAACAACCGTCTACGATTTAGGGGCTGGAGCAACCCTTCCGGGCAGAAGGGTGCTCAAGGCCCCAACCGTTAGATGGCAAATCCTTTGCCAATCGCGCACCGTTTGTCTTCATTTGCTTAGCCAGGGGTACGGGCCAGGAACTTAGACGGCAAGCAGATAAAAACACAAACGAAAAGAAGAATTTACATAAAAGGATGACGGTCCTAGACGACTGGGGGAGCTTCCGTTACACAATTCCGAGCGGCTTCGCCACTTGCGCCAAAATATCCGCCGCCTTCAGCAGCTGCTCGCGCTTGTGCGCAGCGCTCACAATCGCCCGCAACCGTGCCTTGCCTTCGGCAACCGTCGGATAGCCAACTGCCGGCGCGAACACCCCGGCATCGAACAAGGTTCGCGAAAACTCAAAAGCCTTCGCCGCATCTCCCACGTGAATCGGGATGATGGGCGTCTCGCTGGCCTTGAACTCGAAGCCGCGCTTCTTCAATTCTCTTTTGAAGAATTTGGTATTGCCCCAAAGTTTCTTGACCAGTTTTTCGCCTTCCGCCGAATCGAGCAGCGTGAATGCCGCCTGGCACGCCGCTGCCGTGGCGGGCGGATGCGACGTGGAAAACAAAAACGGCCGCGCGCGCAAATACAGATAATCAATCAGCTCGCGCGAGCCGCACACGTAACCGCCCATCGACCCGATGGCCTTGCTCAGCGTTCCCACCTGAATGTGTACCCGCCCGTGGCAATCGAAATGATCCACGGTTCCGCGCCCGCTGCGTCCCAGCACACCGCTGGCGTGCGCGTCGTCCACCATCATGATGCAGCCGTAGTTCTCCGCCAGATCGCAGAGAGCCGGCAGCGGCGCAATGTCTCCGTCCATCGAGAAAACGCCGTCGCTGATGATCAGCTTCTTGCCGGGAAACGCCGCGTTCTGCTGCAAAATCCGCTCACAATCCGCGACATCCTTGTGCTTGAAAACCTTGATGGTCGCTCGCGAAAGCCTTGCCCCATCGATAATCGACGCGTGATTCAGTTCGTCGGAAATGATCAGGTCTTCTTTGCCCAATACTGCAGACACCGTTCCGGCATTCGCCGTGAACCCCGACTGAAACACCACGCACGCTTCCGTGTGCTTGAATTTCGCAATCTGCTCCTCGAGATCCATGTGCAGCTTCATGGTGCCCGCGATGGTGCGCACCGCTCCCGCGCCCACGCCCAGTTTCCGCACCGCCTCCACCGCTGCTTTGCGCAACGCCTTGTGCGACGTCAGTCCCAGGTAATTGTTCGACGCCAGATTGATCACCTCGCGCCCGTCGAACACGCACACCGGCTTCTGTTCGCCTTCGAGCACGCGCAACTTCGGCGCAACTCCCTTGGTCCGCAAATCCTCGAGCGTCTCGCTCACGTACTGCAGTGGATTTTGTTTGCTTGTTTGTGCCCCGGATTCGTTCATGTCTGCCATCTCTCTGCAGTGTCCGCTGTGGTGAGTTCCTTTGCTATTTCTTCATTCCGTTCGGATACATCAGAACTTTACCCGCCAGACCATGTTGCAACTTCGCGAATGCCGCCTCAAAATTGTCGAGCACCAGGCGCTCGCCGAACAAGGGCTCCAGGTTCACGCGGCCGGCCTTCAATAGCGCGGTCATCTGCACCCACGTCCCGTACATACGCCGTCCGTAAATCCCCTGAACCGTCGCGCCCTTAAAAATCACGTCTTGCACCAGGTCGAGGGGAACGTTTTCCGTCGGAATTCCGAGCAGCGATGCGCGGCCTCCTGCGCGCAACGCCTTGAACCCTTGGTGAATCGCCGCCGGCTGCCCGCTCATTTCCAGGAGCACGTCCACACCCGTGCCGCCCGTCCCTTCCACAATTTTCGCCACGGGATCTTCGGCAACGGGATTCAACACGAAGTCGGCACCCATTTCTTTGGCCATCGCGCGGCGGTGCTCATTCGTTTCCGTCGCAAACACCGTGGAACTGCCGCAAGCCTTCGCCACGGCAATCGACATCAGCCCGATGGGCCCGCAGCCCGTTACCAACGCCGTTTGCCCCGCGATCGCTCCCGCCAACACCGTGTGCACGGCGTTGCCCAGCGGATCCAAAATCGCCGCGTAGTGCTCCGGAATGGCCGCATCTAGCTTCCAGATATTCGTCGCGGGAATTTTCACGAACTCAGCGAAAGCGCCATCAATATCGATGCCGATGATCTTCAGGTTCTGGCAGATGTGCGCCTCGCCCAGGCGGCACTGGTGGCAGTGCCCGCAATTGACGTGCATCTCCGCGCTCACAAAATCGCCGGGCTTTACCGCGGCCACGTCTTCGCCAACGCGCTCGACAATGCCGCAGAATTCGTGCCCCAAGGTTACCGGCGGCTTGATGCGTCCCTGCGACCAGCGATCCCATCCATAAATGTGCAGGTCCGTCCCGCAAATCGACGTCGCGGATACGCGCACCAGCACATCCAGCGCGCCAATCGCTGGCACCGGCACCTTTTCTATTTCCAACCCCTTGGCCGCTTTTGTCTTGCGCAACGCCTTCATGGTTGCAGACATTTAGGCAGGCTCCTCAGGCAGGCCCTTCTGATTGCAGATTTCCATGCTAACACACCGTGCGGTTCACCATGAGATTACAAGCAGTGAGCGTGACTCGGATGATACACACCTATTTCGCTTCTTCGAGGACCCCAATTTCCTGCAGCGCCTTGAGGTACTGCAAAACCAATTCCAGCGGCACCGGACCGTACTCCGCTGAAACCGCATCACAAATCTGTTGGGCATTTCTCTTGCCGTCGGCGAAATTCAGCACTTCGTAAGCGTACTCTTCTCCGCCGCCCCACAATCCTTGGTACTCCAGCAGCTTCGGTTTCGTCGTGTGTCCCCGCTTCGACCACTCCACTTCGAAGTAGTCATATCCAAATACCGCCAACGGCCCTCTAGGGTTCGACTTTCGCTGGTAACGACGTGCGGATTCCCCTCCGTCCCCGGTCGCTCGCAGCGACATTCCTTCAGAATTTCGGTCGAGATTCTGTCCCATGTGCGCCACTGTGGGAATGCCGCGGTTGAACGGGACACCTGCAAAATTAGTTGCCGACTCCACCATCGGCCGTATGAGGTTGCCTTCCGATCTTTGTATTTCGCCTCCGTCATACTCCGACACCTGATTTCGTTTTTGTGCAATTTCGGCGACGATCCGCAGTGAGTCCAGGTCCAGTAAGCGTAAAACCGCTGTGAGATTTCCTTCGGCCAGCTCTGCCAAAAAATAGCCGCTGGCGGCGCCGATGAAACCTGCGCGTTGCAGTTTTGTGGGATCGATATTCGCGGCGGAATCCAAATTCGTGTGGATGTAGCGGTCTGGCCAATCATTCAGATAAATCGCCGGTATTCCGAACGAGGAATCCTGATACACATCGTGGTCGCTCCCCATGCTGTACGCGGAATACTCCGCGCGCAGCGGCTCCTTGCCGCCTTCCGGCGACACCAGCGGGTACGCCGCTTTTCCCGTGGCCGCATATTCGTAGGATTCCTCGTTCACCCACTCCGCAAACGCCCACGCCACGTCTTGCACGAAATTCGGCAGGCTCATCGGTCCGCGTGTCACGTGGAACACGGCCTTTGTCTCCGGCCCGCCGCCCACCATGTCCATGTGAATCACCGCTTTGATGCCCTTGGCAAGTTCCGGCTTGCCGTTCAGCAGCGCCATGGTTCCTTCAATTTCCGGAGGAAATACCAAGCGGATGGTCCGTGCCGGCGGCGCCAACTGTCCCGCGCCGACCAATTTCTGCAGCGTGCGCGCCACTTCCAGGATCGTTGCGCAGCCGCTGGCGTCGTCGTTCGCCCCGGGACGCTGGTGATCCAGGTGGCAGGAAAAGACAATCTCTTCGCCCTTCAGCTTCGGATCCACTCCCGGAATCGTCGCGGTCACAACCTCATACTTCCCGGGATGCTGCCCGGCCTTCACGACCGCGTGCAGCGTGATTTTCTCTCCCTGCGCCAGACGCTCCTTCATTTCGTGCGCGGTTTTCAACGACACCATGAATCCAAACGTTTTGTTCGCCGAAAACGTCTCCAGGTGCCCCCAACGAATGGCCTCCTGATTTTCGCCCGACCACGCCGTTTTCTGGTTTTGCGCGTAGCTCACCATCCCCGCGGCAGCGAATTTCCCCACCGCCAAATCCTCGACTGCGCCCGGTTGCGCGCTCACCAGCACGATTTTCCCTTTCACATGCTTTCCCGAGTAGTCGCTTTCCTTCGTCCCTCCTCCGACGTCCACCAAATCCGCGCTGACATCCGCGCTCTCGCTGTCTTCCGCCAGCACAACGGGCGCGGCCTCAAAGCTGGCCAACTTAACGGCGACGCCGTCCTTTATCTCCGACAATTCCGCAAACTGCGCGTCCCAAGCCGGCCGGGATCTCTGCGTGCCATAGAAAATCTTTCCATCCGCGGGAAATTCCAAAATTTCCACATCGCTCAAGCCATACGCGCGCAACCGCTCCGCCACCAACTCGGCCGCGGCATGGAATCCCTGCGACCCGCGCTGCCGGTGAAACCGCGCGATTCCCTCCAGATTCTGCTTGGCCGTCTCTCCGCTGATTTCCTGCGCAATCGCGGCCACGTCTTTCTCCGGCAACAGCGGCGGCTTCTGCCCCCACACCGTTCCAGCCACCAACAAACCGACAATCGCAATCCTCTTCATCGCTCTCCTTCTCGAACTAAGCCCGCTACCAGAACCTGCTGTCGGGTCGAGGTTGCTGATCTCTGATATCAGCCTTACTTCCGGCTCTTCCTCATGTTCATCGGTTTCATCGGTTCCTGCTTGTTCAGCCGCGCCGCCGCTTCGATCAATTCCCTCAGCTCGGGTCTGCTGACCTGCTGCGCGGTGCGCAGCTTCGCGTGCCTGAGATTCTTCCCCGTTCCTTCCAGCAGCCCAGCCGGATCGGGCAGCGACGTCCCGCGCAAAAAGCCGAACGTCACATGATATTTTCCAACCATAAAGAAGCACATCGGCCCATGGGATTCAAAAGTAGGAATTTTCCACGAATTCACCGATTCCTTGGTGTCCTTTACCGTCTGCTTCACCAGCTTGCGCAGCTTCTCCGCGATATCCCTCAGCCCTGCCGGCTTGGTGTCCACGTACATGTCAATCCATTCCTTTGCGCTTTTCCCGTCGAGCATTGTCTGCCTCCGTCGTTGCGACCCGCCCAACTCTTCTCAGTCACCGCCCGATCCCAGGCCGATCGCTTCCTGATTTCTGATCGCTGCTCTCTCTCTCTGTGTGCTTCAACGCCCCTAAGTAATCCGCATTCTATGCTCTTTTTTCACCGTGTGCTCCCCGTCACTGACCTCTCCCAAGCCGGGGACTACTCTTCCCGCGTAGGGGTGTCCCATGCATGCCCCGGCTATTTCTCACTACCGTATCCTGCACAAGATAGGTACGGGCGGGATGGGAGAGGTGTACGAAGCCGAGGACCTGCGCCTGGGCCGCCATGCCGCTCTGAAATTTCTTCCTGAATCGGTCGCCAACGATACTCACGCGATGGAGCGTTTTGAGCGCGAGGCGCGCGCTGCCTCTTCCCTCGACCATCCCAACATTTGCACCATCTACGAAATTGGCGAGCATGAAGGACGCACTTTCCTTGCGATGCAATTGCTCGAAGGCACCAACCTTCGTGATCACATTGCCGGACGCCCCTTGCGGCTCGAACTGCTGCTCGACATCGGTATTCAGATCGCCGACGCTCTGGACGCGGCACATGCCCGCGGTATTATTCACCGCGACATCAAGCCCTCTAACATCTTCCTGACTCCCCGCGGCCAGGTGAAGCTCCTCGATTTCGGTCTCGCGAAGATCACAAAGGAAAAAGCGAAGTTCGCCACCAGTTCTGCCGAAGGTTCCACGGTCAGCTGGGATCCCGTCAGCAGCCCCGACAGCGTAATCGGGACCGTCGGTTACATGTCACCGGAACAAGCCCTTGGCAAGGAGCTCGATACCCGGTGCGATCTGTTCTCTCTCGGAGCGGTCCTCTATGAAATGGCCACCGGAGTTGTGCCGTTTGCCGGCACCACCTCCGCGGCTGTCTTTGATGCCATCCTGAACAAACACCCGGTGTCGCCGCTGCACTTGAATCCCGCGTTGCCGGAAGAGCTCGATCACATTATTCGCAAAGCGTTGGAAAAGGATCGCGAAGTTCGCTACCAGACCGCCGCCGAAGTTCACGCCGACCTGAAGCGCCTAAAACGCGACACCAGTTCCGACCGCCCGAGCGCAGTCGCGGTTCCAAAGGTGCAGGCCACAACCACCCGGCATCGCTGGCTGTGGGCCGCGCTGTCTCTTGCGCTGATTGGCGTAGCGCTCGGTTTCGTGCGCTATTTGGTTTCCGTCGCACCGCCGAAAATCATTGGGTCCACACAAATCACCTCGGATGGACTCGCCAAAGGTCTCATGGTCACCGATGGCGTTCGTCTGTACTTCTCCGAAGTTTCGGGAGGACATTACGTCCTCACGCAGGTTTCTACAGCAGGGAGCGAAACCGCCGAAATTCCCACGCCATTTCGCAACATCATGGTCCAGGACATCTCGAAGGATCATTCTCAGCTCCTGACTGTCGCCGCCGAGGGCACTCACAATGAAGCCAAGTTGTGGGCTATTCCGCTGCCCTCGGGCTCGCCGCGCCCAATTGGCAACTTCCTTGCTTCCTCCGCCTCCTGGTCGCGCGACGGCAAGCAACTCGTTTACACCAATGGTTCCGCACTCTATTTGGCGAACGCCGACGGCAGCGGTCCACGGCCGCTCGTTACCGTCCAGGGATTCCCCCTATTTCCGCGCTTTTCGATTGATGGACGCCGCATCCGTTTCACCATCAACGACCCAAACAGAGTTGCTTCAGCGATTTGGGAGGTGCGCGCAGACGGCAAAGATCTCCATCCTCTGCTCCCCGGATGGCGTAATCCTCCGGCAGAATGCTGCGGCGATTGGTCGCCTGACGGGCGCTACTATTTCTTCCTCAGCTTCGGCGCGACTTTGGGTGATGTTTATGCCGTGCAGGATCGGTTGGGTCCGCTCCGCAAGGCTCCCTTGACTCCGATCCAACTGACTGCCGGGCCGTTGCAGTTTTATTCCGTAACGCCCTCGAGTGATGGAGAAAGGCTGTTTGTCCACGTCGTTCAGCGCCGCGCGCAGTTTGTTCGTTACGACGCCAAGTCCAGACAGTTTGTTCCGTTCCTGCCGGGGATTTCCGCCACCGACCTGGCTTACTCTCCGGACGGCCGGTGGATCGCCTACGTTACGGTTCCAGAGGGAAGTCTCTGGCGCAGCCGCGTCGACGGATCAGAACGGCTGCAGCTTACCTATCCGCCGACGCGAGCCTTGATCCCGGTGTGGTCGCCGGACGGAACGCGGATCTTGTATCAAAGTTTTGTGGTGGGCGGAAATTGGAAAGCGCAGTCCGTTCCTTTCGCGGGAGGCCCGTCGCAGGAAGCCATTCCCGGCGGCCTGGGCGGCGTGGATTTCATCTTCGGAACCAACTGGGGCACTTGGCGGGAATGACGCCCGACAATTCGCGATTGTACGTGCAAGACCCGAGCACCCGGGAAATCTGCTCTCTCGAGCGGCAACTGCACTGAAATTTTCGTCCCCGTTTCGACGTATCATTACTTGGCCGCTGCCACTATGCCCAACTCCGACTCCGCCATCCACCTGGAACATGTTTCCCGCTACTACACCATGGGCGAGAGCAGCGTCCGCGCGGTCGACGACGTTTCCCTCTCGATCCCGGAAGGCCAATTCCTCGCGCTGCTTGGCTCGTCCGGCTCGGGAAAATCCACGCTCCTGAATCTCATTGCCGGGCTGGATCGCGTTACCTCCGGTTCGATTCTTTCCCGCGGCCAGAACCTGGCGGAACTTTCTCCCCTCGAACTGGCGCGGTATCGCCGCAACACCATCGGCATGGTCTTCCAATCGTTCAATCTCCTTCCGCGCATGACGCTGGAAGAGAACATCGAACTTCCGCTTCGCCTCGCGGAGGTGGAGCGCGCCGAACGAGCCGGGCGCGTTCGCGAGGCTCTCGAGCGGGTACGCCTGACGCACCGCGTGGGGCATCGCCCCACGGAGCTTTCCGGCGGAGAGCAGCAACGCGTGGCCATTGCGCGAGCGCTTGTGAATCGTCCGAAAATTCTGCTCGCGGATGAGCCCACTGGTAATCTCGACTCCGCTACGGGTGAATCGATTCTTGCGCTGCTCCGCGATTTACAGCAGCAACTCGGCATGACTATCGTGATGGTGACACACGAACGCCCGCTCGCCGAACGCTTCGCCAACCGGCTGGCTACCATGGGCGACGGCAAGTTGCTCTCCACGGCGCAGTCGACGAAAGGCCTGGCCTGATGAAACCCCGCGATCTTACCGATCTGGCGCTGCGCAATCTTCGCGAGGCCATTCTTCGCAACACCCTAACGACGCTGGGTGTCGCGGTCGGCGTCGCGTCACTGGTGGCCATGCTTTCGCTTGGCGTTGGCTTGCAGCAGCTTGCCTCCAAGCGCCTTTCACAAAGCGGTTTGTTTGACACCATCGTGGTCACGCCCAAAAACAGCTTCCGCGGCATGGGCCGTCCGCAGCGTGAACCGCAATCGGACCAACCTCCGCGCGTTCTGGATGACCAGGCCCGAAAGGAAATCGAAAAGCTTGCCAACGTTGTCGAGGTCTATCCGCAAGTCCGCTTCTTCACGGAAGTGCGCTTCAACGACAAGCCGTTCGCCACGGTGGTTGCCGGCATGCCGGATTCGTCCAGGAATTCCGGTTCGTTTGATGGCATGCAGGGCAGCTTCTTTTCGTCGCCAACGGCAAATGAAGCGATTCTGCAAATCGAATTTGCCAAGGACCTGTCTGACAAACCGGCTTCGCTGGTGGGGCAGGACCTCGTGCTGCGCTATGCCGAACGTCAGGCCCTTCCCGCCGACAGTTCCAGTGGTGCAAATCCGGATCACTGGGTCGGCGGATTTTCCGTTGTGCCGAAAGAGCTGCGGCTCGAGATCGTTGGCATCGTAGAAACCGAGCCGGCGCAAGGTTACGGCGGCTACGGCAATGCGCGGTTGCTGATGCCGCTGCAAACCGCTGCAACCTTGCGCGCGGCGCAGGTGAACGACCTTCGTGACATCGTGCGCGACAGTGCGGCCAACAAAACTACCTACCCCTCGCTCTCCGTGCGCGCCAAATCGCCCTCGCAGGTTGCGGCCATCGAAACGTCGATCAAGAACCTGGGCTTTGCGGCCTTCTCGCTGTTGGATGCTTCCAAATCGTTGCGCACATTTTTCTCGGTGTTCGATTCGCTGCTGGGCATTTTTGGCAGCTTGGCGCTGGCGGTTTCCACGCTGGGGATTGTGAATACGCTGGTGATGGCGATCCTGGAGCGGCGGCGCGAAATCGGCGTACTGAAGGCGCTCGGCGCAACGGATTCCGACGTGAAGAAGCTGTTCTTTGTGGAAGCCGGTGTGATGGGATTCTTCGGCGGGATTTTCGGGGTGTTGTTCGGCTGGCTACTGGGACGCGCGATTACGATTGGCACAAATCTCTATTTGAAGCGCCAGAACCTGAATCCGATCGAGCTATCTTCGGTCACGTGGTGGCTGATACTTGCGGCGCTGGTGTTTGGTGTGCTTGTCAGCTTGGCTGCTGGACTCTATCCTGCTTCTCGTGCGGCAAAACTCAATCCGGTTGACGCGCTGCGTTATGAATAGGGTTGTTCTGTGCTTCGCGTTCGCGGCGCTGCTGCTGCTACCCGCGCTCACGCATGCGGCGACGGGACGTGTGGAATGCAATGCGCTGCACAGCAAGATCCTGGCGCGCAGCGTTTCGTATTGCGTCGTTCTTCCGGCGTCGTTTGACACCGACAAGGCCAAACATTTCCCGATTCTGTATTCGTTGCATGGACTGGGAGACAACGAGCAGTTCTTCGTGCATTCGGGATTGTGGAACCTCGTGGAAGATACGCAGGAAAAAGGGGAGTTGAAAGAATTCTTGATTGCCACACCGGACGGCGGCGCGGGTTTCTACATCAATTCAAAGGATGGGAAGAATCGCTACGAGGATTTTCTGCTGCAGGAATTTTTCCCGTTGGTCGAAAAGCGCTACCGCGCCGCGGCTGGCCGCGCCAACCGCGCGATTTCGGGAGTATCGATGGGCGGCTATGGGGCGCTGCACCTGGCGTTCCGGCATCCGCAATTGTTTGTATCCGTCAGCGCGCACAGCGCGGCTTTAATCGAGAAATTGCCGGCGTTTCTTGGCAATGCGCCGCAATCGCCGCGGGCGCGGGTGCTTGGCAGCGTATTCGGCGCGCCTCCGGACCTTGCGTTTTGGGAGCAGAACAGTCCGCTGACGCTGGCACGAACGGCAAATCTTGCGGGACTGCACATCTATTTTGATTGCGGTGACCGCGACGACTATGGATTCGATGCGGGCGCGCTGACGCTGGATAAGATCCTGACGGCGCGGCACATCGCTCACGAATTCCACCTGTACCCGGGGCGACACGATGTGACGTACTTCGCCGAACATCTGCCGGCGTCGCTGGTATTCACGTCGAACTATTTCGCCGGACAGTAATCCAAGCACAAATCGGTGCAAAGCCTAACCACCCGGGCTGGTACGGGTGGCGCGGTTTGGAACCTTCGTTAAAAGTGGGCGGGTGGATCACCCTTCCATTTGTCCTGAATAGTACACCAACTTTTGGTGATTCCTCACGCAGTTTTCCCGTACATATAAATGGCCGGAGGACGGCGCGAGCACGGGCCGAGGCCCGTGAGCCGCGGACGTTTGCGAACAGGGTTCGCGCGGCGTCCGGGTGTAGGATGCTGACCTCCGAGAGACCAGATGCCGGAGGATTATGATGCGCCGATTGACCGGCAAAGTGTTGATTCTCGCCGCGGTTTTCTGTGCGCGCGCTGCGATGGGCTGCCGCCCAGGACAAACCGGCTGCGACCGCCAGCAGCGGAGCCGGCATACGCGGGGAATTTCTCGATGAGGTGATTTACTACGAGCAGCGGTTCACGCAGCTCGCCGGGGCTATTCCCGCGGAGAAATATACCTGCAGGCCGGCGGATGGTGTGCGCTCGATCGGGGAAGTGTATATGCACGTCGTGGCCGCGAACTACGGAATCGCCAACGCGCTGGCACGCCAATTCCGGCGGGCGTCGATCCAAGAGCGCTCGTCGCCAGCGCCAATGACAAAGCGAAAGTTGTGCAAGGGTTGAAGGATTCGTTTGCACACCTGCGCGCGGCGGTTCTGGCGATCAAGGATTCCGATCTCGACAAAGTGCAAAAAATGTTTAACCGCCAGACTACGATCCACGGCGCGTTCATCATGATCACCGGACATTATGGGGAACACCTGGGCCAATCGATCGCGTATGCGCGGCAGATCGGGATCGTTCCGCCGTGGACGGAAGAGAGAATGAAGCAGGAAGCGGCGAAGCCGAAGCAGTAGCACGGACGAAAGTCGAAAAACCAAACCGAAAATCGACCACTCGGCGCACCCCGGAACGGGTGAGCAGTGCACACCGCAAAAGCGAAAGCAAGCTCTCGCACCCCAAAAGGAATGTCGGCGCGCCGACATGAGTCGATATGTAACGCAAGCGACGTGACCCGTGACTCATGGCCCGTGACGCGTGCAGAGCCGCTGCGCTCTGGCGTGCAGATTCCAGAGAAAGAATGACAGCTACAGGGGAAAATATGCGCGCCAAACAGGAGCATGGCGCGATGAGGAATTTATGTGCGCGACTGTAAGTGATTGATCGGGAGATGGGTAAACTGGCGGGGAAAAATCGATACCTGAAGTGGAAGCGTTCCTGCTGTTAGCAGCAGACCGGCCAATCCTTTAGGAGGAACGTCTAATGATCCGGAAAATGCTATTCACGGCGTCGCTGGGCAGCTTGCTGCTGGTGGGTGCGCCGGTGCTAACACACACGGCAGCGCAAACGCCGTCGCAGGAGAATCCATCGAAACAGGCAACAAAAACAGTAACCGGGAAAGTGACGACCATCGGAGACCAGGGAAAATCGTTTGCGGTGGAAGTCGACAATGGGGGAGCGAAGCAGACCATGCAGTTCGTCGTGGATAAGAACACCCAGGTGGCGGGACAAGTGAAAGCCGGGACAGTGGTAACGGTGGATTATCAGCCGATCGATGGTGGACAGAACCTGTGCGTGCGAGTAGCGCCGCAGAACTCGTAGTCCGTACCGCCAATCTCATGAAGAAAGGGGCGACCGAGCGGGGTTTGAACCGCCGGTCGCCCCTTTTATTGATACAGGCATTTTTTGCTGACGGAATCGCAAGGAGTGGAGGAATTCCTGTTTAGCGAGTTGCTGAGTCTGGAGCGTGACGGAGAATAGAGCGGCGAAGGCGGAGTTGCGCGCTCCCCATTCGCGGCCGGATATTATGTCGCGGCTGAAGCCGCGACCCCCGAGAGCAAGGCCCCCACCTCAGAAGGCCTCCGCTACAAAAGAAACAGAAGAAAAGAACCACTCTAAAGACCGGCCACTTCAAAATGAGCAAAGGCACCTGTCCGCCCACGACGGCGCGGAAGGAAATGTTGATATGATGTGCGCCGTACGCGGTACGGAGGACGGATGAGCCTGGCGCAGCGGATCGACGAGGTGCGGGAAGGGTTCGAGCGGTCGTTCTGGGTGGCGAACGTCAGCGAGATTTTCGAGCGCCTGGCATATTACGGGTCGTTCGCGTCGCTGGCGAACTATCTGCGCGAGACACTGAATTTTCCCACGCAACAGACCGGGACGCTGACGGGAATTTTCGGCGGGATGGTGTGGTTCCTGGCGATTTTTGGCGGGGCAGTGGCGGACAAGCTGGGATTCCGGCGAGCGCTTTCGCTGGCGTACCTGATTTTGACGGCGGCATATTTTCTGCTGGGGTCGATTGGAGCGCCATGGCTCGAGCCGGTGCGGAACTTGGTGCCGCTGGAACTGTTTGTGGGATGCATATTGATTTTGCCGGCGCTGGGGATTTCGCTGGTGAAGCCAAGCGTGGTGGGGACTACGGCGCGCGCGTCCAAGGACAATGTGAGGTCGATAGGGTACTCGATCTACTACACGATGGTGAACATAGGAGGAGCGGCGGGCCCGTTGGCGGCATCGCTCGCGAGGAGGCACCTGGGAGCGGGGAAGATTTTTTATGTGGCGGCGTTCGTGGTGGCGCTGATGTTCATCGGGGTGCTGCTGTTCTTCCGGGAGCCGAAACGTACCGGGGATACGCCGGTACCGAGCGTGGGAGAGACGCTGCGAAATTTTCTGACGGTGCTGAGCAATCCGAAGTTCATGATATTTCTGCTGATTTTTACGGGCTACTGGATCGTGTTCTGGCAACAGTGGATCATGCTGCCGGTGTACCTGCACAAATATGTGAATCAAGAGATCGACGTGGAGCTGGTGCTGGTGACGGACGGGATCGTGGTGATTACGTGCACGATTCTGGTGAATTACCTGCTCCGGAGAGTGGCGGCGTTCAGCGCGATCGTGCTGGGGACGCTGGTGACGAGCTTGTGCTGGCTGGTGCTGGTGTGGAGGCCGTCGATGTGGGGAGCGGTGGCAGCGATTGTGGTGCTGGCGATTGGCGAGATGATTCAGCAGCCGCGCTATTACGAATATATTTCGCGGCTGGCGCCTCCGGGGCAGCAGGGAACGTACATGGGATTCGCATTTTTGCCGCTGGGGATCGGGTCGTTGATTGGAGGATGGTTTGGCGGGAAGATGCTGCACTATTTTGGCGAGGAGATGGGGAAGCCGGAGTATGCGTGGTACGCGATCGTGATTGTGGGATTGCTGACCACCATGCTGCTGTGGATTTACGATCGGATTGTGAGGCCGGTGGAGAAGGTGGCGTAGCCGAGGGCGAACAGGCCAAGGGAACAACAAATCGCTGCCGCGATGTTGGTGCGCGACGCGTCCCCAGCCGAGAGGCGCTGGGCTAGGGTTGCTTCTGCGGTAGTGGCGCTGCACGAGTGAGCGAACGTCCTTACACCGGAAGGGTGAGAGCTACAGGAACCGGCGCGACGGACCTAGAATTGAAAACGGAGGACTGAAAACTAGTTGACCAGGCGGCGGAGGGAAGCTAAGGCCTGGCGGGCCAGCGTGTATTCGGGCTCGACATTGAGGGCTTCCTGAAAACAGCGAATGGCCTGGCCGTACAATTCCTTGCCGAGATAGGCACGGCCGAGATTGTAGTGCGGGAAGTGGCGCGGCTCGTAGCGCGGAGCTTCGATGGCCTGCTGCAACCAGGGAATGGCTTCATCGAACTGGCCGAGCTCGATCATGTAGGCGCCAATGTCGTTGTACGGGTTGCCGAAGTCGGGATCGAGCGAGATGGCGCGTTTGCATTCGGCGATGGCATCGAGGAGCTTGCCCTGAAAATGATAGGTCCAGCCGAGGAACGTGTGGGCTTCGGCGGTAGGATGAAGTTCGAGAGAGGAGTGGTAAAGTTCGACGGCGCGATCGTAATCGCCTTCCATTTGTGCTTGATAAGCGTCTTGCAGAACTTCCCAGGCGCGAGTCAGGGTCTCCTGATTCATGTGAGCAATTGTGAGCGGAAAAAGTGAGGGGGTCAAAGGTACGAAAGTGCTAGGTGTGCATGGCGAGAACCTGTACCTTTTGACGGTGAGTGAGTGGAAATTGCTTGCAAGAAAAGAGAAAATGGTGGCGTCGTTTCAGGAGCAAGCGAGGGGGAACAGTGAATCGCATAATGCGGAATGCTATGGTGATAGCGGGATGCGCGGCGGTGCTGGGAGCAGGAGCGCTGTGGGCGCAGGACACGGGAAAGAAAAGTAGCGGCGCGAGCGGGAACGCAGCGGCTGTGGCGCGTGGAAAATCGGTGTTCCAGCAGAAATGCGCGGTGTGCCACTACGATAACAGCGACCAGAAAAAGATCGGGCCGGGATTGAAGGGCCTCTCGAAGCGCGGAACGTTCAGCGTGAACGGAGCGAAAATCACGGACGAGAGCCTGAAGACGTGGATCGAGAACGGAGACCAGCTGATGCCGCCGTTCAAGGAAACGTTGGAGCCGGGACAGATTAAGGACGTGATTGCGTACGTAAAGACGCTGTAGGGGCGGAGCGAGAACCAACAGAAGAAGCCGCCGCGGCTAAAGCCGGGTTGACCTACGGCACCACTGAAGTCCTACCCTCCCGAGCTATTAAAGAGAAACCCCCGGTGGCCTGCGCGAGGCAGGGCCGGGGGTTTGCAATTTTTGAGGCGCTCCCTTGCGGGAGAGCAAGCTACTTCAGAACGGCGTCTTTCAGCACCTTTGCGGGGCGGAGACGGACGACGGTCTTGGCCTTGATCTTGATCTGTTCGCCGGTTTGCGGGTTGCGACCGATGCGAGCCTTGCGATGAGCCTTCACCACGCGGCCGATTCCGGGGATGACGAACTTTCCGGCGGCGCCCTTGGCTTCCTTCACCGCGAGCTTGTGGAGCTCTTCAAAGAAAGTGGCGACGGTCTTCTTCGACGTGCCGAGTTTCTCAGCGATATGCGAAACGATCTTGGTCTTACTCAGTGGCTTAGCTGCCATTTAGTCTGCTTATCCTCCTGGTTTGTCTATCCGCCCCGAACGAATCGAGGCCAGCCACGAGCGAAAAAACCCCTATTTTTCAGTGAAAAAACTCGGGCCGCAAGGACTATAACCAAGGAAAACGAGGAACGCAAGAGGGAAACCGCAAAAAAGGCAGGAAAAATGCGGTTTTTTTGGAGGCATGTGCAAAACGTGCAGGATTCATGCGGGTTGGCAGAGTTCGCGGAAAGGGAAAAGTGGGCCATTGGCGTGTGCTATGCTTTTTGATTCCAAATTGGACGAGGAGAACCCGCTATGAACACGGCAACGAGTTGGAGGGCGCTGGAGGAGAAGATAGCGCGGGTGGTCAAGCAGGGGCGGCGCGCAGTGGCGGTAAGCTTTCGGGACAGCGAGCCGACGGAGGTGAAGAAGTTCGAAGGCACGGAGCCTTCAGGATGCAGCTTCTGGAGGCTGGCTGCGTCAGGGCAAACATTTTACACCGTGCCGGAGAATCATTTTAACTGCGCGGTGGGGGCGTATACGCACAACATCGCGCTTTCGCCGGAACGGGAGAAAGAGACGGAGCAGACGCTGAAGATGATGTTTGACCTGGGCTACGTGAAGCAAGAGGAAGTGCCGCAGATACCGCGATTGGCGAACGGGCCAAAGGCGATTGTGTATTCGCCGCTGGGCGGTGCGCATGGCGAGCCGGATGTGGTGCTGTTCGCGGTGAAGCCAGCAGGGGCAATGCTGCTGCAGGAAGCGGCGAATCGCGCAGGGGTGGGAGCGGGAGCGCCGGCGCTCGGAAGGCCGACGTGCATGGCGCTGCCGGCGTCGCTGCAACACGGGATGGTCACCAGCCTGGGATGCATCGGAAACCGCGTGTACACGGGGCTGGGGGAAGACGAGATGTACATCGTGATGCGCGGGAGAGATCTGGCGGCAGTGGTGGATGCGCTGCAAACGATCGGAAGCGCCAACGTGGCGCTGCAGAATTATGCGGAGGGACGGCGGGAACAGCTGTCGACGGTGTAGGAATTTGACGTAGCTTGGCGGATAGAAGCGTTTTGGGAAAATGGGCAGAATTCACCTGGCAGGAAAATACCAGCGAGGTGAACCATGGGATCGTTTCGAGTAGCAGCCATTCCGACAGCAATTGCCGAGTCGGTGCGAAGCACACAAAGAGCACCGGGATATGGATTCCCGGCACACAAGGCGTTGGCGGCTGGACGCGCGCCGTGCCGCCATTGCCTGCGGTTGATCAAGGTAAACGAAGAAGAGCTGTATCTTTTCGACTATGACCCATTCCGCGAGTTGGGTGAGCCGCCCTTGCCTGGGCCGGTATACGTCCATGCGCGGGATTGCGAACGGCACAATGGGACAGGAGCGTTTCCCGAAGAATATCGCGGGCGGTTGTTGACGTTGCACGCGTATGGAAAAGACCGCACATTGCTGAAAGAGGTGCGATTGGGTGGTGGCGAGGAAGAGAAGGCGGCAGAGCGATTGTTCGCCGATCCAGAGGTGAAATACATCCACGTGCGGAGCAGCGAGGCAGGGTGTTATTTGTTTCGGCTGGAACGGGCGTGAAAAACGGGCGACAAGCAGCCCGAAAGTAACAGAAAAGCAGCTCCCTCGCCGCGCTCGAGCTGACAAACAACAAGAGCCGACCGTCGAGAGCAACCTGAAGGTTGGCCACTACAAAAGCCGTGTAGCCCGGTGGCGGCGTAAAGCCGCCACTACAACGAGGCTAGATCCTGGTAGAGATGGGCTATGGCTTTGATGCCGCCGTAGTAGTTTTCCAGGGCCAGATGCTCATCGGGCGCGTGAGCATTTTCGTCAGGCAAACCAAAGCCGATGAGCACGCAGGGAATCTTGAAGGTGTCGTGCATCTGGGTGACGAAGGGGATGGAGCCGCCTTCGCGGATGAATGCCGCTTTTTTGCCGAAGCCCTTCTGCAGCGCCGCTTGGGCAACCTGGAAAATGGGCGCGTGATAGGCAGCGACCCAAGGCTTGCCGGTGCTGAGCACTTCAAACTTGCAGTGCACGGACTTCGGAAGGAGTTTGCGCACATGCTTTTCGACGAGCTTGGCAATTTTCGCAGGTTCCTGGCCGGGGACGAGACGCGTGGAGAATTTGGCGTAGGCTTTGGAAGGAATGACGGTCTTGGCGCCTTCGCCCTGATAGCCGCCCCAAAGGCCATTCAATTCGAGAGTGGGACGAATCCAAAGCCGCTCGACGACGGTAAAACCCTTTTCGCCACAATAGTCGGGGGCGCCAACCGCTCGCTTGAAGTCTCTGGCATTCCAAGGGAGCGCGTTCAGAGCTTTGCGTTCGGCGGCGGGCACATTGTCGACGTCATCGTAGAAGCCGGGGATAGCGACGCGGAAATTCTTGTCGTGGAGCTTGGCAAAAAGTTCGGTGAGGATGGTAAGGGGATTGGGGACCGCGCCACCATAGACGCCGGAGTGAAGATCGCGTTGCGGGCCAGCCAGTTCGATCTGGTAGTAGTTGAGGCCCCGCAGACCGTAAGTAATGGAAGGTACGCCTTTGCCGAGCATGGAAGTGTCGGAGACGATGAGGGCATCGGATTTTAGTTTGGCCTTGTTTTTTTGAACGAAGTCCCAGAGGCTGACGCTGCCGACCTCTTCCTCGCCTTCGATGAGCACCTTGATGTTAATGGGAAATTTTCCGTTGACCTGCTGAAGGGATTCGAGGGCCTTGAGGTGAATATGAACTTGGCCCTTGTCGTCGGCCGTGCCGCGACCATAGATGTTGCCGTTGCGGACGGTGGGCTCAAAGGCCGGAGAAGTCCAAAGGTCCAGAGGCTCGGCGGGCTGAACGTCATAGTGGCCATAAATAAGGATAGTGGGCTTGCCGGGAGCTTCGAGGGATTCGGCATAAACGAGCGGGTGAAGGTTGGTGGGGATAATTTCGACGGTTTTGAAGCCCGCAGACCGAAGGTGATCGGCAACCCAGTTGGAGCCGCGCTCGATATCGGGTTTATGTTCGCTCTTGGCGCTGACAGAAGGAATACGGAGGAATTCGCAAAGCTCGTTCAGATGTTGCTCGCGGCGACCTTCGATAAATTCAGCAAGGTTCATTATTTGGGCCTCAGGGGACAGCTGTTCGGTCCGTAATTTCAGTACGTAGAATTTCAAACGAAAGTTGCGGCGACGGAAAGGAGCGGCAGCGAACAAATGCTGCTGTGGTCGCCATCTATATAGTACGGCTAGCAATGGTCGTGTACAAGGCGGCGGGAAAGAGGGCCAAGGGATTGTCGGGCGAATTTGAGGGAGTTACGTGCGTAAATGCCAAACGGGGGCCAGCAGGGGCACAGCTGCGGCTGGGCCGCCGCTTGACGATAGAGGACACCTGTCCCAAAGGGCAATTGACGGGTCCTAGTGGCAACCGCATCATGGGCATATGAACGAGACGGCATTTGCAACGGCCCGGCGAAGCCAGCGCATCTTCCACAAGATGCGTCTCGAGGCGCAGGGGCGCGCGCACGACGGAAGGAAGTTCCGCGAAGTGTGCGAGACCGTGGTGGTGAACGCCCACGGCGGTTTGCTGATGTTGAGCAATGAAGTGGACCAGGGGGAAACCATCGTCCTGATGAATCCACTGACGCAGGATGAGCAAGAGTGCCGTGTCGTGTTTACGGGGGCAAGCGGAAGCAAAGGCATCCGCGTGGGAGTGGAGTTTTTGACTCCGGCACCGCATTTTTGGGGCATCGATTTCGCGGCGAAATATTCTTCCGGGCCAGGCGACGCGGGAAGAACGCCGTAGAAGAAAGCTATCAGTGATCAGAAGCGCCTCGCACCTATTTCACCTCGTCACCTCCGAGGCGACTCCGTAGAGCGGTAAATGCAGAGCGAGAAAAACCCGCATCCTTGAAAACCAAGGGTGCGGCACCCCAAGCAAAAAAACCTCCGGACACCCAACAACCTTGGAACCAACCTGAAGGCGGCCACTACAGGGGCTTGGGGGCAGCGGCGGGAGCTAGCGTGCCCTTTTGGTTTACGAACCACGTGCCTACGCGCCAGAGAAGAAGAACGGCTAGGATGGCGGCGTACATTAGCGGTTCGCGGACATTGGATTTGACTAGCCAGTAGTAGTGAATCACGCCGCAGCCAGCAGCAATGTAGATGAAGCGATGAAGAATTTGCCAGCGGCGTCCGCCAAGGCGGCGGATCCAACCCTTGGTGGAAGTGATGGCCAGAGGAATCAGCAAAACAAAACCGAGGAAGCCTACGGTGATGTAGCGGCGTTTTTCTACGTCCTTCCACATTCCGGCGAGACTAAAGGACTGATCCGGGCCGATGTAAGTAAGAAAATGAAGGCACACGTAGAAGAAGGCGAACAAGCCGAGCATGCGGCGGAACCGAATGAGTTCAGGAAGATTCAGGAGTTTGCGCAGGGGAGTGATGGCCAACGTGGAAAGCAGAAAGCGCAGCGTCCAATCGCCGGTGAAGTGCTGAACGAATTCGACCGGATTGGCGGTGAGACGGGCATTGAAGCCGCGATGCACGAGGTCGCCAAGGGGCACGAGGCAAAGCAGAAAAACAGCCACTTTGCTCCATTTGCTGGCGAGCAGTTTGCGCAAAAAGGAACGCACGTCAGTGATACTTCTTCAGGTCCATGCCGGTATAGAGGCTGGCGACCTGGTCTTCGTAGCCATTAAACATGAGGGTTTTGCGCATGAAGATATCGCCGAGGCGGCGTTCGTTGGCCTGGCTCCAGCGAGGATGATCGACGTTGGGATTCACATTGGAATAAAAACCGTATTCCGTTGAAGAATAAAGACCCCAGGTTGTGGGAGGCTCGGACTTCACAAAACGGATCTTGACGAGCGACTTGACGCTTTTGTAGCCGTATTTCCAGGGGAGGATCATGCGAACGGGCGCGCCATCCTGATTCGGCAGAGTTTCGCCGTACATGCCGACGCACAGAAGCGTGAGAGGATGCATGGCTTCATCCATGCGCAAGCCTTCGACGTAAGGGAATTCGATGCCGGCATGGCTGGCTTGCGGCATCTGCGAATGGTCGAAGTACGTGGTAAAGGCAACGTACTTGGCCTTTTCCGTTGGCTGAGCGAGTTTCACGAGATTGCTGAAGGAATAGCCGATCCAGGGCACAACGATGGACCAGCGCTCGACACAACGATGACGGTAGATACGTTCTTCGAGCGGAGCAAGCTTCAGAATGTCGTCCATGGTGAGTTTCATGGGCTTCTGGACTTCGCCTTCGATGGAAACGGTCCAAGGAGAAGTGCGGAAACTCTGCGCGTATTTTGCGGGATCACCCTTGTCAGTGCCGAACTCGTAGAAATTATTGTAGTGCGTGACATCTTCGTAGCTGGTCTGCTTTTCGGTGGTGCTAAATGGGCTCTTGGAGGCGACGGGCAATTTCGTTCCGGCGTAGAGCGTGGTTTCCGGCAACACAAGATTGGAGACGAGTTTTCCGCCGATGGCCATCGCTCCGGCGATACCTAGGCCGCGGAGCATCTGCCGACGATTGAGATACACAGATTTCGGCGTGACGTCGGCGTAAGTGAGATCGGGATCTTTCAGAGTGGTCATAGTAATTGAGCTGCCTTCTTTGCTGTATCGGCATATTAGCGGAGCCGGCCTCAGGGGCAAAAGCATTTCCTCCGGGGCTAAAGCCCAACGCTGGCCGAGCAGGTGTTGTCGGAGCCAAAGCTCCGACGGCCCTAAAAGAAAAACCCAAGAACCACAAAAACGGCATGTGGGCACCCGCCTAAAGCCCGCGCGTTGCTGGGCTTTTCGGCAGGACTGAAGTCGCGCCCTCCCGCATTTGTTAGATGCGGAGACGTCATGCCCACCCCAGAGCCAATCCCAGCCACAGCTAATAATTATTAGATGCGGGAAGGACAATGGACGGCGGCTTACCGTCCATGCCATAGGATTCGGGCAGCATGCGAAGGTTACAAGAGGTTGCTCGAAAAACCAGCCAGGTTCGCCGGCTATGGGAGTTCGACTTTGCTGTTGAGCGGCAGATCCCTGGAAGAAGGCCCGGCCATAAATGTGTAGCCGCCGGGAACGAGTTTCCAGCCATCGGGATTTTCACCGTAGATGGAGAGATATTCGGCCGGAACCTTCACGGTGACTTCGCGGCTTTCACCGGGATTCAGGTGGACTTTGCTCCAGCCCACGAGCCGCTTGGGAGGCTCTCCGGCGCTCGCGGGAAACGCAGCGTAAACTTGCGCGATTTCATCTCCGGGGCGAGGACCCGTGTTTTTTACCGTGAAGGTCACGATCGTTTCCTTGCCGGGATTCACTTTCAGGCCGGAATAAGAGTACGTGGCGTAGGAAAGACCGAAGCCGAAAGGAAAAAGGACGGGCTTGTTTTCGGCGTCGTACCACTTGTAGCCGACCTTGAGTCCTTCGTCATAGGTCACCGCAAAGGTGGGTTTAGCTTCGCCCGATTTCATGACGGCGGCGCGGCCTTGCGCCTCCTGCGAAGGAAGGACGAGATTGCGATGAGGCAGATCGGCTTCGCTGCGCGGGAAGGTCATCGGAAGCTTGGCGGAGGGATTCACATCGCCGAAGAGAATGTTGGCGACAGCGTCGGCTCCTTTGCTTCCGGCAAACCATGCGTCGAGCACCGCGGAAACATTGTCGAGCCAAGGCATGGTGACGGCGGTGCCGGTTTCCAGAACCACGATGGTGCGCGGATTAGCGGCGGCCACCTGGGCGATGAGCGCGTCCTGATTGTCGGGTAGCGACAAGCTCGTCAAATCCCTTCCTTCGGTGGTCCACTGAGACGCGAAGACGATGGCGACATCCGACTTTTTGGCGAGGTCAGCGGCAGCGGCGGGATTTGCGCCGGAATCGAAGCTCACCGTTGCGCCGGGAACTTTAGCGCTGACCGCTTTTAACGGCGAAGTGGGGAACCATATGCGTTCGTTCCACTTTGATGGAGGCCGGCCGGGGGCATCGACTTGCGCAGAGCCGCCGCCGGAAATCATGCCAGCGTCGGCGTTGGTACCAATGATGGCGATGGAACGGAGTTTGCTGCGCTCCAGGGGAAGGGTGGCGTTGCTGTTCTTCAGCAGGACGGTACTTTGTTCGGCGATGCGGCGAGCGATATCGAAGCCGGCCTCGACGTCGACCACACTTTTTTGTGTGGGGAAATCGATGAGGCCTGCGGCGAACTGCGAGCGGAGAATGCGGCGGACGTGATCGTCAAGTTCGGCTTGAGAGACTTTGCCGGACTGCACGGCTTCCTTGAGTTTTTCGGCGAAGAATTCGTCCATGGGTTGCTCATTGTCAAGGCCCGCAGCAGAGGCTTTCACCGTGCTGTGAGTGGCCCACCAATCGGAAACAACGAAACCCGGGAAGCTCCACTCTTTTTTGAGGATATCCGTCAGCAGGTATTTGTTTTCGCAAGCGAAGTCGCCGTTGATCGCGTTGTAGGAGCACATGACGGCGGAGGGATTGCCGATGGAGATGCCGATCTTGAAGGCGAGGAGATCGCTTTCCTGAAGAGCGCGTTTGCTGATGATGACGTTGACTTCGTTGCGGCCGCTTTCCTGGTCGTTGACGGCGTAATGCTTGATGTCGCCGAGAACGTGCTGGGCCTGTTCGCACCTAATGCGATTGCCAACGAGGGTGCCGGCGAGGATCGGGTCTTCACCCTGATATTCGAAGGTCCGGCCATTGCGCGGTTCGCGGGTGATATTTGTGCCCCCGCCGAGGGTCATGTTGAAACCCTGGGCGCGGAGTTCGCGGCCGATGAGCGCGCCGTACTCGCAGGCGGCTTGCGTGTCCCAGCTGGCCGCGGCCGCCAAATTCGAGGGAAGCGCGGTGGAGTAGCGACCGTTTTGGCCGCTGCTGCGCACGCCGTAGGCAGCGTCGCTTATCTGAATCATGGGAATTCCGAGCCGTGCGACACCGAGAACGAACCCGGCGCCGCCGTTGCTGAGATAGTCGTTGGGACGGGGCTTGCCCACGCCGCGCATACCGTTGCCGTGCAGCAAATCAATCTTCTCGTCGAGGGTCATTTCTTTTAGGACGAGATCGGCGCGGGCATCGGGAGAGAGTTGGGAATTCATCCAGGGCTGCTGCTGGGCAAAAGAGGGAAAAGCGACGATCAGAAGGGCGAAGATTGCGGCTGCGACGAATGGGCAGCGGCGCACAAGCAGACTCATAGTCATCAGGGCGGCTCCGAGAGCTTTAATTTGCTTTGCTCATCATAACCAGAAAGGAGGGCTTGGCGCTGCACGGAGTTTGTGACGATTGCCAGAGTAGGCCCCGAGGACTGCGTTAGCGGATTGGAACGGCGTACATGAGGCCGCCCTGGGTCCACAGGTTGTTCGAGCCGCGGGCCAGCTTCATGGGCGAGCCCGAGCCGAGGTCGCGCTCAAACATCTCGCCGTAATTGCCGACGGCTTCGATGATACGTGCGGCCCAAGCATCGTCAAGGCCCAGGTATTGACCATAGCCACGCTGCAGCCCGAGCAAGCGGCGGATCACGAGGTCGTCACTCTTCTTCATTTCCGCGAGATTTCCCTGCGTCACTCCGCTTTCTTCCGCCTGAAGCAATGCCTCGACCGTCCAGTTGACGATAGCCGCCCATTGCGGATCGGCGAGGCGATAAGCCGGCGCCAGCGGATCCTTGGCGATCACGTCCGGCAAGATTGCAAAATTCTGGGCCATGCTCTTGAAGGCGATGCGCTCGTAGGCAAGTTGCGAGACGTCGGCAGTGACCGCGGCGCAGTTGCGGGTGATGAATGCTGCTTCCATTTCGCCTTCTTCCTGGAAGGAGAAGGGCAGCCACTTGATCTTCTCGCGCTTCATGTAGCCTTGCAGCTGATCTTCGATCTCGGTGCCCCCTAGGAAACAGATCTTTTTGCCAGCAAGATCTTCGGGGGTGGTGATTCCCATGGTCTTGTTCGCCAGAAACCCCTGGTAGTCATAGAAGATCGGCCGCGCGAAACCCAGGCCGGAGTTGGCCGCAGTATTTATGAAATTGCGAGAGGCTGTGGCGAGCAGTGCAACTTCACCGGACTTGAGGGCCTTCAATGCATCTTGTTCATCGCGGTAAGGCGTGATCGTGAATCTGGCATTTGTCCCGAGCACAGCCACGGCAACGGCCTTACAGATGTCCATGTCGAGGGCAGAGTGATTGCCATGCGCGTCTTGCGTCGAATACTCGGGCTCTTCGGTGTTGCTTCCACAGGGGAGTGAGCCGGCAGCTTTGATTTTCTCGAGAGTGGAGCCCGCCTGCGCCCGTGCCGCAGTGCCCATCAACAACCACGCGATCGAAAACAGTAGTAAGGCAATTCTGCGCATTTTCGGTTGTTCCTTAGAGGTGCCAATACAATATGAAAAGGGTACGGCGACCGGAATAATATCCGGCCGCCGTAATGTTGTTCGTCAGAATTCTAGTTCGACGGCCAGGTGCCCGAGGTCGGCAGCCCCGGATTGGTGCTGGGGCGAGGGTTGAAGTCAGCGGGCGCGGGATCGATGCGCACACCCTTGACGATGTCGGTCGGAGTGATCTGAAGGACGCGGCATCCTTCGACATTGAAGTGTGGAAGAGCCAGAACCTGCGCCGCAGAAATCATGGCATATTCGGCTGGTAGCGGAGGGACGATGCCCTTCAATCGGCCATTGTCAAATGCGGAGAAAAGATTGCCAACGCCTGGGGTATGGGCATCCGCCGGCCCAAGATATTTTTGGCCATAGGTTTTTTCGCCCAATGCGCGAGCTGCGGCTTCGTCGGGAAGATCGGCGAGTGGAGTCAAGCCAAAGAGTTCATCGATGAACTTGATGATGGAGCTGTGCTCGGTGGCTTCGTGATCGATGCCGTGAACGACGCCGTAGGGCGAAATCACGATCATGGGAATGCGCGGCCCCTGATCGAGAGCGTTTCCGAGCGGATCGAAGGAGCGAATTTGCGGCTGGGTATGGTCGTAGAGCCCATCGGTTTCATCGTAGGTGATGATGATGGCGCTCTCCGGCCAATACTTGCTGCTGGCTATGGCGTTGATCGAATCCGCCAGAAGAGCTTCGCTGATTTGCAGGTCCGAATAACCCGGATGGTCGTCATTTCCCTGGAACGCGGCCTTCACCGCCGCGCTGGGCGAGCGGGGCAGCAAGCCGTCGAGGTTGCCATAACCGCCGCGCACGTAGAACACGCCGCCGTCCTCCGGCAGGGCGTTGGTCTTGATGGCCGCAAAAAAGTCTCCAAGGCCCTTCAAGTGTGCCTTGGTTTCCAGCGGATTGTTGGCCTCATAGCCGAAATATTGCGGACCATTGTGGTGCGCAATGTAGGTTGCAAAGGTCGCCGGGCCATTGGCTGGATCAGTGGACTCGTGATCATAGCCTTCCTGGAACCAACCCCAATTCACCGGCTTGTTATTGTCGCCCGCAATCTTCTTGATATCTTTCTGGACATCCAGCAGATCGAATGCCGGGTCCCAATCGTGGGCGGTAATGTACTCAATGTCCTTCCCCATAAAGGAGAGTGGCAGGGTGGCGTAGGTCTGGTTGGACGCTGGATTGGTGCTGGGTGCGCTGCCGCTTTCTGTGGGCTGTCTTTCACCGGGAGGCGTCAGGACATCGAGAGCGGATCCCCAGAACGGTTGCGGATCGGCAGTGACCGGCAGTTGCGCGTTTGATGTCGTGAAGTTGCTGCCCAGTTCGGGGTGTTTGACCCACTGAGTCATCCCGGATTGGCCGGCGATCATGGCGATGGCGTTCGGCGTCGATGGGCCTATCACGGTGTCAAAGAAATTGTCGAAGAGCGTAAAGTGGTCGGCATAGAGCCACATAAATGGCGCGGTATCGCAGTCCACGTGACCCACGACCAGCTCACCCTTTTGCACTTGCGCCTCTGTCGGGAATGGTCCGGTATACGTCGTTCCATCGGCGCTCAATTTCCCACTCAGGCCTTCTTCCACAAAGGCATAGCGGTCATTCTGCGCGACCAGACTCGTATTCAGGTCCAGCTTGGCGTCGATTGCGGTGTGTCCGTGATTCACGGAGTCGGTGTCTTCCGGATAGAGCAGCACGGTGTTGCCATTGATGTCGGTTACCGATTGGGGAATCAAGAATGGAGAGATGGTGCCAACTGTGCCGTCGGTCTTGACGATCGGTTGGACGAATCCGGGGGTTTGCCCTTCGGGCTGAGAGAACAGACCTCTGGCGCCCGGATAGGTGCCGAAATAGAAGTCGAAAGAGCGGTTTTCTTGGAACAGCACGAACACATATTTGATTTTCTTACGAAGCAACTCCAGTTTTTCCTCATGGCTGAGATAGGGGGCGTCCTCTACCCGCATGGTGTGGCGCTGGACTGCGTCGCTGGATTTCGGTGCGATTTCAACAACTTTTTTCTGGTCGACAGACTGGTCGTCCTTGGGATCTTGGGCCAGCGCGGTGCCTGGCTGCATCAACATGGCAGCCGCCAACAGGGAGGCACAACTGGACTTCACCCATTCCTTCGTGTGCATAGATACTCCTCTCTCGAATTGAACAATTTGTGCTTGTGCGGTTTTCACAGGGATGCCCCCCGGTTACCACCTGAGCGTGGGGGTACGGTGCGAGGGAATACCGAACTGTCCATGTGATAACAGGAGGATGTGAACCGGGATTCTAGCTGGTGTGAACAGGTGATGAACAGTTTTCGCGTGCAAAATCAAGCGTCACCAAGTGACGCCTGCGTGATGAGTGTGATGTCGTCCTGCTGTGGCACGGAATCCAGCCGCCACTGGCTTATGCCGGAGAGTATTTGCTCCGACAACCGTGAAGTCGGGAGCGATTGATCGCTGCGAACGATTTCTTGCAGCTTGCGATCGCCTGAATGGATCGGAATCTCGCGAACTGGATACTCCGAGTCCGGTTTGATTCCAGTCACCGAGCCGTTTCTTTCGATGCGCTCCAGCTTTCCATCGCTCCAGCAAAGGAGAATCTCTGTGTCGAGCCACAGATAATCCATAGCACTTAAGGGCGACTGGACCAGGTTGAGCGCGGCAGCATATTAAATGCTGTGGGAGCCTGCGCCAGGATGCGGGCGCCATACATCGAACTGGAGATTCCCTGCGATACAAGGAGGCAACCTGTGGCGCCACGACGAATCAGCGCAACGCCGCAAGCAATCAGACCGATGAAGAGAAAAACGGTGCCCAGCACGATGCCGCCGAGCGGGTCGCAAAGCTTCAGCAGAGTTCGATCGTCCAGTCGCCCCCGCTGGGACGCCCGCGTGTCGCTCAAAGCATCGCTAGAGTGCAAAAATCACATGGAAAGAAGTCCGGCGCGATGCCTAGCGAGCCGCCGATTCATAGACAAGTTCGCCTACCGTGGCCCGTCCGCGGAGGCCCGCTTCAAGCCGACTCTTGAGATGGCGGCATTTTCGGACCGTCGATGACTTGATCGATGGTGTAGACGGCTTCACGAACGCATGAGCGGCATCTCAACAGAAATACGCGGGAGAGCAAATCTTCGTTCGAATTTGACTCCTGGTTTCTAAGGGAATTGGCTCTGCGAAGAATATTCCTTGGAAGCTGAACCGGTTTACCGCAATAGAAGCAGAGTATGACGCGATGTGGAGGACTGATTGTTTCCTGGCTCATGTCTCGACTCCAATTCAGCGTGCTGGGACAGGTGGTATAGGGTGAGGGGTGAAGCATATAATCCTGCGGCGTTGCTGTCTAGGAGACCTATCTCGGTTTTTCTCTGGCGACTGCAACACCGGTGCGTGACCCCGGTCGGTGTTCGGGTATCACGCCGGCGATGGGTTTCGATAAGTTTCCGGCCGACTGGCTAAACGGAACGCTGTTCCGCAGTTACTTGATTCCCGCGCTGATATTGGCAGTACATTCGGTCATGCTGCGATCGCTGGTGGGTTCAGCTATGAACCCGCGGAAAGTGCGGCAATATGGGAGAGGTCAAGATTTCGGTGAACTCGGGGGAGTTGCCGGTATTCGTTTCGATTCCGGAGCGGGCGGCGCCCTGGCCGGGCGTGGTGGTGCTCCACGACGTTGGTGGTATGAAGGAAGATCTGCGGAATCAGACGCGGTGGCTGGCACAAGAGGGGTTCCTGGCAGCGGCGCCGAACCTTTATTTTCGCGGTGGAATGGTGAAATGCCTGTTTGCCATCGCGCGGGACTTCAAAGCGAGGCGTGGTCCGACCTACGACGACATTGAAGCAGTGCGCGCGTGGCTGATTCGGCAAGAGGGATGCACGGACAAAATCGGCGTCATCGGATTTTGCATGGGAGGCGGATTTGCGCTGTTACTCGCGCCGGATCATGGATTCGGAGCGGCCAGCGTGAATTATGGCGGGCCGCTGCCGCCGGATGCCGAGACGTTTCTTTCGCGGGCATGCCCAATCATTGGGAGTTACGGCGCCAAGGATCCCTGGAACCGCGGAGTAGCACAACAGCTACAAGCTACGCTCGCAGCAGCAGGCATCGCGCACGACGTGAAAGAATATCCGGAAGCGGGGCACTCATTCCTCAACAACCACGAAACGTCGTTCTTCAAGATGTTGCAAATAATTCATATAGGCTACGACGAACCGGCGGCGAAGGATGCGCGAAGAAGGATCGTCAGCTTTTTTCGAGAGCATTTGGGCAGTTAGGAGACATCACACCCTTGCTGCACATCCATGACCACGAGCGTCATATCGTCGCGTTGCGGCTGGCCATTCGCGAACGCCGACACTTCATCCAGGACGCGTCTGATGATTTGCTCGGATGTGGCACGACTGCTCGAGCCCAACACAGTCTCGAGCCTTGTCACTCCCCACTGTTCTCCCTGACGGTTCTCGGCCTCCGTAATTCCGTCGGTGTAAGCGACAAAAACGTCACCAGCCTTGAGTTGAAAACTGGTGCACGAGAATTGCGCGTCTCCGAAGATTCCAACTGGCATTCCGCTGGCGTCCAGGTGGTAGATTTCGCACGAGCCATTGCGCGGGCGAACAACGATCGGTGGGTTGTGGCCGGCGTTCACATATTTCATCACCCGCGTAGCTGGTTCGTACTCTGCGTAGAACAGCGACGCGAAGAAATGTGTCGGCGAAGATTCATGCACCAGGCGATTGACGCTCCCGATCAGCGCCGAAAGGTCCAAGTGGGGTTGCAGCGCTTGCGCTCTGAGCGATGCCTGCAGACTGGCCATCAGCAAAGCCGCTCCGATTCCTTTTCCGGACACATCGCCGATGGCAATGCCCCACCGTCCGCTTTGCAGGGAGAGGAAGTCGTAGTAATCACCGCCAATCTCGTTCGCGGGCTGATAGAAGGTCTCGCAGGATAGACAGGGAATCGATAAGCTCTCCGGCGGAAAGAAGGCTTGTTGCACATCCTTGGCGCCCTCCAACTCCCTTCGCAACGCTTTATGAAATCCCGAGTCCGATTCGGATTTCTTGAGATATTCGAGGAAAGTTTCGACATGATTGCGCAGCAGGAGCGCCGCTTCTCTGCCTCGGCCACGATCGAGGGCGTCAATAATGGGCTGGTGAGACTCCACGACCTCAAAAAGATCTTTGGAAGCTTTCCCAATGGCGGCGCGAATCCTGAGATCGAAGCCCACGGTGTCCCAGACGCGAAGCAGAACTTCATTTTGTGAGCCCTTGAGAATGGCACGATGAAATCTTACGTCGTGTTCGGCGTAGGCATCGAGATTGCCGCTGCGAACGGCGACTCTCATAGCTTCCAGTTCACCCCGCAGGTCAGCAGTGTTGCCTTTCAGCGTAGTGGCGGCGGTGCGTCCGGCAATTTCCTCCAAGCCGGCTCGTATTTCATAGGCATCCTGCATTTCTTTCAGGCTTGGAATTTGAATGATTGCGGAGAAATTTCCCGAAAGCTTAGCCATTCCGACGGCTTGAAACTCGGCAAAGGCTTTCAAGACGGTTTGGTCGTCCAGTTGATACTTGGCGGCAATTTCGCGCAGTTGCACAGACTGGCCCGGCCGATAGCGGCCAGCAAAGAGTTCCCTCTCCAGTCGTGCGCGCCCTGACCCAGCCGCATTTCCGTTGACACTCACTTTTGTAGTGCTTTTCTTCGCTGCATCGTTCAGGAAAACCATCATGCGTGCTCCTCGATATGGTCCTTTTTAGGCTGGCTGGGCTCAAAGCATTGATTGACTAACTCAGTCCGGTTCTCGCTTCCAGAAACGCGGCACTTCTTGCCGCCTCGAGAGTAGCTGCTCGAGTGGCTTGGCGATCGGTTCAGTTCTTCCGGGCATTGGTTGCTTCTTCTGACTTGTTCAGGCCTGGCGGCGATATTCCGTGGGTGATACCCCAACCGCACGCCGGAAGAGTCGCGCGGAGTGACTCTGGTTGACGAATCCCGTTCGCACGCTCACTTCCACGATCAAAACCCGAGAATCCGCAGCAGCCGCTTGCGCCACCGTTTCATCAAGGAGCGAACCCAAGTCAACTCCCGCCTGGAGCCCAGTTTGGGGCGTAAGTTCAACCCTGCCGTCTGGCCACGATTCCCCGACGGCGCGCGCCAGGGGGCGTGGGTCCATCGACAACACCAGGGCATCGGTGGACTGCGCAATTCGGACGGAACGCGACGGGCCTGGTGGCACAAATTTGATGCTTCCGGGCACTACAGAAATACATTTTCGCCCACCGTGCAGTGGCCATCCTCGTGAACGATTACGGTGGCACGTGTACGTTCACGACCTTCCAACACCTTCACGGACTGGTAGCGCAACAAGAATGCCGTCCCAGTCGTACGACGCTCGAAAGTGTTGCCTGGGCGCCACAATTGGCACCGTACAGAAACTGGCCCTTGGCGGGTCAAGGTATTCGATGTAGTGTTTTTGCCCCGGTTTTATCCACAACGCTCGCCGCGGACTCAAGGAATTCCGAAGAATCCGCGAAAAACTCGGAAGATCGGGACCGGGCATCCACCGATCGAAGTATCTACCCCCTGGGAGCTGTACCCACGCAGAACCCTCGCCTCGAGCAAGCCGCTGTGATGTAGAGCTCCCGGCCCACTAGATCCAGTAGATCAATATTGCGGCGGCAATCGCAGCCTTGTAGATTTTGAACTTTGCGGTTTCTGCGGGTAAGGGTATCCGGAGAATAAAAGGAGCAAATCATGTCTGAAATCGCGCGTTATGACGTCCTCGTGATCGGGAGCGGCGAATCCGGAAAGTACATGGCTTGGACCATGGCAAAAGCGGGCCATCGTACCGCGGTGATCGAACGCAGACTGATCGGTGGTTCTTGCCCGAACATAGCTTGCTTGCCAAGCAAAAACATCATTCGCAGCGCCAAAGTAGCGTCTTTCGCGAAGCGGGCAGAGGAATTCGGGCAGGAGCTGGGATCAGTGAAGACGAACATGCCAGGCGTGCAGCAACGCAAGAGGAAAATGGTTGAGCAGATGATCCAGAACCATCTGGATCGCTACAAGGCCAGCGGAGCCGAACTGATCATGGGCACGGCACGGTTCATTGCGCCGAAAACCGTGGAGGTGGCTCTGAACGGCGGCGGAACAAGAACGATTGCGGGCGAGCGTGTATTCCTCAACCTGGGGACACGCGCGACTATTCCTGAGGTTCCTGGACTTGCCGACTGCAAACCGATGACGCACATCGAGGCCCTGGACCTCGAGCGGCTGCCAGAGCATCTGATTGTTCTGGGCGGCGGTTACGTTGGGCTGGAACTGGCGCAGGCTATGCGGCGCTTTGGATCGCGGGTTACGCTGATTGAGCGAAGTCCGCAGATCGCCAGTCGAGAGGACGCAGACGTGTCCGCCGCGCTTTTGGAACTGTTCCGTAGCGAGGGAATCGAAATAGCTCTCGAAACGGAGTTCCGCGAGGTCGAGGGGCGATCCGGCCAACAGGTGCGCGTGCACGTGAAAGACGCCGACGGAGAGCGCGTGATTGAAGGAACTGATCTGCTGGTCGCTACAGGGCGAACCGCGAATACCCGTGGGATCGGGCTCGAGCAGGCTGGCGTGCAATTGGATAAAGGCGGGTTTATCAAGGTTAACGAACGCCTGGAGACCAGCGCTGCGAATGTGTGGGCGATGGGCGATTGTGCCGGTAGCCCGATGTTTACGCACGTTGCTTTTGACGACTTCCGGATTGTGCGAGACAACCTGAATGGAGGGAATCGCACAACGAAAAACCGGCTAGTTCCGTTCTGCATGTTCACCGATCCGGAACTGGCGCGGGTGGGCTTGAACGAATCGGAGGCAAAGAGCCGCGGCATCGCGTATCGCATGGCGAAACTGCCCATGGCTTCGGTGCTCCGGATGCAGACGCTTTCAGAGACACGAGGTTTTCTGAAAATGCTGATCGACGCGCAGAGCGATCGCATCCTGGGGTTTACTGCATTCGGCGCCGAGGCCAGCGAAGCGCTGGCGGCAGTTCAGACCGCGATGTTGGGGGAGTTGCCATACACAAAACTTCGCGATGCCATCTTCCCGCATCCCACGACTGCTGAGGGGCTAAACGTGCTGTTGGCAACTGTTCCCGCGAAGGCGGCGCAGCAATCTGCTTAGTACTTTGCGGCGCTGGCGCGCGCAACCCACGCAATACAGATGACTGCTCAGCCTGCAAAAGGGCCAGCAGTGGTCGACGTGACGGATGTCCTTGCGGCAACGGTTTGCCTGAGCGTAGCCTCGTTGAGCGAGACCGATTCCCGGAGGTGGGTATGTTCTGCAGTGCCTGCGGAGCGCAAATTCAACCCAATTTCAGCATTTGCCCCAATTGCCAGCGTCCGATTTCCGCGGCTATGACCCCATCGCTGCCCGGCCGTTTTGATCGGCACGTGCACACTCTCGGAATCCTGTGGATCGTCGCTGGTGCGCTCTTCCTGATCCCCGGGTTCATCCTGATGATCATCAGCAACATCGTGCGGTTTGCAATCCCGGTCCATGAAACACTTGGCCGATTCGTTGCGCCGCTGGTGCTGTCGGTCATTGGAGGGTCGCTGTTCATCGTGGCCGCGTGTGGCATCCTTGTGGGCTGGGGATTGATCCGGCTTCAGCCTTGGGCGCGCATGGCGGCGATTGTGCTCGGCATCGTAGCGCTGCTGCACCCTCCTTTCGGCACCGCACTCGGCATTTACACGCTGTGGGTACTGCTCACCGATCAAGGCGGCGTGGAATACGACCGACTGGCTCACGCAGCCTGATGTGGGCCTTTTCGTAGAGAAAGCAGTTTGCAACCAATACCCCCTGCCGGTAAGGCGCAAGCGTAGGGAGCCACAATAAAGTGAGAATCCAAGCGCCGATAATCGTCATCACCGGACTGCTCTTTCTCATTACCCTCTTTTCTGGTATTGGGCTGAGCCGAAATCTCGGGCTAAACGACCCGAGGCTCTCGGGGAAACCAATTGCCGATGCGCTATCTACTGTCCACAAACTTATGGCCCTTGCCACCGTGATTACCTTAGCAGTGGCCATTCGCAGGCTGCATAGAGGCATACAGTTCAGCGACATTGAACTAGCTCTCGTTATCGTTGCCGGATTGTTTTTGCTGCTCATGATCATTTCCGGCAGTTTGCTGAGCCTCGGCGGGGCAAGAAGCAACGAAATCCTGGCGATTCATAAGGTGCTGTCGGCGCTGACCATCATTCCCGCATTCGGAGTCATTTACCTGTTGACGCGTGGCCGGTGGTGAAGTGTATTTGGCGAATCAGTGCTGAAGAATCAGGCTCTTGCGCGGCTGTGAGCGCGACGATCCGCGACCTTGCCCTTGTGCGACAAAGCCGCCGAGCCCTTAGCCACTTTCAGACACGCGTCTTCATGGTTCAGAAACCGCAGTTGGCTATCGAGTGCCTCCGGTTGTCCGCTCTTGCTGCTTCTAATGTAGTGGCCATCGCTTTGTAGATGATGGGATTTCTTTTCGTCCGCCAACTGAACGGTGAGAACATCCTTCAAGCGACGAAGCAACTTGGGATTGGTCACCGGGAAAATGATTTCGACGCGATGGCTCAAGTTGCGTCGCATCAGGTCGGCGCTGCCGAGATAAATTTCCTCGGCGCCTGCATTGCGAAAATAGTAGATGCGGCTGTGCTCGAGAAAGCGGCCCACAATACTGGTGACGCGGATATTGTCGCTGAATCCGCTGAGCCGAGGCCGCAAGCAGCAAAGCCCTCGCACCAGCAGATCAACCTGCACTCCCGCCTGTGAGGCCCGATAGAGCAGCCGGATCATTTGTGGATCTTCGAGCGCGTTCATCTTGAAGATCAGATGGCCACGCTCGCCCTTCTCCTGAAGCGCGATTTCTCTGAGAATCATTTTTTCGAGGCGCTGCCTTAGATTGACGGGCGCAACCAGCAGCTCGTGCGGTTCGTTTTTCCGGGAATATCCTGTCAGTGAGTTGAAAAAGTAAGTGACATCATCCGCGATTCGTTCGTTGCACGTCAAAAGGCCGAAGTCGGTGTACATGCGCGCGGTCGTGGGATTGTAGTTGCCCGTTCCGAGGTGCACGTACCGGCGAATCACTTCGCCCTCGCGCCGAACCACCAGGGCGACCTTGGAATGGACCTTCAGGCCAACCAACCCGTAGACCACATGCACGCCCGCATCTTCCAGGGTTCGCGCCCACTCGATGTTGCTTTCCTCGTCGAAGCGCGCCTTCAGTTCGACAAGTACGGATACCTGCTTTCCCTGCTCAACGGCTTCTAGGAGTGCAGCCACAATCGGGGAGTTACGGCCCACACGATACAAAGTGACCTTGATCGCCAGCACGTTGGGATCGTGCGCGGCTGCTTGCAGGAATTCCACTACCGGCTGAAAAGATTCGTAGGGATGATGCAGCAGAAGGTCTTCGCGGCGAATGGCGGAGAACACGTCTTCGTCAGCATCGGCGGCAAGGCATGGCGGGATGGATGGCAAGAAGGGCTTATCCTTCAAATCGGGACGGTCAATTGCACACAGGTCCACGAGCCGTCTGAGACCGATGGGGCCGCGGATGCGGTAGACGTCTTGTTTGTCGATGGGAAGATTGCTGGCCAAAATCTCGAGAATCTTCTCCGACATGTTGGTGTCAACCTGCAAACGGACGACGGAGGTGAAGCGTCGCTTTCGGATGGCCTCTTCGACGCTTTCCAGGAGATCGTCGCTCTCCAGTTCCTGAATGGCAACTTCGGCATCGCGAGTTACGCGGAAGGGGTAGGCCTCCACGATCTCCATTCCTGGGAACAGCAACTGCAGATTGGCCGTAATCAACTGCTCCAACCATACGAATGCCGTTCCCGACCTTGACGATTTGGAAGTCTTTGCTTGACGCGAACCGGAGATTACCGGAACCAACTGGGGCAGGGAGTCCGGCACTTTCACGCGAGCGAAATTTTCCGTGCCCTGGTTGTCCCCCACGACCACGGCGAGATTCAAACTGCCACTGGAGATATGCGGGAATGGGCGGCCGGGATCGAACGCCAGGGGCGTGAGAACGGGGAAGACGTTCTGGAGGAAATACTCATCCATCGCGGAACGCTCTTCCGGAGTTAAAGAAGAAATGTCCATGATCCGGACGCCTTCACGATCAAGGGCTGGCAGAAGCGTATCGCGCAAGAAATCATGGATTTCCTCAACCATTTGCCGGACTTCCTGGCGAATTAGCTGTAGCTGAATCGCGGCAGGCAGGCCATCGACACTGGCTTCCTGAACACCACTGGCGGCCTGCTCTTGCAGACCCGCGACTCGCACCATGAAGAATTCATCCAGGTTGGAACTGACGATCGAAAGGAACTTTACCCTCTCCAACAGAGGATTTTCCGCATCCTGCGCCTGTTCGAGGACTCTTCTCTGGAATTGCAATAAGCTTAGTTCGCGGTTGATGTAAAGTTCGGGCGACTCCAAGGTGAAATTCGGAGGAGAAGGCGACCCTTCCGAAGACGGCGGCGTGACGGGAGTTACGACCCCCGAAGACTCCTTCGCTTCGTCCAAATCGCCGATTGGGGAAGTCTGCATAAAAGCCCCTGTTCCACTTGGTTCCGGCAAGAAAAAACCCCCTAAGGTCCAGAACAATGTGCGCAACGCAGTTTACAGGAAACTTTCGGCAAAGGCGTCGGCTGACTTTGTGATGAGGCAGCAGCTTACGAGGTTAATTGCCGGTTCGATCTAGACCAGTAGTTAGTTTCCTCGCCAAACCCTCCGATGTCAAAGCGTGCTCACCCGTCCAAGTCATCCATGGGTAGTGGCACGGGAAGAGGACGAATGAGCCTGAGATTCGTCGGCATGATCTCCAGCTTTTGCGCGCAACACGAGCACCGGGCAGGCTGCCTGCTCCACCACTTTCTGAGCTACGGAGCCAAACGCGATGCGGCGCCATGCGGTCATGCCGTGCGTGGCGATGACGATCATATCGACGTCGTCATGCTCTGCAATCCGCACCAGTTCCATGCCCACGTCGTTTGCGGTCCCGACTTCCGTGCGCACATTGAGATTTCGATCTTCCAGCCCGGTAGCGAGGTCCGAGAGCTGCTTTGAGGCGGTCTGATGAAGTTCCGTGTCGTACTCGCCCTCTTTGAAAATGGAGACGTCTTTGGGAAGATCAGGGATCGCGGGGACGATGTGCACCAGGAGCAAGGATGAGCCCAGGCGCGATGCCAGGTCCGTGGCCACCTCGAGCGCCTCTTGCGAAGACTCGCTGAAATCGATGGGAACGAGGATCAATTTAGGAGGCATCATGGCGTACTATCCTTTGCGCGGTCTTGCCAAGCAGCGATAATGGCGCAAGCCATGCTATCAGAGCAATTCTCTGCCAGATGACGGAAGTATTGCAATTTCGTTAAATTAACCCGTCGGAGCTTCACGAAGCGGTGAACCATGAAAGCGGATGAAACTGGGCGTCTTGTGATTCTTAGCGGGCCATCCTGTGTGGGGAAAAGTCCGCTCTGCAAGGCGCTGGGCAAGTTCTATCCTGAACTGCACAACCAGTTTCAGAAGTTAGTGCTGTTCAACAGCCGCGATCCGCGCCCCGGCGAACGCGACGGGGTGGACTATCATTTTCGAACGCGCGTTCAGGTCGAGGCATTGCGGGCGGATGCTCGCTACGCTGTTCTGGAAGTGCGCAGTGACCTGCAGGCATTGGATCTTCATGAACTCGAGTCTCTGCTTCGACGCGGAGATGTGCTGTTTGAAGGGAATCCATTTGTGGGCCAGGCACTGCTCACCCACCCTCGACTCGCGGAAGTCAATCGGCTCAGCATTTTCCTCTCGCCGCTTTCAAAGGAGGAAATCGCTTACCTTAGGGCACCGGAGCGCAATGTGTCGCTTCAAGAACTGCTTACGGACATTATGCGGCGCAAGCTCTTAAGGCGGACCCGGCGGCAAAAAGGCGAGCTATCCGCTAAGGATTTGGAAAACGTTGAGATTCGCGCGTCCAGCGCCTATCGTGAACTTCAGGAGGCGTGGCACTTCGAGTATGTGATTCCGAATCATGACGGCGAGGACAGTGATAACTGGGAAGCGTTCTATTACCTGATTGGAGATGCTCGCAAGACATTCGACGCTTTCGTGGCTTTGCTCAAAGGCTCGGTTCAGCCGGGCGTTGAGAAATGGCCGCAAGAGCTCTTGTCGTCCGCGCACTGACGCGACGGCTGCCGGCTACTGCTTGGTAAGTGGGACGCGAACCAGAATCGTGTCATCCACGCGAACGATCAACTCCGAGAATTTTACCTTGCCCACATTGTGCATTGCCTGATAGCGCGGGTTCAGCGAATCCACATCCACGCGCATGGGCGTCTTGGGATCCTTGGGCACAGCAAAGCTCACGCGAATATCCGGTTGGCCGTCGCCATCGATGTCCACGGACTCGGTCACCTGAGCGGGCAAGGCAGCCGCGGGCTTCCAGTCAAGCTGCACGAATGGTTTTTCGCTCTGCAACATGTGAGGATAAACCGCTCGATGGACCTCAATCGTGTACCCTTGCGCTTGAATGATCCGCGCCGTGGGGCCGCCGGAGTACATTTCGTCGACATGCAATCCGAGCTTGGTGAACCCCTTGGCGAAGATCCCCATCAGGAGGAAGGGCACGAGCATGGCCACGACCACGGTCATCCCGGCAGCCGTATAGCCGAGTTTTGCAGTTGGCGATGTCATGCGCACCTCCTAAAGCACGCGATGCAAGATGGTTGCGAGGCCCTCGGTGATGACGCTGCCTCCAAACATCGCCGCCATCGCCCAAGCTGCGTAGAGAAACATCAGCCGGGCACGCTCCGGCTTCACCGCGACTTCCGTCCCCTTGATGTGCCACACTGCCGCGCCTTTCGGGCAGGCATCCACGCACGCGCCACACTTCATGCAGGACATCAGAGTCTCACCTTTCTTGATGGAATCGTCGGTGAGCGACATCGTCGGGCAGCTTTTCTGACACAGCACGCAGGGCGAGCAGCGCGTGCGGTCAATCTTGATGTCGAACACGCTGGTCTTGTTGAAAATGGATTGGAACGCGCCAAACGGGCAGAGGAAACTGCACTGCGTGCGTTTTTTGGTGAGAAGAGGCAGCACAATCACGAGCGCCGCAAACAGCAGCAGGAAAATTCCGTTCTGAATTAGTCCCAAGGTATTGCGCGCCGCGACGTATTCCGAAACGGCTTTGAACGGGCACAGCCACATGCAGTAGGCAGGCTCAAACAGCGCCAGTGAGAGCAACACCATCACCAGCAGCACGGCCCAGGGGACCAGCCTCAAACGAGGATCGATCTTCTTCCACTGCGCTTTCTTTGGCAGCGCAGCCACACCCTCTTCGATTCCACCGAAGAAACAGACGTAGCTGCACCAGCCTTTGCCAACAACCAGCGTAATCGCCAGCCACAAACCCACCATTGCTGCCATGCCGGCGCCAGACATGCCGCCCCCGGGAAGAATGGAGCCCGGAAAGACCAGCGTTTTCGTGAGTGCTGCCGGGAGGATCAGCAGCGGAATCGGCAAGAAACAGAACGGTGTGCGGCCGGCAATCATCTCTTCGATTGGAATGCCCATGGTTCCGCGGAGGACCATGACGTTATGAATGAAGCCAACCGGGAAGAGCACACCCAGAGCCACGAAAAACCATCTTCGCCAGCGATAGGTGCTCGACGTCTTCATCATCAGGAAGAACAGCGCAACCATAAAAGCAGCTGTGAGGGCGCTGGCAATCTGCAAAGAACGATTGGCCTGCAGAAGCCCGCGCAGGGACATGCACAGCGACCACAGCACCATGGGAAGCGTCAGCAGCACGGCCTTGCCCCACGTCCGCGGTGGCATCTTCGCGGCCAGCCCCGCACACACGGCTTCAGCCATAGATCCTCCTCCCCGCGAGCATGGCAATTCCGGCAAGCAGGTAATACAACCCCACCAGGACGATGGCCGTCCGCGCCACGAAGATGACGGATTCGTTTCGGCGCACGCAGCTCAGTCCGACGAATGGCACGAACCATACAGTCGTGGCAACAAAGAACACGGCGAAAAAGAGCAGCGCGGCCAGCAGGCTCCCTAGTTCCGCCGCCCGCAAACCCGCCGCCACAAACGGTGGGCACAAGCTCACGCCCGTCAGGAAACCCAATAAGGCAGCCCCGGGCACTCCGCGTTTCCCTGCCGGACCGATACTCACCAATCCGGAGGCCGCGCAAGCGTGTGCGCAGCCTTTTCCTATGGAATACGCGTACGAGAACAATGCCGCAGCCAGCAGGACATGAATGCCTCCGTAAATCAAAGTGCGCAAGGCAGGCGGAGGCGCCACCAGCACACCAAGTTCCCAGGCAATCGCCGCGAAAAGCAAATACCCAAGGAAGCGTGTGCCGAGAAAGAAGGAAAGATAACGAGCATTCATGCGCAAGCCGGCGCCTTCAGCGAGCAGGGAAGGAACCACGACTGGGCCGCAAGACGCAACGCATGCGGGCCCGGACGCCAAGCCCAGCAAGAGCGCCTCGCCAATAAGAAAAGGCCCGCCCATAACTGGCAACTTAGCATTGTGGGACTGCGTCGTCTGTGACGCATGAGCAGCAGGCGTGACGGGGGGCACAGACCGTGTCTGACGTCCAATGCTATCGGATGGATGAGGCTACGAATTATGTGGCTTTGCTCATGATCGCCCGGCGGGATAAAAGATCAGCGATGCGTCGCTGCGTTGGTTGCCGTATTCATTTTTGGAAGATGGCTGGGAGAACAATTGCTGTTTTTGCGAGGGCTTGGACTCATGCGCTCCGGACCCAGAGCGCTTCCAAGTTCCGCGCTCGACTGGTTTACGCTGCTTCACTCCAATCCCTCATTGGACTATCATTTACCATAGTTCGTTCAGTGCACTTGATTGTCACACGCTCAGATTTTGTGTGCTTGCGTCAGGGCAGTAGCTCGACAGGAAGCGAGCGGTTACACCTCTAAGATCCTGGTCGAGTATCGACATGACGCGGTCAACGATGGCAGCTGGCACGCCATAGTGGGCCTGGGCAATTCCACCTGTAATGCAGGCTAGCGTATCGCTGTCTCCTCCAAGCGATATCGCATTTCGGATTGCGTCTTCAAAAGACGTTGCTTCGAGGAAGCACGCGATCGCCTGAGGAACCGTCCCTTGGCATGACTCATCAAACCGGTAGGTAGGTCTAATCTCGTCGACACTTCGGGATAAATCATAGTGGAAGGTTGCCGTCGTATATTCCTTGATGTCGGCCTTCGTTCTTCCCGTCCTCGCAAGAAAGATTGCGGCTGCGGTTGCTTGCGCGCCCTTGAGACCCTCCGGGTGATTGTGCGTCACGGCTGTGTATTCAGCCGCTCGGACCAGCACTTCATCTAGCGTGTTGAACGCAAATCCAACCGAACTGATTCGCATGGCGGCGCCATTGCCCCAGCTATTGTAGGGTTGGCTTTCGTGAGTCTGTGCCCATAGGTGAAAAAAGCCTCCATAGCCTGCGCCTGGATAACGCCGATAGTAGGCCCTCATCAGCGAAGCATAATCGGTGTGGGTCAAGATCGATTCGGCCAGGGCAACGGTGAGGACTGTATCGTCCGTGAAGCTGCAATCCGGACTGAACAGATCGAACTGCTTGGTCTTGATGTTCTTCCACTCGTAAACAGATCCGATAATGTCGCCCGCTATCGCACCTATCATTTGAATCTCCCTCCGAGGCGGTCTCGCAACACGAAGGTGCTTTAGAGTACTCGCGCATTATCCTCGAACGGATCCCCTATCGCCATCTCCGTGAAGCGGGAACTTCGGGCGAGGCAGTTGAAAGACGTTGCCCTAGCGGAGCGGAGGAGAGAAGTCGGTGAGGGTAAGGTAAGTGGAGTCGATATGGTCGACGAGTTTCCCGTTGGCCTCGGATTTGTCGCGCACGGATTGCCATTCGGGGTCGTCGCGAAAGGCTTGCCAATTGGCTGTGGCGGCTTCCCTACTGGGATGCTCGAGGATGTAGACGAGGGTTTTGCTTTTGAGAGGATCGTCGGTAGGAGTCCAGTAGGCGAGGCTTTTCATGTTGTGCTTGCTGAACAGGGCGATCGTGTGATCGCGGAAACGGCGTAGAAGATCGTCGAGCTTGCCTTCGTTGACGTGGTAGATGCGCAGTTCGTAGACGGTAGAAGTCGAAGGCATGGAGTTCTCTTCGTTTGGGCTTGGTTCCATGCTGTTGATGGGCCAAGCGGCCGAGGGCAGTAGTGCGGCTGCGGGCAAGGATTGCAAGAGTGAGCGCCGGTTCATTGTTAGGTCATGGCGGTAAAGTCCCGCTTAAGCGGCACTGCCCGACCGTAGGTAATTCCCCCAACCTGCCACAGCACGGGCTTACGGTTCTGCGGTGTCGAACGGTGCCCTGCAGGAGCAGGCCCGGCCTAAGCGGGTGACCGGATTGTCCGTGCCCGTCCTCCGTTCGCCGGAAAATCACTCCAGCGTCTTGGGACAGCCATGGTCACCGACGAATCCATCTCCTATTGAACTGCCCGACGGCACTAAATCGGTCATCCCTGCGAGCTAGCCGACCTTCCCTTGCCTGCACAGCCTCAGAGCGGGCTCTCTCTGCACATACTGCCGCAACTCTCGGCTCTTTGGAAGACTTGTTTCACGCACGCGCCTTCGTAGATGCTCTCCTCGGCCGCCGCGCTCGACCGGAAAGCGAGAAGCCAGCGCTGGCTCGTCATTTCTTGTGTTGAACTCTCGTCGCGTTTCAAATGAGCCAGCGTGTAGGCGGTGCTCCGACCACCACCTTCTTCCTGTCTTAGAACTCCTTTCTTGATCAGGTCCTGAATGTCGCGAAGTGCCGTGTCGTGGGAAACTTTTGTCAGCTTTCTCGACTTTTCTGCCGTTAGTTTACCCTCAAATCCATCGAGCAATCGGTTGATGATTTTCCTCTGTCGTTCGCTAACCTCGATCGATTTGTGCTTCAGATGGCGCCAAAAGACCTCCGTGGCCAGAACCCCGGCGGTTACTTCGTTGCCTTTGTCGATCGCGCAGGCGAGACAATCGAGAAACCAGACAAGCCACTCCGTAACATCCATTCCGCCTTTTTGCGTCGATTCCAGGATCGCGTAGTAGTCTTTGCGCTCTTCTCGAATCTGCGAGGACATGCTGTAGAAGCGCTGTGCGCTGTCCTCAAGTCGAGCAAGAGACATTTCCGTGATGGCCGCGCGATTCTTCCGTTCCCGTCCTCAAACGGATGTATGGTCACAAAATAAAGATGAGCCAGGCCCGCCTTGATAAGAGGCTCCGTGTCCGTCGTCCGGGCCTCGTACCAGGTCAGAAATGTTTTCATCTCCCGTTCGACTGCTTCCGGTCCGGAGCCTTCGAAATGAACTTTTTCTCGTCCCTCTGGGCCGGAAACTATTTCCATTCCACCAGTGCGCCAAGCACCCGTTGTTATCTTCCGCATTGCGCTGCGGCCCGTGGGAAACAGCGCCGCATGCCAGCCGAACAGCCTGTCTTCCGTCAGGGGCGAGCGTACTTTTGCGTTGCGTCCAGCAACATTTCGACGACGCCCTCAACATTGCGATCCACGGGTTGCGTTCCCCCTGCTTGGAGCCCCATGCGCCGAGCAAGTCGAAGAACGGACACTCTCCGGGTTGAGTTCCTGCCCTTCAATAGCCGACGATTTGACAGTTTCTTCGGTCAGAGCTGCAAGAGTTGTTTCGCTCTTTAGTTGGTAGCCGAGGTCTTGCATTTTGCCGAGCAGCAACCCCTGTTTGTAGCGCGCAGCCGACAAATGAGACACGAGACGGTCGAGGTCCCAGACGAATAGTGGCCAGTCTTTGCTCTGATAAATGTAAGACATAAACTACGCTTATTCTACGGTTATTCGACGCATCGTCAGCCGTATCTACGCACATTCCACGCAACGTCCCACGCAAAGGATGCGACAGGGGCCGCTGAGTCCGTGACAGCCACTGCTTCCTGCCACCGGTCAATGATCGGACAAACTCTGCGAACATATTTTCCAGGGGTGCGGCCGAAGGCTTGATCGGAACGATATACGACGACATGAAGTAGCTAGCCGTTTTCGACGCGCGCCTTTATATCCGAGTACGCCCTATCGATGAGTCTGCTCAGCGCTGCGGCGTTTGTGGCGGTGCCCGGTTTCAACTTCACATGACGCATGAACTTGCCGTTGCCTTGCAACAAGCGAGCCGGATCCGGCAGGGCTGCGCCGTGAAAGAACCCCACGTTTACGTGCGAGGTGAATACATTCACATAGCCGAAGGGCGCATCTCCCAAACATGCAACCGGACAGCCGTCATGCAAAAGTTCCCGGACTTCGTCCCCGCAGTTTCGCATCACCTCAAACCACTGATTCGCGATGGCTCCCAATTCGCCTGCGCGCTCTTTCATCCACGCATCGATGGCGGGATCCCGCTCCACAGCGCCGTTGAATCGCAGCAATTCCGTTCTCATCGTCGCTCGCCTTCTGCTTTCGGGATCAATGGTTACGTTGCACCTCTTACCTTCCCTCCAGCAATTCCGCCATGACTGCATCCGTCTTTTGGCTACTATAGCGTCGGAAAAGCTGCCAGACATATCCAGCTGATATTCCGAACTGTGACTGCACCGCCGGACACACACACCAAGACCCTGCTTCGGACGGGCTTCCTCCGCTCCTTTATTCGATGGCTTGTCATCGGCGTTGTGCCTCTTTGGTCGCTTGCCGCGCTGATCCTTGTGGCCGCCCGGTGGATCAACCCGCCGACAACCGCGGTGCACATCCAGCGCCGCTTGCAGTCCTGGATTCACCACACGTCGTATCACGAACGCTTCACGGACCATTGGCAACGTCATCATCGGAACTATCGATGGGCTCATTGATGGCGCCATCGCAGGGCTGATCTTTGCCTTGCTGTACAACGGTGTCACCAGCTTCCCCAGACACGCGCAGGGGTCGCATCAGCAAGCTTGAGTCCGGTCAACGACCGGCAGATCTCTCACTATCGTGAGCGGTTACAATGACTTCATATATTGGACTAGGTCTTGAACCTGCGAATCACTGAGACCGAGCCCGAAGAGGCTGTTGTAGTGCTGCACGACATCGTCGAGCCGAGCGAAACGTCCATCGTGATAGAAGCCACCTTTGGTGTGCGTCCAAAGTCCTTTCAGCGGAGTCGTACGGTAACGATTGTCCGGCGCGCGACTGGCCTGGAAATCGTCGACTCCGATCTCTTGCGGCGTATGCATATTCCACCCGGGCTCGGTAAATAGAGGCGGAACGTGGCATGTTGCACATTTGGCCTGTCCCTCAAAAAGCACTTTACCACGGGCAGCCGAATCGGCATCGTAGCTGCCTTTCGGCGGGCGAGGACCCGGTATTGCTAG
>CAWDRK010000042.1:0-94571 GCA_963804635.1 Candidatus Acidiferrales bacterium
CGAATCCTGGGTGCTGCTTTCGATGCGGCTCGCCAAAGGAATATTCCGAGCATTGCAGGGCCAAAGGATTCCAACTCCGGCAAATATCGCGGAGCCGCGGTCCTCATGCCTAATTCTCGCGAATTGGCTCAACTTGTGGGAACTCCGATGGATGGGGATGTCTGGTTGGACGAGTCTGCCCGTGCATTGATTGAAACCCTGGGTTTAGAAGCGCTAGTGGTAACGCGCGGTCGCGAAGGCATGTCACTTTTCGAGAATATGGGAGACAGCCTGGGCAGGGTCGATGTTCCCACAACTGCGCGCAGTGTATTCGACGTAACTGGCGCGGGGGACACGGCCATAGCGACGTTCGCGGCTGCAGTTGCCGCTCGTTGTGATCGTAAGAATGCCGTGCGTCTCGCTAATTTGGCGGCTGGAATAAAAGTTGGCAAACGGGGCTCCGCGTCTGTCACCCTTCAAGAGCTTGAGCAATGCATTAGAGAAGAAAGTGAAGGCGCTCGGCAACTCCCGTCGAAAGTCCAATGCAGTCCCGGTTCGCTCAGCGCTCAAGGCGGCAAGACCGCGCCGCACTGCCAGGCGGAAATATCACGTAGAAGAGTGAGGAAGGATGCATTTTGACTAACATTGCGCCAGCCTTACCCCCGGACGACGCCTCTCGAAAGATCGCCGATGCTGCAGCCCTCGGGGTCCTCGCCAAGATGAGCCCTCGCAAGCGATTGTTGATTCAGTTAATCGAGGTGGTGACGCGTCCTCTCGTACGCTTTTGCAATAGGTTGCGTCATTCTGTTGCCAACAGATCCGGCCGAGTTCAACGCATTCTGGTGCTTGAATGCTGGAACCTCGGCGATATCGTGATGGAAGTGCCTTTTCTGCGGAATTTGCGTATTCACTATCCGGACGCTCATATCGCACTATTGACAAGTCCCAAGTGCGCCGAGCTCATTTCCGACCAAGGACTCGTCGACGAACTCATTATTGCGCGAGTTCCTTGGGCCCGGCGCTTCTCGCGTTGGCGCAAGTACAATCCCTTCTCGCCTTTGTGGATCGAATTTCTGCGCACACTCAGGTTCCTGCGAGCGCAACAGTTTCATCTGGCCCTCTCGGCCAGGGCAGACATTCGAGACAATTTTATCATGTGGTTTGCTGGGGCAGAGCGACGAGTGGGTTACGCTTTTCGGTGGGGGAGGTTTCTTTCTCACAGATGCTACGGTCCCGGATCTTCAAAACCCCCACTTCTCGAACCGCTGGCTGCGACTTCTGAAGACATTAGGCAAGTGGCCCGATGTGCGGGAACCACGGCTGCGGGTAACGGCGAACGAGCGGGAATCCGCTGAACGATGCATGGCTGAACATGGTATTAGAAACCGGAGAATTTGTAATTGGCATTCATCCTGGTGCGCGAAGCGCCATGCGGCAATGGGGTGAAGAGAATTTCAGAATCGTTGCGCAACGCTTGCAGGCTGAATTCCCCGTCAAGATCGTGTGGTTTCGGGATCCCGGCCAAACTGAACCTATTGACAATGATCCTCAAGGTCCCTCTTTTTCTTTGCCTTTGCGGGGTTTTATGGGTCTGCTGACTCAGTGTCAGCTGTTGATTTGCAACGACAGCGGCCCCATGCATATTGCCACTGCCCTAGGAGTGCCTGTTGTAGCCATCTTTGGTCCAACTGAGCCAGCTTGGTTTGGACCTCTCGGCCAAAATAATTACATTGTGATTCAACCTGGATTCTGGTGTCGCCCGTGCTTCGACTACTGTGTTTTCGATCAGCCGTACTGCCTCCGCACGATAAACGTTGAGTCCGTTTTTCGCGCGGCGGTCGAAGCACTCTCTATATTGTTTACGAAAGCTAGAGAAGGATGGTCGGGCGAGCATTCAGCCCCTAAAGCAGTGATCTCGGAGCAGCATTTCGCAAGTAGTAGGAATCCTATTAATGTTCGTAGATCGCGCTCTAACTCGCGTGAGTTATAGCTGATCCCAGCTTTCAGAACTTTACAGGAAACCATGCCAACAAAACTAAGAATCGCAATAATCGGAATTAAAGCTATTCCCGCGCGGAGCGGAGGCTTTGAAACTGCTGTGGACGAAATCTCGCGCGGGTTAGTAAGGCTGGGGCATAGCGTTGTTGTTTATAACCGTTCTGGACTGAGCGATCACACTTCCTCTGACTATGAAGGCGTTTCTCTGGTGACCTTGCCTACTCTGAAGTCTAAGAATTTGAGCACAATCGTGCATTCTTTTTTGGCCACGATGCATTTGCTCCTCCATCGTGTTGATGTTGTCCATTATTTCGTCACCGGTACAACCCTATTTGCTCCAATCCCCCGTCTTCTGGGAATGAAAATAGTCTGTTCTGTCGATGGAACTGACTGGCAACGCAGCAAGTGGGGGAAATTTGCGCGTTGGTATTTGAGACTGTCCGAGCGGCTCGCTGTTCTGTTTTGTCACAGGCTCATAGGTGATTCGCGTGATGTCGTGCGTTACTATCGCGAAGTCTATGGGGCGCCGTCTTCTTTAATTACCTACGGAATTCGTGAAGCAAGATCTGAGGGAGTTGAGTGGTTGGAGCGATTCGCTTTGAAGCCAAGAGAGTACGTTCTCTTCGTTGGTCGCCTAGTCCCTGAAAACAACATCCACCAGTTGATTCATGCCTTCGAGCAGACAAGAACGGACAAAAGACTTGTTATCGTCGGCCATGATCCTTGGGAGAAAGACTACGTTCGCTTACTAAAATCGACACAAGATCCGCGCATCATATTTACAGGCGGAGTTTATGGGACTGGCTACGAGCAGTTGCAAAGAAATGCTTATCTGTTTGTTTTGCCGGATGAAGTTGGCGGGACTCACCCAGCATTGGTGGAAGCCATGGGATTCGGCAACTGTGTATTGGTGAACGATACGCCGTCAAACCTCGAGGTCGTTGCCAATGCAGGGTTCAGCTACCGGGGTAGTGACGGAGCGGAAGACCTGCGCCGACAGTTGCAGATTCTGTTGGACAATCCCGGCGTTGTGGAAGAGTTTCGATTGAAAGCCGAGAGCAGGGCGCGTGCAAATTATAGTTGGGAGCGCGTTGTGAGAGACCATGCAGACCTCTACGCACAAATTCTAACCGACCAGAAAGTGTCTCGTGAGTCGATGCAGAGGGTTCATGCATCCGATCTGCCAGATCTTGGAGGCGCCCGCCTAGAACGAGAGCCCGCTCCCGCTACTGTTTGTGAGCCGGCGGGCGCTGGACCGACGCTGAACGAGGCTCCGAAATAGGTATAGAGAGGCCGCGTGCTTGTGTCTCTTTGAAAAGCGATGCCAAACAAGGGCGCGTTTTCTCGCCATAGTTGTGAATTTGTGTTGGCATCCCGAACCCCACTAGAACCTGGATATGAGTATCACGAAGCGCGTTTTTGATAGGAGAGCCATGTCAACTGCTGCGATGGCGCCCGAACCCCCCCCTTCCGGGGTGAAAGAGAATACGCAGGGGGGACTGCGGCAATACACGTATCACCGCCAGGTAGTCTGTGCCACTTGTCTCATACTGGCAGATGCTCTGACGATTCTCCTGTCCCTCCGAATGGCAATCTTTCTAAGGGCATCTTGGATACCCCTTGTCGACAACCATGTTTCCGCTCTAAAGCTTCCGTTGAAACATTATCTGAGTTTTGGGTGGTTGTGGCTCTTGCTGGTCCTATTTCTAGCCATACAGGGCCTTTACACCCAGCGGCGCACACTCTGGAATGAGGGTGGCCACCTGGTTAAGGCGATCGTCTCGGGCTTAATGGTGATTTTTGCTGCCATTGCACTGATGCAGCGCGGTCCTGATTTGTCCAGATTAACTATCCTCGTGACGGGGGCAATCCTGCTAGTCGTCCTACCTGTGGAGCGCTATTGGGCCAAGAAGATTTTGGGTGCTGTGGGTTTATGGCGGAAGCGGATATTGATTCTCGGAGCAACAGATACCGCAATGTTGGCGATTCGAGGAATGATTTCAGACCCCGTCTTAGGCTACGAAGTTGTCGGCGTACTTGATGACGATCCGATGCGCCAAGGCGACTGTATTGGTACGCTTAGCGACAAGCCGATCCTAGTTCTAGGAAAATTGGCTGACGCTCCAGAACAGATGACGACGACAGGTGCGCGCGACGTGCTTATTGCCATGCCCGACCTCGAGGACGAAAACCTTCTAGCCCTTGTGCATGACCTTCAGCCACGTTGCGAGAGCATCTACGTTGTTCCCCAATTGTGGGGACTGCCGTTGATGAACTTGAAAATTGACGGCTTTCTTAGCGAGCGACTCATGATGCTGAAGCTCTCAAATAACCTAGCGAAACCGTGGAATAGCTGGTTGAAGCGGACCTTCGACCTTCTTTTGGGTTTGATAATTGCTCTGTTGGTTCTCCCCTTGTGTCTAATTTTAGCAATCCTGGTCAAATTAGATTCTGGAAGTCCGGTCCTATTCGTCCAAGAAAGGCTTGGTCACTGTGGACGTAAGTTTCGGTGTATTAAATTTCGCAGCATGCGCGTCGATTGTGAGCACGTGCTTTCGAGGCACCTCGCTGGTAATCCAGCCGCAGCTGACGAGTGGCACAGGTACGCGAAACTGAGGGTTTATGATCCCCGCCTTACTCGCTTCGGCCGTTTTTTGCGGAGGTGGAGTCTTGATGAACTTCCTCAACTTCTTAATGTTCTTAAGGGCGACATGAGCCTAGTCGGTCCCCGTCCCTATCTCCCTCAGGAGCGTGATCGAATCGGAGTTGCGCTCTTCACGATCCTGTCTTCTCGGCCTGGTCTGACTGGATTTTGGCAAGTTAACGGGCGAAATCAGGTAACGCTGGAAGATCGCGTTGACCTTGAGGCGTGGTATGTTCGCAATTGGACCATCTGGTTCGATTGTATTATCTTGGGGAAAACATTTAAGGCGGTCTTTTTTCCGCACAATCGGCATGATGTAGCTAGCCGTGAGGCATCTGTTGCCATGTCGGATAAAACCGTAGTTCGGCGACATGAAGGGGCGGGATGAGACATCGTCAAAGCGACTGCACGGGGCGCACTCGGTCCGGTTTGGAAGTTGTGGATGGAGAGTGGAGCAAAAAGAGCGAAGCCGAGTACGACTAACGCGATACAAAACAGAGAAAGCGACAGACTGCGACTCCTGATTGTCCTCAACAGGCTAATCGTTCGCATGACTTCACCTCGAGGTTTGGCGAAGTTCTTTTTTCGCCCGTATTGACCGCCAAAGATTATCCTCAGACCGGTATTACTTCCGGGGCCGACAGCTCTCTGCCAACTTACTTCTCGCTCTCTTATAGAATCTTGCGGTATTGTCAAGAAATGCAACAATTCTATCCGCCGACAAGCTTGGGCTCCGGCTTAAATATCACCGCGACCTCGCGTGTTTCCTTGGGCACGTTTACCAGCGTCATTTGCAATGAGTGCAGTGACCCACTCATTCGCCGAGGAGGAGACGACTGCGACGGTGTATCGATTCTACCGATCCCCAGCCCATAAACACATGCCCGAACCTATAACTCTCGCATTCGATAGCAGGTTAGCCGGAGACGGTGAATCAGATCCTCTTTCGTTCTACGTTCCCGCTTTCTCACTGAACAGTCAACGTCAATGCAGTCATTGGCTGAAGCTACCGGACGTGCCAGTCACAGTGATGGTGTAAGTGCCGCTTGGTGTACCAGACTGTTGGACTCCAGCGCCGCCACCCCCGCACCCAAAGCCGGCGAGGCCCAGAGAGGACCAACCCGGCAACCGCAAATACGGTTCTCCTGTTTTCTTTCAGAGAATCGAATCGGCACCAGCACAATCGTAGTATTAGAGCGCCAGCGAGCGAAACGGATCTTGGGATAGATCTTCGAGATGCAACTGTGTCCTGGCCCACCCCCATCGCGGGACTGTTCCGCGCCGTCGTTGCTGCCGCTACCGACACGTTACTTGGATCCTTCAAGTCCATTCAGCGGATTTGGAGACACAGTGCAAGTGGATGAGGAAGGATTTCCCGTGCAGTTGAAATCGACGCTTCCAAAAATGCGCTACTGGTCGTGCGACTGCGTGAAGCTACCCGTGCCCCCAGCGCTCACCGTTGCCATGTGGTCTTTGCTGACATCTCTAAAATGGCGCCGGTTCCTGTCAACGGGACAATTTGTGGACTATCCGGGGCGTTGTCGGTGATCGTAATGGTGCCGGTGACGGACGGCCGCAGTCGGGGTAAAGGCCACCTCGATGGCGCACCCGCCACCCGCACCCACAAGGGAGACATGGTTGGTATCGGTCTCTGCGATGCTCCGCTAACTTTAATGCTTGCGATTTGAAGCGTACGCTCCCCCGGATTGGTGATATAGATTGTCTGCGGGTCGCTGGTCGAGCCGACGAGTTGGCCTCAAATCAGATGCTCGATGTCTCCAGCCCAGCGAAGGCTTGTCCGACACACCGAAAGCACGATGTGTGGGGACTACCCGGCGAAGTATCCGTGATTGTCAAAATCCCATCACCGGCTGTAGGAGTGGTCGGCGCAACGGTCACTTGGATCGCGCAAGAAGCCGCTGCGGGAACCGAGGGAGTACAATCATTGCTCTGCTCGAAATCTCCTGTAACCGCCACGTTGAGACCGTCAACGGGTCCGTTCCCATGTCATAGACAGTCAGTGATTGAAGTGTTGATTTCGTGCCAATCTGCATCCCACCGAATATCAACTGTGACGGTGAAACGGCCGCGGCGGCTCCCGGCCCTGGAGAAATCTACATGATATGGCACCTTCGACACATCGGTCCCTGTAAGTGCAAACAGCGGGAGGGCCGAAGAGTGGTTGTAGAGCGTTAAATCTGGGAAACAAATCCGTCTGCCTACGTATAACGAGGCCGAAAAACCAACTGCGTAAATGTTCTGATTCGTATCCACTGCATTGCCGTGACATGGTCACCGGTTGAATCACAACAAGGGACCGTGGGCCCACCAACAAAACTCGAGAACACTAGCCCATATGTGACAGGATCGATTTCGCTGATGAACAACCCAAACGTTCCCGCTGAGGGTGGACCGATCTGGCAGGAGTGGACTCGATTGGATTTTTTAGCGGAGGCTGGCATCGCTTATTCCCGTGACATAGCCCCTTTTCCAAAAAGTCGACGACAATATTGTTAGCCAGCGTAGGAACAGCATAGCGGCGGTCGCGCCCAGACAAGTCGAGAATCCAGCGTGCCAGAAGAGGCAAATCGGACACGAACGTTGTCACATTGCCAGTGCAAGGTTGAACGGGATTTAGAAAAGGAAAATCCAGCGAGTAGGACAACCCCGTCAAGAACACGTTACGCGACTTATCCACTGCCACAGCTTCCGCTTGGCTTCCCATTGAGCCGGTGTATCCTTCTGGGTCCACTGCGCCACCAGTACCGGTGACGTAGGTTGCATAAACGAGGGAAGAGCCCGTCGCGTCCAACTCGGCAAGAAAGCGCCGCCAAGAATCGCATTTTTCTGAAAAGCGTTCGCGGTTGTGGGAAAGCTCGGTCCGGCGTTTCCGGCAACATAGGCGTTCAGAGATCCATCAAGAGCAATAGCTACTCCACCCGCCGTGCTGTTTTGGCCAAGATACGTTGAGTACACCAGCTTGCTCATCGTGGGATCGAGCTTGGCGACGAAGGCGTTCTGCCCGCTGGCTCCTAGCGATGTTTGCAATGGATTTTGTATCGGGAAATCGGTCGAAGCTGTCGTGCCCGTGATGTACACGTTTCCCGTGGTATCGACGGCAACTCCGCCAAGCTGGTCAGGCGTGGGACCGCTTCCACCGCTTCCACCCAGGTAAGTTCCTGCCAGAACTGCTGTTCCGGTGCTGTTCAGTTTGAGAACCGCAAGAGACTGAGGCACCGATTGAAACGGTGTCGAACCCGGGGGAATCGGGAGGACCGTAAGACCCTGCCCAGCGAGGTAGGCGTTTCCGGAATCGTCACTGTCAGTGATACGGAGCGCCGACCACTCCGGTGACAAAAGTCGAGTAGATCAGCGATGTCCCGGGCAGATTCAGTTTGGCTATGAAGGTTACGTTTCCTGAGCTAGAGCTCGGTGGAGTTGGGCCGATGACGCCAGGAGTAACTGGAAAAGACGATAAGTCAGTGACGCCAGCAAGATAAAGGTTGCCGATCTATCCAGGCCAATACCCTTCGCCGATTGAAATCCGCTTAGAGGTGTAAATGCACCTCCACCCAGGAAGTGTTGAATACGCCAGTACCGGATCAATGATCAGCTTGCGGGTGGTATCGTAGATGACCCAGACGAAATCGTGCGCGTCCACCACGCAGAACGTAGGACAGCTGGAAATTCAACCTTCTTGTTGTCAATCAACTGATACGCACACGGCCTCTGTAACCGAAACTCAAGTACTACCGCCGCCCAAACAAGGTCGCCCTGTCTATCAATTCGAAATTTGTGTATGCCGGAAAAGGCCAGAACGACTTGGCTTGATTGGCGCCGGATTGAATCACGAAGTCATTTTCCAGATGATTTTTGATTTCCATGATAGATGACGTCAATGCCCGGATACACATTTGGGTAGCGCACTTTAGCGTATTGCGGCACTTCCGTGATCCAGTTGTGCGAATCGGAACCGAACAAGTAGTTACTGAACCGGGCAGCCGGTCTTCCGGCTAAACTGGGGTTGTTCCTTCGCACCCACCAGGATAATTCCAGCTTCTGAATCCTGCGGGTTCCATAGCGCTGAATGATTTAGGCGCAGTCTCGCGCGTCCAGCGCGGAGATAGACACTGTAACCCTTCGCGTGAGCAATGAAATCGACGTCCGGCTCGGCCTGCCCACGATTCGCCTCGAAACTCATCGGAATAGCGTTGGGAATACCAGCAACTTCTGTTACTTGCGAGAAGGAGGCTGCGGGCGGCGAACCACACGCACACTGTCACAACAATCGAGAAAGGCAGCAAAAGTCAGCCACTGTGCCTCCGTCATTTAATGTCCGCGGGCACAAACACTCTTATGACCTGTGGTTAATTCATTACCGTACTTAGCCCGAGGCTATCAAAAGCCGTTGTGACACGCAATCAATGCGCGCTTCTGGATTCGGCGCAAGCGAGGTAACACAAAATATAACGGTAGGGGCCAGCCGTGCGGCGGCGATCAGAAAAGCCTCCGGGTCCGGTTTCCCTCTCTGTAATCTCCGGCACAAACTAAAATCTCAAACTTTTCCAGCAACTGAAGCGTGCGAAGCGAAGCGGTCACCGAATCGCGCGTGCTTCCGGAGACCACCGCAAAAGGAATCCGGCCATGCTGTGCATCGATATGTTCCAGCACTTCAGGTACCGCCTTGAGCTGTGGCAGAGCATCAAAATAGAGTTCCTCTTTTCTTCGAGCTACCTCCGGCACCGGCATCTGAAGGCCCTGCTTCTCATTCAAGCGCGAGATTATTTCCGCTACCGGGAAACCGCCCCATGCGTAGAATAGGTCTTCTGGAAAATCACATTTCCACTCTGCCAACGCACTTTTCCATGCAACGTAATGCAATGGCATGGAATCCGCGATCGTGCCATCACAGTCGAACAAATACGCGTGAAACGCCCCAGCCGGTATTTTCAATTTGATCTTCGCTGATTCTCCTTGCGCAACTCCACGGGCACACGGTTTGTGCATCGAGCACACATCGAGCACACAGGGCACTCCGGATCAGTGGGCGCCTGCTGCAGCAAGGAAATTCCCGTAGCCAACAACCACCGTAGATCCCACCAGCAAAAACAGCGCCAGCGTCAGAAAGGGTGAACCGCATCGCCGGTGCACCTGCGCCCCTCCACTCCTTGAACCCAAGGCCCCACAGCGTGCTGAAAATAATGATACTGGCCATGTGCAGCGTCCAACTGGAGAAACCGTACTTGCCCATTTGCGTCTCACCCATGGTGTAGAAAAAGAATTGAAAGTACCAAGTGGTTCCCGCAAGCGCACACAGAAGATAATTCGCCAGCATCGGAACGGGCTTCTGATCCACAGACGCTGGACAGACGGTATGTGTTCGACGATTTCGCGGCTCGGAGCGTCGATCGCCGTCTCCAGAATCGGTTCGTCGGTAATTGTCTTGTACTTCTCCACGTCCGACGTGAAGTACTGGAAGCCCGTCTTGTTCTTGATATTCAGCGCGAGGCACCAAATAAAGTTTGTCGTGAATCCGCCGATCAACACCACCACGAGCACCGGCAAGCCTTGCCACAGAGTGGGCGTTCCATGCATCAAGGTCAGCGTCTTAATCGGTCGCCCCGCCGCGAGCCCGTAAGCGAAACAAGCGCTCATCACGCCCGACAACGTTGCCACAGCCAGCCCCTTCCTCAGATCGAATTCCTTGATCACCGCCTTCTTCTGCTCGGCGGACATTTCACGTTCCTTGTAGATGCCCGCGACTCCTGCGGCGGCAATTCCCAGCAGACAAACGAAAACGCCCGCAAGAATTACCCGCCCGGAGGACGTTCCCAGAACCTGCGTGAAGAAAACGCCGCTGAAAATCGGAGGCATCAAGGTTCCAAATGCCGCGCACAGTCCCAAAACAACGGCCATGCCCAAAGACAGCCCAAGGTAGCGCATCGTCAGTCCGAACGTGAGCCCGCCCACACCCCACAGCAGCCCAAACAGAACGACCCAGAAAATGGTTTGAGCAGGGGTCTCAGAAAGAACCTGAAATAAATCGCGTGTCAGCGCCACAGCCAGAATCCAAGGCGCAATGATCCAGCTGAAAAATCCGCCCACCAGCCAATAGGTCTCCCATGACCATCGCCTCACTCCGCGATACGGCACGTAAAAGCTTGCCGACGCCAGTCCGCCGAGCCAATGAAAGAACACACCTAAAACAGGATTTGGCGTCACGTGAGCCTCGGGCGGGAATCAGACATGAAAGACCTCTTCGAGCGGCGCCATCGCCTGGTCTGGCAACAATCCCTCCGGCTGAACAAAAAACCCCGCCATCTCGCGTTGCCAGCGGTCGTTGACTTCACGGAGGGCCATCCCGGCACGCGCTTTCTCGAAATTGTCGGTTTCCAGATAGCCAACCAGAAGGCCGTCCGGCCGCAGGAAAAGCGAATAATTGTTCCAGCCGGTCTCCTGCAAGGCTTTCTTCATCTCCGGCCAAACAGACCGATGGCGTTCCTTATATTCTTGAATCCGGTCAGGTTTCACTTGCAGAACAAAACAGATCCGTTGCATAGAATTCCCCCGGAGCCGCCAGCAACACAAAAGTGCCGCTCGCGGAAAAGCTGCTCTTCCGCTTCCTAGCGAAGAAACGCCTCGGTTAACCCGCCGTCCACCGGAATCACGTGTCCCGTAGTTCGAGCGCTCTGTTCACCGGCTAGCCAGACGATGGCAGCCGCGCAAAGTTCTGGCGTGATGGGGCGTTTGGTGAGCGTTCGCTGCGCATAAAAATCCGCAAGCTTGTCGCGCAGCGCCTCGGTAGAATCGGATTCTGAAAATGTGATTTTGTATTTCTGTAAGGACTGAATCACCCTGTCGCGTGGAAACATGGTGGACCCGGCGACAACCGTGGCCGGAGCAATTCCGTTCACTCGTACAGTTGGTGCGAGCTTGATGGCGAGTTCCCGGATCAAATGACTCAGCGCTGCCTTGCTGGTATCGTAGGCCTCGCTGCCTTTTTTCGGCACAACGGCGTTCGCGGAACTCGTCAGCACCATCGCGCTTGGCAGCTCCTGCTCTCTGAACACCCGCTCCGTTGCGCGCGCCAGCAAATAGTTACCAGTGACGTTCACCAGAAACGTCTGAGCCCACTGCGCTTCCGTCAACTCACCTTCTGCGCCCGCAACCGGATAGATCGCAGCCGTATTCACCACGATGTCAATACCACCGAATTCCAGAATCGTATGCCTTACAGCTTCTTCCAGGCTTTCTGCGGAACCGAGGTCCACCGCGGTTGCCGTCACAAACTCCGGACTTCCGAGCGAACCGGCCTGTTCCGCGACTTTCTTCGCACCGGCTTCATCGAAATCAGCAACCACCACGTGCGCTCCCTTACGTGCAAGGAGGAGGGCCACCTCCCGACCGATACCGCTCGCGCCGCCAATAACTAACCCGATCTTCCGGCTGAACTCAGCTTCCGCGGGCATGCGCTGCAACTTTGCCTCTTCGAGTGCCCAATACTCGATCCGGAACGCTTCCGAGCGCGGCAGAGCCACATAATTGTGGAAGTGCGTAAACTGCTTCGATTGCTCGGCGTGACGCGCCTGTGGCAAAGCGTTGGAAACTTCGCCGTCTTCCAGGGCGTTGGCGCCGGCCATCACATGAATGGCGTTGATGAAAAACTCGGTTGCAATCCGCGCTTCCTTTTTATTCTTTCCGAAGCCAAACAGTCCAAGTCCCGGAACGATCACCACCGACGGATTCGAATCACGCAACTTCGGCGAATCACTTGTCGCCCAATCCGCATAATATTTTCCGTACGCCGCGCGGTACTCGACCACTTGCCTCTTTATGATCGTCTTCAATGCTTCCACGTCCTGCTTTGACGGATCCCAATTCACAAAAAGAGGGCACACTCTGGTGCGTAGAAAATGGTCGGGGCAGCTTGTGCCGAGCGCACTCAACTCGCGCGACCACTGGGAACCCGCAAAGTTAAGCGCGTCCTCGTGGTCACTATAGTGCGCGATCACTCGGCGGTTGGATGACAGTGCGCCACGCAAGGCAGGCAAAATCTCCGCCACCACATCTCGTCGATCCGCTCGCGCTGCGTGCTCGAGGCCTCCGAATGGAGCACCCTTCTGGGCCTCATGTTTGGCGATAAACTCGCCCATTTGGTCGATGGTGTGGATGCTATTGAGGTAGCACTCTCGCTGCGTCGCGCCCCAAGTAAACAGCCCGTGCCCGCCCAGGAGAATGCCCGTCAATTCCCGGATTCTCCCGCACCGCCTTCTCGATCATCAGCGCCAGCTCAAATCCCGGCCGCTGCCACGGCACCCACACGATTCCGCGGCCATACTCCTGGTTGAACTCTTCGAGTTTCCTCTTGCCATTCGCGCTCGCGGCCAGCGCTATGGCCCAATCCGGGTGCAGGTGATCCACATGGGGAAAGGGAAGCAGCGCATGGAGCGGCGTGTCGATCGACGCGGCAACGCGATTTTCCCCAAACGCCGAAATCGGATAGTAGCCGACCATTTCGTCTTCGTGCGCCTCGCCCCGGTACAGGTCCTTCAGTTGTTCCAATCGATCCTGATACAGCAGAGCGAATCCCGCCTCGGTAATCGAGCCCAAATCGCCTCCGCTGCCTTTCACCGCCAAAACTCGCGTAGGTCTGCCGGTGAAGGGATCGGGCAGTTCCATCTTCGAACTCGTATTTCCTCCGCCAAAGTTCGTGATTCGCAGATCCGCACCGAGCAAATTTGAGCGGTAGCGCAAAAGCGCCAGGGGATTGTTGGCAAGTTTATCCGCAGCGTCCGGCTCCCACAGGTCACGCAGGTACGTCGTCTTTCTCACTTCAGGCATACACAGCCTCACAATAGTGCTCGAAGCGTTCCGCTTGCCGATTCCATTTCTCGGTATCCAGCGGCTCAAAAACTTCGGCAGGATAAGATCGCTCAATGATGCCGCGCACTTCCTTCAACGTGCTCGCGGCGCCCGTCGCCAACATTTGCATCGCCACATTTCCCAGGGCCGTGGCCTCCGCTGGTCCCGCCAGAACTGCTTTGCCCGTGGCGTCCGCCGTCAGTTGATTCAGCAAGCGGTTCTTTGCCCCTCCCCCAATCACGCGAATTTGTTCAACGCGTCTCCCCGTCAGTTTTTCCAGGCTCCCGATCACCAGGCGGTATTTGAAAGCCAGGCTTTCCAGAATTGCGCGCGCATAACCGGCTGGAGTTTTGGGCGCAGGCTGGTGGGTTCGTGCACAGAATTGGTCAATTGCGACAGGCATGTCTCCGGGGCGCAGAAACGATTCATGGTCGGGGTCAACCAGGCAGTGGAACGATTCCTCGTGCGCCGCCAGTTCCATCAATTCGGTATGCTCATAGCCGTGCCCTTCTCGTGCGCTCCAGGCGCGGCGGCAACACTGAAGCATCCAGAGCCCCATCACGTTCTTCAACAAGCGCGTGGTGCCCTGCACTCCGCCCTCATTAGTGAAATTCAAGCGTAACGCTTCGGAGGTGATCACAGGTTGGTCAACTTCCGTTCCGACCAGAGACCATGTTCCGGAACTAAGAAATGCTGTGCCTTCTCGGGCGGAAATCGCTGCCACAGCAGAACCCGTATCATGTGCTGCCGGTGCGATCACTGGCGTATCGCCCAAAGCAGAATTCCGCGCAATGCCCGGCAGTAATTTGCCAAGGAATGTACCGGGCTCCACAATTTCTCCCCATAAATGCGTTGGCAATTCCAGCCGATCGATCAGTTCTCGCGCCCATGTCCGCGTGACCGGGTTAACGAGCTGCGTCGTCGTAGCATTCGTAAACTCGCACACGGCATGCCCTGTAAGCCAGTAATGGAATAGATCCGGAACGGTGATCAACTTTCGTGCCGCCTTCAGCAGCGAAGGCGTTTCTCGAACCGCGGCAAATAGTTGGTACAACGTGTTGATGGGCATAAATTGAATCCCGGTCGCGCGGTAAATCTCTTCCTTCGGGACTTTTCGGAACACTTCCTGCATCACACCGACGGTTCGCGCGTCCCGGTAATGATACGGGTTTTGCAGCAGCTCTCCCTTCTCTCCAAGTAACGCGTAATCCACTCCCCAAGCGTCCACCCCAATCCCTGCCAACTGCGTTTCTTCCAGGCCAGACAAAGCCTGCCGAACCTCCCACCACAGGCGCGCCACATCCCAATGCAGGCTTCCGCCGTATTCCACGGGCTCGTTTTTAAATCGACGGACCTCCTGCGTCGTCAGAACACCGCAATCAAGACGCGCAAGAATAGCCCTACCGCTTTCTGCTCCAAAATCAAACGCCAGATAGGGCTTCGAGGATTTGCTGTTAGGCATACGAAGACACGCTGCCGGCATTCCTGGCGCACCGCTCTTTGCTGATGCGCTCCAGATATCCGTTCTGCCGAAACGCTTCGATCGGATTTTCCGGAAGTCCCTTCGAACGTCGCCATTCCCGAATGATAGGCCGCACATCCGTTGCAAACGCATCCTGCAGCGCGGACTCGGCTCGCACCAGGTCGCAGCTCTTTTGAGCGTTGGCCAGTTCGGCGTAGTCCACAATCGTCGCCTTTGCGTACAACTCCTGCGCCATATTCACGGTTTGAATCATGGCTTCAATCTTGCCCTTCAGATTGTGGCTCTGGTCGATCATGAACGCGATGTCCGTTTGCTCGCCTGTCTCCCATTCGTAAAACGAAATCTCGTGAAAGATGCGAAATACCTGGTACGGGTCGATCGACCCCAGCGTCAAATCATCGTCCGCATAACGCCGGTCGTTAAAATGGAATCCGCCCAGCCGCTCTTCGGAAAGCAGCCACGCTACGATCTGCTCGATGTTCTGCGAAGCGTAGTGATGCCCCGTGTCGACCAATACTTTTGCTTGCGGCCCGGCATGGCGCGCCAGGTGCAATGCCATTCCCCAGTCGGCAATATCCGTATGGTAGAACGCCGGTTCGAACGGCTTGTATTCCACAAGCAGTCGCTGGCCCGCTGCGAGTCTGAGCGTGCGCTGCCTTCAGCAATTCCTCAAACCACCGCTTGCGTTGCCGGATATTGGCCGTTCCCGGATAGTTCGATCCATCCGCGAACCACAGCGAAATATCGCGGCTGCCCAAACCCTTTGCGATCTCGATGCTGTCTTTGGTGTGCTGCAGCGCCCGCTCTCGCACCGCAGCATCCGGATTCCCAAAGGACCCATATTTATATTCCTGGTCCTGAAACAGGTTGGGATTGATCGACCCGGCTCGCACGCCATAACGCTCGGAGAACTTGTGAATCTCCTCGACGCTTTGCAACCCATTCGGGAAATCCCACAACACGTGCAGCGCGATTGTCGGACAAGCTCCGGTCAATAAGTGGACCTGCCCGGCGTCACTGAATTTCTCTTCGGTCGTCGTAGCGGCGGCCGCCTGGATAAACTTGCCGAAACGCGTTCCGGTGTTCGCAAAACCCCAAGAGGGAATCTCGATGCGAAACTGATTTAAGGCCCCAATGATTTTGTCGGGCTTGCTTGCATTCATGGCTGGCCCTCAAGGCAACACAAAGAGAGTACACAGCCCGTGGTTGCGAGGTCACGCACTTTCTGTTCACAAACGGCCGTTTCTCATTGCAGAATGCTGGGTGAACAGCCGTTGTCGCTCACGGCAGTGTCACGACGGCAACACCGAGGCCCTTTACCGTTACGGAGTCGGACCGGAGCTTGGAAGAAGCGGGCGGATTAAACGCCGTGGACTGATCCACGGCCTCGATTTGACCACCCGTGACGCCAGGAATGGACAATTCCAATTCGCGATCGCGTTTATTCACGAGCAGCACGCGACGTTTTCCGTTAGGCGTCATGACGGCGAGAGAAGAGAAGTACGGGGCTGTCGACGCGGGTGCAACCTCGACCAATTTGTCTCCAGGCCCGAAGTTGTCCTTCAGCAGTTTGAGCACCCAAAAACGCGCGTTGGGTTTGCCATTGCTCCAATCCACCATGGAAACGCTCGGATACTGCGTAGGATAGCCTACAAGCTGAGATTCGCCCGCGACGTCAATGCCAAGCCGCGTGAGTTCCGCGAAAACGTACGCATATACTGAGCCAGAGAGGTTCCAGTACGAATTTGCTATCGGCTGTGTGACGTGTCCGGGCGTGTCCTGGCCAAGGTCGTCAGCCGAAATGCTGCCGATTTCGTCAACCGTAGTGCGCGTTTCCGGAGAAAGGCGCTTGCGCACCTGCTCGATATACCGCACGACGTTTAGGAAGCCGTCTGCCTGAGTGAAGAAGGTGACTTGCTGAATCTCCGGCGTTTGATCCGCGGTGGGCACCGCATAAAAGTGGTAGGAAATAAAGTCCAGGGGAATGCCGGGCTTGTGGTTTTTGGGGTTCAGGAAATATTCGAAGTAGCGAGGATTTTCCGAAGGTGCAGCGAGGGCCATTCCCACGAATTTCGTTTGGGGCTCTACGGCGCGGATTGATTCGACGACGGCGTCGTATATCTCGGTATAAGTTTCGGGGGTGATCTGGTGTTCGAAGTCGGGCTCATTTAGGACTTCCCAGTAGGGAATCGAAAAGTGGTAGCCGGATTCGTGACGCTTCCCGAATTCGTCGGTAAAGCCGCCCTTGGTGTACCAGGCAAAGAGGCGGCCGTAATAGTCTGCGACTTCCTTCATGCTGGCATCGCGGAGTTCGGTCCCTTTTTCGTATTCCCAGAGCACTTGATTCGGGTCATCGGGATAAGCTACCGGTTTATCGGTCTTGTACATCCACTGGGGAATGGTGCTGAAATTCAGAATCACGGAGTGACCCTTGGTTGCTTCCAGAAAGTCGATGGTCATCGGATCGATCAGCGAGAAATCCCAAGACGTTTTTCCGCTATTGGGAGGCTCAAGCTCGGCCACAGCCAATCGGGGATACGGCAGCCACGGCACATAGCGCACATAGTCTGCCTGTAGATCGTGCAGCGCCCGGTAAGCATTGTCATGAGCCGGAGTGCCCCGGCGCAGCGGGGGATTCACCACCACCTGTAGGGTGGCAGTCGTTTGCGAAACACGGATCGCTTTATCCCAGTGCACTGTGAGTTTTGTGTTTTGCTCCTGCCCGGCTGCCTTGGCGGCGCAGAGCACGCATGCGAGAAGCAAGAAGCCCAGTTGATTTTTCCGAAACATCGCAGTCCTCTCCCACGCACTTCAATTCCCTGGTGAACTCCACTACAGGCAGGAACGAATCACACGCACAGCCATAGCAGTGATGCTGGCGCCCTGGAGAACTCCAAGTCAATCTCGGAATCATACTCTCGGAGGCCGTTTCGCTCTACAATACACCGTTCGAGGAAGCTTTGCGTCTGGCCTAATGACAACACCTTTTAAGGTAGGTCTCTTCGGAATTGGTTTGGCCGCGTACTGGTCTCAATTCGCGGGGCTCCGCGATCGTTTATCCGGCTTTATGGACCAGGTTGCGCGGCAAATTGCGCGGCCCGGAGTTGAAATCATAAACCTTGGGCTCATTGATACCCCCGAAAAAGCGCTGACCGCGGGCCACGACTTTCGAAAGGCGGACGTCGACCTGATCTTTCTCCACGTCACCACCTATGCTCTTTCCTCGACGGTCCTCCCGGTGGTTCGCCGTGCGAAGGTTCCCGTCATCATTCTGAATCTTTCACCAGCGCCGGCGATGGACTATGCCTGGTTTAACTCGCTCGGGGATCGCGAAAAAATGACTGGCGAGTGGCTCGCCTACTGCCAAGCTTGTCCCGTACCCGAAATCGCGAACGTCTTCAATCGGTGCCGGATTCCTTTTTTTCAGGTAACCGGAATGCTTGAAAACGATCCCATCGCCTGGGAAGAGATTGCTGAGTGGATCGAAGCTGCTCGTGTGGCGCACATCATGGAACACAATCGTTTGGGCGTTATGGGCCACTACTACGGTGGCATGCTTGATATCTATTCCGACCTCACGCAACAATGCGCGTACTTTGGGGGACACATCGAAATTCTGGAAGTCGAGCAGTTGGCAAAACTGCGTCGCGACGTCACCGAATCAGAAATCAAAAGCAAGCTGGCGCAGTTCCACGAAGCTTTTGACATCCAAAACGATTGCCCCGCGGAAGAACTTGAACGAGCCGCGCGCACTTCCGTGGCCCTAGACCATCTTGTCGAGCTTCACGCTCTTGGATCACTGGCCTATTACCACAAGGGAGACGGCAGCTCCGAAAACGAGAATGCCATTAGCTCGATCATCCTCGGTACCAGCCTCCTTACTGCGCGAGGAATTCCAGTGGCCGGGGAATACGAAATCAAGAACGTTCAGGCCATGAAAATCATGGATTCGTTCGGTGCTGGGGGATCATTCACCGAGTATTACGCGGTAGATTACAACGACGACATCGTGCTCATGGGACATGACGGGCCTGGGCACATGGCCATTGCCCAAGGCAAAACCAAGGTGCGCACTTTGCAGGTTTACCACGGAAAAGTGGGCCGTGGCCTTTCCGTCGAGATGTCCGTGCGCCACGGCCCGGTTACTCTTCTTTCTGTCGTCCAGACGGTGGACGGGGCGCTCAAACTTTTGATGGCCGAGGCGGAATCTGTTGCAGGTCCCATTCTGGAGATCGGCAATACCAACAGCCGGTATCGATTCTCGGTTGGCGCACGAAAGTTCCTTAACGATTGGAACGCTCATGGACCAGCGCATCATTGTGCTGTAGGCGTCGGTCGCCTCGGTAGCAGGCTCAAGAAGTTGGGAGCGCTACTGGGCATAGACTGCGTGCAAGTGTGCTAGAGAGATTGTCGGCTGAATCTGCTTGCTAAGGATTTGCGAAGTGTGTGGAGAGTTGAGGAGGATTATCCGGCATGTCCCTGCTAAACACGATGGCGACTCTGCTGCCAAGCCGATACCGTGATTGACGCTTCGCGAGCAGATCAGGCATCCGTTCCCAAGCCAAGCCTTTCCCGTCAACTTGGCCTGTTCGACGCCACCATGCTCGTCATGGGCGGCATCGTCGGCTCGGGCATTTTCATAAATCCTTACGTCGTAGCGCAACAGCTGCACACCCCCGCATTGATCCTAGCTGCCTGGATTTTTGGCGGTGTTGTTGGAGTGGGCGGCGCCTTTATCTGGGCTGAATTGGCGGCCACCCTGCCTGAAGTGGGTGGTCAGTACGCTTACCTACGCGAGGCCTATCATCCAGCGGTCGCATTCCTCTACGGATGGGTGCTACTGCTCGTCATCCAGACTGGAGGGATGGCGGCGGTCTCGATCACTTTCGCTCGATACTTCTTAGACCTCACCGGTTTGCAGGTGCGCGATTGGGTCGTCGCCACAGCAGCACTCGCGGTCCTGACTCTCATCAACTGCCTCGGCGTAAAAACCGGCGGACGCACGCAGAGCGCGTTCATGGTCATGAAAATCCTCGCCATCTCGGCCCTCGTGATCGCCGGCCTCGCTTTGACCGGCAGGCATGCAACCGTAACCACCGCAGCCGAGCGCCACTGGTCGCTCACCTCGTTTGGCGCAGCGATGGTCCCTGTGTTATTCGCTTACGGAGGATGGCAGACGGCCAACTTCCTTGCGGCGGAAGTGAAGGAGCCAAAGAAAAACCTGCCTCGCGGACTTCTGCTTGGAGTTCTCGGCGTAGTGGTGTTGTACCTCGGAGTGAACTGGGTGTGCCTGCGCTCGCTCGGCCCCCAGGCGCTCGCGGCAACAACTACCCCCGCCACTGCGGTGATGCGCCTGGCATTGGGCCAGCGCGGCGCGACGTTCATTGCCGCCGCCATCGCTATTTCCACGCTCGGCTTTCTCAGCCAGGCAATCTTGACTGCGCCTCGCGTGTACTTTGCTATGGCCGATGACGGCCTCTTTTTCCGTGCAATCGCCTGGCTCGATCCCCGTACCCGCGTACCCGTGCTGGCTATCATTCTGCAGAGTGTCTGGACGATCGTAATCGCACTCTCGGGCCGTTATGAGCAGATTTTGAATTACGTCGTTTCCATGGATTTTCTATTCTTTGGACTCACCGCCACCACCATCTTCGTGTTCCGGCGGCGCGCCGCGCGCGGTGAAATGCATGCCAGCCAGGGTTATCGCATGCCGGGGCATCCGGTCAGCACGACACTGTTCGTCGCGATATGCTGGTGGGTCGTGGTCAACACCGTCTATCGTTATCCTCAGAACAGTCTCATCGGTTTCGCTCTGTTGCTGGCGGGCATCCCGGTTTACTGGTTCTGGAGCCGGCGGCGACCGCCGCGACCTGCGAATTCGTAATCGGGTTTTTCGGTAATCGGGAGGGCCACACATGAATGAACCGCGGTCCGCTGCCGTCTCGCGCTATTTGGCCTGGGCCAAGCTGCATTCGAATGCGCGCTTCAACCTGGCGGCCAGTGGCGTTTTGGACTATCCGCTTGCTGAATTGCCGGTGCACATCCAGGACCTTGAGATCGGCGGGACCGGACCGTACGGTTATCAACCGCTGATGGAACGCTTGGCGGCCAAGGCGGGTGTGCCTCAGCAATGTGTCGTCTACACTCTGGGTACATCGATGGCAAACTTCGTGGCGTTGACAGCTCTCGTCCACGGCGGTGATGAGGTTCTGATTGAGCGGCCCACCTACGACCCGATGCTGGCCATCCTCGATCACATCGGGGCCAAGGTAATTCGCTTCGAACGTTCCGCGGAACACGGATTCCGTCTAGATCTGGAGGAATTCCAGCGCAAACTCACTCCCGCCACGCGTCTTGTGGTTCTTTGCAACCTTCACAACCCAAGCGCTGCTCTTACCGACGAGGCTACGATGTGCCAGGTAGGCGCGATTGCCGCCAAAGTTGGAGCGCGCGTTCTGGTGGACGAAGTGTATCTGGAGACCTTGTTCGATCAATCGTGGCGTTCTTCCTTTCATCTTGGACCGAATTTCGTTGTTACCAGCAGCTTGACCAAAGCCTATGGCCTCAGCGGCATTCGCTGCGGGTGGATTCTTGCCCAGCCGGAGCTCGTCCGGCGCATGTGGCAGGTGGTTGATTTCACCTACGGTAGCCCGGTGCATCCAGCCGAGCTTCTTGCCGTGATTGTCCTCGATAACCTCGATCGCGTGCGCCATCGCGCCCGCGGGCTGCTCGAAACGAATCGCACGCTGGTGAACGCGTTCCTCGCCAAGCATCCGCAACTCGATTGCGAACCTAGCCGCTTCGGCACTACCGTGTTTCCACGCCTCACAGGGGGCCGTACCTCCGAATTTGTGCGCATCCTGCGTGAACAGTTCGAGACCAGCGTAGTGCCAGGGGAATTCTTCGAGCAACCACAGCACTTCCGCATCGGCTTTTGCCGAGATACAGAGACAGTCCGCGGAGGACTCGAGCGCATGGCCTCCGCCCTCGAAACATTCTCTCAGCTGTCCCGCTAGCGTATCCGCCACTGTTTGCTGACTACCGCGAGAGCCAGCCACCATCGACCACTAGTACATGTCCGTGCACATAATCGCTGGCCGGAGAACACAGAAACACGGCGGCTCCGGCAAGATCGCCAGTTTCGCCCCAGCGCCCAGCGGGAATGCGCTCCAGAATCTGGCGGCTGCGGAGCGGGTCATTACGAAGCGCTTCGGTGTTGTCCGTCGCCATGTAACCCGGCGCAATGGCGTTCACGTTGATCCCTTTGGCCGCCCATTCATTAGCGAACGCTCGAGTGAGTTGGGCCACGCCACCTTTTGCCGCGGCATAAGCCGGCACCAGAATTCCTCCCTGGAACGAAAGCACTGACGCGATATTCAGGATTTTTCCGCCAGTTCCTTGTTTGAACATTTGGCGTGCGGCAAGTTGCGACAGCCGAAACACCGCGGTCAGATCCACGGCGATCACCTGGTCCCAATCTTCCGAGGAATATTCGGTGGCAGGGGACCGGCGAATAATTCCCGCATTGTTTACCAGGATATCGAGCGATCCAAATTCCGCCACAGTCTTTTCGACCAACGCAGAGCACAGCTGCGCATCCGCGACGTCACCCGGGAAATAAGAGCATCGGCGCCCCAGCGCCTCAATGTCGGCGCAGACTCTTCCCGGATGCGGATCACGGCCATGGCACGCAACATTTGCGCCGGCCTCAGCAAGCGCAAGTGCGATGCCGGCGCCGAGACCTCGGTGCGAACCGGTAACCAATGCATTCCTGCCGCTAAGTTGGAACGCTGCGAGGCTCATCGATTTATTCTCCCCAGGAAGATGATATTGCACGAATCTCAGATCCTGCGCACCAACCCGCGTTCCGTGGCCTCGGTGTTGCGGACGAGCAGCAGCACCAAAAGCATTCCGGCAAAGGGAATCAGCCCGGCGATGATCATCAGCGGATCGAACAAATGAGTGCCCGTTGCGAGACGGGCATCGGAGAGCCGTCCAGCCAATAGGTACACGATGATGGTGCCAAGGGCCGCCCCCGTTCCGCTCAAACCGCTCACCGAGGCCACCGACTCGCTCGTAAAAAGGTCTGACGGCAGCACGTTGGCAATGGTCGTGAACGATGCGTAGGAAAACGTCGCCAGACCGAAAAGCAGCGCCAGCAGATACAAGTTCACCGTAAAGATCGTGGGGATCAGAAGCGTGACCCCGAGGCCGCCAAACACCGCCAACGCCTTGCGCGCGTTGCCGACGGACCAGCCGCGCTTGATGAGATACCCGGACATGCCTCCGCCAAAAAAATTGCCCAAATCCGCTGCAAGAAACGGGATCCACACGGCAATCAAGCCGCTCTTCAGGGGAATCCCTTTGGCCACCAGATAAATGGGAAACCAATCAGCGATGAAAAAGAAAACCGGATCAGTGAAAGTTCTGGCGACGATGGTTCCCCAGGTCTGCGGCAATTTCAGAAGATCGCGCCAGCGCGGCCGCACTTTGTTTTGCGTTCCGGGCTCCATGGTGTCAGAGAGGATCATGTTTCGCTCGGCCTCACTGATGCGCGGATGTTCCTGCGGCGTGTAGTACAGCCAGCGCCAGGCGGCCAACCAGGGAATGCCGAGCAAGCCAGGAACCACAAAAGCGGTGCGCCAGCCGTAGCGGAAATAGATCCACAGAACAAAAAAAGGTGCAATCGCGCCGCCAATCGAAGAGCCACTGTCAAACAAGGCGGTCGCCAACCCGCGCTCGTGTTTCGGAAACCACTCCGAAACAGCTTTGGTGGCCGCGGGCCAGTTCCCCGATTCCGCGGCGCCAAGGAAAAAACGGAAGCCAAGAAAAGAGTGAAAGCCGCGCGCAAGCGGAGTCAGCAGCGAAACTAACGAATACCATGCCACCGTGATGCTCAAGCCGCGTTTCGTGCCTAGGCGATCCATCAGCCGGCCGCAGAGCGTCTGACCGATGGAATAGGCAGCGCGAAAGGCAATCACGATGGCAGCGTAATCGGTGTTCGTCCAATGGTAATCGCGCTTCAGAAACGGAGCGAGCAGAGAGAGTGTCTGGCGATCAATGTAGTTGATGACCGTGGAGGCAAACAGGATTCCGCCGATCCACCAGCGCAGCGAGGGAATGGTGCGGCGCCCACCGGAATTCGATGGGTTCTCCATCAGGAAGCCGCGCAGTGGGAAGAACGACGGGCAGCCATTCGTCAGGCCGAAGCCGTAAGCGCCGCGAGCGTTTTGGGGCTGAGCAACGCGGAAGACTGGCGGTCGAGATACACGGTGGCGTTCGCATGATTCCGCAGGATCGAAGAAGGCGCCATCGGACTAATGGCTCCATCGAAACAGGCTTTGATCGCGGGTGCTTTGCGAGCATCAGGAACGACAGCAAGAATCTCTTTGGCCTTCAAAACCTGGCGTACCGACATGGAAATAGCGTGCTTGGGAACTTCGTCGAGATTTTTGAACCACCCTTCGCCGACTTGCTGCAGCCGGCACGCATGGTCAAGAGCCACGATGATGTACGGTTCTTCGGTGTCGAAGTCGGCGGGAGGGTCGTTAAACGCAATGTGCCCATTTTCGCCGATTCCCAAGAACGCGACATCAATTGGTGCCGCAGTGATGGCTTTGCCCACGCTGCGAATAACCTCGGCGGGATCCTTGCTGCCATCGAGCAGGTGATAGTTGCTTATACCAGTCTTCGCGATCAGGCGCTCTTGAAGGAATTTGCAGAAGCTCGCCGGATGCGTCATAGGCAAACCAATGTACTCGTCCAGGTGGAACAGTTCGACTTGCTTCCACATGATTCCTGGGGTCGCAGTCAGAGCTTCGAGGAATTCGAATTGCGACGCAGCGCTGGCGGCCACGACACGAGCTGTCCCGCGCTCTGCAATCGCGGTTCGAATGGCCGCTCGAGCCTGGCTAGCCGCGGCCTCACCCAGTGATGCTTTGTCATCAAAGACTCTGAGAAGCATTCTCCAGCCTCCTATGCCGTAGACCTTCGCGGATTTTGCCGATGAAAAGCGCCTCTGAAATCCGCCGCGAAACCTTGACATCATACCAGACGCGTGATGTCCTCTTGCTTCCGCTCGATCAGGAACACGCCGGGTTGGAACGGCGTCGCTCGGCGGACTTTTCGAGGAAATCGCAGTGACTCGAGGGAGAGTATGGGAAACAACTCTGCAAGAAGCGCAATAGAATCGCGGCCAGGGATCTGCCGGACGCTGGTGTGCGCCTTGTTGGCGGTCCTGGCATTGTGTTGGCCCGCAGCTGCCAGGGCCCAGACCATTCAAGTGGACTCGACCCCCAGCCACGTTGTGAACACCTTCAGTCCGCCCTATGCGCTCGGCTCAACCGTCGATCGCGTGCCCAGTAACGCCACAGACCCATTCTTCAAACCCGAAGCGATTCAGAAGATCTTGTCGGCGGGATGGGGAGCGATCAGTTATCGCCAAAACACAGATCTGTTCGTGCAGGCTTGGCACTGGAATCCCAAAGGAACCTGGAGCGATCCCGCCGGCAAGGGCTACTTCACCGGCGACGCCAACCCCACCGAGATGATCCGGCATTCCTACGGGTATGCCTTGCAGCACCGTGGATTCACGCGCAACGGTGGCCTTGAGGATGAACTTTACTCCCGCCTGAACGATGGGGACCTGAACACCTACTGGAAGAGCAATCCCTACTTGACGCAGGCGTTCACCAAAGAAGACGACGCGCTCCATGCGCAGTGGATCGTAATCGACCTCGAATCCAAGCAACAGGTCAACGCGATCCGCATCGCATGGGCCGAGCCCTACGCCAGCGTCTATAAGGTGCAGTATTGGGCGGGGACCGGCGACGCCATGGACGAGCAAGACTCCGGCGACTGGAAGACATTCGCATCAGGAGCGGTCCTGAAAGGCAAAGGCGGAACGGTCACGTTGCGCTTGGATTCGTCGGGCGTCTCTGCGCGGTGGGTTCGCGTGCTGATGAGCAAATCTTCAAACACCTGCGACACACATGGAGCCGGTGACCGTCGCAATTGCGTGGGTTACGCCATCAAGGAAGTTTATCTGGGGACGCTGGACGGCAACGGGGAATTCAAGGATTTCCTCCGGCACTCCAAGGACCAGAATCAGTCCGCGACATATTGCTCTTCCGTAGATCCGTGGCACGAACCCAGCGACCTGTTCGTCGCGCCCGACCAGATGGCGTCGGGAGATCAGCCCGGTTTCGATCTGTTTTACACCAGCGGTATCACGCGAGGCCTGCCCGCGATCATTCCCGTGGCCGTGCTCTACGCCACGCCGGAGGATTCCGCCGCGGAAATTGCATACGTCGAGAAACGCGGTTATCCGATTGCCTATGTAGAAATGGGTGAGGAAGCCGACGGCCAGTACATGATTCCGGAAGACTATGGAGCGCTGTATTTGCAATGGGCCAAAGCGCTCCACGCCGTCGATGCAAAATTGAAACTGGGAGGCCCCGTCTTCCAGGGAGTCACAGAAGACATCAAGGTTTGGAAAGATGCGCGCGGCCGCGACTCGTGGTTCGGCCGATTCCTCGATTACCTCAAAGCTCACCAGCGCCTCTCGGACTTTGCCTTCATGTCCTTTGAGCACTATCCCTACGACGGCTGCGAGACACCGTGGGAAAACTTGTACCAGGAGCCGCAGTTAATCACCCACATCATGCAAGTGTGGCGCGACGACGGACTACCTGCTGGAATTCCCATGTTCGACACCGAGACCAATGCCCACGGTGGAGAAGCCTCGGTCGACGTCTTTGGCGCTCTCTGGTTGGCTGATTCGTTTGCCGGATTTCTGACGGCCGGTGGCAAAGGAACGTTTTACTACCACGACCTGCCATACTCTCCGCCACATCCCAATTGCAAAAACAGCTGGGGCACGTATCGCATGTTCATGACCGACGAGAAGTATGAGATCAAGACGCCAACGTCGCAGTATTTCGCAGCGCAGATGCTGACGAAGGAATGGGTGCAACCGACAGACGCCCAACATCGTTTGTTTCGCGCCGTTGGGGACATCAAGGATCCCAGCGGCCATGTTTTGGTCACGGCCTACGCGCTATTGCGACCAGACGGGCTGTGGTCCGTCCTGCTGATCAACAAGGACCACGATCACGACCATGCCGTGCGCGTGGTATTCCAGGATTCCGAGGCCAAAAAAGACAGCGCCTTTGCCGGCCCGGTTACCATGATCACCTTCGGCAAAAATCAATATCAGTGGCATGCCGCCCGCAGAAATGGCTATGCGGACCCCGATGGGCCGACAGCCACTTCGACGATTTCGGGCGGAGATGATGCGCACTATACCCTGCCGCCGGCTTCCGTAACCGTGTTGCGAGGCCGTACCGCAGGACCAGGCGGGGAAAACAGGTAGCGCCAGGCCCCCAGGCCTTCCACTCAGGCTTGGCGAGGCGAGACCAGGGCCGAGAAGTTACATTACTGCGAGGCATGGAGCTACGCGCATCGGTTTCCACTTGCCGCTGGACACTGGTCGCTGGCCACTAGATACTTTTCCACATGTTCAGCGACACGCTCCTCGATCATTTCCAGCACCCGCGCAATGCCGGTGAACTCCCCGCTGCCACCGCCAGCGTCGAAGTCAGCAATCCTGTCTGCGGCGACATCCTGCAGCTCTCCGCGATTCTCGACGACCACGACCGCCGCATTCGCCAAGCCCGTTTCCTCTGTCGCGGCTGCACCGCCTCGATCGCTGCGGCTTCCCTCCTCACCGAACTCATGCAGGGCAGGGAACTAAGCGAACTCGACGCCATGCGCCCAGAATCGCTGGCGCAGTCTCTGGGGGGCCTCCCTCCCGCCTCTTTTCACGCCGCGCAACTAGCCATGGACGCCCTCCAGGCATTGCTCCACCAACTCCGCCAAACATCACAGCATTAGCGAGGTTCTGGCAGTCGAGCGTGCGGAGCAAGGCAGCCCGCATGGTCGTCTCCTGCCAAATTGCTAAGTGTTGGTGGTGTTGTGTTGGTTGCCATGCGGAGCGAAGCGAGAGGATCTGCTTTTTTTACTTCTTTTCTAACTTAAAACGGATAACTGGCAACTGAAAACTTCTATTCTCATTCCATCGACCGCAGCACTCGTTCGAGCGTCTCCGGATCATTCAAATTCAACACGCATCCTTCTTCCGTTGTCGGGTGCTCGTGTACGTCTTTCGCGTGTGCCCACACCACCGCCCGTGCTCCCACGTCCATCGGAGCCTTTTCCAGTTCCGCGTAAACCTCCTTGGAAAAAACCACGGGATGTCCGCGCCTTCCTTCATAAACCGGCAGCACAATCGGCGCGCGCGAGGCATAAAACTGCGCAATCAGGTCATTCACCAGTGCTGCCGTAATCAACGGATGATCGATCAGGCACAGCAGAATCCCATCGGTGCCCGGCGGCAAACTCCGCAACGCCGCCACAATTGAACTCAGCTGCCCTTTTTCCCAGTCCGCATTGATGATGATCTCATCCGGCGCGAGCTCTACGGCTTTCGCAATCGGCTCCGCGTGCGCACCCAGCACCACTCGGCGCACACCAATTCGCGGGTGCGACGTCACTTCCAGTAAATGTTCCAGAAAAACCCGGCCTTGGTAGGGAAGCAAAGCCTTCGGCGAGCCCATTCGACTCGACGACCCCCCGGAAAGGATCACCGCCGCGAGCATGACGCTTCCTTCTAGCGCGATTCGACGGCGTCTCGCGCCTCCAGCTTCAGCTTCTTATGGGCAGACGTCTCCGCATTTCTCCGCACTGCCACCAACTCCGCCACGATACTCAGCGCAATCTCTTCCGGCGACAGCGCCCCAATCTCCAGCCCCATCGGCGCGTACACCCGATCGAACTCGTCCATCCGGTAGCCTTCTTTTTCGAGCGCCTTGTACACGCTCAGAACTTTTCGCTTGCTTCCAATCATTCCCACATACCGCGCCTTGGTCCGCACCGCCCACGCCAGCACGCGCATATCTTCCTTATGTCCGCGTGTCACGATCACCAGGTACGTCGAAGCGTTCGGTTGCAGTTTATCGAATGCCTGGTCGTAACCCGTGTAGATCTCCTGCGCCATCGGGAACCGCTGCGCATTCGCAAACGCTTCGCGGTCGTCCACCACCGTTACGCCAAAACCCGCCGCGTGCGCTGCCTTGGCCACTGCCGTCGATACGTGCCCGCCTCCGAATAGCACCACCACCGGCTGCGGCAATATCGGCTCAACAAATACTTCCACCGTCCCGCCGCAAATCAATCCATTGTCGTACGTCGCCTCGTTGTTCAGATGAAATACCAACTTCCGCGGCGCTTCCTTCTGCATCACTTCTTTTGCTGCTGCCCAGACATCCGCCTCTACGCAGCCTCCGCCAATCGTTCCCTGCGTCGAGCCATCTTCCCGTACCAGCATCCGCGAACTCTCAAAACTCGGGATCGATCCGTTCGTGTGCACGATTGTCGCCAGCGCACCCCGTTGCCCCGCTCGCCTCATCCTCACGATTTCTTCAAACAGGTCCATGCTTTGCGTCTTTCTCCAGGTTCCCGGGGCTCTTCTCCGTGCGTCCCATCAGCCTACGGCCACCGTTCTCCTCTGTCAATTGCGTCGCTCTGATTTGGATCGCTCTGAAACTGGCCTTGACCTGCCCTACCTGGCGCTTGCCCCGTCCGCAGGCGACAACAGCGACGAGACTTGTCGGACTTATCCCAGGAATGAGTTATATTCATGAGTCTCACCTGTTCGCGCCGTGCTTCAGGGTTCAGGTTCGCTCGACCTTGACTGTTACAATGAGGAAGAAATCGCGCTTTGCGAGATGGTGCGTTCCATGGGAGCAATGGAGGATTGCCGAATGCTTTTAGCCCAGCGACATTCATTGAACAAGGCACTGTTGCGATTGTTCCTGCTTGCAGTGGGGATCCTGGGGCTCAGCGGATTGGCAGCGGGGCAAGCCAACGCGCCGCGGTTTCGCGTTATTGCCCTCGCCGAGCACGGGGGAATCCACAAGCCGTTTGTGGACGCCGCCAAAGTGTGGCTGGCAAAAATGGCCACCGAGAACAATTTCACGGTGGACTACATTGAAGACACCGAAAAAATCAACGACGCGTTCCTGGCGAACTACAGCTTGTTCATTCAACTGAATTATCCCCCGTACAACTGGACGGACACGGCCAAGTCTGCGTTCATCAAGTACATCGAAGAGGGCCGAGGCGGCTGGATTGGATTTCACCACGCAACCCTGCTGGGCGAATTCGACGGTTTCCCGATATGGCCGTGGTTCCACGATTTCATGGGCGGCATCCGGTTCAAGACCTACATTCCAACGTTCGTGACCGGGACGGTCACGGTCGAGGACAAGAATCATCCGGCCATGCAGGGCGTCAAGTCGCCGTTCGTGATTGAAAATGAAGAGTGGTACACCTATGACAAGTCGCCGCGCCCCAACGTGCATGTTCTGGCCAGCGTCGACGAGAAAACCTACACACCTTCGACGGACATCAAGATGGGCGACCATCCGGTAATCTGGACCAACGAACACTATAAAGCGAAAAATATCTACATTTTTATGGGCCACCATGCGGAGCTATTCCAGAATGCGGCGTTTACCCAGATCTTCAAGAACGCGATTTTCTGGGCCGCGGGCAAGTAGGGTGACAGCAAATGGCGCTGAGAGATTCTGCGGGGGAGAGATTGTGAACAGATCGATGCGATGCCTGTTCGTAGCAGGCCTGCTGTTGTTGGCGGCGTCGAGTTCCACGGCTGTGCCGAACGAGCCGACGTTCAAGGTGCTGGCATTTTATTCGACCAACGTTGAGCCGGATCATGTGCATGTTGCCAACGACGCTTTGCTGTTCTTCAAAGAATTAGCAGCGAAGGATAACTTCGGGTTCGATGCCACGACCGACTGGGACAAGCTAAACGCGAAGGACTTGAAGCCCTACCAGGTGGTTATTTGGCTGAATGATTTTCCGCACACCCCCGCACAGCGCGCCGCGTTCCAGGACTACATGGAGCACGGCGGAGGTTGGTTGGGTACCCACGTCGCGGGTTACAACGATGAGTCCACGAAATGGCCGTGGTTTGTCGATTTTCTCGGAGGCGCGGTTTTTTACTCCAACAACTGGCCGCCACTGCCTGCGAAATTAATCGTAGATGACCAGACCAGTCCCGTGACCCAGGGTTTGCCCGCCGCCTACGACGCGCCAGCGAATGAATGGTATTTGTGGAAGCCGAGCCCTCGGCTTAATAAGAATGTTCGCGTGTTGGTCACTTTGGCTCCTTCCAATTACCCAATTGGCGTAAAAGACGTGATCAAAGAAGGCGATTTGCCGGTGGTTTGGACCAACACGAAGTACAAAATGATTTACATGAATATGGGGCACGGCGAAAAGATTTTTGGAGACGCAACACAAAACAAGCTGTTTCGAAACGCCATACTCTGGCTCGGAAGCAAGCAGTAGTTCCCCAGGAAGAAGGATGACTCGTGATGAAGATTCTCGGTAGGCTGATACTTCTGATATGCGTGGCCGTCACCGGCCGTTGCCTGGCCCAGGGGCCGGCCGAGCCGCACGCAAGAAAGCATCTGCTAGTAATAGGCGAGGAAAAAGGTTACCGCCACGAAGCCGTGTCACACGCCATGGCCACTATCGAGCGCCTTGGTCGCGAAAGCGGATTGTGGGACACCACGATACGCACCGACACCGAAGCACTGACCAAGAAAAAACTTGAATTCAACGCCAAAAACCTCAACGATTTCGATGCCGTGACTGTTTTACACCGGCGGCGAACTGGAAATGAACCCTGAGCAGAAGGCTGCGCTGCTTTCCTTTGTGCATGACGATGGCAAGGGCTTCATCGGCGTGCACAGCGCCACAATCACGTTTACCGAGTGGCCGGAATACGGCGAGATGATTGGCGGATATTTCGACGAGCATCCCTGGGGCACCTTTGACGCTCCAATCATCGTGGAAGATCCCACGTTTCCGGGCATGGAGCAGTGGCCGAAATCGTTTGTTCTGCGAGACGAAATCTATCAAGCCAGGAATTATTCGCGCGACAAGGTGCGCGTCTTGATGCGCCTGGATAGTTCCAAGCTCGATCTGAACAACCCAAGAGTCCACCGCAAAGATCTGGATTTTGCCGTCACTTGGGCCAAAATGTATGGAAAAGGGCGCGTGTACTACTCCACGCTCGGCCACGTCGATCAGAACTGGGATGATCCCCGGATTCAAAAGATGTATGCCGAGGCCATTCAATGGGCCATGGGGCTGGTGGACGCGGACGTAACCCCCAGGCCGCTGCCCAAATAGTCGGGCAGTGCGATCGTCACAGGCGGTGACAGCCGCCACGGATTCTGCGGCACGATGAAAGGTAACATTGTAATCGGCGGTAGTGCTGGCGTCAGAACTCAATCGCTCCGGATGCAAAGGGAGGCGCAAAAGAAATGCGGCGCGTGCTTTTATTCTTGCTTATGGCTTGCGCGGTGTGGGGACAAGAGAACCACCCGATTCTGGCTCTTGCTTCGCCGGCTCCGGATTTTGCATTGCCCGGCGTTGATGGCAATATCCATCACCTCGGCGATTATGCCGCCAGCCCGATCCTGGTGGTCGTCTTCACCTGCAATCACTGCCCGATCGCCCAAATGTATGAACAACGCATCCAGCAACTGGATGACGATTACCGCAACCGTGGCGTGGCCGTCGTCGCGATTCAGGGCAACGACCCCAAAGCCATTCGCATCGACGAACTGGATTCCTCCGACATGAGCGACACTCTCGAGGAAATGAAGATCCGGGTGGCCTACAAGCACCTGCGCTACACCTATCTGTACGATGGGGAAACACAATCCGTCACTCGCGCCTATGGTCCTCAGGCCACTCCTCACGTGTTCATCTTCGACAGGCAGCGCAAGCTCCGCTACGAAGGACGAATGGACAACAGCTACCGCATCGAACAGGTGAAGACCCAGGACGCGCGCAACGCCATCGACGCCCTGCTGGCCAATCAGGATCCGCCGGTCAAACATACCGGAGTGTTCGGCTGCTCCACGAAGTGGCAAGAGAAGGAAGCCTCGCGTAAAGAAGCCCTGCGGAAGATCGAGGAGCAACCGGTGCAATTGGAGATGGCGACCGCCGACGATCTGAAGAAGCTGCGAAGCAATCCAACCAGGCACATGCTGCTCGTCAGCTTCTGGGCAACGTGGTGTGGCTCGTGCATCGAAGAGTTTGCCGATTTCGAAGAGACCTACCAGATGTACAAGGTCCGCGACTTCGATTTGGTAACGGTGGCGGCGAACATGCCCGACGAGAAAACCAGCGTGATGAAGATGCTCGAGAAAAAGCGCGCCACCAGCCGCAACTTGTTGTTTGCCTCCGAAGATACGCCGGCATTGCAACGAGCATTTGATCCCACCTGGGAATCGGCGGTTCCCTACACGGTTTTGCTCGACGAGAACGGCAAGGTTCTCTACAAGAAGCTGGGCAGCGTGGATATCCTGGAATTGCGTCGAACCATCCTCGCGAACCTCCCATCCGATTACTCCGGGTTCAACAAGTACTGGCAGTCTGGCTCGGGCGATCAAACACCAGTGAAGAGCGGCAGTAAATGACACTCGGGATGGGCCGGCCTGATACCTCCGCGTTATCCGCACATGAACGAGGGATTCCCGCCGTAATTTCTTCCTTCCAATCGCCCACAAGACTCGTTGTAAAATTTGCCACAAGCCAGGGGGACCATAAGGCACACTGTTTGCGCAAGGGAAAACCCTGCTCATTCTCGAGCGGCGCAGCTGTCTGTGGTTGTTTGCTCTGTTCGGTCGAGCGGAGCCGCACCAGGTATGACCAGTGCGTGGAACTTCAAAGAGGTGACCGAGATGTCCGATGAAGCTGAGAAGGACGTATTGACGCGAAGGGGTTTCCTGGGCGTTAGCTCCGTGGCTCTCGCGGCCGCGGGCATGCGCTCGGTGGAAAATATAGCGCCGCAGGAACAGCCGGACGACAAATCCAAAGCCGATCGGAGCGCCAGCGACCCGGGGCCCACAAATGGCGCTCTGGAGGCTGCAAATCCGGACTCCGTCACGCCTCCACGGACCGACGCTGGCGGCGTGCAAACTTTCAAATATCCCTTTTCGTTCTCGCACAAGAGGTTGCACGAAGGCGGTTGGTCGCGTGAAGTCACCATGCGGGAACTCGCCGTTTCAAAAACCATGGCGGGCGTGGACATGCGCTTGACGGCTGGCGGCGTCCGCGAACTTCATTGGCACACGGCTGCCGAATGGGCTTTCATGTTGTATGGCAACGCGCGCATCACCTGCATCGATGCGGAGGGCAAGAGTTTCGTCACCGACGTGAAAGAAAACGACCTGTGGTTTTTTCCTACGGGCATTCCTCATTCGATTCAGGGGCTTGGGCCTGACGGATGCGAATTCCTGCTGGTCTTTGATGATGGGAACTTCTCCGAATACGAGACGGTTCTGCTTTCCGACTGGATGGCGCACACTCCTCCGGAAGTTGTCGCCAAGAACTTCGGCGTCAGCGAAAAAGCGCTCGCCAACATGCCAAAGAAAGAGTTGTTTATCTTTCAGGCGGAGGTTCCCGGGCCGCTGGAGGAGGATCGGCGCATCGCCGCAGGCAAACTCGGCCCCTCGCCAATCGATTTTGCATTTCGCACCATGCAGTATCCGCCCACGAAACGCAACAACAGCGGCGAGGTGCGGATCATTGATTCGAGCACCTTCAAAATATCTACCGCCATCGCCGCCGCCATCGTAACAGTGAAGCCCGGCGGCGTCCGCGAATTGCACTGGCACCCGAATGCCGACGAATGGCAGTACTTCTTTGGCGGCAAGGGACGCATGACCGTGTTCGCCACCGGAGGCCGTGCTCGCACCATGGACTTCGAGACCGGCGACGTCGGCTACGTGCAAAAGACCCTCCCCCACTACATCGAAAACACTGGCACCAGCGACCTGAAGTTCCTGGAGATGTTCAAGAGCAGCTTCTATCAAGACCTGGCCCTTTCGGAATGGCTGGCGCACACTCCGCCGCAACTTGTGGCTGCTCACCTGCGCCTTGATAAGGCGACTCTGGACGCCTTGCCAAGAGAAAAGCCCCTAATCATGCCCGGATAGCGGAAGAAAAGCCGCCAATCCCTTGGGGACGGAGCAGTTTTCGACCATGAATGAAATGGGCGCATGTTGCCTATTTGTCACTTAACCCCCTCTTCCCGTGTTGTGTAGAATAAGTATGGGGGCAAACCACTCATCATGGCTGACGAGAGCGCAAAGAGAGCGGCACAGGAGTATCTGGCCGCCAAACTCTCCGAAGAGAACCAGCTCTACGAAGACACGGTCAATCTCGAAGCGGCGATCGCCCTTGGGCCGAAGGTCTGGAAGACGCTTGCCGACACGGTCCTCGCGCATTGCCGCGAATGGAACGCCGTGACCGGCGATCAGTCATTAACCTGCAAGGAGACGGCGCTGGGCGATTTACGTATCCGCTGCACCGGCCGCGAAAATTACCAGATGTTTGTGCACTATGATCCCAGTACCCGGCTGGTCACCATCAAGAACACCGCGCGCCCGGAAAACGAGCCAGACACCATTCTTCGCATCGAAGGGTACGCAACGGAACAGGGACGGGATGCCCATCTGGTCCGAAACAAGGAGCCGGTGAACCTGGATATGCTCATTCTCGGGCACCTCCGCGTACTGGCGGGGCTTAGCCGTCGTGCGGAATAGCGCCCTGGCGCCAACTGCTATATAGTTCTTCCAATACGCGAAGCACAAAATCCGGGGGAAAATATGGTGTTGCCAACGCTGCTATATAGGTCTATAGTCGCGGCGTTCGTAATTTTCCGTCCCGAGGTGGTTCCTATGACAATCCGTCTTTCCCCACGTGTACCCAGGCACGTGCTTTCTTTCTTGCTTGCCAGCCTGCTGCTCCCTCTGTTTCTCGCCCTTCCTCTCCTCGCAGGCCAGCAGGGCCAGGACAAAGATGATCATCACGACCGCGGCAAAGTGGTCGGTGGCTATTTCGAAGAATGGAGTATTTATTTTGCCGGCTATAACGTCGCCAATCTCCAGGCCAACGGCGTTGCCGACAAGCTTACTCACCTTACTTATGCGTTTGGCGATGCCACTCCCACCGGATGCGCCATTGCCGATTCCTGGGCCGATTATCAATCCCCGTACCTTCCCAGCGTCAGCGGCGCGCCTTACGCCGGGCCGCTGTATGGCAACTTTGCAGCCCTGCAGCAACTGAAGCAATTGCATCCCAATCTGAAGGTGCTAATTTCGCTTGCCGGCGCTGACGGCTTCTCTGCCGCCGCTAGTACCGCGGCTGGTCGCCAGACCATGGTGGCGAACTGCATCGACCTTTTCATCAACGGGAATCTTGGCGACGGAGTTTCCGCGGCAGGCGTCTTCGATGGCATCGACATCGATTGGGAATTCCCAACCGCCTCTGACACCGTCAACGCAACGCTCCTGATGCAGGAATTCCGCAAGCAACTGGACGCGCTAGGGAAAACCAACGAGAAACACTACCTGCTCACCATGTTCGGTCCGGCCGGACAACAAAATTTCTCCAACATCCAGTTAGCGGCCGTGGCCAGGCAGCTCGACTATTACAACGTGCAGGGCTACGATTTCCACGGCACCTGGGAAACCTCCACCAATCACGCTTCGCCGCTTTTCGACGACAAGCAGGATCCCGTTGAGAACGAAAACTTCAATATTGAGTACACCATCCATTCCTACTTGCAGGCGGGCGTTCCGGCAGAGAAACTCGTGCTCGGCATTCCCACGTATGCGCGCGGATGGACAGGTGTTCCGAGCACCGACAACGGCTTGTACCAGACCTCGACCGGACCCGCTCCATTCCCCCCGGCGGACTATTTGCAAACCCCCGGCGTCATCACCTATCTCACGCTGACCGGGCTCACCGGCTTCACGCGGCATTTTGACTACCGGCGGATTGCGGTCTGGCTGTACGACCCCAACACCGAAACGTTTTGGTCCTATGACGATCCCGTCACCGTGTGGCTGAAGACGGCCTACGTGCGCACGCGTGTGCCCGGCGGCCTCGGCGGCGAGTTCGTGTGGGCCCTCAAGGACGACGACGCGAACGGCACGATCGTGAAAACCATCGCGGCCGGCTTGCGTTAACCAACCTGCGCCGAACTATCTAGCGGAATCTTGCTCTTCGTGAGGGGCGCAGCAGCTTGGCGCTGCGCCTCGCGTCCGTCGATCAGATGTTTCCGCTGCCAAATACCAGAGCTCGGCCCATCCCCGAGAATCGAATTTCCGTGAGGGTCCGCAACCCGTCCCTGCCTTCGGTGTAAACAATTGCATTCTCAACGTATTTGACGTTGCGATCCACCCACTTTCCCTCGACCACAGCCGTGCTTCTATTCATCTGAATTTTTACAATGGCGTCGGGCAAGTACGATTCCCAGCTTATGGTGCACTCTCCGACCGGCAGGCTCGCACCATCTAGCCTCAGCGCGCGAGGTATCCTGAAGTCCCGCGAACCTCTTTCAAAAGAGCGCGGCGTGAAACCGCGTGACGCCAGAGTCTTGTGTACCGTCTCGGCTTCCTGGTCCGTTCCGTAAGGTCCCACGAGCACCTGGTAAGACTTCTTCCAAAAACTATTCTTTTGGACCACGGAGACGGGAAACCCGAATTGAGACAATTTGTCAGTCGTCTTGTCCGCCCAAACCCTGTTATTAAATCGCCCGACTTCAAGAAACTTTTCGGCAGGTGATCCGATGCCTTCTGGTTTCGACTGCTCAACGCGGACAAGTGGTTGCGCCGCCAAATTGACCTGCGCAACGGCAGGCCGGAGCATGTCTGTGCTTGGTTCTGAAGCGGGCGCGATGGCAATCGCTGGCACCGAGGGTCGAGCAAGTGTGGATGGACTCGGGGCAGGTTTACTGGGTGCGTTGACTTGAGCGGACGCCTGAGCATGAGTGGAAGGTTGAGCATTAGCGGAAGGCTGAGCCTTAGCGGTAGCTAGCGCCACGGGCGCTAGGCTCACCTCAAGGGACTGCCATTGCGCCGCTGGCGGTTTTGAGATGACTCTTTCTTGCCGCGAAACGGGAATCTGAGTATGCGTGCGGCGGCGCTTCTTCCGTGGTCAACAGCCCTGAAGATACCGTCTCCGCTTCTGGCAACGCAGGCTGCGACACCGAACTTCCGCCCAATCGTTCGCCCAAATGAATGAGCGTTGCACCGAGGTCGCGACGGTGGGTCTGAAGCACAAATAAGCCCGCTACCAAGCTCGAAATCAGGATCCCGGCGACTAAACCGCCCGAGAAACCGGTCAAAAGCCTGGGCAGTTGCACCTTCGGAGAAAGTTCATCGAGCATGGCGGAATCGCGGGGCGCCGCAATGACGTTTCGTTGGTCCGCGGTCGTGGCAGCAGGTTCGGGCGAGTACCGTGATGACGTCCGAAGCTCTTCGTTAACGGTCACCGGCAGCGCCTGCTGGTCAATCCAATCGCTGATGGCTCTCTGGGCATTTGGCAGCACGCTGGTAAATCTCAGGCCGCCTCGCTTTCGCGTGACATCGGTCCACGCCAGTCGACCGCTTGCTTCGATTCGGTGATCGTCCAGGGAAAACGAGAAGCGTACCGTCGAGGTCTGCGGAACGGGAACGGCGGATCGAAAGCAAATTCCTCCCTCCGAGACATCGATCAGGATCCCGCCGTTGTCCGGCTCCAGATTCACATACGCGAGATTCTTCAGAGCGATCCGGGGAGAGTGGCGGCGTTCCGTCATCATGGTTTGATTCTCCTTTGCCCGTCGTCGACTGGTTTGCGCCCCGGAAGCAGATCTGCTCGCCACTGACCTTGGCACACGTAATACGGTCAGAAGTCGGGTGCCGCTGGGTCGGCGTGGCCGATTACCCGCAAAAAGGGCTGCCAGCTTCGCGTATTCGCGGTGCTTTCCGGGGCTCGGATGCGATGGAACTGGGTTAACGAGATGGCTGTAAGTATCAACGGGATGTACAACGGTCAATGGTACGAGGGTACTGAACCCATCCGGGCACAGACATCCCTTGGACCGCGACAAATGGCTACGACCGCCGGATCAAGAACGACTACTGGGCTAGCAGCACGCCGAGCTTTTGCTCTGTCCCGGCCCGATTGACGATCCCCGAATGGCTGTCGGCGATTTTCCCCTCGCGATCGATTAAGACTGTCAGCGGCATCCCGTCAAGGCCGTATTGCTTGGCGAGGCTGTCGTTCCCAATCACGATCGCGTAGTTCACCTTCTTTTCCTTCACCCATGGCCGCACTGACGTCCAGCCATCGGAGTCCAACGATACGCCCACAACCACCAGACCACGATTTTCATACCTCTTTTCAAATTCAATGAACCAGGGGATTTCCACCTGGCAGCCATGGCACCAGGTCGCCCAAAAGTTCAACAGCACAACCTTTCCTTTCAGGCTCGAGAGAGTCAGTTCCTTGCCCGTGGCATCCCGCAATGTGAAATCCGGCGCCAGTGTCCGCGCGGACTCGGGCTTAAGGTCCGCCCGTGTGGGCCCGGAAGCGGCCAGGCTTTGCCAAACAGCCACAGAGCATTCCAGACAGCGGTGCGCCAGAACCCGCGGCGAGGGCGACACCATCAGTACGAGACAGACAACGGCGGCAGTGGCGAGGGCCCAGGGCCATCTGCTGCCGAGCCAAGATCTGGAGTCATGGAGCCGTTTTAGGCGCGCAAGAGCCGCGGCGGAGTCGGGTTCCCAATTATCGCCAGGAGCGAGGGAGGCCAGGCGCTCTTCGACCCATGCGGATAGCGGCGTGGAATTATTCCTGTCCATAGCGCTTGATGAACTCCTCTCGGAAGGATTGCTGCGCGCGGCTGAGAAGCGTGCCGACCGAAGACGGATTGATGTTCAACGTGAGGGCAAGCTCGTCGTAGCTGAAGCCATGGCTCCGAAGCACAAGAAATTCCGCTTGACGCTGCGGAAGGGCATTTAGAACCGAGCGAACACGTTCCTGCTGTTCGGCGGCCGAGTGCAGCTGTTCGGGAGTGCTGGGCGAGGGTGTAGCGCGCACAAAGCTGAGCAGTCGCTCGTAGCGGGCGCGGCGCGATTGGCGCCGGAGTTCATCGAGACCGGCGCGGAGAGCCACGCGGTAGAGCCAGCCTTCGACGTGATCTCCTTGGGCGCCGCTGTTGTGCCACAGTTTCAAGAACACCTCCACGGCCAGGTCTTCAGCGCGCGCGGGGTCGCGCACGACACGCGCAATCATCCGAGCCACGCGGCGGTAATGCGCGCGGAAGAGCGCGTCAATATCGAACTGTGCCTCCCGCGCATTCATCTCCGCCAGGGCTTCGCCAGGTGCGTTCACAATAGACATAACGCCGCTCCACGGAAAATTGTGACAGAGAACCCCGGGAAGTGTGGAGGACCTCAGCCTGAGAACCTACTCTCCGCAACAGACCCGAACAACAGGTGTCCTGAAGATCAATTGACAGCTGATATTTGCGGCGATGCTTTGGCCGATGCGGAATATAATGGCGGGTCTGTGGTGGGAGGCGGCGATGAAGACCCGGGAGCGGAAAAGGACAGGGAACGGGACTACAGCCGCCGCGGCGACTATGGTGGCGATGGCACTGGGTTTGGCCCTGGCGGCTGGCACGGCGACCGCGAAGAAAAAAGAGAAGGTGCTGCTGCCGGACTTCGTCTTAAAGGCGGAGACGGTCGTGGTGTTGATCTTGCCAGATGCGGGCGAGCCGATGAATGATCCGTTTGCCAACCGCAAGGCGCAAGAGGAAGTCGAGAAAGCCCTGATGAAATGGGGCCGCTACCGGCTGACGCAGGATGCAAGCACTGCGGACCTGGTAATTGCCGTGAAAAAGGGAAGCGGCAAAATCGCGAATCCCACCATCAACGGTGGCCCGGTGGACACACGTCCAGGCACGATCGAGACCACCGACAACCAGATACGAATTGGCGCGAAGCAGGGGCCGCCACCCGGCGGACCAGAGTCGGGAGACGCCACCAGTTCAGGGCGGAAGGGCGAGTCCAGGGATGGAAGTGGGCTCTACCGACGATATGTTCGAAGTATTTCGTGCAGACACCTACAGTGGGCGTGGCGCGCCAGTGTGGTCGTACATGGGAAAGGACGGCATTGAAACCGCCTAACGTTAACGCCGTAGAACGGTTTCGCAAGGCGGTCGAAGAGGCGGAGAAAGCAGCGGCACAGAAACAGCAACAGCAGCAACAATCACAGGGGCAAAAGAAGAATCCGTGAAGTCGGGCCGCGCAATTGCCAAGTTGATCTTCACGGTGGCGCTGCTGCCGCTGCCATCGAGAGCCCAATTCCGGGCAGACACAGTCCTCTCAGTGCTGCGCGTCAACGATGTCGTGTTTGCCTCCACACGCACCGGCTTATTTCAGAATGTGTGGACGGGCAGGATTGCAGGGACAGCGCTATTTGAAGTCGAGATCAAGTAAGCATTCTGGAACGGGGAGTAGCGTAGCTGCGTCAGACAGAAAGACGCTCGTTGCTGTTTTGTAGGGACCGCCTTCTGAGGCGGTCCGCCCACGTTAGCCGCGAGTGATTGGACCTGTGCGAAGGCGAAAAGGGGGGAGCCATGAGAGCAGAAGCGATGGATCGCCGAAGTTTTCTGAAAGTAAGCGCAATGGCGGGCGGCGGAGTGATGCTCGCCTTGTACACCGACGGCGTCGCGAAAGTGCTGGCGCAAGGACCGCAGGCAGCAGTTCAGGCCTACGTCCCCATGGCATTCGTGAAAGTGGCGTCCGACGGCGCCGTGATCATCATGGCCAAAAATCCGGAGGTTGGGCAGGGCGTGAAGACCTCGCTGCCCATGCTCATTGCCGAGGAGTTGGACGTGGAATGGAAAGCGGTGCGCATCGAGCAGACGGATTTGGACGAAACAAAATATGGACGGCAGGTGGCGGGAGGAAGCACGTCGACGCCCACGAATTGGGACCCCTTGCGCAGAGTGGGCGCGGCGTGTCGCCAAATGTTTGTGACCGCGGCCGCGCAGACTTGGTCGGTGCCGGAAACCGCGTGCGAAGCGAGCAACGGCAAGGTAACTCATGCGGCCACCAAGCGCACCCTGACCTATGGAGCGTTGGCAGCCAAGGCGGCAACACTGACGCCGCCGGATCTCAAGTCCGTGAAGTTGAAGGATCCCAGAGATTACAAAATCATCGGCCAACCCACGCCCGCTGTGGACAATCCCCTGATCGTCACCGGCAAACATCTCTACAGCATTGATACCCGACTGCCGGGAATGTTGTGGGCCGTGTATGAAAAATGCCCGGTGTACGCGGGAAAAGTGGTCAGCGCGAACCTCGACGAAGTCAAGGCCATGCCTGGAGTGAAGCAAGTCTTTGTTGTCGAAGGCACGAAGGATCTCCTGGGGCTGCACAGCGGCGTCGCTGTCGTGGCGGACAGTTGGTGGCAAGCAAAAACCGCGCGCGAAAAGCTGCAGGTGAAATGGGATGAGGGCACAACAGCGCAGCAGAGCAGCAGTGGCTTCTTAAGCCGGGCGCAAGAATTGTGCAAACAGACGCCGGCAATCGTGCTGCGGAAAGATGGCGACGTGGACGCGGCTCTGAGGGGCGCGTCGAAAGTCGTCGAAGGCGCCTACGACTACCCGTTTCTCTCCCACGCGCCCATGGAGCCCGAGAATTGCACCGCGCACTTTCACGACGGCAAGTTAGAGTTCTGGTCTCCAAGCCAGACCCCGGAATCCGGCCGCCAGTCGGTGGCAAAAGTCCTCGGCATTCCACCTGACGACATTATTGTGCATATGAAGCGCGCAGGCGGCGGGTTCGGCCGGCGCCTGACCAACGACTACATGCTCGAAGCCGGAGCCATTGCCAAGCAGGTCGGCGTGCCCGTCAAGCTGCTGTGGACCCGCGAGGACGATTTCCATCATGACCACTACCGCCCCGCGGGATTCCACTTTTTGCAGGGGGGCCTGGATAGCGCGGGAAACGTGGTTGCGTGGCGAAATCACTTTGTAAGTTTTGGAGAAGGCGAGCAGTTTGCTCCCTCGGCGAATATTCCACCCAATGAATTTCCCGCGTCGTTCCTGCAGAATTTCTACTTTGGCGCCTCCCTGATGCCGCTCGGAGTCCCGACCTATGCCATGAGGGCTCCGAGGAGCAATGCGTATTCCTGGGTGTTTCAGTCCTTTACCGATGAGCTGGCGCATGCGGCGGGCAAAGATCCGGTGGAATTCCGCCTTGCATTGTTGAGCGGCGCGCGAATCAGCAATCCGAATGTGAAGGCGGACCCATTTTCGGTGGATCTGGATCCGGGTCGGGTGCAAGGCGTGTTGAAGCTGGTGGCGGAGAAATCCGGATGGGGCAAAAAGCAATTGCCGAAAGATACAGGCATGGGCGTGGCGTTCCAGTTTTCCCACCGCGGATATTTCGCCGAAGTCGTGGAGCTGAGCGTAGACGCCGAGAGCAAGATCAAAATCAACAAGGTCTGGGTGGCAGGAGACGTGGGAAGCCAGATCATCAATCCCAGCGGCGCGGAACAGCAAGTGCGCGGCGCGGTGATTGAAGGCTTGAGCAGCGTCATGGCCTACGAAATCACCATTGAGGCAGGCCACGCGGTGCAAAGTAATTTTCACGAATATCCGCCGATACGCATCAACGAATTTCACGCGGATATTGAGGTGAGTTTCCTCAAGACCGATAACCCTCCCACAGGGTTGGGAGAGCCGGCGCTGCCTCCCGTTCTGCCCGCAGTCTGCAATGCCATATTTGCAGTCACAGGGAAGCGCGTGCGTTCATTGCCTCTCGCCAAGCACGGCTACCGCTGGGCATAAGCAGCCAAATAGCTGGCTCTTCTTCTCGCTTCGTAGGGACGGCCTTTGGAGGCCCGCTGCGGAAACCCCTGCGACCTCCCACGCGTTTATGGTGCGTTTAGGTTGGAAATGACACAGTGGCTCGGGCCTTACTGTGGCTGAAGAGCGTACTGACTAACCTGTGGGAGGTGTGTTGTGGGAATGTTGAAAAAGAGTGCAGTTGGATTGGTAGCGATCGGCATCGTCGCAGCAGGAATGATTGTGTCGCGGCACGCAGCTGCGGCGCCGCAAGCCGCAGGCGCTTCCGGCTATCACCTGATCAAAAAAGTAAAATTGGGCGGCACGGGCGGTTGGGACTATTTGACCGTGGATCAAGCCACGCATCGTGTGTTTATCTCGCGTGGCACGAAAGTGATTGTGGTCGATCCGACGACGGAAAAGGTTTTGGGAGAGATACCGGATACGCAAGGCGTACACGGGATTGCGTTGGCCGCGGAGTTTAACAGAGGTTATACGACCAACGGGCGCACCTCGAACTCCACGATCTTCGATATGACCACGTTGACAAAGCTCGGCGAGGCGAAGACCGACAAGGATCCCGATGCCGTGATTTATGACCCGTTCTCCAAAAGAGTGTTTACGTTTAACGGCGACGCCTCCTCCTCGACAGCCATTGATGCCGCTACCGGCAACGTCGCGGGAACCGTGGCGCTGGGTGGCGGGCCAGAATTTGCGGCCAGCGACGGTAAAGGCAAAATATTCGTCAACCTGGAAGACAAGAGCCAGCTCGTCAAGTTCGACGCCAGGACTCTGAAGGTGGAGAACACCTGGCCGCTCGCTCCCTGCGAATCCCCAAGCGGACTCGCCATCGATGCGGAGCATGAAGTGCTCGTCGTCGGATGCCACAACAAGTTGATGACCTTTGTCGACGGGAATTCCGGAAAAGTCGTGGGCACCGTGCCCATCGGCCAGGGCGTCGATGCCAACCGCTTCGATCCCGGCACCGGCTATGCCTTCGCCTCCTGCGGTGACGGCACCCTGACGATTGCCCACGAAGATTCTCCCAGCAAATTCTCCCTCGTCGAAATGGTCAACACGCAACGCGGCGCCCGCACCATGGCCCTCGACCGATCGAACCACAACATCTATCTGGTGACAGCGGACTTTGGCCCGGCGCCGGCGGCTACAGCCGATAATCCTCGTCCACGGCCCGCGATTCTGCCGGATACCTTTGTGCTGCTGGTCTACGGAAAGTAGCCATAGCCTCCAGCTATAAGTTGTCCGTGCGAAAGGCAAGCCCGGGAGCCCACCTCGCCCACTGAACGAGGGTGGGCTTTTGGCCGGGATATGGGTCGATAGGGAAAGTGTCAGGCGTGGCCCGCAGCGGAGGCGTTCGCTTCGGGGTGAAGTTTCTCGACAGCCTGTCGCAGGAACTCGTAAGGGTGTGCCCCGGAGATCAGATATTTGTGCGCGAAGAGCAGGGCGGGCACACCTTGCAGTCCACGGCGATTGGCTTCATTGCGATCGTCGTCGACCATATCGGCAAACTTGGGATTCTCCAGCGCGGCGGTGACCCCGAGCGGATCCAGCCCGCCAAGCTCGGCGAGCCGATGAATATCCCGAGGTGATTCGATGGAACCTCCATCGAGCCAATAGTGGTTCATCACCAGAAGATGGAACGACTCTCCGCGACCTATCGAGGAAGCATAAGCTGTGGCGATGTGCGCAAGCCGCGTGTTGATTCCGACGGGCCCGGGTCTGAGATTCAGTCCAAATTCCGAAAGCACTCGGTTCGCCACATGCGCGTGTTCGCCTGCAACCGAGGACCTCGAACGCGGCACGGGCGTAGCTCCGGGAGGTCGCAACTGGAAAGAGCGCCAGTGGATATCCAGTTCGTAGTGGTCGTTCAGTTTTTCCACGGCAAGAGTCGCCAGGAAACAGTAGGGGCACGCGAAATCAGTCCAGGCATGGAGAAGGAGAGCCATACAACGAGTCCTTCCTTCGGTCTAGTAGGGAAGACTGTAGCCCGCGAGAGCCAGAAAGGCAAAGGAAGATTGGCGTGAATCAGTGAAGTGAGGGAAAGGCAGGCCGCGAACCGAAATTCACGAAACCCGCCCCAATCCTTAAGTGGGAACCGCACCGCCGAACAATCCTGCGAAGTCCGAAATATCTCCGCCCAAGAGATTTCAGAAGCACCCCGCCCCGTTGCAAGCAACGAATCGTTTTGCGTCTTCGCAGGATTGCTCGAAAGTGCGTCAGAGACAACCCCACTCCAAAGAGCCACCAAGCAAGACGTACATGACTCGGCAAACAGCTTGTAACGGAAAAGAGTATGAGCGGGGAAATAGCAATTGTCACCTGTCAGAACTACCAGTTAGCAATAAATAAGAAAACCGGTTTATTAACGCAAAAAACGAGCCTAAGCAGCTGGCTCCCAGGGAACGTCGAGCTCAAGGAGAAAACATCGTGATCCCCGCCCCACCGTCAGCCGCAGCAGCGGCGACGCGTCGGGCATCGCCGCTTCAAACCCGCAGCGTTGAGAAGGTCTCGGGTGCCCCGCACGCCGCGTTTGCGTGTGGATTCTTGGGTTTGTCCGTGTAGCGACCGCCTGCTGAGGCCGGCGCCTTCGCATCTACCGTCTCAAGCTACTTCTTCGCATGAGAAGAGCTAAACGCAAATCTCCCGACCAGCAGTTGCCCTTCATCGCTGTCCACTTGCTCCAACTTCAAATCGAAATACTCGTCGGAAAGGTAGATGTCCTTGGCGCGAAAATAATAAACACCGCCTGCTTCTGCTGTAAAGTGCGGCGCTCCGGCTGTGCGCATCTTGCCGAGAAATGAGAAGCCCTGCCAATTCGTGCACAGATGATGTTCACCAAGATCAACCGAAAAGTAGAAATAAGAATTGCCGTCCGTGGCGCCAATCCATTGCCCATCCAGACCAACCAAAGTCGAGGGTCGCGGCCTTGAATCGAAGTTCATATCGTCCTGCAAAAAATCCATCAGCGCCTTTTCCACGTCGGCCTCGTTCGGTGGATTCTGATTCTTGCTCGTCGTCACCTCGAATCTAACATCGGCGGGACCACGCCCCCGCGCGCCTGGGGCAGCAGTCGGTTGCGATTGAGCGAGCGCGGACGGCGCAAGGACTGGAACCAGGCTAAAAGTGCCAAGAAACGAAGAAGTTGATGAGGAGTAGATGAAATCATGGCGGATTCTCTCCTTGAGCACACCATGGGCGTACAAAGGAAAAGCAGCTGATTTATTGGGGACTAGAAATTCCGTCTAACAGAGTACTCATACTAGAGGATGTAGCGCACACGCAGTGCGGGTACAACGGTCAGCCAGGCATCGCGGTAGTGCAGGTAAGCGCTATTCGCGTCGTGGAACCCGCCGGGGGCTGGCCGTTCATAGATCGACTGGCGGCGAAACAGATTTTCTTCCGGAGGGCGTGCAACCCGCAGGGAACTTTTCGCCTTCCCAGCACATTACCAGTAGTGAAAGACTGAGGCCGGCTCACATGCACGATGCTCTGCCGGCGTTCGTTCTAGGGCCGGAGGATGTTTCGCGAAACGCCATGAACGAATCGCCGTCCACTTCGCCGCACGAAACCGCGTCGGGGCCATTCAGCGACGAGCAGCTTATGGCCGAGTTCTCCAAGGGCTCCGCGCCAGCCTTTGAGGAGCTCTTCTCGCGCTACAAGCAGCCTCTTTTTGGGTTCTTCCGGAGGCGATTGGCCAATCCCGCGCACGCCGAAGAACTCACGCAGGAAACCTTTCTGGCCATTCTTCGCGCTTCGTCACGATACGTGCCGCGCGCTCTGTTTCGCACCTATCTCTACGCCATCGGCTTCAAGATTTTGCGCGCACATCGCCGCAAAGCCGCTTTCCGGGCAACGTTCCTTGGCAATGCCCCGTCGCATCATGATCCTGCGGCTCGCGATTCGGCTGACATTGCCTTCTTGATCAGGCACGCGGTAGCGAAGCTCGAGCCTACCGAGCGCGAAGTGCTGTTGCTGCGCGAATTCGAACAGTTGAGCTACGCGGAGATAGCGGAAGTGCTGCGGCTACCGGTGAACACAGTCAGGTCGCGCCTGTTTCGCGCGCGCATGGCGCTGCGCGACCTGCTCGCTGCTCCCGCCGGAAAGCGTACAGCCACAGTGCTGGCGAAATCCGAGGAACACGTATGAGCACCTCCACTCATCCCATCGTGCCCGAAGAAGTAATGGCCTTTCTCGACGGCGAACTTTCCGAGGCCGGAGCGCACGTGGTTTCCAGCCACCTGCAGCAGTGTGCCGAGTGCAATGCGATTGCGGAAAAGTTCCGTGGCACCTCGCGCTCGCTCGCACAGTGGAGCGTGCCGGCGGTGTCGAAGGCGATGGAGGAGTCCGTCAAGGAGTCGGCGGACAAAAAGGGGCCAAGCGGGGAGATTGGCACACCGAACATTTTCATTCGCACCAGTTTTTGGACCCGGAAGCAATGGACCGTTGGGATTGGTGCGACGGCCGCGGTGCTGCTGCTTCTCCTGGCCGTAGCCATTCCAATGTCGGAGCGGCACGGAATGAGTGTAGACAACGCGCGCCTGAACATCCAAGAATACGCACAACTGACCGAGAAGGGAAAGATGGTTGTCAGTCCTTTGAATGCTGTGCCCTACGCCCGAAGACTCCCCCAGCAGGCCGTGGGCACTGGAAGCTGGTCTCGCAGATTCGATCGGTCCGGTGCAGAGCTCGACCGGATTTGCGGCGGGCGGTTCGCAGACGTCTCCAGGTGGTCTCCCACTCGCCGGGCGGGAGATCGGCTCACTCATCCCGCTACAAGAGCCGATGATTGCCCGGGTAGTCTCCCTGTCGATCGTGACAAAAGACTTCGCCGCGTCGCGCACCGCGCTGGATGCGATCCTTGCGCGGCATCGTGGCTACGCTGCTGACCTTGGCGTGAACACTCCGGAAAACGCTCCGCGCTCGTTGCAAGCGGTCCTCCGCATCCCCGCCGCAGAGATGTCGTTGGCGGTTGCGGATCTGAAAATGCTTGGCCGTGTCGAGAACGAATCGCAATCGGGCGAAGAAGTCACCCAGCAGCACGCGGATCTCTTTGCGCGCCTCAAAACCTCTCGCCAAACAGAGCGGCGGTTCCAGCGATATTCTGCAGCAGCGTACCGGCGACGTAGCCCAGGTCCTCCAGGTGGAGGAAGGGATCGCGCGCGTGCGCGGCGAAATTGAACGCATGGAGGCGGAGCAGAAGAACCTCGAGCACCGCGTAGACTTCGGCAGTGTGAATCTGCAGCTGACGGAAGAATACAAAGCCCGTCTGGACGCCCCGGCAGCCTCCATCTCGACAAGAATCCACAACGCGGCGGTCGCCGGATTCAAGAATGTTTCCGAAACCGTCCTGGGAATATTGCTATTCTTCTTTGAGGCGGGCCCAACAATGTTCTTGGCCGCGCTGGTCTTGCTCGTGCCCGCATGGCTGTTGTGGCGCCGCTACCGCAGAGCCTTAGCCAGCGCCTAGCGTCGCCAACTGTGGTGGTTGCGTAGGTGCCAACAGTACATCTACCTCTGCGCTCTAGCTTCCTCCGGCCGTTCGCAACGCTCTTGCTTCTTGATTTCTGATTTCTGATCCCTGATCACTGATATCGTTCTCCCGATCTGATGGCCATGCAGCCGGAGCTGCCTCCAGCAGCTGGTTGTCGCGAAGGACACCTTCGTGAAGCTCGTGGGCCGCCAGGATCTTCACTTTGCGGAAGCCGCATTTTTCATAGCACCGGACGGCGCGGAGATTCGTCACGCGAGGATCAAGGATGACTTTGCGGGCGCCCATGATCTGAAAGAGATGCTGAAGCAGCTGCGAGATCGATCGCGTGCCCAGGCCGCGATTCCAGCACGAAACCTCGCCAATGAACTGGTCGATTCCGTACACCGACACAAGGCAGCAATCAGCCGGAAGACCATACGAGTTGCGTGATTCTTCGCCGACGAGATAGAACTGCATGTAGCCGATCGGCGCGGATTGCAGCATGATCAGGTAGGGAGTAACGTTCGCTTCGCCGCGAATGTACGGCGCGTACTCAGACTGGATTTGCTCGAGCGACAGCCGGCGGTCGCGCCCATCGTAAAATTCCAGCACGCGGGGATCGCGGAGCCACTTGGCCATGATTTCGTAGTCGGTGAGCTCATCGCCCATCAGGCGAATCGAGAGGTCTGCGTCACTGATCAGCACGGCCACGGTGGTTGAAAAAGATACCAGAGATCACGGATCAGCGTAGCAATAGGGCGGAGGCGGAGCGAGCGTGAGTGAGCTGATGGACAATTTAAGAGTCGTACTCGTGGCGACGCGCAATCCCCTGAACATGGGTGCGGCGGCGCGAGCCATGAGTAATTTTGGCGCCTTGCATCTGCGCGTGGTGAAGCCATATGAGAAAGCCTATCGAGAAGCGGTATCAGCGGTGGGCGCGTCGGCTGTAATGAAGGCGGCGGAAGAGTTTGCAACCGTCCCAGAGGCCGTGGCGGATTGCGCGCTTGTTGTGGGCACGACCGCGGTGGGTAATCGCGATGTGCGGCAGACCCTGCTCGGTCTCCAGGAAGCAGCGCATTTGATTCGACAGCGTATGCACAATAGTCGAGTAGCCCTGCTGTTTGGATCAGAAAAGCGCGGCCTGTCGAACGACGACATAAGCTATTGCCACTGGCTCTTGCAGATCCCGACGAGAGAAGAACATCGTTCCATGAATTTGGGCCAGGCCACAGCGGTGTGTTTGTATGAACTCTCGAAAAACGAAATTGGCAAATCGAAACTGGTAAATGGAAATCCCAACGCCACGGATGAAAGGGACTTCGCCAAGATGGCGACCGTGGAACGCATTACCGAGGCTTGGCTGGAAGCATTGCAACGCAGCGGCTACGTCGGCGCGCGCTCTCGAAGCACCTCCGAAGAGAAATTGCGAAGAATGTTGCGCCGGTTTACGTGGGAAGAGGCGGACGCGGAAGTTGTGCTGGGAATGATGAAGAAAATCGCCGCGAGGTTGAACAAGGAATAGCCGAGCGACGCGAGCGTGGGCGGAATCCTCCGCAGGGTCTCCTCGGAGGGTGCCCCGTACGCCGTTTCTGCGTGTGGGATCCTGCGCTCCAAGATGGCCTCGACCGAAAAACCGCCGCTAGCCGCCTGCAATGGCGCCGATGATCAGTAGCGGCTCCTTACCCGAGATCACAGCTTCCGGCAGCGCGGCATCCGGCGGATTCGTGCGACAGGTCTTCCGCGCATGCGAAGAATCGCAAGAACGCGCGCCGCTGTTGCGTGACATGGTCGCGAATCGTCCCGCGCAACATCGGATATTGTGCCTCAAGCGCGTCCAGCACCGCTCTCAACGTAACCGGCGCAGCAACGTCGAGCTGCACTTCGCCGCGAACGTGCGCCAGCGCGCGCAGATGCGGCGGCAGTTCCACGCGGATCATGGCAATGTCTGCACCTCAACCGAGTAAACGGCCGGCAGATCGCGCACGATCGGAGACCACGTGTCGCCAGCATCCGGCGAGCAGTACACCTGACCTCCCGACGTGCCGAAGTAAATCCCGCATTTATCCAGCGAGTCCACCGCCATCGCGTCCCGTAGCACGTTCACGTAACAATCCTTCTGCGGCAGCCCCTTCGACAGTTCTTCCCATTCGTTTCCCCCGCTGCGGCTGCGAAATACACGCAGTTTGCCGTCAGGCACGAAGTGCTCGCCGTCGCTCTTGATCGGTACAACATAAATCGTCTCCGGCTCATGAGCGTGCACGTCGATCACGAATCCGAAATCGGTGGGCAAATTGCCGCTGACTTCGTGCCACGAATCGCCGGCATCATCGGAGCGCATCACGTCCCAGTGCTTTTGCATGAACAGCACGCCCGGCCGGCCGGGATTCATGGCAATGTGGTGAACGCAGTGCCCTACCTCGGCGTTTGGGTCGGGAATATATTGCGACCGTAACCCTTTGTTGATGGGCTTCCAGGTTTTGCCGCCGTCGTCGGTGCGGAACGCTCCAGCCGCGGAGATGGCGATATAGATGCGCCCGGGATCTTTCGGGTCGAGAATCACAGTGTGAAGGCACATTCCGCCCGCGCCCGGTTGCCAACGCGGACCGCTGCCGTGGCCGCGCAGTCCGGAGAATTCATGCCAGTTCTTGCCTCCGTCTGTCGAACGGAAAAGGGCCGCGTCTTCCACTCCCGCGTACACCGTGTCCGGATCCGTCAGCGACGGCTCCAGATGCCATACGCGCTTGAACTCCCACGGATGCTGCGTTCCGTCGTACCACTGATGCGTGGTCAGCGGCGCGCCCGTTTCCATCGAAGTGTCGTAGACAAATTTATTGCTTTCACCCTTGGGCATTCCGCCGGGGCCGGTCGTCTCTCCCGGAGGCGTGCCCGGCTGAAACCAGGTCTTGCCCCCATCGTCCGAGCGCTGGATTACTTGCCCGAACCAGCCGCTGGTCTGCGAAGCGTAAATGCGATTCGGGTCGGCGGGCGAACCCTTCAGGTGATACATTTCCCATCCAGCGAAGTGCGGCCCGGAGACTTCCCACCGTTCGCGTTTGCCGTCGGATGAAAGAATGAATGCGCCTTTCTTGGTGCCTGCCAACACTCGAACGTTGCTCATCGTACTTGCTCCTTCGCACTGCGATTTAGTCTTTCACAACCAAAAACCATCGGCATCTTCCATTTCGTTTTGACCGACGGGCTGGCTGTTGTCATCGTTCAGAATCAGACGGGTATGCCCGGGATTTCGACGACGGGGCGGATCTCCACCGAGCCCTTGCGCGCGCCCGGAATTCGCCCGGCAATGTCGATGGCCTCGTCCAGGTTTTTGGCTTCAATCATGAAAAATCCGCCGAGCTGTTCCCGGGTTTCCGCGAACGGGCCATCGGTTACCAGCCGCTTGCCTTCGCGCACCCGTACCGTGGTCGCTGTGGAGACAGACTGCAGCGGCGAAGTGGTCAGGAAATGGCCGCTGGACTTGAGCGTATGGGCAAGCTGGGTCGATTCCTGGTAACACTCCCGCCGTTCCGGGTCGCTCCACGCCTGCTCGTCCCCATAGATGAGTAGCATGTACTTCATTTGTCGCCTCCCAAGGTATATCGAATGGCGCAGCCCTAAATCGACAGGCTACCAAGAAAAAATTTTGCCTGGCAACGTCTAATCTCCAGTCGACCGTGTCCTCTCCTGCAACCGGCTTTGGCCGCTCAGGTTCTTACTTCTGCTTTTCCAACTGTTTGCGCATCCTGGTTTCTGACTCGCGCATCTCCGGCGTCATCGCTGGCCCGAAATCCTCGGCTTCAAAGATTGGCCGAATTTCCAGTTCGGCGCCGTCGCCAAAAGGACTGCGCTTCAGCCACTCCACTGCTTCGTCCACCGACTTCACCCGCCAGATCCAATAGCCCGCGATTAATTCCTTGGTCTCGGCGAAGGGCCCGTCGATTACCGTCAGCTTTCCTCCCGGAAATTTCACCCGCTTGCCCTTCGAACTGGGGTGCAAGCCGTCGCCCGCGAGCATCACCCCTGCCTTCACCAACTCTTCATTGAATTTGCCCATGGCGGTCAGAAGCTCTTGGCTCGGCATAATCCCGGCCTCAGAGTCCTTATTTGCTTTGACGATTACCATGCATCGCATTTCTTCTCTCCTTCCAATTTGGGTCCTGCCTTTTGTGCTTCCATGGGTAGATCGAACGGCAAACGGTGGGATCGACAGCGGGCCAACAAAAAGATATCAGATGTCGGCGATTCAGAAAAAGGGGGCGTAGGGAGGAATCGTTACAATAGATGTAAGGAGCCACCAGACAAGATGTCGGACTCAATCAGCACATCATAAAACTGCTTTTTCGCCAGCCGGGACTTCGCGTCATCCATCTCGGGTCGGCTGTCCGTGGCCATCGTTCGATCAGTGTTGCCTGTTCCACTTGTTTACACCCTTGCGCTCCACACGACCCAAGGTGCATCCTAGAGCGGATTAAGTCGCCGCCAGCAGCTTCAATGCATGCCGCCGCCTGCCAGCATTTGGGCGCGCCTCATTCCGCCCTCATCTTCAACTATTCTAAGTACTTAGATGATGTTTCGAATCGCGCCATACTCCAACTATGCAAAACTTTGGACTTCTTCGCCCTTGCCTTCCCGCTCTTTGTCAAAAACATGGCAGAGGTTCTCCAAAAACCCCTTACTCTTGAGACGCTTAGACTGAATCAATGGGGCCGTCTTCCGGGAATCCGGCGGTCCCTTATGGCCCGCCGTCCCATGTAGCTCACCCTTCAGGGTCGAGGCTTTCCCTTGGCGCTCGCGAGCTCGCGAACGCGAATGCCGCATCGCTGTTTGCCCTTTTCTCGCCGATCGCTTCTTTTGCTGTCCCCCGAGAATTCCTCAAGCCCGCACTTTTCTTCTTCGCAAACTTTCCCTCGCAGGGTCATAATGTCCGCGGCGTTCCAAAGGAGCCATGAATGAGTGAAAAAAGTAAAGAACCCAGCAAGAATATCGATTTAACAGAGAAGATCGAAGTTTCGCGGCGCGACTTTATCAGCAAGGCTGCGGTTACCGGTGCTGCCTTCACTATTCTCCCTCGTCACGTTCTCGGTCGCGGTTTTGTTCCCCCTAGCGACACCACGAACGTTGCTTGTGTTGGCGTTGGCGGAATGGGTCGTAGCAATCTCATTAATCTCGCCAGTCAGAACATCGTCGCTCTCTGCGATGTCGACTGGGCCTATACCGATGAGAAACTCTCCCGTCTCGATACCGATGCCTCCAATCTTCAGCAGCATATCGATCATCCCGATGCCTCCGGCGCGGCCCAAGCCATGTCTGCTGCCGATGCCGCCAAGGCCAAGGCGCGCCTCGACAATATCCTTCATCTCAAAAACGATCTCATCCCCAAAGCCAAGCGCTATTCCGACTATCGCAAAATGCTCGAGCAACAAAAGGACATCGACGGCATTGTCGTCGCTACTCCCGATCACATGCACGCGCCGATCACTCTCGCCGCCATGGATCTCGACAAGCACGTCTATGTTCAGAAGCCTCTCTGCTGGTCCGTCGATGAGTGTCGCAAACTCGCCGCTAAGGCCAAGGACAAGCCCAAGCTGGCCACGCAGATGGGCAACCAGGGCCGCTCTCTCAACGATACGAAAACCGCTGTCGAACTGATTCAGTCTGGTGCCATCGGCGAAGTTCGCGAAATTCATGTCTGGACCGACCGCCCCGTCGGCTTCTGGCCTCAGGGCGTTCCTCGTCCGCAGGCCGCCTCAGGATCGCTTGATTCCCTTAAGTGGGATATGAACGGTGTCAACGCTCGTCTCGCGAACGCTATGGCAGGGAATTACCCTGTTCCCCAAACCCTCTCCTGGGATCTTTTCCTGGGCGTAGGTCCCAGCGTCAGCTATCATCCCATCTACCATCCCTTCAATTGGCGCGGCTGGGTCGACTGGGGTGTCGGTGCCATTGGCGACATGGGCGCTCATCTCCTTGACGTTTCCATGACCAGTCTAAATCTCGGTTTCCCTACCGCCATCGAGACCGTCTCCAGTCCTTTCAACAATGCCTCTTACCCAGCCGCCAGCATTATCTTCTATGAGTTCCCGGCGCGCGGCTCCATGCCTCCCGTCAAACTTACCTGGTTCGACGGCGGCCTCACTCCTCCCAAGCCGGTCGAACTCGGCGAAGATCAGCTCAAAAAGGAAGGTGGCGCCATCATCATCGGCAGCAAGGGCAAACTCATGCACGACACCTACGGCGCCAATCCGCGCCTCTTGCCCAAGTCCCTCCAGGATTCCGTCAAGAAGCCTGCTCAAAAACTTCCTCGCATCGACGGGGAAGCCCACGAACTCAACTGGGTCGCCGCTGCAAAAGGTCACGGCCAGGCCGCTTCTCCGTTCTCCTACGCCACCCAACTCACGGAAGTGATGCTCCTCGGCGTCGTGGCACTGCGTGCCGGAAGGAAAATCGCTTACGACGGCGCTTCCATGCGCGTCACCAACGTCCCCGAAGCCAATCAGTATCTCAGCCGCCAGTATCGTACGGGCTGGTAACCCGAGCGCCCGGCAGTAGCCTCCGGCGCAACTCTTCCATCCAATCCGCCCCGCCCGCCGCCTTACGCGGGTGGGGTTCTTTTTTGTTCTCTTTCCTTACTTGGAACGCAAAACTGACAACTGCAAGCTGGCAACTTTCTTCCGTTGACACTCTTCCGCGCCGGTAGTATAGGTTGTGCTCTGTCAACTTGGACGTTCCCCGTCCGCCCCTCTTCCACGACCAGGTTCAGGCGTATGAACAGGCCTCTCGGCAATCAAGCAAGAGGAAATGTTTCACATGATTCCTGAGCGCAACGTTTTCATTCATCACTCAACTTTCGTTCCTTCTGAACGCGCTCAGGTGCTTCAGTCACGCTCCCCTTTCCTCTCTCATCTCGTCGCACTATCCCTGCTCACTTTTATCTATTACGTCTCCGGCAGGTTCGGTCTCGGTCTGGCCAGCGTCAATCCTCATGCCACCGTTCTCTGGGCACCCGCTGGCATCTCCATCGCCGCTCTTCTGCTTCTCGGATATCGCGCTTGGCCCGCTGTCCTGGCTGGAGCCTTTCTCGTTAATCACCACGTCAACGCCTCCACCGTCGTCTCCGCGGGCATCGCCATCGGCAACACCCTCGAGGCTTTCGTCGGCGCCTATCTCGTAAATCAGTTCGCCAACGGCACCAAAGCCTTCTATAGGACCAAAGACGTCTTTCGTTTCGTCTGCCTTGCTTGTTTTCTCGCCTGCGCCATCAGCGCCACCATTGGCGTCTGCCTCATCTGCTAGCTCTGGCTTCGCCAACTGGCACGATTTTCGCGTTGTCTGGCTCACCTGGTGGGTTGGCGATGCCCTCGGCGCTATCACCGTCACTCCCTTTCTCGTCCTCGTGCTGCGAAGCCCTCGCCACAGCTCTACGCTTGCCGAGAATCTCGAATTGTTTCTTCTCCTCGCCGGCCTCTGCCTTCTTTGCGTTCTTATCTTCGGTCCTCCCTCACTTCTCTGGCCGCAGTGGTACGGCCTCGCTTTTCTTTGTCTGCCTTTTTCCGTTTGGGCCGCGTTTCGTTTCTGCCCGCTTGAGTCCGCAGGCACCAATCTCGTTCTCAGCGGATTCGCGATTTGGGGTTCCCTCGCCGGATTCGGTCCTTTTGCCGTCGGCCGCAATGCTCCCCTCCTGCTTGGCAGCTTTGTCTGCGTTGCTTGTACCATGCCCCTGATGGTCGCCGCCAGAGTCTACGAACGGCGCCGCATTGAGGAGGAACTACTCGGCCTCCATTCCGTAATGCAGGCCATCGTCGACGAAAAGTCCGCACTCCTTCAACAGACTGTCGATGCCCTGCATGAAGAAGTCTGCGATCGCATCGACGCCGAGCGCTCCTCAAACATTGCCCGCGAACCATTTCAACAGATCGCTGCTGCTCTCCCCGATGTCCTCTGGCTTATCGACGTCATCGAGGAGCGCATCCTTTACGTTAGCCCTGCTTATGAAAAAGTTTGGGGGCGCTCCTGCCAGAGCCTCTACGCCCATACTCATTCCTGGCTTGATGCTGTCCATCCCGACGACAATGACCGCGCCTTGGTCTTTTTCAATCGCGATACCTCTGACAACACCTTCGACGTCCAGTATCGCATTCGCCGTCCCGACGGTGCCGAGCGTTGGATTCACGACCGAGGCTATGCCATCCGTGACTCCTCTGGACGCATCGTGCGAATTGCCGGCCGCGCCAGCGACATCACCGAAACCAAAGTTCTTGAATTGACCTTACGGCAAGCTGACCGCACCAGCGACGAGCCCCTGTAACCCAGGCATCTCGCTTGGTTGTCCGTCTTCCGCCGACTCTTGCAGTGGCCGAGCTTAAGGTCGGTTCCGCGGCTGCCTTTCGCTTTTGTTGCGGCCGCCTTGCGAGGCGGCCGCTCTACATTCGCGTTCGCACAGAGCACTCTTTTCGCCGTCCATCTTCTCTTCGCAGTTATATTCCTCTGTGCTCTCTGTGTCCTCTGTGGCGAATCACTCGCTCACCGAATGCGGCCTCCTCTTTCAACTTTCATGCAGCCCCGCCGTGCCGTTTGTCATCCCGAGCGAAGCGAGGGATCGGCTTATTTTGCCTTGCTTAGAACTGGCAACTGACAACTTAGAGCCTTTCCTACGGATGATAATTCCAATACCCCGGCCCCACTCTCATCGAATGGTGCCACGCCAGTGGAAACGCCCACCACACCAGCGCTCCCAGAATTGCCTGCCCCGCCGTTAGCGGCAAAATATTCCGCTCTTTCGCAAACAGCCATGCCATTGCGATCCCGCCCACTAGCGTCAATGGCACCAGTACCGGGTTCGGCCAATGCAGCGCCGCGAACGCAATTCCCGCTGTCACTGCCGCGATCCATGGTTTCTCAAACGCGCTCAACAACCGGTTCGTCAAAAACGAATTCAGTCCCACCTGCTGCAACAGGCAAAACGCCATGTACCCGAACAGATGTTTTGGTTCCGTCAAGTGCCCTGGCACCCGCTTCAGCATCCCCAGAAAAACTCCGATCACGCAAATCCCCAGTGCCGCCGGAAAGAAGAAGCACCCCGCCCGTTTCGTGGCCGCCCATAAATTGTCCACGCGCCACCCCAGCGTTTTTGGCGTATCCCTCCGCAGCACCATACTCGCGCCGAGCCACACCACGAATATCCACCACGATGCGGGAAACTGCACCTGCAATTTCCAGATGTACAATCCCACATACCCAACAAAACAGATCGCCTCCGCCAGGTACCCGATCTGCCTCGGACTTTGCCTCACTTTCAGTTCGCTCCAGGTTCCGAATCGTCGCGGTGACGCACTTCGATCATTCGCAACACGCTCGCATATAACTCCTCGATCTCTGTTTCGCTCGCCACCTTCGCACCCAGAAACTCGTTCCAGTCAAAGTCGGGGAATCCCCGATTCGTGATTCGTGCGGGCAGCAAACTCCGCATTTCTCGCGCTGTCAACTGCCCCATCTCCCGCATCTCCTCGTACACCACTCGGTGCAGATCGTTCACAAACAACTCCTCGTCCATCAATCCCAGCAACTCCACCCGCGTCGCTGGTTGAATTAAGTCCGAAAGCAATAGCCTCAGCGCGTTCCTCTCAGTTTGCTCGTTCCAACCTGCTTCCTCTCCTGAATGTTCGCTCATAGTTCTTCGTAGACGATTCCTCTCTGCGCGGTTTCTTTTTTTCATCGGCACTCGCTTTTTCCCGCGCGCGAAACTGTAGTCCGCGGTCGCTCGGTCCCCATTGTCATCCCAAGCGAAGCGAGGGATCTCCTGTTCTTCTTGCTTAATACTTAAAACTGACTACTGTAAACTAATTCTCCCAGTCCATGGTAGCAGCAGCCGCGGGTTTGCTATGGCCGGAACACACAAAATTCTCATTCTCGGCGGCGGTTTTGGCGGACTTGTCGCCGCGCAAACTCTCAAGCGCACCAACGCTTCGGTCACCCTCATCGACAAGCGCAACTTCCATCTCTTCCAACCGCTCCTCTATCAGGTGGCTACCGGTTCTCTTTCTCCCGGTCAGATCGCCTCTCCACTTCGCGCGGTTCTCAGCCGCCAGAAAAACACCGAAGTCCTTCTAGGCGAGGCCGTCGATCTCGATCCCAACGCCAGGAAAGTGATCCTTCGTGACGGCTGCACTTTTCCCTACCACTCCCTCATCATCGCCACCGGTTCGCAAACTTCCTACTACGGCAACGATGCCTGGCGCGCCTTCGCTCCCAGCCTCAAGACCGTTGAGGAAGCCACCGCCATTCGCCACAAGCTTCTCTACGCCTTCGAACGCGCCGAACGTTCGGGCTCCGAAGCCGAAGCCCGCGCCTGGCTCACCTTTGTCATCGTCGGTGCCGGCGCCACCGGCCTCGAACTTGCCGGCGCTCTCGCGGAAATTGCTCGCGAGACTCTTCGCCATGATTTTCGCCACATCAATCCCAGCGAAGCCCGCATTATCCTTCTTGATGGCGCTCCTCGCGTCCTCACCGCTTACCCCGAGGATCTTTCCGTCAAAGCGGAAAAACTCGTCTCCCATCTCGGCGTTGAAGTTCTCAAAAACGCTATGGTTAACAGTATCGATGCCGACAGTGTTCACTACTCCCACGACGGCGCGGACATCAAGCTTCCCGCACGCACCGTGCTGTGGGCCGGCGGCGTTACCGCCAACGACTTCGGTCGCAAAGTTGCCGAACGCACTCACGCCGAAACCGATCGCAGCGGCCGCATCAAGATGCTTCCCGATCTCACCATTCCCAACTATCCCAATATTTTCGTCGTCGGCGATCTGGCCCTTTCTCTCGACGAACACGGCAAGCCTCTCCCCGGCGTCGCTCAGGTCGCCATTCAGGGAGGACGCTACGCCGCAAAAACAATCAAGGCTCGCCTCGAAGGCAAGCAAACGGTTCCGCCTTTCCACTATTTCAACAAGGGCGACATGGCCGTCATCGGACGCGCCGCTGCCGTCGCCAATGTTTTCGGTCTGCACATCTCCGGCTTTCTCGCCTGGTTCATCTGGCTCTTCATCCATCTCATGTACATCGTTCAATTCCAAAGTCGCGTCCAGGTTTTCATTGAATGGGGTTTCGAATACCTTACCTTTAGCCGCGGCGCTCGCCTCATCACCGGCGAAGCCGTCTCCGACTCCCTCGCCCAATCCTCCTGCCTCTACATGGACAAGGAACACCACTAATCACCTTGCCGCCAGAATTGGGTTCCTCTGTGCTCTCCAGGTCCTCTGTGGTGAATCAACCACTCACCGAATGCCGTCGCTCAACCCTCATGCAGTGCGCGCCAGTTATTTTGTCATCCCGAGCGCAGCGAGGGATCTGCTTTTCGCATCAGCCCAGAGAAAAACCAAATTCCTCTGCTTCCTCATGACGACGCACTAGCACTTCCTTCCACCTCTTGTGCTACCTTTTCCTAGGCCACCGACTCCATGTCCACCGAACCCAGCTTGCACGGCCGCGTCGCCCTGGTAACCGGGGCAGGGAAGCGTCTTGGCCGCGCCATTGCTCTTCGTCTCGCCAGCGAAGGCTCCGACGTCGTCATCCATTACGGTCAATCCCAAGCCGAAGCCCTCGAGGTCGTTCACGAAATCGAAAAGCTCGGCCGCCGCTCCATCGCCCTGCAGGCCGACCTCACTCACGTCGAGCAGATTCACGATCTCATTGCGCGCGTTGCAAAGGAATTCCAGCGTCTCGATATCCTCATCAACAGCGCCGCCAATTTCCTCGAAACCAAATTCGGCGAAACTTCCGAAGCCACCTGGGATGCCTCCCTCGAGACCAATCTCAAGGCTCCTTTCTTCTGCTGCCAATCTGCTGCGCCGTATCTCACGCAATCGGGCAACGGAGTCATCATCAATTTCTCCGACATCGGTGGGCTCATGGGCTGGCGCGAATTTCTTCCCCATTCCATTTCCAAAGCAGGTGTCATCCTCCTGACTCGCATTCTTGCCAAGGAGCTTGCCCCCAAGGTTCGCGTCAACGCCATCGCACCCGGGACCATCACCATGCCCGGCGATCCTCCGGAATGGCAAGCCGACTTCATCAAGCGCGCCCCGCTTGCCAGAACCGGCCGTCCCCAGGACGTCACCGACGCAGTCATGTTCATCACCCGCGCCGAATTCATGACCGGCCACACACTAGTCCTCGACGGCGGCCGCACCCTCTAGCCCAGATTTCCACGTGATGCATCGTTTGGTCCCACGCAACCCGCGTTGTCATCCTGAGAGCCGCGTCGTTTGCGGCCGAAGCGATCTCACCCGAATCAAGAGACTTGTCATTCCGAACGGAGTCGACGGAGTGAGGAATCTCTCTTCCTCTCGGCCCGTGCCCACGTACTTAAGGGTGCCCACCCTTCGCGGTTTTTGCGAAAGTGGGTTCCTACGATCGACGCAACTTCTCTCACCCATCCAAGAAATCGCTCCACGCTATCAGCAATATTTCTAACTCCTCCCTTCCGCGTGCACATCCCCTCCTCAAGGTGTTATTCTTAGAAATTGCGAACTCACTCGTGGATTTTGCCCTTGGCGCCTTTAGCGCCTTTGGAATGGAAAGAAGGCCGGTCGCTCCTATGGATCAGGAAACAATCACCCCTAGACACCACATCGACGACGTCGAAATTCAGGAATGGCTCGAATCCCTTGATTCCGTCCTGGAATCCAGCGGTACCGACGTCGCGCGTGAAATCCTGGAGCGCCTGCGCGCCCACGCCACCGTCAGTGGCATCGATCTCCCCTTTACTGCCAACACTCCTTACGCCAACACCATCCCCGCGCGCCTCGAGCCGCTCTTCCCGGGAGACCAGCAGCTCGAACGCCGCATCAAGTCCCTGATTCGCTGGAACGCTCTCGCCATGGTCGTCCGCGCCAACCGCATGGAGCACAACATCGGCGGTCACATCTCCACGTACGCCTCCGCCGCCACTCTCTACGAAGTCGGCTTCAACCATTTCTTCCGCGCGCGCAGCGAACATTTTGAAGGCGACACCATTTATTTCCAGGGCCACGCCGCTCCCGGCATTTATTCTCGCGCATATCTGGAAGGTCGCATCACCATCGAGCAGCTGGAAAACTTTCGCCGCGAACTGAAGCCCGGCGGTGGACTCTCCTCCTACCCGCATCCCTGGCTCATGCCCGATTTCTGGGAATATCCCACGGTCTCCATGGGGCTCAGTCCGCTCATGGCCATTTATCAGGCGCGCTTCAATCGCTATCTCGTAAACCGCGGCTTGAAGCCCGCCACCGATGCAAAAGTCTGGGCCTTCCTCGGCGACGGTGAAACCGATGAACCCGAATCTCTCGGCGCCATCACTCTTGCTGCTCGCGAAAAACTCGACAACCTCATCTTCGTCGTCAACTGCAATCTTCAGCGCCTCGATGGTCCCGTTCGCGGCAATGGCCAGATCATTCAGGAACTCGAGTCCGCTTTCCGCGGTGCCCGCTGGAACGTCATCAAAGTTCTCTGGGGCAGCGAGTGGGATCCCATCCTCGAGCGCGACACCGAAGGCCTTCTCGTCAAGCGCATGGGCGAGGTCGTCGACGGCGAATACCAGAAGCTCGTTGTTTCTTCTGGCGACTACGTTCGCCAATTCTTCTTCGGCAGCGATCCGCGCCTCCTGAAACTTGTCGAGCCTCTTCCCGACGAGGCTCTGCGCCGCCTGCGTCTTGGTGGACACGATCCCCGCAAAGTCTATGCCGCCTACAAAGCCGCCGTCGAACACAAGGGTGGCCCCACGGTCATTCTTGCCCGCACGATTAAAGGTTACGGTCTTGGTGAAGCCGGCGAAGGCAAGAACGTCACGCACCAGCAGAAGAAGCTCAACGAAGAAGAACTCCGCGAGTTCCGCTCGCGCTTTGGCATTCCCCTTAGCGACGGCGACATCAGCGACGTTCCGTTCTATCGCCCGCCCGACGACAGCGAGGAAATCCGCTATCTCAAGACTCGCCGCGAAGCACTCGGGGGATACACGCCACAGCGCAAAATCCGCTCCACACCGCTCGTCGCCGACCACGACGAACTTTTCCGCGAATTCCACGATGGCAGCGATGGCCGCGAAGTTTCCACCACCATGGCCTTCGTCGCCATGCTTCGCAAAATGTTGAAGCATCCTGAAATTGGCAAGCTCATCGTGCCCATCGTTCCCGATGAAGCGCGTACCTTCGGTATGGAGTCACTCTTCCGCACCGTCGGCATCTATTCCAGCGTCGGCCAGAAATACGAACCCGTCGACGTCAACACTCTTCTCTATTACAAAGAAGCCAAAGACGGCCAGATTCTCGAAGAGGGCATCACCGAAGCCGGCTCCGTGGCTTCCTTCATCGCCGCTGGCTCCGCGTATGCCTCGCATGGCATTAACACCATTCCGTTTTTCATTTACTATTCAATGTTCGGATTCCAGCGCGTCGCCGATTTCATCTGGGCCGCCGCGGATATGCGCACTCGCGGATTCCTTCTCGGCGGCACCGCCGGGCGCACCACCCTTGCTGGTGAAGGCCTTCAGCACCAGGACGGTAACAGCCACGTTTTGGCGCTTCCCGTCCCGAATCTTCTCGCATACGATCCCGCGTACGCCTATGAAATTGCCGTCATCATTCAAGACGGCATTCGCCGCATGTACAAAGACGGCGAAAATGTCTTCTACTACATCACCGTGATGAACGAGCCCTACGCCATGCCGACCATGCCTGCCGGTGTCGAGGAAGGCATTCTCAAGGGCATGTACAAATTCCGCGGCGCCGTGAACAAAAAATCCAAGTTGCGTGCGCAACTCTTCGGCAGTGGCGCCATTCTCAACGAAGTCGTCACCGCGCAGGAAATTCTCGAGCAGAAATACGGCGTCTCCGCCGATGTATGGAGTGTCACCAGCTACAAGTGCCTCTACACCGACGGCATCGAAACCGAGCGCTGGAACCGCCTGCACCCCAGCACCAAGCCGCGCGTCCCTTACGTCAAGCAATGTCTCGAGGGTTCGCAAGGCGTTCTCGTAGCCGCTTCGGACTATTTGAAGACCTTGCCCAACATGATCAGCAAATGGATGCCGCGCCGCCTCGCCACTCTCGGCACCGACGGATTCGGCCGCAGCGAAGGTCGCACCTCGCTCCGCGAATTCTTCGAAGTCGATTCGCGCTTCATCACCCTCGCCACCCTTCACGAACTGTACACCGACGGCCAACTCGAAAAGTCCGTCCTGGACAAAGCCATCACTGAACTAGCCATCAACCCCGACAAACCCAACCCCGTCATCTCCTAACCGAGCCATTCCTGTTAGGAGGTGCTTTGTAGCTCACCCTTCAGGAGGAGGTTTTTCTCTTGGATTGCGTGTGCGTTTTTTGCCGTCGGGTTCCGCACCCTTGGTTCGTGAGCGTCGGGATTTGCGTCTGCAATGGAGTGCTAGCTTCTATGCCAGCCCGAGGTTTCGATGGCCCGATTCGCGACGGGTAACGAATGATCAATCGCGCCAGGCTCTCTCGCGCGGCCTCTGCGTTATCCTTTTCCTCTCCGTCTCATCTTCCTCTGTGTCCTCGGTGGTGAAAATCCTCGTCCACACTACTCGAGGTCCACTGTTACGACGGCACTCTTTCCTCTTATGCCCTTCCGTTGCCCCTCGTAGTTCTTTGCTAAACTGCGGTCATGCCCCGCCCGCAAATGTTTCTCGCTGCCTGGGTCTTGTCGCTCTCCGCACCCTCGATCTTTGCCCAAGCTAACGTCGCTTCCCGCGCCTCACAACAAGCATTCCTTCAGCGCCTCGTTACTGCCGCCGAAGAGCGCCCCACTCACTCCGTCCGCTACGATCCCGCTTACGTTCGTATTCCCTATCCGGGGGGCGATGTCCCCGCCAACACCGGCGTCTGTACCGACGAAATCATACGCATCTATCGCGCCGTCGGCATCGACCTGCAAAAAGAAGTTCATGAAGATATGCAAGCCAATTTTTGGGACTATCCCAATCACTTGCGTTGGATGACCGTGCGTACCGACACAAACATCGATCATCGTCGCGTCCCGAATCTCATGGTCTTCTTCAGTCGCAAGGGCGAGAAGCTCTTTACTACCACGCTCGCCGCCGACTATGCTCCCGGTGATCTCGTCACTTGGGATCTGGGCGGCGACGTGCCCCACATCGGAATCGTTGTTAGCAAGAAATCTCCGCAGACTGGCCGCTACATGATCGTCCACAACATCGGCCATGGCCCCAAAATGGAAGACGTCCTATTCCAATGGAGGATCACCGGCCACTACCGTTATTTCGGCCCGCAACCTACCCCCTAGCGCAAAAACGAAGCACCACACTACATTCCAAGCTAACCTGTACCTTTTCTTCAGTGTAGCGCTGGCTTCTATGCCAGCCTATCTGCTCTCTGTCGTGAACATTCCCTCGGTCCTACTCCCCCAACATTTCTCCGGCCTTAATCTTCCCCGTCGCCAGATGGGCAATCAATTCCCGGTTCGCGGCCAGAAAATCGTATCCCGCCAATTCCTTCGGCAGCACCCACGCGATTTGCTCGAACACCCGCGGCGTAACCTCTTTCTCCGCAATTTTCGCCGCAAAAAAATGGATCTCCAATTCCTCCGGCTTATCCGCATACTGGTGCCGCACCCGCGCAATCTCCACACTTTTCAAAATCGTCACGCCCAACTCTTCCCGCAACTCCCGCGCCAGCGCCGCTGCCAATTCCTCGCCCTCCCGCACCTTGCCCCCAGGAAACTCCCACTTCAGCGCGGAAGTATCATCCCGCCGCCGTTGTCCAATCAACAGCCGGCGGTCCTCTCGCTCCAGCACCGCTGCCACCACCAGTCTCATAAGCCCTACGAGGATAGCAGACACTCCGCCGATTGACTCCGACACCAAATCTATGTTGCACTTCGAATTCACTTTCCAACGGAGGCTTCCTTGCGCCATCTATCATTCGCTCTAGCCGCACCTTTTATCTTCCTGAGCAACATGCCGGCCGAAGCGCAAACTCCCGCCTCCGCTGATGCCGCCAACATCGTCCGCTTCCACGCTTCCATGGACAACGTCAAAGCCACTTTCGGCCCCGCTGAGCCAGTCGCTCATCTCAAGCCCGGCAACATCCTCGAAGCCAATTCACTCGACTGTTTCGGCAACGCGCTTCAAAAGCCCGGCGATCCTTTCTCCAACATCAAAATCGACAATCCTCTTACCGGCCCTTTCTTCATCGACGGCGCCGAGCCCGGCGACACTCTCGTCATCCGCATCCTGGATCTTAAGGTCGACAGCAACCAGGGCGTTGGCACGTTCGGCCCCGGCTTTGGCGCCGCCAATTCCACGCACTACACGCCCATGCTCGAAAAAGCGCCACTCCCCGAGCGCGCCTGGTATTACCCCATCAACGCCGACAAACAGCTCATCACCTTCCAGGCCCTCGACTCCAATTTCAAAACACAATTTCCTCTCAAGCCTTTCCTCGGCTGCATCGGCGTCGCTCCCGCTCATGGTGAAGCCCGCAGCTCCATTGTCCCTGCGGAATTCGGCGGCAACATGGACGCGCCCGAAGTCTCTCCCGGCAACACTCTCTATCTCCCCGTCAACGTCAAGGGCGCGCTCTTCTATTTCGGTGATGGACACGCCGCCATGGGCGACGGCGAAGTTGCTGGCAGCGCCGTCGAAGTCCCCATGAAAGCAAAATTCCGTTTCGAACTTGTGAAAGGGAAGTCCACCGACTGGCCGCGCCTCGAAAACGATCACGAGCTCATGACCACGGGCATCTATCGCCCGGTCGACGATGCCGTCCGCATCGCGGTCACCGAACTCGTCGCCTGGATTCACCGCGACTACTCCCTTTCTGAACTCGACGCCTACGAACTCTTCTCCAAAGTCGGCCGCCTGCACCTCACGGAAATGGTGGACCCCAACTACGTAGTAGTAGCCTCCATCGACAAGAAATACCTCCCTGCGAGAAAGTAGTGTTGCTCCTTTGTCTGCAGCGCATCGAACGCTACGACTCACAGCCGTACTAGAGCCGTGATAACCTCACCTGTAACCTAATCCACTAGCAACCTCTAACCTACTTAGCAATTCGGTTTCGCACGCATCTTTCTTCAGGGGGTGGAGCGATGCGAGTGCATCTCCTTCGAGTGGCCAGACTGGGCTTTCTTCTCACCGCTTTTCCGATTCTCCGCGCCTCGCCACAATGCGCCGTTCCGCCGGATGAAACAACTCACTCCGCCTCGTGCCGACCTGACCCCGTTTCTTACGCCCGGCGAGCATCGCAGGGAAATTCAGGGCGGCGGCTTTCGTAGCGCCACCGCTGTCGGCCCGCCGACAAACTATCAACGTCCGAAAACGTCCAGCTTCCCCGGCAACATAAGCTATTATCCCCTGACCAAGGTTATGGAACTCGACCACCATATTTGTTCACGGGCGCGACTCGCACGCGATGCGCGATTCGATGGCAAGTTCTTCATTGGCGTGCTCACCACAGGAATTTATTGCCGCCCGATCTGCCGCTCGCGTACCTCGCAGGAAAGCAATGTTCGTTACTTTCCCAGCGCAGCCGCAGCGGCCGAAGCCGGCTTTCGTCCCTGTTTGCGCTGCCGCCCAGAGTGTTCGCCGGGAACTCACGCGTGGGTCGGAACTCGCAACACGGTTTCGCGAGCGTTGCAATTGATCAGCGAAGGTGGCTTGGAAGACGGCGGCGTGGAGGCTCTTTCCGAACGCCTCGGTATCGGCTCGCGGCATCTTCGCCGCCTGTTCCTGCGCCACCTGGGAGCCACGCCCAGCGCCGTTGCGCAAACCGGCCGGTTGCACTTCGCCAAGAAGCTGATCGACGAAACAAATTTGCCCATGATGCAGGTCGCGGTTTCGTCGGGGTTCGGTTGTGTCCGGCGATTCAACGAAGCGATTCGCAGTGTCTATCATCGAACTCCAACGCAAATCCGTGCCCTGGCGCCGCGCACTCCAAACCAACCAAAGAATCAATACCTCTTCCACCTCCATTACCGGCCGCCCTATAACTGGAAGCGTGTTTTGCAGTTCCTCGCAGCGCGCGTCGCGCCCGGCGTCGAATCCGTAGACGGCAATGGCTACAGCCGCTGCTTTTCCGTAAACGGCAGCACCGGCGATTTCTCGGTTTCTCATGACCAAGAAAAGAATGCCCTCGTCGTCCGCGTTCATTTTGCCGATCCGTGCTCGCTCTTTTTCATCATCGAGCGAATCCGCGCCATGTTTGATCTCAATGCGGATTGGGCAGTCATCGCAAAAACACTCTGCTGCGACCCGGCGCTGGCCCGGCTAGTGGAAACCGAGGAAGGGTTGCGCGTTCCGGGTTGCTGGAGCGCCTTCGAGTTGACCACGCGAGCGATTCTCGAGCAGCACGTCCGCCTCGACCGAGCGACAGCGCTTACGGCGCAGCTGGTGAAAGCCTTTGGGCAGCCGTTCTCCGCGATGGCCAAGTGTACTCATCTCTTTCCGACACCCGAAAGCCTCACCGCTACCAATTTGGCGAGCCGCGGCATTCCGCCAGCGAAGGCCAGGACCATCGGCGATTTCGCTCGCGCCGTTTGCGAGGGGCGAATCAAATTTGAAGGCGTTGCGGACAGCGATGCATTCTTGCGACAACTGTGTGAAATTCCTGCGATTGAAAGGTCGGCGGCGCAGTACGTGGCGATGCGCGCGTTGCGCGACCCCGATGCATTTCCTGCGGCTGATCCTGTTCTGCGACGCATCGCTGGTACCCGCACGACGCGCGAACTAGACTTCCGGTCAGAGGCTTGGCGTCCCTGGCGCGCATACGCCGCCATTTTGCTGTGGCAAAGCGCTGACAATATTTCCGCACATCGTCTGGCGCGACCGATTCGTGCGGAATCAATCGGTGACATCCGTTCGGTGAGAGCCGACCGCGAATCCGAGGCGCATTTTGGGTCTCGATGAGGAGATCACCATGAAACAGCGCAAGACAGAGAAGAGCTTTCTCGCGGGACTTTTGGCGCTGGCGGCGACGGCGGCCGCAATGTTCATTGGGGTCCGAGCCGCAGCCTCGCGTGCCGACGATGAAAGCACGGTTGCCGCGCTTGACTCTCAGTATCAGGAGGCGGTGAAGAAAAATGACGCAGCAACCATGACGCGCATCCTCGCCGACGATTTTGTCCTGGTGTCTGGCAACGGTCGGAAGCAGACGAAGGCGGATCTCCTGAAAGAATCATTGAGCGGCGAATATAGGTATGAGCACCAGGAAGACACCGATCGCTCCGTTCGTGTGTGGGATGACACCGCAGTGGTTACGGCGCTCCTGTGGGCAAAGGGTGCGCATCAAGGGAAGAGCTTCGAGTACAAGTTGTGGTTCGGCGACGTGTATGTGCGCACGCCTGCGGGATGGCGCTATGTCTTTGCGCAAGCCTCTCGTCCACTGGAAGCCACGCCCTGAGCCGGCCACCGCCGTGTCATTCCGGTCACCCAACGGGCCCTTCCGGGAAAAAAGATAGGCTGGGACGCTCGGAGTAACGTCCCAGCCTGCAGGTCAGGGTGAGAATGTTGAATGCGCCCATTGTTACGCTCCCGAAACAGTAAATCCATACGGTGTACGCTGTAAAAATGGCAATCTGTCCCGACAGCGGCGCTTCACCGCACGGCGTAGCCCCTACATCAAACCCGCATAGATGATACATATTTACCCCAATTGATCCTTTTGCCGTTGCCGTCGACAATCCTGGTCACAAAAACTCACTGTTTTGCCCTTGGCGAGCCAAAAGGAGCGCGTCGATGGAAAATGAAGTGGATGTGCTGGTCGTTTCCAGCCGAATTGAAAACAAAAGAACGCTGCGGCGCACACTCGAAGGGCTACCCGTAAACACATTCTCAGCTTCGACCGTCTTTCAAGCGCTGGAATTTCTCGCAACCCATCCGCTGGCCGTTGTCTTTTGCGACGAGCGTCTGCCGGACGGTTCGTATCGCGACCTGCTTGCCGCGGTGCCCAGCTCACCGCAAACGAATCGATTCGTTGTCGTGCAGTGTACGGGTGAATGGGAAGAATATCTGGAGGCGCTGCGGCTCGGCGCGGCCGAAGTGCTGCGTGTGCCATTGCAAGCGCCGGACATTGACATCGCCCTTTTCCACGCTATGCGGCAAGGACGTGAAAATCAAGCGATGGCGGCGGAACCCTAGAACCAAGCAATTTGTGCTCAGACGCCGTTGGCCGCTCAGGTTTCTGAGCTGAACGCGTAAAGGAGTTAGTGCAATGGCTACGCTGCCCCTACAGTCAACGACGTCCTCGAATGCGAAGCACTTCCGCAGGCAGATTTGTCCGCACTGCGGCAGCAAGGACATTCACCGAACCCGAGCTCGGGGCATTATCGAACGCCACGTGGTCCGTGCTTTCCGTTTCTTTCCGCACTGGTGCGTGGATTGCGACCGGCGGTTCTATCTCCGATTGCTTTCCTAGGCTGCTGCTCGAATGTTGCGACCAGTTTGGGTGCCTACAGCAAGCATGTCGGAGGGATAGAGGTTCTCCCGGATGGTGACCAACGCGAGGTAGAGAAACAATGGTGGTCGAAATCCCCAAGGTGGTTACGCGCCGCACTCAGCCCTGGCATAGTTCGGCACCGGGATGAGGAGGGGTGAAATGCTTCGCTGGACACCGGGTTTTCTGGTCGCGGCCGTGATCGCCATCCTGGTGGGCTTGTTGGAAACCATTGTAGCGGAGACGGGGCTCGAGAAAATTCTGCTGCTTTTGTTTTTGGTGCTTTTCCTGTCACCTCTCTGGCTGACTAGCTTCTTTCGCCCGCAGGGAAGAGAAGGGATAGGGTTTCAATGAGCAACGAGTATTCCTCCCTTCCGGAAAAAGAATTGCTGGCGCTGGCCCGCGCGGGCAACGAAGAGGCGTTCACCGCGCTGGTGCGCCAGAATTCTCCCATGATCTACAAAATCTCCCGAAGAGTGCTGAAGAATCATGAGGACGCGGAAGATACTTTGCAAAACGTATTGATAAAGGCGTACCAGCGACTGGACACCTTTGACGGTCATTCGCGTTTTTCAACCTGGTTGTTTCGCGTGGCATTTAATGAGGCGCTGATGACCATCCGTCGCAACCGCTCGCGGCGGCAGGATTGTCTCGTAGACCTGTCGGTTGTGGACAGTGGAGGCCGGGGAGTTTCTGATATCCAGAATCGCAACGAAAGCAGCGAGCGAAATTATGTGAACCGTGATCTTGCGGCGAAGGCCATGCTCCGTTTGAATCCCTTGTTGCGTGCGGCGTTTCTTCTTCACAAACGGGAAGGCTGGACACACAAGGAAATGGCGGAAGAATTGGGAATCTCCGCGGAAACGGCCAAATCCCGGGTGTATCGTGCCCGCCGGCAATTGCGCGAAGAGATGCAATTCCTCACGTAGTTTCCACCTGAAACGCTCGTGCCGAAATCACGACAAACGATTTTGCTGTCCGGCGGCCGGATCGCTCCGTCGCCGCATGCGCTGGTTCCCTGAGATGGAGATACAGCATTAACGTTGTCGCTCTCCGTTTTCTTGCCAATAGAAAACATGGGCGGCACAGGAGCAATCTGAAGACCTAGCTTGTTCGTGGAGGGTCCGATGATCAAGAAGGTCGAAGGCGGATACAAAGTGGTTTCCGAAAACGGCAAGAAGAACCTCGGAGGCCCGTACAAAACGAAGAAAGAGGCGGAAAAGCGGTTACGGCAGGTGGAATTCTTTAAGCATAAGAAGGGCTGAATCCGACCGCGGGAGAGTGGCGACACGATGGCCACCACGCAAGTGGAACACTTATACCTCGGGCACGTTGGTGATCGATCTATTCGATGCCAAGACAAAGCAGGCAATCTTCCGCGGGATGGCCACCGACACTCTCTCCGATAGGCCCGAGAAGAACGAAGACAAACTGAACCAATCGGTGGAAAAGATGTTCAAGAAGTTTCCGCCGCCGTCTGCCTGGTAAAGCGGGGTAAAATCGGCCTGCCCTATTCTAGGGCATTTTACCTGACTCGCTACCCGTTTAAGCGGATGGTTCTCGGTACTAACATGCGCCACACTATATTGCGCATTGAAGATTATCGTTACGGGGGCCATCTTGCGCATCGCTCAAATCGCGCCGCTGTACGAAAGCGTTCCACCGAAATTGTATGGCGGAACCGAACGCGTGGTGTTTCACCTGACCGAACAGCTCGTCAAGCAGGGACATGAGGTGACGCTGTTTGCCAGTGGAGATTCCCGGACTTCCGCACGGCTGGTGTCGCCTTGCGCAACCGCGCTGCGCTTGAACTCCAAGTGCCAGGACTCCTTGCCGTACCACATTGTGTCGTTGGATCAAGTCGCCCAACTCGCGGATGAGTTCGACGTGTTGCATTTCCACACGGACTACTTACACTTTCCGATCAGTAAGAATCTGCGTCTGCCAAGCATCACCACGCTGCACGGAAGGCTGGATATTCCCGACTTGCAGCCGCTTTACCGTGCTTTTCCGAGCGCACCTGTGGTTTCCATTTCGCTAGCCCAGAGGCGGCCACTTCCGCGTGCGAACTGGATAGGAAACATATATCACGGATTTCCGACAGACCTATACAAGCCGCGATTTGAGCGAGGAAACTACCTGGCGTTTCTGGGCCGCATCTCGCCGGAGAAGCGGCCCGACCGGGCGATTGAGATCGCCATTCGCTGCGGCATGCATTTGAAAATCGCAGCCAAGGTGGACCGTGTGGATCGGGAGTACTTCGAGACAAAGATCAAACCGCTGCTGAAGCATCCGGCGATTGAATTCATCGGGGAGATTACCGATCAGGAGAAGAATGAATTTCTGGGAAACGCGTACGCGTATATCTTTCCCATTGACTGGCCAGAGCCGTTTGGTTTGACAATGATAGAGGCGATGGCGTGCGGCACACCCACGATCGCGTTCCGCTGCGGCTCGGTGCCGGAGCTGATGACCGAGAAAGTCACAGGATTCGTCGTCGATAATCTGGAATCGGCGGTCGCGAGTGTCGCACGAATCCCCGAAATCGACCGCCGGGCGTGTCGAGCAGCCTTCGAGAAGAGATTTACCGTGCGAAGGATGAGTGCCGAGTATGTTTCTCTGTACCAGCGGTCACTCGGCGAAGTGCATGAGCGCGAGCTGCTGGAATACGAAGGTACGCCACCCGCCATCCTGCAGTGAGAGGGATTACCCTTGGGCGATATTATTCGCTTTCAAGACAAGTTCTACGTCTTAGCTTCGTCGCCGCTCGCGGACAACCGCACCCGCGTGCTCAAGTACGGCGAAACGTTTGGTGTGTTCAATCGATACGGTGATATCGAGATCCTCGGCCAGGGTCAGTTGGGACTCTTTTGCGTTGAGACGCGCCATCTGAGTCGCATGACCCTTCGCCTCGACGGGCAAACGCCCTTGCTGCTGGCTTCCACCGTGCGCGACGACAATGCATTGTTATCAGTGGACCTCACAAATGTCGACACTGGGACGCAGCCGGACATTGCTCGCGGTACGGTTCATCTGTATCGGTCGAAATATCTGGAAGAGGGAATCTGTTACGAACAATTCCGGCTGACAAATTACGGCCTGACACCCGTCAACTTTTCGCTGTCCTTTGAATTTGGCGCTGATTTTGCCGATATTTTCGAAGTGCGAGGCACGCCGCGCCGCCAAAAAGGACAGTTGCAGCCGGCCCGGGTGGAAAGCGATACCGTCGAGTTGAACTATCTTGGGCTCGATAACGTGTTGCGAAGCACGTGCCTGAACTTTTCTCCCGCGCCCAATTCCGTGTCGGACTCTTCGGCGTCCTACGATGTGCGATTGCGCTCGAAAGAAGAGTCGGTCATTTCGGTAACAGTAGTTTGCGAACGGAATTCCGCGCCGAAGCATGGGCCTCGCTACAAGGAAGCCTTCGCGGCTCGCAACGCGCAAGGCGAGGAGGAACTATTCGGCGGGTGCAAGATCCGAACGTCGAGTAAATCTTTTAACTCCTGGCTGGCACGCGGCGAAGCCGATCTGCGCATGTTGACACAAGGCAACCCCGAAGGTGCGTATCCCTACGCGGGTGTGCCTTGGTTCAATACCGTGTTCGGACGAGACGGGATCATCACGGCGATGGAATGTTTGTGGATGCATCCAGCGATTGCAGAGGGCGTGCTGAATCATCTGGCGTCGACGCAGGCGACGGAGTGCAATGCCGAGCAGGACGCCGAACCGGGCAAGATCGTGCATGAAATCCGCCACGGCGAGATGGCTACGCTGAAGGAAGTGCCATTCGGGAAGTATTACGGCAGCGTGGATGCGACGCCGCTGTTTGTTGTGTTGGCGGGCAGCTATTTCGCTCGAACCAACAACCTGGGATTTCTGAAAACGATTTGGCCCAACATTGTCAGGGCGCTTGAGTGGATTGATCGCTACGGCGACGCGGACGGCGATGGCTTTGTGGAATATTCGCGAAAGTCCGCCGATGGCCTGTCGAATCAAGGCTGGAAGGATTCCGGTGATGCAATTTTTCACGCTGACGGACGGTTGGCACAGGCTCCCATCGCGCTGTGCGAGGTACAAGCGTATGTCTATGCGGGGAAGCTTTCCGCAGCGTCGATTGCGCGGGCGCTCGGCGAGCAGTGGCGCGCGGCGGAATTGGAGCGGCAGGCTTTTGAGTTGCAGCAGCGCTTCGAGAGGGATTTTTGGAGCGATGAGGTAGGCGCGTACGTTATCGCGTTGGACGGGAACAAGAAGCAATGCCGCGTGCGCACGTCAAATGCGGGCCACGCTTTATTGTGCGATATCGCCAGCCGCGAGCGCGCTGCAATTACCGCGGAGACTCTTTTGAGCGAAGCTATGTTCTCGGGCTGGGGAATCCGCACCGTTGCCGCTGGAGAATCCCGTTACAATCCCATGTCCTACCACGATGGCTCCGTTTGGCCGCATGACAATGCGCTGATCGCGCTCGGTCTGTCGCAGTACGGCTTCCAGTCAATGGTGGCGGATATTTTCAATGGCATGCACGAAGCGAGTGTGCACGTGGACCTGCATCAACTTCCGGAACTTTTCTGTGGCTTCCACAAACGAGCGGATTCGAGTGGTCCCACGCTTTATCCGGTAGCGTGTTCGCCGCAAGCCTGGGCAGCGGGCAGCGTGTTTCTGTTGTTTCGGGCCGCTTTGGGAATCAACATCCGCGCGAGCGAAAGGACGATTCGGTTTTGCAATCCCACGCTTCCTCCAAATCTCGATCAGGTGACCATCGAGAACCTGCGCGTTGCGGATGCTGCGGTCGACCTGCTGATCGGCCGGCATCACGATGGGGTCGCGGTGGAGGTGCTTCGGCGAGAAGGGGACGTGGAGGTCGTAAAAGTCGTCTGATTCTTAGCGAAGTAAAGTCTTCCGGGCCGGGGCATCGGGCAAAGCCGGTATTTCTGTGGGGCGATATTACATCTATATGAGTTGTTTAGCGGAGTCCAACAACAGTGGCTAAAACAAAGAGTGCCGGCAAGTGGACCAATCCGGTCCTGCTGGCGCCGTTTGATAAAAAGACGGACGCTTTGCAGGTGATCATCGAGACGCCGAAAGGCAGCAGGAACAAGTACGCGTTCGACGAAGATCAGGGAATATTTGTGCTGAAAAAAGTTCTTCCCGCCGGCATGGCGTTTCCCTACGACTTCGGTTTTGTGCCTAGCACGCGAGCGGAAGATGGCGATCCGGTCGACGTACTTGTGTTGATGGATGAGCCCGCATTTGTGGGCTGTGTGCTGCAATGCCGGATCATCGGGATCATCGAAGGCGAACAAGGGAAGAAAAACGAGTTGGAACGCAATGACCGAATCGTAGCGATTGAAATGGACAACCACAGTTTTGCGGATATAGAGCACGTCGACGATTTGGGGAAGCAGTTCGTGAACGAGCTGGAAGAATTTTTCGTGAACTACCATGATCTAAGCGGCAAGAGATATCGAATATTGGGCGCCAAAGGGCCGAAACAAGCAGAACGGCGGATCAAAGAGGGGATGCGGACGTTCAAGAAGGAATAGTTTCATTGCGCACTAGCGGCAAAGTTGTTTTTTCCAGATGAGCCAACTCAGGATGCTCAGCGCGAGCCAGGCCGCGGTTGCGGCAAAAAAGACCAGAACGGAATTGTAGCGCGGAAGAAGCTTCCAGATGGTTAGCGCGAAAGCAGCTAGGCCAACGCTTCCCAGGGCCGCGCCGGCTGCATCTAAGGCTGCGGCCTGACGCCCTCTCGAGCTTGTTGCGATTCCCGCTTTCTGTTTCTTCTCGGTTTCGTGTTTTGCGACCAGCGTCGCGCTTGCTGGAAAAATCGCGGGAAAGGCCAGAAAAAGCCCGCCAAACACGGGCCCGAAATGCTTGGCCAGGATTCCCGCGATGACGGTAACTGCTCCGCCGAAGGCAAAGCGCACCAGGTATTCGTAGCATTTTGTTTTGGCCAGCGCGCCGAGGTTGAAGGAAACATTCATTTGCCGCTACCGCAGAAACAGCGCCCAGGTTCCCAGGGCTGCCGCTAGCCACACGATGAGACTGCCGATTGTCGCCGGCGCTGCGTCGAGCGGTTTGTGCAGCATGAGCCAGGTGCAGAGCGCCGAGTACACAAGGAAGGATGCGGCGCCCACGACCATGGATCGAGCTTCGAGAGCGGCGTACGCTTTTCCGTCGGCAAAAATTGTGAGCCCCAGCGTGGCCAGGGCCACAGACGGAGCTGCGCCGAATAAGCCGGCGAAACTTTTTGGTTTTAGCACGTCGCTCAGGCAAGCAAACAGCAAGACGATCGTGCCGCCAACCAGAAATCGAAATAAATATTGCAGCAAACGAAACCCCTATCGCCGCCACGCAAGTCATCTAACCAGTAGGTGCGTATTACAGAGCTGTTACATAGGATGAGATCTTTCGGGGATTCGTTCGTAGGGGAACTCTGGTATGTCGGAAATATCGCTGAGCAAAGCGGGCTTGGCAGCGCCTCCAACGGGAGAGCACGAGAATCTCCTCGCCATTCTTGGTCCCGGCCTGATTACCGGAGCGGCCGACGACGACCCCAGCGGTATTGCGACTTATTCGCAAGTGGGCGCGCAATTTGGCTTCGCGATGCTTTGGACCATGCTGTTTTCGTTTCCGTTGATGGCGGGCATTCAGGAAATTTGCGCGCGCCTCGGGCGAATCACCGGTATGGGAGTGGCGGCGAATCTTGCGAAATGCTACCCCAAGAGCGTTGTGCGAGGCCTGGTGCTGCTGTTGTGCGCTGCGAATATCTTTAATCTTGGCGCGGATGTTGCCGCCATGGCCGCCGCGATTCAACTGCTGGTTGGAGGTAGGCTGCTTCTGTATGCGATATTGTTCGGAACCGCGTCTTTGCTGTTGCAGATTTATGTCCCCTACCGCATCTATGTGCGGTATCTCAAGTGGCTGACGTGGGCCTTGTTTGCATATGTTTTGACAGCGTTTGTCGTTCGCGTACCGTGGACACAAGCGCTGCGCTCCACGTTGGTCCCCTCGGTCTCCCTTGATCCGGAGTATCTGATGGCGTTGATCGCGGTTCTTGGCACCACGATTAGTCCCTATTTGTTCTTCTGGCAGACCTCGCAGGAAGTCGAAGACCTGCGCATCAACAAGCATGAGTCGCCGCTGCGCAAAAAACCGTCTCAGGCCTGGGCGCAATTCCGGCGTATTGCGTTCGACACGCGCGTGGGGATGGCGTTTTCAAACCTCGTCGCATTCTTCATCATTCTCACCACCGCCGCAACTTTGCACGCTTCAAACGCGGGCATCCGCATTCAGACAGCGGCCGATGCGGCAAAGGCTCTCGAGCCTTTGGCTGGACGCTTTGCTTCACTCCTGTTTGCGCTCGGAATCATTGGGACAGGATTGCTGGCGATTCCAGTCCTGGCTGGCTCGGTGGCGTATGCAGTTTCGGAACTGTTTGGCTGGCGCGCAAGCCTGGAGAGTAAACCGCGCAACGCGCGGAAGTTTTACTACGTTCTTGCCGTCGCCACCATTCTTGGCGTGTGCCTGAATTTTGTGGGGATCGATCCGATGCGCGCTCTCTTTTTGTCCGCGGTGATCAATGGAATCGTCGCGGTACCGTTAATGTTCTTGTTGATGCGCATCTCCGAAAAGCCGTCGATTGTTGGCAAGTTCGTCCTGCCGCGATATCTGCGCGTCGTTGGGTGGCTCGCAACCGGCGCGATGCTGGTGGCCTCCCTGGGGTTTCTGGTCACCGCGCTGCACCAATCGTTGGGACGGTAGGTTTTGTTGACGTCCCCGCTGTTTGATTATTTGCTTGGCGCGGCTGCTTTGACCAAGTGCGGCTTGCCTACTGGTGGTTTATGGATTTCCTGGTCCTCGCTGGGGCGGGTCACCTCGCCAACGGGTGAAATGCGTACCGCACGATTTTTCTCTTGTGACTCAAGCAACGCCCTAATGATGCGCACGTCGGCCAGACCTTCTTTTCCGCCGGGTTCGGGTTCCAAATCCTCAAGAACGCATTTTGAAAAATAGACCAGTTCTGGACCAAATTGATCGCGCTTCTTGTAGATTGCCTTCTGGGTTCGGCCTTCGACGGTAATCTCGCACTTCAGATCGCCGACCATCTCATAGGCTGGGTCCATCTTGATGACTCCCTTGGTGCCAATGACCTCGTAGGTCGAACGGTCAGCGGCGCCGAAGCTGCATGCAAAGGTTGCTAGGCGGGCTTCGGGGAATCGCAATAAAGCCGCGGACATTTCGTCGATTTCCTTGAAGCGCTCATCTTGCTCTCGCGTTGCCGCGTAGGCGAACACCTCTTCGGGTTCCGCCCGAAACATGTAGCGCGCCGCATTGATGCAGTACACGCCGATGTCATAAAGAGGGCCGCCAGCCAGGTCGTCCTGCAGGCGGCTGTTTCCTGGAGTCACCTGCTGGCAGAATCCCGAACGAAAAACGCGGGGCTCACCGATTTTCCCATCGCGAACCGCGGCCATCGCAGCGAGATTGCCCTTCTCGAAGTGCAAGCGGTAAGCAATCATCAGTTTGACTTTGGCGCGCGAAGTGGCCTCAATCATGGCTTCACATTCCTGCTCGGTCACGGCCATGGGCTTCTCGCAAAGCACGTGAACGCCGGCTCTGGCAGCGGCCTCGGTATAGGCGCGATGCATATGGTTGGGCAGCGCGATGTAGACCGCATCAACCTCGCCGCTTTCCAGGCACTCAGGAAACTGTTGGTAATTGTAGGTTTTGTTCACTTTGTATTTTTTCGCGAGCTCGGTGCACTTGGTGGCATCACCGGAAACGAGAGCTACCAGTTCGGAGTTTTCCCGGGCGTGTTGGAACGCCGGCAACACTGCGACTTGCGATATGTAACCCAGCCCAACAACGGCGTAGCGCACTTTCTTAGCAGAAGCCGGCGCATCCGCTTGTCCTGATGCTTGGTGCTTTGAATTGCGCGTGGTTTTTGACATGGATTCCTCCTGGCGTCTTGCCTCAACTAGCAATGGGGCGCTGGGCCGCTCGCTACGATATGACTTTTATTGACGGGCACTTTGTTTGCAATGCGGTACATCGTGTAGAGAAAGCTACGCGAGATTCTGAGCGCGGCGGACGTACATGGATTTCGGGGGCCACTTACAGGCAGTCACCCATCGTCAACCTAGCATCCTCGCGGTAATGTTGCTGTGCAATGGGCTGCTCAGCCAAGGAGGCGACGGTGCCGAGATACGGGAAGGCTGCGGGAAAATCAGTCAGGAGCGCGATGCGCCGGAAGAAACACGGAACGTTGCGCTCGGGAAGGGCGGGCAAAGGCGGGCGGGTGAAGAGCCGGAAACAAGCGATCGCTATTGGGCTCTCTGAAGCGCGCAAAAAGGGCGCAAAAGTCCCGGCCAAGAAATCCTAGCGCCGACAAGACCTGACGCCACGCCGTGGCCTGTGCAATTCACTGCCAGCGTTGCTTGCGCTATGGAAAAGAAACCAAAAGCAATTCTCGCGGCCATGGGTGCCAATCTAATCATGGCTGCCTCCAAATGGTCTTTATCGGAGCCAAAGGCCCGCCGATGAAGGGCATCCATTTGGTCACGGCAAGGAACTGTACTTCTGAACTGTTGTTGTGGCGATGCTGATCTTTGCCGGAGGCGGCATTGTTTCGCTGTACCAAGGAACTTCTCGGCTGTTGCATCCGCGACTCTTGGAGCATCTCGCATGGAGCTACGCAATGCGCGTGATACCGGCTTTTGCCGAGGGATATTCTTTCAAGGGTTGCGTACCGCGAATTTCGATCCAAGGCTGGGACCGACGAGGATCTGTTGCCGGCGATTCATGGCGGCAAAGATCCCAGCACGTTCACCATTTTATTTGAGGATGGCGCCGCGCTTGCGGGATTAGTGATCGCCGCGGCGCTTCTTGGGAACGAAGCGCGGGGACTGCTCGTCGGCGAGCGTGCGTGCCGAGCAAACGTTGAGAAAAATCTGCGAGCTGGCGGAAGCCGATCCTGCTGGCGAGGCGGCTGGGCGTCCGCTGACCATGTATCTCGGACCGGATCCCGTTTTGCTGGTGCTCGACGTTCGTTTCCATCGCAACCTTTCGGCGGGCGATGTTACCAACGCGGTTGACCGCATCGAACGAGCGGTCCGCAGCAGGTTCCCTAGAAGCCGCCACATCTACCTGGAAGCCGACGCCCTCACTTCCGTGTTTCGCTGCGATGCAAATTCCTCCACACTTGACCGCGAAGTTAGTCTCAGAGAATTACATTTCTAGGATGAGAACGCGCGCCTAGTAATGCGCTGGCCTCGTCACAACATCCCCGGGATCGCAGACGGATACGGACAAAGCTGTATGGACAACCTGGAGGCCGGCGTGATTCACTTTTCAACCTGTGTATGAATATTTGGACGCGTCCCAGTCCGCGCTTTTTCCGAACATGGAACGGGCGCAAGGCGTCTGTCCTTTGACGTTGAACCCATGAAATCCTTGAGAATTCTGATAGTTGATGACCATGAAGTCGTCCGGCGGGGACTTCGTTCCCTGTTGTCCTCGCGGCCCGATTGGGAGATTTGCGGGGAGGCGGTTGACGGTCGCGACGCGGTCGAGAAGGCAAATTCGCTGCGACCGGACATCGTCCTTTTGGATGTGTCCATGCCGGAGATGACGGGAGCGCAAGCGGCGAAGATCATTCGTAAGGAACTTCCGGGAGCCCAAGTCGTCATCATCAGCCAAAATGAGCCCGAGATCACGAGACGGCAGGCGATGGAGGCGGGCGCGGCCGGATACGTGGCCAAGTCCGATCTTTCGCGAGATTTGCTGACCACGATCGAAAAACTCACCATCCCCGTCTCTGGCGAGGCGCGCGAGGACACTGATAAATCGGCTTCTGATGAGCGGGTTCCGGCGGGGCCGGCCTGGCTTGCCGGAGGCGGAGAAATGGGCGCGTTGATGCGCTCCAAGAATTGGCGCGCGACGGCCCTGGGGCCTCTTGAGGATTGGCCGCAGAGCCTGAAGGTCAGCGCCGGCATTTGCATCGCTTCACGGTTTGATTTGATTGTCTGGTGGGGACCGCAACTGATCATCCTGTACAACGATTCCTATTGCCGGACGCTTGCCGGAAAGCATCCGCATGCTTTGGGCAGGCCGGGCAGGGAAGTTTACCCGGAAATCTGGGACGTGATCGGGCCGATGCTCGAACACGTGCTGGCGACTGGGGAGGCAACGTGGTCGGCGGATCTGCTGCTGCTGCTGGAACGCAACGGCTACCTCGAAGAAACCTATCACACGTTCTCGTACACACCGATTCGCAATGAGCATGGCCGCGTCGTCGGTGTGATCACGCCGGTCAGTGAAACAACCGACGAAGTGATCAGCCAGCGACGCCTGCTCACGCTTCGCGATCTGGCGGCGCGCAGTATTGACGCCAAGAATGAAACCGAAGCCTGGCAATTTGCCGCTAAAGCCCTGAGCGGCAATCCTTACGATATTCCATTCGCGGTTCTGTACATGTTCAGCGAGGACATGACGAGTGCCCGCGCCGTAGCATCCGCCGGCCTCAACTCCTACGATTCTTTCCTTTTGAAGGAAGTGGCGCTTTCCGGACGCGAGCGAATTGCCGGGCTAATCCGACAAGTCGTGGAGCGCGCCAAGCCCGTAGAGCTTAACCATCTGGAGAGTCTGGGTCTGTCCCTGCCGGGGGGATTCTGGGGCGTCAGTCCTAACGATTTGATCGTTTTGCCCATCGCGCAAACCGGACAGGAATGCGGGATGGGCGTGCTGGTGGTGGGGGTGAATCGCCATAAGAGGCTGGACGAGGATTATCGCAGCTTCTTGAATCTGGTTGCCGGACAGATCGCCAAGAGCGTTGTGGACGCGCGCGTTGGCGACGCGGAACGCAAACGCGCGGAATCTCTGGCGGCGCTGGATCGCGCAAAGACCACGTTCTTCAGCAATATCAGTCATGAACTCAGGACGCCGCTGACACTGATCTTGGGACCGCTCGAAGATTTGCTGTCTCGCGGCGAAGACATTTCCGCGCCTCGTATTGGGGAAATCGACCTGGTGTACCGCAATGCGCTGCGGCTGCTGAAGCTCGTGAACACGCTTCTGGATTTTTCGCGGATGGAGGCGGACCGGGTGCAGGCAATGTTTCAGCCGGTGAACCTGGAGACGGCGACGACGGAAATCGCGAGTGTGTTCCGGTCGGCAATCGAGAAAGCCGGTCTGGAATATGAGGTGCATTGCGAGGAACTGGGAACGGCAGTCTACGTCGATCCGCAGATGTGGGAAAAAATCGTCCTGAACCTGGTTTCCAACGCATTCAAGTTCACGCCCCAAGGGAAAATTACCGTTCAACTTGGAGTCACCGATGGCCGAGCGGAGCTTTCGGTGGAGGATACCGGCGTCGGGATTCCCGCAGCGGAAATGCCGCGGCTGTTCGAGCGCTTTCATCGCGTGGAGGGAACTCAGGGACGTACGCATGAGGGGACAGGTATCGGCCTTGCCCTTGTTCTGGAACTGGTGACCCTGCACGGTGGAACGATTCAGGCGGAAAGCAAGTTAGGAAAAGGAAGCCGGTTCGTGGTCGCAATTCCTCTCGGGACGTCTCATTTGCCAAAGGATCGCATCGCGTCGAATGCGCAGCACTCCGCGACTGGCGATACCAGGCAGGCGTACGTAGAGGAAGCATTGGCCTGGCTGCCCGAGGAGGTACCTCTTTCGGGTGCCCGAACGCTTCCGGTGACCAAGGCTGATTTCGCTCCCGGAGGAAAGGAATTTGGCGTTCAGCCGCGCATCCTGCTCGCGGAAGACAACGGAGACATGAGGAATTATATTCGGCGCCTGCTGAGCGAGCAGGGATACGCCGTAGAAGCAGTCACGGACGGGGCTGCGGCGTTGCAGAGCGTTCGCCGCGCGAAGCCCGATTTGATTTTGAGTGACGTCATGATGCCGAACCTGGACGGCATCGGACTGTTGCGTTCGCTGCGCGAAGATAATTCACTCAACAGCATCCCTATCCTTCTTCTTTCTGCGCGCGCCGGCGAGGAATTTCGGATTCAAGGCTTGGGATTGGGCGCCGACGACTATCTTGTAAAGCCGTTCAGCGCGCGCGAGTTGCTTTCCCGCGTCAAGGCGCACGTGGAATCGAATCAACGGCAGCGCGAATCAGAAAACCGCTTGAGGCTGGCGCTGGAACTGGGTCACATGGGCACCTGGGATCGGAATTTGAGGACCGGGGAAGTCTTTTGGTCTCCCAGTCAGTTTTCTTTGCTCGGATATGCGCCGGGGGAATGCCTGCCTTCGCCAGAAGCATGGGAAAAACGAGTTCATCCTGCGGACCTGCCGAGCGTGCGACAGCGTTGGCGTGCCGCAGAAAGCGCGCATGAAGATTATGGATTTGAATTCCGCGTCGTCTTCCCCGACGGCGGCATTCGTTGGCTGGCAACCAAGGGACGCTATTTTTATGACCATGAGGGGAAGGCCTACCGGGACATAGGAGCTTCGCAAGATATTACCGATAGAAAAATTGCGGAAGAGCGCTTGCGCCGCGGCCGGGACGAACTCGAGGAGCAGGTGCGCGATCATCGCGCGGAACTGAAGGAACGCATCTCGGAAGTTGCCACACAAGCGGAACTGCTGGATTTGGTAACCGACGCTGCATTCATTTGCGATCCCGACGTCAAGATAACCTACTGGAACCGGGCCGCGGAACACATGTACGGGTGGAAGCAGGAGGAAGCCATAGGGCAGCATGCTTCGCGGATGTTGCAGACGCAGTTTCCAATACCTTTCTCGGAAGTCGCGGAAACTCTGGAGCGAGAGGGCCGGTGGGAAGGGGAGTTGGTGCAAACCACCCGCTATGGTTTGCGGCTCACGGTCCATAGCCGTTGGATCCGCAAACGAGGAGATCAGGGGGAATCGATCGGTTGGTTGGAAATTAATTCCGACATGACTCGGCAGAAACAAGCGGAAGAAACCGCGCGCCGGCTCAGCGGACGCATTCTGCAGGTGCAGGATGAGGAACGGCGCAAGATGGCGCGGGACCTACATGACAGCCTGGGTCAATATCTGGTGATGCTGAAATTTAGCATTGACGCTTGCCTGCGCAGTGCTACGAGCGATGCGGGCCGGGAACTGCTGCTGCAATCGCAGGAAACCGTTGAGCAATGCATCTCGGAAACGCGAACCATGTCTTATCTGCTGCACCCGCCGTTGCTGGACGAGAGCGGGCTTGCGTCGGCGGTGCGTTGGTACGTAGAAGGTTTCGCGAACCGCAGCGGGATCGCGGTGGACCTCAAGGCTCCGCGCACGATTCCCAGGTTTCAGAACGAAATTGAGACCGCGCTGTTCCGCATTCTGCAGGAAAGCCTGACCAACGTTCATCGCCACTCGCAAAGCAAGCGCGTCGACATTACCATTTCCTGCGATCGCCACACCGTATCGCTGATGGTTCGTGACTATGGCTGTGGGATTCCCCTTGCTCGCATCCGGGGGTTTCGCGATCTCGGAACCGGGATGGGAGTGGGGCTGGGTGGTATGCGGGAACGCGTGCGCGAGGTGGGAGGAACGCTGCGCATCGAGCCGGGCGAGGAATGTGGGACGGTCATCTCCGTGGAGATTCCATTAATCGAGCAACAGGGAAATACCTCTGTGGCGGAGGTTCCGGCGAACGGCAAGAAGGCCAGCTCGGCCCGAGCATCGTCCAAAGCCGGTTTGCAGCATGTGGATCCCGCGAACTAGCTGGCCAGGCGCTTGCCGTTGCGTGCCGCCGATGCGTGTTCTCGGGAAACGCGCTGCCGTTTGCCGGCGCGTTCCGTTTCTCGCAGGCTCTTTTTCAGGGCATCCATCATGTCGATGACTTGCGCCTGGCGAGCTGCAGGCCGCTCTGTGAATGTCTTGCCTTCTTGTTTGGCCTCGACCAAAGCCCGCAACCGTTCTTGGAACGTATCGTGATACTTCGCCGGGTTGAAATCCTCCGCTAAGGTTTCGATCAGCTGTTCCGCCAGTTTTATCTCCTGCGGTTTAATGTGCAGGTTCTTGGGCTTTTCTCCGTAGCCCTGAACTTCGCGAATCTCGTTTTGAAAATACATCGTGTGCACGGTAATCCCGTGGTTTCGCGGGCGAATGAACACGGTGTATTCGCGTTGGTGCATGGTAACCTGTGCAATTCCGACGCGGCCGGTATCTTCGAGGGCTTTGAGCAATACCTGATAGGCTTTGTGGGCATCTTTGTCGGGTAGAGCGAAATACGACGCGTCGAAATAAATGGGGTCGATTTGCTCCTGCTTAACAAAGGCAAGAATCTCCATGGTCTTTCCGGATTTCGGAGTAATGTTCTTCAGGTCGTTGCTGTCCACCAGAACGTACTGCCCCTCTTCATATTCGTAGCCCTTGACGACTTCATCGCGGCTGACGATGCGGTTGCACGTGGGGCAGAAGAGCGGCTGCTTCAAGCGCGTGTGGCATTTGTCATGCAGCTGATGGAGATAGGTTCGTTGGCTTCGCGCCGCCGGATACAAACGAATCGGGATGGTTAACAGGCCAAAACTTAGTGCCCCTCGCCAAGTAGTTGCCATAAATCGCACGCCCCTTGGCATTTTCGCAAACCGTGCCGCCATGACCATCGGGTGAATCGCTGACGGGCGGGGAGGATGTCCGTCCCGCAGCAAGGTGAAAGCGGCTAAAGTTTCTGCCCTGGAAACACGCCAAAATACAGGAATCCCCCTATGTTTTTGTTGCCCGGTGAAGTGAAAAACTGCCGTCTCTACGTGCTCTTCTGGAGCGAGGCAGAGGTTTGCACGTTCGAGGATTGAATACTGGTTGCACGGAATGTCTCTTGGACGTCCCGTAGCCGCCGGTTTTTCCGTTGCTCTTGCCGGGACAGCTTAGCGTGCAAAGTTGAAACCGGGTGGCCATGCAGCGGGTTTTGGTTGGGGATGATCACGCTGCGCTCCATGCCGGTGCCCGCGGATACTTGTTGAAATTGGATACCGAAGACGAACTGATACGCGCCTTGAACGTGGTGGCGGGGAACGGGATTTACGCCAGCCCAAGCCTGGATCCGGACCGCGTAAACAGAATTGTTGTTCGGCTGGGATTGCTCGCGTAAGGGGATTTTGTCGGGCGTGTAGTTTGCTGGAGTTGCAGTCGATTGACAGATAGGAACTGTAACCCGGTCGTCTCACAGCCCTCGGAGACGTGCTTATGGCCAGGTCCGTAGTCCCGTTACTGCGGGAGTTGTCTATTCGCATCGTTTGGTTGGAAACGCACCTAAGTAATCAAGAAAGTGCGGCAGCGGATGGGATTCTCACCTCACCTCCGGCCAGCGACTATTCGTGTGTCGATTTTTCTAAACGGCCTAAAGATTTGTTCCGACATCTTAGAGCAGGGAGTTCGCTGCCGTCGAGCTGCCTTGCGACGGTCAACCCCGGACCAGGAGTTGCAGCATGAAACGAACGGAGCAACGCGGTTCCTCGACGGCGACCGCCCCACCGAACGCGATCGCGAACGATAAAGGAAACGGGCACGCCACGACCGCCGAAATGACACAGGCGGAGCTTGGCGCGATTCTGGCCGGCCTTCAAACGATGCGCGATGGCGATTTTTCGGTGCGCCTGCCCGGCGTCTGGACCGGCGTCGGCGGGAAGATCGCGGACACCTTCAACGAAATCGTGATCGCAAATCAGCGCATGGCGCATGAATTGGCGCGTGTTGGCCAGGTGGTCGGCAAGGAAGGCCGCACAAAGGAACGCACGCGATTCTACCAACCGCGCGGTGCCTGGGGCGAGATGGAAGGTTCCGTCAACACGCTGATTGACGATTTGCTGCGCCCTACGACGGAAGTGACGCGCGCGATCGCCGCAGTGGCGCAGGGCAATCTGGCACAAACGGTGCGCCTGGATGTGGACGGCCGTCCGCTGCAGGGAGAATTTTTGCGTTTGGCGAACATCGTGAACACGATGATTCAACAGTTGAGCGTGTTCACGGCGGAAGTGACGCGCGTGGCGCGCGAAGTAGGGACCGAAGGAAAATTGGGCGGCCAGGCGAAAGTGCCGGGCGTCGCGGGAACCTGGAAGGATTTGACGGACAACGTGAACCTGATGGCCAGCAACTTGACGGGCCAGGTGCGCAACATCGCCGAAGTGGCCACCGCGGTGGCCAGCGGAGATTTGTCGCGCAAGATTACGGTGGACGTACGCGGAGAAATTCTGCAGCTCAAAGAAGCCATCAACTCGATGGTAGATCAGCTCCGTTCGTTCGCTTCCGAAGTGACCCGCGTGGCGCGCGAAGTTGGAACCGACGGAAAGCTCGGCGGGCAGGCGGTGGTTCCCGGGGTGGCGGGCACCTGGAAGGACCTGACGGATTCGGTCAACGCGATGGCCGGAAACCTGACGGCGCAAGTGCGCAACATTGCCGAGGTGACGACGGCGGTGGCGCGCGGAGATTTGTCGCGCAAGATCACGGTGGACGTGAAGGGAGAAATCCTGGAGCTGAAGAACACCATCAACACGATGGTGGACCAATTGAACGCCTTCGCCGGGGAAGTGACCCGTGTGGCACGCGAAGTTGGAACGGAAGGAAAACTGGGAGGCCAGGCGCAGGTGCCGGGAGTTGGCGGAACGTGGAAAGACTTGACCGACAACGTGAACTTCATGGCCAGCAACCTGACTGGCCAGGTGCGGAACATCGCGGAAGTGGCAACCGCGATTGCTAGCGGCGATTTGTCACGCAAGATCACGGTGGACGTGCGCGGAGAAATTCTGCAACTGAAAGAAACGCTCAACACCATGGTGGACCAACTGAATCGCTTCGCGGGTGAAGTGACGCGCGTGGCGCGCGAAGTGGGCAGCGAAGGCCGACTGGGCGGTCAGGCGAACGTCCCCGGTGTTGCGGGCACCTGGAAGGACCTGACGGATTCCGTGAATTCCATGGCCGGTAATCTTACCGCGCAGGTTCGCAACATCGCCGAGGTGACGACAGCGGTGGCCAAAGGGGACTTGTCGCGCAAAATCACGGTGGATGTTAAGGGCGAAATTCTTGAGCTGAAAGACACCATCAACACGATGGTGGATCAACTTAACGGGTTCGCGGGAGAGGTCACACGCGTTGCTCGCGAAGTGGGAACCGAAGGGAATCTGGGTGGGCAAGCGAGGGTTCCTGGTGTGGCGGGGACGTGGAAAGACCTGACGGACAACGTGAACTTCATGGCCAGCAACCTGACTGGTCAGGTGCGCAATATCGCGGAGGTGGCGACGGCGGTGGCGCGCGGAGATTTGTCGCGCAAGATCACGGTGGACGTGAAGGGCGAAATTCTGGAGTTGAAGAACACCATCAACACGATGGTGGATCAGCTGAACGCGTTCGCGGCTGAAGTCACACGCGTGGCGCGCGAAGTGGGCACGGAAGGGAAATTGGGAGGCCAGGCGCAAGTGCCGGACGTGGGAGGCACGTGGAAAGACTTGACCGACAACGTGAACTTCATGGCCAGCAACCTGACTGGCCAGGTGCGGAACATCGCGGAAGTGGCAACCGCGATTGCCAGCGGCGACCTGTCGCGCAAGATTACGGTGGACGTGCGCGGCGAAATCCTGCAGCTGAAAGAAACGCTGAACACGATGGTGGAGCAGTTGCGGTCGTTCGCCGCGGAAGTGACGCGGGTGGCGCGCGAAGTGGGCAGCGAAGGTCGACTTGGCGGCCAGGCCAACGTGCCCGGCGTCGCAGGCACCTGGAAGGATCTGACGGATTCGGTGAATTCCATGGCTCTCAACCTCACGGCGCAAGTGCGCAACATTGCCGAGGTGACAACGGCGGTTGCGAAGGGCGACCTGTCGCGCAAAATCACGGTGGACGTGAAGGGCGAAATTCTGGAATTGAAGAACACCATCAACACGATGGTGGATCAACTGAACGCGTTCGCGGGCGAAGTGACGCGCGTGGCGCGCGAAGTGGGCACGGAAGGGAAATTGGGAGGCCAGGCGCAAGTGCCGGACGTGGGAGGCACGTGGAAAGACTTGACCGACAACGTGAACTTCATGGCCAGCAACCTGACTGGCCAGGTGCGGAACATCGCGGAAGTGGCAACCGCGATTGCCAGCGGCGACCTGTCGCGCAAGATTACGGTGGACGTGCGCGGCGAAATCCTGCAGCTGAAAGAAACGCTGAACACGATGGTGGAGCAGTTGCGGTCGTTCGCCGCGGAAGTAACGCGGGTGGCGCGCGAAGTGGGCAGCGAAGGTCGACTTGGCGGCCAGGCCAACGTGCCCGGCGTCGCCGGTACCTGGAAGGACCTGACGGATTCGGTCAATGCGATGGCCGGAAACCTTACGGCGCAAGTCCGCAACATTGCCGAGGTAACTACGGCGGTTGCGAAGGGCGACTTGTCGCGCAAAATCACGGTGGACGTGAAGGGCGAAATTCTGGAATTGAAGAACACCATCAACACGATGGTGGACCAGCTGAATGCGTTCGCCGGAGAAGTGACGCGCGTGGCGCGCGATGTGGGCACCGAAGGCAAGCTGGGCGGCCAAGCTGAGGTCCCGGGAGTGGCGGGAACGTGGAAGGACCTGACCGACAACGTGAACGTGATGGCGGCGAACCTGACGGAACAGGTGCGCGGTATCGTGAAAGTAGTGACCGCCGTAGCAAACGGTGACTTGACGCAAAAACTGATTGTGAACGCCAAAGGCGAAGTCGCGGCGCTGGCGGAAACCATCAACAATATGACACGGACGCTGGCGACGTTCGCCGATCAGGTGACCACAGTGGCACGCGAAGTCGGCGTCGAGGGACGCCTGGGAGGCCAGGCCAACGTTCCGGGAGCGGCGGGAACGTGGAAGGACCTAACCGGAAACGTGAACCTGTTGGCCGACAACTTGACGAACCAGGTGCGCGCGATCGCGGAAGTGGCAACGGCCGTGACCAAGGGTGACTTGACGCGATCGATTCAGGTGGAGGCGCGCGGTGAAGTCGCGGAACTAAAAGACAACATCAACACGATGATCGACAATTTGCGACTCACCACGGATCGCAACAAGGAACAGGATTGGCTGAAAACCAATCTTGCGCGGTTCACCGGCATGTTGCAGGGGCAGCGCGACCTCGGCACCGTCGGCCGCTTGCTTCTCTCGGAGCTAGCGCCGTTGGTGAACGCGCAGCAGGGCGTGATCTATCGCATGGAGGCAGACAATTCTCCGGGTATGGTTCTGCTCTCCGCCTTTGCGGACAACGGCGAGGACGGCCACAGGAAGCACTTGGATTTTGGCGAAGGTCTCATCGGGCAATGTGCTTCGGAGAAGCGCCGAATGCTCATCACTGATGTGCCGCCGCACGCTGTGCCCATTCGTTCGGGACTGTTTCAGGCCGTTCCGCGCAATGTAATCGTGTTGCCGGTTCTGTTTGAAGATCAAGTGAAGGCGGTGATCGAACTCGCGTCTCTCAGCGATTTCACCGCGTCGCAACTCGCCTTCCTGGAACAGTTGACCTCCAGCATTGGCATCGTACTGAACAGTATCGAGGCTACCATGCAGACTGAGGGCTTGCTCGAACAGTCGCAGCAATTGGCCACCGAGCTGCAAACGCAACAGAGAGAACTGCAGCAAACTAACGAGCAACTTGGATTGAAGGCCCAGCAACTGGCGGAACAGAACGCGGAAGTGGAACGCAAGAATCAGGAAATCGAGCAGGCGCGGCGCGCGCTCGAGGAAAAAGCAAAAGAACTGGCGCTTACGTCGAAGTACAAATCCGAATTCTTGGCGAACATGTCGCACGAACTTCGCACGCCGCTAAACAGCATTCTGGTGCTGGGCCAGCAGCTCAGCGAAAACCCCGAAGGCAATCTGACCCCGAAGCAGGTTGAGTTTTCACGCACGATTCACGGCGCAGGCACCGACCTGCTGAACCTCATCAGCGACATTCTGGATCTCTCGAAGATTGAATCCGGCACGGTCTCCGTTCAAGCGGAGGAGGTGTTCTTCGCCGGTTTGCTGGAGATGATCGCGCGGCCGTTCCGCCACGAAGCGGAAAATCGGCGATTGAACTTCGAGACGCACGCCGATCCCGCGCTCGGTCGCAGCCTGGTGACCGACGCCAAACGCCTGCAACAGGTACTGAAGAATCTGCTTTCGAATGCTTTCAAGTTCACCGAGCAAGGGCAAGTGCGCCTCTCGGTTTTGAAAGCCCCAACCGGGTGGACGGCGGACCATCCCATTCTCAGCAGGGCGCAGTCGGTGATTGCGTTTGAAGTGACTGACACCGGTATCGGAATTCCGACAGAAAAGCAGCGCATTATTTTTGAGGCGTTCCAGCAGGCCGACGCGGGCACCAGCCGAAAGTATGGCGGCACGGGCCTTGGCCTAGCCATCAGCAGGGAATTGGCCAGCCTGCTCGGCGGAGAAATCCAATTGCGCAGTGCTGTTGGAACGGGCAGTACCTTCACGCTCTATTTACCGCAGTTGTACGCGGGTCCCACAACCGCAAGTCCGGCACATAGCCACGCACCTGCCAACGTGATTCCGCCCGCCATGGTCGCGGCGCAGGAGCGTCAAGTGGAGCGCGTGGCCGACGACCGCGAAAACCTCCGGCCTGGCGACAGCATCATGCTGATCGTCGATGACGATTCCCATTACGCGCGCATCTTGTGCGATCTTGCACGCGATACGGGTTTCAAGGTGCTGGTGGCTCCCACCGGCTCTGAGGCGCTGTCTCTCGTTCGCGAATTCCAGCCAGTTGCGGTTTCGCTGGACGTCTTTCTTCCCGACATGCTGGGTTGGACGGTCCTCAATCATTTGAAGCAGGATCCCGCAACGCGGCACATTCCCGTGCAGATGTTGACGCTCGACGAAGACAGGCGGCACGGACTTTCCCGCGGCGCGTTTGCCTTCCTGACCAAACCCACGAGTCACGAAGGCTTGGAGGCGGCCTTTGCCCGAATGAAGGAATACGCGTCACCTCGCCGCCGCCGGTTGCTGGTGGTGGAGGACGATCCCGCGGAGCAATTGACCATCCGAGAACTGCTGGGCAGCCGGGACATCGATCTGGAAGTCGTCGCTACGGGTACAGAAGCGCTGCAGGCGGTGAAGGAGCAGCCCTTCGACTGCATGGTGCTGGATCTACGCTTGCCAGACATGTCCGGATTTGACGTGCTCGAGCAGTTGAGCGCGCCAACGGGCTCCAGCGATTTGCCGGTGGTCGTCTTCACCGGCCGCGAACTTTCTCTTGAAGAAGATATGCGTCTTCACGATTTGGCTCGCAGCGTCGTTGTGAAGGATGTTGAGTCGCCAGAGCGTTTGCTGGACGAGACGTCGTTGTTCCTGCATCGCGTGATTGCCGATTTGCCTCCCGAAAAACAAAAGATGCTTGATCGTCTGCACCATTCGGACGATGCGCTGGTTGGCAAGAAAGTGATCGTCGTCGACGACGACGTGCGTAATATTTTTGCCCTCAGCAGCGTGCTGGAACGGCGCGGCATGACCGTGCTTACGGCGAGCACGGGCCGCGAAGCTATCGCACTGCTGGAGTCCATTCCGGATGTTGCGATTGTACTGATGGACATCATGATGCCGGAAATGGACGGCTACGAGACCATGCAGGTTATTCGCCGTAATCCCTCGTTCCGCCGGCTGCCGATTATTGCGCTCACGGCGAAGGCCATGAAAGGCGACCGCGAAAAGTGCCTGGAAGCAGGGGCTTCGGAATACCTGGCGAAACCGGTGAATACCGAGCAGTTGCTTTCGGCTTTGCGTACCTGGTTGCATCGCTAATTTCGTCCCAGAGATTGAGAGGCGAGCGAACATCGTCATGAGCGCCATACCGACCAACCCAGTGAACATCCTGATGGTGGATGATCAGCCGTCTAAGCTGCTGAGCTACGAAGTGATGTTGGGTGAGCTGGGCGAAAATCTCGTCAAGGCTACTTCGGGCCGCGAGGCTCTGGAACTGTTGCTGAAAATGGACGTGGCCGTGGTGCTGATGGATGTCAGCATGCCGGAATTGGATGGGTTTGAGTTGGCGGAAATGATCCGGCAACATCCACGCTTTCAGAAAACGGCGATCATCTTCATCTCGGCTGTGCATCTCACGGACCTCGATCGCTTGAAAGGATACGAACGCGGTGCGGTCGACTACATTTCGGTTCCGATCATCCCCGAATTATTGCGCGCGAAGGTCAGCGTCTTTGCGGAACTGCACCGCAGGGCCCAGCAGTTGCAAGCGCTCAATCACGAACTGCGGCGTCTTTCGCACAGCTTGATGACCGCGCAGGACGAGGAGCGCCGGCGAATCGCGCGCGAACTTCATGATGGTTTGGGCCAGGACCTTACTGCTGCAAAAATGATGCTTGGTGCTCTGATGCAACCGCAGCAATCCCTGGAAGCGAAAGAGCAGGCCATTCGGGAAGCGAATGGGATGATGGATCACGCCATCCAGCAAGTTCGCACCATGTCGCATCTATTACACCCGCCGCTTCTTGACGAAATGGGGTTGCTCTCGGCTTTGCGTTGGCATGTCGAGGGGTTCACGAAGCGCAGCTGTATTGAGACAACGCTCGACGTGCCTCGAGAATTCCCCAGGCTTGGCCCCGAATTAGAGACCGCGATTTTCAAGATTGTTCAAGAATCGCTGACGAACGTGTTCCGGCATGCAGAGGCCCAGAGAGCTGAGGTGAAATTGGAAGAACAAGACGGGCGAGTGTTCGTTTGTATCGCCGACAACGGAAAGGGCATCGCGCGGCATCTGGAAGAACTGCAAACGGGCAGCTACGGAATCGGCATTACCGGGATCAAACAGCGCGTCGAGGAACTTGGGGGACAACTGGTCTTTCGCAATACGGCGCCCGGCACGACCGTGGAAGTCAGGATTCCGGCAAAGAGCGCGCGAGGCCAATCTGTGGTTGGTCGGCTGTCGTGATGAACTCTCTTGGATAA
>CAWDRK010000043.1:0-151066 GCA_963804635.1 Candidatus Acidiferrales bacterium
CCACGGCCGCCTTTGCTGGCGTTCAGCGCGTAAATCGTCTGGCCAGCCGCGGCTATCCACTTCTCCCCACAAGGCCAAGGCCCGTTGTATACTCCCGCACTCAGCAATTCACACTTCTAACAGGAGGCTCTCATGATGCTCGACTGGAACGCCTATCAATCTGAACTGAGCAACACTATCCCGCAATTCGCGAAGCTCTCCCCGGATTCCCTCAAGGGATATCAAACGCTTTCCGCAGCCAATTCCGCCAACTCTCACCTTGGCGAAAAGATCCGCCAACTCATATCCCTTGCTGTTGCCATCACCACTCGCTGCGATGGTTGCATCGTCTTCCACACCGACGCGGCCCTCAAAGCGGGAGCCTCCAAAGAGGAAATAGCCGAAGCCCTGGGCGTCGCTATGGCCATGAACGCCGGCGCCGCGCTGATCTATTCTCTCCGCGTAATGGACGCGGTGGCCGCCAAGTCGCCCGCCAAATAGCCGCGCTGGCGCACCCTAGAGAGCAGCACCGCCTTCTCGGTGGCTTTACGCCACTCACGTCACGCTGAAATCGAGGTTGGCATCGGATCTGTATTTGGACTTGGTAGCGGCCGCCTTCCGAGGCAGGTGGGTCTGCTCCCGACCGCAGCGCCACGCTTTTTGCGACGCGCAGTGGAAGGATCAGGGCAAGACTCTTACGGCGGACGGCTCGTCGATCTTCTGGGACGCAACCGGGGCGAGCTACCCGTTACGACTTTCTCCGCTGGCTGGTCGGTAACGACCCCAGCAAACTAACCACAAAGAGCACTAAAACGGCGGCTGTCAGGATTACAACAATCACAGGATGACCCTCCAGGACGCTTTCTACTCGCAACCCTCGGGCCAATCCGCATCCCTTAATTTTCAGTGAGTTACCGACAGAGTCCCAATTCCGGTGTAGAACCAAAACAACATATTCGTCGCCCATTCCCTCGCGTTTCCCTAGTACTAAAACTACCCTGCGAGCCGGGCCGCCGAGCCGGTCAGTCCCCAAAAGCAAAAACCCCGGCGCTCTCCGGGGTTTCGCTTCTTGGGCGTTGGTTTACCCAAAAACTCACAACTGGAAACTGGCAACTCTTCTTAGCTCTTGCTGAGGTGAATCGACCCATCTCCCGTCCGCACGACGATCGCCGGCCCGCCGCCATTCATCTTCCCGCTCACTCGCGACGAGCTAAACATCCCTTCCACCGTCACCGGGATCCCCAAACTGATGTGCCCGTCATGTGTGCTCGCATCCAGGTTCGCCTTCAACTCGCCGGGAAGCTCCAAGTCTACGCTGCCGTCGCCCGTCTTGATGTTCCATTCGGACTGCACGTTGGACCCACCCTTTGCCCGGGCCGTCACGCTGCCATCGCCAGTCCGGATATTCAGCGAATCGAACCGTCCTTCGATATTGATGTGCCCGTCTCCGGAAGACGCGTCCACTCTTCCATCCAAGTCCCGTCCTTCAATCGACCCATCTCCCGTGTGCAGCCGAATATCGCCCTTCGCGCCCTGTACCGTAATATGGCCGTCGCCGGTCTTCACTTCCAGGTTCCCGTTGATTGAATCGGCTTCCACAGACCCGTCTCCTGAGGTTACTTCGAGGTCCGCGTCCTTCGGCATATGTACTTCCACCCGCAGGCTCGTATGATTCACGCCCCAATGGAATCCCCAATTTCCCATCGTTTTAGCGCTTACTTCCACGCTGTCGCCATTCTGCGCCGTGGTCACCCGTAAGTTCTTATCCAGCTGGTAGCCGCTATACACCACGCGAATCTCCACCTGCTTAATGTCGCCCGTCGATACGCGCACTGCGCCATCGTCCGTCTGAACGCGCACGTGCGCATGTCCCGTCACGGTATAGGTCTTGGCTACCTCATCCGCCCGCACTGCCGTGGCGCCCACCAGCAACAAGGCAGCCACCAGGGGAAGGGAAGTCCTCATCATCCAATTCATAGCCACTCTCCTGAACATTCAACCCACCTGCTCTACCCCATGGAACGCAATCCACCCGCAAAATGTTCCCTTTGTATCCGCCCGTGCGCGGTTTCCGGCCGCAGTTTACAGCCTTACTTCTTCTTCCTCAGTGCCCCCAAAAAGTCCTTCACCGGCAAGCTATTAATCACGTCCTTGTTCTCCAGCCATCCCCGCCTCGCCATCGTCACTCCATAACCGATATAGCTCAGATTCCCGGTGCTGTGCGAGTCCGTCGAGATCACCACCTTAACCCCGCGCTCTTTGCACATCCGCAAATACACATCCTTCAGATCCAGCCGGTCCGGATACGAATTGCATTCCATGGCCACGCCATGCTTCGCGCACGCGTCCAGCACCTTCTCCATGTCGTAATCAAGCGCGTCGCGCCGCAACAGCAGCCGCCCGGTAGGATGCCCGATAATCTGCGTGTACGGATTCTCGATCGCTGCCAGCATCCGTTCGGTCATCGCCGCGCGGTCCAGCATAAAGTACGAATGTACCGAGCACACCACCACATCGACTTGCGCCAGGATCTCGTCGGGATAATCCAGCTTGCCGTCCTTCAAAATATCCACTTCCGAGCCCACCAGCACTCGTATCCCCAATCCCTTTTCATCCGCCGCGCGTAGCTTCTTGATGTGGGCCGCCATACGCTTTTCATCCAGTCCATTCGCAACCGTCACCGCCTTCGAGTGGTCGGTGATCGCGATGTACTCGTGCCCCAACGCTTTCGCCGCTTCCGCCATCTCCTCAATCGAGTTCTTTCCGTCGCTCGCCGTCGTGTGCATCTGCAAGTCGCCCCGGATGTCGCGCCGCTCAATCAACTTGGGCAGTGTGTGCCTTTCTGCGGCTTCAACCTCACCGCTGTTTTCCCGCAGTTCCGGCGGAATGTAATCCAGCTTCAACTTCGCGTAAATCTCCTCCTCCGTCCTTCCCGCCACGCGCTCGCCGCCTTTTCCGGGCTTTGTAGCGGCCGCCTTCTGCTTGTCCTCGGAGGAGGGAAGCGGTCCGCTCTTGGGTTTGCCTTTTCCGTCTTTCTCTGGCGCGTTGCCTTCTCCCAGCGTCGCCAGCTCATACTCATTCAACGTGTACCCCATATCATTCGCGCGCCCGCGCAACTTCACGTTGTGTTCTTTCGAGCCGGTGAAATACAGCAACGCCGCCCCAAAATTCTCCTTCTCCAACAATCGCACATCCACCTGCAGCCCATTCGCCAGTGTGAAGCTCACCTTGTTTTCCCCGTGCGCCAGCACCTGATCAATCCCGGCAAACTTCAAAATGTGCTCCGCCAACGCATCCACTTCGTCCTGGCGGGGATTACCGGAATTTGGCTGGCGGTTGCGTTTCTCTTGCATCTTCAATGTGGCGCTGGATTTTATGCCAGCATCGCCTTTGCCCTTAGCGGCGGCCTGCTGCTTGCCCTCGGAGGCGGAAGACGGTCCGTTCTTGGCTTTTGTCTCCGTCAGCGTCACCAGCAAATCCAAATCCCCCACGGTCTCTTTGCCGCGCCGCAATGACCCCGCCGGCGTCACGCTCTCCACCAATTTCCCTGCCTTCAAAATATGCGCGCTAATCTTCGCCGCCGCGTCCTCCGCCGTGCTGGTCAAAAATCTTCCCGTGGACTTCTTGAACACCTCCACGGCCTTCAAGATATTTTGTTCGCTCTTCTCGCCAAATCCCGCCAGGTCCCGCAGTTTGCCCTCGCGCGCGATTCTCTCGATGTCCGCGACCGTACAGCACTGGAACTGGCTCCACAGAAACGCCACCTTCTTCGGTCCCAGCGATTGCAAGCTCAGCAACTCCAGGATGGTCACGGGATATTTCCGCAGCAGCTTTTTGCGCAAGCTGTAGTCGCCCGACTTCACAATCTCCGTCAGATGCTCCACCATCCGCTCACCAATCCCCGGCAACTCCTCCAACTTGTCTGGCGTTTCCACCAGCAGTGCCACCGAGTCGGGCAGACTCTCAATCAGCTCCGCGGCCTTCTCGTAACTGCGGTAGCGTCCGATGATCGCGCCATCAATCTCAAGCAATTGCGCGGTTTCCCGCAATATTCGTGCGATTTGTTTGTTGTCCATTCCGCGATTATATCCACTTTTGGAGTGCGGCGGCTCACCCGCGCTTTTGTCCAAGCCATTCAATAATCGGAATATAGGCCGAAACGAATGGCAGGGTTAAACTAGCCTAAACCGTGCGAAACGCATCCCATGATCCTGACCATGGCGCAAAGCAAGCTGTCCTCGATAGGTCTCGGCCCACAAAAAACCGGCGAAAGCTTGCGCTCTCGCCGGCATCCCTGGATTTAGTCAGACTTCACACTAACTCGGTTTGGCTACGTTGGCTGCCTGCGGCCCTTTGGGACCCTGCACGATCTCAAATTCGACCGCATCTCCTTCCTGCAACGTCCGGTAACCATCTCCGACGATTGCCGAGTAGTGCACGAATACATCTGGTCCACCTTCCCGACCGATGAATCCGTAACCCTTTGAGTTATTGAACCACTTAACCGTTCCTTGCACTTCGTGTCTCCTTGGTGACTCAAGTGTTTCTTACTCTTGGGGGCGGAAATCTTACCAAGCGCCGCCATGAGCACGAATTGCGCGGAGTCTATCAAATTTGTGTTTGTAGTCAACACTACAGTGCGAAGAAAATTTCACCGGGTGTGCATATTTATACGAATAAATCGATTGAAACCGCTTATATCCCACTCAAGCTTTTCGAATAAACGTCAGATAATACAAAATGCCTGCGACCGACTTGGCGTCTCGAAGTTTCCCTTTTCGTATCATTTGTTTCAATTCTTTCAGCTTGTACGCCCGCACCGCGATCTTTTCATCCTCTTCCGGCTGCGCTTGGCCTTCCGTCAGCCCTTCCGCCAGCAAAATATACATACGCTCTTCCAGAAATCCCGGGGTAGGGAAGACGTCCAGAAATACTTTGAAGCGTTTTGCTCGATACCCTGTCTCTTCCAGTAGTTCGCGCGCCGCCGCCTCTTTTACACTCTCTCCTTGATCCATCCTTCCCGCCACTAGCTCCCACAAATACTGGCGCGTCGCGTGCCGATATTGCCGGATTAGAACGAGCCTCTTATCTGCTAGTACCGGTAGCACTACCACTGAACCCGGGTGCGTGATCACCTCCCTGATGGTCCGCAATCCTCCCGGCTCCAGTACCTCGTCCCGCCGCACTCCGAACACCGGCCCTTCATAGACAATCTGGCTGTTCAGGATCTTTGCGATACCCTTGCCTGCCGCGCCCGACGATTCTTTCCCCTCAGTCTTTTTCGCCACGTTCTTCTCCTAACCTCAAGCCTGGCATCATACCCGAACGGCGTCCGCCCCCGCACTTTCGGACCCTAGGCGAAGCCACAAAAAAGGCGCGACCAAGTCGCGCCGCTTGCAAGATTCCTGATCGCTGATATCTGATATCACTTCACTTCGGCAACCCATACACGGTAGCGACACCACCTCCTGCCACGTCCAGCACCGATTCCGCCATCGCCTTCTCCCTGCGCACATACCCCATTCCGATGAATGCATTCCTCGCCGGGGAAAACGCGCTTCGCGTCACATACCCGAACTCTTTTCCCTCCATCAGCAATGGCGTATTCGCGAGCGGCAGTTCCCGCGTATCGAACTTCAGCGCGACACGCGACCGGTTCACCTGTCCTCGCGAGCGCACTCGCTCCACAATCTCCTGCCCCGTGTAGCAGCCCTTCGTATAGCTGATGTGCGAATCCTGCAATCCCGCCTCGTGCGGTATCTGCTTATCCCCAAAGTCGTATCCGAACCAGGGCACTCCTTGCTCCAACCGCAGCGCATTCAGCGCCGTGTACCCCATCGGCCCTCCGCCATGCTTTCTTGTTGCATCTGCCAGGATTTTCCACAGCGCTTCCACGTCGCCGCGTCGCAACACAAACTCGCTACCATTCACTCCGCCCGGTGAACGCTTTACGATGCGGCAGGAGATCGAGCCCACGGAAGCTTCCCGCGATTCCAACTCGCTGAGTGCCCCCAAATCCACTCCACTCACTGCCTTCACCACTTCCGCGGCCTTCGGACCTTCCAGTGCCACGGTAGCAAACACCTCCGTCTGGTCCGTCATCGTCACATCATCCATGATGATGTATTTGTCCAGCCCCGCCAGCAGCTCCTCGCGTATCATCGCGTAGGAAACGCAAAACAATTTATCCCCCCTTGCATGCGTTTCAATCTCGGCTTGTATGTGCCCCTGGGGATTCAAAAACAGCGACACGTTTCCGTAATTCTCTTTTAGGTCCTTGATGTTGTTGGTCAGAATCGCATTCAAATAGCGCACCCGGTCCGGCCCGGTGAACCCCAAATAGGCGCGGTAATTCTTGTCCACCAGCGCCACGCTCGCGCGCGCGAACCGGTATTCCTCGCGCCAATCGCCAAAATCGTCCGGCAGGGCGCACCTGAACCACGTGCCTATGCGCGCACCCGCGCTGCGATGCAGTTCCGCTAGTGGCGGAGCCAGTCCCATGTTCTGCGAATCCAAATTGCTTCAGCCTCCCGCTTTAGTCTAACAAACATGAGCCATTTCTCTTGCTCTCGGCTTGCTCTGTGCTCCTCTGTGTTCTCGGCGGAGAATCTTTGTTTTTCACTCCCGATGCTATACTTCTCGCAATGTCCGAAACACTACTCCACACGCCCGACGCCGCCAACCCCGAGATGATCTACATCAAAATCCCGGTCGGCATACTGCAATGCAACTGCTCCATCATCGGCGATCCCAAAACCCGCGAAGCTATCGTGGTCGATCCGGGCGATGAAATCGAACGCATCCTTAGCCTATTGGGCCGTTACAAACTCTCTGTCAAAGCCATTGTCAGCACTCATGCCCACATCGATCACGTCGGCGGACTGGCCAAGCTTCATCAATACACCGGCGCTCCCGTGATGATGCACAACGACGATCTCCCGCTCTACAACGCCATGGAGGTCCAGGCTGCTTTTCTCGGTATGCGTCCGCCAGAACTCACCGCCGTCGATCAACTCCTGAAAGATGGCGATTCCCTCGAATGGGGCGGCTACCACGCCGACGTCCTCCACACTCCCGGCCACACCCCCGGCAGTGTCTGCCTTTTCTTGCCAAAAGAGGCTGGCACGATTAAGCTCAGCCAGCCGCAACTCTTTGCCGGAGACACGCTGTTTGCTGGCAGCATTGGTCGTACCGACCTTTGGGGCGGCTCGTTCGAGGAAATCATGCAATCGCTCACCCAGAAGCTGCTGCAACTTCCCGACGACACGCTCGTCTACCCCGGCCACGGCGAAATCACCACCATCGGCCGCGAGCGCGCCTGCAATCCGTTTCTCAATCAATAAGGAGACATTCGCTTTTCACCGCGCAAATTCCTCACTGGAGATACATCGCTCATGGGACAAGAACTCGCTTGCTCCGTTCTCTCAAATGGGAAATCGCATCGCGGTAAAGCTCTCCTCGAGTCCAACGAGATTCTTTTCCGCGGCGACCTGCGCCTAAAGATTCCTTTGGCCGGCATCAAGAAAGCGGAGGCTCGAGAAGGGAAGTTGAACGTCCGCACCAAAGACGCGCTTTACGTCTTCGATCTGGGCCCCAAAGCCGAAAAGTGGCGCGACCGCATCGCCCATCCAAAATCGCTTCTCGATAAGCTCGGCGTTAAACCCGGTGACTCGGTCTGGCTGCAAGGTTCCTTCTCAGTCGACTTTCTCGCGGATCTGAAGAAACAAGGAGCGGTCATTAGCCGCGGAAAATCCGCTGCACCTTCCTGGATCTTTCTCGCTGCGGATTCTGTGGCCGATCTCGCCAAGGTCAAATCCGCTGCGGGCACCCTCAAGAATTCCGCCGCTCTCTGGATCGTCTACCGCAAGGGCCAGAAGTCCATCACCGGACACGATGTGCGCGGCGCGGGCCTGCGCGCTGGCCTCACCGACATCAAAGTCGCCAGCTTCAGCGCAACCCACAGCGCCCTAAAATTCGTAATTCCTGTAGCCGAACGCTAGCTCCGCGGGTTGTTGGGTTTGTTTCCTTAGGGGCTCGAAGTTTGAGCTACGAGCGTTGATCTCCGCCACCCGCCTCCGCCCCTCCGCTTTTTTCCTCCCGTGCTTTCTTCAATTCTTCCATCACCGATTGCACCAACTCCTTCGCGTGCGTCAACTCCTGCGCGATCACTCGTATGTCCATCGCCGGTAGCGTGGGATTCCTTTGGCTGGTGCAATACACCCCATGCTGACCGACCAGCACCAGCGCATTCGTCATTCGGTCCAGCGACACGGCCAGCCTGCCGCGTTCCCGCCCGAACATCTGCTCGTAGCGCTCCAGCTCTTCCCGGTATTCCTTGAATGCAGACATTTGGCGACCCTCTTTCCCGGTTCGATGCGCCCCACCCGGGTGGTAGCACATCGGGCACAAACCCGTCCCGCAATTCTTTACCCTACTCCACCACGACTTCATAATCCATTTAGCCCAGAAGAGAGCTGCAGGACGACCATGAGCTATTCCTTTCATTCCATGAGTGCCTATGTTCCCTTCGGGGAAGTCCCCAAGGGCGATTGGGAGCATCCGAACATGCGACGTTCAGACCTTGTGCAACACAAAGAAAAGGAAAATGGCCGAATCGGCCGCACCTCCCAAATTGTATTCGGCGAGCGTCAACATCTTCTTCGTGTCCTCGATTCCCTCGAAGGCACGCAGCTACCCATAGCCCGCATGCAGCAGGAACGCCGTACCCTTGAGGAATTAATTCACGCGCGCACACGGGAGTTGAATCAGATCAACACCGCCTGGGATGAGAAAATTGGCTTGGTTCTCAGCGCCGAAGCCAAGCCGGAAATGCTCGAGAAGCTCACCAAACAGGCTCCCGAAGAAGATTTCTACCTCTTGCGCCTGATCAGCGAGCATCCCCGCGCCAATGCCAAGACTCTTTCGCGCCTCGCCAAGCATCCCTACGGCGCCATCCGCGAAAACGTGGCCCGCCATCCCAACGCCGACGCGCACACCCTCACCTATCTCAGCAAGGACAAAACGCAGCCCCTCTGGTACCTGGTAGCCTTCAACCCCAACACTCCGTCGCCACTACAGCGCAAGCTCCGCGACCGCCTAAAGCGCCTGGGCGACAATCAGCCCAGCAACTAATTTAGCTTGGAGTGCGACGTCTTCCATGTAGTGCTGACTTCCAGGTCAGCCCATTTCGTCCACTTCCTCGCTCCACGAGCAACTGTCGGTACCGGACGCCGCGCACGAATCCCACATTGTTATCCCGAGCGAAGCGCGGGATCCGGCTTTCCTTCTCCACGCCGGCCGCTGCTAATCTCTGCTCTGGCCGGTGCTCGCCGGCCGGCGGGCACTTTCCGCGCTATACTGTGCTCGTCGCAATGACACCGATCTTCCGCCGCCCCATTCTTCTCTTCACGCTCATCTCCATTCTTCTCCTCATCCCTTGTTTCTGGCACTCCCACATTCAGGCCGGCGATCTGGGCAGCCACACCTACAACGCTTGGCTCGCGCAACTCATCCATCAGGGCAAAGCTCCCGGCCTCTATCTCGTCTGGCAATGGGACAACATCCTCTTCGATCTCATGGTCTACTATTTATCCAAATTCGTTGGCTTCACCCTGGCCGAGAAACTCGCTGTCTGCCTCTGCAGTCTCGCTTTCTTCTGGGGAGTCTTCGCTTTCATCCAGGCTGCCGCTCGCCGCCCTCCCTGGTTGCTCACTCCGGTCATCGCCATGCTCTCCTACGGCTACGTTTTCAACATGGGTTACATGAACTACTACCTCTCCATCGGCTTGGGTTGCCTCGCACTCGCCCTCCTGTGGCCGGCGAAACGTCGTGGCCTCATCGTTGCCGGGCTGCTCCTTCCGCTAACCTATCTCGCGCATCCACTCGGCGTCCTTCTTGTTCTCACCGTCGGCGCTTACCGCCTCGTTTGGCCGCTCCTGAAAGGTTGGACGCGGATCATTCTCCCCGCCATTTCTCTAGTCGTTTTCTACGCGGTTCATTGGATCGTCCTTCAGCATCCTGAACTCGAAGGCGACTGGCCCGACCCGCCGCTCTACCAATGGAATGGCGCCGATCAGTTCACTGTTTATGGCCAGCGCTATGGCTATCTTTCCCGGGTCATCATCCTGCTCGCACTCCTCGCCGTGGTATTCGAACTCTGGCGTTCTCGTTCTCCTAAGTCTTCCATCGAGATGCGCTCCGCCGCTTCAGGCCCCACCATTTGGAAGGACCGCTGGCTGCTCATCGAGTTCTACCTCATCTCTTTCTGCGCCATGACACTCTTTCCTGAAAATCTCCGTCCCGTTCCCGAAGGCAGCTGGATCGGTGGTATCGTTACCCGTCTCACGCTCGTCAGCGCTATCTTCGCTCTTGCGGTACTCGGCGCGCTTCGCCCTCGCCCCTGGCACCTCGCCGCATTCTCATTCTGTGCCGCTTTCTTCTTCGTTTTTCTGTACCAGGACACTGGCTTCCTCGATCGCCTCGAAAAAAATTCCGAAGCCATCACCCAGCAATTGCCCTTCGGCACTCGCGTTGCCAGCAGCGTCTACGCGCCTCCCGGCTATCGCCCGATGTACATGCATCTCATCGATCGGTCCTGCATTGGGCACTGTTTTCTGGTCTCCAATTACGAACCTTCCACCTTGAAATTCCGCGTTCGTGTCGATCCCAATGGCAGCCCTCTGGTAGCCTCCACGGTCGACGACAGCGAAGCCCTGCAGTTCGGCAATTACCATGTCCAGGAGGACGATCTGCCGTTGAAGCAGATTTATCAGTGCGACTCCTCCGACCTCAGCAAACTCTGCATCCGTGACCTGGTCGCCGGCGAACTCAACGGCCGCCTAGGCTACAAGCCCCATTTCCCGTGGGACAAAGACTAACCACCTGCTTGGGAGTGCGGCGGCTAGCCGCCGCTTTTACCCTCCCAACCCGGGCCCGCGTCGCAAAACGCCGAACCGCCAGAGGCGCGGAAGCATGTAACCCTGCCCCTCGGAAAACTCGGTTTGCTCGCCTCCCGATCAAACGCAAGTTCGTGCCGGGCTCCTGCTGCAAAAGACAATTTGGCTCTTGCATCAGTCCAATTCCTGCTAAAATAGCCGCAGGGTGAGAGACAATGCTGCCAATACACCTTCAGCCCGAAAGCCACGTTCCCCTCTATGTGCAACTCCGCGATCAACTTCGCTCCCTGGTTCACGCCGGTGACCTCCGCCCCGGTGACCGCATTCCCGCCAGCCGCGAACTCGCGCAACTACTCGGTGTCCATCGCACTACCGTTGCGAACGCCTACGCGGAGCTCGAGTCCGAAGGCCTTATTCAGGGACACGTGGGCCGCGGCACATTCATTCGCGGCAATGGCCACGGCTTGAAAATCACGCCGCCACCACCTCCTTCCCTGAATGGCCATGACGGCGGCCTGCGTTGGGAACTTCTTTTTGCTGACGAACGCAGCGAAGAAATTCTCACGCGCCTTACGGCCAATGCCCCGGAAGACGCTCTCGATTTTGTCATGGCCCGCCCCGACCCGGAGCTCTTTCCCGTCGAGGAGCTGCAAACCTGCGCTCACGCCGCGCTTCGCCGCGAGGGCCAGAACATTCTCAACCTCGGCGCTTCCGACGGTTTCCCGGCCCTGAAAGAAGCTGTGCTTGAGCTTTTGCGCCAGGACGGCATCCCTGCGAAAGACAACATGCTGCTCATCACCGACGGCTGCCAGCAAGCGCTCGACCTCATCGCCAAAGCCTTCGTTCGCACCGGCGATACCGTCATCCTCGAGAATCCTACCTATCCCGGGGCGTCCGCTGTATTCAACGGTGTTCGCGCTCGTTGCCTCGGGGTTCCGGTGCGCACGCACCCCGAACCGGGGAGCGCTCTCGGCATCGATCTTGAAGCGCTCGAAGCTACGCTGGCCGCCAATCGTGTCAAGCTTCTTGTCCTGACTCCCGATTTTCACAATCCGACGGGCATGTCGATGCCGCTCGCGTCGCGCCGTCGCGTGCTTGAACTCGCGGCGCGCTATCAGGTTCCGATCGTGGAGGACCACATTTACGCCCGCCTGCACGCTCGCGACGAGCGCGTCCCTTCGCTCAAGCAGCTCGATCGCTCCAACCTCGTCATCCACATTGATAGCTTCGCGAAAGTCGCCTTCCCCGGCCTGCGCGTTGGCTGGATCGTTGCGCCTCCCGCCGCCATCGAACGCCTTCGCTTGGTCAAGCAGATGACTGACCTGCACACCGATCAGCTCGCGCAAGCCACACTCGCCGAATTCCTCAAGCGCGGCCTGTTTCACAAGCATCTCATTCGCATGCGCAAAACTTACGCCCTGCGTTTGCTGGCACTCGACGAAGCCCTCCGCAAGCACATGCCAGAAGGCACCCGCTGGACCCGCCCCGAAGGCGGCATGTGCCTGTGGCTCGAACTTCCTCCCGGCTTCGACGCCAGCGAGCTGATGATCCATGCGCGTGAACGGGGCGTGCTCTTTGCCCCTGGCCGCTACTTCTATGTGCAATCGCCGCTGCCCAACACCCTCCGTTTGGGCTTTGCCAGTCTGGACGAAAAACAGATTGCGCGCGGCATTGCCATTCTTGCCGACCTTCTTCGCATTGAAATGCGCAAGCGCCAGCGCGGCACTCGTCGCGCCGAACGTTCCCACGTGGCACTGGTGTGAACATGGGTCGCACTCTCAAACTCGATCCCAATCCCGCCAACCGCTGCTTCGGCTGCGGCGCCGCCAATCCCGCGGGCATGAGGCTTCCGTTCGAGCTAGATCTCGATGATCGCCGCACTCGAGGCAAGTTCTCACTGGGCCTGAATTACGCGGGCGGTGGCGGTTTTGCTCATGGTGGCATCATTGCCGTCGTGCTCGATGAAGCCATGGGCAAACTCTCCAAGCTGACCGGCGAGCGCGCGGTTACCGCGGAGCTGTCCATCGCCTATTGCAAGCCTGTTCCTGTCGATCAGGAAATTCTTGTCGAAGGCTGGCAGGAAGAAGAGCAGGGCAGGAACCGCTTCCGCACCGCGGAAATTCGCGATGCTCGGGGGAACGTGCTCGCCCGTGGCAAAGGAAGATTTGTGGTCGTCGGCGCCGAGCATTTCGCAACGGGGGGCACTCCGGTCATTCCGGACGGAGTGAGGAATCTCTCTTGGATTTCCGCGATGACCACTAGATTGGTTTAGAGGGCTGGTCCGAAAATATTTCTAAACTTAAGAGGAGAAGTATCATGGATTCAAAAAAAGTAAACGGTAGCGGGCAGCGCGCCAAAGGTTCTAGCGAATGGCGCGTCAAAGTAGGTCTCGCCGAAATGCTCAAGGGAGGCGTCATCATGGACGTCACCAATGCCGAGCAAGCCAAAATCGCCGAGGATGCCGGGGCCTGCGCGGTCATGGCTCTCGAGCGCGTGCCTTCCGACATTCGCAAGGAAGGCGGCGTCGCTCGCATGGCCTCCATCAAAATCATCCGCGAGATCATGAAGACCGTCACGATTCCGGTCATGGCCAAGGTCCGCATCGGGCACTTTACCGAAGCTGAAGTCCTGCAAGCGCTGGAAGTGGATTTCATCGACGAGAGCGAAGTCCTCACTCCCGCCGACGAAGAAAATCATATCTGGAAGCACGACTACCGCGTGCCGTTCGTCTGCGGCGCGCGCAATCTTGGCGAAGCGCTTCGCCGCATCGCCGAGGGTGCCGCCATGATTCGCACCAAGGGTGAAGCCGGCTCCGGCAACGTCGTGGAAGCCGTTCGCCACATGCGCACCATCGTCAGCGAAATGCGCGCCCTCACCACCATGCGCGAAGACGAACTCATGCGCAAGGCCAAGGAGCACGGCGCTCCTCTCGATCTCATTCGCAGCGTCGCCAAGAGCGGCAAGCTTCCGGTTCCCAACTTCTCCGCCGGCGGCATTGCCACCCCGGCCGACGCTGCTCTGGTACGCAAACTGGGCGCTGAAGCCGTTTTCGTTGGTTCCGGAATCTTCAAGAGCAGCGATCCGGAAGCGCGCGCCAAGGCCATCGTCAAGGCCACCACTCATTTTGAAGACGCCAAAGCCGTCCTCGAAGCTCACGAAGAACTAGGCGAAGCCATGCCCGGCCTCGACGTCCGCCAAATGGAGGAAAAAGATCTCCTCTCCACCCGCGGCTGGTAGCTCTTCCTTGTGTTTTCGTAGTGGCCGGTCTTTAGACCGGTTTTGCAGAGACCGCCTTCCGCGGCGGTCCGCTCTTGGGTTTGCCGAATTTCGTTTTTCGGCTTTTTTGTTCTTTCACGAATCGAGGTTTTCCGCCACGTGAAAATCGGCATCCTCGCTGTTCAAGGTGACTTCGAAGCTCACGCCGCCGCTCTGCAATCCCTCGGCGCCGACAGTGCCGAGGTCCGCACGGTCCACGAGCTGGAATCCTGCGACGGCCTGATCCTTCCCGGCGGCGAATCCACCACGCAACTCCAATTCCTCCGCGAAGAAGGCCTGTACGACGCCATCCGCAAATTCGCCGACGCCGGTCACGCCGTTTTCGGCACTTGTGCCGGCGCAATTCTGCTTGCCACTCAGATCAAGAATCCCCCGCAATCCTCGCTCGGCCTTCTCGATATGACCATCCTCCGCAACGGCTACGGCCGCCAGCTCGCCAGCGACGTTTTCTTTGGCCCCTGCACCCTGAAAAAAGATCCTCTCGAAATGGTTTTCATCCGCGGTCCCATTATCGAACGCGTTGGCCCCGGCGTCTCTGTACTCGCTCGCCATTCCGGCCAGCCTACGCTGGTGCAAAAACACAAGCTGCTCGCCGCCACCTTCCATCCCGAACTTACCGACGATCCCACCGTTCACCAACACTTCCTCTCCATGGTTGCGGCTAACTCCAAGACTGCTCATGTGCGCTAAAAAACTCCGTGTCCTGTTCGTCTGTCTTGGCAATGCCTGCCGCAGCCCCATGGCCGAAGCCATTGCTTCTCGCGAGGCCTCCGACGTTCTGGAGGTCTCCAGCGCTGGCCTGTATCCACTTGGCGAAATCCCCGACGAAACCCAGGAAACGCTGGTGCGCAACGGCTATTCCGCCGCTGGCCTTTCTTCCAAACCGATTACCAACAAGGCCTGGAACGGAGCCGATCTGGTGATCAATCTTAGCGGCCGCATTCGCGACATTGCCTTCGACGACCCCGCCAAGGTTGAAGACTGGGACGTCGCGGATCCTTATGGCGCCAATCCTGCTTTCTACCAAACAATTCTCGAAGAACTCCAACAGCGCATTCGCCTCCTGGCCAATCGCTTGCGCCAGCAACACAAATCACAGTAACCTCATGTTTTGGGAGACACCTTGCAACGCAACAAAACCAGCGTTTCGCGCGAAGACTACCTCAAAGCCATCTGGGAAATGCTGGAAGAAAACCAGGTGCCCATCAGCGCTCGACTCGCCGAAGAGCTCGAAGTCACTCCGCCTGCCGTTACCGCCGCCATTAAGCGCATGGCTCGCGATGGGCACGTCAAAGTGCAACGCGGTGGACACATTCTCCTCACCGCCAAGGGCCGCAAAGTCGCCCAGCATCTCTCGCTCCGTCACCAACTCGCCGAAATGCTTCTCACCGAAGTCATCGGTCTATCCTGGGCCAAAGCGCATGCTGAGGCCGAACGCATGGAGCATGCCATCTCCCCGGAAGTCGAAGCTCTGCTCATGAAGCGTTTCGCCGGACACAAAAGCTGTCCTCATGGAGTTCCTCTGCGTGGCGGATTCGCGCAACTTCGCAAGGAAGGCGCGGTCCTTCTTTCCGAACTGCAACTCCACGATTCCGCCGAAATTGTTTGTGTCTACGAGAAGGAAGAAGGATTCCTCGAATTTCTGGAGAACCTCCATCTTCGCCCTTCGACACGAGTCGAAGTCCTCAAACGTGAGTACGACGAAACCATGACTCTTCGCGCCGCCGGCCACACCATGCACCTGGGCAAACCCGCCACCTCCCGCATCTGGGTCCGCCGCCTAGCTGCCTGATCTCCGCCTTTTCCTGATTGTCATCCCGACCGGAGCGCCAGTGTTTTTCTGCCGCGCAGTGGAGCGATCGCGGCTGGCTCTCTGCTCGCGGTTGACGGCCGGCTTTGGAGCGCGGCAGGCGCAGCATCGCTTTGCCCTTTAACTTTTAACTCTTGATGATCGACGCCCCGCGATTGCCGCTCCTCCCAAAATCAACTACCATGATGCCCCTCGACGCACGGCCCGGGGGGCTTTCTCGAGAATGGTTCTACAAAAACTCAAGCTGTTTGTTCTTTCTGGCGGTCTCACGGGCCACGTCATGACCAGCAGGACCAGGGCAAACGCCTATTCGAGAGGAGACGCAGTGACCACGTCGAACGATAACGCCTTCAATCGTCGCGAATTTATCCACGGTGCGCTGGCAGGCGCTGCCGCGGTGGCCTTGCCAATTCCCGCCTTCGCTGCCGCGGACAATCCCGATCTTCAGTCTGTCCTGAGTCAAATTCCCAGGCTCCATGAGGAAAACCTGAAGCGCCTGCAGGACTGGATCGCCCTGCCATCCATCGCCGCCGAAAATCGCAATTTCCCGCAAGGCCCCGAGTACATGGCAGAGCTCGCTCGCGACGCCGGATTCTCCAACGTCGAAATTATTGCCACCTCGGGCAAGCCGGGTGTCTTTGCTCTCCTCGACTCCGGCGCGCCAACGTGGGTAGGTATCTACTTCATGTACGACGTGAAACAGTTCGATCCTTCCGAGTGGTCTTCACCCCCGCTTGAAGCTCGCCTCGTCGACAAGGAAGGCTTGGGCAAAACGTGCGTTGGTCGCGGGGCCGTCAACCAGAAAGGCCCAGAGACTGCCTTTCTTGGAGCGCTTCATGCCTTCAAGGCCGCCGGGAAGAAGCTCCCGGTAAATCTCGTCCTTGTCTGTGAAGGCGAAGAAGAGATCGGTTCGCCTCACTTTCCCGAAGTTGTGTACCAACCCAAAGTCACCGCCGCGCTGAAAAAGTGCATGGGGGTTTTTATTCCCGAGGCTGGCCAGGATGCGAATGGTGGTGTCGAAATCTCACTCGGCGCGAAAGGCGTCGTCGAACTCGAACTCGTCTCTACCGGCGAACGCTGGGGGCGCGGTCCCAAGCACGACGTGCATTCCAGCCTTGAAGCGCAAGTCGATAGTCCCACTTGGCATCTCGTACAGGCTCTCAGCACCCTCATCGAGCCCGACGGTCACACTCCCGCCGTTGCCGGCTTCTTCGATAAAGCCAAGCCGCTCACTCCCGCGCAAATCAAAATGATCCAGGATGTCGCGGCCGTCCGCAGCGAAGCCACGGTGAAGAAACAACTTGGTGTCGAGCACTGGGTGCAAGACACCAATTGGCTTGACTCTCTCATCCTTCTCGAGTCCAAGCCCACCATCAACATCGAAGGCCTGGTCGCCGGCTACACCGGTCCCGGCGGCAAGACCGTTCTTCCTCACCGCGCCGTTGCGAAAATCGATATGCGCCTGGTTCCCGACATGACCGCCGCCGGCACTCTCGCCCTGCTCAAAGACCACCTAGCCAAGCACGGCTTCGCCGACATCGAAGTCAACATGAGCGGTGGCTATGATCCGACGCAAACTTCACCCGACTCCAAACTCATTCAGGCCCAGATCGCCACGTACCGCAAACTCAGTCTCAATCCCGTGCTTTGGCCTAGATCCGCTGGCTCCTGGCCTGGATACATCTTCACTTCCGCACCGCTAAATCTTCCCGCGGGGCATTTTGGATTGGGGCATGGAACCGGCGCTCATGCTCCCAATGAGTACTATCTGATCGATTCCAGCAACCCAAAGGTCTCCGGAATCGATGGAGCCGTCGGCTCATTCGTCGAATATCTCTACGCCCTAGCCTGATGCGATCCGAGGTCGCCTTGTGCCAATTTGTGATCCCGACCGGCGCGCCAGTGTTTTTCTCGCGCGGAGCGGAGGGGTCGTGGCTGGCTCGCCAACTCACGGCGATCAAAGTGTGCATCTCCTGGGCGCGTCTGCTAATCGTTCTCTCCCATGACCTTCTTCAATCGCTCATATCCCGCGCGGCTCACCGGCAATTTCACACCATTTCCCAACACCGCCACTTTGCTTTCCTTGCCGTACGGCTCAATCCGGCTCACCCGCTCGAAATTCACCACAAAGGATCGATGGATCCTTACAAACACCGCGGGATCCAGCGCCGCCTGCAAACTCGAAATTGTCTGCTGCTTCAACAGTTTCTTGCCCTCCGTTGCCAGCGACACGTAATCATCCAGCGCTTCCACATAATCTAATTTCGCCGTCGGCACCAACGTCACCTTCGTTCCATCCTTCACCACGATCCGATCCAGAAATTGCCCTGTGGGCCGCGCCGTCGCCGCCAACGCCGTCGCATCCGGCGCTTTCTCCGCTTTCTGGCTCTTGGCCCGCTCGAGCGCCGCCTCGAATCGCTCTTTGCTGTACGGCTTCAGCAAATAGTCCACCGCGTGGACATCAAATGCCTTCATCGCATATTGATCGAACGCCGTCACGAAAATCACCGCCAACCCCGCGGGATCCACCAGCTCCAACACATCAAACCCGCTCAATTTCGGCATCTGCACATCCAGAAACAGTAACTCCGGCTGGTGCTCCGCCAGCGCCTTCACCGCTTCCATCCCGTTCCCGCACTCTGCAACAATTTCAATCTCTGGATGACTGGCGAGCATCTCGCGCAACAATTTCCTCGCCAGTTCCTCGTCATCCACGATCAGCGCTTTCCACTTCCGATTCGCACTCACGCTTTGCCCTCCGCTTCTGCCGGAAAAGACAAGCTCACCCGGAACACTTCCTCCTCGGCCTTCGCTTCCAGGTGCGCTTCCTGTCCGTACCGTGCTTCCAGCCGCCGCTGCACATTTTTCAATCCCACGCCATTCTTCCTCGACGGCCCCGCTTCCGGATCCCACGAATTCTCCACCGTCACGCCGATTCTCCCCGCACTTCGCGTCGTCTTCAGCCGGATCCAGCCGCCTTCCGGCAATTGCGCAATTCCATGCACCACCGCATTCTCCACCAGCGGTTGCAGCAGCAATGGGGGCACCACGCACTCCATGGTCTCTTCCTGAATCTCTTCTTGCACCGTCAACCGCTCCCCGAATCGCACCTTCTCGATCGCGCAATACTTCTCGAGCAGCGCCAGTTCCTCGCGCAACGGGATCAGCGCCTTCTCTCCCATCCCCAGCGTCATCCGCAAAAAATCCGCCAGCAGCACGCACATCTCCCGAGCCCTGGCTGGATCGATGCTCGTTAGCGCGCTGATGGAATTCAGGCTGTTATACAGAAAATGCGGATTGATCTGCGCCTTCAACGCAGTCAGTTCCGCTTCGCGAGCTCTCATGCTCGATTCCAACGCCCGCGCCTGCGCATCGCTCGAGGCTTTCTGCGCAATGATCGCGTAGTTAAACGCCACGCTCAGCAGGTAGTAAAAAACTCCCGCCGCGTACAGCAGCGATGTTTTTCGTGCGTATTCGCTGTACAGCCCCGCCCATCCCGGTATCGAATCAAATCCGTGTGCGACGAACTCTCCAATACTCACCCAGAAGTACGTCAGCACCACGGCCGCCGTCACATGCGTCAGCAGCAGCCGCCACAGTGGTGTCTTTGTCAGCGGCGTGGTCTTGGAGGAGAAGCCCGCCGACATTGCGCTGATTTGCGCCATTGCCGAAAGCGGCGCCGCGAGCGCCAGGGCATGTTTCCAGCTGATCGTTCCGGCTGACCGCAGCAATGCCGCCAGAACCAGCCCAAAGAACAGCCAGCCGACCCAGAACACCACATGGTGAGTTTTGCTCAGCGGGATTGTTTTCATCGCGCGGCTCAGTTCTTCACGTTGATTCCGCCGAACACCGCTTTGCCTCGCAGGACCAGCGTCTTCCTGGGCGCCGTTCCCAGCGCATCCGCCAGCGGCGGTCTCGTCTCATCGCTGTAACCGCCGAAGATGCTCTGTCCCTGAAACACCACCTTCCACCGCTCCGGCACCCGCAATTCGATTCCGCCGAAAACGGCTTCCACATAAATGATCGCTTCTTGGCCCTCGATGTCCGCCGACAGGAAGTCCACTTCCACTCCGCCGAACACCGAGACGATGCTTCCTCCTCGGAAACTGTTGGTGTGCATTCGCCGCTCGATTCCGCCGAACAGCGCGTATTCGTTCAATGTTTCGTAACTGCTAGTTCCGCTCACTGTCCCCATGCCAGCGACACCGGCGTCGACCGGTGGCGCCGGAAATTTGGGCATTTCAAAGCGGCTCCAGATCATGGCAATCCCCGCCGCAATTAAAATCAGCGGCCACAACGAACCCCAACTCAGCTGCAAATATCCCAACTGGTTCAACTGCAGCAGCACCCCGACCACGATCGTGATTGCCCCGCCTAGCTGGCTCCGCTCCTTAAAGAATTTCACCAGCCCCACTACCACGATGATCAACGGCCAGAACTTCCACAGCTTCCCCGGGTCCACAATCCCCATATGGCCCAACAGGAACAACGTCCCCAGCCCAATCAGGATCAGTCCCGCCGCTAGCCCCGGCGGCTTCGTGCTCCGCTGCAAACTCTCCTGCATGTTGCTGCGAATGTTCTCGTGAATGCGCTGATGGATATCGCTTTCGAGATCGCGTTTGAATTGGTCGTCCATCGCCGCTCTCAGTCCCTGTCCTCACTCATTACCGCGTCGAGCGCTTTCCTAATGCCAACCCCACTCCCACCAGTACGAACGGCAGTGTCACCAACGGCATCACTCGCAGCAGACCTTCCACACTGCCGTAACTCCAAAACGCCTTCTGCGCAAAATTCAGCGCCAGCACTCCCAACGCCGGAATCCAATCCAGGAAATCCACCATCTGTTGCTTCAGGCTCGCCTGAAGATAATCCATACCCGCGCTCATTTCCACTACTAGCAGCCCGATGCCCACTATCAATAACGCCAACATCATCCAGTTCCTCATGCTCCGTTCGCTTGCCCTCGCGCTTGCCATGCCCGCCTCCAGGCTGCCATCTCGGCTGCCCACAGCCAGGCTAGGTCTTCCCCGGTTACCCCGCACGAACAAATCGGCCAACAGCCCCTCCTCACCGGCGAACGCCGCCAACTCGCCGGTTATTGCGCCCCCCCGGTATTTCGCATATTTCGCTCCGTCGCTTGCAAACTCTCGCAATCCCGTCTACCTTAATCGCTACAAGTTTTCCCTCATCACTTGGGTCAGGGAGGTTTCCTGTAGCTCACCCCTTCAGGGGTGAACCGGTTGCTCCCTGTGGAAGGGCAGGGTTTCTCCGCTAGCGGAAAGATGTTAATTTTGTCATTCCGAACGCAGTGACGAATCCCTCTTCGATTTCAGCGAAGAGAAGCCACCCAATCCGATGAGTGGAACACACCAGCACCGCCACGCTTTTGGCGGGCCCTTCAGGAGAGGTGCTCATGTCCGTTGCCCGGGTCGAGACCCCACGCGCCGCTGGCCCGCGTCATCACTGGTTCATCTATGTCGCGGTTGCCTTCTTCGGAGGTCTGCTCACTTTCGCCGGCGCTCGCGCTCAACAAAAAGCTTCCGACGACGCTACATTCCGCAAACTCATTGACGGCTACTGTGCTGCCTGGAGCTCCGGCAATCCCGCAAACGCCGCGAAGTATTACGCCCAGGATTCCGGCTCGGTTTTCTACGATTTAGCTCCGTTCCAGTACAACGGCTGGAAGGAATACGCCGCGGGCGTTCAAAAGGAATTTCTCGATAGCGCTGCCAGCATCTCTCTCACTGCGGGCAAGGAACTGAAAACCACTCGCCGTGGCAACGTCGCCTGGACCGTCGTCCCCATGCATCTCCTCGACAAAAACAAGGATGGCAAATCCATCGACCTCCAGGTCCGCTACACCGGCATCTGGGAACGCCGCGGCAAAAACTGGCTCCTGGTCCACGAGCACCTTTCCGTCCCCCTACCCCAATAGCCGCCCGGTCGTTATCTCTGTCGCTTGTATCGCACCCGAGTCGTCGCATGCCAGCGTCCGCTACGCTTGACGCTCCTCTCCTCCTCCATAACAATGGTTCCACCATGCCAAACAAACTTGCTGACAAGAATCTCGCGGTTCTGGGCACCGGCAAACTCGGCGGGATCCTCTTGCGCGCCTATCTCAATCAGGGCCTGTTCATGCCGAAGCGTGTCACCGCGACCGTTCGCCATGAAGAGAAGGCCGCCACTCTCGCTAAAGAACTGGGCGTTTCGGTTTCCACCGACAATCGCAAAGCTGTCAAACACGCCGACATCGTGCTTCTTGGCGTTAAACCTCAGGTCGTTGGCGGCGTCCTCAAAGAGATCAAGCCCGACCTTGGCAAGGACACGCTCATCATTTCCGTCGCTGCTTCTGTGCCCACGGCTTACATCGAACAGCGCGTTGGCGACAAAATTGCGGTCATCCGCGTCATGCCCAACACCTGCTCCACGGTCGGTTGCGGCATGGCCGGGATCTGCCGCGGCACCCATGCGTCTCCGGAGCATCTCGAAATTGCCAGGACTATGTTCAACGCCGTCGGCCGCACCGTTGTCGTTGACGAAAAGAATATGGACGCGGTCACAGGACTTTCCGCCAGCGGCCCCGCGTTTGCCTACATCATTCTGGAATCCTTCGCCGAAGCGGGCGTGAAAGTGGGTCTTCCTCGCGACGTCGCCACTCTCCTGGCCGCGCAAACTATGAAGGGCGCCGCCAGCGTTGTCCTCGAAACCGGCGATCACCCCGCGCTGCTGAAAGACGCGGTGACCACCCCCGCCGGCTGCACCATCGACGGCATCATGGAACTGGAGGAAGGGAAGTTGCGCGTCACGCTCATCAAGGCCGTAGTCAAAGCCACGCAACGCGCCGGCGAACTTCTTTTTGAGAAGTAAACGCACGGTGACCATTGCCCTTGAATTTCGGCCCATGTTTTGTGCTAGCATCGAGGCACACGCAAAACTATGCCCGCGGCCTACATCCCGGTTCTGATCTTCGCGCTGCTGGTTCTTTCATTTCCCGTGATTGCGCTGATTGTCTTCAAGTTCATTCGTCCCGAATCGCGCCTCGGTGATGCAAAGTTTCTCCCCTACGAATGCGGCATCCCTCCGGAGTCCAACGCCCGCGGCCGTTATTCCGCGCGTTTCTACATCGTCGCGATGCTCTTCGTCATCTTCGACGTGGAAACCATGTTTCTGTTTCCCTGGGCTATTCTCTATCGCGGCTGGATCGCTCAACACATGGGCGCTTTCGCGCTCGTCTCCATGTTCGTCTTTCTCGGCATCCTGCTCGTCGGTTACGCTTGGCTGTACAAAAAGGGCGCCCTCGACTGGGCCTGATTCGCATTTACACTTGTCTGTGCTGCGCCTCATTGACTGCCCTTACCTCGTGTGTTAGAAACTCTGTCAGCGACAATACTGGCTGCTAAGTCGCGGATGCGCCTGTGCGCCGCAGCGTTTGGTTTGCGCGTTCTCGCTCCTTCCTTCGCGCGCAGCCTTTTTTTGCGGCATCTTCAGGAGTAAATGTTCGAGGGTTTGCTCCTGTTTTCTCGCAAGCGTTCATGTGCAGCCTAATGGTCCCAGGGTCCATGGCAGACGAGTCCAAGCCACCCCAATTGCCTGATAGTGCTAAGCCGGAGTCAACCGGCGCTTCCGCTACGCCACCGGGAGCGCCGAAGAGCCCGACTGCACCCGCTGCTCCTCCCGCTGCAAAGCCTGCCGCACCACCTCCGAAGCCTCCCGTTGTTCTCCAGGTGCCGCTCGACAACGAGCTCACGCGGCGCTACCGAGAGCGTTTCGGCGCGGCGATTCTGGACGCCTTGGAAGATCGCAAGCAGCCTTATCTTGTGATTGACGCTGCGCGGTTGACGGAAATCGCCGGTTACTCGCGCGATGAAGAGAAGTTCGAACTGCTGGAGGACTACACTGCTGTCGACTGGCCTCGCCGCGAGAAGCGCTTCGATCTTGTCGCTGGCCTTTATTCCTTTCCGCACAACCTGCGCTTACGCCTGAAGATCCCACTGGCCGTAAACGAAGAAGTCGCCAGCCTGGTCTCCGTATGGCCCGTGGCGAACTGGCTGGAGCGCGAAATCTTCGACATGTTTGGCATTCGTTTCACGGGTCACCCGGATTTAAAGCGGATTCTATTGCCAGAAGAATGGCAAGGCCATCCTCTCCGCAAGGACTACGACATTTTGAAACAAGACGAAGCATGGGTGCGCGAGAATCTCGGAATCGAATCTGGTCAATAGGTCTTAAAAACTTGGGAAATACTTTGCACGACGAGACAACACCGAAACCAAACACGCTCCTCGGCGCCGATGAGCTCGTCATTAACATGGGCCCGCAGCATCCTTCCACCCATGGCGTCCTGCGCGTCAAGCTTAAGCTGGATGGCGAACGCGTGATTGGTTCGGAGTGTGTGATTGGGTATCTGCATCGAGGCGTGGAAAAGATTGCGGAGAATCGTTCGTATCAGCAGTTCGCGCCGTACGTCGATCGCATGGATTACGTGGCGGCCGTAAGCAATGGTTTGGGCTATTGTGAAGCGGTCGAGAAACTTTTGAATGTGGAAGCACCGCCGCGCGCGCGAGTGATCCGAACAATTCTCGCCGAGTTGCAACGCATCGCCAGCCATCTTCTGTGGCTGGGCACGCATGCTTTGGATATCGGAGCGCTCACGCCGCTTTTCTACTGTATGCGCGAGCGCGAAGAAATTCTGAAGATTTTCGAGAAGTATTGTGGAGCGCGGCTTACCACGCACGCGTTTCGGATTGGCGGGCTGCAGTACGAGTCTTACGACACCTTTGAGAAAGACGTCGAGCGCTTCTGCAACGACTTCGAGCGGCGCATCCAGGAATACGTCGATCTGCTTACCGGCAACAGCATCTGGATCGGGCGCACGCGGAACGTCGGCGTTCTCTCGGTCGAGGATTGCATTGCCCTCGGCGCTTCAGGGCCCATTCTCCGCGCGAGTGGTCTGGCGTGGGACGTCCGCAAGGCTACGCCATATGCCGCGTATGACCAGTACAAGTTCGAAATTCCCGTTGGCACGAAGGGTGATACCTACGACCGTTACATGGTGCGCATGGAAGAGATGCGCCAGTCGCGGCTGATTTGTCTACAGGCCATCGAGAATATTCCCGCAGGCCCGATTCTGGGTAAGGTCGGCAAGGTTCTGAAGCCACCTCCGGGCGAGATCTATCACTGCATCGAAGCGCCGAAGGGCATTCTGGGGTATTACATTGTCAGCGACGGCAGCACGCAGCCGTATCGTGTGCGTATTCGTCCGCCCTCATTCGTCAACTTGCAGGCGTTCGACAAAATGGCGCGTGGCCACCTGGTTGCCGATGTCGTTGCCATTATCGGGACTCTCGACATCGTTCTTGGCGAGGTGGACCGCTAGCCCATGAATCCCGCCCTTCATTCCATTGTCAGTTTTCTGCAAACCTGGTGGGTGCAACTGGTCTCCGGCGTGCTGATTGTCGCGGTAGTTCCTCTGATCGCGGGCTACGTCGTTCTGGTCGAACGCAAGCTGATGGCGGATATGCAAGCGCGGCTGGGACCAATGCGCGTCGGTCCGCATGGACTGCTGCAACCCATTGCTGATGCATTGAAGCTCCTCATTAAGGAAGACATTATTCCCGACAGTGCGGATAAGGTGATCTTTTGGCTTGCGCCGGTTGTGTCCATGACGGCAGCTTTGGTTTCGATGGGCGCGATTGCTTTTGGCCCGTGGTTTCAAGTGGCCAAGGACATTAACATTGGCATTCTCTTCATTCTTGGAGTCAGCTCGCTCGGACTTTTTGGAATCGTGCTTGGCGGCTGGGCTTCGAACAGTCACTATTCGCTGATCGGCGCGCTTCGCAGCACGGCACAACTCGTGAGTTACGAGACGGCCGCAGGGCTCGCCATTATCAGCGGACTTCTTCTCGCCGGCACCCTGCAGATTCGTTCGATCGTCGACGCGCAACTGCACTACGGCGTGTGGTTTATTTTCCTGGCGCCGGTGGCGTTCTTTATTTACCTTGTCGCGTCAATCGCGGAAACCAATCGCGCGCCGTTCGATCTTCCCGAAGCCGAATCCGAACTTGTTGCAGGCTATATGACGGAATACAGCGGTTTCCGTTGGGCCCTTTACTTCCTGGGGGAGTACGCCAACATGATTGTTGTCGCGGCGGTTGCCACCACGCTTTTCCTAGGCGGCTGGCTGAGGCCGTTTCCCAACGTGCGTTGGCTGAACTGGCTTGATATTCTGCCTGCACTTTTTGCCGCGGCCGTCGGAGCGTACTGCGTTTACAGGGCCGGGAAGCAGCCGGTGCGTGTGCAAACATTGTTCATGTGGGCCGTGGCTGCGCTTTGTTTCCTCGTCGCCCTGATTCTTGCTGCCACTCTCTTCGTCCCGCCTCTGCAAGCCGCCAAGGCTGGCCTTCTGGGAGCGTTCTGGTTCCTGATGAAAGTCAGTGGCTACATTTATGTGTTCATGTGGCTGCGATTTACTCTGCCGCGCTACCGCTTCGATCAACTGATGCACTTGGGCTGGTACCTGCTGATTCCGCTGGCCATCGTGAATGTGTTCTCCGTGGGCGTGGCCATGATGCTGGAAACCGAATTTGGCTGGAACCGTTGGCTGGCGCTGCTCGCCACCACAGTCTTAACGTTGCTTGCTGCCGGGTTCTTGATGCATCTGAACGATAAACGAACCGCGGCCGCTTCTTCGACTGTTGCCGACACCCCGGGCTCTTATGCTGGATAGCGTCATTTTCTATTTTTTTGCCGGCCTCGCGATCCTTAGCGCCGCGTTGATGGTGACGCGCCGCAACGCGATCCATAGCGCGGTTTTCCTGATTACCACGCTTCTGGCTACCGCCGGCATTTTCCTGCAACTGCGCGCGGAATTCTTGTTCATCGCGCAGATCATTCTTTATGTTGGCGGAATCATGGTGTTGTTCGTGTTCGTGATCATGCTGGTGCGGCTGGACGTTCCGCTGCAGCACATCACGTTTCGCTTTCAGAAATGGGTAGCGTTCCTTGTCGCTATTGCTCTCGCGTGCGAAGTTGGGGTTATGTTCTGGTACGTCCGCCAACTGCCCAGCGCTGGCCTGCTGACACCCCCGGCACCATCCGCGGACAAGCTGCCGCCCAACTCCGAACAATTTGCCAAAGTTCTCTTTAGCAATTATTTGCTGCCCTTTGAAATCGCTAGCGTTCTCTTGCTGGTTGCGATGATCGGTGCCGTAGTTATGGCCAAGAAAAGGACCTAATTGCGATGATGCCCGTAGGCCACTACTTGTTTCTCAGCTTTGCGCTGTTCGTTATCGGCGCCATCGGTGTGATCACGCGCCGCAACGTCATCGTGGTTCTCATGTCCATCGAACTGATTCTGAATGCCGTCAATATCAACCTGGTTGCGTTCTCTCGCATTTTCGGCGACGTCCATGGCCAGGTCTTTGCGCTCTTTATCATTGCCGACGCGGCTGCCGAAGCAGCGGTAGGCCTTGGCATCATCATCGCGTTCTTCCGCAATCGCGAAACGGTGCTGGCCGACGAAATGGACCTTCTGAAATGGTAGTCAGCGCCACAACAAGAGGCATTTCCTTCCGGAGGCTGCGTTCATGAATCCCTCCGGCTACTTCCTCTCGCATCTCTACTTAATCCCTCTGTTTCCGCTGCTTACCGCGGCACTGATGTTCTTTTTTGGCCGGCGGCTCCCCAAATCGGCTGTGAGTTTCCTGTGCGTCGGCAGCGTGTTTCTTTCGTTTTTGCACGCCGTCGGTGCGGTCTTTCAGCTTCTGGCCGCTGATGCGGAGCACCGCGTCTTCCAGCAAATCCTATTTGAATGGATTAGTCCGGGCATGACCCCTGCCTACGGCGGACTTGTCCCATTCATCGCCGATTGGGGCTATCTGCTCGATCCGTTGTCCTGCGTAATGATCCTGGTAGTTACCGGCGTGGGCTTTCTGATCCATGTCTACTCGATCGGCTACATGGCGCACGAAGGCGGCTACTACCGTTTCTTTGGGTATCTGAATCTGTTCATGTTTTCGATGCTAACGCTGGTCCTGGCCAACAATCTGCTTCTGCTTTTTGTCGGATGGGAAGGTGTAGGGCTGTGCAGCTATCTGCTAATCGGATTTTATTTCCTGAAGAAGTCGGCGGCTGACGCAGGGAAGAAAGCATTTATCGTCAACCGCATTGGTGATTTTGGATTCATCCTGGGAATTTTTCTGATTGCGACGACGTTTGGAACCATTCGATTCAGCTCGCAAGGACTAGGCGATCCGGTCGCGTTCTCTGGCATCGTGCAAACGCTTGGCGCGATGTTGAGTCAGGGCCGGCTTGTTGCCGGCGCTCCGGCGCTGACAATCATCGCGCTTTTGCTCTTTGTGGGCGCCACCGGGAAGTCCGCGCAGATCCCGCTGTATGTTTGGCTGCCTGACGCCATGGAAGGGCCGACGCCGGTTAGCGCTTTGATTCACGCGGCGACCATGGTCACGGCGGGCGTGTACATGGTCGCGCGCATGAACGCCATCTATCAGTTGGCACCCATCGCCATGGACGTGGTCGCCTTCATTGGCGCCACCACCGCCATTTTTGCCGCGTCCATGGCGCTGGTGCAGACGGACATCAAGAAAGTTTTGGCGTATTCCACCATCAGCCAGTTGGGCTACATGTTCCTGGCGCTGGGAGTAGGTGCCTTCGCAGCGGGAATCTTCCACCTGATGACGCACGCCTTCTTCAAGGCCCTGCTGTTCCTTGGCGCTGGAAGCGTGATCCATTCGCTTTCCGGCGAGCAGGACATTCGCAAAATGGGTGGGCTGTGGAACACGATTCCTGCCACTTCGCGTCCCTTTCTGATCGCAACGCTGGCGATCGCCGGGATCTTTCCGTTCGCCGGCTTCTTCAGCAAGGATGAAATTCTGGGCCACGCCTTCCACCGTTCTCAAATGATGGACCGCTACCTTTTTCTGTGGCTGGTGGGCTTGATTACCGCAGGCATGACGGCCTACTACATGTTCCGCCTGCTGTTCCTCACTTTTTTTGGATTGTCGCGAGTTTCACCCCAACATGAGGAGCACATTCACGAATCTCCGAAGACCATGACCGTCCCGCTGATGATTCTGGCCTTCCTCTCCATCAGCGGCGGCTGGTTTGCGCTTCCCGTCTTATGGGGCGAGAAAAACACGTTCGGGATATTCCTGGAGCCGGTTCTCGGAGGCGTTGAGACCGAAACCGGCGCGGTGCAGCTGGGACAACATACCTTGTTCAAGGAATATTTCTTGATGGTTCTGTCGCTTGCTGTCGTTGGATTGGGCCTCTGGGCGGCCTACCAGATGTTCCTGAAGAATCCGAAGCTGCACGACAAGATTGCCGCGTCGTTCCCGCGCCTGCACAATCTTCTGGTTCACAAGTATTACGTGGACGAAATCTACGATGCCTTATTTGTGAACCGCATCAAGGATTTGAGTACGGCCCTGGCCTGGGTGGATGCGCACATCATCGACGGTTTGGGCGTCGACGGAGCGAGTTGGCTGACGCGGTACTTTTCGCGGATATCGATCTGGTGGGACAAGTGGGTGGTCGACGGGCTCGTGAATCTTATCGGCAAGATCACCGAAGCTCTCAGCGTGCCGGTGCGCATGTTCCAGACAGGCGTTTTCTCTTCCTACGCCATGTGGATTCTGGTTGGCGTGGTGATTTTGCTGGGCTACTACGGCCATCACATGCAGGTGTGGTTGCGCAATTTGCGCTGAAAGGCTGAATGCATCGTGCTTTTTACTAACCATCTTCTCAGCGTGGTTTTGTTCACGCCGCTCGTGGGCGCGCTGCTGTTGTTGCTGGTGCCCCGCGAAGCGCAGACGCTTCATCGCATCTTTGGCAATGTCTTCGGGGTCCTTGGTTTCCTCGTTTCCATCCCCCTGGTCACGCGTTTCGTGGTTGGCAGCGAAGGTTTCAGCTTTAAAGAGACGGCGGATTGGATTCCATCGATCGGCGCAAAGTATTCGCTCGGCATCGACGGCATCAGCCTGCTGCTGATCATGCTGACCACTCTTCTTGGCATGCTGGCCATACTTTCTTCCTGGTCCGCGATCAAAACGCGCACCAAGGAGTATTACATTCTGCTGCTGTTACTTCAGACCGGAATGCTCGGCGTGTTCATGTCATTGGACTTCTTCCTGTTCTACGTTTTTTGGGAAGTGATGCTGGTGCCGATGTACTTCCTGATCGGCGTTTGGGGCAGCGATCGCAGGCTGTACGCCGCCATCAAGTTCTTTCTCTACACGCTGGCCGGTTCGGTGCTGATGCTGCTGGCCATCCTGGCGCTCTATTACAACCACGCGAAGACGCTGCCCGCAGGGAGTGTCGGAACGTTTGATATTCCCACCCTGCTGGCTGCCGCGCAACAGTTTCCGGACCCCCTCAGACGCTGGCTTTTCTGGGGATTCTTTTTTGCCTTTGCCATCAAGGTTCCCATGTTTCCGTTTCACACCTGGCTTCCCGATGCCCACACTGAAGCGCCGACGGCCGGTTCCGTCATCCTGGCCGGCGTGCTGCTGAAAATGGGGACGTACGGATTTCTGCGATTCTCTTTGCCGCTGCTGCCGGCGGACCCGGCGATGCGCGCGAAAATCATCCATATCGTGGTGGTGCTCTCTATCGTCGGCATCATCTATGGCGCGGTTGTCTGCCTGATGCAGAAGGACATGAAACGTTTGATCGCCTACAGTTCCGTCAGCCACCTTGGGTTTTGCACCTTGGGCATCTTTGCGCTCACGCCACTCGGGCTTTCGGGCAGTGTGCTTCAGCAGATCAATCACGGCATTTCCACTGGTGCGCTGTTCCTGATCGTCGGAGTGCTCTATGAACGTCGGCACACTCGTCTGATATCGGAATTTGGCGGTCTGGCAACGCCCATGCCCACCTTCGCCGCCATCTATCTGATCGTCAGCCTGAGTTCGCTGGGCATGCCGCTGCTGAATGGCTTCATCGGAGAAGTGACCATTCTACAGGGAACGTTTGTGGTGAACAAAGCGTGGGCCGCGTGGGCTTCGCTGGGCATCGTTCTCGGCGCTGCGTACCTTTTATGGCTTTATCAGCGAACCATGTTCGGCCCCGTGACCCACGAGGTGAACAAGACCCTGCCGGATATGAATCTGCGCGAGCATGCCGTGCTTATTCCGCTGGTGGTGATGGCTTTTTGGATCGGCATTTATCCCAAGCCGTTTTTCGCGGTGATCGAGAAGCCTGTGGAGCGAATCGTGAGGCAAGTGAATCCGGGATTCTACCCGGCAGCTCCTGCGCAATCGGCGGGGACGGCGGCGATTTCAGTACCGGCGGAGGTCAAATAAGGAACCCCGATGCACTTCTCCTTCGTCGATTCCGTCATCAACTACATTCACGGGGATGGATTGGTCATCCTGCCGCAGATGGAATTGCTGCTGTTCGCACTCGGCATTCTGATTTTTGACTTTCTGTTGGAGAAAAAAGAAAAGGAATGGAATGCCATTCTTGCGCTTGTGGGCGTGGCGGCAGGCGGCGCGGGCCTGTTCATGCAGTATCAGAAATACAGCGCGCAAAGAGCCAGCCCATTCGGCGTTCACGGCCTGCTGGGTTTCCACAACACGGTGCTCATTGATGGGTTCTCGCTGGTGTTCTCGTGCATTTTTCTCGCCGCCACCGGGTTGGTGATTCTTCTTTCTGTGCGCTACTTGAATATTGAAGAAGAGCAGGAAGGCGAGTACTACGCGCTGCTCTTGCTGGCGTGTATTGGCATGATGTTCATGGCTTCGGGCACGGATCTCATCGTGCTTTTCCTTGGTCTGGAAACCATGGCGCTCAGCTTCTATGTGCTGACCGGGTATCTGCGCCGCGAGAAACGCTCCAACGAAGCCGCTCTGAAATATCTTCTCCTTGGCGCTTTCAGCACGGGCATTCTGGCCTACGGTTTTTCACTGCTGTACGGCATGAGCGGTTCCACCAACCTCGGCGCCATCAGCGAGGCTTTGCGGTCGCGCGACGAGCTTGTCCACTATGTCGCTTTAAGCCGCCAGGCGGGCCCTCAGGCTGAGCAGATCCGCCAGGCTCTCGCCGCGCAGTTTCCGGCCGCTCTGCACTTCGATCCGTTTCTGTTGCAGATTCTGCCGATTCTGGCATTCGTGCTGGTCGCTGCCGGCATGTTCTTCAAGATTGCGGCCGTTCCATTCCACCAATGGGCTCCCGATGTGTACGAAGGCGCGCCGACGCCCATCTCCGCTTTTGTCAGCGTGGCATCCAAGACCGCAAGCTTCGCGATGCTTCTGCGCCTGATGGTTGGCGCGTTCCGCGACTACTATCCCTCTTGGCTGTATCTGATTGCGGGCGTCGCCATCGCGTCGATGACTTGGGGCAACCTGGCTGCGCTGACGCAAACCAACATCAAGCGCATGTTGGCGTACTCCTCGATTGCGCACGTCGGGTACATGCTTCTGGGGCTTGCGGCCGGCAACGCTACCGGGCTGACGGGAATTCTCTACTATTTGATTGCCTACGCGTTCATGACGCTGGGGGCTTTCGCGGTGGTCATCGTGCTTCGCCAACGCGGCTTGATTGGCGATGAACTCGAGGACCTCGACGGTCTCTATCAACGGAGCCCTGTCGCAGCGCTACTGCTGCTCATCTTTATGCTCTCTCTCGCCGGCATTCCTCCCATGGCAGGTTTTGTCGGCAAGTACTTCATCTTTCAGGCGCTCATCGAAACGCATCACCCGGTGCTGGCGGTGTTCGCCGCGCTCTACATTGTTCCAGGGCTTTACTACTATTTCCGGGTGGTGAAACATGCCTGGCTGAAGAATCCTGGCGAAGGCGCTCCCATCCCGCAAATCAGCAGCGCACAGGCGTTGGCCTTGGGGGTAGCGTTGTTTGTTTCACTAGCGGCGGGATTGTATCCTGAACCGTTCACACACCTGGCTCGCTATGCCTTCGGACCCTAACGCTGACCGCAACGACGATCTGACCCCTGCCGAGCAGCAGGCCAAGGGATTTTCACGCCAGTTCGCCACCGCCATGGAGCTGCCGTTTGTCATGGTGGCCACCGTTGTGGTTGGTGGACTGATTGGTTTCGCGCTGGACCGCTGGATGCACACCAAGCCGTACCTGATGCTGATTTTTGGCGCGCTGGGCTTCTTTGGCGGCGTACGCGATGTGCTGCGGCGGCTTCCGAACAAGTAGATACTCCGTACACAAGCGAATGCACCGTGAAATGGTCTATGATCGTCTGTGTGAGTCCGAGGGCCTGCATCCTTGACTGACGCCGCTATCGACGCCCCAAGCTATGTGCGATCCGAATCCCGGATTTCCTTGCTCACGGTGCTGCTTGGCGTTGCCGCCGGTCTTCCGGTCGGTTATTTTCGCGGATGGCGCTGGGGGCTTGGCATCTTGATCGGCGCGATTCTTGCCTGGATAAATTTTCGCTGGCTGAAGCAGGGAGTTGACGTGCTGGCCGGCGCCGCCACAGCACAAGCCGACCAGGCAAAGGCGAGAGTCCCGATTCTGACATACTTCAAAGCGATGTTCCGCTATGGGTTGATAGCACTGTGCGTCTATGTTATTTTTAGGTATCTCAACGTTCCCGTTTTGGGCATGATTTTTGGACTGTGTGCCTTGGGAGCGGCCACTATAGCGGTTAGTGTGCAGGAACTATTGCACTCTTCGGACTAATTCATGGAAGAACAGTTAAGCGCAATTACTCATTGGTTCAATCAAGTTTTCGGGCCGACCGCTCTTCGACTCCTGCATGCACTTCATATCCAGCCCAAGGATTTCGATCGGCCCATTCCCGAGTGCGTAGTGATGTCGCTGATCGTACTCATCTTCTGCACCATCCTCGCACTGATCTTGCGCCCGCGGCTCTCCGTCGAGCGCCCGGGAGCAATGCAACAAATCGCGGAACTGCTGCTGACCAACCCGATGGGATTTGGCATCAAGGACCTGTTGGAAGAAAACGTAGGACCCGAGGCGTATCGCTTTATCGCCTTCACCGGCTCGGTTTCGATCTTCATTCTGTTTTCAAACTTGCTGAGCCTGTTTCCGGCCTTCCGCTCGCCTACAGGTGTGGCGATCGTGCCACTGGGCTGCGCGATTCTCACATTCCTGTATTTTAACTATCAAGGCTTTCGTCACCATGGGATTGGTGGGTATCTGAAGACCTTTGCCGGTTCTCCGCATGATCTGAGCGGCTGGATTCTGGCGGTCCTGTTGTTTCCGGTGGAAATCATCAGCACCACCGCGCGAATCCTTTCGCTCACCGTCCGTCTGTGGGCCAACATTTTCGCCAGCGACTTGATCTACATGATTTTTCTGGGGCTGCTGCTTGGTCCCGTGGAGTGGGCCTGGTCCAAGAGCCCCATTCTCGGAATTGCGTTCGGCATTTTCCCAGCTTTCGTTCCAATTGTTTTTGTGGCCTTGCATATCTTTGTATCGGTGATTCAGGCGTATGTCTTCACCGTGCTGCCGTCCATTTACATCGGGACGGCCATTGCCGAAGAGCACTAAATGTTGCGTTTTTCGTTTTGCCGTTGCAGCGTGAGACCGGTTGCGGTGCGCAGATCCGGGAACCACCCACTGGCGGCATGTTCAAGGAGGCAGTAATGAAGAAAGCAGTCATGTTGTTGGCGGCTCTCGCGGCGGTGATGATCGTGGCACCAGCTGCGTTTGGCCAGGACAGTGCGACAGCAGGAAGGGGAACGTTGGCGATTGCGGCTGGGTTCGGCATGGCCCTCGCGGCGTTTGGTGGTGCATTGGGACAGAGCAAGGTTGCGTCCTCGGCGTGCGAAGGCATGGCGCGGAACCCGGGAGCGGCTGGCGCGATTCGCGCAGCCATGATTCTCGGCCTGGTGTTCATCGAGACTCTCTCGCTCTTCACGCTGGCAATCATCATGTTGAAGGTCTGACAGCAGACCCGGGACTTTTGCGATTCTGGCCCGTTCGGTAATCCCGGACGGGCCTTTTTCTCTTTGCAGCGCGCTCAGTGAAAATCCGATGATGCCTGCGCGTAACGGTGACGGACAGACTTGCCGCGAAGTCGGCGAATGACTACGCTTTAGAGTCCAATCGAACGAGGGAGCAGTTATGCGCAAAACAATCCTGGGGGTTGTTTTTCTGACTCTTTACCTCGCCGCGTCCGCGGCCATCTATTTTGCGAGCGCTGGCCGGATGGACCTTCCGCTCGCCTGGGGCTATTTCGCGATCAATCTTGCTGTGGGAGTGATTTTCACCATGGTTCTGGAGATCGTGAATCCCGGTCTGATCGCGGAACGGTTCAAGCCGGGACCCGGCGAACAGGATCGCGTCTTCAAGATTGCCATCAGCATCTTAACGGCCCTGATGCTGGTGCTGGCGGGGATTGATGTCGGCCGCTACCACTGGAGCGCCCCAGTCGCCCCGTGGTTGCAGATTACCGCTCTGGTCTCCGTGTTTCTGGGATATCTGTTCATGACCTGGGCTACGCTGGTGAACCGGTTCTTTTCTTCTGCGGTGCGGTTGCAGACCGACCGCGGCCAGGTGGTGATTGACTCGGGGCCGTACCGATTCGTACGTCATCCCGGCTACCTGGGAGCTGTCCCGTATCTTGCATTCGGCGGCCTGGCGCTCGGCTCGTGGGCTGCCACGATAATTGGCGGAGTGCCCATGATTGTGATGCTGCTGCGCCGCACGCTTGTTGAGGACAAAATGCTGCGGGAAGGACTCTCCGGTTACAAAGAGTATGCCGCAAGAGTGAAGTATCGTCTGGCCCCGGGGATTTGGTAGGACTGCGCGCGATTCCGCGGAAAATCTTCAACGAGCCGTTAGCATAGGGTTCTGCGACGTCAGCAGGGACAAGATCTGATTGGGCCACAAACCGAGATAGATGGTTGCAATCACCGTGACCGCGACCACCATCAGGGCGGTTGCACTGAGTCCGGCAGGCGCATCGGCCGGCAACGGCCCCTTGTACTCGTGCATATACATCACCACGATGACACGAATGTAGTAATAGGCGCCGATGGTGCTGTTAATGGCCATCAAAACTGCCAGCCAGTAGAGGTTGGAATTGAGCGCCGCGGTGAAGATGTACAGCTTCCCGAGGAAGCCGGCGGTGATGGGAAGTCCGAGCAAGGACAATAGAAAGATTGCCAGAGTGGCCGCGGTGAAGGGCTGGCGAGTTGCAAGTCCGGCGAGATCGTCGACAGTCAAGTAGCGTTCGCCGCGTCCGCCGAGTTCGGAAACAATCGTGAAAGCGCCAACGGAAACCAGGGAATAGCTTAACAGATAGAAAAGCACGGCCGCGTAGGCGCCTACAGGGCCGAGGCGTTCATCGGCCGTGAGCGCCGTTACAGAAGCCAAGGCCACGAGAACGTATCCCGCGTGCGCGATGGAGCTGTAGGCCAGCAGACGCTTCATGTTGGACTGCACGACCGCCCCCAGATTTCCGACAAACATGGTGAGCACCGCCAGAATCCAGAATGCCCAGAACCAGTACGTGGTAGCGGCATGCACGGTAGCAAAAATCCTCAATAGCAGCGCGAAAGTGGCGGCTTTCGGCCCGGCAGAGAAGAGCGCGGAAACCGGCGTCGGCGCGCCTTCGTAGACGTCCGGGGTCCAAACCTGGAAGGGTGCGGCGGCCACCTTGAAGCCCAGGCCTACCAGAATCAGCGTGAGACCAAGGTGCAAAAGTGTGCTGGACGGATCGGCGTCGGCGAGCTTGCCCAGAGCGGTCGAGCCAGTCACTCCATAGACGAGGGCGATGCCGTAAAGGAAAAACGCGGTGGCAAACGAGCCCAGCAGAAAATACTTCATGGCCGACTCACTCGACTTGATCGAGTCGCGTCGGTAGCCTGCTAGGATGTAGCTGGAGATTGACGACATTTCCAGACCGATAAATGCTGTCAACAGTTCCTGGGCCGACGCGAGCACGCCCATTCCGGCGGTTGCGAACAGAATCAGCGCATAAAACTCCGCCGGGTCCAGCCCTTCACGCTCCAGATAAGAATCAGCGCTCAAGATGACGAGGAAGCTTACCAGCCCGACAAGCCAGTGGAAAAAAAGGCTGTAGGTGTCAAACATGACCAGTCCGCCGAATCCGATTCCACTGTTGGCGAAGAAAGTGCTAAGGGTGCCGAGTGCTGCTCCGAGCATGGCGAAAAATGTCAGCGCCTGGCGATTTTTCAGGAACGGCTGCAACAGCATCAGGAAGACGCCGAAGCCGCACCAAATCAGCTCCGGCAGGACGCCAACAATGTCTGGGGTGCGCGGTATCATTAGTGGGGCCTCTTCATGGACATGGAGGTCGAGTTGAGGGCCGCGATTCCGGCTGGATCCAGGACGCCCGGGAGGGCGACTTCGTGCATCACGTTCCGGTTCATCTGCATGAGAATTTCCTGGCAGGATGCAGCGAAGCGAAGAGTGAAGAATCGCGTGTGCACGCCCAGCCAGATCATGAAGAAACACATGGCCACGAGCACCCACTTTTCGCGCGGGTTAACATCGGGCAGATCGCGGTTTTTCGCCTGGGTGATCTCGCCGAAAAAAACGCGCTGGTAGGCCCACAGCAGGTAGCAGGCTGAGAGAATCACGCCGGTCGCGGCCCAAACAGCCCATTTCCAGTGCGTCTGATAGGTTCCGATGAGCACCAGGAATTCGCCGACGAAGCCATTCAAGAGCGGCAGTCCGAGGGAAGAGAGCGCTGCAAACAGGAAGAAGGCTGCGTAGCGGGGCATCGGCTTTACTAGCCCACCAAACTCGGAAATTTCAAAGGTGTGCCGGCGTTCGTACAGCATGCCGACCAGCAGGAACAAGGCGCCGGTTGAGATGCCGTGGGCCAGCATCAGGAACACCGCGCCTTGCAGAGCCACATTGGTGAACGCGAAGATTCCGAGAACCACGAAGCCCATGTGGCTGACCGACGAGTAGGCCACTAGGCGCTTCAGATTCGGCTGCACCAGGGCCACGAGCGCGCCATAAATAATGCTGATAATGGCCAGAACAGCGACATAGGGCGCGGCGCGGCGCGCAGCATCCGGGAACAGAGGCAGGCAAACGCGGATCAGACCGTAGGCACCGGTCTTCAGCAGAACGCCGGCCAAGTCCACCGAACCCGCGGTGGGAGCTTCGGTATGCGCGTCGGGTAGCCAAGTGTGAAAGGGGAACAGCGGGACTTTAATGGCAAAGGCAACGAAGAAAGACAAGAACAGCAACATTTCGGCGCCGGGTGTGAGAATTAAGGCGCCACTGTGAACCATGGCTTGCAACGTCGGCAAATCGAACGTGCCGGTCTTGTTGTATAGCCAGATCATGCCAACGAGCATGAAGATTGAGCCGCCCATGGTGTACACGATGAATTTGATGGCCGCGTAGAGGCGGCGTTCATGGCCCCAAATGCCAATCAGGAAGGCCAAAGGAATCAGGCCGAACTCCCAGAAGAGGAAGAACAGGAACAGGTCGAGGGAGAGGAAGATGCCGATCACGCCAACTTCCAGGAGCAGCAGCATGATGTGGAATTCCTTGATGCGATGCTTGATGTCGTTCCACGATGCCAGAATACCGATGGGGGTGAGTAAGGTAATCAGGTGCACGAGGAAAATGCTGATTCCGTCAACGCCCAGGTGATAGTTGATTGCCGGCGTGGAAATCCACTGGTGGAAGACTTCCAGCCTGTAACCCGTCATCCCCGGCGAGATGGCCCAGACGGGAAGGAACGACAGAAAAAATTCGACCACGCCAACAAGCAAACTGATGCGACGGATCCACAAATGGTCTTCCTTGCGTAGCAACAGAACCGCAAGGACTCCAACGAGCGGAAAAAAAAGAAGGACCGTGAGGAGGTTTCCGCTGATGGCCATTAGCGGACTCCTCCGAACAGGGCGGGATGGAGAATCGGCCAGAAAATGATGCCGAAGACCACAACCGCTCCGATAAGAACCCACACGGCATAGCTGCGGGTGTTGCCGGATTGCGCGTGACGAACACCATCGCCGATTTCCCTGACGCCGTAAGCGATGCCGTTCACGGCGCCATCAATCGTGCCTTCGTCCACGGCCTTCCACAGGATGGTGCGGGAAATCCAGATCAGCGGGTTGACGATCGTGGCTTGGTAGATTTCGTCAACGTAGTATTTGTTGTACAAAAGCTTGTGCAAGCCCGTCTCTGGTGCGCGCTTCACGTCCTTTGAATACATGCGCCATGCTACAAGCAAGCCCAGTGTAGCCGCGGCCATCGCTACGCCGGAAAGCGTGAGTTCTAGAGCATGCAGGGACTCGCCGCCGGCGATTTCACCTGAGCCAAATACCGGCGACAAGAAGTCGGAAAAGTAATCTTTGCCGCCCCACAGGGCCGGGAAGGCCAACCAGCCGCCAGTCAGCGAGAGGAATGCCAGGATCATCAGTGGCACGGTCATATTCTTAGGCGATTCGTGGACGTGGACATGGTGTTCGTCGTAGCGACCCTTGCCGAAAAATGTCAGCCAGACCAGTCGGAACATGTAGAACGACGTGAGAATGGCCGCGAACAACCCGACGCCGTAGAGCGCCTTTCCGCCGTGCTGCGAGTTGAATGCCGCGAACAGGATGGCGTCTTTGGAGAAGAATGCCGCGAAGGGAAAGAATCCAGCGATCGCGATAGTTCCGAAAAGCATGCACCAGAAGGTGACCTTGATCTTCGAAGCGAGCCCGCCCATGTTCCACATATCCTGCTCGCCGCTCATGGCGTGAATCACGCTACCGGCGGAGAGGAACAGCAATGCTTTGAAGAACGCGTGGGTCATCAAGTGGAAGATGCCCGCGCTGAAGGCACCCACGCCGCAGCCAAGGAACATGTAGCCCAATTGGCTGACGGTGGAGTAGGCAAGGACTTTCTTGATGTCGGACTGAACCAGGCCAATCGTCGCAGCATAGAAGGCCGTGGCGCAGCCCACGATCGCAACGACGAACATTGCGGTTTCGGAATGCAGGAAGAGGACGTGGGAGCGAGCTACAACGTAGACTCCGGCCGTTACCATGGTGGCGGCATGGATCAACGCGCTCACCGGGGTAGGGCCTTCCATGGCGTCCGGGAGCCAAACATACAGAGGAATCTGCGCGGACTTGCCTGTAGCGCCCATAAAGAGCAGAAGGCAGGCAACCGTCAGGATGCCAAACTGTCCGAGGCCCTCGTGCGCTACGCCGGGTTGCGAAGCGGCGTCAAAAATCGTGCGGAAGTCCAGCGAGTGGAATGTGCGGAACAACAGAAACATTCCCAGCATGAAGCCAAAGTCGCCAATGCGGTTGACGATGAAGGCCTTCTTGCCGGCTTGCACTGCTGAATGCCTCAAGTAGTAAAACCCGATGAGCAGGTAGCTGCACAACCCCACGCCTTCCCAACCCACGAAAAGAACTGTGTAGTTGGCCGCGAGGACCAGGATCAGCATGAAAAACATGAAGAGATTCATGTACGCAAAGAAACGGAAGTAGCCCTCTTCGTGCGCCATGTAGCCGGTGGAGTAGATGTGGATGAGGAAGCCAACGCCGGTGACAACGAGCAACATCACCACGGTGAGTTGATCGATTTGCAGGTCGAAGCCAATGGTCAGATCTTTGTACGCAACGATCCAGTCGACGAAGTGCTTCGTGAATGGCTGATGGTACTGGGCGAAATAATCGAGGAATTCGCGGACGGCCTCGATGGCGCAGAGGAACGATAGGCCGGTGGAACCCAGAGCCACGGCGTTAACGGTGCTTTTGGGCCAGTTCCATCCAAAAATGCCGTTGATGGCTGAACCCAGGAGCGGCAGCAGCGGAATGATCCACAGATAATCGAGTATGAGGCGCATTAGAGTTTGAGAAGATCCACGCGCTCGACGTTGAGCGAACGTCGATTGCGCGCCGTCAGAATGATGATGCCAAGACCGACAGCCGCTTCCGCAGCTGCCACCACGATCACAAACAGCACAAAAACCTCACCATCGGACTTTCCAAAAGCCTTGCTGAAAGCTACGAACGCCAGATTGACGGCGTTGAGCATCAGTTCGATGGCCATGAAGATGGTGATGATGTTGCGTTTGAAAATGAACGCCACGATTCCCAGTCCAAACAGAATGGCGCTCAGAATTAGGTAATAGTTGGTGGGGATCATGCTAGTTGCCCTCCCGCTGGGCGAGGACGATCGCGCCGAGGATAGCCACCAGAATCAAAAAGGATGTAAGTTCGAAGGGATATACGAAATCCTGGAAAAGAAGCATGGAGAGCGACTTGGTGGACGTGAGTGCCGTGGGGTCTTGTGCCGGAGGCAGGGTTGAACGCGCAATGGCCGCGGCGATCAATCCGGCGACCGCAACAGCCATCGGAATGCCGGCGTAGGCGGCCAGCCTCGAAAAGTTGGTGTGCTCTTCTTCGCCGGCGTTCAGCAGCATGATGACGAAGACGAAGAGAACCATGATGGCGCCGCCATAGACGATGATCTGAACGGCGGCAACGAACTCGGCGCCCATGAGGAGATAGAGGCCGGCTAATGCGACCATCACGACGATCAGCGAGAGCGCGCTGTGAATCGGATGGCGCTGCAAAATCAGGCTGATCGCGGCAGCAACCGCAACGGCAGCGAGAACGAAGAAAATCGCCAGTGACGCGTTCATCAGTGCATTCTCCACAGAATCACTGCGCTCGTGAGAACGACGTTCGCGATGGAAACCGGCAACAGGAACTTCCAGCCAAAGCTCATTAGTTGGTCGTAGCGGAAACGTGGCAGCGTGCCGCGCATCCAGATGTAGACGAACAGGAAGACCAACACCTTGATGACAAACCAAAAGAGCCCCTGCAGGAGTTGGTTCGCAGGCGGAAAGAGGATCAGCGCAACGCCAACTGCCGTGAGGACCGTTCCGATTCCGGGCAACACGATGCGTCCCAAAACATTCTCGTAGTGGATGCCATCGTAAATTATCCAAAGTCCGAAGGGAATCAAGAGCAGCGACGGCGCGTAATATGTGAACGTCCAGGAAGCGGGGAAGGGCGATAGCCAGCCGCCAAAGAAGAGAATGGTGGCCAGGCAGGAGACAGCGATCATGCTGGTATATTCGCCGATGAAAAACATGGCGAACTTCATGCTGGCGTATTCGGTGTGGAACCCCGCGACGAGTTCCGATTCAGCTTCCGGCAAATCGAATGGCACGCGGTTGGTTTCCGCAATGGCCGCGATGAAGAAGCAGAAAAATCCGATGATTTGCGTGAAGCCCACCCCATTGCCAAAGCCGAAAAGGTTCCAACTGAGGAAACCAAGGTTTGAAGTGCCCTGCTGCTCGACAATCTCGCGGAGGCTGAAGCTGCCGGCAACCAGCAGAACGCCAACCACGGATAGCGTCAGCGCCAGTTCGTAGCTGATCATCTGGGCAGAACTGCGCAGGCCGCCGAGCAGGGAATACTTATTGTTGGAAGCCCAACCGGCGAGCGCAACGCCGTATACGCCCAGCGCGGTGATGGCGAACAGCACCAGCAAGCTGATGCTTACGTCCGCGATGCCGAGAGACGATTGGTATCCCCAGAGCGTGAACTTTTGCGGGCCAAACGGAATTACCGCCAGAGATGTCAGCGCCAGCATCAAGGCAACGAACGGAGCGATGAAGTAGGCCGGTTTGTCCACGTTAGCCGGCATGGGATCTTCTTTGAAGATGAATTTCAATCCGTCGGCCAGGGGCTGCATCAGGCCGTGAGGTCCGACGCGGTGCGGTCCCCATCGCGCCTGGATGTGCGCGATCACTTTGCGCTCCAGCCAGGTAAGGTAGGCATCCACGGTGAGCACCACGAAGACAAGAATAACGATCTTGATGATCGGAACGATGAGGAACGCGTACTGGTGCAGGAATTCGCTCACGGTTTGGCTTCCGCCTCCGGCAGAGAACGCATCATGGTGCAAAAACGGGTGAGAGAGCCGCTGGAGAAAAGGGAATCGTTGGCGGAGCGAATGAGTTGAACGGGAACGTCGTAGGGTGCGTGACCATTCTTGGTGAAGTGCAGCTTCGTTGGTTCGGCGCCACCGGTGAGCAGTTCCGCCGGATGGAGATTATAGCCGGAGACGGTCTTTCGTATTTCGTCCAGAACTACGAAGGGATCCTTGAAATGGAGCGCCTTGCCGAGGCCCAGGCGCTCGAGTTGGTGTGACAAGATTCGCAGCAGCTCGAAATCCGAGCGCGTGCCCATCACCTCAGCACCCTTGCGCAGCAATTGCACTTCGCCCGATGTGTTCGTGACGGTGCCCTCTTTTTCGTAAGCTGAGGCTGCCGGAAAAACAATATCGGCGAGCTGCGCGGTTTCGGTCAGAAACATTTCCTGAACGATCAAGACCTGCAAACTGCCGCGGCCTGCTGCTGGCTTGCCGAAATGCGCGAAGGGATTGGCGCCGACGACATACAGCGCCTTCAGGCTTCCCGCTCGCGCGGCTTCCACCATTTGCGGAGTGGTAAGGCCAGGCTTCTCGGGCGGCTTCGCACCCCAATGCCTTTCCATGATTTCCACGGCGGCCTTGTTGTCGAGATACGCATAGCCCGGCAGCCGGTCGGGGAGGACACCCATATCCGCTGCGCCACGCGAGTTGGCGTAATCGCCGAGAGCCATGTAGCGAGTCTGGCCATTTTGCATCGAGGAGCCAAACGCGACCAGATCTGCGATCGCCGCTCCGACAATTTCGGAGCCGAAAACGATGGCCACGTCGCGTTCGTTTGCGAGCGCGGACTTGAGCGCGCCGAGCTGTTCGGTTAGTTCTTGCGGAAATCGTCCTTCGCCGGTCGCGAGCCAGCGAACCGCGGCGGCTTCCTGACCGGAAGGAACAGGCACAAATTGGTGAGCCTTGTCCTTCAGCTTGATGTCGCGCGAATTCAGGATGAACAGTTTGGTGCCGTGGTGGCGAATTGCGGTGCGGATCTGCCACGCTACGAACGGATTCTGATTCGTCGGATCGTTGCCAATCAGCAGGACAGCCCTCGATTGATAGAGCTGCTCCATGGTCAGCGAGGAGTCCGCGGCGCGATCACCGAGGGCCGTAACGAGGCCGGTGTAATCCGCGGTGCGGTGATGATCGACGTTGTTGGTGCCAAACGTGGCGCGCGCCAGCCGCTGGAGCAGGTAATTCTCTTCGTTCGAGGTGCGGTTGGACCCGATAAAGCCGACAGCATCGGGGCCATATGCGCCGTGAATCTCGTTCAATCGTTGTGCGGCGGCTTGTGCGGCTTCTTCCCAGGAAACGGGATAGAGTTTTCCGTCTTTGCGCAGCAGCGGCTGCTTGATGCGCTCCGGATGCGTCGTGAAATCAAATCCGAAGCGGCCCTTCACGCACAGGAATTCCTTGTTAATGCCGGAAAGGTCGCGATTATTGGCGCGCATGATTTCGTGATTGCGCACGCCGAGTGTGGTCTTGCATCCGTTGGAACAATGCGTGCAAATCGTGGAGACATAAGTCATCTCCCAGGGCCGCGTCTTGTAGCGATAGGTGCCGCTGGTGAGCGCGCCGACGGGGCAAATATCGATGCACATGCCGCATTCTTCGCAATCGAGATGATCGCCTTCATTTGGAATGATGATGGAGTGCGCCCCACGCATGCCCACGCCGAGGGCCTTAACATCCATGCCTTCGTCGCAGACGCGCACGCATCGATAGCACAGGATGCAGCGCGGCGCGTCGTAATAAACCAGGTCAGACCATTTCTCTTCCGGCCGGTGGATTTTTTCTTCCGTGAAGCGGCTGGAATCGACTCCGTAACGAAATACCATGTCCTGCAATTCGCACTCGCCGCCCTTATCGCAGACCGGGCAATCCAGCGGGTGATTCGACAGCAGGAACTCGAGCATGAACTTGCGAGCATCGCGGACCGGTTGCGTATTGGTGCGCACCACCATGCCTTCGCCGGCGACCAGCGTACACGCGGTCTGCAGCTTGGGCATTTTCTCCACTTCCACCAGACACATGCGGCACGCGGCCTGGAGCGCTAAGCCGGGGTAGTAACAGAACGAGGGAACTTCGATACCGAGACGCCGCGTCGCTTCGATCACCAGCGTTCCGGCGGGCACCTGAACGTCGCGGTCGTCAATTTTCATGTTGATGAGCTTGGTTTCTGCCATGAGAGCCTACCGCGAACCGATCAAAGCGTCAGCGGATTTGTAAGCACAACGTCCTTGTAAGTGATCTTCAAATTCGTTACGGAACTTTTTCACGATGCTGATGGTGGGCATGGCCGCGGCATCGCCCAGCGGGCAGAATGTGCGGCCGAGCATGTTGGACGCAAGATCGCCGATAAGGCCGATGTCTTCCGGCCGGCCATAGCCCGCGTGGAAACGGTCCAGCGTCTTTTGCAGCCAGGCGGTTCCTTCGCGGCAGGGAATGCACCAGCCGCAGGACTCGTGAGCGTAGAAGTGCATGATGCGGCGAGCCATGTCAACCATGCAGGTATCCTCGTCTATGACAACCATGCCTCCGGAGCCGAGCATCGAGCCGGCCTTGGCCACGGTGTCATAGTCCATGGCGATATCGATTTCGTCGGCCTTGAACACCGGGCAGGAGCTTCCGCCGGGAATGATGGCCTTAAGCTTCTTTCCGCCACGAACCCCGCCAGCGACTTCCTCCAGAAACTTTTTCATGTTCATGCCCAGGGGAATTTCGTAAATGCCGGGCTTGTTCACATGACCCGACACGCAGAGCAGGCGCGTGCCACCATTTTTCGGTGTGCCGCGATTGGCGTAAGCCTCGCCACCTTCCAGAATGATGGCAGGCACAGCGCTGAGCGTTTCGACATTGTTGATGATGGTGGGGCAGCCATACAGACCCACTACGGCAGGGAACGGAGGCTTGATGCGAGGATTTCCGCGCTTGCCCTCGAGCGATTCCATCAGCGCGGATTCTTCTCCGCACTCGTAGGCGCCCGCGCCCGTGTGAATGAGGAGATCGAAAGCAAAGCCGGAGCCGAGAATGTTCTGGCCCAGATAGCCGCGGGAGTAGGCTTCCTCGATGGCGGTCTCGACGATATCGAGAACGTAGCGATATTCGCCGCGAATATAGATAAAACCACGATGCGCATCGATGGCGCGGCCCGCGATGATGATCCCTTCGATCAACTGGTGGGGATCCATTTCCATCAGCGGGCGATCCTTGCAGGTGCCGGGTTCGGACTCGTCGGCATTGCAGATTACGTATTTGGGCTTGGGCGAGTTTTTGGGCACGAAAGACCATTTCATGCCGGTAGAAAATCCAGCGCCGCCGCGGCCGCGCAAATTGGATTTCTTCACTTCGTCGATGAGCTGCTCCGGCGTGAACTGCTTGAGGGCCTTATCCAGGGCCTGATAGGCGCCGAGTTGAATGGCAACGTCAATCTTGCGGGAATCCGGGATACCGAAGCGCTTGCTGATGAGAGGAGTCTCGAGCTTATTGCGCTCGTGAAGCGCGCCGGAAGTGATGGGTACGGGAGTGGGGCGCTGGCCCTTGTCGAGCTCTTCAATGAGGCGATCAAAATTGCGTGTGGTGACGTTCTCGTAGAAGTCGTAGTTCACCTGCATGGCGGGTGCACCGGTGCAGGCGCCGATACACTCGACTTCTTCCAGAGAGAACACGCCATCCTGCGTGGTTTCGCGATTCCCAATTTCCAGGCGCTTTTTGGCGTGCTCGAGGAGTTCCGTGCCTCCGCGCAGCATGCACGCCACGTTGGTGCAAACCTGAACATGGTGCTTGCCAATGGGCTTGCGGTGCAGCATGGAGTAATACTCCAGGGTCTCTTCCACTTGCACGGGATGCAGCTCGAGGCGGCGCGCTATTTCCTGAATCAGGTCGTTGCTAATGTACCCATATTCGTCCTGCCCGTACATCAGCATGGGGATCAGAGCGCTGCGCTTGACCGGATAGGCGGTCTGCAGCTTTTCAAATTTCGCAGCGAGTTGGGGGGAAAGTTCCATAGGCTTATCTGTCTACATCTCCAAGCACGATGTCGATTGTGCCAATGCAGGCAACGACGTCAGCGATCAACTGGCCCTTGATCATGAATGGCAGAGCCTGCAGATTGACGAATGAGGGCGCGCGGAAATGCACGCGCAACGGCTTCGCAGAACCGTCACTGGCGACGAAGCAGCCGAGTTCGCCACGCGGCGACTCAACGGCTACGTAAGCTTCACCCGGCGGCGGAGAAAAGCCCTCAGTGAAAATCTTGAAATGGTAGATGAGGGCTTCCATCTCCGTTTTCATCTTTTCGCGTGGCGGCGGAATAATTCCCGGAGCCTCGGCTTTGAACGGACCCTGATCGGTGATTTTGTCCATGGCTTGGCGGACAATCTTCAGGCTCTCGCGCAACTCCGCGACACGCACCATGTACCGGGCGAAGCAGTCGGATTCAGTGCGTGTGGGCACGTTGAAATCGAACTCCTCGTACGAGGAATAGGGGAACGCCTTGCGATTGTCGAAGGCCACGCCTGCCGCGCGAAGTCCCGGCCCGGTGGTGCTGAGAGCGATGAGCTGCTCGGGCGGCAGGTACCCGATGCCCTGCAGGCGCCCTTGCCAGATGCGGTTTTCGGTGAGCAGCCCTTCATACTCGTCGACGCGCGGCGGCATCATGTCCAGAAAGCGCTTGACCATTTCGCGCCAGCCTGCCGGAGATTCCAGCGCCAGTCCGCCGATGCGGATGAAACTCGTCATCATGCGCTGCCCAGCGAAGCGCTCGAAGATTTTCAGAATTTCTTCGCGCTCACGGAAGCAATAGAGCATCACTGACATTGCGCCCATGTCGAGGGCGTGCGTGCCCAGCCAAACTAGGTGCGACGAGATGCGCTGCAATTCGACCAGCATCACGCGGATGTATTGCGCGCGTTTGGGCACTTCCAGGCCGAGAAGCTTTTCGACGGCAAGACAATAAGCAAGGTTATTTCCCAGCGGGTTCAGGTAATCCATGCGATCGGTGAGGGTAATCGCCTGGGAATAGGTTTTGTCTTCACAGCTCTTCTCGATGCCGGTGTGCAGATAGCCGATATCAGGATCGGAGGTAACGACGTTCTCGCCGTCCAGTTCCAGCAAAACGCGCAGCACCCCATGTGTGGAAGGGTGCTGAGGTCCCATGTTGAGGACCATCGTCTTGGAGGTGCCGAGTGTTGTTTCAACCGTAGTAGTCATGAGATTCAACCCGCGCGGCGGAAATTAGCGCTGACCCTCCGTCGGGAAATCCCGGCGAAGGGGAAAACCAACAAAACCCTCGGGCAAGAGCAAGCGGCGGAGATCGGTATGTCCTTCAAAGTGAATGCCAAAAAGATCGAAGACTTCGCGTTCCAGCCAGTTGGCCCCAGGCCACACGGGCATGAGCGACTGGACCACTGGATGCTGGGCGGACAGGCTGGCGCGCAGGGAAATGCGAGCGCTGCGAGGGATGGAAACCAGCTGGTAGTTCAATTCAAAGCGCGGTTCGAACGGAAAGCGGTCCACGCAGGTGACATCGCTCAATAGATTGAAGTTCAGGGCGGGGTTGTCTCTGCACTGCAGGGCGGTGTCCCGCAGAAGGTCCTTGGGCACAACGAGGGTGGTTTGGCCGTGAAACTCGACGACCTGCGAGACCGCCTTCGCGTTCCAATTGCGGAGTTGTTCGACTACAAGATTAGCTTTTGCATCGACAAGCTGCGTCACGTTACTCAGGTCCTTGAGGGGCTGGCGCTACTTCTGCGATTTGTTCCAGTCGAGCGCGCCCTTCTTCCAGAGATAGATGTAACCGACCAGGAGAATGGCCACATACATCATCATTTCTATGAAGCCAAACCACCGCGTCTGTACGTTGCGAGCCAAATCCTTGAAAATGTAAGCCCAGGGGTAAAGAAAAATGGCTTCGACATCGAAAAGGATGAAGACCATTGCCACCAGATAAAACTTTACGGAGAACGGTTCCCGCGCGTCGCCGGTGGGGGTGATGCCGCACTCGTAGGGCTGCTGCTTAGCCTTGTTAGGGCGCCGATAGCCGATCACCGTGGAGACCGTGATAAGCGCGCCAGCAAGAATTCCCGCCACGATGAGGTGTATTAGAAGGGGAACATACGAATGTAGGCCGGAAGGCGTCATGGTCGAAGGGTTATAATAGCGATTCAGGAGCCACCGGGTCAAATGTTCCGGTGAAAAAGCGAAGAGCCGCTGGCCAGGCAGCGCCACGGCTGGCATTGGGACGGGTGGAAGAATGGTATTCGGGCACAACACAAATGTGACGCTGGGAGCGATCGTCTATCACGTGCAGACGGAAGATCGCGGCGCTTCGCACGCCCTGATCGATACCACGGTCTACTACCGCGGACGCGTGTTGCACCGGCGCACAAACAGTTACTTTGATCTGCTGCCGCTGGATGGCGACCGCGAACAAGCGCTGAAGTTGCGCCTCGACGAGCAACATCGCACGGTTTTGGAGGAAATGCGTGCCGGGGTGGTTCAGCTGAGCATTCCGCGCGTCGAAGGGCCGGCCGGAGCAGCGGTGGCCATTCTGCCTGAACCACCTGCCATGTCCGAAGTGAGGAGGAAGCTGAGCGTGGAACTGACGAATGCGAAATCGTGGCTGACGGGAAAGCGTGCTGCGTTGCAGATATCCGTGAACGAAGAAAATGGCGTGGCGGCAGCGGGCGCCAAGGTGGAAGCGCAAATCGAGGGCAGCGTGGAACCGCGGGTTTATGCGGCTGAGACAGGAGCATCCGGCCAGGCGCAAATCGAATTTGAAATGCCGAAAATTGGCGGCGGGGAAGCGACGCTGGCGATTCGCGCGGTGAAGCAAGATGGCGAAGGGCACTTGCGGTTTGCGTTGCGCGCGAAATGCAAAGTGCCTACAGTGTGAATTGTGAGCGGTGAGCAGGCCATGAGCAACGGAATTGTGATTCAGGTGAATGGGGAAAGCCGCGAGACGGCGGCGGGCACGACGGTGCGAGAGCTGCTGGACCAGCTGGGGCTGAATGCGGGACGCGTGGCGATTGAATATAACCTGCAGATTCTGGCGAAGACGAAGTGGGAACAGACCCGCGTGGCTAGCGGGGACAAACTGGAAATTGTGCAGTTCGTTGGTGGGGGGTAGGAAAACATTCCTGGGAGATTCCCTACTCCGCAAACTCGGTGCCAAACGACAAGATCAGGACGGCGAACTATTTGGCGGCGGATTTGCGGAGGTATTTCTTCCACGGGTGCCAATAATATTGCGGCCAGCCCTCACGTACGCCCTTGTGGTCATACGCGGGAACGCCAACGTGGACGACATCAACTTGGGCGCCGCCTGCAACGGCCGTGAAGGTTAAAATCAAGATTGACCAGTCCGCTTTCTTCCAGTGAGTTGCCCGCCAGAGTTGCACGATCTGCTTGCCCGGAATGATCAAGAGATTCTTGCCTTCGAGCTGTCTTCCAAATGCTTTGAACTTCCCGCCGGCCTTGCGGCTGATGCTAGCGGGTGCGCCGGTGGAAAGAGAATGGCGTCGCGAATCGAGATAAAGCTCGAAGAGAGCGCGAGGAGACGTGCGGAAGCGCACGCGCTGATGGATCACCGGTGTCATAGAAATCTCCTGTAAGAGAATAGATCGAGTTCAGACGCCCTGAAGCAGATGGCCCATCTTATGCTTTTTGGTTTCCAGGTAGCGGCGAGAAATCCTGGAAATGCGCGGCTGGCAGGGCACGAGCTGCGCCACATGGATTCCGGCGGATTCGAGTTGCCGAAGCTTATCGGGATTATTGGAGAGCAGGCGGATGCGCCGAGCCCCGAGCTTCTTCAGGATTTTGGCAGGAAATTCGTACTCACGCGCGTCGGCGGCGAACCCCAATGACTCGTTGGCCTCGACGGTATCCATGCCGCCATCCTGAAGCTGGTAGGCGCGGAGTTTGTTCATCAGGCCAATGCCGCGGCCCTCTTGCGGAAGATACAAGAGGATTCCCGAAGGAGCTTGGGCGATTTTTTTGAGCGACAGCTCGAGCTGAGCCCGACAGTCGCAGCGCAAAGATGCAAGCACGTCGCCGGTCAGGCATTGCGAGTGTACGCGCACCAGCGGCGCCTTGCGGCCGTGCAGATTTCCACGGACCAGGGCGACGGCTTCTTCCTGGGGGCCGATTCCCTTGAAACCGTAGATTGTGAATGAACCGTAGCGCGTCGGGAGAACTGCTTGCGCAATCTCTTGTACAGCTTGCCGGGGAGAACGCCTGGTCTTGCTTGCGGATGATTTCGTGTTCATAAGAATGGTCCAGTATAGCAGGGAGGCGGCGCGGCAATCGCGGCTGCCACAGGGTGTGGGCATTTGCGGCAGAGGGAGTTCTTTACAATAAGGCAGCGTTTGGCTAGCGTAAACGAGACCGCCCAAGTACATGGAAACCTCACCCACGCTTCAGGAGATATTGTTCACGCTGCTGCTGAAAGTGGGTGTGGCGTCGTCCATCGCCGCGTTGTTGGCGCGGTGGAATACGTTCCGGCGGGTGCTGTTTACCGAAGAGCGCGATTCCGACCAAAAATTGAAGCTGATGCTGTTTATGACGCCACCCTTGATCGTCGGCGTCACGCTGCGGCTGGTGAGCCCCGCTTACCGGTTCGCGGACTTGTCGTTGGAGGGGGCCTTCCTGATGGGACTGCTTGGGGGCCGCGTGGTGGGTCCACTGGGAGGCGCGATTGCGACCATTCCCGCGCTGATGGCCCACGAATGGCTGGCGATGCCGGCCGCGGCGACCGCAGGATTGCTGGGCGGATTAATCCGGCAGTTGATTCCGGACAAAGAGGATTTGTGGAACTTCGGGCCATTCACGTTCTTGAACATTCCTAAGGCCATCATGCGATTCGTGAGCGAACGGGAATTTCTTTGGGAGATGCTGCCGCTGATGACTTGCGTGGGGTTGGAGGTTGGCCGCGTTGCGCTGGTGATTGCCACCAAGCCGAAGTGGCTGTTCGCGATCGATCCGGGGTGGAACTGGCAGCTCCCGATCGTGGTGATCGGAACCCTGATGTCTGTGGCGGCGCCACTGAAAATCTGGAACAACACGCGCATTGAGATGAACCTGGAGCGGCACCAGCAACTGCTTTTGCGCGCCAGGATGGATGCGCTTGCCAGCCAGATCAATCCGCACTTTTTGTTCAATACACTGAATACCGTGACGGCGCTGATTCGCCTGGATCCCGACACCGCGCGCGGGGTGGTGCTGAAGCTCAGCAACATCTTGCGGCGGCTGCTGCGGAAGCACGAGACGTTTGTGCCGCTGCGGGAGGAATTATCCTTCATCGACGATTACCTGGATATCGAGGTGGCGCGCTTCGGCCAGGACAGCCTGGACATCGTGAAGGAGATCGATGTCGATACGCTGGATACGTTCATTCCCAGCATGTTGCTGCAGCCGATTGTGGAAAACAGCCTGAAGCACGGCCTGGCGCCGAAACTTGAGGGCGGACAAATCCACCTTCGAACCTCCAATCGCGATGGGCGGCTGCACATTGAGATCGCGGACAACGGTGTGGGCATTTCCGAAGAGAAACTGCCGCACGTTTACGTCGAGGGAATTGGATTGAGTAACGTGCGCGAACGTTTGCGTGTTTTGTACGGAACCGATTTCCGCCTGGAAATCGAGAGTCACGAAGGGCAGGGAACCACCATTCGGATTGACGTTCCGGAACTGGTGCCGGCCCTGCCGGAAGTCAGCGTGTTCTAGCAGGAAATCCCGAAATTAACGGTGGACGGAAAGCTTGACAGGCGCTTGCCTGTGCTGTATATTCTGTACAAACAGAAATAACTGGCGCGACTGCTGGGTCAGGCCAAGCGAGAGGAGGCCGAATGGTAAGCACCAGGAAAGCGCTCCGCATCGTCATTCCCGGAGGAGCAGGACAGCTAGGCCAGATTCTGACGCGCCATCTTTCCGGCCGCGGTCACTACGTGACGGTGCTGACGCGCAACGCGTCGGGCCCCACGCAGGACCGGGCTCCTTGGCGGATGCTGGCTTGGGACGGGAAAACGCTTGGCGAATGGACCGGTGCTCTGGAGGGCGCGGACGTCTTGATTAATCTCGCCGGGCGCAGCGTAAATTGCCGCTACAACTCGAGAAACCGGCGCGAGATCCTGGATTCGCGGGTGCTCTCGACGCAGGTTCTCGGAAAAGCGATTCGTGGGCTTGCGCAGCCGCCGAAGGTGTGGTTGAACGCGAGTACCGCGACGATCTACCGCCACAGCTTCGATCGCGCCATGGACGAGGTTTCGGGGGAGATTGGCGGAAGGGAAGCCGACGCTCCGGCGAGTTGGAAATTCAGTATCGACGTGGCCACGCAGTGGGAAGCCAGTTTTTTTGGGGCAGCCGCACCGCGGACGCGAAAAGTAGCCGTTCGCGGGGGGATGGTGATGAGTCCCGATGCCACCGGCATTTTCGGCCAGTTTTTGCGGCTGGTTCGCGTTTGTTTAGGCGGAGCAGCGGGTAACGGGAAGCAGTATATGTCCTGGATTCACGACCAGGATTTTGCGCGGGCGATGGATTACCTGATTGAGCATGAGGAGATGGAGGGGGTGGTGAACGTCACCGCGCCTACGCCGCTGCCCAACAGGGATTTCATGCGAGCGATACGCGAAGCTTGGGGAATTGGGTTTGGGCTTCCTGCGTATGAGTGCATGTTGGGTGTGGCGACGTTGCTCCACCGCACCGAGTCGGAATTGTTGCTCAAAAGCCGGCGAGCCATTCCCGGAAGACTTGTGGCGCATGGCTTTCAGTTTGAATTTCCCACCTGGCCGGAAGCTGCGCGGGACCTCGTCCGAAGAGTGCGCGAAGCAGTAGTGAAAGCGAAATCGAAATCGAAATCGAAAGAACAAATACAGAAAAGCCTGGAGGAAGCACGTGAGCGAACAACCTAGAGAGACGCAGACAACGCTGACGCCGGTGGCACAGAAATTCATCCTGCACTGGGGCGAGATGGGTACGAAGTGGGGGATCAATCGTACCGTGGCGCAGGTGCACGCGCTGCTGTTCCTGTCGCCGAAGCCGCTGCCAGCCGATGTGATATCCGAGACGCTTTCGGTGGCGCGATCGAACGTGAGCACCAGCCTTCGTGAATTGCAGGGCTGGGGAATCGTGCGTGTTGTGCATGTGCTGGGAGACCGGCGAGACCACTTTGAGACGACCAAGGACGTTTGGGAGATCTTCCGGACGGTGTCGGAGGAGAGAAAACGTCGGGAGATCGATCCGACGTTGCGCGTTTTGAACGAATGCGTGCAGGAAGTGAAGACCGGTGGGCACGGGGACGCGTACACCAGGGAGCGGCTGGAAAGCATGCTGGAATTCTTGACGACGATGAGTGGGCTGTTTGAGGAAGTGCTGCGGATGCCCACTGGAGCGCTGAAAGGCGTGGGGAAACTGAGAGGGAAGGTGATCACGTTGTTGGGGAGCGAGAAGAAGAAAGTGGGTTGAAGTGCGGGCAAAAACAGAAAGCTTTTCCACTGCGGACACAGCGGCCACGGAGAAAGCGAGAGAAGACGGAAAAAGGGGAAAGCGCCAACAGCGGGAGAACAACGAGGACCGGACATGATTTCACTGGCTAGCGAGTACACCGATGGAAAAGGGCGGCACGCGCAGGGGTGGCTGTTCTTTGATGCGCAATGCCGCTTCTGCACGCGGATCGCGGGCTGGCTGGCTCCGGTGCTGCGGCGGCGAGGCTTCGCGGTAGCACCGCTACAGGATCCGCGAGTGTGTGCGCTTCTAGGCTTGTCTGGCGAAGAGGTTTTGCGTCAGCTGCGATTCCTGCTCTGCGATGGAACGCAATTTGGCGGAGCAGACGCAGTTGTGGCCATGGCCCGCGAGATCTGGTGGGCTCAACCATTGGCTTGGTTGGCGAAAATTCCCGGAATGATGCCGCTTTGGCATGTGGTGTACCGCTGGGTGGCCACGCAGCGGAGTTGCGCAGCAGCGCACTCAGCGGTGTGCGGCTTCAAACGGAATTGAGGCTGTCAGCAGGGAGGAGGGCGAGGCCATGAAGACCCAGGATTTGTTCACGTTTCAGGGCCGAGTAGGTCGCTCGGCGTACGTCTTCACGGGGATCATCGGCACGCTCATCAAGCACAACGTCGATCGCGCACTGGCGTCGCAAATATACCGCCAAAGATGGGGACTGATGAATTACATGGTTCCCCTGGGTGTGTTGAACCGGCCTTGATGACTGTGACATCGGCGTGATGCAGAAGACGGTCCAGCATGGTGGCGATGCAGGTGGCATTGGGAAAGACCTCGTTCCATTCCTTGAAAATTCTGTTGGTGGTGACGATCAGAGATTTGCGTTCATAACGGCGATTGATTACTTCAAAGAGGATGTCGGCGGCCTTGTCGTCATAGGACAGGTACCCGACTTCGTCAATGCAGAGAAGTCCCACGTTGGCATAACCACGGAGTTTGCGTCGGCGCCCTTCGATGCTCTCGGATTGGAGATCTTCGAGGATCGCTGGGGCGGTGCGGAACAGCACCGAGTGCCCGGCGAGCACGGCCGCATGGCATATGTTTTTGGCGATCAGGGTTTTTCCCAAGCCGTTACGGCCGACCAGCACCAAATTGCGTGCTTGCTGCAAGAAGTCCAGGCTGAGGGCGCGTTCAATGACATCGCGATCGATCTTGGTCGGCCAGTTCCACTCGAAGTCGGCCAAGAGTTTAAAGCTTTTGATGGCCGACAGGCGCAGTCGCCGTTCCAGGCTACGGCGGGAACGTTCCTGGAGCTCGCTTCGGCAGAGTTCTTCCAAAAGCATGTGGGAGGACCAGCGTGCTTTGCTCGCCCGGGCGAGGAAGTCGTCCAGGTTTTCTGGTAGGGCCCGTAAGCCGATCTGCTGCAGTTGAGACGTCAGATCATTTTAAATCGTCGTCTTGCTTGGTGAGTTCATCGTAGACCTCCAAGTTCTGGGGTTGCATGTCGAGAGCAGCCAGTTCCGGGTGTTGACTGAGGTCGACCGGCGCGAGTGCCTGTCGTTGCCTGGAGCGCTGGTGTTTGCGGAGGAGGAAGGCTACGGAAGAGACTCGGGGCGTACCATGTTCCAGCGCTTCACGGATGGCCTCGCACAACTCTCCGGGCTCGTAGGTGTCCAGCAGTTTCAGAAGTTGTGCGGTTTGGCTGCGGGTCGATTCTCCGCGGGCGAAAGCCGCTTCGAGCAAAGCCCCGCTTCCGGCACCGCCTGTTCCAAGCGTCCGCCCGGAGTCGAGCCGCGGGCCTTGCGCTTTTCCTGCAGCAGTTCCTGCTGGTGAGTCGGGTCCAGCACCAGTTGACCCCGGTCGTAGAAACGATGGTGGCAAGCCAGTTCTTCCGTCCCATCGAAGATACGGACTTGCGAGTCGGAAGCGACCAGCGTGAGGGGACGTCCAACGGCGTGAGGTGGGATGGAGTAATCGTTCAGATCAAAGCGGATGTAGATGGTCTTCTTGCTTTGCACCGCACAAACCAGATCGGTGGGAAAGGGATGTTCCGGTAAAGGAAGCAGACGGGGCTGTTCTTCTTCGAACGCTTGTGCAACGGTTCGGGAATCATCTCCCGGCCAAGGACGTTGATGAGCAATTTGGTCGCGCCAGAGCAGGGCCTGACGATTGCACTCTTGCAAAGTGTTGAAGGTACGGGCGGCCCAGAAGGACTCGCGTACATAGCGGATGGCACGTTCGATCCGACCCTTTGATTTCCGCGCGCACCTGGCAGGGCCGGGCCAGAAAGAGGTAATGACCACAGAGTTCGAGAAGTCGCGGATTAAAGAGGATCGCGTCGCCGCGGCGTTCCAACACCACACTTTTGAGATTATCGTAAAGGGTGATGCGGGGAGTTCCAGACCAGGCCTGAAAAGCATGGACGTGCCCGCGCAGGAAGTTTTCCATGGTTTGATCGAAGAAAAACTCCAGGTAGAGCGCGCGCGAGTAAGAAAGGGTAATCAAAAAGCAGTAGAGACGCCGGCGTGCACGGCCAACCCGAACTTCGCCGAAATGGGCCCAGTCGGCTTGCGCCTGCTCTCCGGGAAACAGGCACAATCGCAGAAACGCTTCCCGTCGCACCGGACGCAAGCGGGCCACCACGCGCCGCAACTGTACGACGCTCCCGGTATAGCCGCGATCGCGGACCATCTGAAAAATGCGTGTGGCTCGTAGTTGAGGATAGTTCTTTAAAGTTTCCCGAACGAACTCCAGGTAGGGATCGGTAATGCAGGGCCGCAGAACCAGATCCCGATGAAACGAGTCGGTCTTTATGGCATGGCGTACAGCGTCGTGGTGAACACCAAGTTGTTCCGCAATGGTGCCGATCTTCCAGTGTTCGGCGTAGAACAAGTGACGAATGTGAGCTTGCGTTTCAAGATTGAGCATCCTATCCCTCCATTTCAAGAATACGGATCGATGAATCGTCCCCTTCGGCCACAAACAACGCAGCGAAGCCAACCGGAGAATGCGCGCGGCCTACTCTGGCGCCGAACGAGCGTGGGAGTTGTGGCCTGCAGCAGGATCCTGCAATGGAAAGAGGAACGAAGGGAACCTTGATCCGTCACGCGGGCATTGGTTCGGCGTCGGCGATACTCCCGTTGACGGTCCCGGTGATCAAGTCTTCCTTCGGTGCTTTGTTGGTGACGGCAGTTGGCGAGGCGCCGCTGTTGTCGATAAGCTCGCTGGCGGCACAGCGGGCTGCATAGCGCTGTCCTCGGTCACAGTGGCGGCAAATATTATCCTCTCAGCAGCGACGAGAAACGGTTTCTCGTGACCATGGCGGCAGCGGCGGTGCCTTTTGTCTGGGTGGGCATTGCGATGACGGTGAAGCGCTTGCGCGACGCGGGCATGCCGAGCCGGTTTGTCTTTCTGTTTTTCATTCCCGCCGTTAACGTAGTTTTCTTTCTGCTCCTGTGTTTGTTGCCGAGTCGCGAAGACCAGGAAATGTCGGCCAAAGGGGGCTGGGGCGTTCTGGAGACCTATTTGCCGAATTCAAGGTGGGGCAGCGCAATGCTCGGTGCGTTCGCGGGCGCTATATTTGGCGCTGTTTTGAGCTGGTTCTCGATTAGCCTGCTCGGCGGGTACGGGTTCACGCTATTTTTGGCGATACCATTCTTTATGGGCTACCTGGGGCCTTGGCTCTATTGCTATCGTGCGCCAAGGAGTTTTGGAGAATGTTGCTCCGTCGCACTGGCGAGTGTGTTTTTGGCCGGCCTGATAATTGTCGGGATTGCGTTTGAGGGCATCTTCTGTGTCGCGATGGCTGCGCCGATTGCGTTGCCCCTCGCGCTACTGGGCGCGTATCTTGCGTTCAAGATGCAGGAGGCACGATACTTGCAGCCGCAGCCGCACACGATGCTAAGTTTGTTGCTGGCAATTCCTTTGCTGGCGGGAGCCGAATTTTGGGCGCCTGCGCCAACACCGCGATTCAAGGTGCATACGTCGATTGAAATTGCAGCGCCGCCCGGAGTGGTGTGGCGGCGAATCGTCGCGTTCCCACGAATCGATGAGCCGGTGCACTGGGTGTTCCGCCTGGGGATGTCGTATCCATTAGAAGCGCGCACAGTTGGGTCGGGGCTTAGCGCGGATCGCCAGTGCATTTTTTCAACCGGAGCTTTTCGCGAGCCGGTTCTTGCGTGGGACCAAGGGAAACACTTTGCTTTTGGAGTGTTGGAAGAGCCACCATTGATGAAAGAGTGGTCGCCCTATGGCGATATCCAGGTGCGGCATCTGGAAGATCACGATTTCAAGCCGGAACGGGCGGATTTTTATTTAACCGCGCTGCCTGAAGGACGGACCAGGCTCGATGGATGGACAACGTATGAGAATCGCATGTGGCCTGGCGCTTACTGGCGATTATGGACGGATGAGATCATTCACCAAATCCATGGACGGGTGTTTCGGCACGTGAAGAGGCTGGCGGAGGAAGATGCCAGGTTAGGCGCGCGCCATTGAGCGCTGCTGGGCCAGAACCTGTTCGTAATAGCGCTCGTACATGGGGATCACGTCGTTGGCGCAAAATTTCTTCTTGGCGTGGGCGCGGGCGAGTTGGCCAACTTCGCGGCCGCGGTCGGCGCGCGCGAGCACATCAATCGCGTACTTCGCGGCAAGTTTCACGTCGCCGGGTTCCACAAGGTAGCCGTCAACGCCATGTTCGACGACTTCCGGAACGCCGCCGACATTTGTGGCGATGACAGGCACTTCGCAGGCCATGGCTTCCAGCGCAGCCAGCCCAAACGATTCCAACTGAGAAGGCAAGAGAAATAGGTCCGCCTGGCTTAGTTTGGCTTGCACGCCGTTTTGCTTGCCGAGGAAGATCACATCCTTCTCCACGCCTCTGGTGCGCGCCAGGTCTTCGGCAGGGCCGCGATCTGGGCCATCGCCGATCATGACGAGTTTGGCGGGCATTTTTCCCCGAACCAAGGCAAAGATCTCGATGGCATCGAGGATCCGTTTAACGGGGCGGAAATTGGAGAGGTGCATCAGGACGGCCTCCCCGTTGGGAGCCCACTCGGCGCGCAATTTCGGGTCCGACTGACGAAAATATAAATCACAATTGACGAAGTTGGGGATCACTTCGATGGGGCGCTTGATGTCGAAATCCTTCAGCGTGCGATCGAGCAAATACCGCGAAATCGAGGTGACGCCGTCGCTCTGTTCAATGGAATAGCGGGTGATGGGAAGGAAACTGCGGTTGTTACCCACGAGGGTGATGTCAGTTCCATGAAGCGTGGTGATGAAGGGGAGACGGCGCGGAGCGGCCATGGAACGTGCCAGCAAGGCGCTGACGGAGTGGGGAATGGCATAGTGAACGTGAAGGAGGTCGAGCGATTCTTTCTCGAAGACCTCGAGCATTTCCGTGGCGAGGGAGAGGGTGTAAGGCGAATGATCGAACAGCGGATAGGAAACAACGGCGGCCTGGTGAAAATGAATGTGGGGATCATTTTGATTCATGCGAATGGGTGGGGCGTAGGTAATGAAATGAACGTCGTGCCCGCGGGCGGCAAGTTCCTGGCCAAGTTCGGTCGCAACCACGCCGGAGCCGCCATATGTAGGATAGCCGGTGATGCCGATTCGCATAGTGAGGCCTTGAAATTCTTGTGATGCGCTACATCTCTGCCACTGACAGGCCGATGCTGCGCTCTAGCTCGGGTGGCAGGACAGAAAGTGGCGTACCATATTGCCTGCCATGGTACACCGGTTAGACGCAGGTTAGGGGGATTCCGTGACACGGCTGGCAGGCAAAGCAGCGATTGTTACAGGCGCGGGGACGGGCATAGGACGTGCGATCGCGCTGGCGCTGGCGCGGGAAGGCGCGAAGGTCGCGGTCGCGGGCCGGCGGCGAGAGAAGTTGCAGGAGGTGGCGCAGGCCATCCAGCGCGCTGGAGGCGAAGCGCTGGTCACCGTGTGCGACGTTTCCAGCGAAGCGGATAGTCAGCGTGCGGTGAAAGACGCGGAACAGGCACTCGGGCACGTGAATGTGTTGGTGAACAATGCCGGGGCGTTAAGCGTTTCGACCGTTGAAAGCATTTCCGTGGAAGAGTGGGATCGCTTGATGGCGACGAATCTGAAAGGGCCGTTTCTGATGTCGCGAGCAGTGCTGCCCGCGATGCGGCGAGCGGGCGGCGGAGCGATTGTGAATGTGGGTTCGGTGCTAGGGCTAGTGGCGATGAAGGACCGCGCGTCCTATTGTGCGTCGAAGGGCGGCGTTACAATGCTGACGAAAGCGATGGCATTGGATCACGCGCCGGAGAAAATACGCGTGAACTGCCTTTGCCCGGCAATTGTGGAAACGGACCTGATTGGCGAGCTGTTTTCGAAGAGCGAAGAAGGCCGGCAGGCACGAGATGCACGTTTGGCGACGCTTCCACTGGGAAGATTCGGCAAACCCGACGATATTGCCGAACTGGCGGTCTTCCTGGCATCGGAAGAATCATCCTGGATAACGGGGACAGCAATTCCGGTGGACGGAGGCCTTACGGCCTATTGAGGAGCCCAGACGAGAATGGCGCGGAAAATGAGCAAGGAAGAAAAACGTGTAACCGAGCTGGTGCGGCAGCGCATGAAGGAAAGCAAGGCCACGGAGCTGCTGGGATTCGACGTGGAAAGCGTGCAAGACGGGCGGGCCATTTTCCGTTTGGATGTGCATCCCCGGCACAAGCAGATTCACGGCGTGGTGCATGGCGGGATACTGGCGGCGCTGGCGGACACGACCGCGGCAATTGCTGCGTATACGGCCGTGCCGCGCGGCGTGGAACTGGCCACCCTGGAATTAAAGATCAACTACATGGAGCCGGTGCCCGGAGGAACGATAAAGGCGGACGCGAGGGTTCTGCGGGCTGGGCGCAACTTCATTGTTACAGAGTGTGAAATATTTAATGAAACAGGGTCGCTGGCGGCGAAGGCGCTTTTAACGTTTTCTGCGGCCGCCGCCCACACGCTTGCGAAATAACCAGCGTACTTTGACACCACAAGTGGGGAACAAGAGACGGCAAAAGCTGCCGACACTTACTCCTCGTTGCCCTGCCCGTTTTCGTCGCCGTCCTTACAAACGTACTTGATGAAGCGTTTGAAAATCATAAGGTTCGGCGAGCCTTGGCGCGTGAGCTTGATGCAGTCGCGGTCGTACCATTCGATAATGCCGCGGAGTTCTTCGCCGTTTTCCAATACCACCAGCATCGGTGTACGGCTTTGCATCTGCTTGACCCAATAAAAATTTTCGGCGTGAGTAACTTCTGGAGGGGCGGGTTTCTTGCTTGGTGCGGGCCCGTTGTGCTGGGGGCGAGGTGCTGGGGCCTCTTTAACGTCCGCGAAGCTGGGACGGAACATGCGGCGATTAACCATGACTACTCCTTGGGATAAGAAGGGTATTTCTATCCGTTTAGATGCGCCGGGCGGGAATTACGTTTCGCCCATTATCGCCTCTTTTGGCCGCGAGGGCGAGAGAAAGATTATTCTCAGAGAGCCGCAGGCTCGGAAGAAGATAAAGTCGCGGCCAGTGCGTCTAAGCCGAGTTGGCGATTCAGGTTGCGGCGGGCCCCGGCGGCAACTTCATCGATACCAGCAATCGCGCGCATAACCCAGGAAGGATTCACAACGCGCGCGAGAGCTTCTAATTCCCTGGCGAGATGGGGATTGCGAAGCAGGGTGGTTTTTGCGCCGGAAGTGAGTTCCAGCAAATCGCACAACAGGCCATAGTAGATGCCGACGAGCTCTTCAAAAGGGAAATCGCGATCTTTGGCCAACGCATTGGTGTCGGCAAACAGCTCCCTAAATCCCTGGCCGCGAGCTGCCCGTTCCAAGGTTTGCAGTACCGTTTTGCGCTTGTCGACAGCCTTTTGAACGTCGAGTTCCATGGCTTGGCCGGGACTTCCTTCCGATAATTGCGCGGCAAGCTTCGCCTCCGAAGGCTTTCGTCCGCCGTGTGTCTTGAGGACCTCTTCGACCTCGCATAGCGGCAGAGGCGCGAAATGAAACTGCATGCACCGGGAAACGATTGTGGGCAGCAGGGAATAGGGTGAGGGAGCTGTAAGGATTAGAGTTGCGGAACCAGGTGGCTCTTCTAGGACCTTCAGAAAGACGTTGGAGACGTCGTAGCGCATGGTCTCGGCACCGTCGAGGATGAAGACGCGGCGGCGGCCCACAGGCTGAAAGTAGGCGGCGCGCTGGACGGCGCGGAGTTGACCGATGCGCAGAACGGGCCGAGCGACTGGACTCTTCAGGCGTACGGGATCAGGAACCAAGGCCCACACGTCCGGATGAGATTGCAGGATCAGCGGAATGCGCTCGACGGTGGCGGCATCGGCGCTCTCCCCGCGTTCGGCCAGACCTTGCTCGATGAGGCGCTGCGGGTCGGAGAGTTGCGCGATGCGAAGGCAGGTGGCGCACCCGCCGCAAAAATCGTCGCTAAGACGCTCGCAATTGGCGGCTTGGGCAAACATGCGCGCGAGGGTGAACTTGCCAACGCCCCGAGGCCCGGTGAAGAGTAGCGCATGAGGAACGCGGCCGGAGCGAAGAGCGCCTTGCAGGGCCGCGACAATCTTGTGGTTTCCGGTAAACTCGGGGAAGCCCATAGTTCAGCTCGTGCCTTTCGTCACCAGCAGGCCTCTTACCGCGTCCAGCATTTCGGCGGAAATTTCTTCCGGCCGGCGCATGGCGTTGCGCTGCGCATCGAAACATTGAATCGTGGCCCAGGGACGAGTGCGAGAAAGCATATCGTACATTTCAGCGGCGTCCTCCAGGTGCCGGAGGTTGGTCTCCTGGATGTCGTGCCGGGCAGTGGTGTAGCTGCGCTCGGGCTTGCGAGCGACCAGCGTCTGGGCTTCGCGCGGCGGGACGCGCAGGTAAAGGATCAGGTTCTCGCGAGGCAAGCCGTAGATGGAATACTCGAGATGCTCAATCCAGCGAAGAAGTTCCGCGCGCTTCTCGGCAGGGGCGCGGGCCACTTGATGGGCAAGATTGGAGCCGATGTAGCGGTCCACCAGCACCACTTTGCCTTCGCGCAGCGCAGACTCCAGTTGCGATTTGGCCTCGAAGCGGTCGCCGGCATAAAGCAACGCGGTGAAATGGGGGTCGATGGTTTCCAGTGGTCCAAAGTCGCCGTTGAGGAATTTGCCCACCATCTGGCCGAACCAGGAATCGTATTGCGGGAAGCCAGTGGAATAAACGGGAAACCCGCTTGAACGAAGAGACTGTTCCAGAAGATTTGCCTGGGTATGTTTGCCGCTGCCGTCAATTCCCTCGATGGCAATTAGTAATCCATGGGTCGTCATATCACCGTTCCGTGGCGGAGGGGACGCCACCATTTCATGCAAGTGTAACCGGAGAACGGAGCACTGGCAATGAAAAGGCCGTGTTACGATTTCGAAGAGAGCTGCTGCACGGTATGCTGATGACGATTCGCGAGAACCTAGCGAGGTTGCGGGAAAGGATCGAAGGCGCGGCAGTGAAGGCCGGACGTCAAGCGGATGAGATTATCCTAATCGGTGTATCCAAAACGCATCCGAGCGAGGCGATTCGCGAAGCGTACGAAGCAGGGGTACGGCACTTTGGGGAGAATCGCGTTCAGGAGTGGGAAGCGAAGCGGGCGCGGCTCGATGATCTTCACGGCGCCACATGGCAGTTGGTTGGACACTTGCAGAGCAATAAAGCGGGAAAGGCGGCGAAACTCTTTCATTCTGTGGACTCCGTGGATGATTGGGAATTGGCGCTTAAACTTAACCGCGCGTGTGAGGGAAAGACGGAAGGGGAGGTATTGCGAGTGTTAGTCGAAGTCCACTTGGGCGGTGAAGAAACGAAGACGGGCGTAGCCGAGGAAGGCCTGGAAGAACTGGCGGAGAGAATTCTGACGCTCGAGCGGCTGCAATTTCGTGGATTAATGTGCATTCCGCCTTACCAGGAGAGGCCACAGGAAGTTCGGCCATACTTTGCTCGTTTGCGTGAGTTGCGGGATAGACTGGAGGGGCGCTTGGGACAGAAGCTGCCGGTGTTGTCGATGGGCATGTCGCATGATTTTGAGGCGGCCATTGCGGAGGGAGCGACGGAAGTGCGGGTAGGCACGGCGCTGTTTGGAAGTCGCGCTCCGGTGAAGGGAATCGAAAAGGGAGGCAAGGAGAGCACAGAAGCCGCATGAAGCTATTCACTGAATTTCGATTGAGAGACATTGAACTAAAGAATCGCATTGCGGTTTCTCCGATGTGCGAATACTCCGCGGAGGAAGGGCATCCGGTGACTTGGCATTTGGTCCACCTGGGCAGCCGGGCCGTGGGAGGAGCGGCGCTGGTAATGACCGAGGCCAGCGCGGTCTCGGCGATTGGCAGGATTTCGCCGGCCGACGCGGGTATGTACCTGGATTCGCACACGGAAGCATGGCGGCCCATTGTCAATTTTGTGAAGCAACAAGGGGCGGTGCCGGGGATCCAGTTAGCGCATGCCGGTCGCAAGGCCAGCACCAAGGTGCCGTGGCAGGGAGGCGGCCCACTGGGAAAAGACCAGGCCGCATGGACGCCGGTATCTGCCAGCGCGCTGCCGTTCGACGAAGGCTACGCATTGCCACAGGAACTCTCCCTGAGCCAGATTGAAGAAATCCTGATCGAATACCAGAGTGCGACGCGGCGCGCTCTGGCGGCGGGATTTCAAGTGGTGGAGATCCATGCAGCGCATGGCTACTTGCTCCACCAGTTTCTTTCGCCGTTGAGCAATCACCGCAAAGATGCGTACGGGGGCAGCTTCGAGAACCGGATTCGTATGCTGGTGCGTGTAACGCAGGTGGTACGCGGGGCATGGCCGGAGAATTTGCCGTTGTTCGTGCGCATTTCCGCGACCGATTGGAAAGAGGGCGGGTGGGACATCGTCCAGTCTATTGAACTGTGTCGAAGATTCAAAGGGCTGGGCGTCGATCTCGTCGATGTATCGAGCGGCGGGGTGATACCCGGCGTGAACATCCCGGTCGGACCTGGGTACCAGGTGGAGTTCGCGGAAGCCATCCGCCGAGAGGTGGAGATTCCCACGGGCGCAGTGGGCATGATCATCGATCCCGCGCAGGCCGATACGATCCTGATGAGCGAGCAAGCCGACATGGTTTTCTTGGCGCGAGAGTTGCTGCGCGATCCGTATTGGCCGAGGCGCGCGGCCAAAGCGCTGAACGTAAAGATCAAAGCGCCGCCACAATATGAACGAGCGTGGTGAAAGATGAGTTTTCTGGATGTGAACGAGGATGCGGCGCGGGGAACCATCACGTTGACGGTGCGCGTGCAGCCGCGGGCCAGCAAGGACGAAATAAGCGGGGCGTTGGAAGGCGCGCTGAAGGTACGGCTTTGTGCTCCGGCTGTGGAGAACCGCGCGAATGAAGCGCTGATCGAATTCCTGGCGGGTCTTTTGAAAACCGCAAAGTCGGCTGTTAGAATCCAGAGCGGCGAACATTCCCGTACCAAGCGCGTGGAAATTCGCGGAGTGTCGAAGCAGCAGGTGCTGAACCTCCTTCAACAAGATGCGTGAAGCTGCAAAGCTGTCCGCGTGGGTGAATATCCGATGAGCCTGAATATTGTGGAAGTACAGAAAGACTTACGTGCGGCCCAGCTGGACGGCTGGTTGTTCTATGATTTTCGCGGGCGCGATCCGATCGCGCAGCGCATCCTAGGATTGCCGCCCGGGATGCGCACACGCCGGTGGTTCTATTTCGTTCCCGCGAAAGGCGAGCCGAGGAAGCTGGTGCACAAGATTGAGTCGGCATCGCTGGCCGCACTGCCGGGGGAAACGCTATATTTTGCCGGCCAGCAAGAGCTCGCCGGGAACCTCAAGAAGCTGCTGGGCCGCGGGAAAACCGTGGCGATGCAGTATTCGCCGAAGAACGCTATCCCGTATGTTTCCATGGTCGACGCGGGAACCATCGAACTGGTGCGAAGCGCCGGCACAAAGGTGGCGACCTCGGCGGACCTGGTGCAGAAGTACGAGGCTTGTTGGAGCCAGGCGCAGCTCGAGTCGCACCTGGCCGCGGGACGAGCCGTCGATCAGATTGTGCGGGGCGCATTCGCGCAGGCTGCGGAGGCCGTGAAGAAGGGCGCACCGCTGACGGAATACGATTTGAAGCAGTGGATTCTTCGGCAGTTCGAACAAGCGGGGATCATGGCGGAAGAAGGCCCAGACATTGCCGTGAACGCGAATGCCAGCGACCCTCACTATGGTCCGACGAAGGACAGCGCGGCTCCGATACGCGAAGGGGACCTGCTGCTTCTGGATGTGTGGGGCAAGCAGAAAGCTGAGGGAAGCGTCTATTACGATGTGACGTGGGTGGGTTTTCTTGGCAAAAAGGTGCCGGAGAAATACGCGAAGGTATTCCAGGTAGTGCAGGATGCTCGCGACACGGCCATAGAATTGATTCGCTCTCGCGTGAAGGCCGGGAAACCCCTAAAGGGTTGGGAAGTTGACCAGGCGGCGCGGCGAATCGTCGAGAAGGCCGGCTTTGGCAAGTATTTCTTCCACCGCACGGGTCATAACATCGGCACAAGCGTTCATGGAAATGGCGTCAATATGGATGGACTGGAGACGCGCGATGAACGCCATCTGATTCCGCACACCTGCAATTCCGTGGAACCAGGGATTTACTTGCGGGAGTTTGGTATTCGCAGCGAAGTGGACGTTTACGTTGATGAGAAAGAAGCGCGTGTGACGGGCGCTATTCAAAATGAGATACTCCCGCTGCTGGCGTGAGTTCGTGAGAGAGTGAAGGAATGGCAGAAGAGTTGACGGACCGCACGAGTGAAGAGACATTGCCGGCGCAGGAGGATCAGCGGGCGCCTGAGACGTTGAATGAGAATCGTGCCTGGGCCATTGGAATTGCGGGCTGGCTGGTGCCAGGATTGGGACACGCACTGCAACGAATGTGGGGACGTGCGGGTGTGGTGTTCCTTGCGGTCGGACTATTGGTGATCACCGGCGCGCGAATGAAGGGAAACGTGTTTACATCCAAGGGAAACGACGCGTTTGACACGCTGGGATATGTCGCGGACCTAGGAACGGGGAGTTTTTATCTGGCGGCGCGAGCACTGGAAGGCAATGGCGCCGACGTTTCGCACGCCGGTGGCGACTATGGGACGAGATTTCTGGCCACTGCGGGCGTCTTAAACCTGCTGGCGGCATTGCATGCCTTTGAGGCCGCGCGGGGACGGAAGGCGTGAGCGCCGCGAGCGGTTTTACATTGACACACATTCAAGCATTTCTGTTTTTTGCCGCGGTCATTTCGGTGGCGTTTGGCTATCTGGGAAGGCGCCAGCCAAAGGATCGGCTGAAATATATTTTGTGGTCGTTTTTCCTTTTCCTTGCGGTCGGAATAGGAATTGGCTGGGCCATGTATCCGTTTTCCCGTTAGAGAAGCCCATAACAATGTCGCTGCAGCCTTTTTAATTTAGAATTATTTAGAATGAGAAATTCGGCCTAGAAAGCATTTCGACCCGCTCCGTAGCGCGCTGCCTTGCAGCGGGATGGATCTCCTTTCCATCTTCTTCAACCTCGCTCTTCACGATCCTTTTTCGCAACAGCCTGCTTCGGGACGGCTACGGCCAGGTTTCGCACCCTCCCGCACAGCCTCGGTACAACTCCACGCCGCTCCTTCCCACGATTGAATTTGCATATAACGAACGCGTCCGCCGCAATCACGGCCGGCTTCCTTCAAGTCGTTGTATCGGAAGCGCGCGAACACACCGTGCTCGGGTATGCGCCTTGCTCCTTCGCGCTTCCGACACAACCCTAACCAAGACGAATCGAGACTTGGAGGGCGGCTAATGGAGTTCACCTTTTGGGGTATGCCGTGAAAATGTAATCCTTTGACGCCGCTAAGGTGTGGCATGCGGCGCCGCACTTGGCGTCGTGCCCCAGCGGCGGCTTGCTGGCCGACGTGGCTGGCGTGAACGCTCCGGATGCGGCGTCATAGTCGAACAAGTGGTTGGCCAGGCGCCGTTGATAGCAACCGGCAGCCGAAAGGTGTGAGATGACAGACCCATCGAAAGCTTTCGGTTCGGCAAGGGGCTTTCTAACGGCATAAGAAAAACGATCATTAGTCTAGATTCGCGAAGAGTCTGGGAGGAGTACTTAAGCAGGATTTTCATACAAGCAGTCTAGTTACACAGAAATTAGCAGTTATTGGAAAATTCCTTGGAACCGTTCGGACTTTTCTGAATCAAAACATATTTGAAAGGTCGGTCACTTTAAGGAGTCTCATGCGCTCGCTTCAGCCCATCATAATCACCCTATTTTCGGCCCTGACCTTGGTCATCGTTGTCACTCGAGAGCCTACACGTGCCTCGGCATTCCTCCCACAGCAACCTACTGTTTCGGGCGGCCGAACTTTGACGCCCGCCGGTGTTTCTGCCCTCCACGCCATTGCAGATTCGGCTCGCAACGAGAATCTTCGATGGCCAGACTTTGCGCCTTACAGGACGGAGTTCAGTAAATTCTACGAGGCAAACGGCTACTCCCTGGCTTGGCTGCAAAAAGGTCAGGTGCGTCCGCAGGGTCTTGCCGTGATTGAGGTGTTGGAGAACGCAAACTCGAGGGGACTCGAGCCGGAAGACTACGACGCCTCCCGTTGGCCTATGCGGCTCTCGAAACTGAGACAAAGTCCATCTGAGGAGGAGCTGATCTTGTTCGATACCGCCCTTACCGTCTCGGCGATGCGTTACATTCGAGCGGTCCATGTAGGCCGCGTGAACCCGAAAGAATTCAACTTTCAATTGGACAACGCAGAAGGCCAGTTCAGCCTTGCGGAGTTCGTTCAAAACAAGGTCGTAAACAGCACCGATCCTGCATCCGAATTCCAAAAGCTCGAGCCGCCTTTTCCGGGGTACCGGAAGTTGTTGGCTCTTTTACCCGTGTACGAGGAATACGCAAAGAAAGACGATGGAGAGAAACTGCAAACGACCCCCAAGACGGTACGACCGGGCCAACCCTACGCGAGCCTGGCCCGTCTGGGCCGGTTCCTCCAACTTATCGGCGATATTCCTGCTGCCACGCAATTGGACCCAAATGCAACGATTTACGAGGGTGCGCTCGTAGAGGGTGTAAAACATTACCAGAATAGGCATGGCGAAGATCCCACCGGTGCACTGGACGCGCGGACCATCAATGAGCTCAACACGCCAGCGGCCACCCGTCTATGTGAAGTACTGCTTTACTTTTCCGAGTACGCCTAACCGGGCACAAGCCGAAATCATGATAGATTCAGCTTCGTGATGCATTCAAGAGGACCCAACTCTCGATGCGGACGTTCATTGTTGCGGATCATCGCCAAAGCGACTCGCGCAGAGGTAATCGGATGATCGGCTATGTATTGCGGGGCCTTGCTGGAAAGTCCGCACTGAGGAAGGCCCTGCAGAAACATTTTGAAGCTGTGCAGCTCGGTGAGATGGTGACGGCAGCCCGGGAATTTCCAATCATCTCTCGGGTCGATGTTCAGACGGCCCTCGACCAAATGTTCGAGAATCGCCCGGCCATAAGGCTCCTCGGAATTAATGCGCAGATGTTGGGGCATCAACCTCTGACCCTGGCACAGTTGTTCACTGCCGGGCCCTTTCCGATGGACATTGGGCCTTTGCAGCATGATGAAGTTGACATAGGTGATCCGGTTCCGGTTCGCTGTCTGAACAACGGCCTTTGGCTGTCGAAGGATCACTCTTTGCCATTTGCCGTGCTCTTGGGCCGCTCGATGTTCGGTGGAGTGCGTGTTGAGATTGCTGTCTGCAAGGGTGAACAAGGAGTGCAATTCTCACAAGAGTTCTTCCGCGATCTCGAGCTCCGAGTCGGATTTGGACGCACATATCGCGGGCGGGTGATCTCACTGGAGAGCCAGGGTGACTACCTGGGGCGCGGCGGCGCTGTAAAAGTTCATCGGCTGCGTGCGGTCAGGCGTGAAGATGTCATCCTACCCCTAAAGACGCTGAAGTTGCTCGATCGAAACGTTGGCGGCTTCGTAGCAGCGCGGGAGAGCATCAAAGCATTGCACTTCACTGCCAAGAAAGGGCTCTTGTTTTATGGGCCGCCGGGAACAGGCAAGACACACACCATCCACTATCTCGCATCGCAGCTGCCTCAGCACACCACCCTGCTTATTACAGCAGAACAGGTCGGCCTGATTGGAGAGTACTTCCGGCTCGCACGCTTCTTGCAGCCAGCTATGATGGTGATCGAAGACGTCGATCTCATCGCGCGCGAGCGCGAACAGATGCACAACCCAGGTCAAGAGGTGCTGCTCAACAAGCTCCTAAACGAAATGGATGGGCTCCGGGAAGACGCAGACGTGATTTTCATCCTGACTACCAATCGTCCGGACCATCTCGAACCAGCACTTGCATCGCGGCCGGGACGTATCGACCAAGCCATCGAGTTTCCCTTGCCCGATGAGGAAGGTCGAAGAAAGCTCGTCCAGCTTTACTCCGGAGGGTTGGAAGTATCGCCGTCTATCATGGATTTACTCGTTCGGCGCACCGAAAAGGCAAGTCCCGCGTTCATCAAGGAATTGATGCGTCGAGCCGCCCAATTCCAAATTGAGTTAGGCACGAGCAACACTTTGCAGCAAGCTGCGGTCGACGGCGCAATCGAGGAGATGTTGTTCACGGGTGGAGCACTAAACCTGAAGCTTCTCGGTGGGCCCGCCGCTGAGCCAACCACGAAATGAGCCGACAGTCACTCCCGGGTCCTGATTAACGGCGGTAATCGGTAACGTCGGTCCCGGCCCCCAATGCTCGTTGTTGCGGCGACCAGGACCGGCCTTTGAAGGCATGGAGTCGAAATCTCAAACAACGGGAGGGACGCAACATGCACGAAGGAAGTGTGGTTCGAGCGTAGCGAACTTTCGAAGAACAGGTTTAGCGCCAGATTTCCGTCCCTCTGGGAATGAAACGGCGCGGCCCGACGCTACTCGTAGCGAAGGGACACAACCGGATCGACGCGCATAGCGCGGCGCGCAGGAATGTAAGAAGCCGCGAGCGCAACTCCGACCAACAGGAGCGCGACGCCCAAGAACGTAACCGGATCGTACGTTCCTATACCAAAGAGGAGGCTTGCCAGGAAGCGCGCAAGAACGAAGGCTCCTGCCAAGCCAAGCCCAACGCCGATCAGGGTCAACTTGAGAGTTTGGCCGAGAATCATTCCGCGCACATTGGTGCGTTGCGCGCCAAGCGCGATGCGTAGCCCAATTTCCCGCCCGCGCTGGCTTACGGAATAGCTCATCACGCCATAGATTCCGATGGCCGCGAGCAAAAGCGCGAGCGCGGCAAAGATTCCGACCAGGACCGCGGAAAAGCGACGCGGGGAAATGGAATCGGAGATCAGCCCATCCATGGTTGTCATGTGGGTGATCGGCAGATTGGGATCCACTTTGTGCACGACGTCCGTTATGGCGGCCGCCACACTGACGGGATCGGAAGCGGTGCGCACCACAAGATAGGGCGTCCATCCGCCAGCGAAATAGGCGTCAAAAGTCGGCCCGGCATCGAGTCCAAACTGGTGCACGTTGCCGACGATGCCGATGATCAAAAACCAGCACGGTTTGGGGTCGAGCGAACAGAAATTGACGCGCTTTCCGATCGCATCTCCTTGTGGCCAGTAGCGCCGCGCCATGTTCTCATTGACGACCAAGTTAAAGACCTTCCAGTCGTCCTCATTGAAGGTGCGGCCTGCGCGCAAGGGAATTCCGAGAGCAGAAAAATAGCCTAGACTCACGGTACGAGTCTGTGCAATCGGGCGAGCCCCCGCGGCAAGAACGGGCTGGCCTTCAATTACGAATCTGGACGCTTGGCGCAGTTCATTTCCGAGGGGCAAGTCATCGATTCCTCCGGCTTCCTTGACGCCGGTCAGCGTGCGGATTTGCTCGGCAATTTGTTCAAACTGCAGAGATTGCTTCTCGCCCACCTTGAGTTGCTCTTCCTGAGAGAGCCGGTTAATTTGCGCGAAAGAAAGCGCAGGCTGCTGGATTTCCATTGTCAGAATATGGTCGGCGCGGAAGCCGGGGTCGACCTCCAACAGATGCTGAAAACTCCTGAGCAGAAGGCCTGCACTGATAAGGGGAACGAGAGCCATTGCGATTTCCGAAATAACCAGCAGGTTGTGGGTCTCGTGACGGCCGGTTGAACTGGCTCCCTTGCTTCCCATTTTCAACACCCCGGCTAAATTTGTCTTTAGCGTCCTCGTGGCTGGCAACAGACCGCAAATGAGGCCTGTCGCGAGGCAAATTGCAATTGTAAATCCCAAGACCCAACCGTTTAGGCCGGTCTCGTTCATGGCCGCAAGATCGCCGGGGACCAACGCCATCAAAGCCTTCAGCCCGACAATTGCGAAAAACACACCCAGCAATCCGCCTAGAAGGGAAAGCAAAGTGCTTTCAGTGAGCAACTGACGGATCAATCGCCACGGGCTCGCTCCGAGTGCGGTGCGTATCGCGATTTCTCGTTCGCGGGAGGCATTGCGCACCAGCAGCAAGTTCACGATGTTAGCGCAGGCGATTAGGAGGACGAGTCCAACCGCGCCGAACAAGAGAAGCAGAGTGCTCCGCAAACTGGCTGCTGAGGGGTCCTGAAGTTTTTGCACCAATACGCCAAAACCTTTATGGGCATCCGGATAGGTGATGGCTTCTTGTTGATTGAGCCGCCCGATTTCGTCGCGCGCTTTCGAAAGGTTGATGCCCGGCTTAAGCCGGGCGATGGCAACGAATGCGTGATGAATATGCTCGGTTAGGTCATCGTCAAATTGGCCAAGGGGCATCCACAAATCGGCCCAGCGCAAAAGCTGAAAACCGGGGGGCAAAATGCCCACGACGGTGTAGCGCTTGTTGTCGAGAGTAACCGTGTGGCCAATGACGGCAGAGTCGCCCCCAAACCGCCCTTGCCAAAGACGATGGCCCAGGATCACGATCGGTGCGCTGCCCGCTCGGTTCTCTTCGGGGAGGAAGGAGCGGCCCGCTACGACGCGGGCTCCCAACATCGGGAAAAGGTCAGAACTTGCGTAGCCAACCAGTACACGCTGGGGTTCGCCGTCGCCTGTAAGGTTGAAGCCTTTTGAGATTTCCCCATAGGCTCCCATCTCCGAGAAGCTGATGGCTTGCTGATGCCAGTCTGCGTAATCACCGGGAGACAGCCCACCCTTGGGAACCTGTGGCGGATACGTGTTCCAGATCTCGACCAGATTCTCCGGTTGGGGGTAGGGAAGGGGTTTGAGAAGCACGTTTTCGACCACGCTGAAAATCGCCGTGTTTGCTCCAATCCCGAGCGCCAGAGTAAGCAGGGCAACCGCAGTAAAACCGGGTGTTCTCGCCAGGTTCCGGACTCCATAGCGAGTGTCTCTTAGGAAACTATCGAGCATCCTGCGTTCCTCGTCGGGCGAAATGTCCCCAATTAAGATTATTGCTCATAAAAGCAGCGGCCAGTCCTCCTGTTTGACGTGTAGTTCCGCCGGAAGGATTCCTCGAACATCGCGTAAGCCGGAATCTCCTTTTTGACTTCAAAAAAAAGGAGTGATTGTAGGTCCATTTCGGCGCCTAGCACCTCCATTTCTAAGATGGGGGAGAGGCCGGCAATCCGACGTTAGAGAAGCGTCCCTTAAACAGCACTTCAAATTCAACGACGTCGGCACCCATTACGCGGGAACCATCCAAGACACGGCAATCCACTTGGAAATGGCCGACACGATGTTGGTAGACCAACTGTCGAAGATTTCCCAGCGCCTTCTTTTGAGCGTCCTCCGTTAATTGCCCTTTTTGCTCCGGTGTCATCGACTCTTCGAGCTTAGCGAGATACTTCCGCACCTCTGCGTCTAATTCCTCGGAGTTGAGTGGAATATGCACGTAGAAATCAACCCATTCCGGCTCCGGGTCAGGTCCGAACCCGCCACCAACGACGTGGACTTCTGAGAGTACCAACGTCTTGCCACCATTCGCCGAGATTTCATAAGCGGTTGTTGCTGCCATAAGACCGTTTCGGCTCTCACCCGGTTTGGTCGGGAATGGCCGCGCTGGAACGCGGCACGTTATTCGGATACCCCCCAAGTTGTTGACCTGAGCGAGCCCAGAGGAAGATCGGCCCAAAATGGCCCCTTTCGTAAGCTCGCAAGAAGGACGTATGTCGCTGGCGAATGTGACGGAAGCAGATAGTAGTATTTGGGCCAGAATGATATACCGCAATCGACACGCTCCGAGACAGCGGATTCGCATAACAACCTTCGAGCAAAGACAAGGCAGAGTCTATACCCGAACGGTCGATGAGTTTGGTAACGCGGAAGCCGGTGACGTGGGTGCTAGCCGCCACTTCTCCGATTTCGCCACCATACGCCCAGAAGACCAGTGGAAATTGTGTCCAAGGATGAGTTCCGAGTGGCCCACCAATCGAGAGCGACCCCGTGACGCGTGATGACCTGCCTCACGTTGTTTTACCTCCGCACTGCCGGCGTCCTCCAGCCCGCGAGTGCTGTTTGCCGCTGATCAAGTCATTTAGCTTGCCCAGTATAAAGCGATCTCTTACTCTGAATTTCCCACCATGCAAGAACTCTCAAGCCGCCGGCGCTTTCTAAAACAGGCAGCTTTTGCAGGTGGTGGTGCGTTGCTCGGCACCGTCAGCTTGAACCAGATCTCTCCCAGGATCTGGCGTGAGCCTTTGGTGTTCGCGCCCAACCGCAGTTATTGGGCAACAACTCAGCCGCCGCAGAATCCGCCGTTAACCGGGGACATCGCCGCAGATGTCGCGATACTTGGCGGCGGGTTCACGGGACTTTCTGCAGCCTACTACATCCGCAGCATCTCCCCTCAGAAGCGCGTCGTCGTCCTAGAAGCGAAGGGCTGTGGGAACGGAGCCTCGGGACGAAACGGCGCCATGGTGCTGACTATGACCGAGGACCGGTATATGAACTTCAGCTCCGCTCCGGCGATCGACAAGAAGATCTATGATCTGACGGCAGAAAACATCCGGACGCTGTCGAAGCTCAGCGCGTCGACCGGCATCGACTGCGAGTTGGAAACAAATGGGGTTCTGCAAGTGCTGGGTACCTCCGAGGACATCCAAGCGGCGAAGGCCTATGTGCAGCAGGCACGATCCCTCGGCATGCCGGTTGAGTTCTGGGATAAGCAGCGACTGGTTGACGCCATCGGCACCGAAGTCTACGAGGCAGCCTTCTTCGACCCTAACGGTGGACACATCCATCCCATGAAACTGGTGCATGTGTTCAAGGCCGCTGCCCAGAACGCCGGCGCGGAGATTTACGAAAACACAGCCGTAGCCAGCATCGAGGAAGGTCGGGAGAACCTTCTTCATACGAGCACCGGACATTGGATAAAGGCAAAGTCGTTGGTGTTGGCGACTAACGCTTTCACCTCTAGACTGGGATTTTTCCGAAACTCGATTATGCCCGTCCACGAATACGTGGCAGTGACGCAGCCCTTCAGCAAGCAGCAACTGGCCGAGATCGGATGGCGCATGCGAGTCCCGTTCAATGACAACCGCACCGAAGTCTTCTATCTCGGCTTGACCGAAGACAGTCGCATCCACATTGGCGGAGGCAGTCCCAGCTACTTTTTCAATGGCGGGGTTGGAGCTCCCAGCAACGCAGTATCCCATTTCACTCAACTCCAGCGTGAGCTGGTACGAATCTACCCCAGCCTGTCTGGTGTCAAGTTCGAAGCAGGTTGGGATGGAGTAGTTGACTGGTCTCTCGACGGTTCGCCCTCCGTAGGTTGCACTGGAAGAAATAAGAACATCTTCTACGGACTCGGCTACAGCGGACATGGCGTGAATCTGACCTCAGTCTTTGGGAGAATCATTGCCGATCTGGAGGCCGGCCGTGAGCAACCCTGGAAACAGTTTCCTTTCCTCAACGCTAGGCTGGATTACGTTCCGAATGAACCTTTTCGGTGGCTGGCCGCAAAAACCGGGCTGGCATGGTATCGCCTAACGGGGTCTTAGGTTGGTTATGCGACTCTGTATTGCCCCGATCTCAATGTGAAGTACTGCTTCATATCTCCGAGTACCCGACCAATCAGGCACATTCCAGAAAGCGTGATAAATCAAGGTCGGCTGGCAACTAGGACCAGACCGACGAGGAGGAAGCAACTCTTGGCAGAAGGGATTTTTCAGATATTCGTGGGACTCGTGGCCATTGTGTTCGGGTTCACTGCAGGCGCATTCTATCCGGCCTTCATGCGTCGCCCACGGCCAGACGAGAAGCCAATGCCCAAATGGTTGGGCAGGATGATTTTCGTTGTTGTGGGAGTCGTCTTCATACTCTCTGGTCTCTCGGAGCTACGGCACCATTAACAAGGATCCAGCACGAACTTTTCCGATTTCGCGTGCCAGGGAAGTGAAAGACCACCGGCAAAGATAGGCGCGTTTTGGTGGGCAATCCAGCTCGACTTGGGCGACTCCACTTTGCAGAACGAATCTGTTCTCTAAGTCCGGCGTTACGCCGAGGGTCTCAATGCATTGATCCATTACCCACATCACGCCGAAATTCGAGAAGTTCAACCGGCGCGCCGCTATCGAGGATCAGCGCTACCCTAACTAACGCCTTTCGAAGGTGAGTTCGGTTCCGTGAGAATCTGCTTCCCATTGGCCGGAGATGGCGAGACGAGTGGCAACGGACCGTCAAGTTTTGCTGTAGGAGTTTCAAGATCGATTGTCATCGTCAGAAAGTCATCCTCGAGATGCTGGCACCGCACAGTGGTCACCACCAACGCGGTGGACACTGAAAAATAAAGCACGACGTGCCCACGCTGATTCTCCACGGTGACGACGATCAGATCGTCCCCATTGCGGACTCATCACTTCTGTCCGCCAAGTTGGTGAAAAACTCCACCCTGAAGGTCTACCCGGGTCTTCCACACGGGATGTGCACGACGAACCCCGACGAGATCAACGCCGATTTGCTGTCGTTCTTCAAGGGTGTAAAAACCGCTGGGTCGATGTAACCGTGCCTTCCGAAGTCGGCATATCGTCGACGTGATCATTGGATTGTTGCGCCGCTAGAGTTCGATCTCAAGGCTCCAGTAACTGGGGAAGCTTCTGCAGCCGTTCAACATAGCGAATTGTCGGCAGAGAGTTGGCCAGAAACGGGGTTTGAGGAGATCGGCACGGTACTTTTAGGGATCATTCACGTCCGAGTCCTATTGCCCCACCCTTCCTGCCCACAAATACTGGCCTTACTATGCGAATTAACAAACTTTTCCCAGGTCTCCTGCTCTTCGTGTGCGCCAGCACCGGCCCAGCCCTCGCCCAGCAAAAAGCTTTCGAGTGGCAAAAGGGCAACTACGAATCCGTCCGCTTGGATCCCGCCAATTACCACACTGGCAAGAACTATGAAGCGGTAGGCGGCACCATTCACGTCGACATTGAGGCGCAGCAGCCCGTCACTATCTTCATGACCGGCACAGGCGAATGGAGCCGCGCCGTCCAGAACCCCGAACTCATCGCCAGCATCCACCAGGTGTGCCTGCGCGAGCATGTGGTGAAGACCACCTACACCTGCGATCTTCCGCTGGAGCCGATGACTCTGATTGTTCGTGATGACCGCGACAGCCCTGAGGGGAGAGCCTTCGCCGGGCTTGGCGCCGTTCTAAAGGCCGAAGCTGCTTTGGCCAACGTCAATCCTATTGTTGACAACACTGTCCGTGCTGTCGGCGACGGTCTCGCTTCGATCTTGGGCCGCAATACCCAGAATGCTTCTCCACGCCACTTCGTTGCCCCCAATGATGTGAACATCCAATACTTTCGCTGGATTTGTATCCAGAATTGCTTCCCGCCGCAATTTCAGTGGATTCAGCAGGCCAGAGAAAAATACGAGCTCACTTCGTTCCTCAAGGTCTATGGCGGTTACTCGCCCGACCGCGATGGGGAAGTCGTCAGCATCAAGATTAAAGCTCCGATGCCGATGCTGGTGGCCATGCTTCCGTCTTCGGTGGCGAACCAACTGCACGCCAAGCCGGAGATGCTAGAGCCTGCATTGGAGAGAAATTCCTGCCAGCAGCGCGGCGTGCAACAGCAAACCTTTCAGTGCACCTTCAACGCCGCCGATGGCCCACAATCGCTTATCATAGTGCCTGAGGACACTGGCAAGATTAAGCACAAGAAGGTCGAGGTGGAATTCTCCGCATCCAAGTGCATAGCCAACTGCGCCGTACCCGAGCCGCCACCCAACGCCACCGCCAACAACCCCAACCCCTAATCGCCCATTAAGGCGACCAAATGTCAGGGCAAATGTAGCGGGCCGCCAACTGCGCCGCACGCCTGATCCACCGCCACGCGAAATGCCGAACTGCGGCTCGCCGCCAGCAAGCTGACAAACCCGCCAAACGACCAGCCCAACACTCCGATCCGGTTTCCGTCGACGGGCGGCTGCCGTTGCCTACGGCCAAAAGGTTTCGCTAGGGCGCATGCAGCGCAGCAATAGTAAGAGGAGCAAAGGATCGTTTGCAGAGCTGTACCTGAGCCGGTGGCACCGGGATCGTCCCGGCGACGGCTGCACCATGGCCGCACTGGCCCAGGAGGTGGCTCGCTCGACGCCTGAACTGAAGGCTGCGTTCGAGAAGGGTCTTGAGAACATTCTCTCCGCTAAGCGTGGAGACCGGAAAGAAGCCATCTTTTGGGTAGCCGCGCTGATCGGTGGCGTAGTATTGGCCCGCGCCGTGCAGGATCCGCGACTCTCCGACGAAATCCTTAACAGCGTCCGACAAAAGCTCGGCTGAACATACAGTCGCGAATGCCGTGCCGCGGACAACAGAAAGTCTGATGGATTGAGCGGGGTTGCTTCCATCGAGATGAGAACATCCTCCTGACCAAGAGCCGGTTCGGAGATGAGACGGCATGGTCAGTAAACAAGATGCGGAGAATCTGCACTACCACTAGCAAACAGGCTTGAGGTTGCAGCCAGGGAAGCCAAAGACGTACACTCACTTCTTGTCGGTCCGCGTCGCCGTGCGCACATGAGCTTTTTCAGGGAAGTTCAACTTGAGGACAAATTCGGCCCCTTTGTTGCTTTTCAGGAGGCCCTTGGATTCATCCCCAATCTCCTTCAGGCACAGACTTTGTTGCCGCGCGTCATCGAGGCTCAGGCGAAGCTCGAAGGCGCTGTGTGTCTACAGGAAGGAGCGATATCCCGGGTGCAGAAGGAACGAATCCTTCTGAGCATTGCAGTTGACCGACAAGACGCGTACTGCATTGCCGTGGATAGTAAAGTCCTGTCTTCGCTTGGCGTGACGGAGAGTAAAATCGATTCTCTCTTGAGCGACTACCGTAATGCGGACCTCTCGGCGACCGATTTAGCCTGTTTGCAGTTCTGCCTCAAACTAGCGCGTCACGCTCCCTCGGTAAGTTCAGAAGACATTGAAGCGCTGCGGACGTGCGGATTCAACGACGAGGCGATATTCGAAGCCGTCGTCGCGACCGCTTTGGCCGTCTACCGCTGCACGCTATCTGTGGGTTTGGGTCCGGAGCCAGATTTCGGAAGGCGGAAGCTCTCTGCGACGAGGATTGTTCCACCGCGTGAGGGTGTGCCCCGTGGCCCGATGCCCCATGTTCATGCTGCGGCTAAGAGAAAAGGGCCGTACGTGCCCGCTCCATACCTGAGTCCGAACACGTTTGCACCTTTTGGCATCGTTCAGAAGAGTCACGGGTTCATCCCGAACTTTTTTCGCGCTCAGACTTTGCGGCCCGATTTGCTGAACGCAGAGCTGCAAGCGGTGGACAGGATTCTGGTACCCGAAGATCTCCTAACGCGGGTGCAAAAGGAATGCATTCTGCTAGCCGTGTCGGCAGCAAATCTCAACTCTTATTGCGTTGCGATGCATTGCAATCTGTTGCGCGGCTTGGGTATGCCCTCGGAGGAAGGAGACCAGATTGCCGTGGACTATCATGAGTCCAACCTGTCGGAGGCTGATCGGGCATTACTCGACTTTGCAGTCAAATTGGGGGCGCATGGTCCGGAATTTTCTCGCGAAGACGTTGTCAGGCTTCGAGCATTTGGTTTCGGGGAGGAGCAGATTTTGGAATGCGAGGTTGTCACTGCCCTCAACAATTTTGCAAATACCCTTCAGATGGGACTCGGAATCGAACCCGATTTCGAGCCGCCTGCGGTCTTCGAGAAAAATAAAATGCATCTTTCTGACTTCGCCCAGACTCCTATCGGCGGTGAGGGCGTTGTGCATCTCGTCGACGTAGTGGACCCGGACGCTGAATGTGTCGCCCAGGCGCAGAGGGGAAACCTGCAGGCTTTTGAAGAGTTGGCCCGCCGGCATAGCCAGTTGATTTATCGCGCCCTCGCCGCCATCTTGGGCAACCCGGCCGACGCACAGGACGCTATGCAGGACACTTTGCTGAGCGCGTTCAAGCACATCGGTGGGTTCCAGGGCCGCTCGAAGTTTTCAACTTGGCTGGTGAGTATCGCGAGGAATTCGGCGCTTCAACGATTGCGGCGCGGGAAAAATGTGGAAAGTCTGGATGAAGGTGCGTACAACGAAGAGAAGGATTTTCGCCCTCGTCAGGTTATGGCCTGGCAGGACAACCCAGAGCAGCTCTATTCCAAGTCAGAAATACGGCAACTCGTTGAAAGGGGAATCTCGGCGCTCCCCGCAAACTACCGAGCGGTGGTAATGCTCCGCGATATCCAGCAGCTTTCGACCGATGAAGTTGCCCAACAGCTGGGGCTAAGCGTACCTACCGTAAAGACGCGGCTGCTGAGAGGCCGACTTATGCTCCGAGAGTGGCTCTCGCCTCACTTTATAGCCAATGTCAGGGGGGTAGCCCAGTGATCACATGCGAGGAGTTCTTAGCCGAGTTCGGAGACTACCTCGAGGATCAGGTGTCGCCAGAGGTTCGTAAAGAGCTTGAGTTGCACCTGTCCCAGTGCCGCGCTTGCCACGTGCTGTACGATTCCAGCCTCAAGACTATAAAGATCGTGACGGAAAGCAGTTCATTCGACTTGCCGGAAAGCGTCTCTAATCCAATCATCGATCGTGTGATGGCGAAGTTGCGAACGGACCGCAGCTGACAAGCCTAAGATTTCAAATTTGTTATGCGCGCATCGAATGTTGGCGTCTCGGATGGTCATCCGGTGACTTCCGTACTTCCACTCTGACGCTCTCGTAAGTCTTCTCTGTCTCGCTCTGGCACGGAAACACGATTCATGCCGACAAACAGAACGCGCTAGGCACTGCCGAATTGCCGCATTTTTTGCTTATCCGTGTAACTTTCGCGCGGCAGATGACTCCTATTGCCCGTGAGAGTTGAGCGCTTCAGGGTGCTCACCGAAAACAAAACCGAAAGGAGAAATCATTATGGTTTGCAAGATCGGGACAGTGTTGGCAATCGCTGCGCTGGCGTTCACATTCGGATTGCAGCCGACGGCGCACGCGCAAGACAGCGACGCGAAGACTTTGGAAACCGGCACGTTCCACGGGAAAGTTCACAGCACATCAGGCCGTGCAACGATCTACCAGGAGAAAGACGGGAGGCTGATCCTCCGGTTGACAAACTTCAAGACATCCAACGGGCCCGATGTACACGTGATTTTGATCGCGGCCACGGACGCGGACGACGACACCAATTTTCTCAAGAGCAACACGGAGCGGGTGGAGCTGGGCAAGCTGAAGGGGAATGAAGGCGACCAGAACTACGCCATCCCGAGCGGCACGGATCTGAGCAAGTTCCAGACCGTTTCGATCTATTGCGAACGGTTCAACGCGAATTTCGGCGCCGCGCCTCTTGAGAAATTCTAAGACTCACATATTCATTCCGATGGAGTCGGGCAGGTTCACCTGCCCGATTCGCGGATTGGAGGGACAAAATCATGGATTCGCATATACGTTCTTGGTTCTCGCGCCGGAAGTGGGTATTGGTCGCGGTGGGTCTTCCGGTGCTCATCGGCGCCTGGTGGGCCTTCCGGCCGGAAAAACTGTGGATCAACCAAAAAGTGAATGAACCGGCCCCGCTCGCTTCAAGCACCGACCCTCAGCCGCTTTATACCGGCCGCCTCGAAGGGAAAGCTCACCAGACGAGCGGGCGAGCAACGATCTACAAAACGGCCGACGGCAAGAAATATCTGCGCCTGACGGACTTCTCGACCTCCAACGGCCCGGATGTTCACGTCCTTCTGGCGCGAAGCGATGACGAAAACCTCAAGCAAGAAATTGTGAAAGGGCAGGTAGATAGCGTTGAGCTCGGGCTGTTAAAAGGAAATCAAGGAGATCAGAACTACGATCTTCCTGCATCTGTTGACTTACAGAAATACGACGCGGCGGTTATCTATTGCAACCGATTTCATGCCGTATTCGGCGTCGCTAGACTCGAACACTTCTGACGCACATTTCGTTCCAAGTAAATTTGGCACAGGCGTTTAAAGGAGGTCCCATGAAGGCAGATGACAACTCCGCAGCAGCCGCGAGCGATCCGAGGAGATGGTCCGGGTTTAAATGCATTTGATTTCGCCATCGCCCATCCGCACCGCAGCACCCGTCGTCCACTTGCCACCAGCTCGTCCGATGCCCCGAGGCTGGGAGAAATTGTGATGAGTCGAATTCTTGCGTCGCAGAAGCCCATCTCGGCATCTCTCAGACGGCAGTTCGTTGGAGGTGAACCGTCATGAGCAGCCGCTCGATGATCCTGAGCGCTTTTTTCTTCAATCCGCAGGGCATGAGAGCGGTTCTGAATGAAGCTGATGGACACCCGCTGGTCTCTTGACATGGCGCCCACCAGCAAATCTCACCATAAATTCACCCAATAAGGAGAAGACTTTATGAGCGACACGACTTCGCAGACAGCAACAAAGCGCGCAGAGGCCTATTACACCGCGCTTCCAACGATCCACAGGGTCGAAGCCGATGGCGTCCGAGTGTTTTATCGGGCTGCCGGTGATTCGAACGCCCCCGTGGTTCTCCTTTTACATGGATTCCCGGCCTCATCGTTCATGTTCCGCGAACTCATTCCGCGCCTCGCGACTGATTACCGCGTGATCGCTCCGGACCTCCCCGGTTTCGGGTTTACCGAGGTTCCGGCCGAACGAAAATATGTCTACTCGTTCGGTGGATTGGCGTTGACCATAGGGGCCTTCACGCAATCACTGAAGATCAGCCGCTATGCCATTTATGTATTCGATTATGGCGCGCCAACAGGTCTCCGCTTGGCGATGGCTCACCCCGAACGAGTCACAGCGATCGTTTCGCAAAACGGAAATGCCTACGAGGAAGGTCTTGGCGACGCCTGGGGCCCGATTCGCAAATACTGGGCTGAACCCACGGCAGAAAACCGCGACGTCATCCGCAAGAATGTTTTGACACTGGAGGGAACGCGCTGGCAGTACACGCACGGCGTGGCCAATCCAGACAGCGTCCCGCCAGAGTCGTACACATTGGATACGGCGTTGCTCGAACGTTCGGGGAACAAAGACATTCAGCTCGATTTATTTTTGGATTATGCATCGAATGTGAAGCTGTATCCGAAATTCCAGGAATATTTCCGCAAATCGAAGCCGCCTTTGCTCGCGATCTGGGGCAAGAACGATCCCTTTTTCATTCCCGCGGGAGCGGAGGCGTTCCGGAAAGACCTGCCGAACGCGAAGGTTCAGTTCCTTGATACCGGACATTTTGCGATAGAGACACATGTCGTAGAGATCGCATCCGCAATGAAAGACTTCCTCGAAGCAAATGGCATCGGCCGCCGAGGCGGAGAAAGCGGGGCCCAGAGATGAACGCCTTTCCAGAGAACTCAACCATCGTTCTGGTGCATGGAGCATGGGCCGACGGATCGTGCTGGACCAACGTGATTCTCCCTTTACAGCGGCATGGGCTCAAGGTGACCTGCGCCCCGATCCCGCTCACGTCGTTAAGCGACGACGTTGCCGCTTTGAATCGCGCACTCGAGAGAACCAGCGGCCCACTGGTCCTGGCCGCTCACGCCTACGGAGGTGCTGTGATTGCGGGGGCGCGTCAGGACCGAGTGAAGTCTCTTGTGTATATCGCCGCGCTCGCGCCCGATCAGGGCGAGACGGTTGCAAAAGTGTTTTATCGCGACGAGCCGCATCCTAAAGCCCCCAAGTTGACACCCGATGCGCATGGCTTTGTCTGGATGCCGGAAGGCGGGTTTCAGGAAGCGGTGGCTCACAAAGCCTCGGCCGACCAGACGAGCATCATGCAGGCAGTCCAGCGGCCACTTGCGGTTCAGTGCATTCAAGAGCCAGCTCCGGCGCCTACATGGAAAGAGAAGCCGTCGTGGTTTCTGCTCGCGGAAGAAGATCGAATGATCAACCCGAAGACACAGCGTTTCGTGGCCGATCGCATGAGGGCAACTGTCCGATCAGAGTGCGTAGACCATTCTCCGATGTACACGGCGGCGGATCTCGTGATCGACGTGATCCTGGAAGCTGCGGGCGAAACCCTCTCGATCGGAGCCTCAGCGTAGCGAAGTAAAAAGATCCGGAAGGAGCAGCGTTATGGCGATTAAGTCTGTTGCCATCGTCACCGGTGCGAGCCAAGGCATCGGACGAGCGACGGCACTCCGGCTCGCACGCGATTTTTCGGCCGTCGTGCTGGTTGCAAGAAGGACAAGCTAGAGGCTACTGCCGCTGACGTCAGGTCCGTTGGAGCCGAGGCGATAGTTTCGATGGAAGCGCACAAGGAGGAGCACATGAGGAAGAAGGTTTTAGTGACTGGGTCGACCGGCGCGACAGGGAGCAAAACCGTGAAATTCTTAATCGATGCGGGAGCCAGGGTGCGAGCTTTCGTTCACAGGGAGGATGAGCGTTCGGCAGCTTTAGCCGCCCAAGGTGCCGAGATTGTGCGAGGCGATCTGCTGGACTTCGAGGCTGTTCGCGCGGCCCTCGAAGGAACAGAGGGCGCGTACTTTGTGTACCCAATCATGCCAGGTATCCTACAGGCCACGGCGTACTTCGCTCAGGCCGCTAAGGAGGCCGCCATCGAGATTGTTGTGAACATGTCCCAAATTTCTGCGCGTCGAGAAGCGAAAAGTCATGCCGCCCAGGATCACTGGATTTCGGAGCAGATCTTCAACTGGTCGGACGTTCCCGTCACACATCTGCGACCCACACTTTTCGCTGAATGGGCTCTCTATTGGACCGATCTGATCAAGGCAGGCACTTTGCGGCTGCCCTTCGGCACTGGAAAGCATGCACCGATCGCCGCGGAAGATCAGGCCCGCGTGATCACGAAAATCCTTCTCGCGCCGGACGAGCACAAAGGAAAGGTATACCCGCTCTACGGAGAAAAAGAGTACACCTTCCCCGAAATTGCCATCGAGATCGCCAAGGTCATCGGCAAACCGGTGGGTTACGAGCAGGTGGATGCCTGGACCCTTAAGAGAATGGTTGCCAACAGCCCGCGTGAGATACTCCGCACCGACACCATCTGGCAGCACTTTGCGGAGATTGCAAAGGACCACCAGAATGGGGTGTTTGCGGGAACGAACGATCTAGTTGAGAAGATCGGGGGAAAACGGCCGATCGGGCTTGCTGAATTCCTCGAGGCCAACCGGAGCGCGTTCCTCTCCTAGGGTCGCCGGCAACGGGAGCCAGCAATGCCGGCTCCCTTGCAGATGAAACTCGCTCCAAGGAGGAGATGCACAATGAACGCATCGGAAGCACAAACCGGACAAAAACGAATCGGGGATTTCATCAAGAGAGCAATACAGACGTATTTTGGTGATACCAGGAGCGATCACGATGAAGCATGGTGAGGTAGAGGCAAACGGAATCTCCCTCCATTTCGTAGAGGAGGGTGAGAGACCTGCAGTCGTCTTTTGCCACGGCTTTCCGGCGATCTGGTCGAGTTGGAAAGCTCAGATGGAAGCAGTAGCTAGCGCAGGTTTTATGGCCATCGCCCCCGACATGCGTGGTTACGGAGGAAGTTCTGCTCCTGTGGAAGCCGAAGCCTATACGCCGTACGAAATGGTTGGTGACCTTGTGGCGATACTCGATGCGGCTGGCGTTGCGACTGCGTCCGTCGTTGGGCACGACTTCGGTGCCAGCGTTGCATGGAACGCTGCGATAATGCGTCCCGATCGCTTTACTGCGGTGTGCGGCATGCTCTGCGAACGATCGACTCAACCTACATCGCTGATGCAGTTGCGGCCTTCACACGCACCGGATTCCATGGACCGCTGAACTACCGCGCAATCGACCCTTTCACACGTCACTGGGCCGCCTTCGCAGGAGCCAAGATTCGGCAACCATCCATGTTTCTGGCAAGCACACTTGACGGACTGAACTTCGTAGCGCAGCCGAGCCCTGAGTCGATGCGCAGCAACCTCGCCGATCTTCGTAGCTTCATCATGTTGGAAGGCGTCGGGCACTGGCCACAGCTGGAAGCAGCCGATGCAACAAACGCGGCGCTGCTCTCATTTCTACAGAGCCTCTGAACTGTAGCGGTCGAACCCCCAAATGAAGCCTGGGCGCAGATCAGTCCTCAGAGTCGGCATCCCGTCAGGAAACAAGCGCTCAAGATATGCGGGTTTTCTCGTTACCCATCTGGTGATCACTGGCGATGTCCGCGAACCGGACATCTGGACAGCGAAGAGCGCGCGCACTCACCTGAAGGCACTTGCGGGCGGCTCCCCGGGTAGGTACAGACCCGGCAGGCATAGAGATAGCCGAATCACTTGATTTTCGATCAGCCGTTGACCCGGCGAACAGAGCCGGACCGAGCGGAATCAGCGAACGAGTGAGTCTGCTATTCGCTAATAGCTACGCCGTTAAAGGAGGCAACGCCTATAGAGCTTGAGGTTGCCGCTGGAGTGAGGTCGCCGTAGGAGTCGATGGAGAAGACGGCGACAAACGCTTCGGTGCCAACGCTGTAAATCACAGCGAGCCACTTGCGATCGTGAGATACGGTGATATCCGTAGGCGAGCCCGGAAGTGGAACGGATTTGTAAAACACGCCGCCTTGGCCATCGGTGAAGAAGATGGAAATGGCTTTACCCGGGGAATTGCCGGTATACCAAACGCTGCCCGGTCCCTTGGCGACCCAGCAGGGAGCGTTGGTTGGGAAGGAAGGAGTGGGACCGGCGATGGGGAAAATGTTGCGATCCTCGTCGATGATAGCGAAGCTGTCGGGGCTGTGTGCGGGAGTGAATCCCAAATTGTTTCCCCAGAACGCGGCGCCGAGAGGAACGCTACTCGCGTTGCTGGGAAGCGTAATGGTAGTATCCGTGCCGTTGAGCGAGCCGTCTTCGTGAGTGAGCGGAAGCTGAAGGACGGAACCTGAGGTTAGAGTGACCGCAGCCCAAGTTTTGCCGACGGCGATTTGCGCCGCGGAGGGATCGGCGAGAGAAACGACGGGACCATCGAGATTTCCGGAAGGCCAGTCGTGACTCTCAGCACAATTGGTGCCGACGACGAAGAGATGCCGCTGGGCGAGGGCGACGGAATCGGGCTTGACGCAATCCGAGGCAAGAAGGATGGTGCGTCCAATGGCAAGGTAGTTGTCGTAGCGCACTAATTGGCTGACAGTGTTGGAGCCGAAGTTTGCGACGGCGCCGAAATCGTCGTGGAACTGGAGAATGCCAGCGTTGGTGCTGGCACCGCCCTTGCCACCTGTGGGCAAGCTGTTCACCAGGGACAGAGAAGGCATACCTGAGGTATCGAGTCTAAAGATGACGACAGAGTTGGCGCTGGGGTCATTCGTGCTGGTGAGAACGAAAACGCTATGGTCATGCGGTTTTGCTATTGCAAGCGCGGTGGCAAACAATGCGGCCGCCAGCATAGTGCCGGCGCGCCGAAAAGTAGACTTCTGGAGTCGTTCAAAATTCATGGTGATCTCCTTGGAATTTATGGTGAATCGGTGCCCCGGTTACGAGGGGGGAAGTACCCGTTCAACAGACAGAGCATGTTCACGGATGGGTATTCGGTGGGCGGCGGGGAAAAGTTACGGTTTAATGTGAGCGGGAGGCCAAAGTTAAAAAGAATTTACATTGGGACGACGGCGTAACTTTTTGGCGATGTGCATCGAATACGTAAAGATGGGACAAGAACAGGTCAGCGGGTGCGGACCTGACGACGGAAAACTGTTAGCACGAACACGCTGGTACTGACAAGAATCGCGCGACAACCATTCCACTCATGTATCCGGACAACAATCTGGAGATGCTGATGGCCCGGTATCAGGAGGGTGACTTCGCCGCGGCCACAGCTTTAGTCGATCGCGTTAGTCCCCAGTTGTATCGTTTTTTTGTCGGACAATTCGCGAGCAGACCTGACGCGGATGATTTGCTGCAAGAAACGTGGTTGAGGATTCACCGCGTGCGGCATACCTACCGGCCGGGGGAGCCGGTGTTGCCGTGGTTTTATGCGATTGCGCGACACGTGCGGGTGGACCACTACAGAAAAACGGTTCGGACGACGGCGCGCGAGCAGAGATTGGAACAAGTATCGCAACTGGCAGCGACGGCGCCGGTGGAAACCGGGAAGGGCGATGATCTGCAGGCGCTTCTTGCCTTACTTCCGGAGAGTCAACGTGAAGTGATTGAGATGTTGAAGGTGGCGGGGATGTCGCTGGAGGAAGTGGCGCGAGCGACGTCGTCGAGTGTGGGATCGGTGAAGCAGAAAGTGCACCGGGCATACGAGAAGCTAAGAGAACTGATGAGCGGGATGGGGCTCAGGAGAGGGCAGAGCGAGGAAAAGTCGTGAGGGACCGAGAGATTGACGAAGTTCTGAAGAAGGCTGCGGGGCGAGCTCCGCAGATAGAGGCGTCGTTGCTGCGACGTGTGGCCGACTCGATCCAACCGTCGATGCGATGCGTGCGGCCGCTGCCGCGGACATGGATGTTGGCAGGCGGAGTGGTTTTGATATGCGCGGCCGTGTCGCTCGCGGGAGCGGCGCGAGCCGGGTTCAACGGATTTGAAAAGATGGACCTCCTGAAACGAGCGCTTATCTTTGGGACGCTGGGAATTCTGACGTGGGTGGCGGGGACGGAATTCGTCAATGAAATGATCCCAGGGAGCAGGAGGAGGATTACTGCGTGCTGGTTGCTGGGAATCGGAAGCGTGGTGTTGGTTGGCGTGTTTGCGCCGCTGTTTCACGACTACCAAACGGAGCGCTTCGTGCCCGTGGGCGTCATCTGCCTGGTCACTGGAGTGCTGCATGCGATACCAGCGGGGTTGCTGAGTTGGTTGGTGTTGCGGCGTGGTTTCGCAGTGGATTCTGTATCTGCCGGACTGGTAGCTGGGACGCTGGCGGGGCTGGCCGGAGTAGGATTGCTGGAGTTGCATTGCCCGAATTTCGAGGCGATTCATATCTTGGTGTGGCACACGGCGGTGTTGGTGGTGAGTGGAGGGTTGGGCGCATTGGTAGGAAGGGCGCTGAAATTCCGTAAGAGATTGGGGCGTGTGCCTTGAGCCTCCAAAATGGCCTAGGTCGCTAGGGTCTGAAGGACACGGCGCCGATTCGGCTACGCCGCGACCCCGCTGCGAAGAGAGTCTTGCGAGTCAACATCGCGAATGCCTTTCGAGCAAAGAACCCATCCCTTTCCGACGAACAAGCAGTTCTGGCTGCGAACGTGACTCTCCAGATAGTCAGAGGCTTGATAACGCTCTATGGAGAAGCGGATGATAAAGCGAAAGACCTGATTGTGGAAGAATTCAAGAAGGCGCTGACCCTATATTTGGGAAGCGTTTTGGGCTCATGAAGTCGCCCATAACAGACGCCTCTCGGATGACGGCGATTCGGAAACTATCTCCCTTTTTGATCGTCCTGCCGGATTGGAAATCTAAACTGTCAATTCGGATGGTTGCGGGACCGCTGAAAAGAAAGAATTTGTTGGTTGCAGAGGCTTAATTTGAACCGACGAACTCCGGCGCCAGCTCATTTTGTCCAAATGCTTGGAGTCCAGACGAACTCCATGTCGCGATCAAGATAAGTAACGAGAAGTCGGCTAGTGTTTACCGATGAAGTCACATGGCGATTGCCACTTCAGCCTGAGTCGCGGCGCACTCAGAAACTGATCCGGGCCAGAAGCCCGGATCTGAGAAGTCACGGCAGCTGCTCGACGAGGTATTTGGTCAAATGCTAGACTGTCACGCGATGTTTCAAACACACCAGTTTTCAGAAACACGAAATCGCATTTTTTTTATTGATGATTTGGTGGGCAGTGCAGGACTCGAACCTGCGCCCTCCTGCTTGTAAGTCCGTTGACCACTTTAATCAGAACTTGCCGGAGCGAGCGTAAACAGAGGGACAATCAGCAACTTGTGATTAACGGCGACAAACTACTTACTCCTTTTTCATCACCTTTAAGCGGGCGTTTTTTTCCAAAATCCGTCCCACAGGCACGACCCAGAAGTATTCGCTTCAAAAACGCATCGCGGGCCACTCGTCGATCTTGACCCGGGACACGAGAATCGCCTTGCCCTTGGCGTCCGGACCAAATATCAGCGCCTCACCATCCGCCAAGCCGGACGCCAACTGCGGAAATGCACCGGTGATGTTCGGGAGGTGAGTCACAACGATCGTGTTTGTGCCGGTCGGAAAGTGTGCTACTTGCTTCTGCAGCCACTCGGCTTGGGCGGCCGTCCCACCCTGCATGCTTTGACCGTTATCCCCAAGTTCGACGAAGGTCTGCGGAGCATCGAATTGAGCCAGGCGCACGGTTTCGAGGGCGCGATAGGTGGGGCTCGAGAGCACGTTGCCGATCGGAATCCTTAAATCGCGAAGCGCCTTGCCCATGGCAATTGCGGTATTCCGTCCGACTTCGTCCAATTGGCGTTCGGGCTTGCTGTTATCGGGATTCGCAGCCTGTTTGTCAGGCACCTCACGCGGTGAACTAGCGTGGCGCATCACCAGAACGTATCCGCCTTTTTGCAAGGCTTTGATGAGTGCTTCGCCATGCAAATCCTGCGCGAGCGCAGTTCCCGCGAACCACATCATCGCGGCCGCGAATGACCACAACGTAAGCGTACGCATCGCTCGGGTGTGAGAAGTCATGCGAAAGTCCTTTCGGTGCGCGAATGCCGACGACGAGCCGTAAGATTTCGCCCATTGTAATGCTCCGAGTGCTGGGGATGAAGGAGTTTTGATAACTCCAGTATCTAGCGGAGGTGGCTGGGTGTAAGATGCTTGCCACCCAGGATGCCAAGACGGAAATTCTGGTGGAGACTGGAAATTGCCCTGATCTCGGAGGGTGCCGATGGCCGATGACAAGACGTCTGTGGACCGGCGAGGGTTCTTGAAATACGCCGCTACAGGAGCCGTGGCGGCGGCTGCTCCAGGTTCTATGCATGCACAAGATCACGATCATGACCACCAGGTCGTTCCGTCCGACCCGGCGCTGCGTACCAAGGCTCTGGAGTCGCTGCTGGTTGAAAAGGGACTCGTTGATCAAGCTGCGCTGGATGCCTTGATCGATACTTTCGAACATAAGGTCGGGCCGCGGAATGGCGCGAAGGTCGTGGCGCGCGCCTGGGTAGACCCCAACTATAAGGCCCGCCTGCTCTCCGATGCGGCCTCTGCTATCGCTGAGATTGGGTTGGGAAAGAGCGCTGTTGGAGACCATACGCTCGTTCTCGAGAACACACCCAAGGTCCATAACCTTGTGGTCTGTACTCTCTGTTCTTGTTACCCCTGGACCGTTCTCGGGCTGCCGCCCGTCTGGTACAAATCCACGGCCTACCGGTCGCGTGCGGTCATTGATCCGCGTGGCGTTTTGCGCGAGTTCGGGCTTCAATTGGACGAAGACGTCGAGGTGCGTGTGTGGGATAGCACCGCGGAACTGCGCTACTTCGTGCTTCCCGAGCGTCCGGCCGGAAGCGAAAACCTGAGCGAGTCGGAACTCGCCGAACTCGTGACTCGCGACGCCATGGTGGGCGTGGCAAAAGTCTCGATGCCCGCAGGGGGAGCCAAGGCATGAACGGAGTACATGACATGGGCGGCATGCAGTGTATGGGCCCCATCCATCACGAAGCGAATGAACCAGTGTTCCACTCACCCTGGGAGGGAAGAGTCTACGCGATAAACCGGGCCCTCAGCGCCTGGCACAAGTGGAATCTGGACGCCTGGCGGTATGACATCGAACTGCTGCCTCCCCCCGACTACCTGCGCATGAGCTACTACGAAAAATGGTTAGCCGCCCTCGAGAACCGCATAGTGAAGTACGGGATGGTTACAAAAGAGGAACTGGCAAGCGGCAAGCCCACACCAGGCTCTGCGAGAGCCACGCCGGTGTTTACGGTGGCGATGGCCAGAGTGGTTGAACCTCGCATCACGGCTCCGAGCAACGACCCTTCGGTGGCGCCGCTGTTTCAGGAGGGCGAGCGCGTTCGGGCTCGCAATATCAACCCCGTCGGCCATACCCGGCTGCCCCGATACGCGCGAGGCAAGACCGGCAAGGTCGTGCTCGACCACGGCGTCTTTCTGTTCCCAGACACGAATTCTCAATTCCTTGGCGAAAAGCGGCAGCATGTGTATTCCGTGCAGTTCGCGGCGCGCGAGCTTTGGGGAGAAGGCTCATCTCCTAAAGATTCCGTTTACCTCGACATGTGGGATGACTATCTTGAACACACCGGATCCTGATCTTGACGCCGAACGTTTGAACGCTTTGCCGCGTATTCCCCGCGACCAAGAAGGTCCTGTGTTCGCCGAGCCCTGGCATGCTCAGGCGTTCGGCATGGCGGTCAGACTCTCCGAGCAAGGCCACTTCACATGGAAGGAATGGGCAGCGGCACTGGCCGCCGAGCTAAAAGCTGCGGAAGATCGTGGCGAACCCGACGACGGCACCCATTACTACGAGCACTGGCTGGCGACGCTCGAACGTCTCGTCACAGCGAAGGCTCTCTCGAATCCAACCGAGATGCTCGCCCGCAAAGAAGCCTGGGCCGACGCCTACCGCCACACGCAGCATGGAAAGCCTGTGGCATTGCGAAAAGCTTCCGATGGGCCGGAACACGTTTGAGCCGCTTCCGGGAAACTGCGCAAAAACGCGCGAGCATTACCGTTTCGAATCAAAAGGTCGCAATTCAATACACAGCTGCAACGATGGGAGTGGCTCTCGCTGGGCGGCGCGACTGTTCGTTTCTGGACAATTCCACTTGGAAGGTCCGCATACCGGAAACTGACTCGCACCAACCTAAGTGCTGCGTTTCGGGCGGACCGCCGCTACACGGAAGTTACCCAGAAACGGCGTTCGCGGAGATCTGGACGGGCGCCGCTTCTTGCCTTCGCCGTCCTCCAAGCGGATTCTTGGCCCTGGAAGTTTTCGGATTGCTCAGGCTCGGGAACTGTTCTACAACTTAGCGCCCCGCCCGCGATTACTTGTGACGGGGCGAGTGCTTAGTGGCGAGTGGTTGAAAACATCTCAGACGGGACCACACAAAGGCAGTGGCGAGTGCTTAGTAGCAGGGCCGGCCCGATTGCCGCGCCGCAATAGGGAGAAAGCGGACGCAGTCCAGCTTCAAACAGCACACACGTAGTTGCTACGAGCCTGGCGATGCGTCGAGGATGCTGCTGGGAGCCTGAGACTGAGCAAGCGCTTCGCGCTGCCTGCCGGAGTTTTTCTGCGTGGCACTTGACAGGCCCGGGCTTCGGCGGTGTAAATGGTGGGGGCTCATGGGGAACCTATGGCCGCCGACGAACTCCTGAACGTGCTGTTCTATGTGCCCACAAAGAGGGATCTGCTGGGGAATGGTCTGATTTTCCTATGCGCCGCCGTGCTGGCCTCGGTCTTTCACTACTTGCCCATCGATCCGGCAACCCTGGGCGCTTTGGTGCGCGATCCGGCCAGTTCGCTAGATCAGAATCTCTTGGCCCTGGGTATCGGGTTCGTGGTGAATTACGAGATCATCTTTTTTGCCATCGACAAGTTCTTTCTGAACTCCAAGGAGACGGCTTCGGCCGCACTGGGCACCACGCTCCTGGTTTGCCTGGCCTACACCATGGTCTGGGGCTTGAACCATTTGCACGGCCGTCCTTGGGCCATCGTTCTCGCCTGGATTCAGGCGCACGATGTGCGGCCTTTTGTGGTCGCGCTTAGAGCGGGGAGCATTCTGGCCTGTCTTTCCTCGGTCCCTCTGAAGGCGTGGACCTACTTGGGGAACCAGGAGTTTTTGGATTTCTCACGACTCCGCAAGACGGCGCCGGAGTGGAAGAGCCTGGCCAAGAAAATCGAAAAGATTCCAAGCACCGGCATACTGTTGACTGCGGCAGAAGGTGACCGCGTCAATACTTTGCTGGTCACGATGCTCGAGGCTCTGGCCGGTGTGGGCAGAAGACAACCGGTCGCGCGAAGACAAGCTCCGAATCTCGAAGGGGCTCTGCGGAACTTTCAGGCCTGGTTTGCGCACGAAGCCGTCCCGAACGCCTTGAACATCAAGGGCTTCGCTGCCGGAATCCGCGAAGATGTCCAAACCATCCGGCAGCTGAGCTGAGGAGCGGAAGGATCATGTCGCCCGCGATTGCTAAGGAAGCGCAGTTTCTGCTATTCACCGACTGGGACCACCCGCCCGCGAAATCCGCCCAGCGCGAGGTCGAGAATTGGCCGCCGTTTCTGGCCGCCAATCCCCTGGACGTGCCGCGCGTCAAGGACCTAAAGCAAGGCATCAATCAACGCATCGATGGGCGGCTTGGCGGTTCGATCGAATCCGCCGATCGAATCTACTTCCGGCACACCAATGTGGGGATTGACCTGGTCGGCAACGGCGACGGCTCCTGGGACAAAGTGCAGGGCGCGATCGTCGATCCCGACACGACCGCCCGCGGCCAGAACGCGGAAAAGCTCTCGCGCGTGGCCAAGAACCTCGCGCGGCAAGCGCCCGAATACCTGCGCCTGCGAAGCAAAGTCCTCATCTGCCTGCTGCCCAGCGCGGCGGGGGCTGCCGCACCGGCGTTTCCCGCGGCCACGGTGCTCGAGGTCAAAAAGACGGCGAGCTCGCAAGACTTGATGAGCGAAGTCGTGACCTGGCTCACCGCGCTCAACGTACACGTCGACGATGATCGCATGAACGCGACCAAGGAGCTCCGTGATGCGGTCGATGAGTTCTTGGAAAAGAAGCTGATCTAGCCCATGGCCAAACGCATCGTCTTCGGAGCAGACTCGCGGCAAGCCATCCTGCGCGGCGTCGATATCCTCGCCAACGCCGTCAAAATTACGCTCGGCCCCAAAGGCCGCAACGTGGTCATTGAGAAAAAGTTCGGCGCACCCTTGATCACGAAGGATGGCGTCACGGTGGCCAAAGAAATCGAACTCGCCGACCCTTTGGAAAACATGGGCGCGCAAATGGTCCGTGAAGTCGCCTCGAAAACCTCGGACGTCGCGGGCGACGGCACCACGACCGCCACGGTCCTGGCACAGGCATTTTTCCGAGAAGGCGTGAAAACCATTGCGGCTGGGGCAAGTCCCGTGGCCGTCAAGCGCGGAATCGATAAGGCCGTTGTGGTGGTGGTCGACCGTTTGAAGGAGCTCGCTCGGAAGGTGACGCCGGCGAACGCGGCCCAAGCGGTCGAGGCCGCCGCGAAAGCCCTCGGCGCACCGGCCTTGCTGCGCGACGCCTACCAATCTGAAAGTCTTTCGGCCCAGGGGGCCACGCGCTTGCGGGAAAGCTATCGCTCGACAGACCCCAGCTCCGGATTTACCGAACGCTTCAGCGAAGCAACCCGGCGAGCCGGACTGAGCGAGGGAGAGCAAGACCGGCTAGTGAACGAAGCCATCCAGACGCGCAAGAAGCTATTGGGAAAGAGCCTGGAACTCTATCGCGATCCAATCGCGGAAGTTGCAACCATCAGCGCCAACAACGACCAGCAGATCGGCGGCATCATCGCCGAAGCCATGAAGGAGGTCGGCAAGGACGGCGTGATCACGGTTGAGGAATCAAAGACAATGGAGACGACGCTCGAAGTGGTCGAAGGCATGCAGTTCGACCGCGGCTACCTCTCCCCCTACTTCGTCACGGACCCCGAGCGCATGGAAGTCGTGCTCGAGGACGCCCGCATTCTGATCCACGAAAAGAAGATCAGCTCCATGAAGGACCTGCTCCCCTTGCTCGAACAGGTCGCCAAGATGGGAAAGCCTCTTCTGATCATCGCTGAGGACGTCGAGGGCGAAGCGCTCGCGACTCTCGTGGTGAACAAGCTCCGCGGCACGCTGCAGGTTGCTGGCGTGAAGGCTCCTGGCTTCGGCGATCGCCGCAAGGCGATGCTGGAAGACATCGCGACCGTTACCGGCGGCAAGGCCATCACGGAAGATCTCGGCATCAAGCTCGAGAACGTGAAGCTCGAAGACCTCGGCCGCGCCAAGAAGATCACCATCGATAAGGACAACACCACGATCGTCGAAGGTGCCGGCAAGCCCTCGGAGATCGAGGGCCGCGTGAAGCAGATCCGCACGCAGGTTGACGACACCACATCCGACTACGACCGCGAAAAACTCCAAGAGCGCTTGGCGAAGCTCGCGGGCGGCGTCGCCGTGATCAAAGTTGGCGGAGCCACGGAAACGGAAGTAAAAGAGAGAAAAGCTCGCGTCGAAGACGCCATGCACGCCACTCGCGCTGCCGTGGAAGAAGGCATCGTTCCCGGCGGCGGCGTAGCCCTGGTTCGCTCGATCGCCGCTCTTGACAACCTCGACCTTTCGGGTGACGAAGCGATCGGGGTCGCGATCGTCAAGCGGGCCCTCGAAGAACCTTTGCGCCAAATCGCACAGAACGCCGGCTATGAGGGAGCAGTCGTTGTGAACCAGGTTCGTAATTCGACCGAACCCGGCCTTGGGTTTGACGCATTAAGCGGCCAGTTCCGCGACCTCTATGACGCAGGAGTCGTGGACCCGGTCAAAGTTACGCGCCTTGCGCTACAGAACGCCGCGTCGGTGGCGGGTCTATTGCTCACGACCGATGCGCTGGTCTCGGAGATCAAAGAAAAGCAGCTGGCCAGGACTGATGTCGCCCACGAAGAGTATTAAGAAGGATCGCGTAACCTGCCAAATGGTCGGCAGGCGATCCGGAGCATGTGGTGGTCAATCCGCCCATCACGTGTCGGAAAATAGACGAGCAACTTTCGCCCACCCTTGTCTCACCAATCGCTCGCGTGTCAGGTTGGTTAAGATCCGCTATTCACCGCTGTCCAGGCCGCCAGAGAGTCCATGTAGTCTCTCCAATGAACAATTGTCTTTTCTCGATCGTGATCACCGAGATGAGCCTGTTGTCATAGAGTGCGCCACTCGAAGGGATCTTGCCGTGCACTTCGTACTCCAGGATCACGACGCGAAGATCTTGAGTGCAACGTACGACAAGCGCGTCACCGGAGTGAAGCTTGATTGTCTTGCCGTATCCCGAAAGGCTGGCCATCAGATTGGCTCGTCCTCGAATCGTCACAGGCCAAGCCGGGAACTGGTAGAGAGATTCGAAGATCACATCATCGGCAAGCACATCGAAATAGTGATTGCCGTCAACAAGCTCGCGTAGCCATCATCGAGCAGACCAAAATCGAGTTACTGGTCGTAGAGAGAAGGACGTCCGATCGACCAGCTACAACGATAAAGAGGAACAGGAGGATTGGCTGCTTTATGGATGAAGAACTGCGAGGCATGCGCGAAATCAGCCACCGCGCGGAGGTAATTGCTAGTTGTGACCTCGGAGTAGTTGCGACGCTGCAGCTCCTCCAGCATCATCTTGCGTAAATGAGTCACGAGAGTCTCCTTTCTTGGTGACCCACGCTAGCTCAATGTCTTGCGGAATCTTCTGGTCCACTACGCGCAGCGTCCGCCGCACCAGAGGCTCAGTCCTCGCCGGCTACGCGGAAGTAATCGCCCGCCACAGCTTCATGGGCGGTCCAGAAACGGCGTTGTATGAAGAACGGGCCGGCGAATACCCACATGCTCGCGGCGGCCAATTACATTTCATCAATACGACTTGCCGGTCCACGATCGGCCCCCTACGTGTATACATTTTTATGACAGCGCGTGATTCTCGACGCATGCAGAATTGGCGCGGTTCACGTAAGCAATTGGAACGAAAGAGAAACTTCGGGAAAGCCATACTTTCATCATGCCCGACCATCTGTCAAAAAAGCAGGCGGTCAGTTCACGAAGAAAAAGCCATCTGTAAATAAATGATAGAGAAGGAGTAAGTGGTGGGCAGTGCAGGGCTCGAACCTGCGACCTCCTGCTTGTAAGGCAGGCGCTCTAACCAACTGAGCTAACCGCCCGTGCTGCTCACATCGACTCATGCTACAGGAAGCGGCAGAGGGCGTCAACGAAAGGGCGCCGGTGGCAGTCCTGCCGCATGCCCCGGACGCGCGGTCGCCAAGGCGGTGCGGCAGGGGCAAAGCGTAGATGGAAGGCAGCGACGTAGGCCATCCAGGCGTTCTTCCTGTTTCGTTTCGCTTCTTCCTTGTAGATTGTTGAGCCATCCTTGAGTGAAGAGCGACACCCTGCCGTGTCGGTCCTGCGAGGAAGCTTAGAATTGTCCTTGTTCAGGGTTTTGTTCATTCCAAGCGAAGCTGGCAAGGAGAGGCGAGAAGCAGTTGGATTCTTGTAGCGTCCAGCCAAGGCCCCGTGCACGTCTCTCTCAGAAACTGAATCAGACCACGCCGCCCCCGACTACGCACGAACCGCGCCAGACGTGCCGTGTTTTGCGCCAGGGTGTTCAGCAGATGTCCCAGCCGCATCAGGAAGTGGTAACCCTTCATGGCCTTCCAGTCCTGCGAAAAGCAATGCTCGTACTGATAGCCCTGACACTTCTCCACCAAAAAGTTGCTCTCGATTCCCCAACGGTGTCGCGCGCCCAGGTTGCATCGCTCATGGACGTTCTCCCGACTCAGTGGTTCGCTGGAGATCCAGGCATGCCGCGAGGCTTTCTGCACCGTATTTGCCGAATCCGGGGCCAGCTCTTCCCAGCTTTCTTCGCAGATCACCACATGCAGAATTTGCCTCCTCCGTTCTCTCTCTCCGTAGCGATACTCGATGTCGTTCACCCAGCGGAAACGTTGCTTGCGGTCACCCCAGTGCTGTTCCCAATGATGGTTGCGCTGCAGTTGTCCGAGCCCGCGGACCTCTTCCCACACCGACGGCAGCGAGTCGTCCTGCAGTACGATCATGAATTGCCAATGGTAGCGCCGGCACAGTTCCACCACCGGGCCGTTGGCATACAGCCCATCCAACAAAACCAGGATCGGCAAACGCGGAAAATACTCTTTCATCCGCTGCGCCAGTCGGCGAAAAGCTTTTAGTTCGCAGTCTTGTTTATCCCTCTCCTGGTCGTACTCTTCGTAGGTCAGAAACTCGCTCAACAGCGGAATGGTCATGCCATTCGCGAAGGCCAGGTTGGCCTCCAGAACATAGACGTAGTATTGCGTCTCACTGGCCAGGCTCCCGTCTTTCTGCTTGCGCTGTAGGTCTCGCTCCAAGCATTGCTCGGTCCACAGCGTGTTCCGCGCCATCTTCTGCGTTCCATCGATGGCCACCGGATAACAGTTCCCCACCAGGTAGCGCAAGAATTTCTTCTTGCGGATGAACCGCTGGATCAGTTCGACCAGGGCTTCCTCGATCTCGTTTACCTCTATCCACGCCAGCAGCCGGTTTAGCGTGTCCTGATGCGCCAAAGTTTCCAGCTCCGGAAACAGCCGTCGCAGGTTCTCCTGGAACTGCGGCAGCGTCATCTGGCGGTTAGCTTCTCGTCGCGAGGCCATCTGGAAGACAAACAGAAGTATGCCGTACAACAGCAACACCGTCGATTTATGGCGAATCGTTTTCGGATTCCGCGGGTCGCGAATCTTCCCCAACCGCTGCAACAACGCGGGCAGGGCGGAACGATACGCTTGGATCTGTTCTTCCACCGCTTCCTGTCGCGCCTGCTGTTCCTCCTTCACCGTCTTCCAGGGACTCGTTCCGTTCCCGATCGTGCCCCTCGGCGGACTCTCGAGGCCCTCGACGACCTGACGCTTGCGCAGTTCTTTCGCCGCTCGTCTCCGCTCCTTTCTCTCCCGTCTGCGTTCTTCTCTGCGGCCCCGGCAGCTCATCGCTGCCCCTGGCCTTCTCCGCTCGTCCCTTGTAGAAACGTACGAAACTCCGGCACCAGCGGATACACGTAGATCGCCCGGGGAGTCGATAGGTAGCGCGTGTGACGATCCATCCGTCCCCGCCCACGCGTCTCCCCCAAGCGAATCCAGTTGGCCGCTTGATAGCACGTCCCCCGGTAGCGGGCCACCTCCACGAACGTTTCCAGCAACACCGGCCCGTAGCCGTAGCGCTCCTCCCAGTCTTTACGAATCCGTCGCGCCGCCAGCGACAACGCCTTGCTCGCTAGATTTTTGACCCGCACCCAGGGAAAAATTAAGAATCGATTGTTGGCCACCACCCAGTTCAATCTTTGCTGGCGATCTCGTTCCGTCCAACCGATCCACGCGTCCCGCTCTCGCAGCGCCCACGCCGAGGAAGCAAACAGCAAACAGCCCAAGCGACGCCCACCCCGGCCCACTAGAAAATACCGCTGATGCGCCCCAAACGGGCGCTTGTAGCCCAGCGGATGGTAACGATGCACGTACTCGTTCCACAGCTGCATCGCTTCCTTCCCGCCTACCGGTTCCACTTCTACCGGGCCCACCTCTCGCATCGTTCCGGCAATCTCCTCCTCTGCAGCGCTGCCCGCCCCCACCACAATCGCTCGCTCACCCTTGTGCTGCATGCTGGCGTCCAGCTTGGGCAACTTCACCAATCCCAACGCCTCCAGTTGTCGCAAAGCCTTCGCACAGGAAGCCAGCTTGTTCCGCCCTGCGGGTGTAACCCACTCCAGATGTTCGCAGATGGTCTGTACCAGCTCCTTCCGACTCAGCCGCCAGTACACCTGCACCGTCTCTTGAATCTCCTGAATTTCTTGATTGCTGAATTCCCGCCCGGATAAGAACTTTGGTACACCTTCCGCATTTCCTTTCAATGTGTGGCCTCCGCATCGAAGTAATCCACACTGATCGTCTCAAAAGCGATAAGGGGTGTCCAGTGCTTTTTGCGACAAAATAAATCGCTCGGTAGGTCTATGTCGTTCTCAGCTTTGGGTTAGCAGGACCACGCGTCAGTGTTGCGCCGGTGGCGGCGCCGTTTGCGCAAGCGTCCGCGGCAATTGTTTGCCGCTTTTCTTGCCAATTCTTCGCCCAGCCAGTAAACTGAATTACTCGCACGCAAGCAAAGGGAAGCCTCAGACATGCTTTTGAACCGCGATTATGTGGGCCACATGGCCTCTGAAGTAATCAAGAAACTCCTTGAGGGCAGCCTCGTCGAGATCAAAGAGAAGGACGTTGAGCCGGTGATCGCGCGGGTGCGCGCCCGGATGATGGAAGAGATCACCGTCGAAGATAAAGTAAACGAAGAAGTCCGCAACATCCTAACGCAGTATCAGGATGAAATGCGCCGGACGGGTATCTCCTATCAGGATATGTTTAAGAAAGTGAAAGGCCAGCTGGCGCGCGACAAAAAACTCATTCTGCGTTAGGCAAGGGAACAGGGGCACACGGTACCAATGCGATTGACCCGCGAAAAAATTGTACGGATCTCACACCAACTATCCGATCTGCTGGTAGCAAGCAACGAAGTGGAGTTTGTCGAAGACCGCGACACCATTCGGCAGCACATGGTTCAGACGATGACGAACGTGCTGCGCGAAGAGGAAAGAGTGGAAGTAGAAGTGCGGAAGCGCATCACCTCGCAGAAGAAGGAGATTCTTGAAGGCAGCGAGGAGTGGGACGTCCTGTTCCGCAAATATTACAGCGAAGAGCTTCGGCGCATGGGCATCTCCGCCGCTCCAGAGGAACACCAGCGAGCCGGCCACCGAAGCTGAACACGCCGTAGACGTGAGATTTGCTGAGCCTGGTATCCCGTTGAGGGAACGGGGTATTTTGTTTTACGAGGTGCTGAGGTGCGTGGCTAGGCCGTGGAACGCAGGGAAGCTCGACGAGCAGCAGAAAAGTATTTCTTTACCAGCTGAAAATTGCACTGCCCGAGCGCCTGGAGCCGCTGCGAATTCAAAAATGTAGTGAAAACTCAGCCATAGCCTAAACTGATTTGAAAGGACTTAATGCTCTTTTGGCCCTCTCAGTGACGAAGATGGGCTAACGGCCAACGGCTCGGCCAGCGCCCCTGGTGATGAAAATTTCGTCGCGAAAAGAAAGGGCGGCTCTCTTAGCCGCCCTTTGCCATCCAATCTCTACCAGAGTAGATCGCCAATCATGGTGAATCGGGGCGGCGCTTCAGGGTTGGGCGGTCATCATCCGTGGTGCTCGGATCGGTCTGCGTTGTCGACGTGCCGGTACCAGTCTGCTTCCCAGCCTGCTCGGTCTTGGTGCGCAGGGTCGGCTTGCCCGGTCCGTTATCCTGCACCTTGCGCGCGAACATCACATTGCGCAGGCGCGCACGCACTTGATCGAATTCCGAGGTCGTCACGATGTACTCATCCTTCTCGGGAAGAATGCGAGCGATCTCTTTCTGCGCCGAGGCGATGCGGTCTGGTGTGGGTGGATGCGTGGAGAAAAACTTCGGAATTGTTCCAGGGCGACGCTTCTCGTCCGCTTGAATTCGCTCAAAGAATGTCACGTAGGCGTTGGGGTCGTATCCGGCCTTGTACATATACTGCAAGCCAAGGAAATCGGCTTCTTTTTCGTCGTCGCGCGAGAATTTCAGGTAAGAAAGTGGAATCGCCAATTGCAAAGCCTGGTAGATGCCATATCCCGCCCAGCCGCCGGGTCCCAGCAACATCAACGGGATCGTGGCCAGTTGCATCACTTCGCCCTTGGTGGCCTGCTTGGTGCCGTGCCGTGCGATCACATGCGAAATCTCGTGGGCCATCACGCCCGCGAGTTCCGCCTCCTCTTGTGCGCGCATAATCAAGCCGCTGTTTACGTAGAAAAAGCCGCCGGGGAGCGCAAACGCGTTCACTTCGTCCGAGTCGATCACTTTAATTGTGAATGGAACACGCGCATCAGAATTGCGCACCAGGTTTTGTCCCACGCGATTCACGTACTCCACGATGACCGGGTCATCAATCAGCTTGGAGGAGCGCTCCACTTCCTGCGCCAAACCTTTGCCTAGAGCGATCTCGTGCTCGATGGAGTAGAAATTAATTCCTTTGCCAGGATCGCGGTTTCCAATTGCTTCCACATCTTCTTTGGAATTCTTTGGGTGAACAGTCTGCTGCTGCGGAACTGGCGCGTCGGCGCCCGGTGTTCCGGGTGCTGGCTTTGCGGCGCAAGGAGGTAGAGGTTGCGCAGGCTTCGGATCCGGGACGGGCTGGCTCGGATCTTGACAGGCGGCCTGCGTGTTGGCCTTGGGATCTTGCGGTTTTGCCGGCTGGCTCGTTTGGGTCGTGGTGCTGGGAGCAGTTTGCGGCACCGAACCCGGGTCCTGCGGCTGACTAAAAGACGCCACCGGCCACGCCGCTACTCCCCCTGCCAGAAACAATGCTAAGACGAATTGCGAGGATTTCTGCATGACACCACCTCCCCCAATCAGCCGAATTATACACCCTTCGTCACACGCCCATAGGCCCAATGTTTAGGATGTGGCAGGGCTTGATAAGGTTTTCCCGCCAAGTGCGAAAGGCGGCACAGCTTTCAGAGGCTGCAATCTGCGGACCCGCCCCGGGCCCCGTCCGAGGGCGCACGAGGTGTTGACACTTCCCCCCGGTGAATCTACAGTCGATACAGTCCATGAGCGCGCGAAAAATCCAGATTGGCCAACTTTGGAAGAAAGACGGCACCGGGGATACCTACCTGGTTACCCGAATTTACACCGAAGCGCTCAGTACCATCGCCCTGCTACGCAAGTCTGGTGCCGAAGATGAGGACCTGATCCGGGTCCGGGTGCAGCGCACCCCCAGCGGCCAAAATCTTCCTGGTTTCATCCCCGCAGTCGAAGACGATTCGATCTAGCCTGGCAGCTGTGAGGGCAACATTCCGGGCCGAAGCCGTCAGATGGACCTTACTGGCAGCTTCACCACATCTTCTACTGCCATTAGTTCCTTCTGCAGGAACGGCTCGCCATACTTCACGCCGATCAGCTGCCCATGGTGGCGGGCCAACAATTCCATTCTTTGGTCCAATTCGTCAATTGCCAGGAAGACTCGCTGCCTCCGTTCGCTCTTCGCCGGGCGGAATTGCGACCCATAGGCCAGGATAGCCCGGTGCCGGGTCTCATATTGCTTGGTGATGTCGACAATGAAGGACGGCGACATGCCTTCAAATGACGTCGCATAGAGGATTTTGAACGGGCGGTAGGGCTCTCCGTCCAGGGGCAACTGCTTCAGTCCGGCCAGAAAGCAACCTTCGTACCCCAGCGTCGATGCATGGTAATGGTCCGGGTGGCGAGCCTCCCAATAGGGGAGAATCACCGTCCGCGGGCGCAGCATGCGGATCACCTTGGCCAGTTCCAGCTTGTTCTGCCGGGTCGGTTGTACGTCGGAGTCCGGCACACCCAACGTCCCACGCCATGACACTTTCAGGATCTTCGCTGCCTTTGCCGACTCTTGCGCGCGTGTTTCCGGAGTACCCCGCGTACCCATCTCACCGGCCGTTAGATCCAGAATGCCAGTTTGGTGGCCACGTTGCGCCATTTTCAGCAACGTCCCGCCACAGGTCAGTTCCACATCGTCGGGATGTGCCGCAATCGCCAGCAGATCGAGTTTCATCGCCGCTTCCTTAGGGGTTGGGAGCCTCTGGGAACCGCGTTCCCAAGGGACTCTGCGACCGCGATTGTAGCATCAAGCCCGAACGCGGTACCCGATTCCGGAATTGTCGAAAAAGGGAAGAGGTACCAATGTACTGGTAAATTGAGCCCTTTGACCCATGCCTCCTAGCACTGGGCTTCCTTATTCTCTGAACATTCGGTCTTAACGGAGAAACTGTCGAAGTGCGGGGACGCCCAGTCCCCGGGCGCTCGCCAGTGCCAGGCACTGCTGAACGAAGGAGTTCAGATATGGCTGGAACTGTCACGACTGAAACGTCGGCGCTTGCGCGCACGGAAAAGGCCTCTCGCACATCCTCCACCTCCACTTCTTCCCCTGGCTCCATTCGTGTTTCCGAACTGATCTCCGCGCTCTCCTACGCTCTGGACCTCACCGAAGGCCGCCCCATGGGCCATTCCGTACGGGCTTGCGTAATTGGCATGCGCATCGCGGAAGAGATTGGCTTGCCCGCGCAGGTTCAGGCCGACCTTTATTACACACTCTTGCTGAAAGACGCTGGTTGCAGCAGCAATTCCTCCCGCTTGTACCACATCCTGAATGCCGATGACATTCGCGCCAAAGGCGATCTAAAGACCACGGACTGGACCCGCGTCGGCTGGGAAAGCCTGCACTACGCCTTGACGCACGTCGCCACCGGCGACGCTTTTCCGCAGCGCGTCTGGAGGCTCGTCCGCGTAGCCGCCACGCAGCAACGCGACTCCTGCGAATTGGTCAGGATTCGATGCGAGCGCGGATCTTCCATTGTGCGCAAGCTCGGCTTCTCCGAAGCGGTGGCAGCGGGAATCTACAGTCTGGACGAACACTGGAATGGTGGCGGGTACCCCAACGGGTTGCGCAAGCAGGAGATCCCGCTCTATGCCTGCATCGCCAATTTAGCGCAAACTCTCGAAGTGTTTCTGATGGCCCGCGGCAGAAAAGAAGCCATCGAAGCAGCCAGGCTGCGCAGCGGTCGCTGGTTCAATCCCGAACTGGTTGACGCCACACTCTCGCTGTGCAAAACCGGAAAGCTCTGGGAAGATCTGGGGAAAGAAGATTTGATCGAGCACGTGCTCGGGCTGGAACCGCCGGACCGGCGGCTGGGCGCGGATGACAAGAGCATTGACGCGATCTGTCTGGCGTTTGCCGAAATTATTGATTCCAAGACGCCGTTCACCTACCGACACTCCGTTGGCGTCGCGGATGCCGCTTCCGATATAGCGCGCCACATCGGCATGGGCAGTGGTGAATTGCGGAAGCTGCGCCGCGCGGCTTTGCTTCACGACATCGGTAAACTAGGCGTTTCCAATGCCATCCTGGAGAAGCCCGGGAAACTCACTGCCGAGGAATTCTCGCAGGTGAGGCAGCATCCCTATCACACCTACGAAATTCTTCGACGTATCCCTGCGTTCTCTGATTTCAGCTACGACGCGGCGCTGCATCACGAGCGGCTGAACGGCAAAGGTTACTGGCAGGGATTGACGGCGGACGCGTTGTCTCTTCCAGCGCGAATCCTCGCAGTGGCCGACGTGTTCGACGCGCTCAGCGCCAAGCGCCCTTATCGCGACGCGCTACCTCTTGAAAAGGTTTTTTCCATGATGCGGGAAGATGCCCCGCATGCGCTCGATTGGCTGTGCCTCGATGCCCTAATGGAATCGAGGAGTGCTTCGAAAAGTCGACTGCCCGCGTAGGCCCAAATCAAACAATCACAAAAAGAAAGCAAAGGAGATGCAAAAAATGAATCATCGTCCCCGTCTGGTGCTGTTCCTGTGGGCGATGGCTGCTCTTGGATCAGCCACTCGCGCGCAGGATTTCTATTGGAACACGGCCGGCTCACGCTCTCAGGCTCTTGGTGGCGTCTACGTGGCCTCCTCTTCCGACGTGCTCGGCGCTCTCGCCACCAATCCTGCCGGGCTCACCGAACTGCGTGGGCGGAACCTAAATCTGGAAACGGATGGCGTTTTCGCGCGCGGCTCGTTCAGCGATTCCGTCAACGATGGCGCACCACTGACGAATTCCGCAGGCGCGGTGCCTTATGGCGCTTTCGGTATGCCCATCGGCCACTCGCGATTCAGTTTCGGCGTTGGCATGACCCCAGAACTTCTTTCCACCGCTGACTGGCGCTATGTTGACGCGCCGGGCACTGCGGGAGCCACCTACGGTTTGCAGCAGCAGAACTCCGCGATCTGGGCTCTGCGGTTTAGCACCGGAGTTGGCGTCTCTTTGGGATCGCGCCTCTCTCTTGGCGCCTCGATCGGTGCGGACTACAACGAGAACACGTTGCAGGCGCCATACATCTTCCAGTCGCAGCCAGTCCTCGCTGGCCTGAAGACCCTGCTTGACCTGCATACCAGCGGAGTTGGCTGGAACGGCAGCGTTGGGCTGCTTGCCAAGCCAGCCAAAAAGGTCGAAGTTGGCCTCTCCTGGAAATCGCGCACGGTGATCAGCAGCACCGGTACCGCTTCCGGCGACGCATACGCACAGTTCGCCGTTCTTGGTGTTGCTGCTCCTTCCAACTTTACTTACGATGCGAAAGTGCAGAACGTGTTGCCGCAATCGGTGCTGGCAAGCGTTGCTTGGCAGGTGAATTCGCGCTGGCTTGTGGGCTTTCAAGCGGACTGGGTCAATTGGAAGGAAGCGTTCGTCACCTTGCCGGTCACGCTGACCAACGGCACCAATGCCACCATCAACAGCCTAGTTGGCGGCAATTCCCTGCAGGACGGCATCCCGCTGCAGTGGAGAGATCAGTACGGCTTCCACGCGGGCGTTGAACGCAAGCTTACCGAGGGGACCGTTCTCCGTTTCGGGTACGGTCATGAAAATAACCCGGTGCCCAGTTCCACGCTGACGCCGCTTACCGCTGCCGTTCTTACGAACGCCATTTCCACCGGATTCGCCTATCACCACGGACGTTCGCGATACGAAGCGTTCTACACGTTCCGCCCGGAGTCGAGCGCGCAGGTAACGCAGAGCTCGCTGCTTGCGGGTGAATACAACAACAGCTCGGTTAGCGTCGGGACACAGACGCTTGGACTGAGCTACGCGTTCCAGTTCTAAGCTGGGAAATCCAGCAACCAAACCCTGCTATGCTTCGGGCTGCGCGGTTTGCGGCCCGAGGCGTTTCAGGCAGAGCCGGTGCCAACTTTTGCTTTGTAGTCTGGCGTTCGTCTCGCCGTTCTTCAGCTCTCCGCCTTCGCATGCAACGCCCTCCAAGCCCCACCCATCGTACAATCAGCCGCGCACGCCGCCCTGTGGCCAGGTTTCATGTTCGACCGATTTCAGAGCTCGTTATCGTTGTCGCCGCGATTCGGCTTGTGTTACCTGTTTGCCTTTTTTCTGGTGATTTGTTCTACCGCGCTCGCCGCCAAAACTGCAAACTTGTCGGGCCTCGTGTACACCCTTGGCGCTGATCGGGAGCAAACCGTCTGGCCCAACGCGAAAATCACGCTCAAAAATCTAGCCACCAACGACGAGCTTTCCACCATCTCCAACGATCTCGGGCAATATTGTTTCGTCGGCGTCCTTCCTGGCGAATATGAAGTGACAGTCCATCTCGCCGGGTTCGAACCTCTTAACAAGCGCGTCACACTCGACGCCGACAAGCCGGATCAACTCGATCTACAACTCACACCGGAGAAGCGCAGCGAATCCGTCGTCGTCACGGCCCCTGCCAACGGCGTTGACGTCACTTCCAGTACATCCGCGAGCCCCACTCTTACGACCAACGTCCTGAAATCCGTGGTGCGCTTGAACAGCGATTTTCAGGATGCGCTTCCGCTGCTCCCCAGCGTGATTCGCGGGCCGGACGGCCTGATTCACGTTAAGGGCGGACAAGCTAATCAAACCAGCGCGCTGGTGAACAATGCCAGCATCGCTGATCCTGTTACCGGCCAGCCTGCCCTGAAACTTCCAACGGCCGCAGTGGAATCCATGCGCGTGCTCTCCAACCCCTTCTCCTCGGAATATGGCGGCTTCAGCAGTGGCGTGATCGAAGTCAACACGCGCGGCGGCACCGACGAATGGAAATTTCTTTTCGAGGATCCTATTCCGCGGCTTCGCTGGATTGACTACAGCCCGCACGGCATTGAAAGTGCCACGCCGCATTTCACTTTTTCCGGGCCCATCATTCGCGACAAACTGTTCATTTTTCAGTCTCTCTATTTTGGTTACGACCTCACGCGTGTGCCCTCTCTTCCCAACCCCAACAACGTTCGCGTCGACGAACGCGGCAATTCCCACACGCAAATCGATTGGGACATTACCGGCAACCATCACCTCACTTCCATGCTCACGGTCGATCCGCAAAACACCAACTATGCGAACATCGACACCTTCAATCCCCAGCCCGCCACCGCCGATTCCCGCCAGCGCGGTTTTTTCGCTTCGGCCACGGAACGCTGGATTCTTCCGGCTGGCGGCTATCTCGCCTCGCTTTTCTCCGTAAAACGCCTGAATACCGATATTTTCCCGGCCGACTCCGCTTTTGGCGAGATGACTCTTTTCCCTGAACAAAACTCCGGCTCTTTCTTCAACACGCAGGGCCGTCACACGTGGCTCTACCAGTGGTCGCAGAATCTGCATCTTCGGCCTCTGGAATTTTACGGCCGCCATCTCTTTACCTTCGGCTATTCTTTGGCGCGCGCCACTTATCAGGGCTTCTTTTCCGATTTGCCCATCAATGTCCTTCGCGAAGATTCGACGCTGAGTAGCAAAATTGTTTACCGTGACCCGCTGCTCGCTTCCGCTGCCACGCGCAACGATTTCACTTTGTTTGCCCAGGATAGCTGGCAGCTTCATCCGCGTGTGATCCTCGACTTTGGCGTGCGGCTCGATCACGACAGCCTGTCTTCTGATTCCTTGAACGTCGCGCCCCGCGTGGGCTTCGTCTACGCTCCCTCCAGCGACAATCGCACCGCCGTCCGCGGCGGTGTCGGTCTGTTCTACGACAAGATTCCTATCAACGTGGCCATTTTCCCGAACCTTCCTGCACAGACGATCACGCAATTCGGCGCCGATGGCAGCACGGTTATTGCTGGTCCGGCCACCTTCACCCACGTCGTCGCCACCAGCAACGGCCGCCTCACCGTGCCGTACAGCCTGGGCGCTTCACTTCAGTTCGACAGGGAACTACGCAAGGACTTGCTTTTCCGCTTTGGCGCGGAGTTGCGCAACGGCTACCACGAATTTTTCGTCAATCCCACGCAATCCTCGGATGGGTCCGGCCAACTAGGCCTGTACAATTCCGGCCGCCAGAATTACCACGAATTTCTCTTCATGCTCCGCTGGCAACCGTTGGAAAACACCACCATGATAGCAAGCTACGTCCGCTCTCGCGCCTGGGGCGAACTCAACGACTACAATCAGTTTTTTGGTAACTTTTCCTATCCACTGATTCGCGCCAATCAGTACGGTCCACTGCCGCACGACGCTCCGAATCGCGTTCTTTTCTGGGGCATCATTCAGCTGCCCAAGAAATTTCAATTCGTACCGATCCTCGACGTCCATTCCGGCTTCCCTTACTCCAACGTCGGTAGCAACTGGAATTACGTTGGCCAGCGCGACGAAGCCGGCCGCTTCCCCACGTTCGTTGGCCTCGACGCCAAAATCCAATATCCGTTCGACTTTAAATTCCACGGCCACCGCATTCAGTTCCTCGGCGGCCTGAAAGTCACCGACCTGCTCAACCATTATCAGCCGCGCGATGTTCAGCAGTACCTCGGTTCCCCGAATTACGGCACGTTCTACAATTCCGTGGGACGCCTATGGCGCATCGACGGGGACTTCGATTTCTGAGGTATGTCTAGCTTTGATGGAGTGCGTCCTCTGCGGGAAGCTGCTGTTAACTCGGTCCTGGCCGCTTGTGCTCAAAACTGAACGAGTAGCCCATATAGATCAAGATTCCATCAAATCCGGGGTTGTGCTTCACTGTGTGCATATTCGAAAAATGGAAAAACGTGACGCCCGTCTTCAGGGAACTTCTCCCGCGCACCGGGAACTTCAATCCTGGCCCGAATTGCAGCGAGAAGTTCGTCCTTCGAGTATCGACCGGCGTCTGGGTTGTAAATCCCAGCAGTCCGAAATTTACGTCGATAAACGGCTGGGCTATCCGCCACTGTCGGCGTGGCTCGAAATCCAGTCCCAAGGCGCCCCCGCCACCGTAGTGGTACGTCCGTCCGTTGGCAGTAGGGAATGACGGCATGCACAGGGGAATGACTTCGAAGTTCCAGCGCATGATGGTGTGCTGGAAGTTGAACATGTGGCGGCGCAAGCCAATGCCTGTCGCAAACATCTCCTGTCCCGGATAGGTACTCATGACGTTGACCGATCCCACCGTCTGGGCACTCCAAATCGTTATGTCGCTGAAAAACGGGGGTGCTTCTGATTTGGAACGATTCAGTGGCGGATCAGGTGGGTCCTGGCCGGCAGAAATGCTGGGAGCAAAAAGAAGGAACAGAAGCAGCAAGGCGAAGGCGGTTTGCCGGAATGACGCAGGCGAGACTGTCGGGAACCGTACCCTTCTCCCCACCGCGGGAACGGGCCCGTCAACTTGTCCCAGAAGGTCGATCGCCACGAAGCCGTCACTCCGGTGATGCCACAGTCCAGGAGGCGGGTATTCTAGTACTAGCAGGGTGAAATTGTCCATCACGTGATTAACTGAGAAGATATCAAGTTTGTGCTGGGTGGCGGGGCGGACTGTCTGAAATTCCGTTAATCCGCAGTTCGCGGGATCGCGCTACTCTATTTAGACCATGTCCACCAAAAGCTTGTCCTTGGTTGCATTTGTATTTGCGGGAGTTGCCGGCATCTCATGGTGGGGAATCCATAAGCAAGAAAAACCCGCCCCGACGCCCATGCATCATGCGGCGCTGGAACTGAAAGTGCCAACGGAATTTCGCTTTGTCGCTTTCGGGGACACTCGATTCCACGATCCATCGGACACGCAGCCGGCCAGCCCGGCGGTACGAAAAGCGCTGGTCGCGGCAATTGATCAGGAACAGCCCGCGTTCGTGTCGATTGGCGGAGACATCGTCTACTCCGGGGACAATGCCAACGACTGGGCAGTGTGGGATACGGAAACGAAAGCCTGGCGTGACCACGGCACCCCCATTTATCCGGCGCTCGGAAATCACGACCTGAAGGGCGATCCGAACAGCGCTCTGGGGAACTATTTCGCTCGCTTTCCGCAGCTGGACAATAGCCGCTTCTATTCCGTTCGCATAGGCAATAGCTTGATGTTGATCCTGGATAGTTCACTCGCCGAAACCACGGGCACACAGGGAGATTGGCTGCGCGATCAGCTCGACTCGCTTCCCACAGACGTGGATTTCGTCTTTCTGGTCTTCCACCACCCGCCGTACACCAGTTCGTCCGACGAAAAGATTTACGGCGGGGGCCATTCAGCTCGCCCGCCCGAGCAAGCTCTCGGCAAGATGTTGGAAGAGAAACAGCAACATTTGCACGCGCGCCTGATTGTCTTCAGCGGCCACGTTCACAATTACGAGCGGCACGAGCACAACGGCGTCACATACTTCGTCACCGGTGGCGGCGGCGCTCGTCCTTATATCATTCCCCGGGCACCGGATGACCTCTACAAGGATCCAGGTGTCAATTACCACTACCTGCTCGTCCAGGTTCGCGCGAGCAGCGTGGAAATCACCATGAACAAGCTCGAACTGAAGGATGGCAAGGAAGTCTGGACGCGGCCAGACTCGGTCACTTTGGTTCCGCCGGCCGTGGCAGCCGGCGCGCACGCACACTGATTGCTTCTGTAACATGGCCTTAACCCGGCGTTTATGTGGCGCAAACTAGGATGAATGGCCAGAGGTCCTCTGGCGTGCGCATCCTCATTGTGGAAGACGAACCGCAAATGGCGGGCTTGTTGGCCCGTGGCCTGGAGGAAGAGCTTTACGAAGTCAGCGTAGCCAAAGACGGCAAGGCGGCGTTGGATCTCTCCACCTCTAACAAATTCGACGTCATCTTGCTCGACGTCATGCTGCCCAAAATCGGCGGCTTGGAAGTGGCTCGTCAGATTCGCCAGCGCGAGCAGTCGACTCCATTGCTGATGCTGACTGCCCGCGATGCGCTACCCGATATCGTAAAGGGACTCGATGCGGGCGCCGATGACTATCTCACCAAACCATTCTCGTTTCAGGAACTGCTTGCGCGGATTCGCGCTCTGGTGCGGCGCCACGAATTCCGCAGGAAAACGGTTGTGGAGACCGGCGATCTGGTACTCGACACCACTTCGTTTCGCGCTTTCCGCGGCGGGCGCGAGATTTATCTCTCGCTGACGGAGTTCCGGCTCCTGGAATTGCTGGTGCGCAATTCCGGCCGAATCGTTTCTCGTTCAGAAATTCTTACCACCGTGTGGGGCGCTGGCCGAGTGGTAACAGAGAATACCCTCGATGCGTTCGTTCGATTGCTGCGTCGGAAAGTCGATCCGGAAGCCAAAATGATTCAGACGCATCGCGGGTTCGGCTACTCCGTGGGAACGGAGAAAAGTCCGTGCAACTGACCATTCGCGCACGGCTCACGGTCCTTTATTTCGTCGTTCTCGCGGCCTCGTTCTTCGCATTCTTCTGGATTTGCGATTTCGGTTTTCAGCGCAGCATTGAAACCACCGTCAACGACGCCTCGCGCGGCAACCTGAACAGTGTCCGCAAGGTGATCGGGACTTCTTTGCCCCAGGGTATTCCCAAAGTGCAGCACGAGCTGGCCGAACTCTCGAGCCTCTGGGCCAATGGTGCGATCTTTGAGGTCGCCAGCGCTCGCGGCGAATGGCTGTTTCGCTCGCCTCATTTCCTTTCCCCGCAGTCTTCGCTGCCCGCAATTCCGCCGACCGGTGTTTCGTTCCTCACCACCAACCTGGAGCTGCGCCAATACCGCATTGCCAGGGAGCGTGTCTTGATCGATGGAAACACATTTCTGATTGACGCTGCTGTACCCACGGAGCCCTTCGATCAGGCACTCGACAGTTTTCGGCTCATTGAAAAAGAGTTTCTGCCGCTGCTGGTAATCCTAGCTTCACTGCTCGGCTACTGGCTGGGCGGCCGCGCTTTGGCGCCTGTTAACCGCATCATCCAATCGGCCGAGGAAGTTGGGGTGCAGAGTCTGTCTCGACGTTTGGAGCTGCCGCGTGCCAAAGACGAGTTGCGACGGCTGACGGAAACTCTAAATGCCATGCTCGATCGCATCGAATCTTCCGTGAAACGCATCACGCAATTTACGGCGGACGCCTCCCATGACTTGCGCACACCGCTCTCGCTGATTCGCACAAATGCGGAGCTGGCGTTACGTCGCCCGCGTACGGAAAGCGAATACCGCGCCACACTCACCAGGATTCTCGCCGCTTCCGAAGAAAGCGCGCAGTTGATTGACCACCTTCTTACGCTCGCGCGCGCCGACGTTGGCGCCACTCAGATGAAATTGGAACTCGCCCCGTTACACCCCGTTCTGCAAGACGCTTGCCAGCAGGCCTGTCTCTGGGCCCAAGCAAAAGGTCTGGACTTTCAAGATTCGCTCTCTAGCGATGTGCTTGCGGTGCACATGGACGCGTCTGCGATGGAGCGTATGTTGCTCACACTGCTGGATAACGCCGTGAAGTACACTCCTGCCGGAGGCAAGGTGAGACTTTGCTCCTATTCCGACGGGCGCCATGCCATTGTCGAAGTCGCGGACTCCGGTGTTGGCATTGCCGACTCCGACCTACTACACATCTTCGATCGGTTCTACCGCGCCGACCAGGCGCGGTCGCGCGAAGTTTCTGGATCCGGCCTCGGGCTCGCGATTGCCCGCTGGATTGCGGATGGGCACAAAGCGACGATCGAGGTGGAAAGTTCGTTGGGGAACGGTGCGCTGTTTCGAGTTCGCCTACCTCTTGCGGAACCAAGCACCTCGACTGAAGTTGAACCGAGGATTCTGGAAACTCACGTAGGTTCCGCAATCTGAAAGATTAGCAACCTGAAAGTTCTTTCACCCGCTTTTTAACCTGCCTTTAACTTCCATTCATCTTCACGCAAGCAGCCGCATGCCCTAATGGTCCCAGAAAGATTGGTCGGGGTTCGTGTTGGAGCTTCGTGAATCGCCAAGCGCTCCTTGGAAGCAGACGGAGAAGCGAAAAATTGGAAGTCTTTGGATGGGTTCGCGCCTGCGAAGAGGAGGCGAAAACGCGCCTCCGGCAAGGCTGTTGGCTGTGCCACGCGTGTGGGTGACCGCGTAACGGCCCAGGCGCAAAGCTTTTAGGGAGCAGCGATTGGTTTGGTCAGAAAGAATGTCCTTAAGGGGAGTGTGAAATTATGAGAAGTAACCGCCTGTTCGCGATTTTTCTTTTACTCGGAATGGCCCTTTTCCCGCATTTACTTTGCGCACAAAACGACAAAGGTTCCGTCACTGGCCACGTCACGGATTCGTCCGGCGCCTTTCTGCAGGGCGCGGAAATTGAGTTGCAGCCCACTGGCAGAATCGTAGCTTCCAATCAACAGGGCGCCTACTTCATCAACAATCTTGCTCCGGGCACCTATACGATCACCGTCACCTACGTTGGTTTCTCGTTGTTTACGAAGGTGCTCAACGTTACCGCCGGGCAGGCCTCCACCGTCGATGTCCAGATGGAGGTGACCTCGCAGAAGGACTCGATTGTGGTTACCGCGGAGCGCGCCTCCGGTGAAGCGGAAGCCATCAACCGCGAAAGGACCGCCGACAATATTCTCCAGGTTCTGCCCAACGAGGTGTTTACGTCCCTTCCGAACGCCAACGTTGCCGACGCCGTCGGCCGCTTGCCCAGCGTCACGCTTGAGCGCGACGAAGGGGAAGGGAAGTACATCCAGGTTCGCAGCCTGGAACCGCGCCTGACCAACGCCACCATCGATGGCGTGAACGTACCTTCGCCAGAGCCCGGAGTCCGGCAGATCAAGTTCGATGCCATGCCTGCGGACTTGTTGGAGTCCGTCGAAGTGAACAAGACGTTGCAAGCCAACATGGATGGCGATGGCATCGGCGGTTCGGTGAACCTGGTCACGAAAACGGCCAGTGAACGGCCCACAATTGCCCTGGCCGGCGGTGGTGGAACGACGCCAATCCTGGGCGGGCGCAGCTTGGTGCAAACATCGGGGAGCGTCGGTATGCGCTTTGGCGAAAAGAAGAAATTCGGATTGCTGGGTGGCGGTTCCTACGATTGGAATGGCCGGGGAATTAATGACGTCGAGCCGGTTCCCGACGTTGCCACATTTGGCGATGGCGCCACGGCCCGGTATTTCGACAGTCAGGACATGAGGGACTATCGCTACAAGCGCGGACGTTGGGGTTTCACCGGGTCCGCCGACTACACGTTGGGAGAAGGATCAGATATTTACGCCAAGGTCCTGTATTCCGACTTTCACGATTTCGGTGACCGGTGGGACTACGCACTCACCGACAACACACCGAACGTTTCTCTCTACAACCAAAACGGATGCAGCAGCGGAACCTGCGGAGCCGGCGTGCCAGTCTTCGGCGTTTCCAACCGCGTGCCCATTTTCACGATCGGCAGTCTGCTGGTTGGCGGCAGACACGTCTTCTCGACAACCTGGATTTCGTGGGATGTATCCGTTTCTCAGTCTCAACAAATCCACTCAGGCGGTGACGAAGGCGCCACGTTCACGACCAATGCGACCTACAACAATCTGTATCCGAATGGCAGTTCGTGCCAATTCAGTCCGACACTTACTACCAAACTCTACATTCCGCAGTGGACCCCGAGTTGTTTCGCAGAAGCCTATGCTCCCACGAATTATGACTTGCAGAGCATCAATACCTCCGTTGGGAAATCGCCGCAACTAAATCTGCAATTTGCGGGAGCCATCGGAAAGCGCTACCACATCGGTTCGCATCTCTCCACGATCGAAATTGGCGGGAAGTTCCGCAACGCGCACAAGTTCGATAATTCCTACGCTCCCGTCTACAATGCCGATACCTCGGTTCCCCTCACGGGATTCCTCAGCCCGTTCGTTGACACTAACTACTACATGAACAACTACAAATTTGGCCCGACGACAAACTGGAGCAAAATCATCGGTTATTTGAATTCGACTCCATCGTCGTTTGCGCTTGACCCCACCACTGTCGGCGTAAATGGCGGGAATTTCGATTTGGTGGAACAGGTATCTGCCGGCTATGTGATGGATACGATTGATTTCAGCAAGATTCGCATCGTTGGCGGCGTGCGCATCGAAGGCACGAATCTCAATACCACCAGTTTTGACATCCAGAACAACACCTTAAGCTTCAAGCAAAACGGTTCTTATATCGACGTTTTGCCGAGCGCTTCCGTCCGCTTTGATCTCGGCCACGATACGAATCTGCGCGCCGTCTATAGCCGTGCTCTTTCACGCCCCGATCCGCAGGATATCGCGCAAGCCTTTAGCGTCACACTTAACCAGGTGCCGTTGCAGGCTTCCCTTGGCAATCCTGGTTTGAAAGCGGAAACGGCAAACAATTATGACCTGCTCCTCGAACATTACCTGAAGCCCTTCGGTATGATTCAGGGCGGCTTCTTCTACAAGCAGTTGTACGATCCCATCGTTACGGAAACTTCGTTCAAGCAGAATTACAGCCCGGACCCGGCCAACGGTTCCTACCCTGTGGGCACGTGGCAAGTCACCCAGCCGGTGAACGCCGGTAGTGGCTGGCTTTACGGCTTCGAGCTCGCCTATCTCCAGCACTTCACAGGGCTGCCCGGATTTCTCGGCGGTCTGGGACTTTCCGCCAACTACAGCTTCACGAACTCGCAGGCAAACGGTCTACCCGGGCGCTCCGATAGTCCCAGATTGCTACGCCAAGCCCCAAATACATTCAACATCAGCCCGACGTACGATCGCGGACGCCTCTCGATCCGCGCTGGCATGTCCTACAATCAAGCGAGCATCTTCGCATACCAATATCTGAACGGGACCCCGGGCGGCCTTACCGGTCCGCTGGGCGACCAATATCTTTACACCCATTTTCAAATCGACCTGCAGGGCAGCTATGTCTTGAAGTACGGATTCACGGTGATGGCTTACGGGCTCAATTTGAACAACGAAGTATTTGGCTTCTATAACGGACAGAAACAGTACATGGTTCAACGCGAATACTACATGCCGACCTTCGCGATGGGTCTGCGCTGGTCGCCGACTCGCGAGAAGTAGGCGCCTCACCCGGGACTGGCAGCGGCGCGGTTTTCTTTATGCGCTCGCCAATCTCGGAACTGTTTCACCTCGGAGGGCTGCCGCGCTCAGTGGCACTCGCTGTTGCTCCGGCCTTATTCTCGAACGCAACCCCGGAGTGATTTTCCAGGGGAATTAAGGCGGCGTTTAGACCGCGCTTGCGATAGTTTCTCGCGTTTGCAAAAAAGCGATTCTCGGAGGAATCATGAAATCGAAATGGTTGGTAGCCTGCTCGGTCGTTGGGCTTGTTTGTGCGGCCGCGTTCGCCGCTGGCGTGACCTACCAGCTGCTGAAGAAAGTTCCCGTACCCGGCGCTGGCGGTTGGGACTACCTCAGTGTGGATGACAGCGCGCGGCGCATCTACATCTCTCACGCAACGCAAGTCGATGTGCTCGATGCGGATTCCTTTGCCCTTGTCGGCACCATTCCCAATACGCCCGGCGTCCACGGCATTGCCATCGCCTCCGAAGCAGGCCGAGGCTATATCTCTGCCGGCAAATCAGATGCTGTTGTGCCGTTTGACCTGAAAAGTCTGAAGCCACTCCCAGAAATCAAAGTTGGCAAGAAGCCGGATGCCATCATCTTCGAACCGCTCACGAAACGCATCTATGTCATGAATGGCGACAGCGACAGCATTACCGTCCTGAACGCTAGCGACGGGTCGCTCGCCGGGACGATTGACCTCGGCGGTGGTCCGGAGTTCGCGGTGTCCGACAGCAAGGGGAATCTGTACGTCAACCTGGAAGAGAAGAACGAGACGCTCCACGTTGATGTGAACACAATGAAGGTGAAGGATCGCTGGCCCCTGGCTCCGTGCGCGACTCCTACCAGTCTGGCCATGGACGCGGAGAACCGTCGCCTGTTTGTCGGCTGCCGCAGCCATCACTTTGCGGTGCTCAATGCCGACAACGGCAAAGTGGTGTTCACTGCGCCAATCGGCGAGCGCGTCGACGCCGGGGTGTTCGATGCCAAAACTCGCCTCGTGTATCTTTCCACCGGCGACGGCAAGGTGTTCGTCTTCCACCAGGATTCTCCTGATCAATATTCGCTGTCGCAGGAAATCACTACGCTGAAGGGCGCAAAAACCATGGGCTACGATCCAAAAACGCGCAACGTCATCGTTCCCACCAGCGATAACGGCGCCATGTCCGTTCTCGTTTTCTCGCCGCAGCCCTGATCCGTCTTTACAGGATTTCTTGCTAGAGTGCTATGCTATGGCGGTTTTACCGGCGCGTTAAACGCACGTCCGTGCTCGCACGCGAGGAAATGCCATGCTCGAGAATCGCTCTGTGCCGCCAGATACAATCCTGCCGCACATCGAGTATCAAGACCTTGCCGCGGCGATTGCCTGGCTCAGCAAAACATTTGGCTTCATCGAGCATTATCGTTACGGTGTCCCGGTCAGCGGGGCACAGCTGCACATCGGCAATGCCTGGATTATGGTGAACCAGGCCGACCCCGGCACCAGCAGCCCTCAGAAACTCGGCTACGGCACGCAAAGCCTTACCGTGTTCGTTGACGATGTCGACGCCCACTTTCACGACTGTAAAGCTGCCGGCGCCAAAATCGTTGAGGACCTTCACGTAACCGAATACGGAGAACGCCAATACGCCGTTGAAGACCTCGACGGCCACCACTGGCTTTTCTCGCGGCACGCTCGCGACACGAGCCCAGACGCATGGGGCGCCACGATCGCGCAACCTGCTTTCCGCCTATCGTTGCTGCGCCGCCCGCGCCTCTGTTACCTGGAAATCCCTGCGGTCGACACCCTACAGTCCGTTGCTTTCTACGAAAAGGTATTCGGCTGGAACATCCGTCACCGCGACACAGCGCGCCCGAGTTTCGATGACGCCACCGGTAATGTCAGCGGCGCTTGGGTCACTGGCCGCGAAATCGCGCGCGAGCCAGGGCTGCTGCCCTACATCTGGGTCGATAACATCGATGCCACTCTTGCCCAGGTCAGGGCTCATGGCGGGCAAGTCGTCGCCTCTCCCCAGCGCGATTCCCCCGGCAACGCCCCGTGGATCGCCTCTTTTCGCGACCCTGCCGGCAACGTCCTCGGCCTTTATCAGGAAAGCCCGCGCGCCACCATTGCATAGTTTTGGCTTGCAGCACACGAACAGAGACAGACAGCGCTCCGCACATAGCAGAGCACTACACTCTCTCTGAGTAGTGAACTTCGCGATTTCAAAACTGCTCGCCACGCGCCACGCCGGGCATCGGCGATGACGTGGTGGTTTTTGCCTCTAGCACTTCTGCGCCGGCTACCTCGAATTTCAGGGTCCTACATTTCGATGTCGCTACCCCTGCGCGCGCTCCAACCGATCTCCGTTGATTACTCTGGCCATAGCGATACCCCTCATGCCGTGACCGCGCCCCCTTGCACTTCTACAGGGCCGGTGGTAGTCTCTTGTCGAAGTGAAAGGGGAGTAGGCGCGAATCCTTATGTTCGATGGTCTGCGATTCCGGTTGCGCGCTCTTTTCTGGCGGGACGCCGCAGAAAATCAGTTGGATGACGAGCTGCGCTTCCACTTCGATCGCGAAGTCGAAAAGCTCATTAGCGAAAAGAGTCCGCGGATGGTAACAACGGCAGCTTCTAAACTCATCCACGAAGGCGCGCCCTAGCGCGACGCCTCAACCAACGGGACAACCGCTTGAGGCGGCCCCACTCACCAAGCCACCGCCCGCGGGGGGTACTCCGGTCACGCTCGCGAGGAAGCCGTCCGTCGCGCCTGCCTGGCCTTTGGCGGCGTGGAGCAAATCAAGGAAGATTGCCGCGATGCGCGTGGCGTGCGTCTATTCGAGAACCTTTGCCAGGATGTTCGCTTCGGCCTGCGACAGTTGCGCAAGAGTCCCGGTTTTGCGATCGTGGCGATTCTCACGCTGACCCTGGGGATTGCCGCGAATACCGCGATTTTCAGCATGGTTAACGCGCTGCTGCTTCACCCTTACGATTTTCGCGATCTAGATCAGCTCGTGCGAGTCTGGGAATATCGCGGCGTTGACGCTGGGATCGACGAACGCGCCCTCGCCCCCGCCGACGCTGCGCGATTTGCGAATTCCACTCAGGTCTTCAGCGCGTTCGCCACCTACCGTTGCCGCGATTTCAATTTAACGGCCAACGACGCCGCGCAACCTGCCCGCGGTTGCAACGTCTCCGCAAATTTCTTTGCTGTTCTGGGCGTGGATCCCGTGTTCGGCCGCAGCTTCAGCCCCGATGATGATCAGCCGGGTGCTCGGCAGGTGGTCATCCTGAGCCACGGATTTTGGCAGCGTCGCATGGGTGCCGGTCTTTCGGTACTGGGTTCTGCGATTCAAATCAATAGTCGACCCTACACGGTCATTGGCGTGATGCCGCCGCGTTTCGATTACCCGGTGCCCATGGAATTCTGGATGCCTCTGGCGCTTACGCCCGCCGAAAAGGCCGATCGTTCCGATCTTTCGGTGTCAGCACTTGCGCGCCTGCAGGCCGGCGTATCGGTCTCTCAGGCGCAGGCCATTCTGGAGGGTCTGGCGCGACGTCTTGAACAGGAATATCCCGTTACGAATGCAAACCGCGCCGTTTCGGTGCTGCAATTGCGCAGAGAGTTGTACAGTTTTACGTTGCCACTATTTCTGTTGCTGCAGGCCGCAGCTTGCTTGGTCCTTCTTCTGGCGGTTGCCAACCTTGTGAATATCTACTTCGCTCGCATGGTCTCGCGACAAAAAGAGTTTGCTATGCGTCTGGCGCTTGGCGCGGCGCACGGTCGTCTGGCACAACTACTGATTTGCGAGTCTTTGCTTCTTTCCGTGATTGCCGCGCTGGTCGCAGTCGCAGCGTCTTTCTGGAGCGTGCGCGCCATTCGCTTCAGCATCTCTCGAGAGTGGACCATGTGGGTGCCTGGCTGGGACGCTATCCGCGTGGACACTAGCGTGCTCGCCTTCACCTTGCTCACTGCCGTCGTCGCCGGCGTCACTTTCGGAGCGTGTAGCGTCTATCACGCCGGAAAAATGCAGCTCAACCAAACCCTTAAGGAAGGCGGGCCTGGCAACATGTCGCGCGCCACGGGCCGCATACGCAGTGCCCTGGTGGTGGCGCAAGTGATGTTCGCTCTCACGCTGCTCGTCAGCGCTAGCCTGATGATTCAGGGCTTCACCCGTCTTGCTGACGTCTACAAGGGCTTTGAACCTTCTGGTGTGCTTCGGGCAGAAATCGCCCTCCCGGATAACAAGTACCCTACGGATTCGCAAGTTGTTAATTTTCAGCAGGAATTGCTGAGACAAATGGCCGCGATTCCCGGCGTCGCCGCTAGCGCGTTGAACTCCAACTCTCCCGCCAGCAATGTGGATAATCCCTCCACGCTATTCACTGTCGAAGGCAGCCCCGCTCAAAAGGCTAGCGAAACCCCTTCTGCTGACCTCGAAATTACCAGCCCCGATTATTTCAAAGCGTTGCACATCGCGCTGTTGTCCGGCCGCTCATTCACTGCGGAGGACGTGGCCTCCGCGCCACCCGTCGCTGTCATCAGCGAAAGCATGGCCAAGCGTTTTTGGCCGGATGGCGCAGCACTTGGGCGTCGCTTCAAGCTCGGGCCTCCCGATTCCGAGCGGTCCTGGCTCACGGTCATCGGCATCGTGCGGGATGTCCGGCAAAATTGGTGGGTTCCGCCCGCTCGCCCGGTCATTTACCAGTCATTTCTGCAAACTCCTGAGCGCGGCATGAATATTTTGTTGCGTGCCAATTCCAATCCGCAGAATTACGCTGGTCCGCTGCGTGAAATTGTGCGCAAGCTTGATCCCGAAGTCGCGGTCAACGAACTAGCCACATTGGAAAATGAAGTCGCGGACTCCATTGCCATCGTCCGCATCATGGGGATTCTGATGGGCGCCTTCGGCGGCGTCGCGCTGGCGCTATCCGCCATCGGCGTCTATGGTGTGCTTGCCGAAACCGTGGCACAGCGCAGGCGCGAGTTTGGAATTCGCCTGGCGCTCGGCGCTCGGCCTGCAGACATCCGGAGACAAGTCGTGTGGCATTCCTTGAAGCTCACCAGCATCGGACTCGCCATTGCTCTCCCGTTATGTCTCCTCATCAGTCGCGTGGTCTCTCACTATGTTTTGGACCTGGTCACCATGAGCCTTGGCGTCCCGCTGCTCTTCGCTGTGGTTCTGATGGCCGTCGGCGTCATCGCTGCGTATCTACCAGCCTCGCGCGCCATGCACGTCGATCCCATGGTTACGCTGCGCCACGAATAGTGCGACTCACGTGGCGCTTCCGACCCCAACGGCGCATCCTTCGTGCGGCAACGTGCCACAATGGGCTCACCGCCACCGGAATGCGTGAACCGCATGATTCAGCTTCCACAGTATTTGCTTTGGATTGGCGCCACACTACTGGCCGGTTATGTTGCGGTCCTCGGTTGGAAACTGGGCGTCTCTCGTCATTTCCCCTTTCTTACCACTTATCTCGTCCTCAGCCTCATCGCAGAGCTTTCGCGATGGGTCATACTTGAGCGCTGCGGCGTTGTGGAGTACATATCTGTCTACTACACATCGGAGTTGCCCGTTGCTGTAGCTCTCTACCTCGCGATCCTTGAACTGCAGCGAAGAGTTTTGCCCGTTACAGTCTGGAGACTCCTGCGCCAGTGCTCTTTGGCAGTTGTCGGCCTTTGGACGGTCGTCTCGTACGCCGAAATTTGGAAATTCGGCACGCCGCGGCTGATGCTATGTGCTTATGAACTTTCAACAAATTTGTGGTTTGTGAGTCTGGGGCTGATTTTATTGCTTTGGGTCATCATCTATGTTCGTGATCTTCCGCGAGGGATTGCCGCCCGGATGGTTCAGGTTTGGGGAATCTACTTTTTGCTTCGTTTCTCGAGTTATTTTTTCTACTACTTCTTTCACAATCTCCCGCCGTCGGCTCCGCACCTGCATTTGGAAATACCAGTAATGGCAGGAATCTGGCTTCCTCTCGGCATGGGATTTGCTATCCTCAACAAATCTCAGAACGATCCTTCTATCGCTAATGTGGCTCGTTGAGATTACCCCGGGAGGGTTCGTAGCAATTCCTTGCCTAGCGCGGCCACAGCCAGCCGAATGTTCCTGCCGTCAGCAAGCCGTAGACAAGTCCGTCGATGACTTCCTTCACGGTCACCCCCCAAGGCTGACCCTTCCAGATGCTGTTGCTCGGGCTTCCTAGTCCGTACGCCATAAAAGCCGCGGTACCGGCCACACGAAACACCGCCCGATACGTAGCTCCGGGCGCGACGGTGTGTGCCGTCAGGTACGCCACGAAGAAGCCGATGATCAGGCAATAGACAAACCACATCCCCAGAAACTTCGGCATCGCCGGAGGGCCGCTGGAAAGCACGGTCATCATGCCCACGGGCCCGTGCTTGTATTTTTCCACCATCGCCGGCGACTTCATCTCTTGGTGCGTGGTGTACGGAAAAACATACAGCCCTCGCTTCAAGCCCGCGCCGCGTAACGCCGTTAGTAGCTTGTCTTCTTCGGGAAGTTGTCGGTAGTCACCCTTGTGGTAAGGCAGCAGCATGTGCATGATGGAACTGGCCACGAATACGATAATGGCCGACAAGAGAATCGGGAGCCAAAGCGCAGCGAGAGCGACCATTCGCGTCCTCCTTCAGTTTGTGGGACGAATGCAGGAAGTTGCTGCGAGGCTACACCGTACTCACAGTGAGGTCAAGCAGGGAACGGGGTTCCCGTAGCTGCGCTTTTTTTACACCAGGTAGTTTGGTGGCCTGATGCCGTTAACGCGCAGGTAGATTTCCGCTTGGCCGCGGTGATGCGCTACATGCCCATGCATAGCCAGCAGAACTTCTCGCCCAGGGAGCCGTCCGTCGGGAGAATTGTGCGCCTTGCTGATCTGTTCCTCAGTCAGGCTTGGGATCACCGTCGCGCAATAGGCAAACGAATCGCTCAGAAATTTGACGGTCTCGTCCTTCTCGCTCGGGGTGAGCGGCACCGGCGGTTCGGAATCCTTCAAGCCCGCGCAGAATTGATAATTCGTTGTCGCGATGTGCGACATCAATTCCCCAAACGTCATCGATTCGGGATGCGGGCGGAAGCCGTATTTCTCCGCCGGCATCGCTTGGGCTACAGCAATCGATAGTCTACTCAGCGCCGCAAAGTGCTTGGAATATTCCCCTGCCGCCTCCGCGCCCCCAACCCCAGCAAACAGCGAACCGACAATCAGTATTCCGAGAGCAAGAACAATGCGCAATTTCATATCCCCTCCTTGCCCCGGTTAGACGTGCGACAACGGAAATCGCGCTCGCGCATTGTCATCCCGAGCGAAGCGAGGGACCTGATTTGTCCTTCTGAAACTTAAACCTGAAACTACTCATACCGCAGCGCGACCAGGGGTTCTACCCGCGACGCCCTGCGCGCAGGAATCCAGCAGGCCAGCACGCCCGTCGCAAGCAGCAACACTACGGCCCCGCCTAGCGTCACCGGATCGTATGCGGACACGCCCCACAACTGCGCTTCAAGCAGGCGGCTGAGCGCCAGACTGGCCATCAACCCGATCACGACTCCCGCTACCACCAGCCGCAGTCCCGCCTTGATCAGCAATCCAAGAACGTCGCCGCCCTTGGCACCCAAGGCCATGCGTATTCCAATTTCGTGCGTTCTTCGCGCGGTGCTGTACGCCAGCACGCTGTACACGCCAATCGTCACCAAAATCAGCCCAATGCTTCCAAAGATCGTCATGAGCAAAAATCCAAATCGCGGTCCGGCGTAGATGTACTGGCTCATCATTCCTTCCATAGATCCGCTGTGCGACAACGCTACGCCCGGATCCGTAACCCAGATTTCGTGCCGCACCGCATTCATCATCGACAGCGGCTCCTGCACCGTGCGCACCAGGATTCCGCTCCCCGCCGACGCTGTCACCGTGTACGGCAACCACACCTCCGGTTCAATCGGCTGCTGCAGCCCGCGATTCTTCACGTCCGCCACCACGCCAACAATTTCAAACCAGGGGTCCTTCACCGGGGCAGGGAAGCGCTCCAGTTCCGCTATACGAACGCGCTGTCCGATCGGACTCTCATCTCCAAAATACTCGCGGGCAAACGTCTGATTTACTACCGCGACCTTTCGCGCGTCATTCACTTCCGCCTCGCTAAAGCCTCTTCCGTTTTTGAACTCAAATCGCAGCACCGAAAAATACCCTTCGCTGCACAGTTGAAACAACGCGGTAGTCTTCGCCTCGTGGGGATTTCCGCGTACTTCGATCTCCGTGTCCATCCCATCATTCGGCGGCGCTGTGAACGCTTCTGCTACCTCCACAACTCCCGGCAAAGCCTTTAGCCTTCCCAGCAACGGCCGGAAAAAGCCCGCAAGCTGTTGCGAAGTTTTGTAGCGATCCTGGGGCAAGGGCATCCGCGTGAACAGCACATGGTCCGGGCGGAATCCCAGATGTTCTTTTCGCAACGCCACAAAACTTCGCATCAGGAGCCCCGCACCCACCAGCAGCGTCAACGATAAAGCGACCTCCAGCACCACTACCGCGTCACGCAGTCGGCTGTGCTTCGTTCCGCCTCCCAGTCCCTTGCCGCTATCACGCAGCGGCTCATTCAGGTCGCGCCTGCCCAGCTGCAGCGCCGGAGCCAATCCGAAGATGAGCGCCGTCAACACCGCCACGCACAGCGTGAACACCAGCACCGTCCCATTCAACTCAATCACGGCCTCCGTCGGTATGGTGTCCCCGGGCATTGCGTCCACAATCGACTTCAAGCCGCCCCATGCCAGCAGCGTACCCAGCGCCGCTCCGCCCATTGCCAGGATTAAGCTCTCCACCAGTAATTGCCGCACGATTTGGATCCGCCCTGCTCCCAGCACGGCGCGTACCGCGAACTCTTTTTCTCTTCCTGTCGCCCGAGCCAGCATCAGGTTCGCCACGTTGCCGCAACCAATCAGCAGCAGCAAAGCCACCGCAGCCATCACGGTCAACAGTGTCGACCGGAATTTTCCCGCCAGCTCATCCATCAGCGACGCCAACTGCACGGTGAAGTGTGCCGGATAATCCTTCGGATTCTCTTTTGCTAAGCGCTCGGCGATAACCGTCAAGTCCGCCTGCGCCTCCTGCTGTCGCACTCCCGGCTTCAGGTGTCCCAGCAGAAACCAATAGCCCACCGAAAATCCGGGACCCACCGACCTCGCTCCGCGCAGCGGCTTGTCCGGCATCATCACGTCCGCTTCATACCAGCCGAATCGTGGCGGCATGATCCCGATCAATGTCCGCGGGGTTCCGTTCAACACAAATGTTTTGTTCAACACCCCAAGGTCGCCGTTGAACTGGTTGATCCACGTTTTGTAGCGCATCACGAATACCGGAGACGCGCCCGGCTGGTAATCGGCTGGCTCCGCAACGCGCCCGTACAGCGCTGGCATTCCAAAAAACTCAAACGTTCCGGGCGTTACGTGCGCACCGTACAACCGCTCGGTGCCTTCTCCCTGCTTGTACAGGACTTGCTCCTCGGCTGCGGCAATCACGCGGTCGAATACGTGGTTCTGCTCCGCGTAGTCCAGAAACTCCGAGGAACTATACCCAGCACGGCCGCCCGGATCATTGCCTTGCGTGTCGTGAATGGTCATGTAGACCAGCCGACGCGCGTCTTTGTAGGGAAATGGCGCCAGCAGCACATTTTCGATCACACTGAAGATTGCCGTTGACGCGCCAATTCCCAGCGCCAGCGTGAGGACCGCTACCGCCGCAAACCCTTTGCTTTTCCATAGCGTTCGCAGCGCGTAACGAATGTCTTGCATCAGACTCTCCAGCCACGCCACCAATTTCGCGTCGCGGCTTTCCTGGCGATGCCGCAGGGGCGATCCCAGCGCCCTGCGAGCTTCCGCCGCATCACGGCCCGAAGCCATTGCTTCCGCAACATGCGCCTCGAGTTCCTCATCAATCTCGCGATTCACCTGTTCTCCTCGAAACGCATTCGCAATGCGCGCCCATAGTGACATTCGCGTTCTCCCGCTGAATTCCGCAATTCTCTTACTTCGCTACTTCCTCATTTCATCGCGTCCTTTTATTCCGCCCTCAACATCGACGCTGGATCAATTCGCACCGCGTGTATCACCGGTATCGCCGCCGCCAACAGCGTCGCCGCCAAAATGGCGAGCGACGGAAACGCCAGCATGGTCACATCGGTCGCTTTCACCTGGTAAAACAACGATTCGAGATACCGCACGCTGATCATCCCCAGCGCCACTCCAGCCACTGCCCCGGCGGCGACCATCGCGAACACTTCCGCGGTAACCAAGCGCGCGATGTTCCGGCCTTGTGCGCCCACCGCGATGCGAATCCCGATTTCCCGGTGCCGCTGCAGCACCGAGTAGTGCAGCACGCCATACAACCCAACTCCCGCGAGCAACAGCGCAACCAACGAGAAAAAGCCGGCCAGCATTGCCAGCAATCGTTCCCGCACGGTGAGCGAATCATTAATCTCCTGTTGCGTACGAATCCGGCTCACGCGAAATTCCGGGCGCACGCGCGGCACCTCCTGGCGCAGCATGGATGCGAGCTGCAGCGGATTGCGGCTTGCCGTCCGCACGACGATGCTGGCGTTCCCGAACGGCCGCAGCGTGCCGTCGTCTCCGCGGGAATGCAGCGGAACGTACGCCGTCGGCAATATCGCTTCACGCATGCTGCGATAACGGGCGTCGCGCACCAGCCCGACGACCTGAAATCGATAGCGGGGGCCTTCATCGCTCGCACGCTCAAAGGTCTGACCAACCGGATCTTCGCCGTGGAAGTAGGTCTTCGCGAATGTCTCATTCACGATTGCCGCTCCCGGGGAAGTTTCGCTGGGCAGAAAGTCTCTTCCATCCACGAAAGGAATCTTCATCTCGTCCACCCACCCGGGTGAAACCCGCAGGAAAAACGCGAGCACCTCGATGGGCGGTCCTCCGTTCACCGCGATATAGTCGTTGGACGCGTATCCGCCGAGCAGCGCGCGATCTGCCAGCGCCACCCGCTCCACGCCGGGCACATTCCGCAATTGTTCCGCTATCTGGTCCCACACTTCCGGCGCCTGCGGATGCTGCGCCGCAGTATCCAGGATCAACAATCGCTCCGCGGAAAATCCAGTAGATTGGTGCGCCAACCGTTCGAACGTCGCCACGAACAGCCCCGCCACAAACAGCACCAGAAAGCAGAACGCCACCTGTGCAGCGATCAGCGCATGCATCAATCGCCGCCGTGAGTGCGGGTCCTCTCCACCCTTCAACGCGTCGGCCGGTTTGATTGCCGAGGCGCGCAGTGCGGGGATCAGTCCAAACATAAATGTGACGAGTAGCGTGAGCGCCAATCCGAAGCCCATCACTCGCCAGTCCGCGGGCAGAGCCAAGCGGGCCGGATTATCCGGCGGATTGATCATGCCAACGACGAACGGCGCGGCCCACCACGCAAACAGCCATCCGATCACGGCTGCCAGCAGTGCGATCCATGCGCTCTCCACCAACACCAATTGCACCAATCTCCATCGACCCGCGCCAATGGAAATTCGCAGCGCCATTTCGCGTGCACGAGCCGCCGCCTGTGCCGTCATCAGGTTGGCCACATTGGCGCACGCAATCAGCAGCACCAGTCCCACCAGAACCCCCAGCGCGGCTAATGAAGTCCGGTTGTCCGTCTGAAAGCCCGACGCGCCTGTCGGCGCCGGTTCCAGGATCACCGCCTGATTCACGTAGTTATCGATGGCCTGCTGGCTCATTCCTTTGAAACGCTTCGCCCTCTCGGCCTCAAACGCTTGCGAGGTTGCAAACAGCATGGCGCGAACCTGCTCTGTGTTCGCGCCGGGCCTCAGCAGAGCGAAAATTCGAATCCACGTTGAGTCCGGTCGTGTCGCATCCGGATGCATCATCGTCGGCACGAAAATGTCGGTCATTACACCGGGTTCGGTTCCGGAGAAGGGTTTTTCGGCCACACCCACGATTTCATATATCTGATTGCCCATGCGAAACGTTTGGCCCACGACTTTCGAATCCTGTCCAAACCGGTTCGCCCAATAGTCATGCGACAATACCGCGTAGGGATGCGCTCCTGGCGTCAGCTCGTCGCTTTCCGTTAAGAGCCGCCCTAATTCCGGCCGCAATCCGAATGTGCCGAACGTCGCCCCGGAAACATATTGCAGCTGCGCCTTTTCCATCTCCTGGTCGGATTTGTAGGTCAGATCCACTCGCTCGCCATAGGAAATCGCCAGCAGTTCGGCCTGCTGCTTCACCACGTCGCGCATACGCTGAAACACCGGGTACGCCCATCCGTCAAAGGTCTCTGGCTTGCCGTCCCATCCGATTCCAGAACGATAGGGAAGATACAGCCGTTCCGTTCCAGTCACTGGCAGAGGCCGCAGCAGCAGCGCATCGATCAACCGAAACGCCGCGGTGCACGCCCCGATCGCCAGCGCCAGAGAAAGTATCGCCGCGGCCGATGTCACCTTGGTCTTCTTCAATTGGCGCCACCCAAAGACCGCATCCGCCCGCAGGGAATCGAGCCATATAACAATTCTCGCGTCGCGGCTTTCTTCGCGATGCCGCAGCGTCGAACCCAGCGCCCTGCGCGCTTTCGCCGCATCTCGGCCCGAAGCGATTGCTTCCGCAACATGCGCCTCGAGTTCTTCATCGATTTCTCGATTCATCCGCTCTCCTCGAAACACATTCGCGATCCGCGACCAGAATGACATCGGTGCTCTCCAGTGAAGCTGTTCCGAGACTTCCTTACTTCCTTACTTCCTTACTTCCTTACTTCGTTGCTTCCTATTCTTGTCTCAGCGCGCTCATCGGATCGATCCTGCTCGCTCGTCTTGCCGGCAGATAACTCGCCAACAGCGCCGCCAGCACCAGCACCGGTATCGTGACGGCAAATGTCGCCATCTCGGGGGGCTGCATTCCTTCCACCAGAGATTGCAATACGCGTCCGGCTGCCAATGCTGCGGCGGTGCCAACTACTACTCCGCATACAATCATTCCCAGGCTTTGCCGCAATACCAGCCACATCACCTCCGTCGCGCTTGCCCCCAGGGTCATGCGCACGCCAATTTCCGGCACGCGCTGCGTCGTCAAGTACGCCAGCACGCCATAAATTCCGATGCATGCCAGCAGCAAGGCCAGGCTCGCGAATACGCTGAATAGGAGCAACAGGAATCGTTGTCGCGCCAGCGAGTCATTCGCCAGTTGTTCCATGGTGTGCACTTCGTACAGCACTTGATCCCCAGTCGCCCCGCGCACCTCTCGCCGCAGCGGCCCGAGTACATTCATTGGGCTGATGGTGGTTCGCACCGCGATGGACATCAGTTCTGACCATCGCCGCAGCAGTGGTTCCGGCACCTGCAAAAATGAATAGTAAAACTGCGCACGCATGTGCGACTGATCGTCTCCTGCCAATCCCCAATGCCGTACGTGCCCCACTACGCCTACCACCCGCACGACATCTGGTCCCACAGGGGCGGACGAAAACGGACTTCCCGAATTCGGCAGCCACAAGCGCTTGCCGACAGCCTCCGCGTCGCCGAACGCTTTTTTCGCCAGCACATCATCGATCACGACAACCAATTCGCTGTCCTTGCGATCGTGTTCATCGATGAAGCGCCCCTTCAACAGCGGGATTCCCATCACCTTCAGATAATCCGGCGTCACGCTCGTGGCCAATGCCAACGGCTGTTCTCCCTCGGGGGGTAGCGATGGACTTGGCCAGTAGGCCACTTTGTTGTATCCCTCGCGCATCGGCACGGTGTCCACAATCGCTGCCGATTCCACTCCCGGTACGCGCTGCGCCCGGGCCAGCACGTCTTGCCATGCCGCTCGGATTTGCCCGGGGGCGATGGTCCCGGGCGCAAGGGCCATCCGCGTTACCAGCACGTTCCGCACATTCAGTCCTGGATCGAGTGACGACAGTCTGAGCATCGTGCGCCCTAGCATTGCCGCCGCAACCAACAACACCACCGCTAGCGCGATCTCCGCGATCACAAACCCGCTGTGCAGTCGTCGGGAACTGCCCATAAGGCTTCGTGTTCCGGCTCGCAGGATCTGTTCCACATTCCCTGTTGGCGCGCGCAGCGCCGGCGCCAGCCCGAACAGCAATCCACTCAACAGAGAAATTCCGACCGCAAAGGCCAGCACTCGCCAATCAATCTGGATTTCTTCCGCCCTCGGCAGGGTTCCCGGCCAAAACGCCACGAACGGCCGGAGACCCAGCGCCGCAATCAAGACTCCGAGTGTTCCGCCAAAGAGGCCCAGCACAGCGCTTTCCGTCAGTCCTTGACGTATCAGCCGGACGCGCCCCGCTCCCAGTGCCACGCGCATCGCGAGTTCTCGTTCGCGCGAAATCGCCCGCGCCAATAGCAGACTCGCCACATTCGCGCACGCAATCAACAGCACCAGGCTCACAGCGCCCAGCAGCAACCACAACGTCGGCCCGACATCTCCCACTTCCGGATGCAGCGTTTCCACCAGGAAGCTGCGGCCCGCGTTCGTTTCCGGGTACTGCCCGGAGAGATGGTGGGCAATTAATCCCAGTTCTGCCTGTGCCTCTTTCAGTGTGGCTCCCGATCGCAGCCTTGCCACCGCACCAATTCCGGGGTGCCTGTCGCGCCTCTGCAGGCTCTCGGAATTGTCCTGACCCAAGGGCGTGAATTCATCAGGTTCCTCACCGTCCAGCCGAAAGTTGGCGGGGGCGATTCCGACCACGGTGAAGGACTTTTCGTCCAAAATTACCGGTTTCCCGATCGCCGAAGGATTTCCTCCGAAGCGCCGCTGCCAGAAACTGTGCCCTAAAATCATTACCGGCGCCGCGCCGAGCTTATCCTCCTCCGGCAAAAAAGCGCGGCCTTGTGCAAGCGGCACGCCCAGCACAGAAAACAGGTCCGACGAAATCTGCCGCCCGGAAGCATATTCGGCTTCGCCGTTAACATTGGCGGTTCCCACGTTGAACCGCCATGCCGCCAAATCCAAGGTTTTGCTCTCGCGCTTACAATCCTGGAAGTTCGGGTACGCAAACGCCCATAGATTCCCGTATTGCGTAGCCTGCTCCGTCCGTTCCTGCAAACTCACAAGCCTGCCGGGTTGAGCGTACGGCAGCGGCCTCAGTAGGACGCCGTTAATCACCGTAAACATCACCGTTGTGGCTCCGCTGCCCAGTGCCAGTGTCAACAACGCCACAGCCGCAAATCCTGGGCGTCGTCCCAGGGTTCGTAGCGCGTAGCGAACGTCTTGCGCGAAGTCCGCCATCCACGCCACCAGTCGTGCGTCGCGGCTTTCTTCACGGTGGCGCAGCGGCGAGCCCAGCGCTCTCCGCGCCTCTGCCGCATCGCGCCCCGCAGCCATCGCTTCCGCAACATGGGACTCCAGTTCCTCATCGATCTCTCGATTCACCCGCGCCGTTCGGAACACATTCGCCATCCGCATCCACAGCGACATGCTCATCCTCCACGTGCCGTCTTCTATTCCACTCGCAACATCGTTACCGGATCGATGCGCACCGCGCGAATTACCGGCACCGCCGCGGCCAGCAATGCCGCCCCGAGAATCGCCAGAGCTGGAAACGCCAGCATGGCCACGTCCGTTGCCTTGACCTGATAAAACAGCGATTCGATATACCGAACGCTGACCATCCCCAGCGCCCATCCGGCCACTGCTCCAGCCATGACCATCGCGAAAACTTCCCCGGTCACCAGCCTCGCGATGTTGCTGTCTTGCGCTCCCACCGCTATGCGAATGCCGATTTCCCGCCGCCGCTGCAGTACGGAGTAATGCAGCACGCCGTACAAGCCGATTCCTGCCAGCAGCAGTGCCACCGCGGAGAAAAACGTGGCGAGCATCGCCAGCAACCTCTCCCGCACGGTATGCGCATCATTAATTTCCTGTTGCGTGCGTACGCGGCTCACGTGAAATTCCGGCCGCGCCCGCGAGATTTCCTGCCGCAGAGTCCCCGCTAGGGCCAGTGGATTCGCACCCGCTGTCCTGATGATGTATGTCCCTTTGCTAATGGGCTGCAGTCCGCCGCCTGCTTGGACCGATTGAAAGGGAACATAGGCCGTCGGCATGATGGGCTCGCGCATGTCGCGGTAGCGCGCATCTCCCACCAACCCCACGATCTGAAAGTGCGTACGGTCGGCCGTTCTCTCGAACGACCGCCCTACCGGATCTTCGCCGCCAAAATAGGCCCGCGCGAATGCTTTGTTGACAATCGCCGTACCCGGATAGGCATCGCTCTCGACAAAATCTCGGCCATCGATCAGCTGAATCTTCATCGCATCCACCCAGCCCCGCGAAATTCCCAGAAAATACGCCAAGGCCTGGCTCGGCGGCCCATCATCCACAGCCACAAAGCCGTTCCAACCATTTCCGTCAAGCAGCGGCCAACCAGCCAGTGCCACGGCCTCCACGCCAGGCTGTGCCTTTAAATGTTCGACGACCTGGTTCCAGAACACCGGCGGCTGCGGCGCCCGAGCTACCGTGTCGAAGGTGATCACGCGCTCCGCTGAAAATCCGTTGGGCTGATGCGACAGCCGTTCGAACGTGGTCACAAACAATCCCGCCACGAACAGCACCAGGAAACAGAAGGCCACCTGCGCCGCAATCAGAGCGTTCATCAATCGCCGCCGCGAATGCGGGTCTTCTCCACCCTTCAATGCACTGGCGGGCTTTATTGCCGACGCCTGCAACGCCGGGATCAGTCCAAATAGAAATGTCACCGCCAGGGTCAACACCAAGGCAAATCCCATCACGCGCCAGTCCGCGGGGAGGGAAATGCGGACCGGATTATCCGGCGGATTGATTCGTGCGACTACGAACGGCGCCGACCACCACGCAAGCAGCCCGCCAATTGCCGCAGCCAGCCATGCGATCCAGGCGCTTTCCAGCAGCACCAATTGCACCAGCCGCGCGCGCCCGGCCCCCAGCGAAATTCGCAGTGCCATCTCTCGTGCGCGTGCGGCCGCCTGCGCCGTCATCAGGTTGGCGACGTTCGCGCAAGCGATCAGCAGCACCAGCCCCACCAAAACTCCCAGAGCCACCAACCCAGGGCGATTATCTTTCTGCATCGCAGAGATCCCGGCAGCCGCGGGCTCGAGCACGATCTTCTGATTCAGGAAGTTTGCGAGGTTTTGTTTCGGTAGCCCCGCCAGGTTCTTTGCTTGCAAATCCTGAAACGCCCGAAAGTTTCCTTGTAGTTTCGCGCGTACCGATTCGCCCGTCACGCCAGGCTTTAGTTGCACCATTACCCGAATCCAACTCCAATCTGGGTGTGTCACTCCCTCATGCATCATCGTGGGTACGAAAATATCGGTGACCGTCCCCGGTTCCGTACCCGTAAAGGGTTGGTCGATGACTCCCACAATTTCGTAAAGCGCATCTCCCATGCGAAACGTGCGACCGACCACTTGTGGGTTTTTCCCAAAACGGCTTGTCCAGTAGTCGTAAGAGAGCACAGCATACGGATGCCCTCCCGGTTTATCATCATCGCTTTCCGTCAACAGTCGACCAACCGCTGGTCGCAAGCCGAATGTCCCGAACATCTGCCCGGAGACGTATTGCAGGTGGACTTCCTCCATCTCTTCATCGGACCCGTAAGTCAAATCCGTACGCGCGTCATACGACAACGCAATCAACTCAGCCTGGTCTCTTACCGTCGCCCTCATTTGCTGAAACAGCGGATATTCTGTGCCGTCGAATGTTCCCGGCGCGCCGTTCATGTTCAGCCCGTGGCGAGCGACGACGAATAAGCGCTGCGCTCCAGACACTGGCAATGGCCGCAGCAGCAATGCATCGATCAGCCGGAACGCCGCCGTGCACGCCCCGATCGCCAGCGCCAGTGAAAGAATGGCCGCAGCCGATGTAATCTTGTTTTTCTTCAATTGCCGCCAGCCCGAGCCAGCGTCGGCCACCAGGGAATCAAGCCACGTCAGGATCTGCGCGTCGCGGCTTCCTTCGCGATGGCGCAGCGGCGATCCCAGCGCCCTTCGCGCTTCCTCTGGGTCGCGTCCCGAAGCCGTCGCTTCTTCCAAGTGAGCTTCGAGTTCCTCGTCAATCTCACGATTCACTCGCGCGCCTCGAAATACATTCGCCATCCGCGTCCTCAGCGACATTTCACGCCTCCCTCAGCACGCGATTGATGGCCGCCGCCACCGATAGCCAGCGCGACTCTTCCGCTCCGAGTTGCTTTTTGCCCGAGGCCGTCAATTCATAGATTCGCGTCCGCCGGCCGTTGTCCTTGGTGATCCATTCGGCGCGGATCCAACCCGCTTCCTCCATCCGGTGCAGCGCCGGATACAGGGATCCTTCTTCTACGCGCAGGACCTCGCCGGAAATGTCCTGAATCGCCGTCATGATGGCGTACCCGTGCAGGCGCGAGCGCCGCGAGAGGATTTTCAGGACCAGCAGATCGATCGAGCCTTGCAGTGACTCCGCTTTTGGCATGCTTAGACCTCTCAGTACATAGACGTCTGATGATAAGGAAGGTTAGCTTCCTTTTTCCACCGCAATCTGTCGATCTGGGGTCCCGCCGATTGGGGAGCGCTTCCGGTTGGGCGATTGTGGGTTTGGTAGCCCAGGCTTCAGCCGGGGTGCTCGGGGTTATAGCTCCACCCTCTGCGGCGGCGCTTTTGGAGTGCCGGGCTCGCCGAGGCTTTTGCACTGAACCGCCCTGAGCTGACCCTGCGCTTCGCAACACTGCCGTTTCTCTCGGGCTTTCCCGTGTAGCGGCGGCCTTAGGAGGCCGGCGTTTCTATCCGGCGGCGGTCTCCAAATACCGTGCCGGCGTCTTTCCCAGTTGCTTGCGGAACATGCAGATGAACGCGCTGGTGCTGTTGTACCCCGCATCCAGCGCCGCGGCGGTCACTTTCTCTCCGGAAGCGAGCCGTTGCATGGCATGAAGCAGGCGAAGTTGCTGCCGCCACTTGCGGAAAGTCATTTTTGTTTCCTCGCGGAAGAGTCGCTGAATGGTTCTCTTGCTTGCCCCGCATTCCCTGCACAATTTTTCCAATTTTCTGTGGTCCCCCGGGTTTGCGACTAATCTTTCCACCACTCTCTGCGCCCGTGGATCCATCGGGCGCGGCAATTGCAGCGGGGCGGATTCCACGGCCTTCAGCTGGTCGACAATCATTCCGGTCAGCCGTCTTTCCGCCGCCGCGCTTCGATGCAGTCTCCCCATCCTGCAGGCATGCAGTACCAGTTCCTTCAAGAGCGATGTCACGTTCATCACAAAACATTTCTCGGGCAGCCAACGGCCCAGTTTTGGCTGTAGGTACAACGTTCTCATGGACACGCGCCCGGACATCGCTACGCAGTGCAACGTATCTGCCGGAATCCACACGGCGCGCATCGGGGGTACGACCCACACGCCTTGCTTCGTGCTCACCGTCATCACCCCTTCGGAGGCAAACAGCAGTTGATCCTCTGGATGCGAATGTTCGGGAATCACGTGCCCGTCCTCAAGTTCCGCGGACACGCTGGCCATTTCCGCGCGGCGTCGGCCGTTCTGGGCCGACAAAATGCTTTGGCACCTGTGCGACATTTCTTGGCACAATAGCGAGAGAAATCCCGTCTGACAAGTGCTATCTCTCCTCCCGCAACGCAACGTTTGAGGAGGGGACCATGTTGGCTTCCGCGAAGATGGTTGGTTTTGTTGCCACCAAGGATTACGACCAGGCCCGCGCTTTCTATGAGGGCAAGCTTGGCTTCGATTTTGTGAGCCTCGATCAGTTCGCTTTGGTGGTAAGCGTGGGCGGGCACAAGATTCGCATTGGGAAAATACCGAATTTCACCCCGCTGCAGGGCACGATCCTCGGTTGGGAGGTGAGCGACATCGGCGCCGCGGCAACCTGGCTCAGGGATCGCGGTGTTCCAACCGAAAAATTCCCTTTCGTTCAAGATCGGGAACTCGGCATTTGGACCGCGCCAAACGGTGACAAAGTAGCGTGGTTCAAAGATCCGGATGGCAATATTCTCTCCGTCAGCCAGCACCTCTAGGCAGAGGCTTCCTATTCATACCGCAGCGCCACCGGCGGATCCACCCGTGTCGCCCGCCGCGCCGGTATGTAGCAGGCCAGCAGACCCACGAGCAGCAGTACCAGTGTCACGGCAATCAGCGTTGAAGGATCGCCGGCACGGATGCCAAATAACTGGCCTTGCATCAGCCACGCCAGCAGCAAGGCCACGGGCGCACCAAGCATCACGCCAATCAGCGACAGTCTGGTGCCGGGTCCCAGAACCAGCCGCAGAATGTCACGAACCTGTGCTCCCAGAGCCATGCGCATGCCGATTTCGTGCTTGCGGCGGGGCAGTGGCATACGCAATTACGCTATAGCAATCGTCACCAGCACCAGCACCAGCCCCGCCCGCCTCCTTGTTAACGCACGACGCGCTCAACCCGTTGCGCCATCATTCGTACCGCAGCGCCACCATCGGATCGACCCGCATGGCCCTGCGCGCCGGAATGTAGCTCGCCACCACCGCCACGACGATCAGCAGCAGGCCCACGCCAACAAACGTCCACGGGTCGCTAGCAGTTACGTCAAAGAGCAAATTGGTGAGCACGCGCGTCAGGGCCAGCGCGGCCAGCGCCCCAACGAACACGCCGATACCGACCAATTTTGCGCCATGGCTCAGCACCAGCCGCGAAACATCCAATGGCTGCGCGCCGAGAGCCATGCGCACGCCAATCTCATGCGTGCGTTCGCTCACCAGATAGGACGTGACGCCATAAATTCCAATGGCCGCCAACGCCAGCGCCAGAAACGCGAACACCCCCAACAGCAGAAAGGCCAGCCGCTGCGCCGAAACGTTTCCCGCAATAACTTCGTCCATCGATTTCACGTCGAACACCGGCTGATTCTTGTCCACCGACCAGATTGCGTTCTTGATCGCCGGCAAGATCGCTCCTGGGGGCATCGAGGTTCGTACCACCAGGCTCATGGTTTGGTCCGGGCTCTGAAGGGAAGGGAAGTAGATCGTCGGCCGTGGTTGCTGATCGAAGCCCGTATCGCGAACCCCGCCGACGACTCCGACGATTTCGCGCGCCGGCCGCGTGCTATCCGGCACCTGCAAATGTTTCCCGATCGGATCCTCATTCGGGAAAAACCGCCGTGCCAATGTCTCGTCAATCACCACTACGCGCGGCCGATCCAGATTGTCTTGCTCCGAAAAGATGTGCCCTTTGATCAGCGGAATTGCCATGGTCGCAAAGTAATTCGGAGTAATGTCGCGGTAGTCCGCCGCCAGATGTTCCCCAGGGGCGAGCGGCGGATTTTCCTTCACTACGAAATATCCCATGTCCATGTCGTCCTGGCTCAGTGGGACGATTTCCGTGAACGCAGCGGACTGAATTCCGGGCAACGCTTCGACGCTGCTCAGGAAACGCTGGAAGGCATCGGCTTGCTTGCGCGGCTCGCGATATGGCGAGTCCTTAGCATCCGCCGGCAGCTTAATGCGTAGCGTCAGCAGATGATCGGGACGAAATCCCGGATTGGCTTGCAATAGGTGCCAGAAGCTCTTGATCATCAGCCCCGCGCCAATCACCAGCACAAAGGCCAGCGCAGATTCCACAATCACGAGCGTCGCCCGGGTGCTATTTCCTCGCAGGCTGGACACAAAGCCCCGCCCGCCCTCTTTCAACGTTTCGTTCACATTACAGTGCAGGCTTTGCAACGCGGGAATGAAACCAAAGATGATCCCGGTCAGCAGCGAAACGACGATGGTGAAAGCAAACGCCTTACCGCTCATGTGAATTCCGGGCAATGTCACCTTATCGGCCGCATTCGGCACAGGAATCCGCGCCGGCAAAAGAATCGCCAGCACGTGCGTAGACCACAGCGCCAGTAGCGCTCCCACGCCCCCGCCCAACAGCGCCAATATTGTGCTCTCCGTCAGGAACTGACGGAGCAGTCTCAGCCGTCCTGCCCCCAGCGCCATGCGAATCGAGACTTCTCTCTGCCGCGCAATGGAGCGCGCCAGCATCAGGTTGCCCACGTTGGCGCAAGAGATCAACAGCACGAAGCTTACGGCGCCAAGCAACACCAGCAGCGCGGGCCGCAGATACTCCACGCGCACGTCCTGCAGTGGCACCAACACCACGCCAAATCCTTTTCGCGTGGGACGCGCGTTTGCAATCCGGCCAGCAATCACGCTCATTTCACCGCTGGCCTGCTGCAGCGTGCCACCCGGCCTCAACCGTCCGAAAACGCCCAGATCGCTATCGGCGCGCTTGATCCAGTCCCTGTCGAACGGAACCACCAGATCCGCGGGAAACAGCGCCGCGAAGTCTTCCGGCAACACTCCGATGATGGTGTATTCTTCGCCATTCAACGTCATGCCGCGTCCCACTACTGTTGTGTCGCCGGCAAATTTCCGCTGCCAATACCCGTAGCCCAGCACGACGTAGTTGTGCCGTCCCGCTCCTTCTTCCAAACGAAACGTGCGCCCCAGCACCGGCTTGATTCCAAAGAAGTCGCCGAAATTCGTGGTTACTCGTAAGCCCGCCACCTGCTCCGGCTCGCCCGGTGCGGTTACCGTGCCGGTGCCGTGTTCGAACATGAACAGGTCGTCGAATAACTTGCTCTGTTCTTTCCAGTCCAGATAGTCCTGTCCCGCCGGCCCGATGCGGCTCCAACCGTGTCCCATGTTGCTGATCCAAATCACCACCAGCCGGCTTCCTTCTCGAATCGGCAGTGGCTGCAGCAGCGTTGCGTTCACAACATTGAAAATTGCCGTGTTCGCGCCAATCCCCAGCGCCAGTGTCAGCACGGCAATGGTGGTGAAGCCGGGACTCTTCGCCAGTGTCCTCACGCCATAACGCAAATCCTGCAACAGCGTTTCCAGAAAACTTACACCGCGCGCCTCGCGACACTGCTCCTTCGCTCGCTCCACTCCTCCAAACTCAATGTGCGCCCGCCGCATCGCTTCTTCGTGAGCCACTCCCTGCCGCTCCAGATCCTGGGCATACGCCTCTATGTGAAAGCGCAGCTCGGCGTCCATATCGCTTTCCATGAGTTTGCGTGCCGCCATCGCGCGCATCCAAGATCGCATCTGGCTCCAGAGCCTCATACTTCCTCCGGCTTCGTCCCCAAGATCCCCGCGATCACGTCCGCCATGCGGTTCCAGTTTTCGGTTTCGGTATGAAGCCGGCGCTTGCCTGCGGCGGTCAGTTGGTAGTATTTGGCCTTCCGTTTGTTTTCCGACTCGCCCCACTCGCTGGTGATCCAGCCCTGATGCTCCAGGCGATAGAGCGCGGGGTACAAAGATCCCTGTTGTATTTCCAGACGGTCTTTCGAGATTTGCTGAATGCGCAGCAGAATGCCGTATCCGTGCAATGGCCCCAGCGAAGCGGCCTTCAGGATCAGCATGTCCAGTGTTCCTTGCAGAAGTTCCAATTGTTTGTCCAAGAGACCTCTCCTAGATGCTCTAGGAATGTATAAACTTATTCTCCTAGACTGTCAAGGGGAAGGTTCTGGACAAACCTGTAACTCAGCCCTTCACGGCTGAGGCCGTTGTTTTTCCTGGCGTGGCTTTTTGAGTTTTGCTGGTCCCTGGCCGGAGGTGCCTGGTCGTGGTAGTTACGGCAACGTGAACGCCATCACCGTGTCGTCCGGCTTTTCCTCGTCGATATGCGGATGGCCGCCCGCCGCGATCACCACATACTGTCTCCCATTTGTGCCCAAGCGATACGTCATCGGCGTAGCGTGCGCGCTGGTCGGCAATTGCGCCTTCCACAATTCTTTTCCCGTTTCCACATCGAACGCTCGCAAATACGGATCAATCGTGCCCGCCACAAAAACCAATCCTCCGGCGGTCACAATCGGCCCGCCCAGATTGATGACTCCGTCTGGCACTTTCCCCGGTGCAAACGATCCCAGCGGAACCTGCCACCGGATCGTGCCTTTCACCATGTCCACGGCGCTCAACATGCCCCACGGCGGCGGCACACACGGCAGCCGATACTTTGGCGACAGTAGCGGTCGGCGGAACATCCCGTACGATGCTCCTTCCTGAGATGTGTACTCGCCTTTTTCCTCGCTTTTTCGCGCCTCGTCGAACTGCGCCCGCGGGATTACGCGTACCTTCGTCGGAAAGTTGTTCGTCGTCACCAGCAATGTGCTGTTTTGCGGATCGAAGGCGTATCCGCTCCACGTCATCCCACCGATGTTCCCGGGAATCGCCAACGAGCCGCGCACGGCTGGCGGCGTGAAAATTCCTTCGTTGCGCAGCGCAGCGATTTCCTTGCGGCAGGCCTCGCGATCTTCGGCGTCCAGTCCCCAAGCCTGGTCCGCAGAAACGTGCTGCGGAGCGAGCGCCGGCGGAGCCACCGGAAACGGTTGCGTTGCTGAAGTCACTTCGCCCGGCACATCGCTCTGTGGCACAGCGCGCTCCTCCACAGCAAATACCGGCTCGCCCGTGTCTCGATTCAAAACGTAGACAAACCCGCTTTTGTTTCCCTGGATGACCACCGGAACTTCCTTCCCGCCATGTTCCAGCGTGGTCAGCAGTGGCGGCGAGGCTGTGTCATAGTCCCACAGATTGTGGTGCACCAACTGGAATCCCCACGCCGCTTTGCCAGTCTTGGCTTGCAGCGCCACTACCGAATCGGCCCATTTGTCGTCGCCAGGCCGTAGGCCGCCGTAATAATCGGGGCTCGCGCTTCCGGTTGGCACGAACACCAGCCCGCGCCTGGGATCAGTCGCCATGATGGACCACGCGTTGGCTGCACCGGTGTTCCATTGTTTTATCTGCGCGCTAGCCCCGTTTCCCGCGACACCTGCCGCATGCCCGGGAATGGGATCCCAGCTCCAGCGCAGTTTCCCCGAACGCGCGTCGAACGCCCGCACCACGCCGCTGGGCATGTCCACACGCCCGTTATCATCGATGGCTGATCCAACCACCACGATGTCTTCAATCACCGCGGGCGGCGAAGTCATGTGGTAAAACCCCGGCCGAAATCCAGGGACATCCCGCAAGCTCAGCTGGCCGCCAGTCCCAAAATCCGCGCACGCCAGCCCCGTCGCCGCATCCAGCGCGATCAGTCGCGCATCAATCGTGGCTTCGTAAATCCGCCGATGGCATGGCTGTCCCGTTGCGCGTTCGGGATCCAACCACGTGGCAACTCCGCGGTTGATGAGCCCGTCGCCCGATTTCCAGGTTTGATCGATTTGGGGATCGTAGGCCCAGAGCTGCTTTCCCGTTTCCGGGTCCAGCGCAATCACGCGGTTAAATGGCGTAGTCACGTAGAGGGTGCCGTCCACCAGAATCGGCGTGTTCTCAAACCCGCTTCTTCTCCGGCCCTGGCTACCATCGGAAATATCTCCAGTATGGAATGTCCAGGCGACCTTCAAATTCGCCACATTCTCTCGATTAATCTGCGTCAGCGGCGAGTAACGCATTCCTCCCGGATCGTTGCCATAGTTGGGCCACTCCACGTTGCCTGAGCCTTGCGCAAATGCCAACGAACCAGCCAGCATCGTGAATAAAAGGATCACCGTTCCCAACAGCTTTCGCCCACATCTTATTTCGCGCATAGGGCACCTATACTCAAGCAATGTTTCTTTGAAATCAACACTTTCGACATTTTGCTTGTGGTTCCGATCTTTGCGTCTGAACACCGCTCAGTGTATACATAACCGTATAAGTCAGCGCTAACAGGTTAGGTTGCGCAGAATCCTCCAGCCGGACGGAGAAATGCCATGAGTATTCACGACGCTATCGTTCAATTCCTCCTCATTCTCATTCCCGTTGCCATTCTTTCGCTCATAAATAATTTCCGCAGCGAGTCCCGCTGATGTACGCTGCGCACTTTGCCGCCGCGCTGGCCATCAAGAGTTTCTCTCCCAAAGCTCCCACCTGGGCGCTCTTGACCGGCGCATTCCTGCCCGACCTTTTCTGGATCGCTTTTGGTTTGGCGGGCATTGAGCCGTCGCAAGGTCCGGCATTCTTCGATGACTGGTCGCACTCTCTTGCTATGGTGATTCTGTGGGCAACGCTGTTCGCGCTGATCTTTTGGCGAAAAGGATGGGCGGTGGTATTCCCGGTGTGGCTCGCGGTCTTCTCCCATTTGCTCCTGGATCTGCCGACTCATCCCAGGAATCTTGCCCTCTATCCGCACTCGTCCGTGCACTTGGGTTGGGGGCTCTGGAGCATCGGACCCAGGAGTTATTGGTATGCGCAGATGGTGGTCGTCATTGCGCTAACGCTGGTCTACGCTCTGCGTGCTCGTAGATTGCAATTCCAGAACAATCTTATCCTGGCCACGTCCATTTTCTTGGTAGCTTTGCACCTCATGACCTGGTAATCCTGACCGCACTGACATTTGGTTCAGCGCAACTGCTCTACATCCTCATACGCGACAACGCCAAGCGGGCCGCATGGTACCCGCACATCCCGTGAACCCCTCCTCCCGGCGGGGTCGATGACGAGCACAGATAAATGTCCCGAGCCGATGTGGCATAGTGCCGCCAGGTGGGTCGAAACAAAAACTGTTTCAGATCCATCGAGCCGCCCGAAATGTCCCCTCCAATCAAATTCGCATCCATTTTATGCAGCCCCGCAGGAGAAAAAACGCGGCGCGCGAGGACGCAGTCGCGGAATCCGGGAGCGAAGCGCTCGATTTGCGCCTCCATCGTCTCCATCATGTCGTATTGAGATCCATTGGGTACGTGACAGTACGCCCAAGCTGTGTGCTTCTCCGCGGGAGCGCGCATGGCGTCGAACAGACTCGGCTGGGCCAGCAGCACGAAGGGCCGCTCGGAGTGCCGACCGCCCCGCATGGTTGCCTCGGAGTCGGCAATTTCCGCAGCGCTTGCTCCCAAGTGTACGGTCGCGGCGCGTAAGCACGCTGCGGCTTTCCACGGAATCGGGCACCGCAGCGCGTAATCAACTTTGAAAGCCGCGGGGCCATAGCGATACTTCGCCAGGCGCAACGTGTAGCGCGTGGATAATCGGCTGGTTGCCATTCGTAGCAACTGGAAGGGGGTCACATCGCACAATGTGGCGTCGTACTTCGGCAGCGAGTCGAGTTTTTCCACGTGCGTCGAGGTCTTGATCTCGCCGCCAAGCGCCGCCAGATGGCCGCACAACGCGTTGGTAAGGGACCGGGCACCGCCGCGAGGAATCGGCCATCCCACCGCATGTGCCGCGGCTCCGAGCATCACGCCGAATGCGGCGCTCAACGGCTCATCCAGGCTCAAGAATGAATGTGCCGCCAAACCCGCGAACAGCGCTTTCGTGCGCTCGTTACGAAACAAAATGCCCCACAACGTCTTTGCGGAAGGGAACGCCACCACTCCGAAGCGGCCGAGCAACCACGGATGCCGAGAAAGTACGTGAATCGGTCGAAGCACCTCCGATGATAATACCGTCCAGTGCTCCGCGAACGGCCGCATCAATCGGCGCCAGGTTTTGCCGTCCTCGCGGAGCGACGATTCCGTCTCCCGCAGATCCCGCTCCAGAGTGATTGCTGTGCCGTCATCGAAAGGGTGCGCCAGCGGGCACGGCGAGTGAATCCACTCCAGCCCGTGTTTCGATAGCGGCAGCGAGGAGAAAAATGGCGACCCGGCCGCGAGTGGATACACCGCCGATCCAAAGTCATGCAGAAAACCGGGCAGCGTCAATTCCAGCGTTCGCGCGGCTCCGCCTGGTTCCGATTCCGCTTCAAAAACCTGCACCTTCACTCCGCGCTCGGCCAGTACGATGGCTGCGGCGAGACCATTGGGGCCGGCACCGATGACGCAAGCATTCCGGTTCATTTAACGATTCCGCCTTTGCGCGCGCTGTTACAGGACTCACTGCCGCGGCGCTAACTCTGCCGGCCACTCGATGACTGCAATCTTCCCGTCCGCCTCGCGTTCCAACGTCGGAGCATACAACCCAACCAGTTGGCGCCGCCACCACGTTGCCTGCGCGCGCTTCTCCGCCTTTGTGGTGAACCAATATTGCCAGAGAACAGCGCGCACTTGGCGCGGCGGTTCGTGCGAGAACGGATTCGCGGCGAACAACGCCAAAACATCCTTGTCGCCCGTCAGCAGCCGCTCTTCGGTTCGAGTGACGATGGGATCAGAACGCCAGTCCGCCAGCGACGCGAACCACAAATTCCAATCGAATCGCGGCTGATACGGAGCATAGATACCAGGGGCCTCGTTCGGATCCTGCGGCTTAAAACGAAACGGATATGGCACCCAGGTCTGTCCGTCAGCCGAGCCCTGAAACTCGATTTCGTAACGCCCTCGCGTCATTACCGCGAACAAGCCGTAACGGTCGGCGATGCGAAACGGTTGCAGAGCGACAATGGGGGTCGTTGGCAGAGGAAATCCGCGGAAGATCATCCAGATCATTTGTAATGTCGAGGCGTAAAAGAGCCATGCAAATACAACCGCGGTTGACGCCATCCCGAGAACTCCGAACTGGGCTCGCAGCCGCGCGTGCCATTCGCGTCTGTCGGCCGTCTTGGGCAACGATTCGAAGGTGTTTGCCGTTCCGTCGGTCTGAAGAATTGATTGTGATTCGAACGGCGCGGCGCCTGTCACCACAGATTCCGTCTTCTGCGCGCCCGGCAGTTGTTGCTTCCAACGTTGCGGCAGGAACTGCATAAGGAAGCGGTCGTCCAGCAGAAAGAATCCCAACACCAGCACGAGGTAATTCAGAAACGTGTAATTGGCCGTCAGGATGATCCCGAGCTGCCACGGCGTCACAATAAAAAAGCAGACAATCCGCCATCGCCTCGGCAGAAAAAGCATCCACACCAACACCAACTCCAGGGCGAGGGTGCCGAACGCCGACGCGACATGGAACCAGTGCGGAAAATGTTGTACGTGCCATCCGATCCAGGTTGGCAGCGGCCCGTTCTGGTAGTACTCATCCATCGCGGTGAAGTTGCGCCACTGCGGGTCGCCGCTGATGATTTTCGCCACGCCCGATTCGAAGTAGATTCGGAACCATTCCCAACGCAAAAGGAACACGCTCGCGCGTATCGGCGGGTGCCATCGTGCCAACCCCGGCCGCCATCCCGGCGGTGCGAGAAACAAGGAGATAAAGCCGGCCTCCAGCAACATTCCGTCGGACTGATAGCCTGAGAACTCCGCCGCCGCGCTCACATACGAAAGAAAGCACACCCAGCAGACCGCCAGCATCCCGCGCGGCCAAATGTTCAGGGTTAGCAGAACAGACGCCATCAGTGCCACCCAGCACAGCCCCATCAACATGTGCGAACTTGTGTTGCACCACAGCAGCGTCGGTGCGTACCAGTAGCGTGCGTGTCCCGCCGTATTCGCCACGGCTTGCAGATATTCTCGTGCGGGAAGAATTCCCTCCGGTCCAATCAGCCCGCGAATTTGGAATAGCAGTGAGAAGAACGCGGAGAAATAAATGAGCCCGAGCGCGCGCAGAAATATCCATCGAGGAATCAGGCTGTCTGATGCACCGCGCTCGGGGTCAAACAGCCACCGGAGAAGGGCAGAGGGTTTCGAGTTCATCGGTGTACGTCGTCCCTGTAAAGCGAAGGGAGTAACGCTCTTCTTTCTGGAGAGCCGAGGATACCTTATTTGAAGAGGGGTCAGGTCCTCCATCAGAGCGCCAGGCACACTGCCCGTGTGACGGGGTTACGTAACCCATATGTTAGCTAACCAACGGCCGCGTGATTTCCGCTCCAGCCGTTAAGAATGCTCTCGAGTATGTGGCAGCAGCGACGGCAATCTCTACGCTTTGGATTAATCGGCGCCAGATTAGGTGGTGACTTTTAGGGTTTCGGCTTCGCCTCTGCCAGCGCGGAACCGCCCGCAGGCCCCTGTAGGTGTACTCGTGCTCCGATGAAAACGTCAGGCACGACGAATTCCGTGAACCCATCCACCTGCGCGGCTTTCAACGTCTGGCAGCATCCTCGCTCCGCGCTCTCAGCCGTCACAGTACCGAAATTTCCTCTCACCTGCACCTGGACTTGCGCCGGTTCCTCTTCATAATTCACCAATTCCACGATGATTTCGCCGGGCTTCTCTCCGGGATAAGCCGTCACCAATGTGGTCAGCGAATTCCACAAACTTACGGGAATTCGTTCCTTCACCATCAACCTCCGCACGTCTCGCGCAAACGTCTCTGGATCCGTGACCGCTTCGCCCAGCTCAATCACTCGGCCGTTTCCCACTGTGTAGGAGACCGCGTGCCCGCTGGTTTTTGCCAGCGCGGAAGAATCCCAGGGGTAATTGCCCGGCACATTGACGAGCACTGCCACTCCGCCGCGCTCGGCGAACTCGCGAATGCCGGCCGTCAGTTCCTCGCTTGGCGCGGCAAACGCAACCACCACGTCGAATCCTTCCAGGTCGCGCGGCTTCACGTCCACCGAATGCAGGACGCGAAAGGGAATATTGTGACGCGCCATCAAATTGATCGCTTCGTACGACGAGTCATAATCGTTCGTGAGCACGCCAACCCGCGCTGCCGCTTCCTTCGCTCCCGGATTTCCTCGGTCATAAAATTCAATTGTTCGTTTCACTTCGTTCCAGCTTGCCAGGGTATCCTTATCTCCGCTCGCCAGGCCCTTCTGTTGCCTCTGGTGCAATTCCAGCAGCAAATCGGCGTGAAACGCTCCGGCCTCCGCCACCGCCAGCGAGTAGTCCGCCGCGCTCGGACCTTGCTCCTTCACCACTTCATCGCTCAAGTCCCACGAAAATGTGTACAGCGGCGCCTGTTCGTTTTGAAAGGCGCGTTCATGCCGGATCATCGCAAGATTCGCATCCAGCCACGGCTGCGAGGTGGGACTCGACACCTGCAAAATTCCATCTTTCTTGAATACCAGCCACCCACGCAGCTGCGGTTGCCTTCCGCCTGCATCGAGAACCAGAATCTTCAGCATCGGATAAGTCGACCGCAGCTTGCGCGCGCTTTCTTCCACCAGGTGTGCTTCAGACGCTTCACTCTTCACAATGATTCCTGCGACGCCCGCAGTTGTCGCCGCTTCCGCCGCGGCTGGCCCTTCTTCCAGCTTCACTTCCCAAAACACGTGATAGCCCTGCTTTTTCGCCTCTTGCACTGCACCCTTCGCGTCGTCATCCCACAGAATCACCAGGTCGCTCACACCCAATACGGTTGCTGGTGGCACGGGGGTTTGCGTCCACCGCACATATACCTTGCCCACGCTCGCCGGTGCCATTACGGCTGCAAGAAACAAAGTGCACGCAATCTCTGTCCACGTCGTCATCAGTTTTCCCTCGGACTAACACCGCACTTCATTCTTCGCCTTCCGCGCTTCGCCGCTTCTTGTTGCCGTTGGTCTCCCAGGCGAATCTGCGGCCCTGTCGTTACCGTTTCGCCTTGTGCAGAAATCCAGATTGCCGCTGCGTGCGGAATCGATTTCACGATCGGCTTTCCCTTGGCCGGACCAACCAGCAACAGCGTGGTCGACAGCGCATCCGACGCGGTTCCGGTCTTCGCCACGATGCTCAGTGCGTATTTTGTTTCTAACGGTTTTCCGCTGTACGGGTCGATGATGTGTCCCGCGGTCTCAATTCCCAGCACGCTCGCAGGGGTTTGCTCCGATGTCGACACGCTGTTTTCACTCAGCATCACTTGTGGATCGACACGGTTCGAGGGATCCCGCAGGTGCACTTCCCACGCGCTTTTTCCTGGCGGTGCGCCCATTCCGTAAATCGTGCTTTGTCCCGCATCCACCAGCGCATTCACGATTCCGTTCGCCCGGAGGATCTCCACTGCGCGGTCCACCGCGTACCCTTTTCCAATCGATCCCACATCGATCCTCATGCATGGCGAATGGAATTCGACGCGGTCCGGCGGAATCAGCTCGATCTTTTCGTATCCCACGCAGGCCCGCAGTTTTCTCTGCTCCGCCTCGGTCGGCACGGGTTCTCCCCGTAGCGCCGCTTTCCATAAATCCACCAGCGGTGCCACGGTAATGTCGAATTTCCCCTTCGACACCTTGGAATACCGCTGCGACTCTTCAATCACACGGTACAAATCTACGGACACTTTTTCCGCATGATTATGCGCGGCGCGGTTCAACCGGCTTAGATCGCTGTCCGGCTTATAATTGCTCAGCATCGCGTCCAGCCGCACAATCTCTGCGAAGGCTTTGTCGATTGCTTGCGAAGCGCGTTCCGGCTGATTGTCGTACACGGCGATCTCGTACACCGTTCCCATGATGTACTTGGCTTTATGTACCAGCGGGGTTTTCGTTTCGGGAGCGGCCGCGATCAGCAATGGAACCCAGGCCAGGAAGGCACAAGCAAGCGCCCTATTCCAACGCATAGACTTCGCCTTCATTGCTCGTCAGGTACATCGTCCGTCCCACAATCACCGGCACATTCTGCACTCCGGAAGCCAGCCCCGCTCTCCACAGCAGGTTCCCGGTGGTGGCGTCAAGCGCCTGCAATCCGCCAGACTGCAGGTAAATCGCGGAATCACCAACGACTGCCGGTGCCGTTATCACTTGGCTCGTGCGGGTCTTCCAGCGCAATTTCCCGCTGGCGATTTCCAGCGCGTACAGGTTTCCATCCTTGCTCCCGATCACCGCAACTTCTCCGGACACCGCTGGCGAAGAGGAAACCCCCAAGCCGGTCTCATATTTCCAGCGCACTGCGCCATTGCTCGCATCGAGTGCGTATATGTAGAAATCCAGCGACCCGATTAGCAATGTGTCGTCCACCAGCGCCGGAGATGAATCAATTCCATTTCCTGTCAGCGTACTCCACAGAATCTTGCCGGTCGCCGAATCCAGGCAGTGCACATGGCCATCGCCGCAGCCCACATAAATCTTCTTTTCCGCCGCATACGCCGTGGAATACACTCGCCCGCCCATCTCCTGTTTCCACCGTTGCTTTCCCGTCTGGGCTTCCACCGCGTACATGTGTCCGTCGGCGCTACCGAAAAATGCCACTCCCTGCCGCACCACCGGCGAGGTCCACACGGATCCATGGGTCGCCGTCTCCCACGCCTTGGCGCCGG